>NZ_PSYW01000002.1 GCF_003383095.1 Haloferax sp. Atlit-12N
CGTTCTGGTCAGTACTGGAGTGAGCGATCCTCTGGGAAATCCAGTTCGCCGCCCCCACTCATACAAAGCCCACTGGACTTCGGTCCAGTGGGCTTTTTTCATTTACAGCGAGCGGTAATCGCTCGCTTGCACACTGCACAGACAGCGACCGCTCTCTCGGTCGCATCTCTCATGTCGTCCGAGAGTGGCAACGCCCTCGTCGAACGCATCGGTTCCGCCGACACCACTCGCGTTCGGCCGTGACGGTGTTTCGGTGAGCCCCGGACGGCTGTCCGACTCGAAACTCGGCGAAATCGACAGACGAAAGCCCGATTTCGAACACGTTGATTGGGGTGAAATTCAGCGAAAACCGGGGTTACGATTCTCCCCTTTTACCGTATCAGGGTTAGAAGGGAGGGTTGCATGCGCGGCAGCAAACACTTCACTGTAGTCATGGTCGTTGCGATGCTCGCCGTCGCGATGGTCCCCGGGACCGTCGGTGCAGCGAGCACCGATGCCCTCCAGGTCGGCGTCACACAGGGCGCCGACACGGGCGACGCGACAGTAACCGTGACGCGGAACGAGACGGCCGTCGAGAACGCGACGGTCGTCGTCGAATCGAGCGGTAACTACTCCGGGAACGGAACGTACGCGACGGGCGCGAACGGAACCGTCGACCTCCCCAACCCGCAGGAACGCGTGAACGCGACGTTCACCGTCACCGAGGGGAACAACACGTCCAGCACGTCCGTCGTCCTCGTCCCGCTCGACGAGTCCCTCGACATCTCCGTCGAGGCTGACGACGCCAACGACACGCTCACCGCCACCGTCACCCAGTACGGCGACGCCGTCGAGGGCGCGTCTGTCATGGTCAACGGGAGCGCGTACGACAACGGAACGTACGAAACGGACGCGAACGGGACCGTCGAGGTCGCCGAACCGACGACCACGACGAACCTGACGTTCGTCGCGATGGACGGCGACCTCACCGCTGAGACGACGGTCGCAGTTGAGGCCGACGACCTCACCGTCACCGCCGAGGTTGACGACGCCAACGACACGGTCGTCGCCACCGTCACGCAGGACGGAGAACCGGTCGAGAACGCGTCGGTTCAGGTCAACGGGACCGACTACGCCGACAACGGAACGTACGAGACGAATGAGAACGGGACCGTCGAGGTCGCCGAACCGACGACCACGACGAACCTGACGTTCGTCGCGACGGCCGACGGCCTCTCCGCCGAGACCACGGTCGCCGTCGAGGCTGACGACCTCTCCATTGCCGTCTCGCAGGACGAAAACGAGTCGGTCACCATCACCGTGACTGAAGACGGCGAGGCTGTCGAGAACGCCTCGGTCGCGGTCGACGGGAACTACACGGACGCGGGCGAGTACGAGACGGATGCGAACGGTACCGTCGAACTCACCGCGCCCCTGCAGAGTGTCACGGTCGACGTGACCGCCGAGTACGACGGCCTCAGCGCTGAGACGACCGCCACCCTACAGGGTGAGGTCGCCGAGGACGACCCGTTCGGGCAGCTCGTCAGCAGCTTCGTCGAGCGACTCAAGGACACGGGTACTGACGGCCCCCTCGGACAGGCAGTCTCCGACTTCGTGACCAAGAACAACCCGGGTAACGCCGACGACAAGCGTCCGGACCACGCCGGCCCGAAGAACAGCAGCGACGACGCTGACGGCGAGGAGGACGCACCCGGAAACTCCGGCAAGGCCAAGAACGGTAACGCGGGCGGCCCGCCGGAACACGCCAACAACGACAAGGCGAGCGACGAAGACGACGAGGAGACCGCCGAGACCGAGCAGGCCGACACCGAGGAGACCGAGACCGACGGCGACGCTGAGGACGAGTCAGAAGACGACGACGAGTCAGAAGACGACGACAAGTCGAACGGTAACGGCAACGGTGGTGGCCCGCCGGAACACGCCAACAACAACTAACGACTCGAACACGGGTTTCCACGCATCGAGCGTGGGTCTTGGGTTTCACCCTTCGTCCGCGTCCGGGCGGATACTGTGGTTCAGAGGCACCCCCACTTCCACATACGCCCCGGCCGTCGTTGTCAGAGACTGACGGTCGGACGACTCACTCGCCCGACGCGACTTTTTCTATCGAAACGTCACCGAGCGCGCCGACGAGCGCCGGCTCGACGTCGAACCGTCGAACCGCGAGCCGTGCGCCCGCGACCACGAGGTCGTCGTCGACGCGGGCGGGCGCGCCGCTCGGATACCACGCCGAGTCGTCGGACGCGCTGACGCTCGACCGAAGCGACTCCCGGAGGCGACGGTGCGCGAACAGCGTCGAGACGAACGCGAGCGACGCCGCGAGCGTGACACCACCGTCGTCGAACGCCGCGTCGGTCGCTTCCGCTCTGGCCGTTTCGAGCGCGCCGGCGACCGCGAGCGACTGCCTCGCGTGGTCGTCGTCGGTGAGCGCGCGTGTGAGCGCGGCGTCCTGAATCTCTCGAATCGCGGTCTCCGTCGTCGGGTCGGACATCGGTGACGCTGAGCGGTTCACGCCCCGTCGAGCGGCGGAACGCGGAGCGTATGGTCCACGACGGTCTCGTCCGGTCGCAGCGTCACCGTCCCGAGGAACACCGTCTCGCCCTCGGCGGCGTTGGTCGCGACGGTCTGAAGCGTCGCTCGCTGGTCGAGTTGTTCCCAGGTGACGCGTTCGACGAGGCGCTGGAACGCGTCGGGGTCGGTCCACCCCGAGTCGATATCGGACGGGACGTTGACCACGAACCGGAGTTCGGTCTCGGTGACGTGGATGCCGACGCGGAACGTGTCCCCGTCGGTCGAATCGTCCGGCGAACGCTCGGTGGCGGCCGCGTCGGAGTCCGTGTTCGACGCGGGCGCGGTTTCGCTCGCCGTCTCGTCGGGGTCGGTCATGCCCGGCTGTCGGAGACGTGGAGACAAAGATGCACCGGACGTGAGCCGAAAGGTGAACCACGAGCGCACGTCGTCGTCGACGCCTCGGCGTGACTCGGCTACCGCGTGCTGCGAACCCGATGACGGAGCCGCGTTTCCGGCGCTCGAACCCGGGGGTAGAGTGCGGGGAATCACCCACCTCGCCCCCGATAGTGTGCGAATCTCACGCATGCAGAGACGAACGTCGAACGGTTATTAGCGTTCGAGACACCAGTCCGACCAACGAATGAGTTACAAGATCGGTCTCGTCGGAAAACCGTCCGTCGGGAAGTCGAGTTTCTTCAACGCGGCGACGATGAACGACGTGCCCGAGGGCGCGTATCCGTTTACGACCATCGACCCCTCCATCGGCGAGGCGTACGTCCGCGTCGAGTGTGCGGCCCCGGAGTTCGACGAGTCGTGTACGCCCTCTGTCGGCTACTGCGACCACGGAATGCGATACGTCCCGGTCAAACTCGTCGACGTGGCGGGTCTCATCCCCGGCGCGCACGAGGGGAAGGGCCTCGGAAACCAGTTCCTCACCGACCTCAACGAGGCGGACGTGCTCGTCCACGTCGTCGACTTCTCCGGTGAGACGGACATCGAAGGCGAGGCGACGGAGGGCCACGACCCCCGGGAGGACATCGACTTCCTCGAGAACGAACTGGACATGTGGTACCTCGGCGTCCTGGAGAAGGGCATCGACCGCTACCGCTCGGGCTATCACGGCGAGGACAAGGACATCGAAGTCGACCTCGCCGAGCAGATGTCCGCGTTCAAGACGAACAAAGACGAAATCAAGCAGATAATCCTTTCGCTCGGTCTGGAACTCGACCCCGACGAGTGGGACGACGCGGACAAGGAGTCGCTCGCCCGCGAGATTCGAAAGCGCACGAAGCCAATCATCATCGCGGCGAACAAGATGGACAAGCCAGTCTCCCAAGAGAACTACGAGGAAATCACGGCCGACGCCGACTACGAACACCTGACGTTCGTCCCGACCTCGGCGCACGCGGAGAAGGCGCTGAAGAAGGCCGACGAGGGCGGCGTCGTCGACTACCGCCCCGGCGACGACGACTTCGACATCGTCGGCGACGTGAGCGACGAACAGGAGGCGGGTCTCGAACAGATTCGCGAGTTCGTCGCGGAGTTCGGCGGCACGGGCGTCCAGCAGTCGCTCGAAAACGCGTTGTTCGACGTGATGGGTGCCATCGCCATCTTCCCCGGGAGCGCGAACGGGAAAAGCGACTCGCAGGGCGTCTTCCGCGACTGCTTTATTCTCCCCGAGGGCTCGACGACCGAGGACTTCGCGTACCACCTGCACTCGGACATCGGCGACGGCCTCCTCCACGGCATCGACTGCCACTCGAAGCGCCAAATCGGTTCGGACCACGAACTCGCACACCGGGACGTGGTCGAAATCGTCTCGACGAACTGACTCTCTCGGACGCCAACCGCAACACCGTTATATCCGTGGCTGTAGGACCCGGGTATGGGTGAGGCCGAAACGACGGCCGCGACACTTGACGTCGAGATTGGGGGTCTCGGCGGCGAGGTGACGCTGGCCGACTTGTTCCCGTCGCCGTGGGTCGAGTCACATTGTGAGGCGGCATCGATTAGTGAATTCCTCGAAGAAAGCGGCTTCGCGGTCGCAGACCAGGAGTCCTTCGAGTCGATACCGGCCCACGAGTTGGACCGGTACGTCGACGCGAACACCGAGTTCGACGACTGGCAGGCGATGCTCTCCGCCGGCGTCGAGCGCTACGTGCTCGAACAGGCGGGGGCCGCCGACCCGGACGCTGACGCGGTCGCCGAGGTTGACGACATCGGCGAAGTCGAGGCGGTCGAGGGGAGCGACTCGGCGGAAGCCGAGAGGGAAGACTCCCTCGAAGCCGGCGTCTGAACGCGGACGACGGGCCGGGAGACGGGAAGGGACCTCGGCTCAGGTAGTGCTGTTCTGTCCAGTGTCTTCGACGAGCGCAGCGCCGCGAGTGAGCGCGTCGTCCCACCAGTCGCATTCCCGAGCGTCGGCCACGGACAGCGGTGCTGTGGGTTCTTCGGGTCGGTCGCCGAGGTCGAGACTCCACCACTCCACGTCGTGCCACGCGTCGTGTTTGTAGCCGACGCGCTCGAAACGGCCGACGCGCTCGAAGCCGAACGATTCGTGGAAGGCGATGCTCGCGGGGTTCGGCGTCGTGACGACAGCGACGGCCGAGACGTAGCCCTGCCGTTCGAGCAGGTCTAAAAGCGCCGTGTAGAGACCGCGGGCGACGCCGCGGCGCTGGAAGTCCGGGTGGACGTAAATCGAGGTCTCGACGGCCCACTGGTAGGCGACACGCTCTCGAATCGCTCCGGCGTAGGCGTAGCCGGCCACTTCACCGTCGAGTTCGCAGACGAGCCACGGATAGTCGGTCTTCTTCTCCAGTTTCGCTTCGAGGTCCGCGACGCTCGGCGGGTCGTAGGCGAACGAAATCGCGGTGTCCTCGACGAACGGCGCGTAAATCTCCCGAATCGCGGGGAGGTCGGACGCCGTCGCCGCACGGAGGCGGACAGTCATGACTCAGGTGCCGTCGCGCGGAGAGAAAGGTGCGACGATGGCGGCCGCTCTCGCAGATGACTCGACTCAAGGTCGAACCGGCGCTCAGTCGCCCGTCGGTGCCGCGTCGAGGCCGTCGGCGACCGCCCGCGCCCGCTCGCGGATGTCGTCGGGGTCCGCGCGGACGTGTTCGCCTCCGTCGTAGAGCACGTCGCCGTCGACCATGGTGAACACCACGTCGTCGCCGTGGGCGGAGAAGACGAGGTGCGAAAGCACGTCGTGCATCGGCGTCGCGCGGGTGAGGTCGGTGTCGATACCGACGATGTCGGCTTTCCATCCTTCGCGGAGCTCGCCGACCCGGTCGAAACCGGCGGCCTTCGCGCCGTTTCGGGTCGCCATCTCGAAGACGGTCGCGGCGGGCGTGCTCGTCGGGTCGAGCGCGTCGACTTTCTGGAGGAGGCTGGCTTGCCGCATCTCGGTGAACGGGTCGAGCGTGTTGTTGCACGGCGGGCCGTCGTTGCCGAGTGCGACGTTGATACCGCGGTCGAGGTAGTCGGGAATCGGCGCGATGCCCGACGCGAGTTTCATGTTCGACGACGGGCAGTAGGTGACGTGCGTACCGGTCTCGGTGAGCACTTCGCGCTCGGACTCGTCGGTGTGGACGCAGTGGGCGAGCACCACGTCGTCGCCGGTGAGACCGACCTCGTCGAGCCAGTGGATGTTCCGCATGCCAGTCTCCGCCTCGACGGTGGCGATTTCGTCGCGGTTCTCGCTCGCGTGGGTGTGGATGCGGACGCCGTCGTACCGGTCTGCGAGTTCGCGGACGCCCCGCAGACACGCCTCCGAGCAGGTGACGGCGAACCGGGGCGTGACGGCGTACTGGATGCGGCCGCCGAAGCCGTCGTGGTAGCGCTCAATGAGGCGTTCGGACTCGGCGAGGCCGGCGTCGGTGTCTTCCTGTAACCCCTCGGGCGCGTTCGTGTCCATGAGCACCTTCCCGATTCGCCCGCGGATGCCCATCTCGCCCGCCGCCTCGAACGCCTCCTCGGCGTGTCGAACCGAGAGGTGGTCGACGACCGTCGTCGTCCCGGACTCGATGCATTCGAGATAGCCCAGTTCGGCGGCGACGCGCATCCCCTCCGCGTCGAGGCCGGCTTCCATCGGAAGCACGTGGTCGAAGAGCCAGTCGAGAAGCGACGTGTCGTCGGCGATGCCTCGTCCGAGCGACTGCACCGAGTGGACGTGCCCGCCGACCAGTCCCGGCGCGATAACGTCGAACTCGCGTCGCTCATGGTCGGGGGACCGTTCCGCGAGGTCCGCGTACTCTCCAACCGCGGCGATGCGGTCGTCGTCGACGACGACGGCTCCCTCTTCGATGATAGTGGACGCGTCGGCGACCACCGTTCCCGCGAGTAACATCCTCGTGCGGGTAGACGACCGGGCGTAAAATAGGTGGTGTCCCGGCCGCTGTCCGAGGTTGGTTGGAGTGAGGTTGCGGTCGGCGGTGGTGGTGTGGATGGTCGGGACCGATTCCCGCGGGGCGAGTGGACCCCGCGTCACTCCGATTCTCACTCCGTTCGCGGCCTCCCTCACTATTACGCTAGCATATGCTAAACTAATTCGGACTGAGCAGTGTAACCCGAGCATAGCTCGGTTAGAACCCCAAACAAGTTCCGTCGAGATTAGTACATGCTAAGTTCCTCCGCGATAGAGTGACCGCTGAATGCGTGAGTTCGAATTCGTCGTTCGCTTTTCCGAGGACACCGACGAGCTGATGGACCTGTTTTACGAGTATCCGAGTCTGCGGTCCCGTTCGTCGGTCTGTTCGTCCACGGAGGACGTGATGTGGCGGGTCGACCACGTCGTCGGCACGCCGGAAGCGCTGTCGGCGTTCGAGGGGGTGTTCCTCGACGAAACGCGGTGCAACGAGTGTCTCGACGCGCCCGACTGCCATACCCACCGCGACTACCACGTCCTCGACCGGTCGGACAACTCGATGACCGTCTACACCTACCGCGAGGAGGTGAGCAACTGCCACTCGATTCCGCGATACGTGCTCGAACACGTCGGTCCGGGCGTCATCTTCGAGTCGTCTCGCCGCGCGGGCGCGTACCGCTGGCGCATCCTCTACCCCGGTGACCACCCGCTCGGTGAACTGTACGAGACCATCGAGGCGCAACTCAGAGAGGGCCTGCAGTTGGACGTCGAACACCTCACGAGCGCCGGTAACTGGGACGCCGAATCGCGCATCGCGGCCGACCTCTCGTCGGCCCACTGGGAGGCGCTCGAAACCGCCGTCGAACACGGTTACTACGAGCGCCCGCGCAAGGTGACCGTCGAGGACCTCAGCGAGGTGCTCGACGTGCCGCGCTCGACGGTCCAGTACCGACTGCGAACCGCCGAGGACCTCGTGATGTCGAAACTTGGCGACCCGGAGGCGTAGCCGGAGGACAACGCTCGGAAACGTCGGCTCGAAACCGAACGCGACGACGGACCAGCGATAACGCACACGCTCGTCGGTCAAGTCAGGCGTCGCAGTCGCATCTCGGGCCAGAACACGCTCGCTGTCGCTCACGGTTCGAGATTGAGAGAAGTGCTCCGTCAGGGATTCGAACTCACTCGCAACGCGCTGCGTTGCTCGCTGCTCGAACCCTTCTGTTGCATCTCGGACTCGAACACGCTCGCTATCGCTCGTGGTTCGAGATTGAGAGAAGTGCTCCGTCAGGGATTCGAACCCTGGTCATCACCGTGAGAGGGTGATATGATTGGCCGGACTACACCAACAGAGCACGTTGGTACATCCTTTCGTATTGCTCGTGATTGTAAAAGGTTGTCGCTTCAAATCGGGTGTGATACCGACTGCCGTGTTGCGATTAGACGACCCGCGCGCCCTCGCGATACACCTGCTTGACCGTCCGCCACGCGCCGGCGTCCTCGCTCGGGTCGGCGTCGAGCACGACGAGGTCCGCGACGTAGCCTTCGGCGACCTTCCCCACGTCGTCCAGTCCGAGGAGGTCAGCGCCGCCGACGGTCGCGGCTTCGAGCGCCGCCGCGGGCGACAGGCCGTACTCGACGAGCAGTTCCATCTCGCGGAGCGCGTTCTCGCCGTGGTCGTTGAACGGCGTGCCCGCGTCGGTTCCCATGGCGATTTTCACGCCGGCGTCGAGCGCGTGTTCCCACGCGCCTTTGAAGCGCTCGGCGGCGTCTTCGGCCTTTTCGACCGCCTCCGGCGGGATGCCGGCCTCGACGCCCGCCTCGACGATTTCGCGGACGGCCGAGGCCGTCGGCACCCAGTACGTGCCGTGGTCGACCATGAGGTCGGCGGCCTCCTCGTCCATGAACATTCCGTGTTCGACGCTCGAAATCCCCGCGCGGGCGGCGTTTTTGATGCCTTCCTCGCCGTGGGCGTGGGCCGCGGTCGGGACGTCCTTCGCGCTCGCGGCCTCCACGAGAGCGCGAATCTCAGCCTCCGTGAACTCGGGCGCGCCCGTGACCGCGCCGGTCGTGAGGACGCCGCCGGTCGCCATGCACTTCACGACGTCCGCGCCGCGCTTCAGTTGCTCTCGGGCGGCCTTACGGACCTCGTTCGGGCCGTCGGCCTCCCGGCCGAACCAGTGGCCGTGGCCGCCGGTCATGGTGATGTTCTCCCCGGCGGCGAGGACGCGCGGCCCGTCGAGCTCGCCGTCGGCGACCGCGGCCTTCGCGCTCGTCGCGAGGTCGCCCGAACTCCCGAGGTCGCGGACGGTCGTGACGCCCGCTTCCAGCGTCTTCCGGAGGTTGGCCGCGGCCCGATAGCAGGCGCGTTCGACCGGTTCGGACTGGTAGGCGGCCACGTCGGGGCGGCCGTCCATCATGAGGTGGACGTGGGCGTCGACGAGGCCCGGCGCGACAACCGCGCCCGAGAGGGTTCGGGTCTCGCCTTTTGTCTCGTCACCGACGGACGCGATGCGCCCGGTCGACTCGTCTATCACCACGTTCGCCTCGCGGGCCCCGTCGGCGTCGACGACCCGCACATCGGTAAGCGTGAACATGGCTCTCTCAATCGGGGGAGACGACGTAAAGCCGCGGATGTCGGCGAGGCGGAACCGCACGACTCCGGGGCGTTCGAACGCGACGGAAAACGACCTGACTCACTCGGAGACGATGTCGCCGACGGTGACCGCGTCACCGACCGACAGCGTCTCACCCCACGACGACTCCGGCACGCCGGTGTTGACCATGAGGCGGAAGTCGTGGTCGAACCAGTCGCCGCCGGACCACTCGGGGAGCGTCTCGCGGCGCTTCCTCACGAGCGTCGGCCGAAAGTCGGGCGTCTCCTCGCCCGTGTCGGGGTCGCGGCTCGGGACGACACAGCGCTGGCAGGGGTTGACACCCTCGAAAGCCGCGGCACCGATAGCGAACTCGACGACCGTGCCGCGCCGGTCGAACAGGTGGTCCTCCCAGAACGGTTCGGTCGCGTCTAAGACGAGGTTCGGCCGGAGGCGACGGCGCATCTCGTCGGCGTCGATGCCGTCGAACCACGAAGCGACCGCGTCGAGCGTTCCCGTCGAGATGACTGTCGGTCCGCTGGCCTCGGTGTCGTCGGGAAATCCGCCGGCGGGGTCGCGCCGGAGTTCGACCGGGTAGCCGAAGTACGCCGAGAGCCAGTCGTCGGCCTCGGCTATCGGCCCGTCGTAGTCGTCCATCTCGGGCGCCGAGAGTTCGACCGTCCCGTCGGCGAGCGAGACGGAACTCCGGATTCGGTGGACCGCACGCTCGCGCTTCCCGTTGACGTACTCGCCGTCTTCGTCGAAGATGGCGTACTCGCGGTCACCGCGGAGCCCGCCGTTCTCGACGATGTCGGCGGCGTCGACGAACTCGGCGTCGAGCGACTTCACGGGGTAGACCGCGATGCGGTCGAGCGTCACGGCCGCCGCGCCGGCGGTCGCGGCCGCTCCCGAACCCGTCGGTTCCGACGCGTCCGAGTCGGTCGTCTGGGCGCTATCGTCGGTCGGGCTCCCGTCTGTCATCTACTCCTCGCCTTCGTCCGTCTCGTCGGACTCGTCGTCCGCGGTCGCGTCGGCGAACAGCTCGGCGATGGTCTCCTCGTCGACGATTTCGTAGCCCGCCTCGGAGACGGTGACGAGGTTCAGCTCGTCGCTCTCGATTTCGTCGTCGGCCGCGACGAGCGCCTCGACGGCGAGCGCGAGACCGTCTTCGAGCGACAGGTCCTCGGCGTACCCGTCTTCGAGGGCGGCCTGCACGTCTTCGCGGTGGCCGCCGATGGCGACTGCCTTCCACTCCTGCGGCGTCCCGGACGGGTCGGTCGCAAAGAGGCGACCCGAGCCGTTCTCGACGCCGCCGATGAGAAGTGACGCGCCGTACGGGCGAGTGCCGCCGGACTGCGTGCTCTCTTGGATGTTGTCGGTGATGGTCTTCGTGAGCGTCTCGACGCCGATGGGCTCGCCGTAGCGCAGGTGCTCGCGCTGGGCGGTCGTCCGCGCGAAGTCGACGAGCTTCCGCGCGTCGGCGACGTGGCCGGCGGTGGCCGCGCCGAGCGCGTCGTCGAGCTTGTGCAACTTCTCGATGCTTTCGGCTTCCATGAGTTCCGACGGGGTCGACCGGAGGGCCGCCAGAACGACGCCGTCGGCGGTGCGCACGCCGAGGACCGGCGCGCCGCGCTTGACGGCCTCGCGGGCGTACTCGACCTGATAGATGCGTCCGTCGGGGGAGAAAAGCGACGTACCGCGGTCGTAGGCCTGCTTGTCGTTTCGGTTCATCGTGCGACCTCCTCGCTCGCGTCGGCGACGTTCGTCATTACTCTTCGGTCAGTTCCGGAGGCGGAAAAAGCCTCCACACCCGGCATCGGTGTGGGGTTCACGCTCGAATCGCCGGACGTGACGCCAATTTCAGACGAATAGCCGGCCTGAGACCCCGAGATTACTCCTCGACCACGTCCGCGTCGGGAGCGTTCCGCTTCACGCTCTCGATGCCCTGCTTCGCCTTCTGTTTCGACGCGTAGCCCTCGCCGGAGTCGGCGAGGATGTTTCCGTTGTCGTGGACGAGTCGCCACCGGTACTTGTCCGCCGCGTCGACGAACACCTCGAAGTGCGCCTTGCTCATACTCGGAGATTGTTGTCAGCAAACAAAAGTGTACTCGCCAGCGTCGGGATTCCCGCGCCGACCTACGCCGCCTCGGGTTCGAGCGCGTCGGCGTCGACTTCTAGCAGTCGTTCCTCGCAGTCGTCACAGCGGACGACGAACACCTCCCACGACCGGCAGCACGACTCGGCCGTCTCGGAGCCGAATCGAACGTCTCCGCCGCAGGCCGGACAGCGGTCGAGGTAGATTCGGAGCCCTCTCGCCAGCGCGCTCCGCTGTTCGCCCGTCAGGCGGCCCCAGTCGTCGAGGCGGCCGCCGAGGGTGCCGTCGGCGGCCACGTCGGCGACGAGCGCGGCGCGCGACTCCCACGTACCGATGGTGGTGCCGTCGACGACCGCGACGAACCACCGGTTCCGAGACCGCGATTCCAGCGAGATGTCGTCGGCGTCGATTCCGGTGAGGTCGGCGAGTCGCCGTCGAATCGTCGAGTCGTCGGTGCGCTCGATTTCGTCGTTCCACGCCGACTCGAACGCGGGGTCGAGGCGCAGTTCCTCGCCGCTTTCGTCCCAATCGAGCGCGCCGGCTTCCAAGAGCGACGCCTCCACGTCCAACTCCTCGGCAGCCTCGCCGCCCTCGTCTAACTGTCCCGCCTCGACCTCGTCGCTTGCCGATTCGGCGTCAGCGTCGTTCTCCCTCGCTGGCGCGGCCGGCGCGGACTCGACGCGGGTCGGCGTCGGTTCCTTGTCGAACCACCGGAGGACCCAGTCGGGGAAGTACGTCTTCGTGAGCGTCGGCGTGCCGGGAATCAGGTAGCCGCGGAAGTAGATGGCTCCCGCGAAGATGGCGAACGAGACGGGCGCGAGCGGCGGCCACGCGACGCCGAGCAGCAGACTCAGCGCGGCGGCGATGACGACATTCACGACGGTGCACGGTGTACATCGGTTCTCGCCGGTGTACTCGGGCTGACGGAGTCGGTCTGCGAGTGTCGGTGTGGTCATAGCGAGGGGAAGCTTCGTTCCCCGTTATGAGGACTCACCCGTCAATAAACCTACCTATTATTTGTCACGAAACCCGCAGATGAACCAACGTGACTCACGGGGGCCACAGACGGAACGTAACGACTCGTGGCGACCTGCGACGACCCGCCACGACCCTTTCAATAGCACGCGTCACGCCCCGTTTATCGCCCCGGAACGCGTTTATCGGATATGGCCTCGTACTCCGCTGTCGCCCTTCTCGCGGTGTTTTTCGTCGGACTCGTCGCCGGTGCCGGCGTCGTCGCCTACTCGCTTCCGACGGAGACGACGACTTCGCCCACTGCCTCGACGACCACCGCGACCGGTTGTCTGCTCGCCGATGAGACCGCGCCCAGTTCGTGGGTCGGTCGGATGCCCGCCGGCGAGCAGACGACCGTCGCGTTCAACCGGACTTTCACGCACGACGCGCCGAGCGTCGTCGTCCGCGGCGAACTCGACACGCTCGAAGACGGCGTCTACGTCTACCGAATCACGACCACACCCGACGAAGACAGCGAGAAGGAGCCGTCGGACGACTGCGTGCCGCGCACGACGCTCGACGCCGTGGTCTCGGTCCCGAGCGACTACGACTCGGTCGCGGTCACCTTCGACGGCGAGGAGATGGTCCGCTTCGAGGGCGGCGACTCGTCGCCGCTGTTCCGGACGCTCGAAGGCTGAAGACGGCGGGTGAAAACGGGGCACAACGGGGAACGACGAATCTCAGCGCTTCGGCCGCTTGAACACGAGTGCCGTCTGCCCGCTGTTCGCGCCGGCACCGCGCGAGTCGGAAATCGTGTCCACGAGTTCCCAGCCGTCGCCGCCGAGGGAGTTGAGGGCGTCCTCCATGGGGGTTGTGTCGCCGCTGAACAGGCCGCCGTCGGCCGTGCGGACGATTTTGTACTCCCAGCGACTTCCAGCGTCGCTCACGATTGCACCTCACGACGCTCGTACGTGACGAACGAGAAGCCGTCTCGGTCGTCGCGGTCGGTCTCGGCCCACGCCTCGCGGTCCCACTCGGGGAACCGCGTGTCGCCCTCGTAAGCCGCGTCGAGTTCGGTGAGAACCAGCCCCGCAGCGCGGTCGAGGAACTGCTCGTAGACGGTCGCGCCGCCGACGACGTACACCGTCTCGACGCCCATCTCGGCGGCCGCGTTCTCGGCGGCGGCGACCGCGGCTTCGACGGAATCGACCGCCTCCGCGCCCTCGGGGAGGTCGAGGTCGCGGGTCGTCAGGACGACGCTGTGGCGGTTCGGAAGCGGGCCGTCGAGCTGGCGGGCAATGCTCTCGTAGGTTTTGCGGCCCATCACGACCGGGTGGCCGGTCGTCGTCCGCTTGAAGTGCTTCAGGTCCTCGGGGAGGTGCCACGGCATGTCGCCGTCGCGGCCGATGACGCGGTTGTCGGCGACGGCGGCGACGAGGACGAACCGGACCGCGGATTCGGTGGTGGCGGCCGCGGACTCGGCGGACTCGTCGCCGCTCATTCGGCCACCGCGAAGCGAATCCCGTCGGCCGGGTCGTAGTCGCGGAGGACGATGTCCTCGAACGAGAGGTCTTCGAGGGGCACGTCGGCCACGTCGAGCGTGGGGCGCTCGCGGGGTTCGCGCGAGGCCTGCAGGAGCAGTCCGGGGACGTGGTCGTAGTCCTCCTCGCCCTCGGCCTCCTCGGGTGCCGCGTCGAGGAGCCACTCGCGCACGTCGAGGTACCCTTCGGGCGACTCCACGTCGGCGAGGCGGGACTGGAGTTCGTCGAGATGGTCGCCGTACCACGCGCCGCGCTCGCCGGTGCCGCAGTAGACGTGGGCATCGACGATGGTGTGGGCGAACGACCCGAGTTCGAAGCCGGCGCGCTGGGCGACAACCTGCGCGAGGATGGCGTACGCCGCGAGGTTGAACGGGACGCCGAGCGCGATGTCGCCCGAGCGCTGGGTCAGGTGGAGATTGAGTTCGTCGCCCTGCACGTTGAAGACGAACGTGTAGTGACACGGCGGAAGCGTCGAGACGGCGGCGTTGGCGGGGTGCCACGCGTTGATGACCATCCGGCGGGAGTTCGGGTTCTCTGCGAGCGTGTCGAGGACGTACGCGAGCTGGTCGAATGTCCCCTCGTCGTTCATCCAGCGGTGGTCGTCCTCGGGCCACGCCTCACCCGAGAGCCCTTCCTCGGGGACGGGATAGCGCCGCCAGAACCGGCCGTAGGCCGTGTCGAGATGGCCCTCCTCGTCGGCCCACGCGTCCCAGATGCCCGTCTCCTCGCGCAGGGTGCGGATGTGTTCCTCGCCGGAGAGGTACCAGAGGAGTTCGTGGATGAGGGAGTTCCACCGGAAGCCCGAGAGGTCCTTCGTCGTGAGAAGCGGGAAGCCCTCCTGGAGGTCGACGGTGTAGTGCTTCGAGAAGCCCGAGATGGTGTCTACGCCGGTTCGGTTGGGTTTGTGTTGTCCGGTGCCGAGAACGTCTGTCACGAGGTCGAGATATTGGCGCATGAGAGGTGCCCTGGTTGGGTGTTGCTCTCGGTTGCGAGTTCTTTCGCTTTTCGGCTCGGCTCCGCAGCGCCCACAACACGGAATAGCCCGCTTTTCGTACCTGTGCCCATGATTCGCAACCTCGCGCAGGGAATCCGAGTCTTCACGAGCAACGTCTTTCTCGTCGACGGCGAGACCACCGCGCTCGTGGACGCCGGGGCGAACTTCGACGTGGTGCCGAAGGTCCGCGAGTTCACGGACTCGCTCGACGCGGTGTACCTCACGCACACCCACCCAGACCACATCGGAAACCTCGACGGCATCCGCGACGCGTTCGACGTGCAGACGTGGGGCTACGACACCGGCAACCTCGCCGTGGACAAGCGCATCGACGACGGCGAGCGCGTCCAAATCGGCGACGACGTGTTCGAGGCGGTCCACACGCCGGGTCACAAGGACGACCACCTGTGTTTCTTCTCCCGCGGGTCGGGCGTCTGCTTCGCGGGCGACCTCGTCTTCGCCAACGGCGGATTCGGTCGGACCGACCTCCCCGAAGGAGACCGCGGCGCGCTCGTCGAGAGCATCGACCGCCTGCGCGAGGTCGTCGGCGACGACCTGACCGAACTCCACACCGGTCACGGGCCGAGCGTCACGACTCGCCCGAGCGAGGACCTCGAACTCGCGGCGCGGGCGGCGCGGACGAGGTGAGCCGCGGCGTCAGACTCGCCGCTCGCCGAACCGGCCTCACCGACCTCACCGACCTCACCGACGGCATCGACCGCACCGACCGCACCGACCGCACCGACCGCATCGACCGCATCGACGCCTCGCCAACTCGTTCTCGTTCTATCGACTCGTGTAGCCGCCGTCGACGGTGAGCGCCTCGCCCGTCGTGAACGACGCGCCGTCGGAACAGAGCCAGACGACCGCGGAGGCGATTTCGTCCACGTCGCCGAGGCGGTTCATCGGGTGGAGCGACTCGATGCCCTGCCGCACTTCGGGGTCGTCGAGGCCGCCTTCGCCGAGCAGCGGCGTGTCGACGAAGCCCGGACACACCGCGTTGATGCGGACGCCCTGTTCGGCGTACTCGATGGCCGCGGTCTTCGTCAGTCCGAGGACGCCGTGCTTCGCGGCGACGTAGGCGCTCGCGTTCGCGAAGCCGACTTTTCCGAGAATCGACGCCATGTTGACGACGACGCCCCCGCCGTTTTCGAGCATCGCGGGAATCTCGTGTCGCATCGACCGCCAGACGCCGTTGAGGTTCACGTCGATGACCTGTTGCCACTCGTCGAACGAGAGGTCGGCGGCCGGTTTCTGCGCGCCGCCGACGCCCGCGTTGTTGCAGGCGAAGTCGAGTCGGCCGTACTCGGAGACCGCTGTCTCGACCATCGCGGCGACGGCGTCGCCGTCTGTCACGTCCGTCTCGACGAACGTCGCCGTCCCGCCGGCCTCCACGATGCGCGCGACGGTCTCCTCGCCGCCCTCCACGTTCACGTCGGAGACGACGACCCGCGCGCCCTCTGCGGCGAACGCCTCCGCCGTCGCGCGACCGATTCCCGAGCCAGCACCAGTTACGACTGCGACTTCGGTGTCGAATTGAGTCATAGTACGATAGAGAATACAACTACTTGACAGATAACCGTTCGTGCGACTCTCACGTCGGGAGAACGCGCGGATTGCGAACCGCGCGAAGGAGGGCGTGACCGTGGTTACTCTTCGACTTCTTCGGGGACGGCGTCGGGATGGAGGCCGAAGTAGCCCGGTTCGTCGCTCCGGGGGTCGTTGATGACGAAGTCCTCCTGGTTGGCGACGATCCACGGAATCGTCCACTGGATGATGCGGTCTTCGGTCTCCTCTGCGAGGTCGTCCTGCGGCGACAGTCCCTGCATCAGGCGGGCGATTTCGCCCACGGTGTACATGTAGTCGGGGTCGAGGATGTCGGCGGGTTCGTACAGGAGGTACCCGTAGAGAGTGTCGAACTCGTCTTTCGGCTTGGGCATACCGGAGGCTTCTCGGCCGACGGGCAAAACCCCGACGACCGCGGGCGGCGGCGACCGCGACCGCGACCCGCGACCGCTCTCCAAGCGCCTGTATGGGCCTCGACAGCCTGATAAGCAGGCTTATCTGGGGCGACACGAGACCCGAAACGATGAGCGACGCCGCCGCACGACTCGTCGAGACCTTCCGAGACTTCGGTGGGGACGACCTCCGAGACCTCTGGGTCTTCGACCACCACGGCTACGAGCACCTCTATCTCCGGGCGGACGTCTCGGACGCGCTCGAATGCCTCGACATCTCCCGATTCATCGACAACGAGCGATTCGGGTACGTCACGAGAGACACCTACGAGACGCTGTACTACGCCGACTACGGCTACACGGTCCGCGGATTCGATTCCTTCGAGCAGTTCCGGACCTTCGTCGGTGACCGCCCGACCGGCGTCCTCGCCAGCTTCGACCGCGGGACGGACGGCCGCGACTTCGCCGCGCTGAACGACCGGGTCCGCACGCTGAACGACGAGTTCACCGGGGCGGAACTGTTCAGCGACCCGACTGCTCGTGACCACCAGCCCTGAGCGCGGGCCGACCCCGCGAGAGACGGCTCTGACAATCCTCAGCACTCGCTTCAACGCGGAGAGCGCCGCCGCTGGCGACGTCGCGTCCGAAAGAAAAGTCGGGATGTACCAGGTTTACTCGAAGAGTTCGACGGCCTGGTCGTAGCGGGCGGCGGGTTCGTCCCAGTCGACGACCTCGAAGAACGCGGAGACGAAGTCACCGCGGGCCGGGCCGTAGTCGTGGTAGTACGAGTGCTCCCAGACGTCGAGCGCGAGGATGGGATGGCTACCCCAGAGTGCGCCCTGGTCGTGCTTGTCGACGACGACGTTCCGAAGCTGATTCGAGAACGAGTCGTAGACGAGAAGCGCCCAGCCGCCGGCCGCGCCGGCCGCCGCTTCGAATTCGCCCTTCCAGGCTTCGTAGGAACCGAAGTCCTCCGCAATGC
This sequence comes from Haloferax sp. Atlit-12N, assembly GCF_003383095.1. Classification (NCBI taxonomy): domain Archaea; kingdom Methanobacteriati; phylum Methanobacteriota; class Halobacteria; order Halobacteriales; family Haloferacaceae; genus Haloferax; species Haloferax sp. Atlit-12N. The sequence goes on from NZ_PSYW01000002.1 coordinate 17,993, forward strand.
GGTCTGCGAGCGCGCCCTCAGGCTCGTCGCCGCCTTCCGGCGACATGTTCTGCCAGAACAGGTCGTGCAGAATGTGTCCCGAGCCGTTGTGGGTGACGTTGCGGAGCGCGCCGGCGGACGAGCCGAACTCGCCTGCTTCGCGGTTCTCGGCGAGGGTCTCCTCGGCCGCATTCCAGCCGTTGACGTAGCCCTGGTGGTGGGTGTCGTGATGCCACGTCAGCACCTGCTCGGAGATGTGCGGTTCAAGGGCGTCGTACTCGTACGGAAGCGGGTCGAGTTCGTAGCTCATAATGTGTAACCTCCGTATCACGGGTCGGGCGGAATCCTGTTAAAACTTGAGGAGAGGTATGCTAGCACAAACCATAGTGTGCGGGTCGCTGTCGGTCGATTTCTCCGATTCGAGAAACTCCGGTTCGTGCGAGCGTGTCAGCCGTCGAACGGCTTCGTTCGTCGTTCGTACTCGATTTCGGTCGAGACGGCATCGGCGATGTCCGACCCGAACTCCCGTTCGACGACGTGTAACGAGAGGTCGAGTCCGGAGGTGACGCCGCCCGCGGTGAGCACGTCGCCGTCGTCGACGACGCGCGCTTCGACGACTTCGGCGGCCGTCTCGCGGAGGTCAGAGAGCGCGCCGCCATGGGTGACTGCGGGGCGACCGTCGAGAATGCCGGCGCGAGCGAGGAGCATGCCGCCGGTACAGACGCCGGCGATGGTCGCTCCGGCCTCGTGGAGCGCCGCGATGGCGTCTGGAATCTCGCCTTTCTCGGCCTCCGCCCACGCGCTCTGGTCGGCGCGGGAGTTCCAGCCGCCGCCGGGGACGACGAGGAGGTCCGGGCGGTCGGTCTCGGGGTCGAGGACGCCGTCGACTCCGACGCGCATCCCGTGGCTCGCGGTCACGAACTCGCGGTCGTCGAGCGCGACGAGTTCGGCCTCGCAGTCGGCCCCGGCTGCGCCGGCGTTCTGGAACACTTCGAACGGCGCGACGGCGTCGAGTTCGTCGAAGCCGTCGTAGAGGATAATAGCGACGTGCATGCCTCGGAGGTCGCTCCCCGAGCAGAAAGCCGTTCGTGCCGCGGCGACCGAGGGCGGAACGTGGACACGGCGGCTCTCGACCGCCGTCGGCGCGGCCGGCGCTCAGTCGTCGCCGCGGGCGGCCTCGAACATCGAAATCGCCCGCTCGCGGCGCTCGGAGTGGTCCACGATTGGGTCCGAGTAGTCGGGCGCGAGACGCTCGCGTTCGAGGTCGCTCAGTTCGTGCCACTCGTGGATGGTGTTGGCCGTCACGTCCGATAGCTCGGGGACGTACCGCTTGATGTACTCACCATCGGGGTCGTAGCGCTCGCCCTGAGTCATCGGGTTGAAGATGCGGAAGTACGGCTGGGCGTCGGTCCCGGTGGAAGCGGCCCACTGCCAGCCGCCGTTGTCGTTGGCGGTGTCGTGGTCCGCGAGGTGCTCGCGGAAGTGCGCGTAGCCGTGTCGCCAGTCGCACAGGAGGTCCTTCGTGAGGAACGACGCGACGATCATCCGGACGCGGTTGTGCATGTGCGCCTCCTCGCGAAGCTGTCGCATCCCGGCGTCGACGATGGGATAGCCGGTTTTGCCCTCTTTCCACGCCGTGAGTTCCTCGGCGTCGTCGCGCCACGCGATGTCCTCTTCGTACTCCTTGTAGTTCTCCGTGACGACGTTCGGGTGCTCCCGGAGGACGTGGGCGTAGAACTCCCGCCACGCCAACTGCGACTGGAACTCCTCGACCGACTCGTCTCTCTCGCCACCGACGCCCTCCCGGGCCGCCGCGGTCGCCGCGTACACCTCGCGGATGCCGATGGTCCCGAACTTGAGGTCAGTCGAGAGTCGGGACGTGGCGTCTCGCGTCGGGTAGTCGCGGTCGTCGGCGTAGCGGTAGATGGCGTCCGCGCAGAACGCCGACAGGCGCTCGCGGGCCGCCTCGGTCCCCGCCGACTGGACCGATGCCGACGGCTCCTCGAATCCGAGGTCCGAGATAGTCGGCAGGTCGCCGACGGCGACGTCGAATTCGGCGTCAGCGAAGCCCTCGGTCGCAGTTTCGAGGGTGGCGGCGTCGGCGAGGTCGTCGGCCTCCAGTTCCGGGTACGGGTCGGGCTTGTCGCGGTCGCGCCACTTCTTCCAGAAGTAGGTGTAGACGGAGTAGGTGTCGCCCGCGTTTGTCGTGATGCTCCCCGGCGGATGGAAGATGGCGTCGTGGACCGGTTCGCGGGCAACCCCGGCGTCGTCGAGGGCGAGTCGCACGTCGGCGTCGCGCTCGCGGGCGAGTCCGGAGTAGTCGATGCCCCACGTGGCCCGCTCGGCGTCGAGCGCCGCCGCCACCGCCGGCACGACGGTCCGTGGGTCGCCGCGGGCGACGAGCAGGTCGCTCCCGCGCTCTCGGTACGCGTCGCGGAGTTCGGCGAGCGCGTCGAGCAAGTACCTGACGCGGGGCGCGCCGGCGTGGTCGAGCACGTCCCGGTCGAAGACGAAAAGCGGGGCGACGGGGCCCGCCTCGGCGGCCGTCGCGAGGCCGCGGTTGTCCGCGACTCGCAGGTCTCGGCGGTGCCAGTGCAGTTGCATAGCCGCGCCTCAGGACGGCGGCTATGTCAATGTAGCGGCAGTCCGGCCTCGACTCGCACGTGAAACCGACCGACCCGTCCGTTCGAGCGAACTTAATCGCCCGGAGACGCTGGAAATGGCTCCCTACCACGCCCAACGGCGGTCATTCGACTGTTTTCGCACACCTGTTGGCATGGATATGGTACGATGGCCGACCCTCGGGTTGGCGCGACTGTCTCGGGTAATGTGATGTTATCGACCGAATTCCGGGACGGGAGCACGTTTACGTTCTTGCTATCTGGTGTACCCGGTTCATACCTATACCGCGTCGTACCCACGGTTCTGGTATGTCCGGGCATCGCTTCCTTCCTGACTCCGCGGTCCGACAGCCGCGTCTCCGTTCTCCACTCGTGTTTCCGCTCCTCCTCTTGACGTTCGTCTGCGGGACGCTCGGCTGGCTCGTCTGGGTTCCCTACGGCGTGTTCCTCGGCGTACTTCCGCCCTTGGTCGTCTTCGGCTTCGCGTTCGCCGAACTCTCGCCGACCTCGCCGTCGCCGCCGATGCTCCCGTCGGCGCGTCCCTCGCCGCCGCTCTCACTCGACGGCCGCGTCGACCTCGCCGCCGCGCTGCACGGCGCGGGCGTCTTCGCGACCGACGCGGACGACAACCTCTCGCTGTCGCCGCGGTTCGCCGAGGACTGGCGCGACCGCATGCTCGAAACCGAGGGCAGAAGCCGCGACCGCGAGGCCCTCGCGGGGCTCCTCGGTGTCGACCCGGACAGAATCGAGATGGGGTGGAACGAGCGGGGGCTGTTCGCGCGGCTCGACCGCGGAACCGTCGGCCAGTGGGACTCTCGCGCCGCGTTCGTCGCCGACCTCACGGCGGTCGCGACGTTCCGCCGGTACTACCCTGAGTGGTGGCGGCTCCCGACGGCGGACCGGAACCGCGTCCTCGGCGCCCTTCGGTTGTGTCTCCGAACGTGCCCGACCTGCGACGGTGCAGTCGCGGTCGAGAGCGAACGGGTTGCACGGCCCGACAGCGAGCGGACGAAGCGACGCGTCTCGGCGACCTGCCGCGGGTGCGACGCCTCGCTGTTCGACGGCGTGGTCGAGGAGTCGGCGGCCGAACAGTCCGGGTCCGACGAGGGTGCCGGTGTACACCCGCAGAACACGCGGTAAGCGAAGCGCGAGCGTGAGGAACGCCGCGCCGACAGGCGGGACCACACCGACGAGCGGGCGTGAGAACGGGACGTTCAGGGGAGCGAGTCGATGCCGTCGCGCCGGCCGTCGAGAACCGAAAAGCGCTCTCCGCGGCGTCGTTCGAGCCACCGGAGCAGACGCTCGGCCCACCGGAGTTTCCGTGCTTTCATCGCGTCCACGGCCGGGTCGTCGAAGTCCCACCCGGCGAAGACGAGCCGTTTCGCCCCGAGTTCGTCGGCGATGAAGGCCGCTCGGTCGCCGTCGGTGAAGCCGCCCCAGTTGACGACGGGGCTGACCGGGGCCGCCTGCGTCGTCCCGAGGACGTAGTCGGCGTCGAATCGCGGCACCCACTCGCGGACCGCGGGGAGGTTGTCGCCGTGGGCGTGGGCCGCGACGGGCACGCCGGATTCGGTCAGTTCGACCGCCGTCTCGGGGTTCTTGTCGAGGTCGGTCACCATCAAATCGAGGTCGAATCCGGCGGCTCGGACCGCGTCGGCGGCGGTGGAGGCGGCGACGACCACGTCCACATCGGGGTCGTCGAGTCGGTCGAGTTCGTCGTCGAGCGTCGGGGCCGCCCCGCAGACGGCGACAGTCGCGCCCGCCCAGTCCAGTCGGTCGCGGTCGAAGGGACTCACGAGGTCGGCGAGCGCGTCTCTGGCGCGCTCGTCGCCGGTTCGTTCGAAGCCGAAATCATCGAGAATCCGTTCGTAGACGGGTTCCCACGTGGTGAAATCCATGGTGTAGCTGTCGCTCAGAATGTAACTGTATGGGCCGGAATGGCACTCGTGTACCCCTACCCGCGTGCCCTTCCGGCGTCCACAGGACCGTTTTAGAGTCGGATGGTATAAGTTTTCTCTTAGTAGAACGGTCAACGTCTGCCGAACGTCAGACGAATAGACGTGTCTGGTACGAGATAGCGTACCGGTTAGTTCGTCGCCCGACCGACGGTCTCTAAAGCGGCTTCGAGGGCATCTGAGGCGTCCGTGACGAGGGTCGAAACCCGGGCGAGTGCGGCGGGACTCCCGACCAGAAGCGCACCGGTGTCACCGGCGGCGAGGACGGCTCCCGCATCGCCGGCCGCAGCGGCGAGGGACTCCCGGTCGTCGGGGCCGAGCCCCTCCAGTTCGAAGACGCGCGTGACGCTCTCGGCGGCGACCTCGCGGTTCGCGCCGACGCGGTCGAGGTGTCTGGCGGCCTCGTCGGGTGTCGTCACGTCGAGTTCCTCGACGGACACGTCACCGGGTTCGCGGACGCGACGGCGCTTGAACTCGTGGCCGATGAGGGCGGCGTCGCGGGTCTCTTTCACGTCGTGGGTCCGCACGATGTGCGCGCCGCGTTCGACTGCCATCGAAGTGGCGGCGAGGCTGACGGGCAGCGCTTCCTCAGTCGAGCGGCCGGCAACGTCGCGGAGGAAGTTCTTGCGGTTGATGGAGACCAAGATGGGGTAGCCGTAGCCGCGGAACTCCCGCAGGCGGTCGAACGTCTCGCGGTCGTGTTCGAGCGTCTTCGCCTCCGACCAGCCGCCGAAGGCGGGGTCGACGATGGTCTTGTCGGTGAAGCCGTTCAGTTCGAGGGCGTCGTAGATGTCGTCAACTTCCTCTATTGCGCCGGGGCGGGTGAGGTCCGGGGGGCTGGCCATCTTGGCGACGGCGGCGTCGAACTCCTCGCAGACGCGGGGCATCTCCGGGTCGGCGAAGCCGCAGATGTCGTTGACCATGTCGAAGCCGCCGTCGAGCGCCGCCTCCGCGACCTCGTGGTAGCGCGTCTCGATGGAGAAGACGGCGTCGCCGGAGACGCTGTCGAGGACCGAAAGCGCCGTGTCGAGCCGGTCGAGTTCGTCTTCGGCAGACAGCACGTCGAGGCGCTTGTTCGCCGATTCGAGGCCGACGTCGACGATGTCGGCCCCCTCGTCGATGAGTTCGCGGTCGACGTACTCGGCGGCCTCGCTCGGGTCGTTGAACACGCTCGGCTTGTACGGGGACTCCTTGGAGACGTTCAGCACACCCATGATTCGGGGCGGGTGGTCGTCGCCGATTTCGAGTCCTGCCGCATCGACGGTTCGCATACCCGCCGGTTGGACCACACGAACATATGCCGACCGGTCGCGGAAGACGCGTCGAGTCGGCGAGTACGAACCGAGAGACACGGGGACAGAGACCTATTGAGGGCTCATAGCAACCGCTTAATAGCGCTCTCTGGACGCTACACCCAACCGGGTGCCAACCGGGCGCACCCACCCACCCACCCACCCACCGATTATGACTGGCGACGGACTCCCGACGATACTCGCCGTTGACGACGAACCGTCCCTGACGACGCTGTACGAGGCGTGGCTCGCCGACGACTACCACGTCAGAACGGCGTCGAGCGCGGAGGAAGCGTTGGAACTCGTCGCCGACGAGCCGTTCGACGCCGCGATGCTCGATAGGCACATGCCCGGCGGCACCGGCGACGAGGTGCTGTCCGAACTCCGGGCGCGCGACCACGACTTCCCGGTCGTGATGGTGACCGGCGTCGAGCCCGACACCGACATCGTCGAGATGCCGTTCGACGACTACCTCGTCAAGCCGGTCGGCAAACGGGACGTCAGGCGCGCCGTCCGCTCGCTCGTGGTCCGCGGGTCGTACAACGACCAGCTCCGAGCGTACTTCGCGCTCGCCCGCAAGCGGGCCGTGTTGGAGGCCTCCTGCGACCGCGAGACGCTCGAAAACTCGGCGTCGTACCGCGAACTCACCGCTGCGGTCGACGACGCGGAGGCCCGCGCCGACGCGGCCCGCGCGGAGCTGCTCGAAGACGGGTTCGAGGGGGTGACCCCCGACCTCGGATGACAGACCGGAGGTTCGGCCGGCCGTGACGCGACGACTCCTTCCGCGGCTCGTCAGGAAGCGGTACGCGGTGAAGTTCGCGCTCGCGCTCGGACTCGTCACGCTCGCCATCGCTGCCGTCGGCGGCTACTCGTACCTCCACGCCAACGAGGTCATCGGCGAGGAGACGCGCGACGGCCTCGTGACGAACGCCGAGATTCAAGCCCAGAACCTCGACGAGTGGCTCACGCGGATGGAGGTGCAGATGCGGTCGATATCGGAGTCCGCGGCGTTCCAGTCCGGCGACGACCGCGACATCAACCTCTATCTGTGGTCGGTGGTCGAACGCGACCGCGACATCGGCGCCGCGTACTACATCGACACGAGAAACGAGACGGTCCTCACGAGCACGGGGAGCGCCAGCGTCGCCTCGGCCGAGTCGGTGACGACGTACTACGGCCGACAGGAGTTCACCGCGCTCGCCCAGCAGTCCCACGGCGACGTGGTCGTCTCGGACCCGTTCCGCCCCTCCGAGGGGGCCGCGCCCGTCGTCCTCTTCGCGACGACGATTCCTGACCGGCCGAACCGGGCCGTCATCGCCGTGGCGAACCTCCGAGACATCTCAGAGACGCATCTCCACGACATCGACGCCGGCCGGTTCGTCGTCGTCGACGCGGCGGGGACAGTCGTCCTCGCGGAGGACGAGTCGCGGCTGTTGGAGACCGACGCGCTCGAAACGACCCGGTACGACGCGTCGTCCGGGTTCGTCTCCGGCCAGTCACTCGGCGACTCGAAGACCGAGGTCGGGTTCGCCCGGATGGAGGCCCACGACTGGGTCGTCACCTCACGCGTCCCCACGGGCGAGGCGTACGCCCTCCGGACGGACATCCTCACACAGATACTCGCGACCCTGTTCGTCGTCGGCGCGGGGGCGGCGCTGCTGGCGGCCACCATCGGACGGGACACCGTCGACGCGGTCCAGACCCTCGGGTCGAACGCGCGGGAACTCACCGACGGCAACCTCGACGTGTCCATCGACCGCGACCGCGAGGACGAGTTCGGTGACCTCTACGAGGCGTTCGACGTGATGCGAGTCTCGCTTCGCGACCAGATTCTCGAAGCCGAGCGCGCCCGCGAACAGGCCGAGGCGGCGAGACAGGAGGCGTGGGCCGAAAAGGAGGCCTCCGAGCGCCGCCGCCGCCACCTCGAACGGACCGCGGAGGCCTACGGCGAGGTGATGCGGGCCTGCGCCGACGGCGACCTCGCGGAGCGAATCGACCCCGACGAAGAGAGCGAGGCGATGGCCGAGGTCGCTCGGTCGTTCAACGAGATGATGGCCGACGTTCAAGAGCGAAACGAACAGCTCCGAACCGTCTCGAACGTGCTTTCGCACGACCTTCGAAACCCCCTCAACGTCGCGGTCGGCCGGGCGGAACTCCTCGCCGACGAGACCGAAAGCGACCACGTCGAACCGCTCGTCGAATCGCTCGACCGCATCGACGCTATCATCGACGACGCGCTCGTGTTGGCGCTCCAGCGGCGGGTCGAAGACACGCTCCCGGTCGCGCTGTCCGACGCGGCCCAGCGGGCGTGGGGGCACGTGAAGACGCGGGACGCCACGCTCGTCGTCGAGGAGAACGCCCGGTTCGCCGCCGACCCAGACCTCGCGGCCCACGTCTTCGAGAACCTCTTTCGGAACGCCGTGGAACACGGTTCCACGGGCAGTCGGATTTCATCCGACGACGCCGTCGAGCACGGCTCGACGGGCAACCAGACTGCGTCTGGTGACGCCGTGGAACACGGCGACTGCGACGGGGTGACCGTCACCGTCGGCGCGCTCGGGGACGCTCCCGGCTTCTACGTCGAAGACGACGGCCCCGGCATCCCGGAGGCCGACCGGGCGAGCGTGCTCGAACCGGGGTACACGACGAATCGCGCCGGCGGCGGGACCGGTTTCGGCCTCCCCATCGTCCTGCAGGTCGCCGACGCTCACGGCTGGGACCTCACGCTCTGCGAGTCGGTGACCGGCGGCGCGCGGTTCGAAATCAGCGATGTCGAGTGCGTCGGCGGCGGTGCCGACGACGCCGTCTCCCTCGTGTGACTATATATCCCACTTAGCAACCACCATGACCAGACCCGAGAAACAACCGACCGTGATGCCACCTTGTCGAGACGGGGACGGACCGAGCCGGCGCGGGTTCCTCGGCGCGCTCGGGGCGGCCGGGGCAGTCGGACTCGCGGGCTGTCTCGGGAGCGTCGGGTCGCGGCCGGGTTCGACCGCGACGGCGACCGAGACGACAGACGACGACGCGCTCTCGGGGCGTATCGCCATCGCCGGTAGTAGTACGGTCTACCCGCTGACGCTCTCGCTCGGCAAGTCGTTCTCGGACGCGCACCCAGACGTGACGGTCTCCGTCACCTCGACGGGGACCGGCGGGGGATTCGCCGACTTCTTCTGTCCGGGTCGAACCGTCGTGAACGACGCGAGCAGGGCCATCGAGACGGACGAGCGCGACGCCTGCGCGACCGTCGGTGTCGAGCCGGTGGAGTTCCGCATCGCCACCGACGCCATCTCCGTCGTCGTCAATCCCGACGCCGACTGGGCCGATTGCCTCACGCTCTCCGAACTCGCCGAGATATGGCGCGTCGGTGGGGCCTCGTCGTGGAGCGACGTGCGACCCGAGTGGCCCGACGAGCCGATTCGCCTCGCCGGCCCGACCACGGCCTCGGGCACGTTCGACTACTTTTCGGACGCCGTCCTCCCGAGCGCGGTCCAGCGGACGGACCACCTCACGACCGAACAGGACACGGTCATCGCCAAGACCGTCGGCGACTCGCCGTACGCGATGGGCTACTTCGGCCTCGCGTACTACCTCCAGAACCGCGACGCCGTCCGGGCGGTCCCGATTTCCGAGGCCGACGGGTGCGTCCTCCCGTCGCCCGCGAACGCGAAGAACGGGGCCTACGACACGCTCTCACGGCCCTTGTACATCTACGTCGCCCGCGAGGCGCTGTCGCGGCCGGAGGTCGCCGCGTTCGTCCGGTACTACCTCGAACGGTCCACGTCGGAGCCGGCGGTCGTCGGTTACGTGCCCGTTACAGAGGAGACGGCGGCGGCCAACCTCGACCGGCTGGACACGCTCCTCGCGGACGGCTGACCGGCATCACGCCATTTTTATCCGCCGCTCGGCTACCTCGGACCATGGCGAAGGTCAGCGTCGGACTCCGCGGATGGCGGTTCGAAGAGTCCGAGATATTCACCGACGAGGGCGAGTTCAAACCGCTCGACGAGATTCCTGAGGACCCGCGGGAGCGACTCATGCGCCTCGTCTCGCTCGTCGAGGAACCGTGCGACGCCTGCTATCTGGTCCACGGCGACGAGGAGATTCAGAACTGCCGACAGGCGTCCATCGTCTACGGCGAGCCCCGTGAGGAAGTGCTCCTCTGCGAGCAGCACGAACCGGACTTCCTCTACTGGTTCCGCGAGGAGGACGGCCGCGACCTCGTCGGCGACGCGGTGTTCGCCGACGCCTTCCACGAGTGGTTCGCCGCCGACGGCCGCGCCCCCGACGGCTACGGCGGACTGGAGTACGTCGACACCGACCCCGACGAACTGCCGTCGCCGCCGGACGCGAACGAGATTCAGCGCCGGCTGGAGGAGAACTTCGTCGAGGGCGAGCGCATCAACCTCCGCGACTACGGCCCCGGCGCGGACGACGAGGACGTGACGCCCCTGACCGAAGACGACCTCGACGGCGTCGACCTCGACACGGACTACCCGACGAAATGAGCGACGACCCAGACGCCGGTGCCGCCGGGGACCGCGAGTTCGTCGTCGTCGTCGTCGAACCCGAGACGCCCGGCAACGTCGGGACCATCGCGCGGGCGATGAAGAACTTCGGCATCTACGACCTCCGCCTCGTCGACCCGCCGGAGCTGGACCCTGACGGCGAGGCCTACGGCTTCGCCGGCCACGCCCGCGAGGACGTGCTCCCGAACGCCACCGAGACGACCCTGGAGGAGGTCGTCGAGGAGTTCCACACCATCGGGACGACCGCGGTCTCCCACGAGGACTCCACCCGGCACATCCGCTACCCGTTCAAGACGCCGGTCGAAATCGCCGACTCGCTGGAGTCGGTGGAGACGAAGACCGCGCTCGTCTTCGGCCGCGAGGGAACCGGCCTCGACAACGAGGAGTTGGCCATGCTCGACGAGGTCTGTTGTATCCCCGCCGACGACCGCTATCCCGTGCTCAACCTCGGGCAGGCGGCGACGCTTCTCATGTACGAGCTTCGCCGGTTTACCGTCGAGGAGACACAACTCCCGGACGTGGAGCGCGAGCGCGCCTCCGAAGACGAAATCGAGGTCGTCTACCGATTTTTCGACGAGTTGCTCGACGCCGTGGACTACCGCGAACACAAGCGGACCAAGACCTCGCGGATGATGCGCCGACTGCTCGGCCGCGCCCACCCGACCGAGCGCGAGGCCGCGACGCTGACGGGCGTGTTCCGCCGCGCCGCCGAGGCAGTCCGCGACCCGGACCGCTTCCGCGACGACGAGAACTGACGCGTCGGCGCTACTCCGCAGCGCCGTCTCGCCGGGCGAACATCACGTAGCTCACGAACGAACAGACCTTCTCCACCTCGCCCGACTCGCGCTCGGCGCGGGTCGTCGTCCGAATCTCCACGAGGCCGCGACTGTCGGTCTCGGCGGTCGTCTCCAACACCTCGTTTTCCACGACGAGCGTGTCGCCCGGGTACACCGGCTTCCACCAGCGAAGTTCGTCGACGCCCTTCGCGCCGAGGGACGCCGAGTCGGCGAGGAAGCCGTCCACGAGCAGGCGCATCGTCATCGACGTGGTGTGCCAGCCGCTGGCGATGACGCCACCGTACATCGACTCGGACTCGGCGCGCTCCGGGTCGGTGTGGAACCACTGCGGGTCGTACTGCTCGGCGAACGCCAGAATCTCCGATTCGGTCACGTCGTACTCGCCGAACTCGTGGGTGTCGCCGACCGCGAAATCCTCGAAGAACTGCATGACTCCCCTTCGGCCGGCCCCGTGGAGAAAGTAGCGGTGCCGGCGGTCCGGGCGGCGCGCTCGTCCGGCAGCGCTCGACGAGTTCGTTCCCCCAACGCGCCAGACAGCTTTTGCGACCCGACGCCCTACCTTCACGCGAGATGGCATCGTCCCCGCGCCGCTCTCGCCTCCCGATGGTCGCCGTCGGCGTCGTCGTCCTCGCGTTCTACCTCTCGCTCAGCGCGCTCAGCGCGTTCGCGGTGGTGACGCTCTGGCGGCTCCGCCCTGACCCCCTGACCGCCGCCGTCGTCGGCGTCGCAGTCGCCGTCGTCCTCGGCTACCTGAGCTTCCGCTTCGGAACGGTGCGACTGCTCAGCCAGCTCGACGCGCGGGACATGTCGCCCGCGGAGTCGCCGTCGGTCCACCGCCTGCGCGACCGCCTCGCCGAGCGGATGGACCTCGACCCGCCGACGCTGAAGCTCGCGCGTTTCTCCGCGCCGAACGCGATGGCGCTCGACCCGATGGGCCGCGACGTGGTCGTCTTCGACGCCACGCTGTTCCGCCTCCTCGACGCCGACGAGTTCGAGGCGCTCCTCGCGCACGAACTCGCGCACCTCGAACGGAAGGACGGGCTGGTCCAGTCGCTCGTGGCGAGCGTCCTCCAGACGGTCGTCGGCGTCGGCTACCTGTTCGTCTCGCCCGTGACGTTCCTGACGACGGGCGTCGCCCTCGGTTCGGCGTGGATGCGCGGCCGGCCGGGGTCGTGGCACGAGACGCTCGCCGGGCGGATTCGCCTCCGACTGGACGAGTTCGTCGGCCTGTTCGGCTTCGGCCTCACCGTGTTCGTCCGGTCGCAGTCGCGAAAGCGGGAGTTCGCGGCCGACGCGCGGGCCGCCGAGGTGACGGGCAAGCCGATGGCGCTCGCATCGGCCCTGCGGAAGTTAGAGCGGGCCGCCCGGCCGAGGTTCGGTCTCTCGCCGCTGTGGGTGTACGGCGAAGTCGAGGTCGAAGACCCGGTGTCTGACCTGCTTTCGACCCACCCCTCGACCGACGAGCGCGTCGAGCGACTGGCCGCCATGGCCGACGAGTCGATGACGCGAATCGAGGTGCGGTGAGATGCCCGGCTCGCCCGACCCGGTGCTCGGTAACTGGCTTCTCACCCACGTCGTCGCCGTCGCCGCCGCGCTCGGCACCGTCGGCGTCGTCTACGCGACGCGCGCTCGGAGCGCCCGAAGCTTCCTGACGCCCGCACTCCTCGGCGGCGGCTACGCCCTCGCCACGCTCGCCGTCTGGACCGCGGCGCGACTCGCCACCGACGCGTTCCCCTCGGGCTTCGTCGAGGACCCAGTGACCGCGGCTGGCTTCCTCGGGTTCTCGTTCCTCGTGCTCGCCGGGTTCGTCGTCGTTTCGGCCCTGCTGTTCGCTCGCCGCGGGCTGGTCGCGCCGCTCGTTGGCCTGTTCGGAATCACGGAACTCGTCTGGTGGGCGTTCCTCCACGTCCGCGGCGAGACGGACGCGCTCGGGATGTTCCTCTTCGTCGGGCCGGCGCTGTTGGTTCTTCTCCTCGTCGCGGCCGGCGTCGAGTACGCGGGTCGGTGGGGGTGGCGGCGGTTCGTCCGCGATAGCGGGCGCTCGGCGACGTGAGGTGCCCCGGGAGACGCCGGGGTCGGACTCGAAAAGAAGGGAACCGCGATTCGATTAGTCGTCGACGACGAGAACCGCCCCGCGCATTCCGAAGATGTTGTCCTCTTCGGGGCTGTCCGGGAAGGGGTTGCCGTGCGGGTGGCAGTAGTAGAGGTAGGTTCCCGGTTCGTCGAACGTGTATTCGTAAGACCCCGTTCCCATGAACGGACTGTGGAAGAGGTGGTCGCCGTTCACCATGTCGACCGACGCCACGTCGTGCGGCCACGGGTTGTCCGGGTCGACGAGGGTGAACGGGTTCTCGGTCCACACCCACTTGACGGTCGTCCCGGTCGAGACCTTGACCGCGTGTGGCGCGTATTTGAACGGTCCCTCGACCTCCACGTCCGGCGGGACCAGCCCCGCCGGCAGGTCGAGCGGTGTCATCACGCCGACTTTCACTTCGACTGTCTCCATCCCTCGCTTGTTCGCGATGCCGGTGCTCCAGATGGGCATCGACTTGAACTGCGCCTTCTCGTTCAGGAACGCCCCGATACCGTTCCCGTTTCCGTACCGGCCTTTCTCGGCGGCGGCGAACTCAGTCCGCCCATCGCCAGCAGCCCTCCGGTTAGCCGCAGCACTGTTCGTCGCCCCACCGACGGTGTGGTCATCTTTGATTGCACCCACTCAGTATATATTTGAAATCCACTATAGTTATGCACTCATTGTCAGATTATCCTGGCAAATATTGGGCGTGGATGTTCGATTCGTTCGGAAACGGGAGAAGTAATAGATTTTCGAGAGCTAGCCGACCGCCGGTGGGTGGCCGGGCCGCATCGAGACGAGAGGACCGACTCAGGCCCGCTTTTGAATCTCCTCGCGGAGCACGTCGCTGACGACGCCGCCGTCGGCCTTGCCGCGGAGCGCGCCCATCGCCTCGCCCATGAGCGCCGAGAACGCGCCCATGCCCTGCTGTTCGACCTGGTCGGCGTTGCGCTCGACGACCTCGGCGATGGCCTCGCGGACCTCGCCTTCGGAGACGCCGGAGAGGCCGGCCTCCTCGACGGCCTCCTCGGCCGTGAGGCTCGGGTTCTCGGCGATGGTGGCGAGCACGTCGTTGACGCCCTCCTTGGCGAGGTCGCCGTCCTCGACGAGATGCATGACCGCGAGCAGGTGGTCGTCGGTGAGTTCGGAGACGGCCACGTCGTCGCGGCGGAGTTCGGTCAGCGTCGATTCGAGCAGGCCCGCCGCGAACGTCGCGTCGATGCCGGCGTCCACCGCTTCTTCGAACAGCGGCATCTTCCGGCCGTAGGCGACTTGTTCTGCGAGACCGGCGTCAAGGCCGAACTCGGCTTGGTAGCGGTCGACCTTCTCGGTCAGGAGTTCGGGCGTCTCCACGTCGCTCGGGTCGAGGTCAACGGTGAGCACGTCCGTCTCGGGGTACATCCGGGCCGCGCCGGGGAGCGGTCGGAGGTAGCGCGTCGTGCCGTCGTCGTTAGCACCGCGGGTCTCCTCGGGGACCTCCTCGATGGCGACTTCGGCGCGCTCGGCGACCGCGTCGATGGCGAGGTCGGCCGTCTCGGGGTCGTCGGCGACGATGGCGACCGCGTCCTCGGGACCGGCGTCGACCGCCTCGCGGAGCGCCTCGACCTCGGCCTCGGTGACGCCGTAGGCCGGGAGTTCGTCGGTGTGGAAGATGCCACCCGCGCCGTGGCGCTTGGCGTGGTCGGAGAGTTCGGTACCGAGGCGGCGGTCGGGCTGGAGTTCGCGGCCGACGAGGCCGTCGAAGCCGTACAGGGGGACGGCCGTGACCTTCCCGCCGGCGTCCAGCGCGCCGCGGATGACGCCGGAGTCCGAGTCCTCGAACACGCCGGTCACGTCGGCCACGTCGCCAACGGACGCGTCGCGCGACTGGAGTTCGTCGCGAATCTCGACGAGTTCGGCCTGTCGACCGACCTCGAAGCGGACGATTTCGTCGATTTGGTCGAGCGCCTGCACGCCCTTGATTTCGACGCGCGCGCCGTCGGCGATGGAGACGTTCACGTCCTGCCGGATGGTGCCGAGGCCGCGTTTGACCTTGCCCGTCGAGCGCAGGAGCATGCCGATGGTCTGGGCCGCCTCGCGGGCCTGCTCGGGTGAGGAGATGTCCGGCCCGGTGCCGATTTCGACGAGCGGGATACCGAGGCGGTCGATACTGTAGAGAACGCCGTCGTCGCGCTCTTCGACGCGCTGGGCGGACTCCTCTTCGAGCATGAGGTCCACGACGGAGACGGGGCCGTCGCTGGTCTGAATCTCGCCTTCCTGCGCGATGAGAGACGAGCGCTGGAAGCCCGAGGTGTTCGAGCCGTCGATGACGAGTTTGCGCATGACGTGCGCCTCGTCGACGACGTTCATGTCGAGCAGTTCGGCGATCTGCATGGCGACCGTCCGCGCCTCGTGGTCGAGTTCGTGCGGCGGCTCGTCGTCCTCTTCGACCAGACAGGTCGAGTCGTAGGCGAGGTACTCGAACTCGCGTTCGACGCGGCTCTCTTCGAGCGCGGCGTCGTCGAGTTCACCCAGTTCGCTCTTGGTCGGATGGAGGAAGCGCGTGAACGTGCGCGCCGCCTCGTCGGGCTCGCGGAGGTCGGTCGGGCACCCGCAGAACAGCTTCGTCTCGGTGTCGAGTTGCTGGTGAATCTCCAGCCCAGCCACGAGGCCGAGGTCCTCGTAGTCGTAGTCGTACTCGGTCATTGGTACTCCCTGCGTTCGGGGGGAGTAAAAAAGGATTCAGTCTGCCGTCAGAGGCGACGAAGCCCCTCGCCGATACCTTCGACCTGTTCACACTCGGGACAGACGTACGTCCACCCGTCGTTCGTCGCTCGTCCCTCCGGGAATACGGCCCCACAACCTCGACACTCCAACATGTCTCGCCCGCGGGCCCGCTGCTGTTGCAGTCCGGCCATACTGGTATAATCGTCAAAATCAGGCTTCAAAATACCGATTTTAGAGATTTCGTGACAGTTCTTCTCCCGGGAGTGATTGTCACGGCGTCGCTGGAGTGCGATTGCTACCGCGAGACGAGTAAATATAACCGTCTCTGTGTCTGAACTGACCGAAATCGTCGAGCGCGCGACTCGAATCGGGGAACTTTCCCGGTCGCCCCGATGTATCAAAAAATGGACTGTTTTTTGGGCGGGCTCAGTCGTCGCCGAGAATACCGCGATGGGTCATCTTTTCGGGGTCGAGCACCTCGTCGGCTTCCTCCTCAGTGAGGTAGCCTTCGTCGACGGCGACCTGCCGGACGCTCTTCCCGTCCGCAAGCGCCTTCTTGGCGACCTTCGAGGCCTTGTCGTAACCGATTGCGGGGTTGAGCGCCGTCGCCAGCGCCATCGACTGCTCGACCCGCGTCTCGCAGTGTTCCTCGTTGGCTTCGAGCTTGGCGACGAAGCGCTCGGCGAACACCTCGGAGGAGTTCGCCAGCAGTTTCGCCGATTCGAGGAAGTTGTGCGCGAGGACGGGCTTGTAGAGGTTGAGGTCGATTTGGCCCTCGGCGGCACCGGCGGAGACGGCGGCGTCGTTGCCGACGACCTGCTTGTGGACCTGATTGACGGCCTCCGCGACGACCGGGTTGATCTTGCCGGGCATGATGGAGGAGCCGGGCTGGTTCTCCGGCTGTTCGAGTTCGCCGAGCCCGTTGCGCGGGCCGGACGCGAGCAGGCGGAGGTCGTTGGCGATTTTGTTGAGGGAGCCGGCGACCGTGCGGAGCGCGCCGTGGGCCTCGCTCATCGCGTCGTGGGCCGCCTGCGCCTCGAAGTGGTTGTCGGCCTCGCGGAACTCGACACCGGTCTCCTCGGACATGTACTCCGCGGCCTTCGCCGGGAACTCGGGGTGCGTGTTCAGCCCCGTGCCGACCGCGGTGCCGCCGAGCGCGAGTTCGCCGAGGTGCTCGCGCACGTTCTCGACGCGGCGGACGCCCTTTTCGACCTGCGTGCGGTAGCCGCCGAACTCCTGTCCGAGGCGGACGGGCGTGGCGTCCTGCAGGTGGGTGCGGCCGGTCTTGACGACGCCGTCGAACTCGTCTTCCTTGTCGCCGAGCGCCTCGGCGAGCGTCTCCAGCGCGGGGAGGAGGTCCTTCTCGACGGCTTCGAGGGAGGCGACGTGCATGGCGGTCGGAATCACGTCGTTCGAGGACTGACCGAAGTTGACGTGGTCGTTCGGGTGGACGACGCGGTCGCCGATGCCCTCGCCCATAATCTCCGCGGCGCGGTTGGCGATGACCTCGTTGGCGTTCATGTTCGAGGAGGTCCCGGAACCGGTCTGGAACACGTCGACGGGGAACTGGTCGTCGAGTTCGCCGGCGATGACCTCGTCGGCGGCCTCGACGATGGCGGCCGCGACGTCCTCGTCTATCATGCCGAGGTCGCGGTTGGCCTGCGCGGCGGCCTTCTTCACTACGCCGAGCGCGCGGACGAAGCGCCGCCCGAAGGTGATACCGGAGATGGGGAAGTTCTCGACCGCCCGCTGGGTCTGTGCGCCCCAGTAGGCGTCGACAGGAACTTCCATCTCGCCGAGACTGTCCCGCTCGATTCGATAATCATCGTCGCCCATGGCTCGGGGGTCGTTTTGGCAGGGGGTAAAATCCATTGGTCCGTGCGCCCGACTCTCGTTCATGAAAATTAACTCATGTTTGAATAATTATTAATCGTCTCTGTAAGTGGATGCAGTCTTTCGATTCTGACTAGACAGTTATCTGATGACAAAAAAATTTACTCGATTTCGAATTGTTGATTTGGAAAGTCTTAAGTAAATCGTGTAAAATTCATTGGCTGGACTTGTCACGGACCAACAATCATGACTGACACACCCGATTCGGACGACGTTTCTCGACGCACGTATCTCAAACTCGCCGGCGGTGCCGGAGCCGCGACCTTCCTCGCGGGCTGTACCGGCGGCGGCGGAGAGTCGACGACGGAGTCCACGGACGGTTCCGGCGACTCCGAGAGCACCGAGGAGACGAGCGGTGACGACTCCGACTCCTCGACGGAGTACAACGCGCTCGAAGTGCAGCACTGGTGGACCGGCGGCGACGGCGGTGCCGCGGCGCAGGCGCTCCTCGAAGGCTTCAACGAGCAGTACCCGGACATCGAACTCACGGAGAACCCCGTCGCGGGCGGCGCTGGCCAGAACCTCCGCGCGGTCATCAAAAAGCGCATCCTGAACAACGACCCGCCGAGCACGTGGCAGGCGTGGCCCGGCGCGAACCTCCAGCCCTTCACGGACGCCGACAAACTGGAGGACATCGAGGAGTCCGTCTGGGGCCACAACGACATGAAGAACGCCTACCTCGACGGCCCCCAAGAGGCGGCTCAGCCGGCCGGTAACTACGTTTCGGTCCCGCTGAACATCCACCGTCTCAACAACCTCTTTTACAACGTCGAGGTCGTCGAAGACGCGGGCGTCGACCCCGCGAACATCGACTCGCCGAGCGCCCTCGTGGACGCGATGGCGACCGTCGAAGAGGCGGGCTACGTCGGGATGGCTCAGCAGACGAACTCCGCGTGGTCGACCGGCCAGCTCTGGGCGCAGGTGCTCCTCGGCGAGTACGGCGCAGACGTGTACGCCGACGTGACCGCCGGCAACGTCGAAGCCAACGCGGACGCCGTCCGCGACTCGCTCGACATCGTCAAGCAGTACTCCGAGTACTACCCGAACGACGCCGGTTCCATCTCGTGGCAGGACGCCAACTCGAAGGTCATCTCGGGCGACGCGGCGTTCTTCCACCAGGGCGACTGGGCGGCCGGAATGTACCGCGCACAGGACGACTTCGAGTACGAGACCAACTGGGACCACGTCGCGTTCCCGGGCACTGAGGGACTCTACTCGCTCAACATGGACTCGTTCCCGATGCCGACGAACAACCCGTCGCCCGAGGCGACGAAGGCGTTCCTCCGCTACGTCGGCTCGGTCGACGCCCAAGAGCGGTTCAACCCGAAGAAGGGCTCCATCCCGCCGCGGACCGACGTGCCGCAGGACGCCTTCGGGCCGTTCCTCCAGAACCAGATGGACGACTTCTCCAACTCCGAGGCTCAGCCGCTGTCGATTCAGCACGGCCTCGCCGTCGCCCCCGACGCGCTCACCGCGTTCGAGGACGCGATGGCCTCGTTCATCTCCAGCTACGACGTGGAGGCGGCCTACAGCGCCATCCAGTCGGCGTTCCAGTAAGGGAACACTCCCCCATTTCCGATTATGTCATCACACATCCTCAAGCGACTCCTGGACCGTCTGCGAGACGACGGCCAGCCGGTTCGAACCGACGGCGGGACGGCCGCCGCGGGGAACGAAACGGCCGGGGGCGGCTCCGACCTCGGGTCGGCGCTGTCGTCGCTCCGCGAGAGTGACGCGGTCCGCTCCGCGCCGTTTTGGCTCCCGCCGTTCCTGCTGATGGGCTTTTTCGTCTACGGCGCTATCAGCTGGAACATCGTCATCTCCTTCACCGACTTCGGCGGGCTCACACTGCCGACGTACGACCCCTCGACGTTCGACCTGGAGATGTACCGGCGGGCCTTCTCGGACGGCCAGTTCTGGATCGCCACCCGGAACACGTTCGTGCTCCTCATCTCGTTTACCGGCCTCTCGCTGGCCGGGGGGCTCGGCCTCGCCATCCTCGTCGACCGCGGCATCCGGTTCGAAAACTGGTTCCGCACCATCTACCTCCTGCCGTTCAGCCTGTCGTTCGTCGTGACGGCGGTGTTCTGGCGGTGGATGTACAACTTCGATTCGGGGCTCATCAACGCCTTCCTGCGGAGTATCGGCCTCGACTTCGTCGCGTCGAAGTGGCTCACCGGCAGCATCGACACGGGCGCGCTCGGGGCGATACCGCTCGTCCCAGACACGTTCTACTTCAAGCTGTTCGCGGTCATCTTCGCGCTACTCTGGCAGTTCAGCGGCTACGCGATGGTCGTCTACCTCGCGGGGCTCCGCGCGATTCCGAACGACCAGTACGAGGCCGCGCGGGTCGACGGCGCGTCCATCCTGCGGATGTACCGGCGGGTCATCCTGCCGCAACTCCGCGCCTCGACAGTGAGCGCCGCGGTCGTCCTCATGGTGTTCGCGCTCAAGGCGTTCGACTTCCTGTACGTCCTGTTCGGGAGCAACCCCGGACCGACGGCGGACATCCTCTCGACGATGATGTACCGACAGGCGTTCTCCGCCAACCAGTGGGCCTACGGCTCCGCAATCGCCGTAATCCTGTTCCTCGTGGCACTGACCGTGGTCGCGCCGTACCTCTACGGCGAGTACCGGCGGGGTGAACTATGAGCGTCCGCGACGACCTCGCAGAGCGAGTCGGCGTCGACCTCGAAGCCATCGACCCGCTGCGCGTCGCCCTCTACGCGACGCTCGTCGGGCTGGTGGCGTTCTACCTGTCGCCCCTCGAATCGGGGCTGATGACCGCGCTGAAGACCGAAGCCGAGTTCGCCACGTCGCCGCCGTTCGTGCCGCCGACGGTCGAGGGCTTCACGCTCGAACCGTTCGGCGTCGCCCTCGACACGCTGTCGTCGGCCATCCTCAACAGCATCATGCTGGCCGTGCCGGCGACGGTGCTGTCGGCGCTGTTCGGCAGTTTCGCCGCCTACGGCCTCACGAACTTCGAGTGGCGCGGCCAACTCGGCGTCGTCGCGCTGTTCATTGCGGGCATCTTCATCCCGTACCAGGCGGTTCTCATCCCGCTGTCGCGGCTCTGGGCCATCGTGGACACCCAGGAGTTGCTCGCGCCGGTTCTCGACATCACGGTGTTCTCGGCGCAGGTGCCCGTCCTCGGGACGGTCGAACTCGCCACCCACCCGCACTACGCGAGCATCATCAACCTCATCATCACCCACACGGCGTACGGGATTCCCATCACGACGCTGTTGTTCCGAGGCTACTACAAGAAGCTCTCGACGGAGATGCTGGAGGCCGCTCGCCTCGACGGCGCAGGCGCGTTCACCGTCTACCGCCGCATCGTGCTCCCGCTTTCGATGCCGATGTTCGCGGTGACGCTCATCTACCAGTTCACGCAGGTCTGGAACGACCTGCTGTTCGCGCTCATCATCATCCCCTCGGGGTCCGGCCCCGCGGCGGTGGCGACCATCGCGCTCAACGAACTGACCGGCGGCATCATCCAGACGTTCAACACGCAGATGGCCGGCGCGTTCGTCGCCGCCCTGCCGACGTTGCTCGTCTACGTTCTGTTCGGGGACAAGTTCGCGAAGGGGGTCGCAGGCAACACATGAACCGACTCGCACGCGTCGCGGTCGGCCGCCGCCGCCGTCGCACCCCTCTCGTCGCATCGCAGACGACCACCACGACACGCACACAGACCCATGGCTGACCTCACGCTCGACCACGTATCGAAGTTCTTCGACGACGGCGGCTCCAAAGTCGTCGCCGTCGACGACGCCTCCGTGACCATCGAGGACGGCGAGTTCCTCGTCCTCGTCGGTCCCTCGGGGTGCGGCAAATCGACCACGCTCCGCATGATCGCGGGGCTGGAAACCGTCTCCGAGGGCGAGATTCGCCTCGGCGACGACCGGATGGACAACCGCCCGCCGCGCGACCGGGACATCGCGATGGTGTTCCAGTCGTACGCGCTGTACCCCCACATGACCGTCCGTGGGAACATGCGCTTCGGGCTGGAGGAGTCGACCGATATGGCCGACGCCGACATCGACGAACTCGTCGAAGAGACGTCGTCCATGCTCGGCATCGCCGACCTGCTCGACCGCAAGCCCGGCGAACTCTCCGGCGGCCAGCAACAGCGGGTCGCCCTCGGGCGCGCAATCGTGCGCGACCCCGAGGTGTTCCTGATGGACGAACCGCTGTCCAACCTCGACGCCAAACTCCGCTCGCAGATGCGGACCGAACTCCAGCGCCTGCAGGAGGACCTCGGCGTCACCACCGTCTACGTCACCCACGACCAGACGGAGGCGATGACGATGGGCGACCGAATCGCCATCCTCAACGACGGCGAACTCCAGCAGGTCGCCACGCCGCTGGAGGCGTACCACCGGCCGGCGAACCGGTTCGTCGCGGGCTTCATCGGTGAGCCGTCGATGAACTTCTTCGAGATGGACGTGCAGGGCGACGAACTCGTCGGCGACGCCTTCTCCTACGACCTCTCCGCGAAGTCCGCGGAGGCAGTCGAGGGCTCGGAGCGCGTCACGCTCGGCATCCGCCCCGAGGACATCGAAGTCATCGGCGACGCGGCCGCGGACCACGCCTACGAGACGACCGTCGACGTGGTCGAACCGATGGGCAATGAGAACGCGGTCTACCTCGAACTCGGCGGCGAGCGCCGCTTCGTCGCCACCGTTGGCGGCATGCGCCGGGTCGAAGCCGGCGAGTCCGTCGTCGCCCGCATCCCCGAGGACGCGGTTCACCTGTTCGACGCGACCACCGGCGAGACGCTCCAGAATCGGTCGTTAGAATCGGCCGACCTCGACGCGCCGGAAGCGAACCTCTGAGCGGGCGTCCGGTTTCAGCCGGGTTCAGTCAGTCGGTCGCTTTTCGGTCCGGTCCCTTTTCCTCAGTTCGTCGGTCGCGGCGGTGCTCACTCCTCCAGCGACGCGTACTCCTTGGGCGTGTACGTCTTCAGTTCCATCGCGTGGATGTCCGTCGTCATGTGGTCGCCGAGGGCGTCGTAGACGAGTTGGTGCTGCTTGACGAGCGTCTTCCCCTCGAAGGCGGGCGAGACGACGACGGCGGCGTAGTGGTCGTCCTCGTGGTTCTCGTCGACCGTCCGGGGCCGCGAGACCGTCGCGTCGGCGTCCTCGATGTGCGATTCGATGAGTTCCTCGATGGCGGCGAGTTCCATGTGCGTACTGGCGGCCCGCGCCGGCAAAAAGCGTCCGGGAAGCGGGCGCACTCGCGGAGGTTTTTATCCGGTGGCGACCCACCTCGGTTCGTGACTGACGTGACATCTCACGACGGACTCGCCGAGGAGGCCGCTCGCGTGCTCCGCGACGAACACGAGCGACTGCTGACCGTCGTCGGCCAATGCGCCACCGCCGTCGCCGCCGAGTGGGACGGTGATTCGGTGGCGGACCGCGAGCGCGTCATGCCGCCGTTCAGGCGCGCGCTCGACGGCTCCGGCGCGCTTTCCCGACTGCCGCGGGCCCTCGCCGACGCGGTGACGGCTACCGGCCGACCGATGGCCGCCCCGCCCGTCGCGTCTCCGCCGTACGTGGTCGTCACCGGCGAGGGCGTCGTCCTCCGCGCCAACCTCGGCGAGGAGCGACTGGTGGTGCTCCTCCGGGCGTTCGAAGTCGTCCGCGACGGCGACGACTCCCACCGCTACCGCCGCATCGACGGCGTCGAAATCGAAGCCGAAATCGTCTGAGTCGGGTCGCTACGTCTCGACTGCGGGGCGCGCTTCGTCCCCCGACGTTTCGGTGTCCGCCCGCGGTTACATCTGGTAGCGGCGCACGTCGTCCCGCGGCGGGGCCTGCGACTGCCCGGTCATCTCCTCGTAGGTCATCCCTGCGAGGTACTCGTCGTAGGTCACGTCGTAGCCCTGCCGGAGGTGGAAGTCGAGTTGGCCGCGGTCGAGTTCCGACTGGAACAGCGCGTGGACCGCCCGGCGGACGAGTTCGTCCGCGTCGTCGGGGTCGAACAGGGCGACGAGCATGGCGAGTTCGTGTCGCGTCTCGCGGTCGAGCGACACGTCTAGGCTATCGCCGAGGTCTCCGTAGGCCGCGTCAACGTCGTCTGTGAGTTCGTCGAGCGTCATCGCCCGGCGATGGGGCCGTCACGGGGATACGCGTTTCGACCGCGGGAGCTGTCCGCTGTGCCTCCCGCCCGCCGACTGGCGCTCCCCGACAGAAGACACTTACTGGTGATTCGGCAATTTCCGCGCATGTCCCCGGAACTCTCTCGGCGGTCCTTCCTCGGCGGCCTCGTGGTCGGTTCGGCCCTTCTCTCGGGCTGTCTCGGTGGGACCCCCGGCAATAGCTGTACCTCCAGCTACTCGCTCGAAGCGACGGCACTCTCCGACCCCGAACTGGTCGATACCGTCATCCAGGACTTCCACGAGCACGCTGAGACGGTGTCGCGTCTCGTCGCAACTGCGGCCAGCGAGGGCGAGGCCACGTACAGTACGTACGACCACTTCCCGCTCGAGTCGGGCGACTACGTCGAACACGACGGCGCGTACTACCGCGTCGAACGCGAGCGAATCGAGACGCGAGAACGCATCGCCCGCGAGGTCGAAATCGAATACGACCGAAACGAGTCGCCGCCGACCGGAGCGACGGTCTTCGACTTCGATGAACTCCCGAAGGCCGACCGCGAGGCGTTCCTCGCCGCGTATCCGAGCAAAGAGTTCGAGAACGGCGACGGCCCGCGAGGGTTCGCAACTGGATACGCGTACGTCTATCCCGACGGTGCCGACTCTCGACTCACCGACGCCGGAACCGTCTGGGTACGGTACGATGGGCGCTCGTTCGAGGTCACCGTCGGAGAGACGCGAACCGTCGAAGAAGAGACAAACAGATACACGCTCGAACAAGTCGGCGAAGACAGGGCGGCGTTCGCCGCGTTCGTTCACGAGGAACTCGTCGTTCCCCTCGACGACCTCTCCGACGGCGAGCGCGCGGTGTTCGAGCGCGCAATCGACGGAGAGGTAGACGAATGCGAACCGCTTTCCGACGACTTCGCCGCGCTCAAAGATCGAATCGACGAGATATCGGAGAATAGCGCGACCGGTCACGGTGCCCCGCTCGTCGAGTACGAGGGGACCACGTACGAAGTGGACCTCGTAAACACGGTCGTCTGATAACCGTTCGGCATCGCCACGGCTAAACGCGGGCCGTCCCAAGCCGGGGCGATGAGCGACGCGCCGTCCGAACTCCCCGCAGACCTCGACCGCGAAGCAGTCCAGTCCGCGCTCACCGAGTGGTACGAGGCCGACCACCGGGACTTCCCGTGGCGGCGCACCGACGACCCCTACGAGATTCTCGTCTCCGAGGTGATGAGCCAGCAGACCCAACTCGGCCGCGTGGTCGAGGCGTGGGAGGCGTTCCTCGACGAGTGGCCGACGACGGCCGACCTCGCGGCGGCCGACCGCGCCGACGTGGTCGGCTTCTGGACGAATCACCGACTGGGGTACAACAACCGCGCGAAGTACCTCCACGAGGCCGCCCGGCAGGTCGAAGAGGACCACGGCGGCGAGTTCCCCCGGACGCCCGACGGCCTCTCGGAACTCATGGGCGTCGGCCCCTACACCGCCAACGCGGTCGCCTCCTTCGCGTTCAACAACGGCGACGCGGTGGTCGATACCAACGTCAAGCGGGTGCTGCACCGCGCCTTCGCGGTCCCCGACGACGACGCGGCGTTCGAGGCCGCCGCCTCGGAACTCATGCCCGACGGCGAGTCCCGCGTCTGGAACAACGCCATCATGGAACTCGGTGGGGTCGCCTGCGGGAAGACACCGACGTGCGACGAGTCCGGCTGTCCGTGGCGGCAGTTCTGTCACGCCTACGAGACGGGTGACTTCACCGCGCCCGACGTGCCGACCCAGCCGAGTTTCGAGGGGAGCAGGCGGCAGTTCCGCGGCCGGGTCGTCAGGGTTCTCGGCGAGTACGACGAACTCGGCCTCTCGGAGTTGGGACCGCGAGTCCGCGTCGATTACGGCGGCGACACGGGGTCGGAGTGGCTTCGCGGCCTCGTGGACGACCTCGAATCCGACGGCCTCGTCGATGTCGCGGAGGGCGACGACGGCGTCCGCGTCTCGCTGGCGAAGTAGCCCGCGCTCCGCCGGTGGTGTTCGCCGTGCTTGTCTCGTCGCGGTCGTCTCGCCGCCCGTATTTATCCCACCGGACTAGTCCGGCAGCAGTCGCACCCCTCGGTTCCGACTACGTACACTCGATGGCAACACGCGACGCGTCTTCGTTCGACCCTCGCGAAGCCGCGGAGTCCGCCGAAGCGAAGACCCTCGCGCTGGACGACGGAGGGCGACTCGCATACGCCGAGTACGGCGATTCCGACGGCATCCCGGTCGTGTTTCTCCACGGCGCGCCGGGGTCGCGCCTGCTCGGAGCGCTGTTTGACGCGCCCGCTGAGGAACGCGGAATCAGAGTCCTTGCCCCCGACAGACCCGGCTACGGACGTTCGTCGCCGCGCCCGATACCCGAGGAATCGAGTGACCCGAGCCAGCGACCCGCGGAACCTACATCCGCGGACTTCTTCGACGCGCTCCTCGACGACATCGGCGCGCAGTCGGCGGGGCTGGTCGCGTTCTCCGGCGGGAGCCGCGACGCGTTGGCCGCCGCGGCGGCGCGGCCGGACAGAGTTCAGCACGTGAGCGTCGTCGCGGGGGCGGTCCCGCCGGAAGCGCGCGAGCGGACGCCCAGCCCGCAGCGGTTCCTGTCGTGGCTGGCGACGAACGCGCCGGCACTCCTCGGCAGTCTCTTCCGCGGACAGGCATGGCTCGCCGGGAGGCTTGACCCTTCGCTCGTCGTCGCGCAGTACACGGCCGACGACGCGACCGAAGCGGTCCCTGACGGGGTCGCCGCGCTGGTTCGAGACGACTTCGTGGCGGCGGTCAGTCACTCGCGGCGGGGCGTAGTCGACGACTTCCGGGCCGCGGCCGCGCCGTGGGGGATTCCCTTCGACGACATCGAAGCCGACGTGTCCCTGTGGCACGGCGACGCCGACACGAACGTCCCGATATCCGGGGCGAAACGCCTCGAATCCGCGATACCCGGCGCGCGGCTTCGAGAGGTGCGCGGCACAGACCACCTCCGGACGCTCCTCCGGAGCGTCCCCGACGCGCTGGACGAACAGTGCCGTGCCGCGGGGTCGCTCGACCCGGACGCTTCGGACGGTTTGTCGGGGTCGACCGCCGCCGCCGAATCGCACCACCGCGTTTGATATACCGGACCGAAAAACGGTCGGTCGAAACGGAATGAAACACGCCCAGTTCTCGGTCGACTACCCGGACCGACTGGTCCACCCGCTCCAGCGCGGGATGATGCGCGACTCGCCGGTCGACCGGGCGGAGCTGTTGATGTGGAGTCCGACGGCCGACGCGACGACGCTGTTCTGGTTCGACGGCGACCGAGACGCGGCCGACGCGCTCGTTTCGGGCGTCGATTCGCTCGTGCGGTCGCACTTCGTCGAGAGCGCGGAGGGGACCTACGGCTTCCTCCACCAGCGCGACTACGAGTTCGCGGACCCGCTTCTCGGAGTCATCGCTGACTCGCGGGTGATATTCCTCCCACCGGTGGTGTTTCACGCCACCGGCTCCGTCCGGTTCGAGGCTGTCGGCGAGGTGTCGGCGCTCAGCGCGTTTTACGACGATATCGCGGCGCTCGGCGACCTCACGGTCGAGCGCGTGCAACCCTTCGACCGGCGGCGGTCCCCCTCGCAGCTCACCGACCGACAGCGGGCCGCGCTGGAGACCGCGGTCTCGACCGGCTACTACGAAATCCCTCGCGAGGGGTCGGTCGCGGACGTGGCCGACGTGCTCGACTGCTCGACGAGTACGGCCGGTGAGCTACTCCGAAAGGCCGAGGCGACGGTGCTCCGGGAGTTCGTCGGCTCGGGGTGACGCGCACCGACGCCTACGGCACCTTCAGATAGGCATCGCCCGCCGCCTGCCGCGTCACGAGCTCGCCGACACCAGAGGGAACGACCTCGACGCCGTCGGCCAGTCGGTCGGTGTCGATGCCGCGGCCGTCGAGGGAGTTCTGACAGGCGCAACAGCGAACGTCGGCCTCGAACAGCGGGTCGAGGCGGTCGCGGACGGGCGAGTCGGCGAGAAAGAGGAGCGCTGCGTCGCCGTTGGCGAGAAGCGTGACCTCGCCCGTCTCGACCGTCTCGTCGTCGAGCAGGTTTCGGACGTTGCGGATGGCGTGCCGCCAGTCACCGAGGTCGGCGCTGGAGACGTGGAAGACGACGTTCATGGCTGGTTTTCGCGGCCCGGGTTCCTGTGTGTTGTGTCCATCCGGCACGGCCGAGTGCGGCCGACGAGATTTTCACGGCGCTCACGGAGATACAGGGTATGACGCAGCCACACGTGGTCGCCATCTGCGGCAGTCTCCGCGACCACAGCTACACCCGATTGGCGCTCGAACACGTCCTCGCCGGCGCGTCGGCCGCCGGCGGTACGACGGAACTCGTTGACCTCCGCGAGTACGACCTCCCGCCGCTCGATGCCGACTACGACGAGCAAGGGGATTCGGCCGAACTCCGCCACGTCGTCGACGGCGCGGACGCGGTCATCCTCGGTACGCCGGTCTATCACGGCTCGTACTCCGGCGTCCTCAAGAACGCGCTCGACTACTGCGGCTTCGACGAGTTCGGCGAGAAGACCGTGGGCCTCCTCGCCGTCGCCGGCGGCTCGTTCCCCGTGACCGCCCTCGAACACCTCCGGTCGGTCTGCCGGTCGCTGAACTCGTGGGTGCTCCCCCACCAAGTCGCGATTCCCCGCGTCTCCTCGTCGTTCGACGGCGACGACCTCGCGAACGAGGACCTGCGCGAGCGGGTCGAGCGACTCGGGCGGGACGCGGTCGTCTACGCCAACATCGAGCCGGAGCCACCGACGTTCGAGAGCGGCGAGAACGTCGGCGCGGACGACTGAGTCGCCGTCACGCGTCGCCCCGACTGCGCCGTCTCGACCCCGTCAACGTTCCGCGGAGTCGACCCGTCTCGACGCCCGACCGTCGCGGCAGATGAACAATCGTTTTGACCCTCCTCGTCCCCCAGTCAGGATATGCACGCCATCACGCAGAGCGGATGGATAGAGGTCATCTCCGGCTCTATGTTCTCGGGGAAGACGGAGGAACTCCTCCGACGCCTCCGCCGGGCCGAAATCGCGGGGCAGGAGATTTCGGTGTTCAAGCCCCAACTCGACGACCGCTACGGCGAGACGACGGTCGGCTCTCACGCCGGTCGCTCGTGGGAGGCGAGCGTCGTCCCCTCCGAAGGCGAGGGCGTCTGGCAAATCGCCGAGGAACTCAACGGCGAGGACGTGGTCGCCATCGACGAGGCCAACTTCTTCTCGGCCGAGCTGGTCGACGTGTGCGAGGCGCTGGCCGCCGACGGCAAGCGCGTCCTCGTCTCGGGGACCGACCAGACCTTCCGCGCCGAACCGTTCGACCCGCTCCCGCAACTGATGGCGCTCGCGGAGTACGTCGACAAGCTCCAAGCCATCTGCACCGTCTGCGGCGAGCCGGCGACCCGGAACCAGCGACTCATCGACGGCGAACCCGCGCACGTCGACGACCCTACCATCCTCGTCGGCGCGGAGGAGTCCTACGAGGCGCGGTGCCGGAACTGTCATACCCTCCGGCGGGACTAGAGGCTAGCGTGACTACTTGGGTCGAAACCCCACGGGAGGGCCGCGACCGCGGACCGACCGGTATCCTCCGCGCGTGGGTCGCCGTGGTCGTTCGCCCACGCCAGTTCTTCCGCGACGGCGTCGCTCCCGGCGACCAAGCGCCCGGCCTCGTGTTCGCCATCGCGGTGGCACTCGTCTATCAGGGCCTCGGGTTCGCCTTCGCGCCGGCGACGATTCCGGCCATCGAGGGCGGCCCGCTCGTCTCGGCGCTCGTCGCCCTGCTCGTCGTCGCGCTGTTCGTCGCGCCGGCGCTCCTCCACCTGACGGCGGCCATCCAGACGGCGCTTCTCATCCCGCTTTTGTCCCGCCGCGCAGGAGTGAGCGAGACGGTGCAGGTCATCGCCTACGCCGCCGCGCCGTGCGCCTTCGCCAGCCTCCCGATTCCCGGCTTTCGCGCGCTGTGCGCCGTCTACGGCGCGGTCCTCCTCGTCGTCGGCATCAGCGAGGTCCACCAGACGACGGTTCCGAAGGCGGCGCTCGCCGCGGCCGTCCCCGCCGGCGTGGTGTTCGGCTACGCCTTCGGCGGCTTCCGCGCCCTCTCGGAACTCGCCGCGGCGCTCGCGCTCGTCTGAGCCGAACCTCGCCTCGAATTCCCGCGTTTCGACCGACGGAGCGCCGTTTTTTCGCCCGTGCACGCGCTCCGCTCCCCTGAGCGTTTTTCGACAATCGTTTTAGTTAGGGGTTGTTTGCTCAACGCAATGGATTGGATTACGCACGAGGAGGACGTCTGGTTCGAATTCCGGGGCAATAGCCCCCACCAGCTCGTCCCCGGCCGATTTTACAAGGGCACCGTCGACGGGTACGCCGACTTCGGTGTCTTCGTCGACCTCGCTTCGAACGTGACCGGACTTCTGCACCGCAGCGAACTCGACCGCCGCCTCGAATCCCTCGAGTGGGAGCCGGGCGACGAGGTGTTCGTCCAGGTGAAGAACGTCCGCGACAACGGCAACATCGACCTCGGCTGGTCGATTCGCCAGTCCGACTCGGAGTTCCGCGGCGCTCGCATCCACGACCCCGACGGCGACGCCGACGGCCAGCCCGTCGAGAAGGAAGCCGAGAGCAGCGGCCCGGCGACCGTCAAGACGCGCCCGAAGACAGGCAAGACGACGAAGCCCGTCGGCGCGAGCACGTCGTCCGAGACGACCGGGTCCGAACCTGAACAGGAAGCCGAATCTGAGCCCGAACCTGAACCCGAGCAGGACGCCGCGTCTGAGTCCGAGTCCGACGCCGGAGACGAGGACCGCGCGCCGACCGCCGGAGACGTCGTCGACGACATCGCCGCCAACGGCGAGTCCGAGCAGGACGTCGAAGCGGAAGCGGAACCGGAGAGCGAGGTCGAGCCCGAATCGGAGCCCGAACAGGACGACACCGACGCCGAGCAGGAAGTCGAGACCGAGGCTGACGCCGAGGACGACGAAGCCGAACGCGTGACGCTCGCCAGTATCGACGACCGCGTCGGCGACGTAATTCGCGTCGAGGGCGAAATCGCCAGCGTCCGCCAGACCGGCGGCCCGACGGTGTTCGAACTCCGCGACGAGACGGCCATCGCCGACTGCGCGGCCTTCGTCGAGGCCGGCGTCCGCGCGTACCCCGAAGTCGAAGTGGGCGACTACGTCCGCATCGACGGCGAGGTCGAGCGCCGCCGCGGCGAACTCCAGATCGAGACCGAGGAGCTGACGATTCTCGACGGCGGCGAGGCCGACACCGTGGCCCAGCGCCTCGCGGACGCCCTCTCGGACGAGGCCCGCCCGGACGCCGTCGCGCCCCTCGCGGCCCACGAGCCGGTCGCCGCCGTCGGCAAGTCGCTGCTCGACGCCGCGGAGGCCATCCGCCGCGCCGTCCTCGAATCGCGCCCTATCGTCGTCCGCCACACGGCCACCGCCGACGGCTACGTCGCCGGCGCCGCCGTCGAGCGCGCCGTGCTCCCGCTCATCCGAGACGAGCACCCCCGCGACGACGCCGAGTACCACTACTTCACCCGTCGCCCGCTCGAGGAGGCAGTCTACGGCATGGACGCCGCCACGAACGACGTGACGCGGATGCTCGAAGACCGCGACCGCCACGACGAGAAGCTCCCGCTCGTGCTTCTCCTCGGTGCCGGCTCGACCGCCGAGTCCCTCGACGGTCTCGGCCTGCTCGGCGTCTACGGCTCCGAGCGCGTCGTCGTCGACGCCGCGCCCGCCGACGACGAGGTCGCCGAGGAAGTCGACGTGCTCGTCAACCCTGCCCGCGAGGGAGCCGACGCCCGCGACCTCTCGGTCGGCGCGCTCGCCTCCACGCTCTCGGTCGCCGTCAACGAGGACATCCGCGACGACGTGTCGCACCTCCCCGCCGTCAGCTACTGGGAGAACTGCCCGCAGCAGTACCTCGACCTCGCCGAGTCGCACGGCTTCGACGCCGACCGCGTCCGCGAACTCCGTGAGGCCGTCGCGCTGGAAGCCTACTACCAGTCGTATCAGGACAAGCGTGAACTCATCGCCGACCTGCTGTTCGACGCCGACGAGGGCCTCGCCGGCCACGTCTCCGAGCAGTTCCGCATCAAGGTCGAAGACGAAATCGAGACGGCGCAGGCGAACCTCGAACGCCGTGACGTCGGTGCTATCTCCGCGGCCGTCCTCGACTCCGACGCCTACAGTCACCGCTTCGACTTCCCGCCGACGGGCCTGCTCGTGGACGAACTCCACCGCCGCACCCGCGAGGGTGATTCCTTCGTGACCGTCGCGCTCGGCATGGACGAACTCTACCTCCGCGCCACGGGCGACCTCGACCTCCGCGCGGTCGTCGAGTCGGCCGCCGAGAAAGCGCCCGCCGCCGGTCTCGCCGCCGCGGGCATCCGCGAAGGTCGCATCGAGTTCCTGACCGGCGCGCGCGACGAGGCGCTCGAAGCCGTCCTCGACGCCGCCGCCGAGCAGTTCTAAGCCGCAATCCAGACTCCTCCTCATCTTTTTTGACCGCTCGGGGCGTCTCCCCGAAGATGACCGAGGATTCGTCTTCTCCCGACTACGACGCGGTCTGGTCGCGGACGCAGACGAGCGACCCTACCCTCCAGAGCGGGAGCTTCGCCGACCAGCGCGCACGCGGTCTGACCGAAGAGTACGTCTGCTGGGTTCGAATCGAAGACGAGACCGTTCTCGATGCGCTCTCGCCCGTTCGCACCGAACTCGGGTCGATTCCGGGCGTCTCGCTCGACGACGAGGACACCCTCCACGTGACGCTCAAACTCGTGGGGTTCGGGCCGAGCGAGTCCGGCAACGGTTCCGAGAAAATCACTCCCGAAGAACTCGACACCATCACGAGAGACCTCGAAGCCGCGACGGCGGACATCGACCCGTTCGAGGTCTCGATTCGACGGCTCAATGCCTTCCCGTCAGTCGTCTTCGCGGAACCGCACGCCGACGGCCAGTTTCGCGCGCTTCATGACCGGATACGGTCGCTCGACGGCGTGCCGACGTTTCAGTACGAGGGCGACGACTACGTCCCGCACGTCTCGCTCGCGCACTTCGAGACCACCGACGGATTCGAGCGGGCGTATTCGTGGGTTCGGGACAACCGCGAGATACAGGTCCCAGACACGACAGTCTCGGCGTTCGAACTCGCGTCGCTTCCTCTCACACCGTACGGGGCCGAAGATATCGACGTACTTCGACGCGTCGAACTGTAGCCTCCCGAGCGACACGCTTATCCACGAAACGACCCGATTCGCGCCCATGAACCGCCACCACGTCGCCGAACGGGAGGTGTGTCCGTGAGCGCCGAGACCGAGACGGAGTCCGAGGCGTTCGAACGGACCTGCGAGGCGCTCGTCGAGCGCATCCTCGCGGGCGACGTCGACCGCGACGACCTCGAATCGGCAAAGCTCGACGCCTGTTCGGAACACTCCTCGCCGAAAGTCCCGAAGAACGCCGAGATTCTGCAGTACGCCCCGGAGGACCGCCGCGAGGAGGTCAAAGAGGTCGTTCAGCGCAAGCCCGTCCGCACCGCTTCCGGCGTCTCGCCGGTCGCCATCATGACCTCGCCGCACATGTGCCCCCACGGGAAGTGCCTCTACTGTCCCGGCGGGCCAGCCAGCGAGTTCTCCTCGTCGCAGTCGTACACGGGCCACGAGCCCGCGGCCGCCCGCGGCGTCCAGAACGACTACGACCCCTACGGGCAGGTCACGCTCCGCCTCGAACAGCTTCGACACATCGGCCACCCCGTGGACAAGGTCGAACTCATCTTGATGGGCGGGACGATGACCGCCCGGAGCCACGACTACCAGGAGTGGTTCGTCAAGCGGGCGCTCGAAGCCATGAACGACTACGACCTCGACAAGGAGCCCGAACCGGCGGAAGACCGGTCGTTCAAGCCCGACCCCGAGGATGTCGAGTTCAAGTACATCGAGGACGTCATCGCGGAAAACGAGACGAACGACATCCGCAACATCGGGACGACCTTCGAGACGAAGCCGGATTGGTGCGACCCCGAGCAGATAGACCGGATGCTCGATTTGGGCGCGACGAAGGTCGAAGTCGGCGTCCAGACGACCTACGAGCGCATCAACCGCGAGATGCACCGCGGCCACGGCGTTCAGGCCTCCATCGACGCCAACCGCCGGCTCCGCGACTCGGCGTTCAAGGTCGGCTTCCACATGATGCCCGGCCAGCCGGGGATGACCAAGGAGATGTGTCTGGAGGACTTCCGTCAGCTGTTCGAAAACAGCGACTGGCGACCCGACTATCTCAAAATCTACCCGACGCTCATCGTCCGCGACACCATCACCTACGACATGTGGCGGCGCGACGAGTACGAGCCGCTGAACAACGAGGAGGCCGCCGACATCGTCGCGGAGGTCATGGGCATGATTCCGAAGTACACCCGCCTCCAGCGCGTCCAGCGGGACATCCCCGCGGACTTCATCGACGCGGGCGTCTGGAAGTCGAACCTCCGACAACTGGCCGCCCAGCGCGCCGAGGAACGAGGCATCGTCCAGCGGGACATCCGCGCCCGCGAGGTCGGCATGAACGAGGCCGACCCGGACCCAGAGCGCATCGAACTCGACGTGATGACCTACGAGGTCGCCGGCGGGACCGAGCACTTCATCTCGTTCGAGGACCCCGTCGAGGACCTGCTCGTCGGCTTCTGTCGCCTCCGGTTCCCCGGCAACCCGGTCCGCCGCGAGCTTCAAGATGCGGCGCTCGTCCGCGAACTCCACGTGTACGGCTCCGAGGCGGGCATCGGTGCCGACGGCGACTGGCAGCACAAGGGCTACGGAAAGAAGCTCCTCGCGCACGCCGAGGAACTGTCCCGCGACGCCGGCTACGACAAGATTTCGGTCATCTCGGGTATCGGCGTCCGGCAGTACTACAAGCAGAAACTCGGCTACCACCAAGACGGCCCGTACGTATCGAAGCGGCTGTAGACTGAGAACCAGCTTTTTGGTCCAGATTTTTGCGAGACGAGCGCAGCGAGTCTCGGAAAAAGGTGGGACTGGCCCGTACGTATCGAAACGGCTGTAGCCGACGAAAACACCCTCCTCGGCCGATTCTCACCGCTGATTGTCACTCCGCCACGCTTTTACTTTTTGGCCGACCGCACACGGTAGAATGGCACCACAGGGGGGTGCGGCGGTTCAGGGGCAGGCGACGACGTGGCTTCAGGACCTCCGTTCGGCACTGGCACAGTTCGTTTCGACAGAAGAACGACTCGGTATCTCGGCGGCGCTCGTGGCGCTCGCGCTCGGTATCGCGGTCTTTCTCGCGCCGCGGCTCGTCTCGCGGGCGACCGCCGAGCTCCGAGCGCGGGTACTGGCCCACCCGCGGGTTCCCGACGCCGTCACCGACGCGGCGTGGCTGTTCCCCGCGACGGTCGTCGTCCGGACGCTCCAACTCGCGGTCTTCGTCGTCGCGACGCTGTCGCTGTTGCTCCTCTGGGGGTACACTGGCCTCGCCGCGGACCTCACCGAAGTCCTCGCCGTCGCAGTGCCGAACGCCGCCAAACTCGGGGCCACGGTCGCGCTGTTCGCCGGGGCGCTCGTCGGGACGAACGTCCTCGAAGAGAAACTGGACTCCTACGCGACGGCCTCCGACAACATCAACGCCCACCAGCAGGGCATCGTCTTCCGCGTCCTCCAACTGGTCGTCCTCCTCGCGGTCGGGATGGCGTCGCTCACGGTCTGGCAGGTCCAAATCGGCGGCCTGCTCGTCGGCGCGGGCTTCCTCGGCATCGTGGTCGGTATGGCCGCGAGACAGACCCTCGGGTCGCTCATCGCAGGCTTCGTGCTGATGTTCTCTCGGCCGTTCGAACTCGGCGACTGGGTGGAGATAGACGACGCCGAGGGCATCGTCACCGACATCACCATCATCAACACCAGACTGAGCAACGCCGACGGCGAGACGGTCGTCTTCCCCAACGACCGCGTGACGAACGCGAAGATAACCAACCGGACGAAGCGCAATCGCCTCCGGCTCCGCCTCGACGTGGGCATCGACTACGAGGCGGACATCGAACACGCCGAGTCGGTGGCGGAGGAGGCGCTTTCGGACCTCCAGTTCGTCGAAGGGGTCCCGAAACCGCAGGTGATGCCGACGACGTTCGGCGACTCAGCCATCGGCCTCCAACTGCGCTTTTGGATTACGAACCCCTCGGCCCCGCGCCGGGCGCAGGCGAAAGCCGAGGTGCTTCGGAACGTGAAACTCGCGTTCGACCGCGAGGGCATCAAGATACCCTACCCGCAGCGCGAACTGCTCGCCCGCGAGGAGGCCGATGGCTTCCAGTTGCGGGAGGACCGTCGCAGTCGGCCGGTGGAGAAGTCGGTCTCGGAGGACTAGGCGACTACAGCGACTTCCGCATCTCGACGTGGGGGATACCGGCCTCGTCGAACACGTCGCTCGTCGTCTCGTAGTCGAGGCCGTGGTAGAACCCCTCCGCGGTCGTCTGGCCGTGGAGGAGAAGCGAGTCGAACCCGCGCTCGCGCGCC
Organism: Haloferax sp. Atlit-12N; assembly: GCF_003383095.1. Taxonomy (NCBI): domain Archaea; kingdom Methanobacteriati; phylum Methanobacteriota; class Halobacteria; order Halobacteriales; family Haloferacaceae; genus Haloferax; species Haloferax sp. Atlit-12N. The sequence goes on from NZ_PSYW01000002.1 coordinate 54,507, forward strand.
TCTGTTTCGAGCGCGTCCATGAGTCGCCGCCCCCAGCCCTCGCCGCGGGCCGAGTCGAGGACGGCGACGCGCTCGACCTTGCCGACGCCGGGTTCGTACTCGCGCAAGCGGGCCGCGCCGACCGGGTCGCCGTCGCGGTAGGCGACGAAGTGGACCGCCTCGGCGTCGGGGTCGTCGTGTTCGTCCCACTCCAGTTCCTCGTCGACGCCCTGTTCGTCCACGAAGACGTCCTTGCGGACGGCGAAGGCGTCGTCGCGCTCGCCCTCGGTGACCGCGACGCGGACATCGGATTCGCTCATGAGGGCAGTTCTGCGGGCGACTACCTGACGATTGCGGAGCGAGTTTCTCATGTCGGACTCGCGAGCCTCGGGTTCGCGCTCGCTTCGCGCTCGGCTTCGGTGGGCGCTACACCGTCGCTCGCGTACTATCGTCGGCCTGACCCCGTACCGACTCGCCGCCGAGTGCCCAGCCGAGTCGGTAGACGAGCGACCCGGTCGCGAGCGTCACCAGCACCCAGACGACGAGCAGCACGCCGACGAACAGGACGCCGTAGCCGCCGAAGGGGACCAGCGGAAGCGCGAATACCACGGGCGCGGCGACGATGGCGAGCGACAGCAGGCGCGTGTTCCCGTCGCGCCGGGCCGCGTAGCCGAGGGGGAGAAACAGCACGACTGCGGCCTCTAACGCGAGCGCGCTGAGCGAGAACCACGGGTTCGGCCCCGGCATCGAAATCGCGGTGGCGACCGCGAGCGCGACCTGCGGTCCGACGGTGGCGGCGACGAGACGACGGAACCCGAGCGCCCCGGGCCGGACCGCCGAGACGACGCCGAGCGCGACGAGTTGGAGTGCGAGGAGCCACGCCATCGCGGCGACGCTCCCGGAGAGCGCCCGGACGACGAGGAGACAGAGGCCCCACATGACGCCGAGTCCCGCGACGACGGGGCCGAAGCGTCGAACGCCCCGGCCGCCGAACCGGCGGTCGAAGTGCCGGATGAGGAGGACGCCGATGGTGAGCACGAGCGTCGGGACGAACGCGACCCACGCGAGGTTCGTGAGGATGCCGGGCCCCGAGTCGGCGGCGAGACTGGCGTAGGCCGCGGCCGTGGTCGCGAGTCCCGCGTCGGGGCCGAACGTGAGGTACGTCTGGCTCCCGACGCTCGACGCGCCCTCGTCGTCGGCGCTCCAGACGGCGGCTGTCTCGGTGGTCTGAACTTCTGTGGGCGCGGTGAGGAGCGTCGACCCCTCGGGGCCGGTCACGACGAACCGGTCGGCATCGACGTAGACGGTTCCTCTGACACCGTCGTCGTGGAAGTAGTCCACGACCAGCACGTCGTCGTAGCCGCGATACGCCATCTCGGGCACCACGAAGGTCACGACCGCGGTGTCGCCGTCCATCCGGGTTTCGAGACGTCTGCGGTCGTCGGTGAACACGCGGTGGCTCTCGAACGTCCCGCGGACGACGCGGTCGAGTTGTTCGGGGTTCTCGCGGAACGTCGCGGCCGACTCGTCGTCGAGTTCGACGCGAGCGGTCCACGTGCCGACGCCGTCGTCGCCGACGCGGACTCGAAGCGCGCTCGATTCGACGGTGAGCGGGACGCCGGCGTCGACGCCTGCTTCTTCGAACCCCTCGCCGCAGACGCCGCAGACGGCCTCTGGCGGGGGTCGAGCTTCGGCGGGGACGCTCCCGGCGGGGAGCGCGGCCAGCGCGACGAGGAGGGCGAGGGTGACGAGAGCGAGGGCTCGGAGACGCATTCACCGAATAAATTCTTGCTGGCTGATAAGAATCTTCTCCCCGATTCGGGCGGCCGTCGAACCCGCGGAAACGACACCCCTTTTCGTTCGCCGCCAAAAAGCGAGTCCATGGACCCGAAGCGGGAACTCACGAGCGTCGACCTCGCGGCCCTCGTCACCGAGTTGAACCGGTACGAGGGCGCGAAGGTCGACAAGGCGTACCTCTACGGCGACGACCTGCTTCGCCTCAAGATGCGGGACTTCGACCGCGGACGGCTCGAACTCCTTCTCGAAGTGGGCGAGATAAAGCGCGCGCACCTCGCCGCACAGGAGCACGTGCCGGACGCCCCCGGTCGGCCGCCGAACTTCGCGATGATGCTCAGAAACCGGCTCAACGGGGCCGACTTCGCGGGCGTCGAGCAGTACGAGTTCGACCGCATCCTCACGTTCACGTTCGAGCGCGGCGACGAGAACACGAAAATCGTCGTCGAGCTGTTCGGACAGGGCAACATCGCGGTGCTCGACGAGACGGGCGAAGTCGTCCGCAGTCTGGAGACGGTGCGGCTCAAGTCGCGGACGGTCGCGCCGGGGTCGCAGTACGAGTACCCTGCCTCGCGGCTCGACCCCCTGACCGTCAGCCGCGACGCCCTCGGCCGGAACATGGAGCAGTCCGACACCGACGTGGTGCGGACGCTCGCGACTCAGTTGAACCTCGGCGGCCTCTACGCCGAAGAGCTGTGTACCCGCGCCGGCGTGGAGAAGACCCTCGACATCACCGACGCGACTGCCGACGATTACGACGATATCTACGACGCCATCGTCGACCTCCGCCAGCAGGTTCGCTCCGGGGAGTTCGACCCGCGGCTCTACCTCGACGACGACGGCGAAGTCGTGGACGTGACGCCCTTCCCCCTGCGCGAACACCAGAACGCCGGGCTCGACGAGGAGGCCTACGACACGTTCAACGACGCGCTCGACGAGTACTTCTTCCGGCTCGATTTGACCGCCGACGAGCAGGAGGCGACCGCTGACCGCCCGGACTTCGAGGAGCAAATCGCCAAGCAACAGCGCATCATCGACCAGCAGGAGGGCGCAATCGAGGGCTTCGAACAGCAGGCCCAAGACGAGCGCGAGCGCGCCGAACTGCTGTACGCCAACTACGACCTCGTCGACGACGTGCTCTCGACCGTCCGCGGCGCGCGCGAGGAGGGCGTCCCGTGGGACGACATCGGCGAGACGCTTGCGGAGGGTGCCGAACAGGGCATCCCCGAAGCCGAGGCCGTCACGAACGTCGACGGTGCGAACGGAACGGTCACCGTCGACCTCGACGACGCGACCGTCACCCTCGACGTGTCGATGGGCGTCGAGAAGAACGCCGACCGCCTCTACACCGAGGCCAAGCGCATCGAGGAGAAAAAGGAGGGCGCGCTGGCGGCCATCGAGGACACCCGCGAGGAGTTAGCGGCCGTAAAGAAGCGCCGCGACGAGTGGGAGGCCGACGACGACGAGGACGACGAGGACGACGAGGACGAAGAACCGGAGGAGACCGACTGGCTCGCGCTCGACTCGGTGCCCGTCAAGTCCACGGAACACTGGTTCGAGCGGTTCCGCTGGTTCCACACCTCCAGCGGCTACCTCGTCGTCGGCGGCCGCAACGCCGACCAAAACGAGGAGTTAGTGAAGAAGTACATGAGCAAGCACGACCGCTTCTTCCACACGCAGGCCCACGGCGGGCCGGTCACGCTCCTGAAGGCGACGGGGCCGAGCGAACCCGCGCAGGCGGTCGACTTCTCCGACGAGACGCTCCGCGAGGCCGCGCAGTTCGCCGTCTCGTACTCCTCCATCTGGAAAGAGGGCCGCTTCGCCGACGACGCCTACATGGTTGAGCCCTCGCAGGTGTCGAAGACGCCCGAATCCGGCGAGTACATTGAGAAGGGGAGCTTCGTCATCCGCGGCGACCGCGAATACTTCGAGGACGTGGCCGCGAAGGTCGCGGTCGGCATCCAGTGCGAGGACGAGACGCGCGTCATCGGTGGCCCGCCGTCGGCAATCGAGGCGCGCGCGGAGACGACGCTGACGCTCACGCCGGGGCAGTACGCCCAGAACGACGCCGCGAAACTGTGTTATCGCCGGCTCCGCGAGCGCTTCGCCGACAAGTCGTTCGTCAGAAAAATCGCATCACCCGACCAGATTCAGGAGTTCCTCCCACCGGGCGGGAGCGATATCGTCGACGATTGACATCCTCTCCGCGCTGAAGGGCGAGGATTCCCGACTGCCGTTGGGATATTGTGGTTTACGACGTGGCCTGTTCTCGCGGTGCGAAGCATCCGCTCTCTTGGTCGAACAGGTACGTTGATGGCTGTGCCAACCAGCCGTTACTCCTATCTCCCCCATCACAGGCGAGACTCGGAGATACTTTCTGCCGAATGTTCTCAGCACCGTTCACGTCTGCATTCGCCACCGTCTCACACTCATCACACACGTACAACCCGCGTTCAACACGGTTCGCTTTCCGCTTCCGACCACAGCATGAACACGACTTCGACGTATCACGCTCAGACACTTGTTCGACCGATATGCCTTCCATCTCGGCCTTGTATTTGAGCATCGAAGTGAATCGGTCGAACGCCCACGAGTGCAAGTCGAGGTTGCCGTGCTTGCCCCAGTTCTTCGACTCACCATTTTCCTCATCCTCACGGATACCGGAGAGGTCGCCAACTACAATCGTTCCAACCTCCTCATCAATACATCGTTGGACGATGTGTTTGGAGAGGGTGTGGAAGTAGTGGGTGCGGCGAGCCGATTTCTTCTGATTCAACCGTGTCGCTTGGTCAGATTCTGAGTCGTCACAGCGAGCGATTCGCTTGCTGAAGTAGTAGTCATCCTGCTTCAAGCAGTTCAGTGGATACAACTCGCTGTGGCCGTCCTCGTAGGCGAGGGCGGCGAAGTTGGTGACGCCGAGGTCAACTCCAACGGTCTTCTCACCGGGGACTTCAGCAACCTCTATTTCGACCTTGCACACGAAGTGTAGCTCCCACTCGTCACCAGTCCAAACCGCTCGAACCTGTTGGACGCTCTCCACGGTGGAGAGGTCAACGTCAGGACGAGTCTGGTACTCGCAGAGAATGAAGTCCGACCAGTATTCTTTCAGGTTCGAGCCTTTCGAGAGTCGGACTCGCTCGTACTTGGTGTCGAGTTTGAAGCCAGCGGCTTTGAACGTGACCGTGCTTCGGGGGTGTTCGTCGCCGTGTTTGCGGTACTTCGGCGGGTTTGCTCTCGTGTCTCCGTTGCGTCGTTTGCCGTACCAGCCGGTGAACGCTTCAGCGAGTTCTTGAAGGACTCGCTGACTTGACTGAGAATGCAGGTCATCATAGTGTTCGTGCGACTTGAGGTACGAGGTGAGTTCATTGTGACCGGGAATGTGGCCAATCTCTGACCATACGCGGTCACAAATCCACCGTCCGACGTTCCAGAGTTTCGAGGCTGAAAACCCGAGCGAATCAAGGTCGTCGGACACCTGTTGCTGGTTCCGTATGGAAGCAGTATAGGTGCGGGTGACGACCTGTTTCGCCATACGTAACCTATGTCGAGAATATTACTTGAAAGTATGGATTACGCAGCGTGGAATATCCATCCGAGTGTTTGAACGGTGGTTTGTGGAGGATTATGCCGGATCCCCGCCCTAAAGGGCGGGGCTTTCTCCTTAATTCTCCGTAAACGTCGACGCCGTCTTCCGGTAACCAGACGCTAGACGGCTTAATATTCAATTATTCGGGCGTGTCGGGTACAAGATTATATACTTTCTCGTCGTAATGTTGCTTCGAGCGCGCGTGTCAACCCGCGAATCTCACATTCGGCCGAACGGCCGGTGGATGGGTGGGTGGGTGGTGGCGCTCGGTGAAACATCATGATTTCAGAATCACTCAATTACCTTCGAAACGGCGAGGACTGGGTAAAGACGGTCCTCATCGGCGGCGTCCTCGGCCTGTTGAGCTTCCTCATCGTCCCGACGTTCCTCGTCATCGGCTATCTCCTTCGGGTCGTTCGCGCGACCATGAAGGGCGACGAGGAGCCCCCGGTGTTCGACGACTGGGGCGACATGGCGATAGACGGCGTGAAAGGCTTCGCTATCGCGTTCGTCTACGCGCTCGTCCCGGCCATCATCGCGGGCGTGTTCGGCTTCGCGGGCATCGTCGGCGCGGCGGCCGGCGGCTCCGACGCCGCGGGCGCAGTCGGCGGCATCGTGGCGCTCGTGGGCCTCCTGCTCGCGTTCGTCCTCGGCCTGCTCGCCGCGTACCTCATCCCGGCGGCGCTGTCGAACTACGCTGAGACCGACCGCATGGGCGCGGCGTTCGACTTCGGCACGCTCCGGCCCATCCTGACCTCGGGCAAGTACGCCACCGCGTGGCTCATGTCCTTCGCGGTGCTGTTCGCGTCGTCCATCGTGGTCGGCGTCCTCAACGTCATCCCGCTTCTCGGCTTCGTCGTCGGGGCGTTCGTGACGTTCTACGCGGCCGTCGCTGCCTACTACATCATCGGCAAGACGTGGGGCGAACTCCACGACATCGAGATGATGGACGAGGGCGAGACGCCGGGCGAACAGCCCGCCGTCTGAGCTGTCAGCGAAAATCCGAATTTTCGACGGAATATCTAAGCCGCTAGCGGCGCGACACCCCAACGGTATGCTCTCCGACGCGCTGTGGTTTCTCAAGCGAAGCGACGACTGGGTTGCGACGACGATTATCGGCGGGGTTCTCTCGCTGCTTTCTGTACTGATACTCCCGGGGATTATCCTGCAGGGCTACTTCGTCAGGGCGATGCAGGCGGCCGCGAACGGCGAGCGGGCCGCGCCCTCGTTCACGGACTGGGGCGGACTGTTCGTCGACGGCCTGAAGCTGTTCGTGGTGACGTTCGTCTGGGCGTTAGTGGCAATCGTCCCGTCGATGCTGCTCTCGGTCATCATCGGCATCGGCACCTTCACCGTCTCCGAGGCGGCGACGGGGAGCGCGGCGGCGTCCTCCGCGGGCGGCGTCGGGCTCGGTATCGTCTCGGTCGTCCTCGGCCTCCTCGTGTTCGTGCTCAGCCTGCTCGCGGCCTACCTCGGGCCGGCCGCCGGGGCGAACTTCGCCATCGAGGGGAACCTCGCTGCCGGCTTCGACGTGCGTACTATCCTCTCGGGCGCGTTCACCGGCGAGTACGCCGTCGCGTGGTTGCTCGCGCTCGTCGTCGCGGTCGTGCTCGGCTTCATCGGGGGTCTCCTTTCGGTCATCGTCGTCGGGCTCTTCGTCCTGTTCTACGTGCAGGTGATAACGTTCTACCTGTGGGCCCGCGGCTTCGCCGACGCCACCGGCAAGGGCCAGCAGTCGACTGGGTGGTAAGTCGACGGCGATTGCGGAGGACCGCGATAGCAGGACTCTTTTCCGTTCCCCGACGACCGGACGTGTATGCGCATTTCGAGCCGCGGTCGCGGCGAGGAGGGGCGCGAGCGAATCACGCTCGTCCCCGAGAACGTCGACGACCTCTGGCACCTCTCGTACGTCCTCGAGCCGGGTGACCTCGTCTCCGGCGACACCACCCGCCGCATCCAGCGCGACGACGAGCAGATGCGGGACACCGGCGGCGAGCGCGAGCACCTCAACGTCACCATCGAGGTCGACGACGTGGAGTTCGCTCGCTTCGCCAACCGCCTCCGCGTCGGCGGCGTCATCGTCTCCTGTTCCCGCGAGGACCAACTCGGCCACCACCACACCCTCAACGTCGAGGAGCGCGCCGAGATAACCATCGAGAAGCACTTCAAGGCCGACCAGATAGACCGCATCGAGACGGCCGAACAGGCCGCCGAGAACCCCGACGTGGCCATCGCGACCGTCGAGGAGGGCGCGGCCTACATCCACACCGTCGCCCAGTACGGCACCGAGGAGTACGCCTCGCTCACGAAGCCGACCGGGAAGGGCGAGTACGCCCGCCCGCGGTCCGAACTGTTCGACGAACTCGGGTCCGCGCTGTCGCACCTCGAGGTGGACGCCATCATCCTCGCCGGGCCGGGATTCACGAAAAACGACGCGATGGACTACTTCGAGAACAACTTCCCCGCGGTCGCAGAGACCATCGTCACGACCGTCGACACCGCCGGCGTCGGCGACCGCGGCGTCCACGAGGTGCTCAAGCGCGGCGCGGTCGACGACGTGCAGAAACAGACCCGCATCGCCGAGGAGGCCAACCTCATCGACGAACTGATGGAGAACATCTCGACGGGCGCGAAGGCGGCCTACGGCGTCGAACAGGTCGCGGAGGCCGCGGAGTTCGGCGCGGTCGAACACCTGCTTCTCCTCGACTCCCGGCTCCGCGCGGAGCGACAGGGCGACGGCGACTGGGACGTGGACGTGAACGACATCATCGACTCGGTCGAACAGAAGGGCGGCGAGGTCACCGTGTTCTCGGCGGAGTTCCAGCCCGGCGAGCAGTTGAAGAACCTCGGGGGCATCGCGGCGGTCCTCCGGTACCGACTGCAGTAGACCGCCTTCGCTGCTACCGCCGGAAAAACCGTTTAACCGCCCGAAACCTACGTCTAGTCGTGATGTGGGGGGCGCTCTCGGAGACGACAAAGCGGGTCGACCGCTGGCTCGACCAGGTGTTTTTCGCCGCGTGGGAGGTGTCGGTACTGGCGATTCCGACCCTCTGGTTCCTGCTTTTCGCGACCCCGAGAGCTGAGGTGTCGCTGTCCGGCCTCACCGCTCTCGCGGCGAGCGCCGTCGCCGTCGGCACCTTCCGCGGCGGCTACGTCCGAACCGGGTCGTGGCCGCGGCCCGGCCACCTGCCGACGCTCCCGATTCGCTCGGCGTACTACAGCCTCGTCGTCGGCGGCACGGCCCTGCTCGGCGCGTTCGCGCAGACCGAACTGGGGTCGTTCTGGCCCGGTGTCGTCGTCCCGGCGGTTGTCGGCGTCGGCGCGCTGGCGCTCGTTCCGGTCGTCCTCGTCGGGACCGAGCGGGTCGCGCGGCTGACGATTTGACGGGCGCGCGGACGCTTACTGGCCGGTGAGCGACTCGCTCGCCGGCGAGAAGTCGATGGTCGTCCCGAGTCCCTCGTCGCGCGCCTTCTCGTAGAGCATGTGCGCCGCGGCGACCGTCTCGATGCCCGTGCCGCCGCTGTCGAAGACGGTTATCTCCTCGTCGTCCTCGCGCCCGGCGGCGACGCCGGCGACGACCTCGCCGAGTTCGGCGTGGATGTGGTCTTCGTCCACGACGCCGGCCTCGACAGCGGCGAGGAACGACCCGGCGTCCATCGTGGCGCGCTCGCGGAGGTCGGGGACGTACGTCGCGCGCTCGATGGTCGTCTCGTCGAGTTCGCGCTTTTCGGGGTGGTATTGGCCCATCGCGGTGACGTGTGTGCCGGGTTCGAGCAGGTCGCCGTCGAACACCGGGTCCGTGGCGGTCGTGGCCGTGACGACGATGTCCGCGCCCTCGACGGCCGCGGCGCTGGAGGCGACGGCGGCGACGCTGGCGTCGAGCGCGCGGTCCATCTCGCCCGCGAACGACTCGCGGCTCTCCTTCGTCGGCGAGTAGACCCAGACGGTGTCGAGGTCGCGGACGGTCGCGGCGGCCCGGAGCTGTCCGCGGGCCTGCGCGCCGCTTCCGATGAGCGCGAGCGTCGAGGCGTCGTCTCGGGCGAGGGCGTCGATGCCGACCCCACCGGCCGCGCCGGTCTTGAAGGGGTTCATGCTCGCGCCGTCGAGGAGCGCCAGCGGCTCGCCGCTCTCCGCGTCGAAAAGCGGCGTCATGAACCACGCGTCCTCCGCGCCGAAGCCGGCGGAGTACATGTAGCCGCCCATCGCGCCCGTCTCGGGGAGCACGGCCGCGTAGGAGGTGAGCATGCCCGGCGGCTCGCGGTTGAACAGCTTCGTCCGCGGCTCGGCCGGCGCGCCCTCCCCGCGCTGCCTGTAGCCCTCGCGGACGGCCGCGACGTACTCGGCCGGGGTCGCCAGTCCACTAACCTCGTCGCTCGTGAGGAACAACGTCGCTGTCATGGTCGGAAAAACGAGACCTTCGGTCAAAACCCTGCGGGCCGGCGAACCGGCCGGGCGGGCGTGCGATGGGGATTAGTCGGCGTCGAGAACCGACGGAGAAGGCGCGTCAGCGGCGTTGGGTCCGGCGTGTTCGTCGAATCGGGACGGGGACGGCGACGAGGGCCCGTTCACGAAGAGCGCGTGGCCGGTGAGGAGCGCGGCCATGCCCGCGGCCATCGGCACTGCCGTGGTCAACTGCAACCCGGCGACGGTAAGCGTGCCGGTGATGCCGAGGAGTGTGAGCGGAATGAGCCCAAGAATGTAGTCGTAATATCCGGTCATAATATATAGCATACTACGGACGTAAGTGGTATAATTCTTTCCCATAGATGACTGATACTGTTTTCGTGGCCTCCAGATAACTTTCTCATAACTTATGGCTCGATAATCGCAAGACTGCGGAGGGTTTGTACACCCAAGAGAACATCACAAATTCGATACTGTGGATTGTGCCTCTCGCCCGAACAGTCGGTCCGGGGTTCGCGTCGTCTGCCGGAACTCCACACGGTTATGGGAGTCGGTGCCGTGGCCGGAGACGTGAACCGCAACGACCGCTCAATCGTCGCGTTGGTGATGCTCGCCCACGGGATGGTCCACACGTACGAACTGTCCATCCCCATCTTCGTGGCCATCTGGCTCGGGGAGTTCGCGAGCATCGACCTCGGCCTCGCGACGGTTCCCGTCACGACCGCCTCGTTGGGCGTGATGACCGGCCTCGGATTCGCGCTGTTCGGCCTCGGGGCGCTCCCCGGCGGCATCCTCGTCGACCGCGTCGGCTCCAAGCGCCTCATCGTCGCCTGTCTCCTCGGTATGGCGGGTTCGTTCGTCATGCTCGCGCTGTCGCCGAACCTCGTCGTCGTCGCCCTCGCGCTCGTCGTCTGGGGTGCCGCGGCCAGCGTCTACCACCCCGCCGGACTCCGACTCATCAGCACTGGCGTCGAGGAACGCGGAACCGGCTTCGCCTACCACGGCATCGCCGGGAACCTCGGCATCGGCTTCGGACCCTTCCTCACCGCGCTCCTCTTGTTGTTCTTCGACTGGCACCTCGTCGCCGCCGTGCTCGCGCTCCCGGCGCTCGTGGCCGCCGCACTCGCGACCCGCGCCAACTTCGAAGAGCAGGCTGCCGTCGCCGCGACCGACGGCGGCGAGACGGGCGACACCGACGACGACGATGACACCGGGGGCGACAGCAAGGCCGGCACGGGCGTCTCCTCGTTCGCTGAACTGGTCTCGCAGTCGAAGCACCTCTTCGCCGGCGGGTTCGCGCTCGTCTTCGCGCTCGTGATGTTCTCCGGGCTCTACTACCGCGGCGTCACGACGTTCCTGCCGGACCTCCTCGGCTCTGTCATCGGCATCGAGCCGATTCCGGTCTCCGAACTCCTGCCCGCCGCCCTCGCGTCCGGGTCGGCCGGGGGCGCGCCGACGCTCGACGTGGAACTGTTCGTCTACGCCGGCCTCCTGACGGTCGGCGTCTTCGGACAGTACGTCGGCGGCAAACTCACCGACCGCATCAGGACCGAACGCGGCATCGTCGCCGGCTTCGGCGCGCTCGCTGTCATCGCCATCGCGTTCCTTCCCGTGGCGAGTCTCGGTGTGGTCCCGCTCCTCGCCATCTGTGCGCTCCTCGGCTTCTTCCTGTTCATGGTCCAGCCGTTCTACCAGGCGATCGTCGCGGAGTACACGCCCGCCGGTCTGCGGGGACTCTCCTACGGATTCACCTATCTCGGCGTGTTCGGCGTCGGCGCGCTCGGCGGGGCCATCGCCGGCTACATCCTCACCGTCGCCGACTCGACGGCGCTGTTCGTGGTCCTCGCCGGGTTCGCGGCGGCGGCGACGCTTCTCGGCGTGACACTGTTGCGACGGCGGCCGACGCCCGCCTGACTCCGGGACGGTCGGGGACAGGCGCGGACGGCCGGCAGAAAATACGGTTTCGGTCAGTTCTTCGGTTCGGTTCGCGGGGGGCGGTGTTCGACGCTCAGACGAGTTTGAAGTACAGCGTCCGCCAGACACCGAGCGCGGCGGAGCCGAGCACCAGCATGACCGCGACGAACGTGAGTTCGACGCCGCCTTCGAAAAGCGGCGTCCAGCGAATCGCCATGCCGATGACGGTCGCCGCGAGCCACGAGCGGATTCCGAGCGGGACGGCCGACTTCGCCGACTCGGCCGCGCCGGGCGAGTACGCGCCCAAAAGCGGGGCGGTGACGAGCCATCCGATGAGGAACGGGACCGCGGTGAGTACCCAGCCGACCGGGTCGGCCGAGAGGTACGACACCCCGTTGTGCTGAACCACGCCGACGGTGACGAGGAGGAAGATGGCGAGCACGTCGCCCACGGCGATGGGTAACGCCCCGGCATCGAGTCGCTCCTCTAAGAACGAAGTCGAGGTTGCCATAGGCGAGGATTCGTCGCCCCCCTAATGGCTTTCCCGCTTTTTTCCGACCACCGTGTACTCGAAGCCCCGTTCGACCACGTCGGCATCGAACCCGACGCGTTCGAGGAACCGGACGAGTTCGTCGGGCGTAGCGAACGCCGACCCGAAGCCGACGACCCGCTCGGCGGCGACGAGCCCTCGGCCGAGGAGCGTTTCGGGGTCGAACTCGTTGACGGCGAACACCCCGCCGGGCGCGAGGACGCGGAAGACCTCCTCGGCGACGCCCCGCTGGTTCGGCATGTGGTGGAAGGCGTCCACGACGGTCACGGCGTCAAGGGAGTCGTCGGCGAAGGGAAGCCCTCGGGCGTCGCCGCGGACGCAGTCGAGGCCACGCTCGCGCGCTCGGCGGAGCATCCCGGCCGAGCGGTCGAGGACGATTCGCTCGGGAACGTCGAGCGCGAGGGTCGCCCGCCCGGAGCCACCGCCGATGTCGACGACGCGTTCGACGGGGCGGTCGGCGCGGTCAAGCGCGGTTCCGAGCGCGCCGGGGTCGGCTGGCGGCATCACGAGGTCGTAGACGGGTGCGAAGCGGTCGAAGAACCGAACGTCGCCTGCGCCGTGCATGCCCGACTCCACGCCCCCGCCGGGGAAGGTTCTTGCGCGCGGCGGTCCCATCTCGGCTATGGAGTTCGACCTGCTCGGGTGGCCCGAAGACGGGCCGCGGCTCCGTCTCGACTACCGGCGGTTCGCCTACGCGGGAAAGTTCGTCACCGCGGCGACGGGCAAGACGGTGCTCCGGGACCCCGACGAGTCCCTGCCGCCCCTCGACGACGACCGACCCGCGCCGACCGGCGGCCCCGACTCCCTGCCGCCGCTAGCCGAGAACGTGGTCGCTGCGGTCGCGTTCAACGAGGACCGGACGGACCCGACGACGCTCTGGCTCCGGTACGTCACGGTCCGGCGGGACCGCCGGGGCGACGGACTCGGCCCCGACCTCCTCCGCCGGACCTGCGAGGCCGCCGCCGACCGCGGCTACGAGACGGTCCGCATCGCCGCGAACAACCCCTTCGCCTACGAGGCGTGCCACAAGGCCGGATTCGGCTTCACGGGCCGCGAGACGGGCGTCGCCGAGTTGGTGCTTGAGCGCCCCGCCGACGCGCCCGCCGCGGCCTCCCGCGAGACGTACCAGTCTGGCCTCGACCGTTACCGCGCCCGCGACCTCGGCGACCCGGAGCGGACGTTTCTCGCGGCGCGCGAGGGGGCGGAGCCGCCCGGTGCCGACGGCGTTCACTCGGACGATTGAAACCCTCGGCCCTCGAAAGCCGAGCAAATGGGAAACGCAGACCTGCGGACGCTCGCCGCGCTCTCCGAGGTGTCGTTCGACGAGGTGGCCGGGAGCGTCGTCGCCGTCGACGCCCACAACTGGCTGTACCGCTATCTCACGACGACGGTCAAGTGGACGAACTCGGAGAAGTACACGACGAGCGAGGGCGAGGAGGTCGCCAACCTCGTCGGCATCGTCCAGGGGCTCCCCAAGTTCTTCGAACACGACCTGACGCCCGTCTTCGTCTTCGACGGCGGCGTCACCGAGATGAAAGACGACGAGGTGGCGAAGCGCCGCGAACAGCGCGAGAAGGCCGAAGAGCGGCTCGAAGCGGCTCGTGAGGCAGGCGACGCGGTCGAAGCCGCCCGGATGGAAGCACGCACTCAGCGACTCACCGAGACGATTCAGGACACCAGTCGCGAACTCCTCTCGCTGCTCGACGTGCCCGTGGTCGAAGCGCCCGCCGAGGGCGAGGCGCAGGCGTCCTACATGGCCCGCAAGGGCGATGCCGACTACGTGGGCAGCGAGGACTACGACACCCTCCTGTTCGGCGCGCCCTACACGCTCCGACAGCTCACGAGCAAGGGCAACCCCGAGCTGATGGACCTCGACGCGACGCTCGACAAACACGACATCACCTACGAGCAACTCGTCGACATCGCCATGCTCTGCGGGACCGACTTCAACGAGGGCATCACGGGAATCGGGCCGAAGACGGCCGTGAAGGTCGTCACAGAACACGGCGACCTCTGGTCGGTCCTCGAAGCCCGCGGCGACACCATCCCCAACGCCGACCGGGTGCGCGAGTTCTTCTTGGACCCGCCGGTCACCGACGACTACGACTACGACACGGACATCGACCCCGACGTGGCCGCTGCCCGCGAGTTCGTCACCGAGACGTGGGAGGTCGACCCCGAGGAGGTCCGCCGCGGCTTCGAGCGCATCGAGGAGTCGGTCACGCAGACCGGTCTCGACCGCTGGACGTAGGGCGCGTTCGACCCGAGTCAACAGTCCGCCGACACGTTTACACGGACTGGTTCGGAACTCCGGCGTGTGTCCCCCGACGACGCCCCACCCACAGACGGCTCTCCCTCCAACGAACCCTCCTCGCTCTCGCGTCGCCAACTGCTCGGCCTCGTCGGCGGCGCGGGCGCGGTCGGCGGTATCGGCTGGTTCAGGCCGACGTGGCTCCCCAACCCGATTACGGACTGGCTGACGACGATGTACCCTGACCCGCCGAGCAACTACGTCTGGCAGCCGCCGGTGAGCGACGAACACGCCGACGCGGCGGTGGCGAACCTCGAATCCGTCGTCGAACGGGCTGAGGAGTTGCGCTCGCGTGTCGACCGCGATTCGGTGGACAAGGACGTGCGGTTTCACCTCCGTATGTCGCCGGCGGGCGGGCATCTCGAATCCGCGAAGGACTGGGGCAACGCTCGCGACCGACTCAGGTCTGCGACTACCGGACTTCAGTACGCCGGTGAGACGGTCGGCTACGCGACCGTCGTACTCGGAAACGACGACCCCGAGTTTCTCGTCGAGCGCGGCCGCGAACTGGAGCGGGCGGCCGACGAACTCGCGGCGTCAATCTCCGAGTACCGCGTCTCCGACCCCGGCCGCGACCTCGCGTATCTCTACGCCATCGAACGACTCCTCTCGTTCACACGACTGACCGTCGGCTGGGGCGACTCGAACGGCAGCGACGAGAAGGCCGACTACTCGGCACACGACTTCGCCCGCGAGTGGGGCTCGCAGTTGCAGGCACAACAACGCCTCCGGACCGCCCGCTATCACCGCGAGCAGTACCGAGCGAACCTCGGCGACGACACGATTCCATACGGGGACCGACTCACTGACGCTATCGAGTCGTTCTGGACTCGAATCGACGAGTACCCGCGGCGGAGCGAGATGCGGACTACGATCGAAGAAGAGCGCGACCTTGACCAATCGACGCCCTACGGGGCCGCCCGGTGGGAGCTGTTTACGCTCTGTTTCGACAACGACGCCAGATACGTCGGGGACTACGAGCGCGGACTGACCGCGAAGCAGTTCGTCGACACCGCCCGTGCCCTCCTCGCGCGGCGTGCCCACGACTTCGCGCTCGACGCCCTCGACGTGGACCCCGGCGATACCGACTACGACTCCGGCCGGTCGTTCCGAGCGAAGCGCCGGGCGATGCGCGAGTTCCGTCGCGCCCGCGACGAGTACGGCTCCCCTATTGCAGGCGTCGTCGCCAGCGAGGCGGCGCGCCGAATTCGCGCCGGCGACGTGAGTCTCGAAATGGGCGACGGTCCCGCGTGGAAAGAGCGCGTCGAATCGGCGGTGTACTACCTCGTCGGTGCCGGGATGATGCGCGAACTCGGGAACGTGGTCGAACCCGTCGTCAACCGCGACGTGACCTGACCGGCCGCGTTACGACACGTCTTCGATGGCGTCTACCAGCATCGTCGCGCCGAGGTCGATTTCGCGGTCGGTCACGTCGAGCGGCGGGAGGATTCGGAGCACCTTGTAGCCGCACGAGAGGGTGAGGAGGCCGCGTTTGAGGGCGGCTTCCTGCACGGCGTCGCGGCGTTCTTTGGTGTCGAACTCGACGGCGAGAAGCAGGCCTTTGCCGCGCACGTCGACGACGGTGTCGGGCGCGTCGTCGCGCATCCGCTCGGTGAACTGCCGGCCGCGGGCGACGGCGTTGTCGAGCAGGTCGTACTCCTCGATGGCTTCGAGCGTGAACACGCCCTGCATCGAGGAGACGATGTCGCCAGCACCCCACGTCGAGGAGAGCCGCGAGGTCTCGTCGGGGAATATCTCGTCGTTCGAGACGGTCGCGCCGACGCGGAGGCCCTTTGCACCGGTGATGATGTCGGGTTCGATGGGGTAGTGGTCGGAGCCCCACATCTCGCCGGTGCGGCCGACGCCGGTCTGAATCTCGTCGGCGATGAGCGTCAGGTCGTAGTCGTCGACGACGGCGGCGAGTTCCTCGGCGAAGGCGTCCGAGGGGAAGCGGTAGCCGCCCTCTCCCTGTATCGGTTCGACGATGACGTAGGCGACCTCGTCGGCGTCGATGTGGCCCTTCTTCGGGTGGAGCTTCTGTCGGAGTTTGGAGACGGCGGAGTCGGCGTCGGGGAAGAAGCCGCAGGAACACGTCTCGGGCGAGCAGGCCCGGTCGTCGCAGAACGGCACGTCGAGGACGCCCGAAATCTCGGGGAACTTGCGGCGGTAGACGGACTTCGAGCGGTTGAGCGAGAGCGCGCCGAGGGTGCGGCCGTGGAACGCGCCCTCGAAGGTGACGCCGTACTTCGCGCCGTCGGCGTGGTCGTAGGCGATTTTGATGGCGTTCTCGACGGCCTCGGCCCCGGAGTTCGACAGGAACACCGTGTCCATCCCGTAGTGGCTCGTGAGGTCGGTCAGTTTGTCCATGAGCGCGGCGGGGCCGGGGAGTTGTTCCTCGCCGGGTGCGGAGCCGTCGCTGACGTAGAAGTCCTGCCCGGCGATTTTCGTCGGGTCGACGAGGTCGAACTCGGCCATGCGGTCCATGAGCTTCGGGTTGTTGTAGCCGAGCGGGGCGGCCGCGACGTGGCTCGTGAAATCGAGGAGGACGTTGCCGTCGACGTCGGTGCAGAAGGGGCCTTCGGACTCCGCCGTGATGTCCCAGACGAAGTCGTAGACGTACGTGCTCGGCGCGGCGTGTTCGTGGTGGTACTCCACCCACTCGCGCGCTTTCTCGCCGGGCATCGAATCGACGCGTGGCACCGCCGTCTCTCGGTCCATGCGCCTCGGTACGAAGACCCGTGTGTTAAGATATTCGTTATTAATGGTGCAATATCAGCCGAGACGCGGTCCAGTCGGTCGATTTTATCCCGTGAACGGAGGGGTTCGGCGGCCGAACGTGACGGTGTCCCGTCGTGACCTGTCGCTCCCGCGATAGGCTTTTGACGCCTCCGCGTCCGTGTTGGGTATGGCTCTCCGTGACATTCAGCGCTCCCGGGCGATGTGGTGGGCGCTCGCGTTGGTTCTCGCGGGCGCGCTCGCCTACGTCGTCTACTCTTTCATCGGGACGTTCGTCTTCGGTCTCTTCATCTACTACGCCACGCGGCCCATCTACCGGCGGATTCGGAGGCGGGTGAAGCCCCCAAGCCTCGCGGCGGCTGTGGCGCTTTTCGCCCTCGCGCTCCCCGCGCTCGGACTCGTCGTCTACGCCGCGACCATCGCCCTCCGCGAGTTCCTGAAATACGCCGACCAACTCTCCTCCGACGAGGTGCCTATCGACCTCGAAGCCTACGGCATCGACCCCACGCTGTTGGAGGGAATCGCCAGCCCGCAGGCGCTGTTGGAGTACGACTTCCGCTCGGTGTTGACTCCCGAGGCGATTAGCTCGGTGTTCGATTCGCTGAGCGTCGCCGCCAACACCTTCGCATTCCTCGGTATCGGCGCGATTCACCTGTTCGTCATGATCGCGTTCGCGTTCTACCTCCTCCGCGACGGCCACCGACTCCGCCGGTGGGGCCAGTCGATGTTCGCCGACGACCACGGCATCCTCGAGGCCTACATGCGCGGCGTGGACCGCGATTTCAACAACATCTTCTTCGGCAACATCCTGAACGCCATCCTCACGGGCACCATCGGCGTCATCGCGTACTCGCTTTTGAACGTCATCGCACCCGTGGGCGTCCACATCCCCGCACCGGCGCTTATCGGCCTGCTCGCCGGGGTCGCGAGCCTCATCCCCGTCGTCGGGATGAAGCTCGTCTACGTCCCCGTCGCGGCCTACATGGCTCTCGAAGCGACGATTGCCAACCCCCCCGGGTTCTGGTTCGTCCTGCTTTTCGCCGCCGTCTCGTTCGTCATCGTGGACACGATACCCGACCTCGTGCTCCGGCCGTACGTCTCCGGACGGAGCCTCCACGTCGGGGCCGTGATGCTCGCCTATACGTTCGGTCCGCTCCTGTTCGGCTGGTACGGCATCTTCCTCATGCCGATGATACTCGTGCTGTTCGTGAACTTCGTCCGGCTCGTTCTGCCGGAGCTCCTGGCGGGGAAGCCGATTCGGCCGTACATGGTCGACCCCGCATATCTGGTCGACGGCCCGCCAGTCGACGAGCTGACCGTTGACGAGGAGGATGACACACCGCGAGAAACAGCCGCGACCGACCGGCCGAAAGAGAGCGAATCGGACGAGCTAGAGACGTTTACCGACCGAGACGAGAAATCGAGTCGTGACTCACGGTCGCCGTCCGACGCCGGCGTGGACGGGTAGTCCGAGTCGCCCGCTCACGCTTCGAAGTCTTCGGGGACGTACTCCGCTTCCCACTCGTCGCGGGCCTTTATCTCACGGCGACCGCGGCGGGTGAGCGTGTAGTAGTTGGTCCGGCGGTCGCGCTGGCCCTTGTCGACCAGCCCCTTCTCGACGAGCGTGTCGAGATTGGGGTAGAGCCGCCCGTGGTGAATCTCCTTTTCGTAGTAGGCTTCGAGTTCTTCTTTGATGGCGAGTCCGTGCGGCTCTTCGAGACCCGCGATGACGTACAGCAGGTCTCGCTGGAATCCTGTCAGGTCGTACATCGGTAAATTCGACTCGTATGTTACTGTCTAATTCAGATAAGCATATCGGCCTCGACCGACGAATCTCCCTCGAAAACCCGCTAGTCTCCGAGATACTCCGTCAGCAATTATGTAGTCCAAATTACTAATTACCCGAAGTTGCTGTTTCGATGTCCGGATATGTCCACAACTGGACGGCTCGGGCGAATTAAGCGAGCAGATTGTTAAGTGTTATCAATGAACAATCGATCGACTATCTAAAACGGAAATCCGAGGCGAGGTGGCGGCGTCACCACTCTCTCGGAGCAGTCGGCGGCGGGTCGAACACGTAGCTTGTGTGACAAGGTCGAGTTGACGACTCGGATGACCACCGAGTACGGTCGGAGTCGGTACTCGGATACACTCGAACACAGCGCGGATGAAACAGTCGCTTGTGGGTCGTAGCTTCGCGCAGAAGGAAAGCAAGCCGTGCCGGAAATCTCCGGCACGGCATGCCGCCCTGAATTGGTCCCCGCTGACGCTTCGGCCCTCCAAAGCGAAGCGTCACTATCGGCTACTGTTCGGTTTCACTTAAAGATAACGACGCGTGCCAAACATTGACAACGCGGCAAACAGTCCGTATGAGTGGCACGTACGCGCCGAATTCCGGAAGATCGTCGATTTCACTCGACTCTGGGATTTATGTTGGGTAAATCACATGTGTTCCTCTTCCAGCACCCAGCCGAGCGCCCGCTTGTAGTGCGTCATGAGCTTTCTGACCCCTTCGTGTCGCATCTCCTCGGAGTCGAGTTCGTCCTTCAGGAACTCGTACTGCTCTCGGACCTCGGATTCGCTTCGCATGCGTCGATGGTGGGTCGCCGAACGTATGTAGCCCGGCGGTCGTCTCGGCTGGCGGCCGCTCACCGCCGCGTCGACTCGCCTCGCTCTTGATGCCCTCCGCGTCGGGTCGCCGTGCTTTTGCGCCGTCGGGGCGAACCCAGTCGCATGGAGATACGCGGCGAGCGCGAGTGCAAGGAGTGCGACCACCGGTGGTCGTACTACGAGACGGGAAGCGTATCGTGCCCGCAGTGCGGGAGCCTCCGGAGTGTCGGCGTCGGCGACAGAGCGCGCCACACCGCCATGCAGGCCGACCTCGACCTCTCGGCGCACCGCTCCGCAGTCGGCGACGGGTCGATTCGGGACGCCGCCCCGGCGTTGAAGTCCGACCTCCGCGACTACATTCGGAAGACGGGCTACATCCGCGGGGGCGAACTGCTCCCCCTCGAAGACACCCCGCTCGCGGCCCACGAACTCCTCCACGCGGTCGACGTGGTCGCCCGGTCGAACCGACCCACGGACGACGAACAGCTCTACGTCATCACCCTGCTCCGCCGCGCCGACGAGGGCGAGCGACCCACGCCTGACGCCGTGCCCGACTCGATGACCGACGCCCGCGGCCTCGCCTACGCCGAGGCCATCGACGCCTACTGCCGCGACCTCTCGACGTGGCTCGACGACAACCCGAACCCCGAGGTCAGAACGACGCTCGAAACCCTCTCGAACCACCGCAAACGCGTCGAAGCGCTCGACGGGGCCGTCTCCCTTTCGGAGTCAGAGTCGCTCGTCGAGGCCGCCCGCGAACTTCACACCGCGCTCGTCGACGACGACCTCGACGCGCTCGCGTCGGCCCGCGACACGCTCGCGGCGCTGTTCTGACGCTCCCGAACGTTTTTCGTCCACGACGACCCTTCGCCGACGATGACTGCCGGATTCGACATCCACGACGTGCGCCACCGGGTGAAACTACTCCGCGACGACGGCGAGACCACGCTCATCGAAAACCGCGACGGCGTGGCCTGTCCGGCCTGCGGCGACGACTTCTCGCAACTGCTCATCTCCGACCGAACCGCGCACAGTTTCGACGTGGACGCCGGCACCCGCTTTTGCGTTCGGCGGGACGGCGACCAGCTACTCGTGGCGACTCACGAGTGAGAAAAGACCGCTGTCGAACGGGCGTCAGCGCCCGAGAAGAAACCGAATCAGCCCGCGGTCCAGCGTGTCGTCGGGGAGCGTCTCGAACCACGCCACGTCGGCGATGGCCTCGTCTTCGAGACCGGGGTCGTCGGTGAGGTCGCCCGCGACGGTCGCCTCGTAAATCGCGAACCGAAAGCTCGCGGCGTCGTCACCGTGGTGAAACGACTGCTCCGTGACGACTCGAAGCGCGCCCACGTCGGCGTCGAGGCCGGTCTCCTCGGCAACCTCGCGGACTAGCGCCTCACGTCTCGACTCGCCGGCTTCGACCCCGCCGCCGGGGAGGACCCACTCTCCGTCCTGCCGGACGAGAAGCACCGCGCCGTCGTGCTCGCGCTCGCAGAGCGCGCCGACGCCCCAGTCGAGGCCGTCTTCGATGCGCTCGAGGGCGCGGGCGAACGCCTCGGCGCCGAGGTCGTGGCGGTTCCGACGCCGGATGACGCCGTCCACGTCGTACGTCCACTCGCCGTCGATGTCGGCGTCTAACGGGGGACTCACGGTTCTCGAACCGATTCAGGGGAGGTCCACGTCGACGCCCTCGGCTTCGGCGGCGGCCTTCACGGTGTTCCAGAGGAGCATCGCGCGGGTCATCGGGCCGACGCCGCCGGGGACGGGCGTGATGGCGCTGGCCTTCTCTTTCGCGGAGTCGAACTCTACGTCGCCGACGAGTTCGTAGCCCTTCTCGTTGTCCGCGTCGACGCGGTTGACGCCCACGTCGATGACGACGACGCCCTCGGAGAGCATGTCGCCGGTGACGAGTTCGGGGACGCCCGCGGCGGCGACGACGATGTCGGCCTCGCGGGTCTTCGCGGCGAGGTCGTCCGTGCGCGAGTGGCAGACCGTGACCGTGGCGTTGCCGCCTTCGGCCTTCTGGATGAGCAGGTTCGCCATCGGCTTGCCGACGATGTCCGAGCGGCCGACGACGACCACGTCAGCGCCTTCGGTCTCCACGTCGGCGGCGTCGAGGAGTTTCTGGACGCCGTGGGGCGTACAGGGTTTGAAGCGGGCGTCGCCGGCGACGAGGCGACCCACGTTCTCGGGGTGGAAGCCGTCCACGTCCTTGGCGGGGTCGATGCGGCGGAGGACCGTTCGGTCGTCGACGTGGTCGGGGACGGGCATCTGGACGAGGATGCCGTGGACCTCGTCGTCGTCGTTGAGGTCGTCGACGAGCGAGTACAGTTCGTCGGCGGGCGTCTCGGGGTCGAGTTCGTAGTCGAACGCCTCGATGCCGACCTCCTCGCAGTCGCGCTGTTTCATCGAGACGTACGTCTCGCTGGCGGGGTCGTCGCTCATCAGCACGGTCGCGAGACCCGGCTTCACGCCGGCCTCGTCGAGCGCGTCGATGGCGTCGGCCAGCCCGTCTCGAATCTCCTCGGCGACGGCGTTGCCGTCGATGATGGTCGTCATTGTCTCAGACAGCGCGCCCCGACCATTTCAAAGATTCGGATTCGTGCGTATTCTCGACCGTAAACAGAGCAAAATATACATGAATGTGGTTATCGGCAGTCACCCGAACAGCAGGTTCACGGCGGCCACCGCGACGCCCGCGAGCGCCATCCGCAGGCCGGCGACGTACCACCGCTGGTCCGATATCGACCCCATGTACGCGCCGAAGGAAAACGGGATACCCGTCCCGAGGCCGACCGAGGCGAGCGTCGCCCACGTCATCGAAAGCAGTCCGCCGACCGCGAGAAACGGGAGCAGCGGGACGACGATGCCGACCAACGGGCCGAGTCCGCTGGCGGCCGCGTTGATTCCTCGCGCCGCGGCCTTGTCTCGCTCCACCGCGGTCCCGCCGAGGTCGGTTAGCATGGCCTCTTCGATGCGGGCCAACTCGGCTCGCTTCTCGGCGCGCTCTATCTCCCAGACGCTCCAGACGCCGGAGGTGGTCAGGCCCACCGCCGCGCCGACGCCGATTTTCACGACCGTCAGCCCCTCCGTGACGCCGGTGAGGTACGCGCCGATGACGAGGCCGATGCAGGTCAGCGCCCCGTCGAACCCGTTCGAGACGAAGTACCGGCGGGAGATGGCGCGGACGCGGTCGTCGCGCAGGAGCGCGCCGAGCCGACCGAACATCACGAGGCCGACGGGTCCTGCGGCTGGTTCCGGTACTCCACGAGTTCCTCGCCGGCGACCACTTCGTCGACCGAGTGGACCGTCCCGCCGAGGTCGCGGACGCGACGCTCGACCTCGTCGGCGTCGATGGCCTCGCCCTCCACGACGAGTCTGAGGTTCTGGACCTCGCGGTCGGTTTCGAGGAGCGTCGCGTTCACGCCGGCCACGCCGGCCGCGTCGGCGACCTCGCGGGCGAACTCAACCGTCGACGGCGAATGCGGTTTCAGCACGTCGAGAACGAGCCGACGAATCGGTGCCATGTCGAGTAGCGATACGGCGGCGCGGCTAATAGTGTTACTTGGGAGAGGTGTTCGAAAAACCGGACGACTCGGACCGCAGTGGTCGCCCGTGAGTGTCGCTTACTCGTACAGCGGGTTCGCGTCGCAGAGTTCCTGCACGCGCTCGGAGACTTCCGCGAGCACGTCGTCGTCCTCGGGAGCGTCGACGACCTTCACGATGAGTTCGCCGACTTCGCGAATCTCGTCTTCGCCGAAGCCGCGGGTGGTGAGCCCGGGCGTGCCGGCGCGGATACCGCTGGGGTTGAACGCCGAGCGCGTCTCGCCGGGGACGGTGTTCGCGTTCAGCACGATGCCCGTCGATTCGAGCGCCTCCTCGGCGGTGCCGCCGGTGAGGTCGGGGTGCGAGTCGCGGAGGTCGACGAGCACGAGATGCGTGTCGGTGCCGCCGGAGACGACGCTGAGACCGTGGTCTTGGAACGTCTCGGCGAGCACCTTCGCGTTGTCGACGACCTGCTGGGCGTACTCCTCGAACTCGGGTTCGAGCGCCTCTTTGAAGCCGACCGCCTTGCCGGCGATGTTGTGCATGAGGGGACCGCCCTGCGCGCCGGGGAAGACAGCGGAGTCGATGTCGGAGGCGTACTCCTCGTCGCACATGATGATGCCGCCGCGACCGGCGCGGATGGTCTTGTGGGTCGAGCCGGTGACGAAGTCGGCGACGCCGACCGGCGAGGGGTGGACGCCAGCGGCGACGAGGCCCGTGATGTGGGCGATGTCGGCGAGGTGGAGCGCGTCCACGTCGTCTGCGACCTCCTGAATCGTCTCCCACTCGACGGCGCGTGGGTACGCGGAGTAGCCGGAGACGATGATGTCCGGCTCGAACTCCGCGGCCTTCTCCGCGAGCTGGTCGTAGTCGATGTAGCCGCTTTCGGCGTCGACTTCGTACTGTTCGACGTCGTAGAGCTTGCCCGTGAAGTTCGCGGGGTGACCGTGGCTCAGGTGGCCGCCGTGGGTCAGGTCCAGCGAGAGAATCTTGTCGCCGGGTTCGAGCATGGCGAGGTAGACACCCATGTTGGCCTGCGTACCGGAGTGCGGCTGGACGTTGACGTGCTCTGCGCCCCACAGCTCCTTCGCGCGCTCGACGGCGAGGGTCTCCACGTCGTCGGCGTACTCACAGCCAGCGTAGTAGCGCTTGCCGGGATAGCCCTCGGCGTACTTGTTCGTCAGCGCGCTCCCCTGCGCTTCGAGGACCGCTTCGCTGACGTGGTTCTCCGAGGCGATCATCGCGAGCGTGTCGCGCTGGCGTTCGACCTCGCCGTCGAGGGCGTCTGCCACGGCGGGGTCGACGTCGCGGACGTGGCTGTAGTCCATACGTAGTATCCGGTCCAATTACGGCATAAATGTGTCCCATTTGGCTACGCCTGCCGGTGTTGTGTTGCACACCCGTGTACATTCTGTGGTGTGCTACCGTGAACAGATACACGAACGCGCGATACTGAACGTCTCCGACGTGTCCCCGAGCCGAACTGAGCGCCGAGGCCGACCGCCGTGGACGACAACTCCCGGACGGATGAGGTACTCGGTTCGCCCTCGATTTTCCCGCTCACCGGTAGGAGTAAAATTTCTGAAACGAAATGCTCAATTCGCGCGATACAGCGTTGGTACAACTCGATTTCGAATACGTTCTGCCGGTCGTCTTGCGTTAATATTAAATATATTACTGGCGATATTCAAGCTATGGCTATTCGTTCTAATCTACTCGCTGAGGGGGTAGGAGACATCATCGAGTCCGTCCTTTCCTCGTCGGAAGACGAGGTGTTGGTCGCGAACCCGACCGCCGAGGTCATCGAGGGGCTCGTCGCCGTGGCGACCGACATCGACGGCGACCTGCCGGAAATCCGTCTCGTCGCCGACGAGAGCGTCCTGAAGGACGTGCTCGACGACTTCATCGTCGCCGCGAACGCCGCGAACCTCGTCGCCGACGGCGCGCTCTCGATGCGGACCGCCAACGACGAAGTCGAGAACACGCTGTTCGTCACGCCGAACTCGGTTGTCGCGCTCGTCGCCGCCGGTGACAAGGTCGCCGGCCTCGTCACCGACGACGAGGCGTTCGTCGAGACGGCGTTCGAGGCCCATCAGGCCCACTGGGCGGACGCGCCCGAGTTCAAGCTCCGGACCCCGCCGCTCTCGCGCGTCCGCGAAACGCTCGGCGAGGATATCGGCGAAGAGACGCTCGCCGACTTCGATGCCGTGCTCGCTTCGCTGTCGTCGGCTCGTGGCGACGGCGACGGCCTCGACGAGGTAACTATCTCGCTTCTCGTCGCCGCCCGCAACGAGGTTCTCCTCTACGACATCTCGAAGTGGGGCGAAGACGTGGGCATCGCCAGCAAGGCGACGTTCTCCCGAACGAAGACGAAGCTCGAAGAACTCGGCCTCATCGACACCGAGAAAGTACCCATCGACGTCGGTCGCCCGCGGCTCCGCCTGAAGCTCGGCGCGGACGAACTCGTCGCCGCCACCGCGGACGAACTGGCCGACGAGGCCCAGAAACTGCTCGACGCGTAACCGACCGCGACCCCCTCGCTTTTTCCCTCCGCCTCTCCTCGTCGCGCGCATGAACATCGGACTCGTCGGGAGCGGTCCCGCCGCCGAGTCGATTCGCGCGGCGTGCGCCGACATCGACGCGACGGTCGCGGAGACGGCCCCTGACTCGCTCGGTTCGTTCGACCTCGGATTCGTCGTCGCCGCGGCCGGCAGCGACGTCTTCGACGCGGCCGACGACGCCGCCTCGCGGTGGCTTGCGGTCGAAATCGGCGGTATCGGCGGTCATTCCGTGGGCGACCTCGACGCGGCCGTGTCGGCGTTCGACCCCGCCAGCGCCGACTTCGCGGACCTCCGGGCGCGCGTCGCGTCCACCACGGAGTCGGAGGGTCGCCCTGGCGGCGACCGCGCCGCCGTTCGACTCGCCGGCGCGGTGGCCGGGCGACGCGGTATCGCGCTCCTCTCGGGCGACGACGTGGCCGGGACCGTCGTCGAAGTCCCCGGTCCCGAGCGGTCGTTCCTCCCCGCGCCGTCGCCGATGGAGCGGGACCGAACCCTCGACCGCGACTTCCGCGCCGTCGAGTTAGATGACGCGCTCGCGCGGGCCGAGTCGGCCGTGGACGACCGCGTCGGCATCGTCACGCAGGTCGGTGAGCGCGAGTCGTTCCCGCTTCCGTACTACGTCGCGCAGACAGCGGACACGACGGTCTACGCCGACGCTCGGGCGGCCGAACTCGCCGGCGGCGCGGCCGCCGGCTGGGACGAGGCCTACATGAAGGCGCTCGGCGAGGCGCTCGAACGCTACTCGGCGGGCGTCTACCGAACCAGCGAGTTCGCCGTCGCGCCCGCGGCGTCCCGGCCGGCCGCGGTGCCGCCGAGTCGCTTCGTCAGACCCGACTCCTTTCGCGACCCCGACCCCGAGGAGCCGATTCAGTGGGTCGAAGGCGAGGACCTCGCAACCGGGGCGACCGTCTCGCTCCCGGCGGAGTTCGTCCACTACCCGCCGCCGTCGGAGCGACACAAGCCGTCGATTACGACCGGCCTCGGCCTCGGAAACACCGGGACTGAGGCGGTTCTCTCGGGGCTCTACGAGGTCGTCGAGCGCGACGCGACAATGCTCGCGTGGTACTCGACGTTCGACCCACTCGGACTGGACGTGACCGACGAGACGTTCGAGACGCTGGCGGCCCGCGCCCGCTCTGAGTCCCTCGAGGTGACTGCGCTCCTCGTGACGCAGGACGTGGACGTGCCGGTCGTGGCGGTGGCCGTCCACCGCGACGGCGAGTGGCCGAAGTTCGCCATGGGCTCCGGCGCGGATCTCGACGCGAACCGCGCCGCTCGCTCCGCGCTGGCCGAGGCGCTTCAGAACTGGACCGAACTGCGCGCTATGGGACCAGAGCAGGCCGCGACGCAGGGCGGCGCGATTGCGACCTACGCCGACTTCCCGAAGCCCGCACAGACGTTCGTCTCGCCGGACGCGACCATCCCCGCGGACTCGGTCGGTCCCGACGAAGTCCCCGAGGGCGCGGCCGAACTCGACGCGGTCGTCTCGGCGGTCGCCGACGCCGGCCTCGACGCGTACGCGGCGCGGACCACCCCGCGCGACGTGGAGCGACTCGGCTTCGAGGCGGTCCGCGTGGTCGTTCCGGAGGCTCAGCCGCTGTTCATCGGCGAGCCGTACTTCGCCGACCGTGCTGAGTCGGTGCCGCGGGATCTCGGCTTCGAACCGCGACTGGACCGCGAGTTCCACCCGTTCCCGTAGCTGGTGGGTCTCGGGGTTCGTGGGCGTCGTGGCTGACAGCCGGCACGGGCGGCCGCGTGGCAGGCGGGCCGAATCGAGTCCGCGCGGCGGTGTGCCGGACACCCGCGAGCCGCCGCACGGCCTGCGTCACAGAATAGCGGCGTTAGCCGCGGCTCGGTACTTGAAGCTTCGTCGGGGCGCGGCCGTGAACGAGAGGTCGGAGAGCCGGAGAATCGGAGCGGAGGGGACCGCGGGTCGATTAGACGCCGAACGTCGCGCGGAGCATGTCGCGGCTCCCCGGTCCGAGCCCGACCGCGAGGACGGCGATGAGAAGCAAGATTGCGTAGCGCGGGCTGTCCTCGAATATCTGCTCGTCGAACACCCAGATGACGGCCGTCGCGGCCACGAGTTTGACGAGCAGGAACGGCCACGCGTCGCCCGTGATGGCCAGCACCGACTCGGGGAGCGTGGAGGCGGTGAAGTCGACGACGGCCTGGTTCACCGGGTGCTTCGGGACGAGGTTGTTCCCCGCGCCGAGCGCGACCATCCAGTCGAGGCCGATGACGTTCGCCACGCCGTCGACGGCGTGGCCCCAGATGACGACGAGGCCGATGTACCCGGTCCCCTCGTTGACTTCTGGGGCGAAGTGCTCGACGAGCCACCACGTCGCCGCGGCGGTGAGCGTCGCGCCGACGAGGATGACGGCGAGCACCTGCGGGTAGAACGTCGCGCCCTGCGCGCCGGTGAGGCCGGCCCACAGGAGGTAGCCGAGCGTGACCGCGAGCACCGCGAGGCCGGCCCCGAACAGCGGTTTCACGTAGTCGTCGACGAGCCCCCGCCGTTCGGCGAAGACGCTCCCGACGACGGCGACGAGGGTGATTGCGAAGACGGTCACGTAGATGACCGGGCTGATGACGAGCGTGTTCAGCGGGTAGCTGATGAGCGCGTCGGCGACGCCGGGCGAGTCGTTAGCGTCCTCGACCACGCGGAACGCGCCGCCGAACAGCATGAACGGGAAGAGCGCGTAGAAGAACCGCGGGCGCTCACCGATGTCGAGACGGCGGAGGAGGAACACGACGCCCGAGAGGGCGATGACGAGCGTGACCATGTACCCGACCTCGGAGACGAGCGTGTAGCCGGGGTACGCGACGGGTTCGGCTGCGGCGGCGCAGGCCGACGCCGTGTCGAGATACTGCGTGACGCCGTTCGCCCGAACCGCGCAGACGGCCGAGTTCGCGTCGGCTTGGACGGGGCCCCAGAAGTAGTGCCAGATGAAGCCGTCGTAGACGACGCGAGGGAACGCGAGCGACCCGCCGACGAGGGCGACGAGGATGGCCACGACGCCGAGTCCCCAGAGGCGCTCGGAGTCGAGACCCATTCGCTCTGCTACCGTTGCCATAGCCGATACCCCGACGGCGGGCCTGTTTAGGGTTCCGGTCTCTCGCACTCCCCGCGCACGCCTCGGCGGGGCGAATCAGTTCTGCGACGAGCGGGATTCAGTTCTCGTCGTCCGGCTCGCGAATCGGCAGCACCGGGTCGTCGTACTCGGTCCCGAGGATGACCATCGTCTGGGACCGCGAGAAGCCGTCGAGCTCGGCGATGTGGTCGAACATGAGTTCGCGCAGAGCGTCGGTGTCCTCGGCGTACACCCGGAGCATGACGTCCCACTCGCCGGTGGTGAGGTCGATTTCTTGGACGCCCTCGATGTCGCGAAGCTGTTGGAGCGCCTCCTTCTCGCGGCCCTGTTTGACCCGGAAGCCGACCAGCGCGGAGGTACCCAGTCCGACCTCCCGCGGGTCGACGTGGGCGTGGTAGCCCTCGATGACGCCGGCGTCTTCCATCCGGCCGACCCGGTCGTGAACCGTCGCACTCGACATATCGATTCTGCGAGCGATTTCGCTGAACGGGGTCCGCGCGTCTTCCATCAGAATCCGGAGAATCGCCCGGTCCGTCGCGTCGAGGTCCATGCTATCCTTTCTGATGGGGGGTGACTTCGCACTTGCGGATAAGAAGCGCGCCCGCGCCCGCGGCGAGCGCCGTCCGGTTCCGGTTTTCGTCCGTCTACCGCCCGTCGATTTCGCGGGCCGCCTCCAGCACGACGTCGTGGATGCGCCCGTTCGAGGCGACGAGGCCCTCAGAATCGTGCCGCCACTCGTTGCCATCGAGGTCCGTGACCGTCCCCCCGGCCATCCGAATGAGGTGTACGCCGGCGACCGAGTCCCACGGGTTCGCCCGCTTGTTCGTGATGACGCCGTCGAGCGAGCCGTCGGCAACGTACGAGAGCACGACCTGCATGCTCCCGTAGCGCCGCATGTCGCCGAAGCGTGTCACGATGGCCCTGGCCGCGGCGGCGTACTCGTCGCGGACGTCGTAATCCCACCAGAACGTCGGACAGACCGTACACGTCTCGGGGTCGTCGCGCTGGCTCACCGAAATCTCCTCGCCGTTACGGTAGGCCGCCTCGTCGTCGGCCGCGTAGCAGTCGTCGAGCGCGGGCAGGTAGTTTGTCGCCGCGACGGGGTCGCCGTCGCGGACGGCGGCGACCGCGGTCGCCCAGACCGGCACGTTGCGGACGAAGTTGTTC
This sequence comes from Haloferax sp. Atlit-12N, assembly GCF_003383095.1. Taxonomy (NCBI): domain Archaea; kingdom Methanobacteriati; phylum Methanobacteriota; class Halobacteria; order Halobacteriales; family Haloferacaceae; genus Haloferax; species Haloferax sp. Atlit-12N. The sequence continues at coordinate 84,757 of NZ_PSYW01000002.1, forward strand.
GTCCCGTCGATGGGGTCGACGACCCACGCCGGCCCCGACTCGGGAACCGACTTGAGTTCGTCGTCCTCCTCGCCGACGATTGGGTCCTCGGGAAACGCCCCGCGGATTCGCTCGACGACGCGGCGCTGGGCGTCCTTGTCGGCCTGCGTGACCACGTCCGTCTTTCCGTCTTTCGTCTCGACGGAGATGCCGGTTCTGAAGGCGCGTCGCGCGACTGCGCCGCCGTCGCGGGCCGCGCGCTGTGTCCGGTCCGCCCGGGCGTCGAGTTCGTTCATGGGCGTGACAGGACGTGGAAGTGCCTATATCCACCGACCCGACGCCGACGCGGCCCGGTGGCTTATGTCGATGGACGGTTTATCTCGTGGCGTGTCAGACGCTATCGACCTCCCGGTGCGGGTCCGCGAGTCGCTCGCGGCGTCCTTCGACGACGCCAGAGCGGCGGTCAGAGCCGGCGACGCCGAAACCGCGCTGGAACACGTCGAGACGGCGTCCCGCGTGCTCGGACACAAGGTTCCGCCGAGTCCGCTCAAGGAGAAACTCCGGCACGGCGTGGCGGCCGTCGAGCGGACCGCGGCCGACGAACCGCTCGTCGCCTCGGAGTACCTCCGGCTGATGAGTCAGTTGATTCGGCCGTAATCCGGCCGGAACATCGCACCCAGACCGCGAACGCGACGCGTCGTCGTGTCGGGTCGTGAACTGCGCCGCACGAGACGGCTCGTCCGCTCGAAGGGCGAATAACAGAAAAGCCAGAATCCGCAATTAGAACCCGGACGGAAGACGTTTTCCGCAGCCCTCACGACCGTTTTCGGCTTGCGCCGACTTCCCGAACTCCGATTCCTCGTGGTCCGGTACTTGGTCTTCCCGCCGCTCGCTCGCAGAGCGGTTACGGGGCTGTTTCGGTTCCTCTTCGGCACTTTGACCTCGTCTTCCTGTTACGAAAGACTCGGTGTTCGTGTCGATTCCATTCCTCCGCATCTTGCGATGCGTACCATCGTCGACGCCTTTCACGTCGCCCGACAGATTCGGTTTGGTCATCCGGTGCGTCCTTGCGCTTCCGGCAACACTACAGTAGGCTCGATAACATAATGAATGTTTCTGATAAATCTTGGACTGTCCGGAGAAACTGATAGTTCGGCCGACGGACGGATCAGTCCCGGTTGTCGCCGAACGTCGTCCCCGCTCGGACTACTTCCGGCGGTTTTCATCGGAAACGTGGTCTGTTCATGATGAATCGTTCGGGATACTGGCGGCGGCGCTGTGGGGGCGTCGTAACCGGGTGCACGGCGGGGGACAGAAGAGAACGCGTCCGCCACCGAGCGACCGGGTTTATATCAGGGTTGCAGGCCGCCTCGGCGTCCGCTTCTCGCCGCAGGTTGAGCTGCACTTGCCGCTCGTCACGTCGTTTCTCGAGATAAGTGCGAGGGGAGGGATTTGAACCCACGGACCCCTACGGGAGCGGATCTTGAGTCCGCCGCTTTTTCCTGACTTAGCTACCCTCGCGCGTACTCAAGTACGACAGGGGGACCGCTAAAACGTTGCGAAACGTCAGACGAGACCGCCGAACTGTTCGACGACGAGGAGGCCGCCGACGGCGATGCCGACGATGCCGGCCGCGACGCAGAGGACGCGCGTCCCGCCGACCGCCATCGAGCGACCCCAGAGGAAAGAGACGGTCGCCATCGTGGCGATAGTGAGGAGGCTAAACGCCGCGAGGAATGCGACGGCCTGCCCCATCGCGGGCGCGGTCGAGACCATCGCGATGACGAGTGCGCCACTCCCGGCGAAACCGTGGAGAACGCCGACGCCGAACGACTCGTCGTGGACGTGCGTGTGTTTCGTCCCGAACGCGACGTTCCCGAGCGAGAGGTGCCGGTGAACGCCGCTGTCGTGGTCGTGGCCGCGGAGCGTCGGCACGGAGACGCCGGCGGCCTGAAGGAGCATCCGCGCGCCGAGGAGGACGAGAATCGCACCGACGACGACTTCGAAGAAGTGCGTCACCGACTCGGGTAGGCGGACGCCGAGCGCGACGAACAGGAGGCCGACGACGGCGATCGGAATCGAGTGTCCGACGCCCCACGAGGCGCCGACGATGCTCGGTCGGTCGTCGTCTTCGACCATCGTCGCGACGGCGGCGAGGTGGTCGGCTTCCAGCGCATGCCGGACCCCGATAACCCCGCCGGCCACGAGTGCTGATGCGAGTGCCATACGCTCGAAAGGACGAATCACGGTAAATAGGTCAGGGGTCCCGGCGGGTACTCCGACCACGGTCGGAGCCTACTCCGGCCGCCACTCGCAGGACGCGCCGGTCGTCAGCCCCGCCGCGTCGATGTGCGACGAGAGGCACGCGTAGTTGCAGAACGCGCCCGCCGGCACGCGCTCGCCGGCTTCGAGTTCCGCCACGAAGACGGGGTCGTGACGCCGAACGTCGCTTCCGCAGTAGGTGCACGCTATCGTGTCCGGCATGTCCGACCGTTGTCGCGCCCGAATCAAAAAGCTGCGCGACCGGTGTCGCCACCGATGGAGTTACCGGCTTCCCGGCCGCCCTGACTCACATGGACGAACACACCCGCGACCCGAGCGTCGCCCCGCCGCTCGGCAACCCGACGGGGTGGAACGACGACCTGCGGCTGTGGGAGCACGCGACGCTCCGACGGGCGGTCGAACACGGCGTCCGCCTGTTCAACGCCGGCGACTTCCACGAGAGTCACGACTGCTTCGAAGACGAGTGGTACAACTACGGCGCGGGGACCGCGGAAAGCGCCTTCCTCCACGGGATGGTGCAGGTCGCCGCCGGCGCGTACAAGCACTTCGACTTCGAGAACGACGCGGGGATGCGGTCGCTGTTCGAGACGGCGCTGGAGTACATCCGCGGCGTTCCGAGCGACTTCTACGGCGTCGATGTGGACGACGTGCGCGAGACGCTCCGGGCGGCGCTGGACGACCCGACGGCGCTCCACGGCTGGCAAATCGAACTCGACGGCCACCGGGCGACCGCCTACCCCGCGGACTACGAGTACGTCGAAGGGCTCGACCACTAATCGCGTCTGACCCGCGGTTTCCCGCCCGCCGAATCAGTAGTTCCTGCTGACACGTCAGCGAAAGCGGCGTGAACCGGGAGAATCTAAAAGTCCTTTAGCGTCCAGTTCTAGGAATCGGCAATGCGAATCTACGAACTCGGTGACGGCACGCCCGAAGTGTCTGTCGTCGGGTCGATCCACGGCGACGAACCGTGCGGCGCTCGCGCCATCGAGCGGTTCGTCGCGGAGGACCCCGACGTCGAGCGCCCGGTGAAGCTCATCGTCGCCAACGAGGAGGCGCTGGCGGCGGACGAGCGCTACCTCGACGAGGACCTCAACCGGGCGTTTCCGGGCGACCCCAACGCCGAGAGCCACGAGCGACGCCTCGCCCACGACCTCGGCCGCGAGGTCCGCGGCACCACCGCGTTCTCGCTTCACTCCACCCAGTCGTACGCCGAACCGTTCGCCATCGTGGACACGGTCGACGCCATCTCCCGGTCGATTCTCCCCCGGCTCCCGGTCGATGTGGCCGTCGAGACGAACCACTTCGCGGAGGGCCGCCTCATCGAACACGCCCACACCATCGAGGTCGAAGCCGGCCTCCAGAAGTCCGACGAGGCGGCCGACAACGCCTACTGGCTCATCCGGGCGTTCCTCACGGCGACCAACGTCCTGCCCGCGCCAGCCGTCGCAAGCGACGGGAGCGGCGAGCTCGACGAGAAGTCCGAGTCGCAGACCGAGGACGACCGCCTGAAGCTCGGCATCCCAGAGGAGAACAGCATCGACGTGTTCCGCCTGCTGGAACGGCTTCCCAAGCCGACGGCGGACCAGTACGAGGTCCACGCGACCAACTTCGAGCCCGTCGCCGCCGGCGAGACGTTCGCCCGCGCCGACGCCGAGCAGTTCGTCGCCGACCGCGACTTCTACCCCATTCTCCTCTCCGCGTACGGCTACGCGGACATCTTCGGCTACGCCGGCGAGAAAGTCGGCACGCTCCCGTAGTCGGTCGATTCTCTCGTTTCTCCCGCGCTACGCGTCGTCGTCACCGAGGATTCGAGCCACCGCGTCGGCGACCGATTCGACCGCTGCCGGGTCGTCGTGGGCGTCATGGGCGTCATGGGCGTCGCCGGTTGGGTCGCCGTCGGGCCCCTCGCGGCCGACGTGGTACGCCTCCCACCCGGCGTTTCTCGCCCCGACCACGTCCTCGTCGTAGGTGTCGCCGACGTAGACGTAGTCGTCCGCCGGGAGCGCGGTCTCCGCGGCCTCGAAGATGCCCGAGTCGGGCTTCCGCGAGGCGACCGCGGGGTCGTTCGACACGACGACGGCGTCGACGACGTCTGTGAGGTCGTGTCGTTCGAGCTTTGCCCGCTGGACCGCCGGCGCGCCGTTCGTGAGAATCCCGGTCGGTCGGCGGTCGGCGACGCGGACGAGCGCCTCGCGGGCCGACGCGGGGACCGTCGTGGCGGCGAGTTCGGCCTCCGCGTAGCGCGCCACGAGCGCCTCCGGGTCGGCATCGATGTCGAACTCGTCGGTGATTACCTCGAAGCCGACCGCGTAGGGGTCAACCGCGAGGTCCTCGAACGCGTCGAAGAAGACGGAGAGATACCGGTCGTAGGCGCCTTCGGGAGCGTCCGGGACCGCGCGGTCGAAGATAGTCTCGAAGTCGGCGGTGTAGCGGAGGAGCGTCAGGTCGAGGTCGAAGAAGACGGCGGTCGTCATATCAGGGCCAGCGGCCGGGAACCACAAAAACCCCTACTCGTCGGCGGGTTCGAACTCGACGAGCGTCAGGTTCCGGTCGAGGTGGCAGTGGTCGTGCGGCGGGTCGCCGAGCACGTCGCTGATGCGGTACTCCTGGTCGAACTCGGCACCCTCGGGGACGCAGTACTCGTGGCTGGGGCACTCGGTGTGCGGACACGGGCCCTGCAGGCTGGCCTTGCTTCCGGCGTACGCGCCCTTCGAGGGGACGTTCGCCGTGACCGGGGCCGGTTCGACCTCGACGGCGCGGACGCCCTCGTCGTGGACGGCGCAGTCGAGGACCTGCGTGTTCTCGCGCACGCCGAGGACCCGGTAGCGGACGCCTTCGGTGAGGTTGAGGCACTGCTGGCGGTACGGACACCCCTCGCAGGCGCTCGATTCACCGTGGTAGACGAACTCGGTGCCGGGGTCGGTCAGGCGGGCACCGACAAGCGTGACGGAGGTCATAGCGGTGGTTCTCCTGCGAGGTGGTTAAGGCTCCCGCCCGGTCAGCTCGTCGAGCTTTTCGAAGTAGTCCTCCCGGGGGACTTGGTAGGCGCTCCGGTAATCTATCTCGCCGTCTGAAAAGCGCCCGGCGATGTCGGTCGCGCCCTCGACGGCGGCCTCGCGGGAGTCGAACTCCTCGACGACGACCTCGATTTCCGGTTCGAGATAGAGCACTGCGTGCCACGTCTCGGTGCGTATCTGCGTCGCGCCCGGGCGGTTCGCCCGCGACCCGTTCCACACGAAGACGGTCGGCATGCACTCGGCGGGAAAGGCGCTCTCGTTGAACACGTCCGGGCGAAACGCGAGGATGCGCCGACCCTCGTGTTCGTCGTTCCAGAGGGTCCACCCGTCGGGCAGGTCGGTCATGGGCGTGCTAGTCCGCCGCGCGTCCTAAGCCTTCCCGCTTCTGCGCCGAAGAGCAGTCACTTCGACCCGACTCGAAGCGCGTGGTTCGCCGCTCGAAAGCGACCCATCGGGAACGACATGAATCACAACCGACCCGATTAATGGGACCGCCAACCGACTGAATCGCCGATTAAATCGACATACGTTGGTCAGTTGGAGGGTCACCCGATGTGGTACGTATCTGGATTGGTCGGTATTCAAGACAATCAGTTGACTACTTTCAGAGAAAGCGTTATATGTTAACGTCCCTCATTCATTAACAGTCTCGGTCCCCGGGCCGAGCGAGCCGTCGCGCATAGTCTGCCAATCGCCGATTCTGTCGCCCGTCGCCGACCCGTCGTAAGCGCGCAGCGGCGGCGACGCACTTTGACTCACCGCCCGTGGTCTGTCGCCGCGGGTCCGTGGCTCGTGGTGTGTCGTCTGCGACCCGCGAACGCGGGCGCGTCGCCCTCGGTCGTCTTCGGACGGCTGGTCCGACGAGGCTCCACGAACAATGACCGGCGAAATTGAAACACTCGCAGACCTGAGCAAGCACTACAAAGACTCCGTGCCCGCGGACCTCCGCGAGGCAAAGAGCTTCGAGTGGTACTTGGAAGAGGTCTACGCACACCCAAAGATCGCTCGCAACGCCCACCAGCGCGTGGCGGACATGTTCGACTTCTACGGCACCCGTTACGACGAGGACGCGGGCGTCGTGGAGTACCTCATGGCCTCGGAAGACCCCCTTCACGACGGAGAGAACGTCTTCTACGGCCGCGAAGTTCACGAGTCGATTCACGAGTTCGTCAACAAGGTGAAATCGGGGGCCCGCGGCCTCGGTCCCGAAAAACGCATCAAACTCCTCTTGGGCCCCGTCGGCTCCGGGAAGTCCCACTTCGACTGGATTTCCCGGCGCTACTTCGAGGACTACACGATGTCCGACGAGGGGCGGATGTACACCTTCCGGTGGACGAACCTCGGCGACGTCATCCGCGACCAAGACCCCTCCGACGACGTGGTCACGTCGCCGATGAATCAGGACCCCCTCGTGTTGCTCCCGCAGGAACAGCGCGACGTGGTCATCGAGCAGTTGAACGAGAACCTCGACGCGCCGTACACCATCCGGAACGACCAGGCGTTAGACCCCGCCTCGGAGTTCTACATGGACCGGCTGCTGGCCCACTACGACGACGACTTAGAGGAGGTCGTGGCGAACCACATCGAGGTCATCCGCCTCGTCGCCTCCGAGAACAAACGCCAGTGTATCGAGACGTTCGAGCCGAAGGACAAGAAGAACCAAGACGAGACCGAGCTCACCGGCGACGTCAACTACTCGAAGCTCGCGGTGTACGGCGAGTCCGACCCGCGGGCGTTCGACTACGCCGGCGCGTTCTGTAACGCGAACCGCGGCATCTTCTCCGGCGAGGAACTGCTGAAACTCCAGCGTGAGTTCCTCTACGACTTCCTGCACGCCTCGCAGGAACAGACCATCAAGCCGAAGAACAACCCCCGAATCGACATCGACCAGGTCATCGTCGGGCGGACGAACATGCCCGAATACCGCGAGAAGAAGGGCGACGAGAAGATGGAGGCGTTCAACGACCGGACGAAGCGCATCGACTTCCCGTACGTCCTCGAGTACGAACAGGAGGCCGAAATCTACCGGAAGATGCTCCGCAACGCCGACGTGCCCGACATCCACGTCGAGCCGCACACGCTGGAGATGTCCGGGCTGTTCGGCGTCCTGACGCGTATCGTCGAACCCGACTCCGACACCATCTCGCTCGTCCAGAAGGCGAAGGCCTACAACGGCGAGTTGGACGACGGCGACGACGTGGACGTGCGCAAACTCCGCGAGGAGGGCGAGAAGAAAGCCGACATCGCAGAGGGCATGGACGGCGTCTCCGCCCGGTTCATCGGCGACGAAATCGCCGAGGCCATCATGGACGCGACCCACCGCGGCCGCGGCTACCTCTCGCCGCTGTCCTCGTTCACCCACCTCGAAGAGAACCTCGAGAACCACGGGTCGATTCCCGAGGAGAACCTCGAACGCTACCACCGCTACCTCGAGATGGTCCGCGAGGAGTACAAAGAGCGCGCCATCGAGGACGTGCGCCACGCCCTCGCCTACGACATCGACGAGATTCGCCGGCAGGGCGAGAAGTACATGGACCACGTCATGGCGTACATCGACGACGCGACGGTCGAAGACGAACTGACGGGTCGTGACCAGGACCCCGACGAGAAGTTCCTCCGCGCCGTCGAGGAGAAGCTCAACATCCCCGAGGACCGCAAGGACGACTTCCGACAGGAGGTCTCCAACTGGGTCTCCCGGCGCGCCCGCGAGGGCACGTCGTTCAACCCGCAGGACAACGACCGCCTCCGCCGCGCGCTCGAACGCAAGCTCTGGGAGGACAAGAAGCACAACATCAACTTCTCGGCGCTCGTGAGCGCGAACGAGCTTGACGACGACGAACGCAACGCGTGGATAGACGCGCTCGTCGACCAGGGTTACTCGCGCGACGGCGCACGGGAGGTGCTCGAGTTCGCCGGTGCGGAGGTGGCGAAGACCGAACTCGAAGGGTGACCATGCGAGACTACATCCGCGAGGCGGACGAGGCGCTCCGCGGCACCTACGAGGAGCCGATGAGTCTCGGCGAGTACGTCGACGCCGCGTTCGAGTCGCCCTCTATCGCCTCTCACGCGTCGAAGTACCTCTTGGAAGCCATCGAGTCGATGGGGACCAGACAGGTGGTCGAACAGGGCGAGGAGAAAGAGCGCTACCGCTTTTTCGACGACCCCGCCAACGACGGCGAGCACGCGGTCCTCGGCAACACAGAGGTGCTGAACGCCTTCGTCGACGACCTGCGGACCATCGCCGCCGACCGCGGCAAGGCCGAGAAAATCGTCTGGTTCGACGGTCCGACGGCCACGGGGAAATCCGAGTTGAAACGCTGTCTCATCAACGGGCTTCGGGAGTACTCGAAGACCGACGCGGGGCGGCGCTACACCGTCGAGTGGAACGTCGCCAACGCCGACGACACCCGCGGGCTGTCCTACGGCGGCGAGGTCGACGCAGCCGACGAGGACTGGTACGAGAGTCCGGTCCAGTCGCACCCGCTTTCGGTGTTCCCCGCGGAGGTCCGTAAGCGACTGCTCGCCGACCTCAACAGCAAGAACGGCGACCACATCCCCGTGGACGTGGACGAGGACCTCGACCCGTTCTGTCTGGAGGCGTACACCTACCTCGAAGAGGAGTTCCGCAGAGCGGGCAAGCAGGACCTCTTCAGCGCCGTCACCGACCCGAAACACCTCCGGGTGAAGAACTACGTCGTCGACGTCGGCCGCGGCGTCGGCGTCCTCCACTCGGAGGACGACGGCTCGCCCAAGGAGCGACTGGTCGGGTCGTGGATGCCGAGCATGCTCCGCGAACTGAACTCCCGCGGGCGGAAGAACCCGCAGGCGTTCAGCTACGACGGCGTGCTGTCGCAGGGCAACGGCCTCCTCACCATTGTCGAGGACGCCACCCAGCACGCCGACCTGCTCCAGAAGCTCCTGAACGTCCCCGACGAGGGGCACGTCAAACTGGACAAGGGAATCGGGATGGACATCGACACCCAGCTCGTCATCATCTCGAACCCCGACCTCGACGCCGAACTCGACAAGTACGCCGACAGGAACGGCCGCGACCCGCTGAAGGCGCTCAAGCGCCGGCTCAACAAACACGAGTTCCGGTACCTGACGAACCTCTCGCTCGAGGCCGAACTCATCCGCCGCGAGCTGACCAACGAGACGAGCGTCTGGACGGACGACCCCGAGACGATGGCCGAACGCGTCGCCGAGGCCGTCTCGTTAGACGTGCGGGAGGGGCCGGGTGAGGTCCGAACCCGCGAACTCGCACCCCACGCGGTCGAGGCCGCGGCGCTCTACAGTGTCGTGACCCGTCTCGACGGCGAGGACGTGCCGCGCGACCCGGACATCGAGTTCAACCTCGTGGACAAGGCGCTGTTGTTCGACCGCGGCTACCTGCAGGTCGGCGACCAGCGCCGCGAGGTGTCGGCGTTCGAGTTCGTCGGAGACTCGGAGGGGACCCACGGGATTCCCGTGACGTTCACCCGCGACGTCATCGCCGACCTGCTGCACGACCGCATCGACCGCAGACACCCCGACCTCGACGTGTCGTCGGTGGTGATGCCGACCGACGTGCTCGACGAGATGGTCGCCGAACTCTCGGACGCCCCCGTGTTCTCGCGGGCGGAGTCCTCGGAGTACGAGGGACGCATCGCCATCGTCAAAGCGTACATCTTCGACCAGCAGGAGGCGGACGTGCTCGACGCGCTTCTCGCCGACAAGGGCGTCGAGCGCGAGACGGTCGAGGAGTACGTCGAACACGTCTACGCGTGGGCGTCCGACGGACAGATAGAGACCGAGCGCGGGCCGATCGACCCCGACCCGCTTCTCATGAAACTGTTCGAGACCGAGCACCTCGGGCGCTTCTCGCCGGACGACTACGAGGGCAACGACCCCTCCGAGACGGTCGAAGACTTCCGCAACGAGAAGGTCATCACCGCGCTCAACCGCTACGCGTGGGAGAACCGCGACGAGGGCTTTACCGTCTCCGACGTGGACCTGACCGAGATTCCGGTCATCCGGACGGTGCTCGAAACCCACGACTGGGAGGACGTGCGCCGGTTGTTCACCGACCTCGACCCCCGTCAGTGGGACAACCCGCCGGCGAACACCGAAACAGCGCGGGTGAAAGCCCGCACCATCGACGAGTTGGTCGACCGCGGCTACACCGCCGCGTCGGCCGAACTGACCAGCCGTGCCGTGATGAAGGAGGTGAGCCACACATGGGACTGAGAGACGACCTCGAACGATTCCGCGAAGTGGGTGAAGAGCGCCGCGAAGACCTCAAGGAGTTCATCTCCTACGGCGACCTCGGCGCGTCCGGGTCGAAAGACATCAAGATACCCATCAAGGTCGTGGACCTGCCGGAGTTCAAGTACGACCGCCTCGACATGGGCGGCGTCGGACAGGGCAAAGGCGGAACACCCGACGTGGGCCAACCGCTCGGCCAGCCACAGCCCGGTGACGGCGATGGCGAAGACGGCGAACCCGGCGAGGAGGGGGCCGAACACGAGTACTACGAGATGGACCCCGAGCAGTTCGCCGAGGCGTTGGACGAGGAACTCGGCCTCGAACTCGAACCGAAGGGAAAGGAGGTCATCGAGGAGGTCGAAGGCGACTTCACCGACATCACCCGAAGCGGCCCCCACAGCACCCTCGACTTCGAGCGCCTGTTCAAGGAGGGCCTGAAGCGAAAGCTCGCGATGGACTTCGACGAGGAGTTCGTCCGCGAGGCGATGAAAGTCGACGGCACCTCGGCCCGCGAGGTGTTCCGGTGGTGCCGCGAGCAAAACATCCTCGTCTCGATGGCGTGGATCGAAGACGAGTGGAGCCGCATCCCGGACGACGAACGCGGGACGTGGGCCTCCTTCGAGGAGATGGAGGAGAACGTCGAGCGGACGACGGCCATCCAGCGCATCCGCCGCGAGGGGCTCCGCGAGATTCCGTTCCGCCGCGAGGACGAGCGCTACCGCCACCCGGAAGTCATCGAGAAGAAGCAGTCGAACGTCGTGGTCGTCAACATCCGCGACGTGTCGGGGTCGATGCGGGAGACGAAACGCGAACTCGTCGAGCGCACCTTCACCCCGCTGGACTGGTATCTCACGGGCAAGTACGACCACGCCGAGTTCGTCTACATCGCCCACGACGCGGAGGCGTGGGAGGTCGAACGCGACGAGTTCTTCGGCATCCGCTCGGGCGGCGGGACGCGCATCTCGTCGGCCTACGAACTGGCGAAGGAGGTCCTCGACGAGCGCTACCCGTGGCGCGAGTGGAACCGCTACGTCTTCGCCGCGGGCGACTCCGAGAACTCCTCGAACGACACCAAAGAGCGGGTCGTCCCGCTCATGCAGGAGATAGACGCGAACCTCCACGCCTACGTGGAGACCCAGCCCGGCGGGACCGCCATCAACGCCACCCACGCAGAAGAGGTCGAACGGAGCCTCGGCGAGCAGGGTAACGTCGTGGTCGCGTACGTCTCGGAGCCCGACGACGTCATCGACGCCATCTACACCATCCTCAGCACGGAGGCGACAGCAGAATGAGTTTCAGACGACACCGCAGAGACGCACAGCGCGAGGCCGCCAGACTCGACGAGCCCGTCCGGGAGGCCGGCGCGCTCGCCAAGAAGCTCGGACTCGACCCCTACCCGGTGAACTACTGGGTGGTCAACTACGACGAGATGAACCAGCTCATCGCCTACGGCGGGTTCCAAGAGCGGTATCCGCACTGGCGGTGGGGGATGACCTACGACCGCCAGCGGAAGACCGACCAGTTCGGCATGGGCAAGGCGTTCGAAATCGTCAACAACGACGACCCGGCGAACGCCTTCCTCCAGGAGTCGAACTCGCTGGCCGACCAGAAGGCCGTCATCACCCACGTCGAGGCCCACTCGGACTTCTTCAAGAACAACCAGTGGTTCGGGCTGTTCTCCGACGAGGGGCAGTTCGCCGCCGCCGCGATGCTCGAACAGCACGCCCAGACCATCGAGCGGTACGTGGAAAATCCCGAAATCAGCCGGGACGACGTGGAGAAGTTCATCGACGCCGTCCTCTGTCTGGAAGACACCATCGACCAGCACCGGACCATCCGCGAGGCCGCCGCCGACGAGGACGGCCACATCCCCGAGGACATCCGCGCGCAGTTGGACAGTCTCGACATCTCCGACGACGTGCGCCGCGAGGTGTTCGACGACGCGTGGCTCGAACAGGTCGAAGAGGCCGAACGCGAGGCTGCGAAGCTCACCGACCCCCGGAAGGACGTGCTCGCGTACGTCCGCGAACACGGGATGCGGTACGACGAGGAGACGGGCAAGGCCGAAGAGATGGAGCCGTGGCAGAAGGACGTCCTCGACATGCTCCGCGAGGAGGCGTACTACTTCGCCGCCCAGAAGATGACGAAGGTGATGAACGAGGGCTGGGCGGCCTACTGGGAGTCGCTCATGATGGGCGACGAGCGCTTCGCGGGCACGGACGAGTTCATCACCTACGCCGACCACCAGTCGCGCGTCCTCGGGTCGCCCGGGCTCAACCCCTACAAGCTCGGCAAGGAGCTGTGGGAGTACATCGAGAACTCGACGAACCGCGCGGAGGTCGCCGACAAACTCCTGCGCGTGAAGGGCGTCACGTGGCGCAACTTCCACGAGACAGTCGAATTCGACGAGGTACAGGAACTCCTTCGGGCGGACGCCGCTATCGACGGTGTCAGCGCCGACTCCCTCGACGAACTGTCCGAACTCGGTCCCGACGACCCCAGAGTCGACCACGAGACGCTCGACAGGGCGCTGTCGGGCGACGAGTCGCTCGACCTCGAAGCGTACCCGTGGAAGCTCCTCACCTACGAGGGGCTCGCGGAGCGACACTACTCGCTCGTCAAAGCGCAGAACCGCGGGTTCCTCAGCCGGATTCGGCGCTCCGAACTCGAACAGCTCTCGCGGTACATGTTCGACGACGAAGTGTACGACAGCGTCGAGGCGGCCGTCGCCGACGTGGACAAGACCGCCGGCTGGGACCGCATGCGCGAGATTCGCGAGAGTCACAACGACGTGACGTTCCTCGACGCGTTCCTCTCCGAGGAGTTCGTCCGCTCGAACCACTACTTCGCCTACGAGTACTCCCAGTCGTCCCGGCAGTTCCGCGTCTCCTCGTCGGAGTACCGGGACGTGAAAAAGAAGCTCCTGTTCCAGTTCACCAACTTCGGGAAGCCGACCATCGCGGTGTACGACGGGAACTTCGACAACCGGGGGGAACTCCTCTTGGGCCACCAGTACAACGGCGTCATCCTCGACATGAAGCAGGCCAAGGGCGTCTTGGAGCGCGTCTACCACCTCTGGGGCCGCCCGGTGAACCTGATGACCATCACGAAGGAGTTCGACGAGCACGAGGTCGAAGTCGCCCGGCGGCGGGGGCGCGAGCCGACGCCCGAAGAGCGAGCCATCCGGATTCGATACGACGGCGAGTCGTTCGAGGAACACGACCTCGACGCCGAACTGGAAGCCCGCATCGCGGCCGGCGAGGTCGACTACGACACGAAGCCCGATGACTGGCTCTGAACGGGGCGATGGCCGAGCCTGACCCGCCGACCGTGTCCGAGGAGTCGGTCGACGACTCCCTCGACGAGGCCGACATCCACGACGTGCTCAGAAACGAGCGGCGGCGGCTCGCGCTCGAACGACTGCGAGACGGGGACGGGCCGGAGTCGGTCGGCGACCTCGCGGAGCACATCGCCGAGATAGAGTCCGGCGAGTCGCCGCCCCCGAAGAACGTTCGCCAGAGCGTCTACATCTCGCTGCACCAGACTCACCTGCCCAAACTCGATTCGCTCCGCATCGTCGCGTACGACTCGCGGGCGAAGACCGTCTCGCTTGGGTCGAGCGCCGCCGAACTCGACCACTTCTTGGCCGACGACGAACCGACGCGGACCCCTCTCGCGGTCCTGACGCTCGCGACCTGTCTGGCCGGACTCGCGCTCCTCTTCGCCGGCTGGATGGGCGTCCCCGTCATCGACCGCGTGGACCCGCGGCTCGTCGCCGGACTCACGCTCACCGTCGTCGCCGTCGTCGCCGGCGCGGAACTCCGCTTGCAGACGCGAAGCCGGACGTAGGTCGGGCGGAGCGACCGGGGGTCGCCCTCTTGTATCACTCCCGAATCCGCCGTTCGACTCAAGTCACCCCCATCCTAAGCGCCGCCGACGATGTCCGAGTCAACTTCGCTCGCGTGGTTCCGCCGCGACCTCCGCCTGCACGACAACGAGGCGCTCGCGGCCGCCTGCGACGCCGACCGCGTGGTTCCCGTCTACTGCGTGGACTCCCGCGAGTACGGCGACCGACCGTTCGGCGGCCCCGACTCCTTCGACTTCGAGAAGACCGGCGCGCACCGCGCTCGCTTCCGCCTCGAATCGCTGTCCGACCTGCGGTCGTCGCTCCGAGACCGCGGGAGCGACCTCGTCGTCCGCGAGGGCCGTCCCGAGTCCGTCCTCCCCGAGGTGGCCGACGCCGTCGATGCCGACTTCGTGACGGTCCACACCCACCCGACGCCCGAGGAGTCGAGCGTCGAAGCGGCGGTCGAGCGGGCGCTTGGAGACGGCGACGTCGAACTCCGGCGCTTCTGGGGGCACACACTCACCCACCTCGACGACCTCCCGATGGCGCTCTCGGAACTCCCGGACACGTACACGACGTTCCGGAAGGCGGTCGAATCGGCCGCCGAAGACACCGACGAGAGCGACGGAGGCGCGGGCGACGAGCCCACGGACGGCGGCGACCCCGCTGGCGGCGACCCGCTTCCCGAACCGACTGTCTCGCCGCTTCCCGGGGACGCGCCCGCCGCGGGCGACCTTCCCTCGATTTCGGACCTCGTCGGGAATCCGGACGCCGAGTCCCAGAGCGCCCCGGACGAACGCGGCGTCCTCTCTTTCGATGGCGGCGAGACGGCCGCGCTCGACCGCGTGGAGTCGTACATCTGGGCGGGCGACAACCTCCGGGAGTACAAGGAGACGCGAAACGGACTGCTCGGAGCCGACTACTCCTCGAAGTTCTCGCCGTGGCTGAACGAGGGCTGTCTCTCGCCGCGGTACGTCAAGGCCGAGGTCGACCGCTACGAGGACCGACGGGTCGCCAATGACTCGACGTACTGGCTCGTCTTCGAACTCCGCTGGCGCGATTTTTTCCAGTTCCAGTTCGCCAAACACGGGAGCGACTTCTTCCGTCGAGAGGGCATCCGGGAGCGGACCGACATCGACTGGCGAAGCGACGACGCACAATTCGAGCGCTGGGCGGCGGGAGAAACGGGAATCCCCTTCGTCGACGCGAATATGCGGGAGTTGAACGCGACCGGCTACATGTCGAACCGCGGGCGGCAGAACGCCGCATCGTTCCTCGCCAACGACCTCAGACTGGACTGGCGACGCGGCGCGGCCTACTTCGAGACGCGACTCGTCGATTACGACCCCGCGTCGAACTACGGCAACTGGGCCTACATCGCGGGCGTCGGCAACGACTCGCGGGACCGCTCGTTCGACGTGCGCTGGCAGGCGAACCGCTACGACGAGGACGCCGAGTACGTGAAAACGTGGCTCCCCGAACTCGACGCCGTGCCCGCCGAGTACGCCCACGAACCGTGGGAACTCACCGAGGACGAACAGGAGACCTACGGGGTCGAGTTGGGCGTGGACTACCCCGAACCGATGGTCGACCTCGACGATTCGAGCGAGTAGCCGCGGTCACATCCCCCACGCGTCGTCGGCCGACCCGCCGAGGCGGGCGGCGGCGACAGCGAGGAGCGTCACGAGTGCGAACCCGATGAACGCGAGTCGCGGAATCGTCAGGAGACCGCCGAGCATAGAGTACTGGATGGACGTACACGGCCCGCCGACGGTACAGGTCGCGCCCGGGGCGACCTGCAGGTACGAGTGGTAGCCCGAGAGTGCGAGCCCGCCCAGCGAGAGGGGGAGCACCGTCTTCCAGACGCCGGGTCGGTCCTCAACCGCGGCGACTCCGAGCACCACGACGAGTGGGTACATCAGGATGCGCTGGTACCAACAGAGGTCGCAGGGCGTCAGTCCGAGGCCGAGGCTGAAGTAGAGACTCCCGCTCGTCGCGGCGAGCGCGACGAGGGTTCCCGCGGCGAGCGCGGCGCGCGTCGTGTCCGACACGGTCAGGCGCTCCCGAGGATGTTTCCCGCCCGGTTCGGCACCACGTTCACCTGCTGTCGCTCCGCGTGCGGTTCGCCACGGTCTCGTCGGGTCGGGTCGCGTATCATCGCTTGTTGGACGTGGAGCCACGATAGACGGCGGTGTACCTCAAGCCATCGGCTCGGTGGTCGAGTCAGACGAGCGCAGTCGCTCAGAAGCGTCGGATACGCGGAATGACCCTCGCCCGTCGGGGGACGACCGACGGGCGAATCTTCGTGGGTCGTTCGGTCACGGGATACGCGCCGAACCAGTGCGATTTGATTGCCGCGGCACGGTGTTATCAATGTTGTGTCGCTGACTGTTGTGTCGGTTGCGGTGATTCCGTGGGCGCGGGGCTCCGCACGCCCGTCTCACGGCCGAAAGACGACGATAATGACGCCGACGACGCCGGCGGCCACGAGGAGCGCGCTTCGGCGGGCCACCGGACCGAAGAGTTCGCGGTCGACGCTCGTCGCAAGCGCGACCTTGACCCCGATGCTCGCGGCGGTTCCGGCGAGGACGCCGACGACGGCGGTCGTTCCACTGATGTTGCCGCCGCCGTAGAGCGTGACGGTGGTCGTGACGACCGACCCGCTCGACACGAGTCCGCCGATGAAACTCGTCACGATGAATCCAGTCGCGCCGAAGTACTCCTGTGCGGCCGCGGAGGCGAGCAACACGAGGAGGAAAAACACACCGAACCGGAGGGCGCTTTCGAGGCTGAACGGCGACTCGAACGCCACGTCGAGGTCGACGCCCCACTCGCGAGAGTGCAGCGCGTAGCTCATCCCCACGAGTGCGATGAGTCCGAGGGGAACCCCCACCTCGACCGCGAGTTCCGGGACGAACACGACGACGAGCGAGAGGTTTCGGAGCGCCATCGCCGCGTCGGCCATCAGAATCGCGCCGGCCGCGAGCGGTCGAATCGACGGGTTCCGGCTGGTCCGACCGGCTATCTCGCCGATGACGGCCGTCGAGTTCACCAGCCCGCCGAAAAAGCCCGTGATGGCGATGCCGCGTTCGCCGTACCGCCGGATGATGACGTAGTTGACGAAGCCGATTGCGCTCACCGCGACGACGAGCAACCAGACGGTCCGGGGGTTGACGGCGTCCCACGGGCCGATTCGCCCCTCGGGGAGCAACGGGTAGACGACGAACGCGATGATGGCGAACTCGACGGCGCTCCGAACCTCGTCGGTCGTGAGTCGCCGGGCGAACCCGTGGAGTTCGCGCCGCAGGACCAACAGGAGCGACGACGTGAGCGCGACGACGACGCCCTCGATGACGAAGCCGCTTACCACCGCCGCACCGACCGCGTAGGCGACCAACAGCGACGTGGACGTGGTGAGCGAGAGGCTCACGCCGAGGTCGTCCAACCGCGCGGCCTCGGTGTCACCGCGGCGGCCGTCACCAGCTTCGGCGTCAGCATCCGCATCGAAGTCGAGTCGTGAGTCGGTTCGGTCGTCTTCGCTTTCGCGCGACCCGCGTTCGACGAGTCCGCGACTCCCGAGCAACACCGCTTGCGCGACGACCAACAATCCGCCGACTGCGAGGAGGATGTCGCTCCCGACCGCGACGGCGACGCCCCCGAGGAGGCTCGTCAGCGTGAACGTCCGCACGCCGGCGCTCTTTTTCGACCGCTCGCGCTCCAAGCCGAGGAACATCCCCAACGCCGCCGCGACGAACAGGCGGACGACGACGGGGTCGATTTGCGAGACGAACTCTTCGAGCATCATCGAACTCCCGAACGTCCGTGTTCCATGCTATCGTGTATATTTTAATTGCTATCGTTAAAAACGTGTAAGCTAATTGGTGTGGTCGGGAGTCGAGTTGGTCGGGATTGAGAGAAGTGTTCGGGAGGAGATTTGAACCTCAGTCGCTCACGCTGTTCGCTCTCTGCTTCAAATCCCCCGTCGTGCATTCAGTCTCACAAGACCGAGAGACACAGAGGTCTCTCGAAGGTTTGTGTTCGACAGAAGTGCTCGGTAGGGGATTTGAACCCCTGTCCTCGGCTCGAAAGGCCAAGATGATTGGCCGGACTACACCAACCGAGCGTCTGCATTCACGAGTGGTCGTTGGACTATTTTAAGCGTTGCGTTCCATCGTGGGTAAGTGAGAGGAACCCACCCACGGCGTCGGCTTACTCGCCCGTGAATTCGGGGTCGCGGTCGCTCGTGAAGGCCGCGATGCCCTCCATCAGGTCCGAGGTGGTAAACAGCAGGCCGAACGCCTGTGCTTCGACTTCCAGCCCGGAGTCGGTATCTTCCCAGCCGTTGTGCATGGCGCGCTTGGTGTAGCGCTGGGCGACCGGCGGGCCCTGTGCGAACCGCTTTGCGTACTCGAAGGCCTGTTCTTCGAAGTCGTCGTTCTCGACGACCTCGTTGATGAAGCCGTAGTCGGCCATCGTCTCGGCGTCGTAGCGGTCGGCGCTGAAGATAATCTCCTTCGCGCGGCCGGTGCCGACGATGCGCTGGAGGCGGACCGTGCCGCCCCATCCGGGGAGGAGCCCGAGGTCGTGCTCTGGCTGGCCGAGTTCGGAGCGCTCCGTGGCGATGCGGAGGTCGGCGCACATGGCGAGTTCCATCCCGCCGCCGAGACAGAAGCCGTCGATGCCGGCGATGACCGGCTTGTCGAGTTCCTCGAGCTTTCCGAACGTCTGTTGGCCCTTCCGGGAGATTTCGACGCCCGAGACGGCGTCGCCGCCGCCCGCGGCGATGCTCGTCACGTCGGCCCCGGCGGAGAAGGCGCGGTCGCCAGCGCCCGTGAGGAGCACGGCGCGAACCTCGTCGTCGTCGGCGAGGGCGTCGAGCGCCTCGGAGAGTTCGTCCATCAGTTCGATGCTGATAGTGTTGAGGCGGTGCGGGCGGTCGAGGGTGATGTGACCGATGCCGTCGCGGACCTCGACAGAGATGTCGTCGAACGCGGGAGCCTCGTCGGATTCCTCCTCGCCGCCGTAGAAGCCCTCGCCGGACTCGGCGAGGTCGCGGAGGTAGTCGACAGCCTCGTAGCGCGCTTCGTCGGTCTCGTCGTGGAGTTCGTCGAGAGCGCCGACGAGCGTGGCGATGCCGGCGTTGTCGGCCATCTTCGCCGGGCCGTCGGGGAAGCGCCCGCCGAGTTTGACCGCGCGGTCGATGGCGGCCGGGTCGGCCACGTCGTTGCCGACGAGACCGGCGACCTCGTTCGCCATGACGCCGAGCAGGCGGTTCTTGACCGCTTCGCTCCCCTCGTCGTGGGGGACCTCGGCACCCTCGCCGTCTTCGTAGTCGTAGAAGCCCTTGCCGGTCTTCTGGCCGAGGTCGCCCTCTTCGACCTTCTCCGAGAGGAGCGGACAGGGTTCGTAGGCGTCGCCGAGCACCTCGTGCATGTATTCGAGGACGTGATAGCCCACGTCGATGCCGACGTAGTCGGCGAGTTCGAAACTCCCCATCGGGAGGCCCATGTCGTACTTCGTCGTGGAGTCGACTTCGGCCATCGTCGCGTCACCGGAGTGGACGATCCACGCGGCCTCGTTCATCAGCGGGACGAGGATGCGGTTCACGATGAAGCCGGGGCTGTCCTTGCGGACGCGGACGGGCGTCTTGCCCATCGCCTCGGCGAGGTCCTCGACGAGTTCGAGCGTCTCGTCGGCGGTGTGCGCGCCGGAGATGACTTCGACGAGGTCCATGCGGACCGGCGGGTTGAAAAAGTGCATCCCGCAGAAGCGCTCGGGTCGCTCCGTCACTTCGGAGAGTTCGGTGATGGAGAGACTGGAGGTGTTGGTGGCGAACACCGTGTGGTCGGGGGCGTGTTCCTCTAATTCGGTGTACACCTCCTTTTTGATGGACATCTTCTCGGGGACGGCCTCGATGACGACGTCGGCGTCGGTAACGGCTTCGCCGAGGTCCACCGCAGTCGAGACGCGGGCAAGCGCGGCGTCGGCGTCGTCCTGCGACAGTCGGTCCTTCTCGGCGAGTTTGTTCAGCGACCACTCGATTTGGTCGTAGCCCTTCTGAACGAACTCGTCTTTGATGTCGCGCAGCACGACGTCGTAGCCGGCGAGGGCCGCGACCTCCGCGATGCCGTGGCCCATGTTGCCCGCTCCGAGAACGGTGATACTGTTGACGTCATCTACGTTCATGGACGAACGTTATAGTGCGCGGCGGTTTCAACGTTTCCCTCGCGTGAAATATAAACGAAACAGACGTTTATTCAACCGACAGAACACACCGGCGCAGTCTGGCGATTATTCGCTCCCCCGTTACTTTCCACCCTGCGGGCGTTAGTCCACGCACCGCCAGAGGTAGCGACTGGCGTAGCTTCGATAGGGTGCCCATCGCTCGGCGTGCTCGCGCATCTCGCCGCGGGAGACGGCGTCGGGTTCGAACCCGAAGACGTGTTCCATGCCGCGTCGAATTCCGAGGTCCTCGACCGGAAACACGTCCTCGCGGGCGAGCACGAAGATGAGGAACATCTTCGCGGTCCAGTCGCCGACGCCGCGAATCTCGGTGAGTGCCGCGACGACCTCGTCGTCGTCCATCGCCCGGAGGGATTCGGCCGACAGGCCGTCTCGGAACGCGTCGGCGACGTTGCGGACGTAGCCCACTTTCTGATTCGAGAGGCCGCAGTCGCGCAGGACGTCCTCGTCAGCGGCCAGTATCCCCTCGGGGGTGACTTCGACGCGGTCGAACAGGCGGTCCCGAATCGTCGCCGCCGCGGTCGTCGAGAGCTGTTGGTTGACAATCGAGACGACCAGTCGCTCGAAGGGGTCGTCGGCGGGGTCGAGCGAGAGCGGGCCGTGTTCTTCGACTACGTCGCCGAGGTGCGGGTCCGCCCGGAGTTCGCGGTAGGCGTCGTCGCTCATCGACTCGTGGTTGGGGCGTCGGCGAGAAAAGTGCGCGTGTCTCGAGTGCGGTCGCCGGTCGGTTCGACGGCGGTGACCGCGCCGGTGGCCGTGGCGTGGCGGACCGACTTACTCTTCGAGGAGTTCTTCTTCCTCGTCGTCGCTGTCGTTGCGGTCGGCGTTGGCGCGGCGGCGCACGTCCACGCGGTAGTGCTCGAGGATGTCGCGCCCGAGCAGCAGCGGGTAGTCCATGTGCGAGCGGTCCTCGACGCTGGCGGTCACGGTGTGCTGGGTGCCGCCGATACCGATGACGAGGTCGACCACGGGACGGGCCTTCCCGCCCTTGAGGCTCCCGGACTTCACGCGCGTCATGCTCTTGATTGGCCCCGCGCCGATTTCGGCGGCGAGGCTCGTGTCGATGCTCGTCCGGGTCGCGCCGGTGTCGGACTTGGCGAGGGTCTGCTGGGAGCCGCTGGTCCCGTTGACGACGACCTCCTCGATGTAGCCGATAAGGGGCGCTTCACCGTCGATGATGGGCGACTCGTTGGGGGCACACGAGGGGACGGAGTCGTCGAGCGTCGCCGAGAGCTCCTCG
Source organism: Haloferax sp. Atlit-12N (assembly GCF_003383095.1). Taxonomy (NCBI): domain Archaea; kingdom Methanobacteriati; phylum Methanobacteriota; class Halobacteria; order Halobacteriales; family Haloferacaceae; genus Haloferax; species Haloferax sp. Atlit-12N. The sequence goes on from NZ_PSYW01000002.1 coordinate 106,610, forward strand.
ACGCGCGTCTCGTCGACCTCGCCGCCCGCGCGCTCGATTGCGAGCTTCGCGATGTGCGGCGCGGGGCTCTTGCCCGTCGCCTGATACAGACCCTTGAAGCCGGCCGTCGGGTTGGCTTCGAGGACGAACCAGCCGTCTTCGCCCTCGACGAGGTCGACGCCGACGTAGTCCATCTCCATCACTTCGGCCGTGTAGAGCGCAGTTTCCCGCGCTTCCTCGGGCATCTCGTCGGTCGCGTTGAGCACGTCGCCGCCGAGGGCGACGTTGGTCCGCCAGTCGCCGTCAGGGGCGTATCGGTACATCGCACCGATGATTTCGCCGTCGACGATGTAGACGCGCAGGTCGCGGTGGCGGTCGCCGTCGCGGTCGATGAGCTTCTGCAGGAACGCCTGTCGGTTACCGACCTTCGGGTTCACGGGCTCGGTCAGGTCGACCTTCCACGTCCCGCCGCCGTGGGTGCCGATGGCGGACTTGTAGACGCCGACGTCGCCGAAGCGCTCGCGGCCCTTGTTCAGCCGGTCGTTCGAGAGCGCGAGGAGCGCGTCGGGCACCTGGATGTTCCAGTTGGCGAGGGTCGCGGCCGTGGCGAACTTGTGAATGGCCGCGAGAACCGCGTCCGGCTCGTTGAGCATCGGTCGGATGCGGTTGAACGTCGTCGCCAGCCCGAGCAGTTCGGCGGGTTCTTCGGTGTTCGACAGGAGCAGTCGGTTCGCGATGATGTCCACCTCAGGCTCGACTGTCACCTCGCCGTCTTCGATGCTGACCGCCGCGTTCTCCCGACGGAGCCACACCGGTTCGTGGCCGAGGTCTTCGACCGCGTTGAGGATTGCCTTCGTCTCCTTGCTGTTGTGCAGAGAAAGCACGCCGACACGCACGGCGTCGTCTGTGGTGGACATACTCAGTTGATATCCTCCGGGTTTCAAAGACATGACGGTCGAGAGCCGGCCGCCCGCGATTCGCGGCCGCGAGGACTGCGTCGGGCGGTCCGTCGCGACCGTTTATAACCCCGGCCCTCCCATCGCATCACATGGCCGACAACGAGGCCTTCACCTACAACGGCGGGAAGGTCGAGCCGGGCGAGACACAGGACATCCGGTACGGCATCTCCGAGACGTATCTCGGCGACCCGGTTCGCATCCCCGTCACCATCATCAACGGGGAGCAGCCGGGGCCGACCGTGTTCCTCTCCGCCGCCGCCCACGGCGACGAACTGAACGGTATCGAGGTCGTCCGCGAGGTGGCCTACGAGTGGGACCTCGCGGACCTCGCGGGCACGCTCGTCTGCATGCCGGTGATGAACGTCCCCGCGTTCCTCGCCCAACAGCGGTATCTCCCCATCTACGACCGCGACCTGAACCGGTCGTTCCCGGGCTCCGAGACCTCCACGGGGGCCAAGCGGATGGCACACCGCATCTACCAGAACTTCATCGCGCCCTGCGACCTCGGCATCGACTTCCACACGTCGACGCGGGGGCGGACCAACATGCTCCACGTCCGCGCGGACATGTCCGACCCCGCGGTCGCGCGACTCGCAAACGCCTTCGGCTCGCACGTCATCATCGACAGTTCCGGGTCCAGCGGGATGCTCCGCACCGAGTCGTCGGCGAGCGGGACGCCGGCCATCACCGTCGAGATGGGCGAGGCCCACCGCTTCCAGCGCGAACTTATCGACGAGGCGCTCGCGGGCGTCGAGAGCGTCTTCGCCGAGTACGGCCTCCGGGGAGCCTCGACGGTCAACTGGCCGGGCTGGCGGACCGTCATCTCGGACGAAAACGAGAAGACGTGGCTCCGCGCCGACGCGGGCGGCATCGTCGACATGCACCACGACCGCGGCGCGCTCGTCCACGAGGGCGACCGCATCTGCACGATTACGAACCCGTTCAAGGACGACAACGTCACCGTCGTCGCCCCCTTCACGGGCCTGCTCGTCGGCGTCCTCGAAAACCCGGTCGTCTACCCCGGGAACCCGCTTTGCCACCTCGTCGAACTGAAGGACAAGGTGCGGCGCGTCGTCGAGCGCGAGCAGTCCGGCACCCCCGAGCCGACGCTCTGAGACCGGCCAGCCGGCCCCGAGATATTCGGGGGCCGGCGACTTTTGCCAACCCTCACGAAACTCCATACACGTAAGTTCTATACCCTCCCCTTCCCGACACTCACAGGAGCATGAGTCAGTCTTACAATCGGGGCCTCATCGAGGACTTCAGCAGATGGCGGGAGTTCTCGGCCGGCATGTGGGCCTGGATATTCCACAAGTTCACCGGCTGGGTGCTTGTGGGCTATCTCTTCACCCACATCGCCGTGTTGTCGACGGCCCTCTCGGGCGCGGCGGCGTACACGAACACGATTCAGGCGCTGGAGAGTCTCTTGGTCGTGCGTATTCTGGAAGTCGGGCTGCTCGCGGTGGCGGTGTTTCACATCCTCAATGGACTGCGGCTGCTGTTCGTCGACCTGGGCGTCGGGCTGGAAGCACAGGACAAGAGCTTCTACGCGTCGCTCATCCTCACGGGTGTCATCGTCGTCGCGAGCGTTCCCACGTTCCTCTCGGGGGTGAGCATCTAATGGCAGAGCGATACACGTCCTTCGAACCCGGCGGCCGGCGGTGGCTCTGGCAGCGGCTGACAGCCGCCTTCCTCGTCGTGGTGCTGGCGTTCCACTTCTTCCTGCTCCACTTCGTCAACCACGCCGACGAAGTGACGTTCGCCCTCTCACAGGCGCGCATGGAGCAGCTGACGTACTTCTCGCTGATGATCCTGTTCCTCGTCACCGCGACGTTCCACGGGGTCAACGGCGTCTACAACGCCCTCGTCAACCAGGGCCTCACGGGTACCCGGAAGACGGCGGTCAAGGCGATTCTCGGTCTCGCGAGCGTCCTCCTCATCGTGCAGGGCGTCCGCACGGCCCTCGCGTGGGCCGGAGGTGTTCCCATCTAATGAGCACGCAAGTTCCCGAATCTGTCGAAGAGGAATCGACCACGGAGACGGCGTCCGCCGGCAAGCAGAAGCGCGACGCGAAAAAGCGCGAGCGCGCCGAGCGAGTCCAAGAGCAGCGCGAGGCCGAGGCGGCCGAGAAGGCGCGCTCCGCGGACGACACGTTCCACCTCAAGGTCTTCCGCTACGACCCCGAGGTGCCGGAGAAACAGGAGCCCCGCTTCGACGACTTCCACGTCCCGTACAAGCAGGGGATGACGGTCCTCGACGCGCTCATGTGGGCGCGGGACCACTACGACTCCTCGCTTACCTTCCGGCACTCCTGCCGGCAGGCCATCTGCGGGTCCGACGCGCTGTTCGTCAACGGGTCGCAGCGACTCGGCTGTAAGACCCAGCTGTCGGACCTCTCGGAGCCGATTCGGGTCGAGCCGCTCCCGCACGCCGACGTGGTCAAGGACCTCGTCGTCGACATGGAGCACTTCTACGACCAGATGGAGTCGGTCGAGCCGTACTTCCAGACGAACTCGCTTCCGGACGGCGAACTCGACGAGCAGCGCCAGACGCGCGAGAACCGCGAGAAGGTCAAGATGTCCACCCGCTGCATCTGGTGTAGCGCGTGTATGTCCTCCTGTAACATCGCCGCCGGCGACAACGAGTATCTCGGTCCCGCGGCCATCAACAAGGCCTACCGCTTCGCCATGGACGAACGCGAGGGCGAGGACATGAAACAGCGCCGCCTCGAAATCCTCGAACAGGAACACGGCGTCTGGCGCTGCCAGACCCAGTTCTCCTGTACCGAGGTGTGCCCGAAGGACATCCCCCTCACGGAGCACATCCAGGAACTCAAGCGCGAGGCGATTAAGAACAACCTGAAGTTCTGGTGAACTTCCCGGTGAAACCCTGAAGTTCGACCAACCCTACGACACATCCAAACACACCATGTACGAACACGACGTTATCGTAGTCGGCGCGGGCGGGGCGGGCCTGCGCGCGGCGATTGCGGCACACGAGGAAGGGGCCGACGTGGCCATCGTGTCGAAGCTCCACCCGGTCCGAAGTCACACGGGCGCGGCGGAGGGCGGCATCAACGCCGCGCTCCGCGAAGGCGACTCGTGGGAGGACCACGCCTACGACACGATGAAGGGCTCGGACTATCTGGCCGACGCGCCGGCGGCCGAGACCCTCTGTAAGGACAGCCCGAAAGAGACCATCAAGCTCGAACACTGGGGGATGGCGTTCTCCCGTGACGACGACGGCCGCGTCAGCCAGCGGCCGTTCGGTGGGCTCTCGTTCCCGCGGACCACCTACGCGGGCGCGGAGACGGGCCACCAGCTGCTCCACACGATGTACGAGCAGCTCGTCAAGCGCGGCATCAAGGTCTACGACGAGTGGCACGTGACCCGACTGGCCGTCTCCGACGAGGAGAAGCCGGAAGACCGGAACTGCCACGGCATCGTCGCCTACGACGTTCAGACCGGACAGGTAGAGGGCTTCCGCGCCCGCAACGGCGTCATCCTCGCCACCGGCGGTCTCGGACAGGTCTACGACCACACGACGAACGCGGTCGCCAACACCGGCGATGGCGTCGCGATGGCCTACCGCGCCGGCGCGCCGATGGAGGACATGGAGTTCATCCAGTTCCACCCGACGACGCTCCCCTCGACGGGTGTCCTCATCACCGAGGGCGTCCGCGGCGAGGGCGGCATCCTCTACAACGAAAACGGCGAGCGCTTCATGTTCGAGTATGGCTACGCGAACAACCTCGGCGAACTCGCCTCGCGCGACGTTGTCTCCCGGGCCGAACTCACGGAGGTCAACGAGGGCCGCGGCATCGAAGACGAGTACGTCCACCTCGACATGCGCCACCTCGGCGAAGAGCGCATCATCGACCGCCTCGAGAACATCGTCCACCTCTCGGAGGACTTCGAGGGCGTCAACCCCCTCGAAGCGCCGATGCCGGTCAAGCCCGGCCAGCACTACGCGATGGGCGGCATCGAGACCGACGAGAACGGCGAGACCTGCATCTCCGGCCTCTACGCGGCCGGCGAGTGCGCCTGCGCGTCCGTCCACGGCGGTAACCGCCTCGGCGGCAACGCGCTCCCTGAACTCATCGTCTTCGGGAAGCGCGCCGGCCATCACGCCGCGGGCAAGGACATGGAAGAAGCCGAAATCACGACCGGCAAGGTCGGCGACTACGAACTCGGTGAGGTCGACTCGCCGGTCGAACTCGGCGAAGCGGGCATCGGCGAGGACGCCGTCGCCGACGGCGGGACGGCGGCGGACGCCGGCGCGTCCGTCTCCGGAGTGGACCTCGTCCAGCGCGCCGTCGAAGACGAGCGCGAGACCATCGACACCCTCCTGGAGCGAGAAGACGGTATCCAGCAGGCCGAGATTCGCGAGCGCGTCCAGAAGTCGATGACGCGCAACGTGAACGTCTTCCGCGAGGAATCGGCCCTCAAAGACGCGCTCCGCGACATCCGCGAGGCGCGCGAACTCTATCAGGACGTGTTCGTGGCCGACAAGTCGCGGACGTTCAACACGGACCTGCTCCAGACGTTGGAGACGCGCAACATCCTCGACATCGCCGAGGCCATCACGCTCGGCGCGCTCGCGCGCAATGAGTTCCGCGGTGCCCACTGGCGCAAGGAGTACCAAGAGCGCCGCGACGAGGAGTGGCTCAAGCACACGATGCTTTCGTGGAACGACGGCCGCCCGGAACTCTGGTACAAGCCGGTCATCCTCGAAGGCGAGGACAAGACGTACGAGCCGAAGGTCCGGAGCTACTGAGCCGACCGCGACTCGTCTGAGTCGTAGACGCCCTTTCTTTCGACGCCGACTCCCGAGCGGTGCACCGACGCGCTCAGCGCGCCGAATCGCGTGACCGCGGCCGGGGGCCACCAACGGCTATTTGCCCGCTCGACCCCTACGTCAGCCCGGAAGGGTGGCTCAGTGGTAGAGCACACCGGCGCAGGCCCTCGCGGTCGGTCCGGTGGTTTTCAATGGCTTCGCGTGGTTCGACTCCCGCCCCTTCCGTCTCGGAACTGCGGGTCGCCCGGCCTCGCCATCCGATTGTCGGCGACTCGCCCTCTTCGACGACAGTCGAAGTCGGGGGCGTCGAACACCGACGATTATCCGATGTACGTTCGTGACGAATACAACGATTCTCTCGAATTCGGGACGTTCGGCGCCTCACCCCCGACCGCGGTTCTTCGACGATTGTTGTAAGAGAGTTTTATTATCGTCGAAGCAAACAGGATGACAACGACCATGCAACAGACGGTTCCGACCATCGAAGTCCCCGGCGAACTCGAATCGCCCTCGGCCAAACTCGTGTACCTCTATCTCACCACGCACGACGGCGCGTCCATCACCGACCTACAGAACGGGCTGGAGATGAAGAAAATCGCCCTCTACAGCATCCTCAGTACGCTGTCGAAGCGCGGCTTCGTCCGACAGGACGCCGAACGCTACCACGTCGCTCAGTGATTTCTCGGCGACCGCGCTGCCCGTACCTGTGCGCCGTCGCGGACCATATCCTCGCAGTTCGGGCAGACGCGCGGATTCTCCATGCCATCGGGAGTGAAGACTCGGGCGTATGCGGGCGTCACGAACGAACCACAGTTCTGACATTCCGGCATGGTATCTAGTATCCTCCATGATTATCACATAAGTTTTCTCCCTAGACGAGTGCGAGAAGGAGGCCGACGACGAGGAGCGCGAAGATGAGAAGCGTCACGGCGAGCATGAATTGGTCGGTCGCGTTCATACCGAACACGACGTTCCGGATAAAGATAAAATTCCGTCTCGACGCCGCGTCCCCGCCGCCCTCGACGGATTTCTAATTTTCGACCGCGATAACGAGGGGGGTAGAACTAAATTCATTGCCTCCGTCGGTCCCGTAACGGTCCTCCAATGGAGTTCGTGTACGCGTTGTCTGGGTTGTTCGCCGGGCTCTTTCTCGGAGCGGTGGCAGTCGTCACTGCGCTCACGTACACGCCCTACGGCGCGTCCCTGTTCGACACCGCGATAACCGCGCTGACCGGTGTCACGCTCCAACTGGGAAACCTCCTGTTCATCTCGGCGCTCACCGCCCTCGCGTTCGAGGGCCTCGCGATGAGCGGCATCCGGTATCCGATCGTCGTCCCCGCGGCGTTCGCGTACGTGCTCACTCACGTCACGGTCTACTACTCGTGCATCCGCATCACCGACCTCCAGTCGGAGCCACTCGACCCCGACGTTATCATCAAGCATAATCCGTTTCGGGCGCTCGTCCTCGGCGTGCCGGGGTCGCTTCTCCTCATTCGGGTCCGGCCGCCCGCGAGGCGGAACTGAACCCGTCTCGACGAACCGCGGGCGTGGCTCCGGCTCGCGACGACTGAACGCGAGGCCCGCGTGGGCCGCAGAAAACGGTCGAACCGGCGAAGGAAGCCAGGAGTGGGATTTGAACCCACGAAGTCTCGATTACAAGTCGAGTGCATGAACCGCCCATGCTCTCCTGGCGCGTCCGTCGATTACCGGTCCTCCTTTGAGTGTGTATCGTTTCGCATCGATTTCTCCAGTTCGACGCGGTGCGGCCGGTAGCCGTGCCGCCGATAAAACCGACGGGCGGCGTCGTTGTCCGCCAGCACGTCCAGCGCGACGGTATCAGCGCCGGCGTCTCCGAGCGCGGTCTCCGCCGCCGCCAGCAGTTGCGCGCCGACCCCGGCGTCTCGGTACACCGGGCGGACGAACAGGTTCCGAATCATCCCGCGGGTCGCGTCCTGCTCGTACGCCCCCGCCTCGATGTCGAACATGACGAATCCGACGATGTCGCCCGCCTCCGCGTCCTCCACGTCCTCCGCGCCGCCTCCGTCGCCTCCGCCGCCGTCTCCGCTGGTCTCTCCGGTCGCGCCGTTCTCCTGTCCCTCTCGGGCGACGAGCACGCCGTCGGCGGCGACGTGTCGCGCCAGCGCCTCCCGTATCGGCGTCCGGTTGGCGTCGGCGCGGAGGTGCGACCCGAACGCCCGCTGGTCCGCGGCAAGTTCGACCCACAGGTCGGCGAGGTCGTCGAGGTCGGAAAACGCCGCCGAACTGACGCGCATGGGTCCTGTCGGGGCTCTATCTGCTTTTAAGTGTCGCCGATTTGGGCCGAATTCGAGTAATCGAGGTCCTGCGGGGTGCCAAGCGGGGTCAGTAAAGACGACCGATGAAGAAAGATTTATCTATGTTTATCGTCCGCACATATCATGAGGATAGTTATCAATGGGTATTGCCGAAACCTACTCCCGTGGCAGGCAGTTCGCCATCGAGCGTCCGTTCGCGCTCGTCTTGGCGGTCATCGTAGTCGTACTTCTCGGTGACTTGCTTCGCGGGTTAGCAACAGGGCAGACGCAGTTTGCCGACATTGGCACGCTGGTCTGGGATGGTCTGATGCGGGGGCTCGTAATCGGCCTCGCGGGCATCGGGTTGTCGATGACGTACAGCATTCTAAACTTCGCTAATTTCTCGCACGGCGACTACATCACAGCGGGGGCCTTCTCGGGGTGGGCGACGACGTACCTCATCGCCGGACTCGGACGCGCCGACATCGGCGCGCTCCTGCTCGTCGGGGCCGGGGGGTCGGTCTACGGCGGGACGCTCGGCATCGGGATGCTCTCGACGCCGCTCGCGGTCGTCGCCGGCATCGTCGTCTCCGGCGCGTTCGCTATCGCGCTGTCGCTCGCGGTCGACCGCACCATCTTCAAACCGATTCGGAACGAGGACGGCATCACCCTCCTCATCACGAGTATCGGCGTCGCGTTCGCGCTGCGTTACCTGATGCAGTTCGTCTTCGGCTCTGACGTGCGCGGGACGACCGCTCAGCCGCCGTCGGTGTCGCTGTACTTCATCGACGGTACGGTCTTCATCAACGCCCACGACATCACGCTTCTCGTGGTCGCCTCGGCGCTGATGCTCGGGGTTCACGTGCTCTTACAGCGGACGAAACTCGGCAAGGCGATGCGCGCGATGGCCGACAACAAGGACCTCGCGCTCATTACCGGTATCTCGACCGAGCGCGTCGTCCGCGCGACGTGGATTATCGGCGGCGGGCTGACCGGCGTCGCGGGGTACATGTTCATCCTCTGGAAAGGGACGCTCGGGTTCAACGACGGGTGGCTCCTCTTGCTTCTCATCTTCGCCGCGGTCATCCTCGGCGGCATCGGTTCCATCTACGGGGCCATCGCTGGTGGCCTCGTCATCGGACTGACGGCGTCGATGTCGGTCCTGTGGATTCCCTCGGCGTTCTCGCGGGCCGCGGCCTTCGTCGTCATGATCGTCATTCTCCTCGTGAAACCGTCCGGGCTGTTCAGCGGGAGGGCGACCGCATGAGCGTCCGCGACGACTTCACCGCCCGCATCCCGGGCGGCGACGCGGGCCTCATCGTACTGGTCCTCCTCGGGACGTACCTCGCGTACGTCCTCGCGGGGTTCGTTCTGGGATACACGCTCCGCGGTCAACTCAACTCCATCGCGACGCTGACGTTCTACATCGGCGTCTTCGCCATGCTGTCGCTCGCGCTCAATCTCCATTGGGGGTACACCGGGCTGTTCAACATCGGTATCGTCGGCTTCATGGCCGTCGGCGTCTACGTCACGGCAATCGTGACGAAGCCGACGTACGTCGCCGGCGGCGCGGCGCAGGTCGGCGGCCTCGGCCTGCCGCTTTGGGTGGGCATCCTCGCCGGCATGACCGCGGCCGCGCTGTTGGGACTCGTGGTCGCGCTCCCGGCGCTTCGGTTGCGGGCAGACTACTTGGCTATTGTCACCATCGCTATGTCGGAAATCGTCCGTTTCAGCTTCCTCTCCGGCGAAATACAGCAGTTCCAGCTGTTCGGTAACCGCGTCGGCTTCGGCGGCGGGTCGGGTCTCATCCTCGACTTCGCTCCGCCGCTGGAGGCGCTGCTTCGCGGCGTCGGTCTCTGGAATGGGTATCTCGGCTTCGTCGACGCCTTCCAAGTCCTCGTGCCGAGGAACCCCAAGCCGGTCGTCGACGGCCTCGTCTACGGGCTGTTGCTCCTCGGGTTCGTCGCGGGCTTCTACTGGCTACTCAAGCGTACCGGCGAATCGCCGTTCGGTCGCGTGCTGAAGGCCATCCGCGAGGACGAGGACGTCGCGAACGCCCTCGGCAAGAACACCGACCGGTTCAAAATCAAGTCGTTCATGCTCGGCTGTGCGCTCATGGGACTCGCCGGCATCCTCTGGCTCGTCCCGCAGGGCGCGGTGACGCCCAACTTCTTCCGGCCGCGCGTGACGTTCTTCATTTGGATTGCGCTCATCATCGGCGGGGCCGGTTCGAACACGGGGAGCGTCCTCGGGGGTGCCGTCTTCGCAGCGGTGCTCTACCAGGGGCCGCGCTACTTCCAGAACCTCGTGTCGGCGGTGTTCCCCAACCTCGACTCGCCATCCGGCTTCGGACAGGCGATTTCACCGCTCATCTCGCAGTTCGACCCCGTGCCGTTCCTCCTGTACACGGTCGACAGCATCCGGCAACTCCAGTTGGTCGTGATGGGCCTCGTGCTCATCTGGCTGATGCACAACCGGCCGGAGGGGATGCTCGGCTACCGCAAGGAGACCGCGTCCGTCATCCCGCTGTCGCGGCCGAAGTCGATGGCCAACGACGGCGGCAGCGACGACTCGGTCCGCACCGACGGCGGCGTCGATGCCCCGGCTCAGGGAGGTGAGACCGATGAGTGACGCCGCGGACCAGCCGGTCGAAGACGTAGCGAACAAGGTCGACGAGGGGGCGCTCGGCGCGTTCGCCTCCGGCGTCGAGACGTCGGTCGACTACCCGCTCCAGGTCGAAGGTCTGGAGAAGTCCTTCGGTGGCATCACCGCCGTCGACGGGGCCAGCTTCGAGGTCGAAGCCGGGTCACTCACGGGTCTCATTGGCCCCAACGGGGCCGGCAAGTCGACGACGTTCAACCTCATCACGGGCATGCTCAAGCCCGACGCCGGCACGGTCACGTTCAACGGCGAGGACATCACCGGCGAGGAGCCGTACGAAATCGCGAACCGCGGGATGGTTCGGACGTTCCAAATCGCCCGCGAACTGAGCGAGATGACCGTCCTCGAGAACATGATGCTGGCGCCGAAACACCAGCGCGGCGAGACGCTGTGGCGCTCCGTCATGCCGGGCGTCCGCGACGACGTCCGCGAACAGGAAGAGGAACTGCTCGAACGCGTCTGGGAGGTGCTCGACTTCTTCGACATCGCCCACATCGCAGAGGAGTACGCGGGCAACCTCTCCGGCGGGCAGCGCAAACTGCTCGAGATGGCGCGGGCGCTTCTGACCGACCCCGACATGCTGCTCTTGGACGAGCCGTTCGCCGGGGTCAACCCCACACTCGAGAAGAAACTGCTCGAACACGTACACGAACTCCGCGAGCAGGGCTACACGTTCCTGCTCGTCGAACACGACATGGACCTCATCATGAACAACTGTGAACACGTCATCGTCCTCCACCAGGGCTCGGTGCTCACGGAGGGGACGCCGGACGAGATTCGGAGCAACGAAGAGGTCATCGAGGCCTACCTCGGGGGCAACGTATGAGCGTCGACGCTAACACCGACGCGACGAGCGGCGCGGGCGTCGAGGGGCGCGACGACGTACTTCTGCGCGTCCGCAACCTCGACGCCGGCTACGGCGACCTCCAGATTCTCACCGACGTCGACATGGACGTGTTCGACGGCGAGTACGTCACCATCGTCGGGCCGAACGGGGCCGGCAAGTCGACGACGATGAAATCGGTCTTCGGGCTGACCGCCCACATGGGCGGGACGGTCCAGTTCAAAGACGAGGACATCACCGGGCGCCGACCCGAGGACATCATCCACGTCGGCATCGGCTACGTCCCGCAGAACGACAACATCTTCCCGACGCTGACGGTCGAAGAGAACCTCGAGATGGGCGCGTACATTCTCGACGAGGTGCCGCAGGACGCCATGGAGGCGGTCTACGAGCGGTTCCCCATCCTCAGAGAGCGGAAAGACCAGAAGGCGGGCACCATGTCCGGCGGGCAACAGCAGATGCTCGCGATGGGTCGTGCGCTCATGCTCGATCCCGACCTCCTGCTCTTAGACGAGCCGTCGGCGGGGCTCGCGCCCGACCTCGTCGAGGAGATGTTCGACAAAATCGACGAAATCAACGAGGCCGGCACGGCCATCCTGATGGTCGAACAGAACGCGAAGGAGGCGCTCCGGCGCTGTGACCGCGGCTACGTCCTCGCCAACGGACAGAACCGCTACATGGACACCGGCACCGCGCTTCTCGAAGACGAACAGGTTCGGCAGGACTTCCTCGGCGGATAGTCCGTCCCGACGGTCCACGCTATTTTTTCGGCGCTCACTCGCAGACGGACTCGAACGACTCGACCGAGAGACTGCCGTCTCTACTGTCGCCGACGCCGTCGTCGCTGCCATCGTCGTCGCCATCATCGTCACCGTCTGAACCGCCGCCGAGCGTCGCCGTCGCGTTCGCGTTCCAGCAGTCACACGCCGCGTAGGAGGCCTTCGAGAGGAGGCCGCAGCGCTTCATCGACGCATAGCTGTCAGCGGTCGTATGAGTGACTTGTGTCGGTCAAGTTGTGTGCGACTCCCGGAGTGCGGCCGCTCGCGTCGGCGGCGACGAAGAAAAAAATCGGGTCTGTCGGGTCGGTCTTAGCTGTCCGGGCCGGAGAGCGCCGTCTCGATGACGGAGGAGTACGACGACTCGCCGATGTTGAACGCGACCTGGTTGTACACTTCGCCGTCGAACGAGTCGCTGAACACGTTCGAGAAGCGCTCCGAGAGCTGCTGGCCGTAGTCGTTGTTGACGTACAGCGTCGAGACCGAACTGACTTCGAGGCGCTCGGCCATGACCTGCGCCATGACGCGGCCCTGCAGGAAGTCGGACGGTGCAGTCCGGAAGATGAAGTCGTTGTCTTCGAGGTTCGAGACGGACAGCGCCGTCGAGGACGGCGAGCAACCGACGATCTCGTTCGGGATGAACGCCTGCTGTGAGACGGGGACGTTCACGCCGGACGACGCGGAGCCACAGACGGACGGAACGCCCGCGGAGACGAGCGACTGCGCGGCGGAGACACCGGCGTCCGGTGACGTTTGGGTGTCTTCGATTTGCGCGTTAACGGAGAGTCCGGCCGGGTTGGCATCGTTGACCTGCATGACCGGAATCTGTGCGGCCTGAATCATCGGCGCACCGACGGCCGCGAGGTCGCCGGTCTCGGGCAGCAGGATGCCGACCGACATCTCGCGGTCGGAACCGCCCGGACCGCTGTCCGCGGACGGGCCGTTCCCGTCGGGGTTCTCGCCGGCGAAGGACTGCGTCTCGACGCTCGACGTGGCGTTGTTCTCGGCGTCGAACTCCCAGATGGCGTACGCGGCTTCCGCCGGGTCGCCGTTCTCGTCGAAGTTGACGGACGAGGACGCGCCTTGGTAGTCGATGTCTTCTCCGTTCGCGGCCGCCTCGACGCCCTCGACGAGGTTGTCTGGTCCGACGGTCATCCCGCCGGGGTTCGCCATCCGGCGCATCTGGTCTTTGATGGCCGGGCCGGAGTTCTCCCCGGCGGCGGCGTTCGCGAGAAGCTGAATCGCGACCGAGTCGTACGTCTGTGACGTGAAGACACCGGGTGCCGCGCCGTACTCGTCTTGGAACAGCTGATTGAACGTGTCTTGGTTCGGACCGCCCGCCGCGGGTGCCGTCCCGGTCACGTTCGCCATGTCGTTGCCGACCTGCCCGGGCATCGAGCCGGAGCGCATCCCGTCGGGCACGAGTATCTCCTCGCTCCCGTCGGACGCGCTGTAGTAGTCACGGAACAGTTGAATGCCGCTTTCGGGGTAGCCGATGACGACGATCCCCTCGGGACCGCCGCCACCGCCGCCGCCACCGATGCATCCGGATAAGCCAGTCAAGCCTGCCGCGCCCGCGGCTCCCACTCCCTTGAGGAAGTCGCGGCGTACGATATCACGTACCATGTGAAAGGCAATGGCAACTCCCGCTTATAAAATTTACTCCCTGAGTTTGAAAAGCCATGATAATTGCGACCGACGGCGGTGCGAGAATCGGCTGTGTGGGAACGTCAGACAACGTTCTTTATATACACTCGCGTCGGAGCCGGTGAATCGCTGCGTTCAAACCCGTTCGCGGGCGTCTTTGGGACAATGACTATCCCGTCGTTCGTTATCGGTATCGCGGGGGGGAGCGGTGCCGGGAAAACCACCGTGGCCCGACTCATCACGGAGAACGTCGGCGAGTCCGTGACGCGGATTCCGATTGACAACTACTACAAAGACCAGAGTCACTTGGAGATGGACGAACGCGAGCAGGTGAACTACGACCACCCCTCGGCGTTCGAGTGGGACCTCCTGTACGAACAGCTCTCGGAGCTATTGGAGGGGAGAGCCGTCGAGATGCCGCAGTACGACTTCGAGATACACAACCGGAAGCCCGAGCGGAACACCGTCGAACCGACCGACGTCATCATCCTCGAAGGAATTCTCGCGCTCTACGACGAGGACGTAAACGAGATGCTCGACCTCCGGCTCTACGTGGAGACCGACGCCGACGTTCGCATCCTCCGGCGCATCCAGCGCGACGCCATCGACCGCGGACGCGACCTTCAGGGCGTCATCGACCAGTACCTCTCGACGGTCAAGCCGATGCACGAGCAGTTCATCGAGCCGACGAAGAAGCACGCGGACCTCATCATTCCCGAGGGGGCCAACAGCGTCGCCGTCACGCTGCTCGAAGAGAAAGTCCAAGCGGAAGTCGAAGGCGACGAAACGCGCACCTGGGAGCGCGACGCTATCGAACGGAAAGTCCAAGAGCGGACCTCGTCCCGCGGGCCCGACAACTAACGCGGCGTCGCGGGTCGAAAATCGGGGCCTCGAAGCTTACGCCTTCTTGCCGGTGACGAACTGCGCTGCGCCCTCGTAGAACCAGAAGTCGTTTTCGCGCATCGCCTTGCCGACTGCCTTGTGCAGTTCGATGAAGTCGCCGAACTCCTCGCCTTCGACGTGCTCGAAGATGTCCGCGAGCGAGACGACGCGTTCGTAGTCGAGTCGGATGGGGTGGTCGCCGAACTCTTCGACGAACTCCGCTTTGTTCAGCGGGAAGTCCTCGTCTTCGTCGACCTTCTTCGCGATGACTGCCTGGCCGTACTTGCGTCCGCCTTCGCTCCCCTCTTCGCCGTCCGGGTCGTGTGGCCAATCCATACCCGAGTGTTGGCAGGCCGATTCAAAGCCGTTACGCATCTGTGGGGATTTGTCACGCGGTCCGTCGCTGTCGGGTCGGCTGCGAGTTTTGTGTCGCATGCTACCGATGAACAAGAAATATACGCGTGGCACGCCATCATACTGGGAGTCATGCAAGCGACCGAGCGCCCGACGTTCGAATCCGAGGCGAGCAAGGTCATCTACGAGTACGTCGAGCGGCACGGCACCGCCAAGCGAAACGTCCTTCTCGACGTCGCGCCGGTGTCGTCCGACGAGTTCCGAATCGAACTCGACCGTCTGAAGTCCCGCGGCTATCTGGAGGAAGACGGCGGCACGCTCCAGTTGGCGCTCGACGTGGGCACTATCGAGGAACACGAGACCGACGCCGGCATCATCACCATCCGGCCCGCTCGCCCGCGCGACTTCGAGGGCCTCCTCGACGCGATTCGAGACGTGACGGCCGAAGAGACGTACGTCGTCGCCGAGACCATCGCCGAGCAACTGCTCTACGAGGAGACGATTACCCGCCACAATCAGGTGCAGTCCCGCGTGTTCTTCGTCGCCACCATCGGTGAGGAGGTCGTCGGCTGGACGCACCTCGACCTCCCGCAGATGTCGCGCATCCGCGAGACGGCCCAACAGACCGTCGGTGTCAAGGAGGACTACCGCGGGTCGGGCATCGGCAGTCTCCTCCTGCAACGCGGCCTCGACTGGGCCGAAGCCAACGGCTTCCGGAAAGTGTACAACAGCGTTCCGATGACGAACGACCGCGCGCTGGAGTTCCTCGGCGACCACGACTGGGAGACCGAAGCCATCCGCAGGGACCACTACACCATCGGCGACGAGCACGTCGACGAAGTGATGATGGCGTACCGGTTCTGACCGGGACGCGGGCTGTCGGTCGCTTTTTGCTGGGTCGTTGGTGTCGCTTGGAGCGGATGCGATGGGACTGGGAATCGACGCTCACGCCGGCGAGCACACGCTGCGCGGTGCTCGCCGAGTTGTTCGCGTCAGAATGCGGTGGGACTGGGATTTGAACCCCACTCGCTCCGCTCACGTCGTTCGCTCCGCTCCCTGCTTCAAATCCCAGCCCGTCTCAGCGTCACACGTTCACCGGAGACGCGCAGCTAAACCTGCGCGTCTCGGTTCTCTGAGAATGCGGTGGGACTGGGATTTGAACCCAGGATTCCGTGAGGAAACCTGCTTTCAAGGCAGGCGCGTTAGGCCACTCCGCCATCCCACCTTCGCACGACAGTTTCGAGTCGGATACCTAAGTGTTGTCGCTTCGCTCAGTCGCGGACGAGTTCCAACACGCCGTCGGTCGATTCGACTCGAAGCCCCTTCTCGAAGACGAACGTCGTCGTGTGCTCGGGGACGAGGCGCTCGGATTCGACCCGCGAGCGGAGCATCGGCACGACCGTGGCGAGGTCCGCGCCGGTTTCGAGGACAGGGAGCATCGGGACGTAGTCGAGGCCGTGGCCCGCGTCGTCGGCGCGCTCGGCGAGCGTCTCGACTTCCGGCTCCGCGTAGGCGTCGGTGAAGTCGATGGGGTCGAGGAAGCCCGAGAAGTAGACGCGCCCTTCCGTCGAGGGGCCGAGAACGACCGGCGTGCTCCGTAGTTTCATCGCCGCGCTGTCGATGTGGGTACGCCCGAGAAGCGGCGCGACCGGGCGGACGACGGCGACCGAGTGGACCTCCTCCTCGTTGAGGAGGTGCGAGACGGTGTTGCCCGCGCGGGCGGAGAACGACGACCCGACCTGCGGTTCGAACCGCGCGTCGTCGGTGCCGCCGAGGGCGTCGGCAACGACGCTCCGAATCTCGGCCTCCGAGTCGTGGTCCCCGGCGAACTCGTCGGGGATGTCGTCCTCGGTTCGGTAGTTGACGAGGAGGTCGCCGCCCGACCGCTCGACGGCGATACAGACGTCTTTGAGCATCGCGGCGTAGAGCTCCGCGGCTTCGGCTTCGGTGAGTGGACTCGTCTCCGCGAGTTCCGAAAGCACCAGTCCCGGCCGCGGCGGTTCGGCGAGTACGGCGATGACCGTCATACCCTCCCCTCGCGCCGGGGAACCCTTGAACCCGCCGCTTGTGGCCCGTCGAATCGAGGGCCGGCGGAGACGGGACGCTCCGCGTGTCGTCCCGTCTCAGCGACTCTGCCGACCCTTCGTCTGCCGGTAGTCCCGGCCGAACACCGACTCGCGGACGTGTTCGACAAACGCTTCGGCGTCTGCGTCGGTCAGGCGCTCCGGCTCCTTTATCGGGACGAGTTCGAAGCCGCGGCCGCGGATGGTCGTCGCGTGCTCCGCGTCGACGTCGAAGCTGTCGGCCGCGCGCGTGGTGTAGTCGAACGCGAGCGCCTCCAGTGCGGCCTGTCCGACGGGGACGATGATGTGCGGGTTTATCATCCGAATCTCCGCGTTCAGGTAGGGCTCGCAGGTCGCAACCTCGTTATCGGTCGGCCCGCGTTCGGGGTGGCGACAGCGCGTGAGGTACGTGAAAAAGACGTTCTGCACGTCCGGTTCGTCGGCGTCCGGGTCGGACCGAGCAAACCCGAGATCGCCGAGGATGCGCTGGACGCGCCGGCCGGCCTCGTCGCCGGTGAAGGGGACGCCCGTCCGCTCCGCGGCCGCGGTCGGAGCCTCGCCGACGAACAGGAACTCCGCGCCCACGTCGCCGTAGCCGTGGACGACCTGCTCGCGCGTCTCGCAGAGCGCCGAGCAGTTCGTGCAGTCGGTGTCCATCGAGAAGGGGTTCCGGAACTGGCGTTGGTGTGCGTCCACACCCTCGAATTCGGCTCCGGGACCAAAACCCGCCCGGTCCGCGCAGATAATCGAGTCGCACCCTCGCTGACGGGGTCATCCGAGCCGGCGAGTGCGTGGTGAAAGTGAACACAGGGCGAATCGGAGGAGACGCAGGTGAAGACGGCGCAGTCGTGCGAATCGCGGAATCGTGAAAAGCGGAAGTGAACTGAGCGGTGGCGAACGCGAGTCGGACGGTCGGCGGTGATTCGGCGGCCGGGAAGTCAGGTCAGCGGTCGATGCCGCCCTGCGCCTTGATATCCATGATGTGGCGGACGTTCAGGTAAATCTCCTCGGGCGAGGTGTCGCCGTCGGGGTCGTAGAGGTCGCTGACGCGGTAGAGGATGGCCGACACCTGCCGGCTCTCGGAGGACTCGCCGTAGATGTCGTCGGCGATGTCGCGGAGAAACGCGACGCGCTCGGGGTCCGCGGGGAAGTCGGCGTCCGAGTCCGGGGCCATCTCCCAGTCGACCTCGTCGGAGTCCGCGTCGGCGTCTGGGTTCGGGTTCGCATCCGCATTGGCGTCCCCGTCGAGTCGTCCGTCGTCGCTCATCGCTCGCTGACGGTCCGCCGCTGGACGACGCCGACCATGTCGGCGATGTTCTCGGTCATCACGCGGAACGCGTCGGCCGTCTCGTCGTCGTCTTCGAGGACGATGGGCTTGCCGCCGTCGCCGCCCTCGCGGACGGCCGGGTCGAGCGGGAGCGCCCCGAGGAACGGCAGGTCGTTCGACGCGGCGAACTCGCGGCCGCCGCCCGCACCGAAGATGTCGTGGCGGTTCCCGCAGTCGGGACACCGGAACGTGCTCATGTTCTCGACGATTCCGAGGACGTTCGTGTCGTGCTTGCCGAACATCCGAAGTCCCTTGTTTGCGTCGTCGAGGGCGACGTTCTGCGGCGTCGTGACGATGACCGCGCCCGTGAGGGGGAGCGTCTGGAGGATGGACAGTTGGGTGTCGCCCGTGCCCGGCGGCAGGTCAAGGACGAGGTAGTCGAGACTGCCCCACTCCACGTCCTCGACCAGTTGGGTGAGAAGCTGGTGGACCATCGGACCGCGCCAGATGACTGGGTCGTCGTCGCCGACGAGGAAGGCCATCGACATGAGCTTCATCCCGTACTTCTCCGGCGGGACGATGGTCTGGTCTTGGGTCGCCTGCGGCGCTTCCTCGGCGGCGACCATCCGCGGGACGTTCGGCCCGTAGATGTCGGCGTCGAACAGGCCGACGCGCGCGCCGAGTTTCGAGAGGCCCGCCGCGAGGTTCACGGCGACCGTCGACTTCCCGACCCCGCCCTTCCCGGAGGCGACGGCGATGATGTTCTTCACGCCGGGGAGGACTTCCTCGTCGGGGTCGCGGTCGTTCGGAATCTTGGCGGTGAGGTCGGCCTCCAGTCCGTCCTCGGCGAGGACCTCGCGGATTCGACGGCCGATGTCCGTCTCCGCCGGGGAGTACGGGGCACCGAGCGCGAGCGAGATGCGGGCGGTGTCGCCGTCGACCTCGACGGCGTTCACCAGTCCGAGCGAGACGATGTCGTCTCCGAGTTCGGGGTCCTCGACCGCACGCAAGCGGTCGCGTACGTCGGCTTCGTCCATGTCCGTCACTCCGGCGGTGCGGCCGATAAGAGTTTTGTAAGGACCGGTCGGGGATGGCTACCGAGACGGTGGCGACGACCGCACCCGAAGACGTTTAAATTCTGTTTGGGAACAAACATTAGTGCCCTCTCCTCACGGTCCTTGTTCTGACAGACGAGCCTTCTCTAGACGCCGACTCCTCGCAGCGCTCGGAACCGGCGCGACGGTTTCACTCGCGGGGTGTTCGGCGACGAATCGTCGCACGACTGTCTCCGGGTCGTGGCAGACGCGCGGGTACGACCCCGCTCGTACCGGCGCGCCTGAAGACGTATCTGGACCGGAACCCCCACTTAAGCGGCGATGGAAGGCCGACTTCGTCGGTGACTGGAATCAATCTTCACCGGTCGTCGCCGGTGACACCGTCTACCTCGGGTCGATGACCGGAGGAATGTCTGGAAGGGAGACCGAAACCTACCTCAACGCCTTCGACGCCAGTACTGGCGAGGGTCGGTGGACGCGGTCCATAGAGCAACACACCCCGAAATACAACAGTTCGTACGCCGACTCCCTCACCGCGAGTGACGACGGCCTCTTCATCCAGACGTTCCGGGGCTTACGTGCCCTTGACTTCGACGGCACCGAACGATGGAAATTCGAGAATACCGGTCCTCGATTTCTCGCAGATACCTGCCACCCGGCCATCACCGACGGCGTCGTTTACACCGGAACCTACGGGTCGACACGAGTTCGGGATGAAGACGACGAGTACAGCGGCTCAGAAGGTCTGTTCGCTCTCGACGCCTCAGACGGGAGTCTCCTGTGGGAGTACAGACCGGACGAGTACGCGACCGACCTGACGTTCAGTCCGACTGTCGCCGGTGGAACGGTCTATCTCTGCTTTCTCGGACGCGCTATCGTCGCACTCGACACCGCCGACGGCGAGGTGCAGTGGACGAGAGCGGTTCCTGCGGACACGCCCGCAACCGTGCGAAACGGAACGGCGTACGTCGCAACGCAAGTCTTCCACGAGCGTGACGACACGTATGAGTACAGACTGTACGCGTTAGACGCCGAAACCGGCGAGACAGTATGGGACCGACCCGTCGGTGGTGCGTGGTCGTCACGGGGAATCTCACACGACGGGTCTGCGCTCTATCTCTCGAGTGACCGCTACCTGCTGTCGCTCGATGCCGAGACCGGTGAGGTGCGGTGGCGTGCCTTCGGCGATGCGAGCGACTGGTCCGAGATTGGATGGTTCGACGACGACCACGCACCGATTTCCGGCTGGGGCGTCCCCGTCGTTATCGATGATGTGGTCTACGCGGGCGACGGTGAATACGGAACGCTCGTCGCACTCGACAGTGAGACAGGTGAACTCCTCGATGCCGCACCGAAACGACGATGGGGAGCGAGCGGCACAGAAGGTTCGCCTGCAGTCGCAGACGGTGTCGCGTTCTACACGACACCGCACTTCCTCCACGCCGTCGACACGAACGTCTTCGAGTTTTGGTGAGTTGTAACTAATATTAGTTACCCTGTCCCGGTCATCGACAGCGAATTTATCAACGTACGCTCCCAGAATTCGGTATATGGTGCTGGTGGACGACTTTGGCCGCGAGGTAACCGGCGTTCGAATCTCTCTGACCGACCGGTGTAACTTCGACTGCGTCTACTGCCACAACGAGGGGCTAGGCGACACGCGCGGGCCGATGGACCCTGCCGACGAGGAGATGAGTACCGATGACGTGGTCCGGTTTCTCGAAGTCGTCGAGGAGTACGGCGTCGAGAAGGTGAAGTTCACCGGCGGCGAACCGATGCTTCGCTCGGACCTCGAAGAGATTATCCGCCGGACGCCCGACTCGATGGAGACCTCGCTCACCACGAACGGGACGTTCCTCGGCGACCGCGCCGAGGACCTCGTCGCGGCCGGACTCGACCGCGTGAACGTCTCGCAGGACGCCCTCGACCCCGAGGCGTTCGCTCAAATCACCAAGTCCGGCGCGTACGACAAGGTGATGGAAGGCGTCAAGGCCGCGGTCGACGCCGGCCTCACGCCCGTGAAGCTCAACATGGTCGTGTTCACGAAGACCGCGGGCCACGTCGAGGAGATGGTCGAGTACGTCGCCGAAAACGAGGGGCTACAGCTCCAACTCATCCAGTACATGCCCGAACTGACGGGCCGCCCGGAGTGGAACATCGACATCGAACGGGTCCACCGGTGGCTGGCCGACCTCGCCGACGAGGTGGAAGTTCGCGACATGCACCACCGCCGCCGCTACTACGTCGGCGAGGGGATGGTCGAAATCGTCGACCCCGTGGAGAACCCCGAGTTCTGCGCCAACTGCCATCGCGTGCGCGTAACACACCAAGGTTACCTCAAGGGCTGTCTCAACCGCAACGACGACCTCCGTCCGATGGGTGAGATGACGCGAGAAGAAATCCGCGAGACGTTCGAGGCTGTCGTCGCCAACCGCGTGCCGTACTACGGCGAGTACCTCGTCCGCGACGACGACGGCTGGACCATCAACGAAGAGTACATCGGGGCCTGAACGGCGGCCGTCCCGACGCACGAGCTTTTGTCCTCCGGGAACCTCTCGGGGCGCATGACTGTCACCGTCGAGCGAGTGGTCCTCGCGACGGACGGAAGCGAACCCGCGGGAACTGCCGCGACCCACGCGCTGTTTCTCGCTCGCGTCCTCGACGCGCCGCTTCACGTCGTCTCCGCGACCGGCACGTCGCCGGCGGCCGCCGAGACCGCCGCACCGTCCGCAAGCGCCGCCTTCGAAGCGGAGGAGGCCGTCGGCGCGGTCGTCCGTCGTGCGCTCCTCGCGGACGTCCGCGCGACCTCGGAAGTCGCCGAGGGTCCGGCCGCGGTCGTCGTGGAGCGCGCCGTCGGCGAGGGGGATCTGCTCGTCATCGGGCGGCGCGGACAGACCGGTTCCGGTCGGTTCCTCGTCGGGGCGGTCGCAGAGCGGCTTCTCGGCGCGCCGCCGGTCCCGACGCTCGCGGTTCCGGCGGCGGCGACCGACCCAGACTACCGGACGGTTGCGCTTCTCGCGGACGGTGAGTCGTCGTCGGGGTCGGCTGCGCCGCTCGCCCGCCGCATCGCCGCGGCGACCCGCGCGACGCTCCAACCGCTCGCCATCGTAGACGGCCGCGATGCCGCAATCGCGTCGACGGAGCGCCTCCGAGCGCTCGAAGCTGAGGCCCGAGACCGACTGAACGGCGTCGTCGCCGCGGCCGCGAGAGACGCTGTCGAGTCCGGCGGAACCGTCCGAACCGGCGAGTACGCGGCCGAACTGCTGGCGCACGTCGAACGGGTGGGGGCCGACGTGGTCGTCGTCGGCGGTGGGAGGCCCGGCGGCGAGAGCCGGCGACCCCGGCGCACGGAACACCGCGCCGGTGGGGTCGTCGCCAGTCGAGTCGTCCGCCACGCGGGAGTTCCGGTCCTCGTCGTCCCGAGCGTGAGTGACAGTGTAAAACGCTGAACTAGTTTTTAGAAGTTCCATTCAATTTATACGTCCCCACTACTCAGGGTAGCGTGTTGATTGTACGTTCAGTCAGCCGGCGTTCGGCGTGGACGTACGACTGCGTTCGTCTCTCCCCCATCCCCACCGGCGGACGCGATTCAACATCCGAACCCCACCACCCCTCTACACTCCATGAAACTCTCACGTGCACTCGTGGTCTTGCTGGTCGTCTTGGTCGCCGTACCGAGCCCAGCGATGGCCGGCATCGTCGGTGAACCGAACCTTCAGGCGTACGCGCCGAGCAACAAACTCGTTCCCGGGCAGGAGACCTCCCTGAACGTCGTCGTGACTAACTACGGCGGTGACAGCGAATACCGGAAGTTCTCCTCGTCGGAGAGTTCGGGAACGCTGAGCGACCAGCAGCGCTCGGCGCTCGAAGCCCAGGTCAAATCGACGCGGAACGTCAGGCTCACACTCGAATCCGGTGACGCGCCGGTCGAGGTGAACACCGCGACACTCCCGGTCGGCGACATCCCGCACGCGACCCAGCGGGACGCCTCGTTCTCCGTCTCAGTCAAGGAGAACGCCACGCCGGGGACCTACGAGATGACGCTCGTCGCGAAGTACGAACACGACTCGTCCGTCCGCGACGACGGTGACGTGCAGAACGAAGAGGAGAAGACCGAAGAGATTCCCGTCACTGTCGTCGTCGAGCAGGCCCCGCGCTTCGAGGTCGTCTCCGTGAACACGACCGCCCAGGTCGGCGGCAGCGGGACGACCACCGTCACGATGCGCAACGTCGGGTCGCTCCCCGCGTTCGACTCGTCCGTCACCGCGACCTCGCAGAACCCCTCGATAACGTTCGGTCAGTCCGCCTCCGCGACCCGGTACGCCGGCTCGTGGGGCGTCAACGAGACGCGCCAACTCGAATACGAGACGAGCGTCGCGTCCTCCGCCGCCGTCCAGCAGTACGCCCTCTCGCTCGGCGTGAGCTACGAGGACGAAGACGGCGTCGCCAAGCAGTCGAAGAATATCGCCACCGGCGTGAGGCCGGTGGCCGAACAGGAGTTCTCCATCGACGCCGAGCAGTCGACGCTCCGCGTCGGCCGCGAGACCACCGTCAGCGGGACGCTCACGAACGACGGCCCGCAGACGGCTCGCGACGCCGTGCTCACTATCTCCTCGAAGTCGCCGAACACGAACATCAAGGAGACCGAGTACGCGCTCGGCACCCTCGGAGTCGGCGAGTCTTCGGACTTCTCGTTCTCGGTCGAAGTGACCGACTCCGCGGACGCCGGCCAGCGGCAACTGAGCTACACGGTCGAGTACCGCAACTCCGAGGGCGACACCCAGCAGTCGAAGGAACTCCTGATGAACGCCGAGGTGAAACCCAAGCAGAACCTCTTCGGCGTGACCGTAAAGAACGGGAGCATCGAGGCGGGCGACTCGCAGACCGTCACGCTCGTCGTGACCAACAACGGCGATGAGACCTACCGCAACATCGACGCCAAGGCCTTCGCCGACAGCCCGCTGACGCTTAACGACGACACCGCGTTCATCCAAGAGCTCGGCCCCGGCGAGTCGACCGAGATTCCCCTCGAACTGAGCGTCGGTTCCTCGGCCAACCCGAAGGCCTACTCCTTCGACATCGACTTCCAGTACGAAAACGAGGACGGCGAGCGCAAACTCTCCGACCAGTATCCGGTCGCTATCGACGTCACCGAAGCGAGTGGCGGCGGCGGCCTCTCGATGCCCCTCGTCGGCGGTCTCGTCGTCGTCGGACTCGGCGTCGTCGGCTTCCTCTGGTACCGCCGCTAACCGCCCCACTTTCCCCCCACAATGATAGACTACGAAGTGTACGTCGACCGCCTCGGCGGGTTCATCGTCGAGAACCCCGGGAGAGTCGTGGCGCTGTTCTTCGTGCTGACGCTCGTCTTCGGGGCCGGACTCGGCAACATCTCGACCGACTCCGGCACCTCGCAGTTCACCGAAGACTCGCCCGCACAGGAAGCCCTCGACGACGTCAACCGGGAGTTCTCACCCGCGTTCGAGACGAGTTCGGGGAGCACCCAACTCATCCAACGGGACGATAACGTCCTCTCGAAACCGGCGATGCTCGACATGTTGCGGCTCCAAGAGCGCATCTTGAGCCGGCCCGACCTCCGGGCGACATCCGCGTCGAGCGTCGCGTCCACGGTCGCCCAGACGCTGGACCCGTCGGCGACGACCCTTGACGAACAGATAGACGCGCTCGAATCGGCCTCGCCGAGTGAGGTCCGCGCGGCGGCCAAGCAGGCGACCGCGAACCCGCAGGTCTCGTCGCTCCTGAGCGACGACTTCAACCGCCAGTCCGTCGAGGCCTCCTCGACCATCGGCGTCGTGAGTCACGTGGTACCCGGCCTCTCGTCGAGCGCCGGCACCTCCGGAACCAGCCCGATGACGGGCATCCAAGAGGAGATACAGACGATGACCTCCGTCTCGGACAGCGACATTCGTGTGTTCGGGAGCGGCATCATCTCCGGCGAGTTAGGCAACGTCATCGCCGACTCGCTCCTGCTCGTGGTTCCGGCGGCGGTGCTCCTCATCTTCGGATTCCTCGTCGTCGCCTACCGCGACCCCATCGACCTGCTACTCGGCGTCATCTCGCTCGTCATCGCCGTCATCTGGACGTTCGGGTTCATGGGCCTCGCGGGCATCGCGTTCAGCCAGATGCTCATCGCGGTGCCGCCGCTGTTGCTCGCGGTCGGTATCGACTTCGGGCTCCACGCGGTGAACCGCTACCGCGAGGAGCGCGTCAAAGACTTCGCGCCGGTCCCCTCGATGCGGACCACCATCAAACAGCTCTCGGTCGCGTTCTTCATCGTCACCGGCACGACCGTCCTCGGGTTCCTCGCGAACGCCACAAGCGACCTCGCGCCCATCCGCGACTTCGGTGTCGTCGCGGCGGTCGGTATCATCTTCACGTTCCTCGTCTTCGGGGTGTTCCTCCCCGCGGCGAAGCTCTACGCCGACGAACTCCGCGAGCAGTACAACGTGCCCGAGTTCGCCTCCGCCCCCCTCGGAGGCGAGGGCGGCACGCTCGCGCGAGTCCTGTCCGGCGGCGTCATCATCGGCCGGAAAGCCCCCCGCGCGTTCCTCGTGGTCATCCTGCTCACGACGGTCGTCGTAGGCGCGTACGGAACTGGCGTCGACACGACGTTCTCCCAGGAGGACTTCCTCCCGCCGGAGGACCAACCCGCCTACCTCCAACAGCTTCCCGAGCCGTTCAAACCCGGCGTCTACACCGTCACGAAAGACCTGAACTACCTCGAAGACAACTTCGAGAGCACGCAGGGTGACAGCGTGACAATATACATCGAGGGACAGTTACGACAGGACTCGTCCCTCGAGATGATTCACCGCAACGGCGAGGACCCGCCAGAGTCGT
Source organism: Haloferax sp. Atlit-12N (assembly GCF_003383095.1). Taxonomy (NCBI): domain Archaea; kingdom Methanobacteriati; phylum Methanobacteriota; class Halobacteria; order Halobacteriales; family Haloferacaceae; genus Haloferax; species Haloferax sp. Atlit-12N. The sequence goes on from NZ_PSYW01000002.1 coordinate 133,025, forward strand.
TCGTGACGGACGACCGCCGCGCGGAGGCGACGAGCATCGTCACGGTCATCCAGAGCTACGCGGAACAGAACCCCGAGTTCGCCGCGCTCGTCGCCCGGAACGACGCCGATGGTAACGGCATCCCCGACGACAATCTCGAGACGATATACGACGAACTCCTCAGTTCGCCGGTATCGGACCAGGCGTCGTCGTACATCACGGAAGACTACCGGCAGACGCGCATCGTCTACACCGTCGAGGGCGACGCCACGCAGGACGAAATCGTCGCCGACGGGAACGCCGTCGCCGAGCGCCTCCGTATGGACGCCACAGCGACGGGGAGCACCGTCGTCTTCAAGGGTGTCTCCGACACGATTCTACTGTCGGCCATCGAGAGCCTCACCGTCGCGCTCGCCGCGACTGCGCTGTTCCTGGTGTTCATCTACCAACTGCTCGAAGGGCAGTGGACGCTCGGCGTGGTGAACCTCGTGCCCATCGTCGTCTCCATCGCGCTCCTCGCCGGGACGATGCGCTATCTCGGCATCCCGCTGAACGCGTTGACGGCGACGATTCTCTCTATCGCCATCGGGCTGGGTATCGACTACTCCGCCCACGTGGTCCACCGGTTCGCCGACGAGTACAACACCGAAGGTCACGACCTCGACGAGGCGCTTCGGCTGACCGTCGGCGGGACCGGGGGCGCACTCACCGGGAGTATGCTCACCACGACCACGGGCCTCGGCGTCCTCGCCATCGCCATCACCCCCGTCCTCGGACAGTTCGGGGTCGTGACCGCGCTGAGTATCTTCTACTCGTATCTCACCGCGCTCCTCGTCACGCCCTCGGCCATCGTCCTCTGGGAGCGGTTGACCCAGCAGGACACCGCCACCGCGGTACCAACGTCCCCCTGACGCATCGCCTTCCCAAATTCAGTTTGCCCCTGCCCCGGCCCCCACGCCCGCATCGCTCGCAAACCAGCCCACACGGACGAACCGCACGCCAAACAGCCCACACGGACGAACCGCACGCCAAACAGCCCGCGAGGAACCGCACGCCAAACAGCCCACGACGAATCGCACACGACCCGGCAACCACTTCCACGACACACCACGAACGGAACCCTCATGAGCGAGAATCAATCGAGTCCACGTATGTCCGCACTCACGAAGGTCCGCCCCTGGCTCGCCGCGATACTCGGGCTGGCGATCACCGGGCTCGGCCACCTGTACCTGCGACGCTGGCGGCGGGCCGCGATGTGGGTGCTTCTCACCCTCGCGGTGTCCGCGCTGTTCGTCCCCCCGGAGGCGCTCGAATCGCTGTCCAACGCCGGGACGATGCCGCCGTCGGAGTTCGTATCGATTCTCACGGAACTGCTTCCCATCCTCGCGGTGAGCCTCGTGAGCGTCCTCGACGCCTTCTTCCTCGGCCTACAGCAGGCCGCCGAGCGGGCAGCGCGCTCCGCCGCTGACGCCGCCGACGACTCGGTGGCGGCCGTTTCCGACTCCGATTCGGACGCTGTCACGTGCCCCGAATGCGGCCGCGAGGTCGACGCAGACCTCGACTTCTGTCACTGGTGTACCACCCGCCTCGACGAACCAACTGACGACTGAGAATCCCAACGAGACACATCATGGACGACGACCGAATCGACACCGGACGAAGCGAGACCGAGCAGGCGATTATGGACGCCACGCTCCGGGCACTCGCGAAACACGGCTACGCCGACCTCTCGATAAAGAACATCGGCACGGAGTTCGAAAAGAGCACGTCGCTTCTGTACTACCACTACGAGAACAAAGACGAACTCCTGCTCGCGTTCCTCGACTACATCATCGACCTGTTCGTCGAGACCATCGACCCGGAGGCCGACGACCCCGATGCAGAGCTTCGGGAGTTCGTCGAGTACGTCCTCCCGCAGGAGGGTGACCTTTCGACCTGCGAGACGATCCCCCCCGGCGTTCCGGAGGTAGTCGCGGACAATGGCAGCGTTGACCCGTTCCAGCGGGCCATCTTCGAACTCCGCACGCAGACCGTCCACGACGAGCAGTACCGAAAGAAGTTCCGGCGCATGGAGACGCACATGGTCGAGACAGTCGCGACGCTCATCGCTCGGGAGATGGAGTCGGGCCACTACCGCGAGATGAACGCCGAGATGATGGCCGAGAATCTGATGGCCTTCCTCTTTCGGAGTCTGGACGTGCGCGTCACCGGGACGCGGCTCGAATCGGCGTACGCGATGCGCGACTCGGTGTACTTCCTCCTCGACAACGTGATGCCGAAAGGGAGCCACCCGGGCGAGGCCGCCGCGCGAGACGCCGACGGTGATGACGCGGACTACGACGCGTAACCCGCGTCGCCGCCGCGCCGAACGGACTCCTTATCGCTCTTCGTTCTCGACGAAGTCGACGACCGCCTGCGCGCCCTGAAATCCGTCGGCGAGGCGGTCGACGAGTTCGCCATCTTCGAACAGGAGGAGCGTCGGGACGCTCCGAATCGTGAACCGCTCCGCGACCGACATGTCCGTCTGCGGATTTATCATCGCGACGACCACGTCGGTCGCCTTCGCGACGTTGCCCAGTACCGGCTCGATGCTCTGGCACAGCGTGCAGCCCTTGGTGTAGATGTCGAGGAGGACGCGGTCGTGCTCGTCAACGAGGGCGTCGAGCTCCTCGGCGGTCTCGATTCGGACCGGCTTCGTCGCCTCGGTAGCGGGCTCTGTCGAACTCATTGACGGGAATACGTAACCGTAGTTATTATGATTTTGGTGGGATTGTGTATCACACCACAATTCGGCAGCGAGCGGCGGTGACTCGGGCTGTCACGCGAGGGGGCTTTCGTGATGTTTAAGTAATGCCCCCGTCTCGTAACGGATGCAATCGATGTAGGGGAATGTCGTCCCCGAGTCCGGAAGGGCGAAACTAACACGACCGAAGTGTTGCGGTAGCCAAGCCTGGCCCAAGGCGCTGGGTTGCTAACTCAGTGGCGTCAAGCCCCCGGGGTTCGAATCCCCGCCGCAACGCTCACAACACGACTTCCAAAGTCATGAGTGCAGAAGAACCACAGGACGGCTCTCCGGAGGAGGAAGAGGACCTCCGTTACTTCATCCGAATTGGTCAGACCGACCTTGACGGAACGAAGACGGTAGAGCGCAGTCTGTCGGATATGAAGGGTATCGGCAAGCGCACAGCGCGCATCATCGCCGACGCCGCGGAAGTGGACCGAACGGCGCTGTTCGGTAAACTCCCCGAAGACGAGATCGACGCCGTTGTCGATGTCGTCGAGAACTTTGAGGACCACGCCCCCGAGTGGATGGCAAACCGACGGAAGGACTTCTTCTCCGGTGAGACCGACCACATCACGGGTTCGGACCTCGAAGAAAAGCGGCGGCATGATATCAACCGCATGAAGATGATCAGCTCCTACAAGGGCGTTCGACACCAGCGCGGCCAGAAGGTTCGCGGCCAGCGGACGAAGTCCACTGGACGTACCGAAGGCACCATCGGTGTCAACGTCGAGGAGATCAAGGAGGCGCAGGCTGAAGAATGACGACGGGTAACAACACCAAGTTCTACGAGACCCCGAACCACCCGTTCCAGGGCGAGCGCATCGCGCAGGAATCGGACCTCCTCTCTCGGTACGGTCTCAAGAACAAGGAAGAACTCTGGCGCGCGCAGTCCGAACTGCGCAACCTCCGCCGCGAGGCGCGACGCCTCCTCGGCGAGGCCCAGGGTGACGTCGAAGAAGCCGAGTCGCTCGGTGCCGAGTTCATGGCGCGCATGCGCCGCTACGGCATCCTCTCTGCGGAGGACGACATCTCCCAGACGCTGCGTCTCGACGTGACCGACATCCTCGAACGTCGGTTCCAGACGGTCGCCTACCGCAAGGGGCTCGCACAGACGCCCCAGCAGGCCCGTCAGTTCATCGTCCACGGTCACGTGACCGTCGGCGGTGCTCGGACGACCGTCCCCTCCCGCAAGGTCGAGGTCGACGAAGAAGACACCGTGGCGTTCGACGAGACGTCGAAGCTCGCGGATGAACTGCACCCTGAGCGCGCGGAGGCCCAAGAATGAGCGAATCCGAAACCGGTGACAAGTGGGGCATCGCCCACGTTCACGCATCGTTCAACAACACGCTCATCACGGTGACTGACATCACGGGCGCCGAGACGATCGTCAAGTCGTCCGGTGGTTCCGTCGTCAAGCAGAACCGTGACGAGGCATCTCCGTACGCGGCCATGCAGATGGCAGAGAGCGTCGCCGACCAGATCAAGGCGGCCGGTATCGCTGGTCTGCACGTCCGCGTTCGCGGTCCCGGTGGCAACGGTAACAAGAGCCCCGGACCCGGCGCACAGGCAACGATTCGCGCCCTCGCTCGCGCCGGTCTCGAGATCGGTCGCATCGAGGACGTGACGCCGATTCCGCACGACGGAACTCGCGCGCCGAAAAACAGCCGACTCTAACACACCATGGTAAACGACTTCCAGGTCGAGTTCATCGAACGCGAAGACCGACGCGCCCGTTTCGTTGCGCGCGGTCTGACCCCGGCGCTAGCCAACGGCATTCGCCGGGCGATGGTCGCCGACGTGCCGACGTTCTCCATCGAAACCGTTCGGTTCGTGGAGAACACCTCGGTCATGTTCGACGAGATGATCGGGCTTCGTCTCGGTCTGGTTCCGTTGACCACGCCTCTCGACGACTTCGAGCCCGGTGACACCGTCACCGTCGCGCTCGAAGTCGACGGGCCGGCAACCGCCTACTCCGGGGACATCGAATCCGCGGACGACATGGTCGTCCCGGCGGACGAGAACATCCCCATCATCGAGCTGAAGGAGGGCCAGCGCCTCGAGTTCGAGGCCGACGCCGTCCTCGGCTACGGAAAGGACCACGCCAAGAACCAAGGCGGGGTCGCCGTCGGCTACCGACACGTCCAGCGCGTGGAGGTCGTCGGCGACGCCGGCGAGTTCGATGAACAGGAGCCGAACATCCTCCGTGGCGTCATCGAAGAGGCCGCGGCGGAGCACGCCGAGGGGGACGCCGAAGACGGCGACCTCGTCGCGACGGAAACGTTCGGCAACGACCTGACGGAGCGGTACCCCGGTAAAGAGGTCGAAGTACACGACGTGCCCGGAGCGTTCGTCTTCAGTGTGGAGACGGACGGTTCGTTCGACGTCGACGAGCTCGTGACCCGCGCAGTCGCCTCCTTGGGTGACCGCGCGGCCGAGCTCGAAGAGAAGGTCGCACTGTAAGAATGAACACTGCCCCGTCTCAACACCGACGTTCGCCCGCCCTGCGAGGGGTCACAGCCACCGATAGCGTGGCGTGTGACACCCTCACGGCGGCGGGTCGGACCGAAGGTGTTTTTACGGGGCATGAAGTACAGCGGAATGCTTGCAGGGATAGCCAAGTCTGGCCAACGGCGCAGCGTTCAGGGCGCTGTCTCATAGGAGTCCGCAGGTTCAAATCCTGCTCCCTGCACTCCGCTTTCTCTCTGGAGGTAGACAATGAGTAAGACGAACCCGAGACTCAACAGTCTCATCGCCGAGCTGAAGGCGGTCTCGCGTGAGTCCGGTGCCAACGTCTGGCAGGATGTCGCGGACCGTCTCGAAAAGCCACGGCGCACCCACGCGGAAGTCAACCTTGGTCGTATCGAACGATACGCTCAGGAAGACGAGACCGTCGTCGTGCCCGGCAAGGTGCTGGGTAGCGGTGTGCTGCAGAAGAACGTCACAGTCGCGGCCGTGGACTTCTCGTCCACCGCTCGAAAGAAGATCGAGCAGGTCGGCGACACCGTGACGCTAGAACAACTCGCTGAACAGAACCCCGACGGGTCCAACGTACGGGTGATCCGATGAGCCTCGCAGAATTCGACGCAGACGTCGTCGTCGACGCTCGAAACTGCATCGTCGGCCGCGTCGCCTCGGAGGTCGCACAGCGCGCCCTCGCAGGCGAGACGGTCGCCGTCGTCAACGCGGAAGACGCCGTCATCACGGGCTCGGAAGAGGACGTGATGGCCAAGTACAGAAAGCGCGTCGAAGTCGGTTCGGACCAGGGTCCGTACTACCCGAAGCGTCCCGACCGCATCTTCAAGCGTGCCATCCGCGGCATGCTTCCGTACAAGAAGCCCCGCGGCCGCGAGGCGCTCTCGAACGTCCGCGTCTACGTCGGCAATCCGTACGACGAAGACGGCGAGATGCTCGAAGACACCTCGCTGGACCGCCTTTCGAACATCAAGTTCATCTCGCTCGGAGAGGTCTCCGAGAAGCTGGGTGCTAACGTCACATGGTAACGAACACGTCCGGTAAGAAGAAGACCGCAATCGCCCGCGCCACCGTGCGCGAGGGCGAAGGTCGAGTCCGAATCAACTCCCAGCCGGTCGAGCTGGTCGAGCCGGAGATGGCCCGCCTCAAGATGCTGGAACCGTTCCGCATCGCAGGCGAGGACCTCCGCTCGCAGGTCGACATCGACGTGCGCGTCAACGGCGGCGGCGTGGCCGGTCAGGCCGACGCAGTCCGTACCGCGCTCGCTCGTGGCCTGGTGCAGTACCTGAACGACGCGGAGCTTCGCGACGCGTACATGGAGTTCGACCGCTCGCTTCTGGTCAACGACGTTCGCCAGTCCGAACCCAAGAAGTGGGGCGGACCGGGCGCACGCGCTCGTTACCAGAAGTCCTACCGCTGAGGTGATCTAACCATGATGATTCCCGTCCGGTGTTTCACCTGCGGCACAGTGATAGGCGAACACTGGGACGAGTTCAAAGCCCGTGCTCGCGAGGGAGACGAGGACCCCGCTGACGTCCTCGACGACCTCGGAGTCACGCGTGCCTGCTGCCGGCGGATGATGGTGTCGCACAAGGACCTCGTGGACGTCGTATCTCCCTACCAATGATTCAACGGTACAACCGGTACGAGAAGGCACGCATCCTCGGCGCACGAGCGCTGCAGGTATCCTACGGCGCGCCCGTACTCGTCGATTCGGAACAGACCGAACCGATATTAATCGCCGCTGAGGAGTACGACGCAGGTGTACTTCCGTTCACCGTCAAACGAGAGGGTAAGTGACAACATGACTCGAATCACATCCGTAGCTCTGCGCCGCGTACTCGACTCCCGTGGAAACCCGACGGTCGAAGCCGACGTGCTCACCGAATCCGGTGGGTTCGGTCGCGCTGCGGCCCCGAGTGGGGCATCCACCGGCGAGTACGAGGCAATCGAACTGCCGCCGACCGAAGCCATCGCCGCCGCGCGGCGACACGCTGTCCCCCGACTCGTGGACGAGGTCCACGCGGGCAACCAGCGCGAGGTCGACGCGACGCTCCGCGCCGCAGACGGCTCCGAGAACTTCTCGGAAATCGGCGCGAACAGCGCGGTCGCCATCTCGATGGCGGCCGCCAAGGCCGGTGCCGACGTGCTCGGTGCACCCCTGTACCAGCACCTCGGTGGCGCGTTCCGCGGCGACAACTTCCCGACGCCGCTCGGGAACGTCATCGGTGGCGGTGAACACGCCAAGGAAGCGACGAACATCCAGGAGTTCCTCGCCGCGCCCGTCGGCGCGCCGAGCGTCTCCGAAGCCGTCTTCGCCAACGCGAAGGTCCACGCCCGCGCGTCCGAGATTCTCGACGAGCGCGGCGTGCCCGCCGCGAAGGGCGACGAGGGTGCGTGGGCACCGCCGGTATCCGACGCCGACGCGTTCGAGATCATGTCCGAAGCGGTCTCCGACGTCGAGGACGAACTCGGCTTCGAGATTCGCTTCGGCCTCGACATCGCGGCCTCGGAGATGTTCGAAGACGGCGTCTACCACTACGGTGACGAGACGAAGACGACCGACGAGCAGATCGACTACGTCGCCGAGATGGTCGACGAGTACGACCTCGTCTACGTCGAAGACCCCCTCGACGAGAACGACTACGAGGGCTTCGCGGAACTCACAGAGCGCGTGGGCGACCGCACGCTCATCTGCGGTGACGACCTGTTCGTCACCAACGTCGACCGTCTGCAGGACGGCATCGACGTGGGCGCCGCGAACTCCATCCTCATCAAGCCGAACCAGATCGGGACGCTGACCGACGCGTTCGACGCCGTCGAACTGGCCTCCCGAAACGGGATGGACGCCGTCATCTCTCACCGCTCCGGTGAGACGGAAGACGCGACCATCGCACACCTCGCCGTCGCAACCGACGCGCCGTTCATCAAGACTGGCACGGTGCAGGGCGAGCGAACCGCCAAACTGAACGAACTCATCCGCATCGCGGACGACGCAGTATGAGCGACAACGAAAACGACGCGGTGGAGGTCGCCGACGAGGAACCCGAGACGGAGACCGAAGCGGTCGCCGAGACGGAACCCGCCGAGGCCGCCACCGAAGACGAGACAGTAGAGACCGCTGAGGCGGCCGACGAAGCCGCCGAAGCCGAAGAAGCAGAGCCGGAACCGGCCTTCGACGAGGACGTTATGCCCGACGAAGACGCCGACCTGCTCATCCCGGTCGAGGACTACCTGGCCGCCGGTGTCCACATCGGTACCCAGCAGAAGACCAAGGACATGGTCCGGTTCATCCACCGTGTCCGCGACGACGGGCTCTACGTGCTCGACGTCAGCCAGACTGACTCGCGAATCCGCACCGCCGCGGACTTCCTCGCGAACTACAGTCCGGAGCAGATTCTGGTCACGTCCTCGCGCCAGTACGGTCGCTTCCCGGCCGAGAAGTTCGCCGACGCCGTCGGCGCTCGCGCCCGCACGGGCCGCTTCATCCCGGGAACCCTGACGAACCCGGACTACGCCGGCTACATCGAACCCGACGTGGTCGTCGTCACCGACCCGATTGGTGACGCGCAGGCCGTCAAAGAGGCCATCACGGTCGGCATCCCGGTCATCGCGATGTGCGACTCCAACAACCAGACGTCGAACGTCGACCTCGTCGTCCCGACGAACAACAAGGGTCGACGCGCGCTGTCGGTCGTCTACTGGCTCCTCGCCAACGAGACGCTCGACCGCCGCGGCTCCGACACCGTCTACGCCCTCGAAGACTTCGAGGCCGAACTGTAGTCCGGGACGACCTTTCGATTCGACTTTTCTGAGGCCCGCCTGGTGAGCGGCGGCGCTGTCGCTCCATTCGATACAGTCACGACGCCGCCGACCGCGCGTCGGGTCGACGCCACGCGAGACCACAGACCCGCGTCCGCCACAAACGGTTTTGTGCGTCGTTCCCATAGCTAAACACATGAGTAAACTCCTCCACCAACTCACCGTGACCGAACTCGCGGACCGACTCGACGCGGGCGATTCGTTCACCGTGGTCGACACGCGACCACCGGAGAGCTTCGAGTCGTGGCACATCGAGGGCGCGGTCAACGTCCCCTTCCACCCCGTCGACGGACTCGGCGGCGACTGGGATTGGGACCGCGTCGACGACCTCGCCGCGGAGGGGCCGGTCGTCGCCATCTGCGGGAAAGGGCTGTCTTCGACGTCGTTCGGCTTCGAACTCGCGGCGCGCGGCTACGACGACGTGGAGGTCGTCAAAGGCGGCATGGAGGACTGGAGCAAACTGTACGAGGTGGTCGAACTCGACACCGGCGACGACGACCTGTTCGTCGCGCAGGTCCAGCGCCGCGCGAAGGGCTGTCTGGGCTACGTCGTCGGCTCGCGGTCGGCCCGCGAGGCGGTCGTCGTGGACGCGACCCGGCAGGTCCACGAGTTCGAACTCGTCGCCGCCGACGCCGGCATGACGGTCGCCGGTGTGCTCGACACGCACGTCCACGCCGACCACGTCTCGGGCGGCCGGGCCCTCGCCGACCGACTCGGCGTGCCGTACTACCTCGGGTCGAACGCGACGGACCGCGACGTCGAATACGAGTTCACCGCGCTGGACGACGGCGAGACGCTGGCCGTCGGTGACTACGATATCGAAGCGATTCACGCGCCGGGCCACACCTCGGACATGACGAACTACCTCGTCGACGGTCGGTTCCTCCTCACCGGCGACACGCTGTTCGTCGAGTCGGTCGGCCGGACGGAACTCCAGTTCGGCGACGCCGACGCGGCGACGGGCGCGGAACTCCTCTACGAGACGCTCCACGACACGCTGTTGTCGCTCCCCGACGAGACGCGCGTCCTCCCCGGCCACGTCTCAGTCGGGGCGGACGGGCGCTACGGCGTCGCCGCACCGGGCGAACTCGTGAGCGCGACGCTCGGCGACCTGCGCGCGGACCTCGACCTCCTGTCGATGGACGAGTCGGCGTTCGTCGACCGCGTGGCCGGAGACACGCCCGAAAAGCCCGCGAACTACGAGCGCGTCATCGCCATCAACACCGGGCGAGCCTCGGTCGGCGACGAGGAGGAGGCGACCGAACTCGAACTCGGACCGAACAACTGCGCCGCCTGAGCGACTCCTCTGATTCGGTCGGTGATTTTCAGGCAATAGAGGGCGGGTCAGAGCGATAGAGAATGATTCAGGGGAGTTCCACCACGCCCAACCGACCTTCGAACAGGTCGTGGTCGAACCACGCCATGTGGCGGTCACTGTAGCGAATCCGGGGACCGAGCGACAGCGAGTTGCGCGCCCGGTCGAGGTCGGTGACGCCGACGAGGAACGCGCACGGTCCCTCGCCAACCTCGTCGATGCGCTCCCCGAGCGCGCCGTCGCCGGGTTCACATAGAGCGAGTGGTGTGCCGGGAAGGACGGCAAACTCGGAGAACGGCCCGTTGATATCGACCGGCGAGGGGTAGCGATGTCGCCGGGCGAACAGCGCCGCGGTCGTCTCGCGGTCCCGGGTGGCGACGACGACGGTGTGGAGTCCGCGGATGGCGGCGTTTCGCACGGCTTTCGGGACGCGGTAGCTCCGCGGGGTGCGGTCGCGGATGAAGAAGGGAAGTCGCTGGTCCGCGCCCTCGAAGCACATGTCCCACTCGACGAGGCGACCGTCCGGCCGGGCGCGGGAGGCCTCGTGGGGGCCGTCGACGGGGAGACCGGCATCGATGGCGCTTTTGGCGGTGGCGGCAGCGTCGTCGGTCTCCAGACACCACGATGCGGGGCCGGCGTCGGCCGCGAGGTGGTCTGGCCAGAATCCGGCGTCCGCCGCGTCGGTTCCGAGCGTCGGCGCGATGAGTTCGAGGTACGACCCGTCGGGGAACGGGACGACGGCCATGTGCGTCGTTCCAGTCCCGTGTTCGCCGCCGTACGTCGGCGTGAGACCGACCTCGTTCGCGGCCGCCCGGAGTTCGTACAGTTCGGTACCACCGAACGCGACGTGGTCGATGGTTCGGTCCATACGCCCCCCACGTCAGACTCAGTATAGTGTTTAGGGGCGTCGTGTCTGGGAGTCTGAGGGTTCGTTTCCCCGACCGAAGCGTTTTGCGTCCGGCCCGCCACGATACCGTATGAACCTCTTTCGGAGCGTCAAAGCGGTCGCGGACGCTTCGGCGACCGGCTCCGGCACCATCGACTGGGACGCCGTCGCCGAGGCCGCAAAAGCCGCGACCGACCCCGGTTCGCTCGACCTCTCGGAGGCGGAGCGAGCGGGGTACGCCGCGGACGTTCGCGACGCGCGCGACCGCCTTTCGACCGTCGCCGAGGTGGAGTTCGACGTGCCCGAAGTCGTCGAAGTCCAGAACCGACACCACTGGATAGACGCGAACGTGGCGACGTTCCGCCGGGTGATGGTCCCGTTCGAGGAACACGGACCCGCGGTCCTCCCCGGGTTCACCCGCGCCGTCAACACCGGCTCGTTCGCCTTCGTCCTCTCGTTCCTCGGGAACAACGTCCTCGGGCAGTACGACCCGCTGCTCCTCGCCGAGGGCGACGACGACCACGGCCTGTACTTCGTCCACCCGAACATCCGCCGGGTCGCCGACAGCCTCGACGTGGACTACCCGCGGTTCCGCCGCTGGATTGCCTTCCACGAGGTGTCCCACGCCGCGGAGTTCGGCGCGGCCCCGTGGCTCTCGACGCACCTCGAATCGCGGATGCAACGCGGCGTCGACGCGCTCGTCGAAGGCGACCTCGACCGCGACGCGTTCCGCGAACTCGACACGGCGATGACCGCCGTCGAGGGCTACGCGGAACTGCTGATGGACCGGGCGTTCGACGACGACTACGAGGACCTCCGCCGAAAGCTCGACGAGCGACGACAGGGTGGCGGTCCCGTCGCGAAGCTCGCGCGGCGGCTCCTCGGACTCGGCCTCAAACGGCGGCAGTACGAACGCGGCGCTCGGTTCTTCGAGCACGTCGCCGACGAACGCGGCGTCGCGGCCGCTTCGCGAGTGTGGGATCATCCGGAGAACTTACCGACTGACGCCGAATTGGACGCACCCGAGCGATGGATCGCGCGGGTGTCGCCCTGAGGAGACTGCAACTCCATCTTAAGCATGCGTACCCGATGCCCGAGCCGTCTCGGGTCGCGTACGTACCTTGGGTAGGTCGCCGTGTTGCATCAGAGGCCCAATTCCGGTGCCCCACAGCGCTATCCGGTGAATAACCAGGTCATTGCCCCTGCCCTGGCTACCGGCGAGAAACTGTCCTCAGAGGACAGCTATATACTCTGCGATTCTGTGTCACACGGTTCATGTGAGATATATGTTTGTGGGTGAAATTCACAACGGACGATACGTCTAACGCCGGTTTACCGCGGTGAACTCCTGGGCCCAGCGGCCCAGATACCACGTGAGGAGGCCACCGATGACCAAGCCGGCGAGGAGCGCGACTGCGCCCTGAACGAGCGTCGCCCCGGCTTGGACGGCGACGAGCCCGGCCGACGCGCCGACCAACAGGACGAATCCGATTTTGATTCGGTTGTTGGCGAGTCGCGTCTCCTCGTCGCTCATGCTGGAACCGACCATCGTTCCTCCGAAATAACGCCGTGGGGCGGTTTTCGCGACCGCCCGCGGAGTCTATCGTCCATAGCAGTCCATTGGGTTGGGAGGGTTTGAAACCGATGTCTCACTGGAACCCGCGGTCGACGCCGTCGGACTCGATGAGGTCGTCGAGGTCCGTGGACAGCAGTTCGTCAGCGTCGGCGAACTCGTCGGCGAGGTCGTCGAGGCGGTCGGGCCGGGTATCGAACTCGTAGTCCATCGGGCCGAACGCCGGGCTTTCGAGGGCTTCCATCACGTCGGTGAAGAAGTCGTCGGCGGTGGTCGGTGCGTCGGCGTGGACCTTCACGGTCTCTTCGAGTCGCCGCGCCATCGACTCGGCCTGCGACTCGTCTTCGGGCGGTTGCTGGACTGCGAACCGGCTGGCGTCGGCCTCGCCGTGCTCGTCACCGCGCCGACGCGGGAACAGCGGGTCGAGGTCGTCGTCGATGCGGCGGGCGACGCGAGCGCCGACGCCGCGGACTTCGTAGGGGTTCTTCGCGTACGTCTTCAGTTGGTAGACACCGGCGTCTGGGTGGGCGAGAAAGAGGTCCTCGCCGAGGCTCCGTCGCCGGGTGCCCGCGACGGCCCGCCACGCGTCGGGGTCGCGGTCGCGGCCGTCTTCGACGACCTCCGAGAGGATGTCTTGCCAATCTCTGACGCGCATGGTTGGGCGTACCACGCGGGGGAGAAAGAGCGTGACGGTCGGGGAATTCGCGCACGCGAACCGCCGCGGGACTCACACCCCACCGACGGCTATTTGGCCGCGCCTCACCGACGGTTCGGACGTGAACCTTCGCGGTCCGCTCGTCGAGGTCGGCGAGCCGCGTGACGTCGAAACGAAGTACGGCGAGCGCTCGCTGGCGGAGGTGACGCTCCGCCCCGAGCGCGGGACCGGAGAGCCAGTCACCGTCACCCTCTGGGGAAAGTGGACCCACGCCGCCGAACACGCCGAACCGGGGATGGACCTGCTCGTCACCGACGCCGAGGAGTCCGAGTACCGCGGCGAGACGACGTACTCGACCGGCTCTGAGTCGTTCGTCGTCGTCGAGCCCGACTTCCTCGTGGACGTGACCGACATCCGCTCGTGGGTGCAGTGCTCGCGGATGTACTACCTGAACAAGCTCTCTGGCATCCCGCTGAACTACCCGGTGGTGAAAGGGACCATCGTCCACGACGTGTTCGGCGACCTCCTCCGCGGCCGCGACCTCGAGTCGTCCATCGACGAGCGCATCGACGAGCGCGGCCTCGAACTCGGCCTGCTCGGCCGCGAGGTCGACGAAGTCGCGGACGAGGTGCGCCGTAACGCCGCCGCCATCGAGGGGTGGCTCTCGCAGGGCGTCCTCACCGACGAGGACGAGTGGCGCTCGGAGTACACCCTCATCTCGCCGACGTTCGGCATCAAGGGCCGCGCCGACGCCCTCCGCCGGGGGTCGCCCGTCGAACTCAAGACCGGCAAGAACCTCAACCGCGACCCGCGGTTCCAGGACAAGATTCAGGCCGCCTCCTACGCGCTCATCCTCGAAGAGCGGGGCGTACCCGTCGATACGGGGACGCTCCTCTACACGAAGAACACGACGCTCGACCGCACCGAGGAGTCCGGCGACCTCTCGCCAGCGAAGGACTTCTCCATCGGTCGCGGCCTGCTGGAGTTCGTCGTCCGCACCCGCAACGAAATCGCGGCGATGGAACACGACGCGTCGGTCCCGACCGGCTACGAGGTGAACTCGAAGTGCGAGTACTGCTTCGAGAAAGATACCTGCATGGTCGTCTCCGGCAGACTCGACCAGGAGTCGAAAGCTGGCGCAATCGGGAAGCCGGTCCCCGAGGACGAACGCGACTACTTCGACCGCTTCTACCGCGCCGTCGAAGAAGAGCGCCGGGCGGTCCACAACGAGTACCGCAAACTCTGGGACCAGAGCGCCGAGGAGCGCGCCGACGACGACCGGGCGCTCATCGGCCTCGAACCCCTCGGTCAGACCGAACGCCCCGACGGCACGTGGGAGCTCCGGGCCAAACAGACCGACGACGCGGTGTCGAAACTTCGCGCCGGCGACGTGGCGCTCGCCAGCGACGGCCACCCCGTCGAGGGGCACGCCGAACTCGCGCGCATCGTCGAACTCGGCGACGAAACCGTCGTCACGACCGACGAACCCGTGCCGCTCCGCCGCCTCGACGTGTACCCCTCCGAACTCACCGTCGACCGCCTGCTCACCGCCCTCCACGACGCGGTGCTCAAGGGCTCGCCCGACCGGAAGGACGTGCTGTTCGGCCGCCGCGACCCCGACTTCTCGGACCGCTCTGCGGGCCGCACGTTCATCGACAACAACGACGCCCAGGACGACGCGGTGCGCCTCGCGGTCGACGCCGACGACCTCGCGCTCATCCACGGCCCGCCGGGGACGGGCAAGACCTACACCATCGCCCGGACCATCCGCGCGCTCGTCGAGGACGGCAACCGCGTCCTGCTTTCGGCCTTCACGAACCGCGCGGTCGACAACGCGCTCGAAGCCCTGCGGGACCAGGGATTCGAGAATATCGTCCGCGTCGGCACCGAATCGGGTGTCCGCGAGGACATGCAGGACGTGCGCCTCTCGCGGAGCGGTGACCCGAACGCGCTCGCGGGCGCCCTCCACGACGCACCGGTCGTCGCCGCGACCACCGCCTCCTGCGGGTCGCGCGTGATGCGCGAGCAGTCGTTCGACGTGGTGCTCGTCGACGAGGCGTCACAGATAACCGAACCCGGGACGCTCGCCGCCGTGAACCTCGCCGACCGGTTCGTCCTCGTCGGCGACCACAAACAGCTTCCCCCGGTCGTCCGCGCCGAAAACGACCTCCAGAAATCGCTGTTCCAGCGACTCATCGAGACGTACCTCGACGCCTCGGTCATGCTCGACCGCCAGTACCGCATGTCCCAGCGGATTCAGGCGTTCGCCTCGAAGGAGTTCTACGACGGCGCGCTCCGCCCGGCCACGGGTGCCGTCGCCGCCCAACACCTCCGCGACCTCGGCGTCGACACCGCGGACCTCCCCGCCGAACTCGCGGACCAAGTCGCCTTCGTCGACCCAGACGGCCGGCGCGCCGGCAACACGAACCCCGTCGAAGCCGACCGCGTGGCGGAGGTCGTCGCCGCGTACGAGGCCGCCGGTGTCGACATCGACGACATCGGCGTCATCGCGCCGTTCCGGGCGCAAGTCGCCGAAATCTCCCGCCGAACCGACGCCACCGTCGACACGGTCGACCGGTTCCAGGGCTCCTCGAAGGAGGTCATCGTCGTCTCCTTCGTCGCCACCGGCGAGTTGGACGGCCCGCTGTTCGAGGACCACCGTCGAATCAACGTCGCACTCACGCGGGCGAAGAAGGCGCTGTGTCTCGTCGGCGACGCCGACGCGCTCGAATCCGACCCGTTCTACGGCCGGATGCTCGCGTGGGCGCGGCGGTAAGGCGTCTCTGCTCCGCGGCGCACCGACCGTCGAACCGCTATCCCGTCGGGTGTCAGTTCACGTCGATACCGAGGTCCGCCTCGTCGTCACCGATTTCGGCCTTGACGCGCTCGTGGAACTCCCGGAGCGCCGCGCTCTCGTCCTCGGCGAGAACCACGTCGCTCGCGGTCAGCGTGGCGAGGCCGAACGCCCGCGGCGTCGGCGACGAGACCTGATGGCCGACCACGTCCACGTCGCCCGCTCGAATCGCCGAAACCGCGTCCTCGATGGCGGCGAGGTTGAGTTTGTCTTCGAGAATCTCGCGGTAGGTCTCTTCCATCACGGCGAACTCGTCGAGGTCCTGCGCGAACGACAGCAACATCTCCGAGGAGACCTGCTGTTGGGCGGCGGACTTCTCGTAGCCCTTGTAGCGCTTGAGAATCATGAGCGACCGTGTCGCGTTGATGCGGAAGTAGCGCTTCAGGAGGTCGGTCCCGCCGAGGGCGGCCCGCAGGTCGTCCTCAACCTCTTCGGGCGTGAGGTCGCGGAGGACGCCCGCGAGGTCGACCTTGCGGTTGAGCGGCATCGAGAGCGAAAAGCCGTTGTCGGCGACGGCGACCTGCACGTTCGCGTTCGTCCGGCGGGCCGCGTGGTACGCGAGGAGCCGCGAGAGGCCGTCGTTGAACCGCCGGCCGTAGGTGCAGTGGACGTAGAAATGTCGGCGGTAGCTGTCGCGGTCGAGTTCGGTCTCCACGACGAGTCTGTCGGGGGTCGCCACGCTCTCGGGGCCGGCGTACCTGACCTGCTCGTCGAACATCCGCGTGACGGCGCGGACGCTGTTCTCGTCGAGGGGGAACTCCCGGAGCCACGACCTGACGGCGGGCGCGCCGCCGGCGTCGAGTCGGTCCACGAGGTCGGCTTGGAACGCCGCGAGTTCGCGGCCGAGGTCGTACGAAAGCGGCAGGCGCTCGGAGAACCACGACGGGACCGTCGGGCGCTGTGAGGTGCGGTCCACGTACACCTTCGACCCGCGGCGGTAGCGGTAGGCGAAGTGGTCGCCGCCGAGGACGAACACGTCGCCTTTCTCCAGCGTGTCGAGGTAGCCCTCATCGAGCGTGCCGACCCACTGGTCGGCCCCGCGAACCAGCACGTCGCAGGTAAAGGAATCGGGAATCGTGCCGATGTTAGTCATGTAGATGACGCGGGCCATCCGACCGCGTTTGCCGATGAGGGGCTCGCCGACGGGGTACTCCTCGTAGTGGTGTTCGCCGTCCGGCGGGTCGTTGGTGTCGCGCCAGATTTTCGCGTAGACGTTCTTGTCTTCGAGGCCGTCGTAGTCGGCGGTGAGATAGCGGAACAGCCGCTCGAAGTCGTTGTCGGAGAAGTTCCGATAGGGGTAGGCCCGCCGGAGCGTCTCGCGGAGTTCCGACTCGGGGCGAATCGCGTTGATGGCCATCCCGTACACCTGCTGGGCGGCCACGTCGAAGGCGTTCTCGGGGATGAACACCCGGTCGACGAAGCCGGATTCGGCCTTCGAGAGCATCACCGCGCACTCGACGAGTTCGTCCCTGTCGAGGGCGATGACGCGGCCCTCGACCGTCTGACCGAGTTGGTGGCCGGCCCGGCCGACCCGCTGGAGGAGCGCGGCGACCGACTTGGGCGAGCCGACCTGCACGACGAGGTCGATGTGGGGCATGTCGATGCCGAGTTCGAGGCTCGTGGAGGTGGTGACGACGCGCAACTCGCCCGCCTTCAGCTTCGACTCTATCTCCTGTCTGCGCTCTTTCGAGAGGCTCCCGTGGTGACAGCCGGAGTTCGACTCGTCGATGTCGTCGAACTCCTCGCGGAGGTTGTGGAGGACGCGCTCCGCGCCCGACCGCGTGTTGGTGAACACGAGCGTGTTCGTGTGCGAGGCCACGAGTTCGTGCAGGCGGTCGTAAAACCGGTTTTGGACCTCGCTTCGGGGGGTCCGAATCAGGTCGTCGGTCGGACACTCCAGTCGGACGTCGAAGTCGCGGACGAACCGCGTGTCGACGAGTTCGTAGTCGCGGGGCTCGCCGTCCTCGCAGCCGACGAGGAACTCCGCGACCGTGTCGAGCGGCTCGACGGTGGCCGAACAGCCGATGCGCGTCGGCGACGACTCGGCGAGGTCTTCTAATCGCTCCAGCGACACCGACAGGTGGGTGCCGCGTTTGTTCTCCGCGAGGCTGTGAATCTCGTCGACGACGACGTACTCGACGGTTCGGAGCTTCTCTTTGAACTTCGGTGAGTTGAGCAGAATCGCCAGCGTCTCGGGCGTCGTGTTGAGGATGTGCGGCGTCTCCGACAGCATCTTCTGGCGGTCCGCGGAGGAGGTGTCGCCGTGGCGGATGGCGTGTCTGATGTCCACCGTCTCGCCGCGGCCCTCGGCGATGTCGGCGATGCCAGAAAGCGGCTCGGTCAGGTTCCGGTGGATGTCGTTTGCGAGTGACTTCAGCGGCGAGACGTAGAGGCAGTACACCGAGTTGTCGAGGCCGTCGGGCGACTCGCGCTCCCGGCGGAACAGCTCGTTGATGATGGCGGTAAAAGAGGCGAGCGTCTTTCCCGACCCCGTCGGCGCGCAGATGAGGGCGTTATCGCCGTCGTGGATGCGCGGGATGGCCCCGCGCTGTGGCGGGGTGAAAAAGCCGCCGTTGCCGGGGACGAACTCCCCGAACCGGTCGACCCACCACTCCTGGACGGCGGGCTCTAACAGGTCGAGCACGTCCTCGTCGGCGACCGACACCGACTCGGGGTCGAACTCGTAGTCGCCGCCTCTCGACGCGAGAAGCGAGCGGCCGCGCCGGGTCATTACCTCGGGGTTAGCCTGCGCGGGTATGAGGGTTGTGCCTGTGGCCGCGGTGGTCGGAGCCGACGCCGCGCCCGAAGGGGCCGTCCCCCGTCAGTCGTCAAGTCGCGGGTCCACGACGGTTCGGAGGGCGTCGCCGAGGACGCTGAACGCGACGACCGTCACGCAGAGCGCGACGACCGGAGCGGCGGATATCCACCACGCCCGCGGGAACTCGGCCATCCCGGTCTTAATCGTCCGCCCCCACGACCCGGAGGTGACGACGGTCAGTTCCATGTACGACAGCGCCGCCTCTACGAGCAGGAGCATCGGAATCTGTCGCGTGACGGCGGTGGCGATGGGTCCGGAGAGCTTCGGCAGGATGTGTCGCCGGAGGACGTGGAGCGTGCCCGCGCCGACGACGGTGGCCGCGGTGACGCTGTCGCTCGCCTTCAGGTGGACCGTCTCGTTGCGGACGATGCGCGCGACGCTCCCCCAACTCGTCAGGCCGAAGACGGCGACGAGGAGGAACTGGCTCTCGCCGGCGAGGAAGCTGGCGATGACGTAGATGACGAACGCGGGGAGCGTCTGCTGTACGTCCACGACGCGCATCAGGAGGCTGTCGGTCAGCCCGCCTCGGTAGCCCGCGACGACGCCGACGGTCGTGGCGACGGGGACGATGAGCGCCGCGACGATGGTCGCGAACGTCAGCGCCTCGCGCATCCCGAACAGGACGAGCGTCAGCACGTCGCGGCCGATGCCGGTCGTTCCGAGTGGGTGGGCCCACGTCCCGGAACACCGGCCGGCCGCGAGGGTGCCGAGGCAGTCGTCGGTGAACGTGCTCGCGACCGTCGCGTACACGGGCGGTTGGTTGGTCGCGTCGAGGTCGTACGACAGGTCGATGAACGCGGGCGCGACCAGTCCGACGACGACGAACAGGCCGACCCACAGCAGGCTGAACGCGACCAGCGGCCGCTCTCGCGCGTGGTTCACCATGGGCTTCGCCCGCTCGGGCTCGGCGACGAGCGGGGCGACGCCGTAAGCGCACAGGAGGAACAGCGCGGGGACGAAAAGCAGGTCGATGCGGCGGAGGTCGCCGACGAACGGCAGGGGGTCAACCGCCGACGAGTACCACGCCAGCGCCGCGAACGCGAGCAGGCCGACGGCGACGACGACCGGCTTCAAGTCGCGGCTCTCGGTACGGCCGCGGGTCGCGCTCCCGGTGGCGGTATCGCTCATGGCGCGCCTCCGTCGTCGCCGATTCGCGGGTCGAGGAGCGTGTTCGCGACCTCTTGGAGGAAGTTGGCACCGATGCCCGCGAGCGCGACGACCATCGTCATCCCGAGGACCACGGGCATGTCGCGGTCGAGGACGGCCTGATACGTGAGGAAACCGACGCCGGGGACGTTGAACACGTACTCGACGACGAACACGTTGACGACGAGAATGGCGATGAGGTCCGCGAGCGACACCGCGAGCAGCGGGACCGCGGCTACCCGGAGGACGTACCACATGACTTTCCGGCGACTCACGCCGACGGCGCGGTGCTGTCGCACGAAGTCGGACTGGAAGTACTCGCTTCCCTTCGTCCGGGCGTACCGGAGTTGGCCGGCGAAGACGTTCACCGCGACGATGACGGCCGCGGGGGCGAGGAACAACAGTACCTCGGGAGAGAAGGGACCGGTCGTCGGCAGGCGGTCGGGGAACCACGAGAGCTTCGGAGCGACAGTGACGAAGAAGACGGCCGCCAGCCAGAAACTCGGGACGCCGAAGGCGGCGTACGAGAGGACCGATAGGCCGCGGCCGGCGTTCGACGCCGAGTCGCGAGCGGTCGACAGGCCGGCCCAGATGCCGCCGGCCGTGCCGACGACGACGCCGGGGACGACGTACGAGAGCGTGTACGCCAGCCCTTCGCGGACCATCGACAGCACCGAGCGCCCGGTCGCGAACGAACGCCCCCAGTCGAGGACGGTGATATCGACCAGCCAGCGCGCGTACCGTGTCGTGACGGGCACGTCGAGGTTACGGGCGGCGCGGTAGGCGCGGAGTTTCGCTTCGAGTTGGTCGCCGCGGCCCTGCCGGACGAGGCTGTGCGCGAGCGCGGCCTCGCCGGGGTCCGGGGTGAGCGCGATGACGACGAATGCGAGCGTCACCACCGCGTAGACCGCGACGACGGCGAAAATACCGTGCGAGAGGAAGGTGCGAATGCGGGACACAATCTCACCCACGACAAGAATCATGTCTACCATCAATATTTTCATTCCCGTTGACTCGTTCGCGCGAGCACAAGGACTAACGCCGCCGCCGTGGTAGCTCTGCGCATGCGCGTCACGTTCCTCGGCACCGGTAGTGCGATGCCCGTCACCGGCCGCGCCCAGACCGGACTCCTCCTCGAATCGGACGGCAACGCCCTCCTCGTGGACTGCGGGTCGGGCGTCCTCGCCCGCCTCGCCGAGACGGAGGTCGACTACGAGGGTGTCTCGTCGGTCCTCCTCACGCACCACCACCTCGACCACGTGTCGGACCTCATGGCGCTCGTGAAAGCCCGGTGGCTCGCCGGACAGGACCGCCTCGAAATCGTCGGTCCAGAGGGGACCGAGGAACTCGTCGAGGGACTGCTCGACGTCCACGACTACCTCCGGGGCCGCCTCGACATCCAGATTCGGGAGGTCGGCCCGACCGAGTTCGGCGTCGCCGGCTTCGACGTGATGGGGTTCGAGGTCCGCCACTCGATGCCGACGCTCGCCTACCGCTTCAGCAACGAGCGGGGCGAGGCCGACTTCGTCTTCTCGGGGGACACAGAGGCGTTCTCCGCCCTCGGCGACTTCGCCGACGGCGCGAGCGTCCTCGCGCACGACTGCTCGTTCCCGGACGACGTGGACGTGTCGAACCATCCGACGCCGTCGCAGGTGGGCGAGGCACTCGCCGGATGGGACATCGATTCGGTCTTCCTGACACACCTCTACCCGCACGCCGACCGCGTCACCGACGACCTGCGGGCGAGCGTGAGCGAACACTTCGACGGCGAGGTCCGGGTCGCAAAAGACGGCTTGGTCGTCGAACTCTGAGTTCGGCTCCGACTATTCTCCGCGGATGAAGGTTCCGGGCGACTCGCCGGCGACGAACGCCGACAGCCCCTCGGGGCCGAAGACGTGCGCCGGCGCGCCGAGCGCGAGCAGTTTTCTGACTTTCGCGGCCATGCCGCCGGTCACGTCGGTGGAGTCCGACCCGCCGAGCGCGTCGGCCGCGTCCGCGAACGCCGTAATCTCCGGAATCACGTCGCCGTCGGCGTCGAGCACGCCGGGGACGGTCGAACAGAGGCCGACGCGGTCCGCGCCGAGACCGGACGCGAGCGACACCACGAGGTCGTCGCCGCTGACGATGGTCGCGCCCTTCCCCGCGTGCGCGATGACATCTCCGTGGAGGACCGGGACGAAGCCCTCGTCGAGCATCGTCTCGGTCGCCGCGAGGGGAAGCGACAGCGAGCCGTCGGCCTCGCGCGCGCCGGCCGAGAGCGGGTGGACCGGCAGGGCCGCGACGCCGCGGTCCGCGAGGGCGTCGAGGACGGCGTCGTTGAGTCGCTTCATCGCGTCGTGGATGGCGCGCACGCCGCGGGCGTCGTGGCTTCCGGACTCCGAGGAGACGCCGTGTTCGGCGGCGTGGTGGTGGCCGAAGCTTCCCCCGCCGTGGACGACGACGACGCGGCCCGACTCGGCGAGGGTCGCGACCGCGTCCGCCGCGGCCGCCAGTCCCTCCTCGTCCACCGTCTCCGGTTCGTCCTTGTCGGTGACGACGCTCCCGCCGAGTTTGAGGACGACGAGGCTCACGCTGAGTCACCCCGGTCGGATTCGGGGCCCTCGTCGTCAACCTCGGCCCCGGGTGGGACCTCGACTCTGACGCCCTCGGTGGCGAGTTCGGCGCGGAAAGCGTCCTCGCAACCGGGGGTGAACCGGAGCGCAGTCTGGGTCTCGGGCGTCGGGTCCAAGGAGACGATACAGCCGCCGCCGCCAGCGCCGGTCAGTTTCGCGCCGTACGCGCCGGCCTCGCGGGCGGCCCACACCATCGAGTCGAGCGAGCGCGAGGAGACGCCGAGGGCCTCCAAGAGGCCGTGGTTGAAGTTCATGAACCGGCCGAGTTCGGAGAGGAGTTCCTCCGGCGGTTCGTCGGCATCGGGGTCCGCCTCGGCGAGGAGTTCCTCACCCCGGCGGACGATGTCACCGACGGTCGAGACGGTGTCGGCGGCGAAGTCGTACTCCTCGCGGAGCGCGCGGACGCCGGAGACGAGCGCGCCGGTGTCGCCCGCGCCGCCGTCGAAGCCGATGACGAACGGGAGGGGCGGCGCGTCGATGGTCCGACAGTCGTCGCCCTCGACGCGGACGGCCCCGCCCATCGCGGAGCAGAAGGTGTCGGCGCGGGACGCCTGCCCGTCTTGGACCTCGTGTTCGGCTTGGTAGGCGCGTTCTGCGATTTCGCGAGGCGTGAGTTCGACGCCGAGTTCGCGGGTCGCGGCGTCGATGCCGGCGACGACGACGGCCGCGGAGGAGCCGAGGCCGGCCCCGAGCGGGATGTCGCTCTCGACGGTGATGTCGAAGCCGGCGTCGGGCGCGTCGGCGGCGTCGCGGGCCTGGTCGACCGCGGCGTCGATGTAGCCCATCGCGGCCTCCACGAGCGGTGCCGGTACGTCCACGTCGGGCCGGTCGCCGGTCGAGCCGCGGTACTCGACGGTGAAGCCGTTGAGACTCAGATCCTCGGCGCGGACGCGGACGTGGTCGTCGTCGCGGGCGGAGACGGTGACGGTCGCCCGGCGCTCGACCGCGCAGGGGACCGCCGGCTCGCCGTAGACGACTGCGTGCTCCCCGAACAGGTACACCTTGCCGGGAGCGCTCGAAACGGTCATACCCCGGAGTTGCTACGGGATTCGCTTAAGGGTATCCGACCGCGGCCGAATCCGGCGGTGGTCGTCGGCGGGAACGGTCGCAGAAAAACGGTGCTCGGGGACGCCGGCTCAGGCGTCGATTTCGACTTCGTCGCGCTCCTCGTCGTCGAGGTCGGCCAGTTCGTCGAGGTCGTCGCCGCCGCCGCGGATGTAGCGGACCGCCGCCGCGATGCCGACGAGGAGGACCAGCCCGACGAGTAGCCCCACTCCGGGGCGGCCGCCCGACTCGGCCTCGTCGGCCTCGTCGTCGTCGAATTCGACATCGTAGTCGTCGTAGTCGTCGTACGATTCGTCGTCAGCTTCGAGTTCCATCTCGCTGCCGCCCTTGGAGAGGAGCGGCGCGCTGTTGGTCGGGCTGAACTCGAAGCCGTCGTGCAGGTGGACCTCGAAGAGGGTGAAGTCGGCCATACCCATCAGTACGCTCACAAGATGGATATGCCTTGTGGCGATTGGGCGATACGGACCATCGCGGGGCGCGACGACCTCGCTCTGCGGCGACCCTCGGTTGAGTGCGCTGGATTCGCTGTGTTCTTGTCCCGCCGCCCGCGAACGTCCCGTATGGACGACGACCGACGCGCCTTCCTCGAAGACCTGCTCACCACACCCAGCCCGTCCGGCTACGAGGTCGCCGGCCAGCGCGTGTGGGTGGACTACGTCTCGCAGTTCGCCGACGACGTGACGGTCGACGACTACGGCAACGCCGTCGCGGTCCACGAGGGCACCGGCGAGGGCCCCGAAATCGCCTTCACCGGCCACGCCGACCAAATCGGCTACATCGTCCGCGACATCGACGACGACGGCTTCGTCCGCATCGGCCCCATCGGCGGCGCGGACCGCACCGTCTCGAAGGGCCAGCACGTGACGGTCCACGGCGACGACGGCGACGTGGCGGGCGTCATCGGCCAGACCGCCATCCACCTCCGCGACGTGGGGAGCGAGGAGTACGACGACCTCGAAGAGCAGTTCGTCGACATCGGCGCGACGAGCAAGGGCGACGCGAAGGACCACGTCGAAGTCGGCGACCCCGTGACGGTCGAAGCGCGGGTCCGCGACCTCGCGGGCGACCGCGTCGCGGCCAACGGGATGGACAACCGCGTCGGCACGTGGTCGGCCGCGGAGGGCCTCCGAGCCGCCGTCGAGGCCGGCGTGGACGCGACGGTGTACGCCGTCAGTACCGTCCAGGAGGAAGTCGGCGTGCAGGGCGCGAAGATGGTCGGCTACGACCTCGACCCCGACGCGATGGTCGCCGTCGACGTGACCCACGCCACGGACAATCCCGACGTGCCCGGCAAGCGCAAGGGCCCGGTCGAACTCGGCGAGGGACCGGTCGTCTCCCGTGGGAGCGCGAACCACCCGAACGTCGTCTCACTCGCCCGCGACGCGGCCAAAGACGCTGACATCGGCGTCCAACTGCAGGCCGCCGGCATCCGCACGGGCACCGACGCCGACGCCTTCTACACGAGTCGCTCCGGCATCCCGTCGCTCAACATCGGCATCCCGAACCGCTACATGCACACGCCCGTGGAGGTCGTCTCCACGAGCGACCTCGACGACGTGGCCGAACTTCTCGGGTCGATGGCCGCGCTCGCGGGCGACGTGGAGTCGTTCGGCGTCGAACTGTAAGCGGGCGGACGGCGGCCCGGCGCGCTGTGCGTAGTTGTCGCACACGACTCCGGGCGAAAGAAAACCGTTAAAAGTCGCCACACGGTGTTTCCACGTATGGCTGGAACTATCGAAGTACTCGTTCCCGGCGGGAAGGCGAACCCCGGTCCGCCGCTCGGCCCGGAACTCGGCCCGACCCCCGTCGACGTGCAGGACGTCGTCAACGACATCAACGACCAGACGGCTGCCTTCGACGGCATGGAAGTCCCCGTCACCGTCGAGTACGACGACGACGGCTCGTTCAGCATCGAAGTCGGCGTCCCGCCGACGGCGGCGCTCATCAAGGACGAAGTCGGATTCGACACCGGCAGCGGCGAACCCCAGGAGAACTTCGTCGCCGACATGTCCATCGAACAGCTGAAGAAGGTCGCAGAGCAGAAGTCCTCTGACCTGCTCTCGTACGACCTCAAGAACGCCTCGAAGGAAGTCGCCGGGACGTGCGCGTCCCTCGGCGTCACCATCGAGGGCGAAGACGCCCGCACGTTCAAACAGCGCATCGACGGCGGCGACTTCGACGACCACTTCGACGACGAGTAATCGTCTCGGAACCGTTTCGGCGGTTCGAACCGCCCTTTCCGTCGGGCCGAGTCGACTCGGCCCGCTTTCTTCTCTCCACCGACCCGATTCGACCCGGAGCGGCCCGACCGTCGACGACCTCGCATCGCTCGCGTGCTCGCCAGCCCGCATGTGTGGCTGTGGCACGCGAAACCCCCGAATTCGGGGGTTTCGGCTCCCGTAGTTCGACGGACTTAAGTTGAGCCTACTCGTCCTGCCGGACGAGGCAGGCAGTAGCCTGTTTCACTGACCCGTAGGAGCAATCCTGCGTACTACGGAGGTGAATAATGGCAGACACAATAGTTGACGCAGTCTCTCGCGCACTCGACGAGGCACCCGGGCGGAACTTCCGCGAAACGGTTGACCTCGCCGTGAACTTGCGAGACTTAGATCTTAACGACCCGTCGAAGCGTGTCGACGAGAGCATCGTGCTCCCGTCTGGCACCGGCCAGGACACCCAGATTGTGGTGTTCGCGACCGGTGAAACCGCGCTCCGCGCAGAGGATGTCGCCGACGAAGTTCTCGGGCCCGATGAGCTCGAAGACTTCGGCGACGACACCGATGCGGCGAAAGACCTTGCCGACGAGACCGACTTCTTCGTTGCCGAGGCTGGACTGATGCAGGACATCGGTCGCTACCTCGGTACCGTGCTCGGTCCCCGTGGTAAGATGCCGACCCCGCTTCAGCCCGACGACGACGTCGTCGAGACGGTGAACCGGATGAAGAACACGGTGCAGCTCCGCTCGCGTGACCGTCGTACGTTCCACACGCGCGTCGGCGCAGACGACATGACGCCCGACGAGATCGCGGAGAACATCGACGTTATCGTCCGTCGTCTCGAAGCGACGCTCGAAAAGGGCCCGCTCAACATCGATTCCGTCTACGTGAAGACGACGATGGGGCCGTCCGTGGAGGTGCCCGCATGAGCGAATCCGAGGTTCGGCAGACCGAGGTCATCCCACAGTGGAAGCGTGAAGAGGTCGACGAACTCGTCGACTTCATCGAATCCTACGAATCCGTCGGCGTCGTCGGCGTCGCGGGCATCCCGAGCCGCCAGCTCCAGGCCATGCGCCGCGAGCTTCACGGTTCGGCCGCGGTGCGCATGAGCCGTAACACGCTCGCGAACCGCGCGCTCGACGAAGTCAACGACGGCTTCGAGGAACTCAAGGAGTACATCGCCGGGCAGGTCGCCCTCATCGGCACGAACGACAACCCGTTCGCCCTGTTCAAGGAGCTCGAGGCGTCGAAGACGCCCGCGCCCATCAACGCCGGTGAAGTCGCCCCGAACGACATCGTCATCCCCGAGGGTGACACCGGTGTCGACCCGGGTCCGTTCGTCGGCGAACTCCAGCAGGTCGGGGCGTCCGCCCGCATCATGGACGGCTCGATCAAGGTGACGGAAGACTCCAACGTCCTTTCCGCGGGCGAGGAAGTCTCCGAGGAACTCGCGAACGTCCTGGCGGAACTCGGCATCGAGCCCAAGGAGGTCGGTCTCGACCTCCGCGGCGTCTTCTCCGAAGGCGTCCTGTTCGAGCCCGACGAACTCGCCATCGACGTGGACGAGTACCGCGCCGACATCCAGTCGGCCGTCTCCGCCGCGACGAACCTGTCGGTCAACGCGGTCTACCCGACCGCCCAGACCGCGCCGACGCTCATCGCCAAGGCGACGAGCGAGGCCAAGGCCGTCGGTCTGTTCGCCAACATCGAGAGCCCGGACTTCATGCCCGAGCTCATCTCGAAGGCGGACGCCCAGCTTCGGGCGCTCGCGGCGAACATCGACGACGAAGAGGCGCTTCCCGAGGAACTCCGCGGCGTGTCCGCGGCTGACACGGGTGCCGCCGAGGAAGAAGAATCGACTGACGAAGAAGCAGCGGACGCCGACGAGGCAGACGCCGACGCCGACGAAGACGCCGCCGAAGACGACGGCGACGACGAAGACGCTGGCGACGCCCTCGGCTCCCTGTTCTAACAACACACAAGGTACACAACAATGGAATACGTCTACGCTGCGCTCATCCTGAACGAGTCGGACGAAGAGGTCAACGAAGAGAACATCACCGCGGTCCTCGAGGCCGCCGGTGTCGATGTCGAGGAGTCCCGTGTCAAGGCGCTCGTCGCCGCGCTCGAGGACGTCGACATCGAAGAGGCCATCGAGACGGCCGCCGCTGCCCCCGCGCCCGCCGCGGGCGGTTCCGCCGGTGGCGAGGTCGAGGCCGCTGACGACGACGACGAGGAAGACGCCGAAGAAGAGGCCGCTGACGAAGGCGGCGACGACGGCGACGACGACGAAGAAGCCGACGGCGAGGGCCTCGGCGCGCTCTTCGGTTAAACTTCCGCGAGACCCCGCCGCATCCGCGGCGACGCTCGCTTCGAAACTCCGATTTCTTTCGACGCAACCCGCCAGCGGCGGCGTTGGTCGCGCGTCCGACGACTCAGTACAGGCCATAGCGCAGTCGGTGTCGGCGGCGATGTCGGTGCCGAGCGCGTAGCTTCATACCGGAAGCCGCGGCCACTTCGGCGCGATGTTCCTCATCGGCGGGGCGGCTATCACGCTCCTCGACCGAGTGGCGACGCTCGCGTCGCCCGCCGCGGCCGACCCGACGGTCGCCGCCCTCCTCGGTGTGGTCGTCGGCGTCTGCCTCGGGACGTGCTCGGGGCTCGTCCCCGGCCTCCACGCCAACGCGTTCGCCCTGCTTCTCGCCGGGGTCGCCTCGGAGTTCCCCGGCCCGCCGGTCGCCGTCGCGGCCGCCGTCCTCTCGGCGTCGACCGTACACACGTTCCTCGACGTGGTGCCGGCGCTGACGCTCGGCGTACCCGACGCCGCGCTCGCGCCGGGGGCGTTGCCGGCGCACAAACTCGTTCTCGGCGGGCGGGGACGCGAAGCGCTCAGGCTATCAGCGCTCGGAAGCGGCGCGGCGCTCTGTCTGGCGGTGCCGGTCGCGGTGCCCCTCACGGAGGTATTGGTCGAGGGCTACCCCGTCGTTCGCGACCACCTGTGGCTGGTTCTCGTCGGCGTCGCCGCCGCGCTCGTCTGGACCGAACCGAGCCGGCGAGCAAAACTGGCGGCCTGCGTGACCATCGCCGCCTCGACGGGACTCGGCCTCGCCGTCCTCGACCGAGCGTTCGGGGGGCCGCTCCCCGTCGGCGGCGTGTTGGCTCCGCTCTTGGCCGGGCTGTTCGGCGTCCCGGTCCTCTTGGCAGCGCGGCGGGGGTCCGGCGTGCCGCCGCAGGGCGACGCCACGCTCGCAACGTCGCCGGGGGCGGTCGTGCGGAGCGTCGCCGCGGGGACCGGCGGCGGCGCGTTCGTCGGCTATCTCCCGGGCGTCTCCGCCGGCGTCGCCGGGACGCTCGCGCTGGCCGTCCTCCCCGGCCGCGACCCCGACGAGTCGACCCGGGCCTACGTCACCGCGACCAGCGCGGCCACGACGGCTACGACGGTGTTCGCGCTGTTCGCGCTCGCCGGGTTGGGGACGCCCAGAACGGGGGCGCTCGTCGCGCTCACCGAGGCGGAACTCCCGACGGGACTTGGCCTCGCCGTGCCGGTGACGGTCCTCTCGGGGCTCTGCGGGGCGGTGTTGGTGCCGGTCGTCGGCGACCGGGCGCTCGCGGTCGTCGGGAGGCTCGACCAGCGCCGACTCGTCACCGCCGTTTGCGCCCTCCTCGTCGTTCTCTCGTGGGCGTTCGCGGGGGGCGGTGGCGTCGCCGTCCTCGTCGTCGCCGGGGTCGTTGGCCACCTCCCCGTCCGATTCGGTTGTCGGCGCGTCCATCTGATGTGCGTTCTCATGGGGCCGCTGGCGCTCGGGTGAGCCGTGTCCACGCGGGGCATGGATTTCCCCCAGCAGAACCCGGAAAGACAACGGTTAAAAGTCGCGCGCCGGTTTGTGAGCGTATGAGCGAGTCCGAACAGCGACACGCGCACCAGTGTGTGTCCTGTGGCATCAACATCGCCGGCATGAGCGCGGCGACGTTCAAGTGCCCCGACTGTGGCCAGGAGATTTCGCGTTGTTCCAAGTGCCGCAAGCAGAGCAACCTCTACGAGTGCCCCGACTGCGGGTTCATGGGTCCATAATCATGGGAAAAGTAGCTGCTAAAATCAAGGTCATGCCGAACAGCCCCGAGCTCGACCTCGACAACCTCGAGGACGCGCTCGAAGACTCCCTGCCCGAGGGTGCGAAAATCAAGGGCTTCGAACGCGACGACGTCGCGTTCGGTCTCGTCGCCCTCCTGCCGACCGTCATCGTCCCCGACGACGCCGGTGGCACCGAGGCCGTCGAGGAAGCGTTCATCGAAGTCGAAGGCGTCGAAAGCGTCTCCGTCGAGAACGTCGGCCGTATCTGAACTGACGACCGACCTTTTTCGCAGGTTCGTCCCCGGAGCGACCGCGCTCGCCCGCCGTCAGCGGTGCTCCATGAAGTAGACGCCGAGGACGACGCCGAACGTGAGCCCGAGCATCACGCCGATGGCCAGGGAGTCGCCGATGACGCCCGCGACGCCGCCGAGGAGGAAGCCGATGGCCAGCCCGATACCGAACTGCTCGGCGCTGTGGCTCGACCCCTCGTGGTCGTCGGAATCGACCATCACGCGGTCTGTGGGTTCGGTGTAGCTCTGTCGCTGTACGGACTCCGCGCTCAGGGTGACTGACTCCTGGGACATACCTCATTATTCATCGTGCTATTCAATAACCCTTACTCGCGTTCTCAACTCGCGGCAACGACCGGTTCGTGAGGGCGCGCGAAAGCGCGCGAGGACGAGTCGATGCGGACTTCGACGCCTCAGAACGCCGCGTCGAACGCCCGCTGCAGGTCGGCCTTCATGTCGTCGATGTGTTCGACGCCGACGGAGACGCGGATGAGGCCGTCGGTGAGACCCGCTTCGAGTCGCTCTTCGCGGGGGATGGCCGCGTGGGTCATCGCCGCAGGCTGTTCGATGAGACTCTCGACGCCGCCGAGGCTCTCGGCGAGCGTGAACACCTCGGTCTCCTCGACGACGGTCGAGGCCTGTTCGAGCGAGCCGTCGAGTTCGAACGAGAGCATCCCGCCGAAGTCGTCCATCTGCTCGGCCGCGAGGTCGTGTTGCGGGTGGGAGTCGAGGCCGGGGTAGAACACCTCGGAGACCGCCTCGTGGCCGTCGAGCCACGTGGCGAGTTCGCGGGCGTTGTCACAGTGGCGGTCCATCCGGACCGGGAGCGTCTTCGTCCCGCGGAGGACGAGGAAGCAGTCGAACGGCGAAGGCGTCGCGCCGACGGAGTTCTGGTAGAACGCGATCTCCTCGTCGAGGTCCGCGTCGTCGGTGACGAGCGCGCCGCCGACGACGTCGGAGTGGCCGCCGAGGTACTTCGTCAGCGAGTGCGAGACGATGTCCGCGCCGTGGTCGAGGGGGCGCTGGAGGTACGGCGTGGCGAAGGTGTTGTCGACGGCGCACATCGCGTCGACCTCGTGGGCGATGTCGGCGAGCGCGCCGATGTCGTTGACGCGCATGAGCGGGTTCGTCGGCGTCTCGACCCACACGAGTTCGGTCTCCTCGCGGACGGCGTCGCGGACGGCGTCGTGGTCGGTGGTGTCGACGAAGTCGAATTCGAGGTCGTACTTCTCGTACACCTGCGTGAAGATGCGGTGGGTGCCGCCGTACACGTCGTTGCCGGCGACGACGTGGTCACCCGCTTCGAGGAGGTTGAGCACGGTGTTTATCGAGCCCATCCCCGATGAGAATGCGCGGCCGTACGAGCCGTTTTCGAGCGCCGCGAGGTTCGATTCGAGGTCGGTTCGCGTCGGGTTCCCGGTGCGGGAGTACTCGTAGCCGCGGTGGTCGCCCGGCCCGTCTTGGGCGTACGTCGAGTTCGCGTAGATGGGCGTCATGAGCGCCCCCGTCTCCTCGTCGGGCTCCTGTCCCGCGTGGATGGCGCGCGTCTCGATGCGTCGCTCGTCTTCGGACATACGAGAAGCGCCGCGCCGACTCGGGTTAAGTCCGTCCCTCCCGCGCGACCACGCGGGAGACACACACGCGCGGTTCGTAACGTGCAATTTATAATGGCGACGCAAGTATTCGTTCTCACGACTATGCCGAGCTCCAACGGTCCGATGAAGGGGACGCGAGGAAAGCTCTCGAACAAGCCGCGCGAGCGCGGCACTTCGCCGCCGCAGCGCGCTATCGCGGAATTCGAGGAGGGCCAGAAGGTCCACCTCAACATCGACCCGAGCGTCCGCGAGGGTCGCTTCCACCCGCGCTTCAACGGTCTCACCGGTGAAGTCACCGGGAAGCAGGGCCGCGCGTTCAAGGTCCAGATCAACGACGGCGGCAAAGAGAAGACGGTTATCGTCCGTCCTGCTCACCTGCGCGCCCAGCAGTAAGCGATGACCATCTTCAAAGAAAAGCTCGACGAGGAGTATCTGACGACCTCCGAGGTCAAGGAGCTGCTCGCCGAGGTTGAGGCGGAACGCGCCGCCGACGAAGAGCGCGAGATGCGCTACGAACTGGCCCGTGCGATAGAACACGTCAACCGGTTCGCCCACCTCGACCCCGAGGAATCTCGCGAACTCGTCGAGGAGCTCGCCGAGCTCGAGAAGGTCGACGGTCCGACCGCCATCAAAATCGCGGACCTCCTCCCGCAGTCGCGCGACGAACTCCGCGCGGTGTTCGCCCAGCAGCGCTACGCGCTCTCGGGCGACGAACTCGACGAAATCCTCAACGTCGTCGCGAAGTACGTCTGACCGCGTGACAGCGCGGCCAACTATTTAAATATCGGCTCGCCGTAACTACTGACATGACACGTACGGAGAGCGGTGACGCCGACGCCACGACCGAGTACGTCGTCGTACTCGACGTACTCCGCCACGGGCGTCAAGGAGACGACCGACGGCGCTTCGACGCGGCACCCATCGCGTACGCGCTCGGAGAGTCCGACTTCCGTCTCCTCGAGTTGACCCTCGTCGAAGACGCCGACGTGAGCATCGGCGACCGGCTCGTCGTCTCGCCGGCCGCCGACCGCGAACTGATTCAGTCCGTCGAAGAACTCTCGTACGGCGAC
The DNA here is from genome assembly GCF_003383095.1 of Haloferax sp. Atlit-12N. Taxonomy (NCBI): domain Archaea; kingdom Methanobacteriati; phylum Methanobacteriota; class Halobacteria; order Halobacteriales; family Haloferacaceae; genus Haloferax; species Haloferax sp. Atlit-12N. The sequence goes on from NZ_PSYW01000002.1 coordinate 166,250, forward strand.
CTCTCGAACACGGCGACGGCCGAAGTCGACTACGTCGTCGAGGACATCGTCGAGGCCGACGAACGGCGGTTCGTCGACTTCTACAACGACGCACAGCCCATCACGTTGCGGCTCCACCAACTCAACTTGCTTCCCGGCATCGGGAAGAAGCTCCGCGACAAGATTCTCGAATCGCGCAAGCGACAGGGGCCGTTCGAGTCGTTCGAGGACCTCGAAGAGCGCGTCTCGGGGCTCCACCGCCCGAAGGAGGTCATCGTCGAGCGCATCCTCGACGAACTCCGCGACAACGACGTGAAGTACAAGACGTTCGTCGGACACGACGGACGGTAGCGGAACGGGACTTTTACCCGCTCCCGCACGATACCTCTCCCAATGACGAGCGACGGCAGCGAACAGGTCCGCGAGGCCGCCGCGCGCGACCCGGACGCCCTCATCCGGCGGGCGGGCGCTCGCGGGAACCCGGACCACGACCAGCACTTCCTCGTCGACGACCGCGTCGTCGACCGAATCCCGACGTATCTCCCCGAGGAGGCGGACCGCTCGCACGTCCTCGAAATCGGCGGCGGGCCGGGCGTCCTCACGGACCGACTGCTCGGCGTCGCCGACCGCGTGACCGTCGTCGAACAGGACCGAACGTTCGCAGCACACCTGCGCCGCGAGTTCGCCGAGGAGGTCGAATCGGGGCGGCTCACCGTCGTCGAGGGCGACGCGCTCGACGTCGACCTGCCCGAGTTCACCGCCTGCGTCTCGAACCTCCCGTACGGCATCTCCTCGGAGATTTCGTTCCGCCTGCTCCCCCGCGGGAAGCCGCTCGTGTTGATGTTCCAAAAGGAGTTCGGCGAGCGGATGGCCGCCGAGGCGGGCACCTCGGAGTACGGTCGTCTCTCGGTGAGCACCCAGCACTACGGCGAGGTCGAACTCTGCGAGCACGTCCCCCGCGAGGCGTTCGACCCCAAGCCCGCGGTCCAGAGCGTCATCGTCCGCATCACGCCGCGGAAGCCGGACTACGAGGTCGACGACGAGGCGTTCTTCCTCGACTTCGTGAAGGCGCTTTTCACCCAGCGACGAAAGACCATCAGAAACGGCATCCGCAACACGGCGCACATCTCCGGGCTGTCGGACCCCGAAGCAGTCGTCGAGGCCGCGGACGAGGACGTGCTCCGAAAGCGCGCCGGCAACATGGCTCCCGCTGAGTTCGCCGAACTCGCGCAACTCGCCGCGTCGGTCGGCTTATAACCCATGACTGTCCCCGCACTCGCCGCGGTGCTCCTCCGCCTCGCCTCGACGGCAACCCCCCTCCAGAGCGGTACCGTTCTCGATATCGCGTCGCTGTTCCCGACGTTCGAACTCCGCGTCGCCGCGAGCGTCCTCCTGACCGTCGTCGTCGTCGCGGTCTGGCGACTCGGCGCGCGACTCCACGACAAGGAGGTAGAGTTCGTTTCGATGCCGCTGTGGCACCTCTCGGTGACGGTCCTCCGACTCGTCGTCGTCGCCGGCGGCGGGGCGTTCGTCTTCGCGGTCTGGTCGCTGTCGGGCGACATCGGCACGATTTCCGCGCAGTACGACCTCAACAGACAGACGTTCGTCCGCATCGCGCTGTCGGCGGCGTTCGTCGTCGGCGCGTACGTCCTCACGAGCGTCCTCGGCCGGTTCATCGGCGAGATTGCGAGCACGCGCCCGGAGATTTCGGACCACCAGCGCGAAATCATCTACCGCATCGCGCAGGTGACGACCTACCTCACCACGCTCGCGGTCATCCTCGGCATCTGGCGGGCCGACCTCGGCGGCTTCCTCGTCGGCGCTGGTTTCCTCGGTATCGTGGTCGGTATGGCCGCGAGACAGACCCTCGGCGCGCTCATCGCTGGCTTCGTCATCATGTTCTCCCGACCGTTCGAAATCGGCGACTGGGTCGAGGTCGGCGACCACGAGGGCATCGTCACCGAAATCACGGTCGTGAACACGCGTATCCAGACGTTCGACGGCGAGTTCGTGATGATTCCGAACGACGTGGTGAGTTCGGAGAGCCTCGTCAACCGCAGTCGAAAGGGTCGACTCCGCCTCGACGTCGAGGTCGGCGTCGACTACGAGACCGACCTCGACCGCGCCGCCGACGTGGCGCAGGCCGCCGTCGAAGACCTCGACGAGGTGCTGTCGGTGCCGAAGCCGCAGGTCGTCGCCAAGCAGTTCGGCGACTCGGCGGTCGTCCTCGGGGTACGCCCGTGGATAGACCGTCCGAGCGCCCGACGGTGGTGGCGCGCGCGGACCGCGACCATCTCGGCCGTCAGTGAGGCGTTCGCCGAGGAGGACATCACCATCCCGTTCCCGCAGCGCGAACTGTCCGAACGGAACCCCTCGCGACCGGTTCCGCTCACCGACCAGCAACCCGAGACGAGCCCCGAAGCCGACGGCGGCGTCGAGGACGGTGAAGGCGGCGACGACGAGGCCTCGACCGGCTCCAAGGGGGCCGAAGAATGACCGACCTCGCCGAGCGCCGCGGAATGAACACCTCAGTCTACCAGCCCGCGGAGGACTCCGGACTGCTCGCGCAGGCCGCGGTCGGGCGCGTCTCGGGGCGCGTCCTCGAAGTCGGCACCGGCTCGGGCTGGGTCGCAGAGCGGCTCGCGACGAAGACCGACGCCGACGTGGTCGCGAGCGACCTCAACCCCCACGCCTGCCGGCAGGCGGCCGAGCGCGCCGCCGCGCTCCGAGCCGACGGCCACCGCGGCTTCGAGGTCGTCCGCGGGAGCCTCGTCGAACCGTTCCGCGACGACGCCTTCGACGCGGTGGCGTTCAACCCGCCGTACCTCCCCGAAGACCTCGAAGCCGCGCGCGACGACTGGATGGAAGTCGCGCTCACCGGCGGCGAGGACGGCCGCGAAATCATCGACCCTTTCCTCGACACGGTCGGGCGCGTCCTCAAACCGGGCGGCACCGTCTTCCTCCTCGTGAGTAGCTTCACCGGCTACGACGAGGTGCTCGCCCGCGCCGAGGCCAACGGCTTCGGCCACGAGGTCGTCGTTCAGGAGTCGTACCCCTACGAGACGCTCACGGTGCTCGCGTTGGAATAACCAATGCGCATATGTTGATACAGGAAATATTATACACCGTCATTTCTTAGCCAGGAGTGATGACTGAACTCGTCTCGACGACACCGGGACTGTATCCCCTCCCGGATTGGGCGAAACAGGAGCTTTCCGACCTCAAGGGCCACCAGAAACACGACCTCATCTCCGGTACCGAGGGCGCAGACATCGTGAGCGCGTACGACCGCGCTCGCGAGGAAGTCGTCTCCGAGCAGACTGACGCCGGCCTCGACCGCGTCGTCGAGGGGCAACTCCGCTGGGACGACATGCTCGCGCACCCGCTGACGGTCCACGAGAACGTCGAGACCGGCGGCATCGTCCGCTACTACGACAACAACAACTTCTACCGCGACCCGCAGGTCCGCGGCGAACTCACCTTCTCCGGCGACGTCGCGGACGAACTCGACGCCACCGCCGACCTCCTCGGCGGCGAGTCGCTGCAGGCGGTCCTCCCCGGCCCGTACTCGCTTTCGGACCTCGCCACCGACGAGCACTACGGTGACGAGGCCGACTTCCTCGACGCCGTGAGCGAGTTCCTCGCGGGCGAGGTCGACGCCTTCCCCGACCACGAGACGCTGTTCCTCCTCGAGCCCTCGCTCGTGTTCTCGCCGCCGGGCGAGGACGTCGACGAGCGCGTCCCCGAGGCAATCTCCGCCGTCTCCGACGCGACCGACGCCGACGTGGTCGTCCACACCTACTGGGGCGCGCTCGACGAGAAGGTCTACGCGCACCTCATGGACGCCGACGTGGACGCCATCGGCTTCGACTTCGTCGCCGGCGACCGCGACCAGACGCTCTACAACGTCAACGAGTACGGCACGAAAGACGACATCGCTCTGGGCCTCGTCGACGGCCAGAACACGCTGGTCGAAGACCCCGCGACGGTCCGCGAGCGCGTCGAGTGGACCCTCGACAACATCCAGAGCCAGACGTTCGACACCGCCTACGTGACCTCCAACACCGAACTGTTCTACCTGCCTGAGAACCGCGCGACGGAGAAGCTCGCCGCCCTCGCGGCCGCTACCGAGGACGAACTGGAGGTGGAAGCATGAGCCGCGACGCCGAGAACCGCGAGCAGTTCCGCCCCGAGAACCACGACAACGAGCACTTCCTGCTCACCACCGTCGTCGGCTCCTACCCGAAGCCCAAGTGGCTCAACCGCGCCAACGACCTCGCGGAGGACCCCGACTCCAAGTTCACGCAGGAGCACCTCCACGAGGCTCACGACGACGCCTGTCGAGTCATCACGCACGAACACGAGCGCTCCGGCCTCGACACCGTCGTCGACGGCGAGATGCGCCGCGAGGAGATGGTCGAGTACTTCGCCCACCGCATCCCCGGCTACGAGTTCAACGGCCCGGTGAAGGTGTGGGGTCACAACTACTTCGACAAGCCCTCTGTCGTCGGCGAGGTCGAGTACGACGAGCCGTGGCTGGTCGACGAGTTCGAGTTCACGAGCGACGTGGCCTCCAAGCCCGTCAAGGTGCCCATCACGGGCCCCTACACGCTCGCGAGCTGGTCCTTCAACGAGCACTACGACTCCGAGGCGGACCTCGCGTACGCGCTGGCCGACCTCGTCAACGAGGAAATCGAGAAGCTCGTCGAGGCGGGCGCGACCTACATCCAGATCGACGAGCCCGCGCTGGCGACGACGCCGGACGACCACGCCATCGTCGGCGAGTGTCTCGAACGCATCGTCGCGGGCATCTCCGACGAGGTCCGCATCGGCCTCCACGTCTGTTACGGTGACTACTCCCGCATCTACCCTGAACTCAACGACTACCCCATCGACGAGTTCGACGTGGAACTCTGCAACGGCGGCTACGAGCAGATCGACGTGTTCACTGACCCCGAGTTCGAGCCGGACCTCGCGCTCGGCGTCCTCGACGTGCACACCACCGAAGTCGAGACCGTCGAGGAGATTAAGGAGAACATCAAGCAGGGCCTGAAGGTCGTCCCGCCGGAGAAGCTCACCGTCTCGCCCGACTGCGGCGTGAAGCTCCTCCCTCGCGAGGTCGCCTACCAGAAGATGGAGAACATGGTTCAGGCCGCCCGCGAGGTCGAAGCCGAACTCGACGCCGGCGAAATCGACCTCGACGCGCCCGTCCCGCAGGCCGACTGAGCGACCCGACCCGTCGTTCCCCGTTCGTTCTTTTTACGCCGCATCGAACACGTAGCGCCGCGGAACTGTCCCGCGTTCTCGTCGCCGTGAGTGTCACGGCTCCCTCCACGTGAAATAAATGTTAACATACCACACAACGTATCGTTCGGTATGGGCACCGAATCAGTCGCACCGGAACGGACGAACGTCGAACTGTGCCGCCGATACGTCGGGGAGTTCGTCAACGAGGGGGACGCGGCGGCGGCCGAGGAGTTAGTTCGCGAGGATGTCGTCACTCACCAGTTGGGCGTCGGCGTCGAACAAGTGGGGAGAGACGCGCTGGTCGACCAGATACTCGGCTTCCGCGGGGCAGTCCCCGACTGGCACCTCGCGGTCGAAGACGCGGTCGGCGAGGGCGACCGGGTGATGATGCGACTCACGGCGCGGGGGACGCCGCAGGAGCCGTGGGGGAACCTCGTCCCGACCGGGAAGTCGTTCGAGCAACCGGCGTTCTTCGTCTTCCGCCTCGAAGACGGCCGCATCGTCGAGCAGTGGAACCTCGTGAATCTGATGGGAATCGCGCGCCAACTCGGCTTGCTCCCACCGGGTCCGCGGGTCATCGCCAAGGTGGCGGCCCACCGTATTCGGTCGCGCCTCGGCGGTGGTCGGCGACGGCGCGCCTGACGACCCGCCAGTACCGGTTGCGCGAATTAAACGCGCTCGGTCTCGAACGAAGACGCGAGTGCGGTATCGTCGTCGGGTCCACGGTGGCCCCTGTTTCCGACGCGCCATCCGCCGTCGGAACCGCGCACTAGCGGAAGCTCCGCGCCGACGGCGTCCGAAATCTCTTCTGGGGGCACGTCGCACGCGGCGGCGATGCGCTCGAACCGCGACCCACCGGTCAGCGCCTCGGGAACGGGTACCCAGACGGTCGCGGTCCGGTCGTCGGGCGTCGCGAGCGCGAGGTCGAGCCGCACGCCGTCTCGGCGAGAGAACCGGGTGAGTCCGCTCGCGCCACGCCGCCGCTCGGGGACGACATTCGTGACGACGCCCGAATCGACGTGGTCGAGCGCGCGCAGGCCGGCCACGCGGAGTTCCACGTCGCGGATGTCGGTCGGCCCGAGGACGACCGGCCGCACGAGCGTCGAGAGCGTCACCACCAGCCGCGTGGCCGTCCACGCCGCTACCGCGGTCGCGCCGAGCATCGCCACCGCGCCGACGACGAACAGCGCCGCGAGCGCGAGGAGTACGAGTTCCACTTCGACCATGTGACACGTTTCGCCGGGCGACGAGAAAACCGTTGTTCGCCGCGTAGTGGACGGTCAGGGCGCGGAGACGGTCGCCGCCGACCGCGGATGACCGATGGTAGAATCCCGCACACCGAACCGACGAGAACGCCCTCTCGGCGGCTGGAGCGCGGACGAGAGGGGAGGACGTGGCCGCCGCTCCTCTCGGAAGAAAGCGTGAGAACCGCGAGACGAGACTTATTCGTAGAGCCAGGTCTCGTCGATGCGCTCGTAGTCGACGAGTTCGTCCTCGTCGAAGAAGAGCGCGATTTCGCGCTCGTTCGCGCCCTCGTCCTCGTGGTCGGAGCCGTGGATGACGTTCCGGCCGAGGTCGAGACCGTAGTCGCCGCGGATGGTGCCGGGAGCGGACTCTGCGGGGTCCGTCTCGCCCATCATGCCGCGGACCTGTCGCGTCGCGTCCTGTCCTTCCCAGACCATCGCGAAGACGGGACCGGACGTGATGAAGTCGACGAGACCCTCGAAGAAGGGCTTGCCCTCGTGCTCACCGTAGTGGTCGTGGGCGAGCTCCTCGTCGATCTGCATGAACTTGCCGCCGACCATCTTGAGACCGCGGTCCTCGAAGCGGGAGACGATGTCTCCGATGAGGCCGCGCTGGACGCCGTCGGGCTTGACCATCACGAAGGTGCGCTCTGCGTCGGACATCAGTTGTCCTCCGACTTGCCGCTCGCGCGGCGGCCGGCCTCCGTCCACTCGAGGTCGCGGGCCTCGCGGCCGAGGAAGTAGTTCTTCTCGGCCTTCGAGTCCTTGAAGTGGAGGATGGTGCCGTCGGTCTTGACGTACATCGTGCCCGTGCCGGGCTCGATCTCTTCACCGCTGTAGTCGCACGTGCGCTTCTCGACCATTGTTACTGCCCTCCGATGGAGTCGGCGTCACGCTGAGTCTCGCGGAGCTGGAGGATGTCGCCCTCGCGGACGGGACCCAGCACGTTTCGCGTGATGATACGGCCCTGGTTGGAGCCTTCGCGGATGCGGCACTTGACCTGCATGGCCTCGCCGTGCATCCCAGTCTTTCCAACGACTTCGATGACTTCGGCAGGCGTCGAGTCGCTGGCTTGTTCGTCCGCGCTCATGGTCGGTTATCGAAGGTCCTCGACCTTAGTCGCGATGTCCTCGACATCGTCGGACGCGTCGCCGGCGTCGACGATGGCGGCCGCGGCACTACCGACTTCGAGGCCGGCGGCGTGACCGATGTCGTCCTGCGTCTCGACGAAGATGAACGGAATGCCCTTCTCGTCGGCGAGTTCGGGCAGGTGCATGACGATCTCCTCGGGGGAGACGTCTTCCGCGATGAGGACGAGCTGGGCGTTGCCCCGCTCGATGGACTTGGTCGTTTCGTTGGTTCCTTTCTTCACGATACCAGTATCTCGGGCGACCTCGAGCGCCTCGACGGCGCTGTCAGCGAGGTCGGCCGGTACGTCGAAGTCTACGTAAACAGCCATTGTTGTTCACCTATATCCTGCTCGCGGGCTCGACTCCCTCGCCGGTATCACACCGGTCGGTCGGTCGCGACCGGTCAACGATTTCCCTACGGCGAGGAGGTTCATCAACCCCGGACAGGCTGTAACCACTCTTTGCTCCGGCCCCCATAAAAGCGCTTTCAAAATCGTACCGGCGTGCGACGCGTCCGCACGACCCGCGAATCGCCCGATTTCTCGCCGATCACAACGCCCCGAACCACCGTGTCGATTGCTCACATAACTCACATTCGGCGGAGTGTGACGCCCCACCAAAACCACCGCTGTGCCGACCGAATTGCTGGTCGCTCGCACCCGACCGAAGGAAGTGAATAGCCGCGCCGGCGTATCCATCCCATGACCAGACTCGGCGACGACCCCGACGTCGAGGCGCTCGCCGCCGCCCGCCGCGAGGAGGCGATGGCGACGAACCAGCGACGCCTCCTCGTCCTCGCCGGCGACCGGGACGCCGGCATCGACGCCGCCTTCGACGCGGTCCGCGGAGCCGACGTGCCCGACGACGAGGTGACGTTCGTCACCGCCCGGGAGGGCTTTCGCTTCCACCGCGTCGAACCGAAGCGCGCCTCGTCGCTCCTCGGGACGACCCGGACGCTCGTCGTCCTCGACGCCCACGAGGAGTTCTCGGCGAACGCGCTCGGCCGCGTCGCCGGCGCGGTCGACGGCGGCGGCCTGCTCGTTTTGCTCACCCCCTCTCTCGACGAGTGGGCGGTCCGCCGCGACTCCTTCGACGAGCGACTGGCCGTCCCGCCGTTTTCCATCGGCGACGTAACCGGTCGCTTCCGCGGCCGACTCGTCTCGACGCTCCGGGACCACCCCGGCGTCGCCCTCGTGGATCTCGATTCGGGAACCGTCGAACGCGACGGCGCGTACCGACAGGGAATCAGCTTCGACGCCGCCCCGCCGCGGGTGCCGAGAGAGAAAGACCGCCGGTTCCCGCGTCGCGCCTACGAGGACTGTCTCACCGCCGACCAGTCCGACGCGCTCGCTGCCCTCGAAGCGCTGTCCGAACCGGGAACCGCCGTCGTCGTGGAGGCCGACCGCGGCCGCGGGAAGTCGAGCGCCGCGGGCCTCGCCGCCGGAAGTCTCGCGGCCGAGGGCAAGGACGTGGTCGTGACCGCGCCCGGGAAGCGAAACGCCGCCGAGGTGTTCGCCCGCGCCGAGCGACTCCTCTCCGAACTTGGCGCGCTCCGTGAGGGCGGCGCGGACGACTTCGATATCTTGTCCGAACGCGGCGGTCGGGTCCGGTACGTCCCGCCGACAGAAGCCGGCGATGCAGCGGCCGACGCCGACGCGCTCGTCGTGGACGAGGCGGCCGCCCTTCCCGTCAGGCTCCTCGAATCGTTCCTCGCCGCGCCCGCGGTCGCTTTCTGTACGACCGTCCGCGGCTACGAGGGCGCGGGTCGCGGCTTCGCCGTCCGCTTCCGCGACCGCCTCGACGACGCGGACCGCGAGGTGACCGACGCGCGCCTCGACGACCCGATTCGCTACGCCGCCGGCGACCCCGTCGAGTCGTGGACGTTCCGCGCGCTCCTCCTCGACGCTCGGCCGCCGGTCGACCAGCTCGTCACGGACGCGACGCCGGAGTCAACGTCCTACCGGGCGCTTTCGCCCGATGACCTCCTGGCGGACGAGCACCTGCTCCGCGAGGCGTTCGGCCTGCTCGTCCTCGCGCACTACCGGACCGAACCGGACGACCTCGCTCGCCTCCTCGACGCCCCGAACCTGACGCTTCGGGCGCTCACCCACGAGGGACGCGTCGTCTCGGTCGCGCTCCTCGCGCGCGAGGGTGGCCTCGACGCCGACACCCGCCAGCACATGTACGACGGCGGCCGCATCCGCGGGAACATGCTCCCCGACGTGTTCACGAGCCAACTCCGCGACGAGGACGCGGGCGTCCCCGTGGGCTACCGCGTGATGCGCATCGCCACCCACCACGCGGTCCGGTCGTCTGGTCTCGGCTCACGGCTCCTCTCGGAGATACGCGACGAGTTCGCGGACGACGCGGACTACCTCGGCGTCGGCTTCGGCGCGACACCCGAACTCCTCTCGTTCTGGCGTGACAACGGCTACGGCACGGTCCACCTTTCGACCACCAGAAACGACACCAGCGGCGAGTACTCGGCGCTCATGATGCACCCCCTGTCGCCCGCCGGCCGCGACCTCCGCGACCGCCACGCGGCGTGGTTCCGCGGCCGCGTTAGCGACGTGCTCGGCGACGCCCTCTCGGACCTCGACGCCGACGTGGCGCGGGCCGCCCTCGCCGCCGTCGACACCGCCGCCGAACCCGACCTCTCCGAATACGAGTGGCGCGTCATCGTGGGCGCGTCCTACGGGCCGGGGCTCTACACGACCGCGCCCGGCGCGTTCCGGCGACTCGGCCTCGCGCACCTCACGAACCCCGAGCGGGCCTCGCTCACGCCCCGAGAGGAGCGACTGCTGGTCCGCAAGGTCCTCCAGACGCGGCCGTGGAGCGTCGTCGCCGACGAACTCGACTTCCACTCGACCGCGGGGGCCATGCGCGCGCTCGGCGACGCCTACGAACCGCTCGTGGACGAGTACGGCACCGACGCGGCCCACGAGGAACGCGAGCGATTCCGGTGACACCCGCCCAAGGAGCGGCCGCATCTCAGTCGCTTGCCCGCCGACACACCGATAGTCGTCGGAGCCGACGCTCTCCGTATGGCCGAGTGTAGCGAACCCGACTGCGAGAACGTCGCGGCGGTCAGGCTCTACGTTCCGTGGGACGCCGACAGGGACGTCTGTACGGCCCACGCGAGGGCGCTCGTCCAGCAGGACGGCGTCGTCGCCGAACCCCTCGATGGGGCCGAAGACGACTGGGCGTAAGTCAGCCGGTCGCAGTGCGGCTGGTCGTAGTGCGGCCGGCCGCGGGCTGAGCAGTCACAGGTCGATGCGTCGCTGTCGGGGAGCGACGACGCGCAGAAAATCAGGGTCGGCGGCTGGTCGAGGCGGCGCTCACCGGAGCGTGACGGCCATCATCACTTCGTCGACGTAGTCACCGTCTATCTTGTAGTGAGCGTCGCGGACGGCTTCGGTCTCCCAGCCGTGGCCTTCGAGGAACGCGATTGCCTCCTCGTTGGTCGCCGGAACGCTGTTGTAGAGTTTCTCGAAGCCGCGCTCCCGAGCCCAGTCGACGCCGCGGTCGAGGAGTTTGCTCCCGATGCCGTGGCCGCGGAATTCCGGTCGCGTGCCGACTGTCAGGACGGCGGTGTGGCTCAGTTTCTCCGCCTCGGGCAGGTCGAGGTGGACCCAGCCGGCGAGTTCGTCGCCGACGGTGGCGACGAACACCATCCGGGAACTGACCTCGTTGTGTCGGAGGACGACCTCCTCGTGGTCGAGTAGGTCGGCGACCGTCTCGGCCTCGATGTACCGGCCCTCGTCCGCGACCTCGTGGATGGCGTCGACGAGGCTCTCCAAGTCGACGTTCTGGGCCATCCGAATCGTCACGTCGAGGTCGCCGAGTTCCACCGTCTCCTCCTCGCCGGGCGCGTAGGCCACCTCCACGTGGTTGCCGACCTTTCGGATGTAGCCGTCCCGCCGCAGGACGGTCAGGTGCGCCCCCAGCGCCGCCGGCTCGAAGTTGAGCGCTCGCCGTACCTCGTCCTCGCGGACGGTCCCGTGGCGCTCGATGTACTCGTAGATGTCCTTGCGGTCTTTGTGTCCGAAGTTGAGACTGTCAGTTACTTCCATGGTACACAATCACACTCATGATTTATAATTGTTGTTCGTGCCGGACCCGACGACAGTCGGTGGAGCCGACGGGTGAATCGGGGCTCGTGCGCCGCCCTCAGCGCCTCTCGGGGACGCAGGTCAGCAGTTGGGCGGTGTCGAGCACGTCGTGGGTCCGCAGCAGGACTTCGGCGGCCTCGCGGACCGTGAAGTCCGCGTCGAGGTCGACGCCGTAACACTGGGCGTACATGGTGAGCCAGTCGTTCATCGCCCGGTGGAGCAGTTCGAACTCCTCGCCGGTAAACGAGACCTGCCGGTCGCCCGTCCGCGCGCTGACGTAGAGCGACACCGCCGGGCCGACGCCGTCGCGGGCGCATTCGAGCGCGCGCTGGTCCGCGGCCGACGGCGGCGGCGGGTCGAACGACTCCCGGGCCTCTCGGGCCTCGGCGGCGAGGGCTCTGGCACGCTCCCCGAATCGAACGTCTTCGGGGTGGCGCTCCTCGGCACCGCGACCGTCGGCGACGGGGCGGGACTCCGATTGGGTCACGTCGCGACTCATTGGCTCACCTCGGTCACCCCCACTTGAACTCGACGCCCTTGTCGCCGCGCGGGTGGGTCCATTCGGTGTCGGCGACGACGGCGCAGGTGCCGCACTCGACGCAGGGCTGGGTGTCGAGGCTGACGACGCGCTCCTCCGAGCCGTTGGTCCGGACGACCTCCTCGCGGTAACAGCCGCCGCCGAAGTCGACCGCGGAGACGGGGCAGGCCGCCACCGCGGCCCCGCTCGCCTCGTAGGACTCGTCGCGGAGCGTGATGTGCGGGCTGCCGATGTCGGTGTCGTAGGTCAGCCCGCCGATGCGGGCTTCGAGGTCCGGCGGCGTCACCGAACTCTCGTCGCGCACTCGCGTTCCCAACTCCTCGGCGATGACCGTCGGGAGCGTGACGTAGGGCGTCCGCGTGTCCGGCATCAGCGCCGACAGCGTCGGGACGTTGTAGAGGCGTTCGAGCCGTCCGGAAAGCGCGCGGACGCCGGCGCGCCCGACCGCCGAGGTGAGTACGATATCGACCACGTCGGTCACGCCGTCATCCTCGGCGACGCCGCGGAGCAGTTCGTAGCCGCGGGGGCGGAGCTTCTTCATCACGCCCTCGCTCCGGAGTTTGCGGGCGTAGCGGGTCCCAGCCTTCTCCGGTTCGTTGCGCGACTTGGCCTGCGCGTACGACTCCGCGGCGAGCGCGCCGGCGGTGACGGCGTGGTTCATGCCCTTGATGATGGGCCCCTGTGCCTGCATCTGGCCGGCCGCGTCGCCGACGAGGAGCAGGCGGCCGAAGTGCGGTTCGCGCAGGGCGACCTTCTTGGAGTCGGGCACGAGTTTCGCGCTGTACTCCAGTTCGGTGTAGTCGTCGCCGAGCCACTGCGCGAGCAGCGGATGGGTCAAGAGCCCGTCCAGTAGCTCGTGGGGCTCCGCCTGCTCCGCGACGAGGCTGTCGAGATGGAACACCGTCCCGAGCGACAGCGTGTCGCGGTTCGTGTAGAGGAAGCCGCCGCCGCGGACGCCCTCGAACAGGTCGCCCGAGAACAGGTGCGCCGCCCCCTCGTCTTCCGCCACGTCGAACCGGTCGGCGATGGCGTCTTCCGGCATGTCGACGACGGCCTTGACGCCCTGGAACCACTCGTCGGGCTCGTCCCAGTCCATCAGGCCCGCGTCGCGAGCGAGTTCGGAGTTCACCCCGTCGGCCGCGACGATGATATCGGCGGTTATCGGGTCGAGTTCGTCCAGCGTGACGCCGACGATGCGGCCCTCCTCGCGGAGCAGGCCGTTGACGTGGACGCCCGTCAGGAGGCCGCCGCCGGTCTCGCGGGTCCGCTCGTGGACGCGGTCTTCGAGCCACGAGTCCATCTTCCGCCGGAGAACGGAGTCGGACCACTCGGTGTCGTGTTCGTGGAGGTCCGTGAGGTCGAACGACTCGACCTTGTCGCCGGCGATGTTGTGGATGCGGTACTTCGTGATGGGCCGCTCGGCGGCCGCCTCGCGGAACCCCGGAAAGAGGTCGTCGATGGTGTACGGCGCGGACTCCTCGGCGTAGATGAGCCCGCCCGAGACGTTCTTCGACCCGGCCTCGACGCCGCGTTCGAGGACGAGCGTCTCGATGCCGTAGTTGGCGAACGTCGCGGCCGCCGCCGCCCCACCGGGACCCGCCCCGACGACCAGCGCCTCGTAGTGTTCGTAGTCGCTCATTGCGACTCACCCCGGTCGTCCGCGGCCGCGCCATCGTCGGGCGTTCCGGTCGGTTCGGTTCCCCCGTCGCTGGCGACCGCCGCCTCGAACCGGCCCTCCTTGAGCGCCGTCGTCAGCCTCGGCAGCACCTCGAACAGGTCGCCCTCGATGAAGTAGTCCGAGAAGTCGCGGATACGGGCGTCGGGGTCGGTGTTGACCGCGACGATGGTGTCCGACTCGTCCATGCCGACCTTGTGCTGGACCGCGCCGGAGATGCCCGCCGCGATGTAGAGTTTCGGCGCGACGACCTGCCCCGTCTCGCCTATCTGTCTGTCCTCGTGGGTGTACTGCTCGACGTGGCCGTCGAAGTTGAACGACCCCGTGACGATGCCGCGGGTGACGCCCACCTCGGCGTCCTCGAACTGGCCGGCGAGGTCCAAGGCGAGTTCGATACCCTTCGTCGGGTCGTCGCCGATGCCGCGGCCGACCGCGACGATGACGTCGTGGCCGGTCAGGTCGATACCCTCGTCCAACTGGTCGAAGTCCGTGACGGTGACGCGGAACCAGTCGTCGTCGAGCGGGGCGTCGTGTTCGACGACGAGTCCCTCACGGTCGGCGTCGGGTTCGGGCAGGTCGAAGCTCCCCGGGATGACCGACGCGCCCTGCGGGTGGAACTCCCGCGTCGGGTTGTCGATACAGAGGATGGTCGAGTATTCGAAGCCGGAGAAGTCCGGGCGCTTCATGTGCAGGACGCGCTGGAACTCCTTTTTCTCGCCCGCGACGCCGGTCTTGACCGGGTTCGAGATGACCTCTTCCGTGATGTAGAGCCCAGAGCAGTCGCTGGCGAGGCCGGAGTCGAGTTCGGCCTGCACGAGCGCCGAGAGGTCCCGGCCGTTGTTCGTCGCCGGGAACAGCACGTACCGCGGCTTGTCGTAGTCGCGCCACGGCTCGTCGCGGCCGTCCGTGACCTCGAAGTTCTCGTGGGTCGCCCCCGCGCGGGCCATGTCGCAGAATATCTCGGTGTACGGCTTGTGCTGGAAGCGTTCGAGCCGGGCGTCCTCGCGGACGACGACCACGTCCGCGCCGTAGGCGATGACGTCCTCGACGTGCTTCGACACGTCGGAGCCGATGAGGACTGCGACGACCCGCTCGTCGGTCGTGTAGTCGTCGTTGTAGGTGTCCATCAGTTCACGGGCCTTGCCCAGCATCTCTTTGGACACGTCCACGAGTTCGCCCGCCTGCGTCTCGCAGTAGACCCACATGTCGCGGTAGGTACCCCCGTGGAGCGACCGGACGTGTCGCTTGTCGCGGGTCGGGTGGTCGAGGTCCGGGTGACGCTCCTCGGGCGGCCGTTCGTCCACCTCGACTTCCGTGTCTTCCTCGTCGCTTCCCTTCACGGAGTCGATGCGGTTTCTGATGAGCCGCTTCACCGGGTCGCGGTCCTCGCCGGTCTCCTCGCGTTCGAGGAGCGATTCGAGGTCCGAGACCTCCTCGACGCTCTGGAGGGCGTTCCCGACCTCTGCAGTGCTCATCGACGCGAGGTCCATCCCGTCGGCATCGGCCGGCTCGTCGTCGTTCTCGGAGAACTTCTCGATGCGGCTCTCGATGAGCGCGACGGCCGGCGCGCGGTTCTGCCCGCGGTGTTCGGCCTGTAGAATCTCCTCTAACTCGCCGAGGTCGTCGATGTCCTTGATGGCCGGACCGAGCTCCGAAATCTCGTAGTCGCCGGGGTCGAAGTCGGTCACGCTCAGTCACCCCCCGCGGCCGCGGCGTCGCCGGCGTCGTCGCCCACCGCCGACTGCATCGCGGTCAGCACGTCCTGCATGGCTCCCGTGTCGTCCGGGTCGACCATCGTCGCCTCCCGCTCCGCCGGGGCCTTCGGAATCGGGTCGACCGACGAGACGATGGTCGGCGAGCCGTCGAGGCCGATGTAGTCCGGGTCGACGTTGATGTCGGCGTGGTCCCGCACCGTCAGGTGCTCCTCGTAGTTCTCGGCGCGCGCTCGGGTCTCCTCGCGCAGGTCCTTTAGCGTCAGCCGCTCGCCCGCCGTCCGATACGACGGCTCGAACTCGGGGTCCGCGACGACGAACGCCGGAAGCTCCGTCTCGACGGTCTCTATCTCCTCGATGTCGCCTTCGACCAGTCGCTTGGCGCGCAGCGTCCCCGCCTCCTCGTCGATGTCGAGGGAGATGACGTGCGTGACGAGCGGCATGTCGAGACACCAGTTCGTCTGCGGGCCGGTGTGGCCCGTCTCCCCGTCTGCGGTCTTGAACCCGGCGAACACCACGTCCGGTTCGCCGAGCGTCTCGATGCCCGCGCTGAGCGTGATGGCCGTCGCCCACGTGTCGGCGGCCGCCATCTCGCGGTCCGAGACGAGGTGGAGGTCGTCGGCGTACACCGTCTCCATCGCCTCCTGTAACACCTCCTTGTACCCCGGCGGCCCCATGCTCATCACGCTCACTCGCCCGCCGTGTCGAACCCGCGTCTGGAGCGCCGCCTCCAGCGCAAAGCGGTCGTTCGGATTCATTACTGTGGGCGTCTTCCCCCGTTCGAGGTGCCCGTCCTCGTCAAACGATACCTGGCCCTCCCGGAAGTCGGGCACGCCTTTGGTAAGTACCACCATGTGCATTGAGAACACTCTCCCGTTAATGCTAGCTCATATTCATAATAATCTTTTGTGCTAGGTGGCCGGAATGTCCGCGCCGCTCACGGGGTCGCTGTCGGCGTCCTCGCCCGCAAAAAATCGGGGTTTCTTCCCTCAGATGCGTCCCGCTCGCCCGGGGTCGACGTCGATGGCGTCGACCGGGCAGACGTCGACACAGAGCATGCAGTCGATACACTGGTCTTCGTGGGTCGGTTCGGCCTTGATGTCGGACTCCGGGTGCCCCGGGGTGTCGACCCACGTGAACACGTCTACGGGGCAGTCCTCCAGACACGCCCCGTCGGCGAGACAGATGTCGAAGTCCACCGCGACGTGCGTGCCGTGGATGCCGTGTTTCTCCGGCGGGTCGACCGGTCCCCAGACGGCCACGCCGTTTTCCTCTCCGACCTTCTCCCTGTTTGTCTCGAACTGCGGGTCGATAGCCATGACTCTTAGTGACATATTCCGGTAGAGGCAATAAACTATCCCCCGAACGGGCGGAAATCAGGCGACGCGACGCGCGAATCGGTTCCTCGACCCGCGCCGCGGCGGGGACGAGGCCACACAGCGCCCACTCGGTGGGGTGAATAGCCCCCGGCCCGAACCACCCCGATATGGACGTGTTCCTCTGGGTCGCGCTCGCCCTCTTGGTCCTCGGCGTCGTCGGGAGCGTCCTTCCGCTGCTCCCCGGCGCGCTCCTCTCCGTGCTCGGCGTGGTCATCTACTGGGTATCGACCGGCTTTGCGGACCCCGGGCCCATCGCGTTCGTCGGGCTCACTCTCGTCGGTCTCGTCGCGCTCGTCACCGACTACGCCGGCGGGATGGTCGCCGCGCGGTTCGGCGGCGCATCGACCCGAACGTCGATTGTCGCCGGGGTCGCCGGCTTCCTGCTCATGTTCCTCATCGGCCCGCTCGGCATCTTCGTCGGCGTCGCTGGCACGGTCTTCGCCCTCGAATACCTCGAACACCAGGACGCGGAAGAGAGCGGTCGGCGCGCGCTCGTCGCCACCGTCGGCGTCCTCGCCACCGCGGCGGTGCAGGCGCTGCTGACGTTCTCGATGCTCGTCGGGTTCGTCCTCACCGTGGTGGTCTAAGGCCCGCCGTTCCACCCGGACCCGCGGTCGGCCGCGCCGCGGCCGAACTACTGCTCGTCTCGACGCCGAATCAGCCCCGTCTCCGCGTCGGCGACGACCCGAGCGGGCGCGCCATCGGCGTCCACCCGAAGCGGCATGACGTACAGGTCGAACGTCCGGTCGGTCGGGAGCGCGTCCAACCCGCAGAGGTTCTCGACGACGAGCAGTCCCGCCCCGAGAATCGCGTGGTGCGCCGGGACGCCGTCGCCGCCGGTCGGGTCCGGACTGAGCGCGTCGATGCCGACCGAGAGCCCCCGTTCTGCACAGGCCCGTGCCGTCTCGGGCGCGAGCGCCGGGTGGTCGGGCATGCGCTCCGTCCCCCACTCGTCCTCCCAGCCGGTTCGGAACACGAGGAAATCCACGCGGGGTTCGAGATGTTCCGGAATCGCGTCCGGCCCGATTCGACCGCGGGGCCCCACGTCTCGGCAGTCGGCGACCCGAGCGGTGAACCGGAGGTCATCGACTGGGAAGTTGTCGAGGGTCGCGCCATCCGGTTCGGTGTGTGCGGGCGCATCGACGTGCGTTCCGGCGTGCGTGCCGAGTTCGAGCCGCGAGACGCGGTAGCCGTCGGTCTCGAAGTCGGCGTGCGACTCGACGGCGACAGGCGGGTCGCCGGGGTACGTCGGCATCCCGCTTTCGACGCGACGGGTGAGGTCGAGGAGGGTCATACCACCCCCTACGCGGCGGTGGGTAAAACGAGTATTTGTGTCGAGAGCGGGTTTCGGTCGCTCGACTTACTTGTGCGCGAAGTAGACGACCGTCTCGTCGTCGCCGCGGTCGTCCACGCGGACGAAGCCGACGCGCTCGAACTGGACGAGTTCGTCCTCGGGTACGTCGCCGAAGTCGGGTTCAGCGACGCCCGTCACGTCGCCGTCCATGGTACGCATGCGGACCGAGACGCCGTCGGTCGGTGCCCAGTGAATCACGGCCACGTCGCCCTCGCGGACCACGTCGAGGTCGTCGCCGGTGGCGACGAGCGAGTCGCCCTCGCGCCGGACCGCGCCGAAGCCCTTCAGCCAGACGCGCTCGCCCTCGGCGGGCACGTCGCCCGACTCGAGGAGCACGCTGTCGCCGACCGGGATGTCGCGGGTGCCGCGCTCCTCGAAGCTCGGGTGGAGCGGCGGGTGGGCGCTGTCGGGGCCGCCCTCGACGGCGAACTCCTCACACGGGCCAGACACAGTCTGGCTGTTCGCCGAGGTTCCCTCGGCGACGTCCCGAACGAGGAAGTAGCGGTCCGTGTCGTCGTCGACGAGGTCGCGGTTGTTCGCGTAGACCGTCGACATCGAGAGGTCGACGTTCGAGGTGGAGGTTCCGAGGCCGACCATCGCGTCCACGATGGCCTGCCCGCGGATGCCGCGGCGGCGGAGGCTCTTGATTGTCGGCACGCGCGGGTCGTCCCAGCCCTCGACCTCGCCCGCGTCGATGAGTTCCTTGATGCTCGACGTGGACATCTTCACGTCGTAGGCGTCGACCTGCACGTGACCCCAGTGGACGACTTCGGGGTAGTCCCAGCCGAAGTAGTCGTAGACGAACTGCTGGCGCTTCGCGGAGTCCTGCAGGTCGATGCCGCGGATGATGTGGGTGACGCCCGTGAGGTGGTCGTCGACGCCGGACTGGAAGTCGAGCATCGGCCACGCGCGGTAGTCAGCCGCCTCCTCGCGGGGGTGCGGCGTGTCTATCATGCGGAAGGCGACCCAGTCGCGCAGCGCGGGGTTCTTGTGTTCGATGTCGGTCTTGACGCGGAGGACCATCTCGCCCGAACTGTACTCGCCTGCGACCATGTCCTCGAACTCCTCGCGGGTCGTCTCGGGGTCCTTGTCGCGGTGCGGACACGGCTTCCCGTCGTTCTTCAGGTTCGAGAACGCCTCGCCCGAACACGAACAGGTGTACGCGCCGCCCATCTCGATGAGTTCGCGGGCGTGGTCGTAGTACGTCTCCACTCGGTCGGAGGCGCGAATCACGTCGTCGGGCTCGAACCCGAGGTAGTCGATGTCGTCGAGGATGGCGTCGTACGCCGTCAGGTCCGGTCGCTTCGTCTCCGGGTCGGTGTCGTCGAATCGGACGATAAAGGAGCCGTCGTACATCTCCTTGTACGTCCCGATGACCGCGGGCATGCGGGCGTGGCCGAGGTGCCACGGGCCGTTGGGGTTCGGGGCGGCGCGCATGCGGACCTCGTCGTAGTCCTCGGCGTTCGGGAGGTCGGGGAGCAGCGACTCGTCCGCTTCCTCCTCGGCTTCCATCTCGGCGAGTTCCTCGGGTGCGAGGTCTTCGAGTCGGTCGCGCTTTTCGCCCGCCGACAGCTGGTTGACCTCGGCGACGACGGGGCCGATGAGCCCCGGTATCTCGCCGCCGTGCTGGCGGAAGTCGGGATTCTCGCCCATCAGCGGGCCCATAATCGCGCCCACGTCGGCGTCGCTGTCGTGTTTGACCGCGTTGAGAAGCGCGTGCTTCTCGGCCTCTCGCTCGATGCGCTCTCGAAGCTCGTCGTCCATTACCGTTGGCTTCCGCGGCGCGCCTAAAAACAGGCCCGGATTGCGGGGAAGGGTCCTCGCGCGGGCAGGGGTACGTGAAATGTTAGCACTTCAGAGTAAATATGAGTTACGGCGAGACTCGGGGACGGAACGACCGAAGAAGTGAACCTCGCGGCCGCGGTTCGCGGCGACGCCGCGCGCTCAGTAGCCGCGGGTGATGAGGTAGTCCGCGATGTCGCAGAGCAGGTCGCGAGCCTCGTTGTCCGGGAGGACGTCGAGTCGCGACTTGGCCTGTTCGGTGAGGTCTTCGGCCATCTCGCGGGCGTAGTCGATGCTGCCCGCCTCGTTCAGTTCTGCGACGGCGGCTTCGACTGCCTCCTCGGTGAGCTCCTCGGCCGTCTCGGCGTCGACGAGGTCGTCCACGTCGATGCCCTGTTGACGCGCGTGGAGGGAGATGATGGTCTCTTTGTTCTCCACGAGGTCGGAACCGCGCTGTTTGCCGAGCTGCTCCGACGGCACGGTCAGGTCGAGCACGTCGTCTTGAATCTGGAACGCGCTGCCGGACTCGATGCCGTACTGGTAGAGCGCCTCGACGACGTCGTCGTCTGCGCCCATGACGACCGCCGGAACGGCGGCTGCGGTCCCGTAGAGGACCGCCGTCTTCAGTTCGACCATCTGGAGGTACTCGTCGGGGAGCACCTCGGTGCGGCGCTCGAATTCGATGTCGAGCGCCTGCCCCTCGCAGATCTGCGTGCAGGTGGTCGCGAGTCGACGGACGGCTTCGAGGCCGTCGGCAGGGTCAGCGCCGGTCTTCGTCAGGAGTTCGAACGCCTTGGCGTACAGCGTGTCGCCGGCGAGGATGGCGGTCGAGTTGTCGTACTCCTTGTGGACCGCCGGGACGCCGCGACGGAGGTCGTCGTCGTCCATGATGTCGTCGTGGATGAGCGTGAACGACTGGATGACCTCGATGCTCACGGCCGCGACCATCACGTCGATGGCGTCGCCCGCGAGCGTCGGGAACGCCCGGTAGTCCTCCGACATCGGTTCGACGTCCGCGAGGGACTCCGCGGTCAGGAGTGAGACGGTCGGCCGAAGGCGCTTGCCGCCGGCTTTCAGGAGGTACCGTGAGGCCTCGTAGAGCCGCTCGGGCTCGGCCATCGGTACGTCCTCGTCGAGCGCGTCGTTGACGAGTTCGCGTCGCTCGCGAATCGCCTCGAGCACCCGCTTTTCCGTCGCGTCGGGAGTCATCACTCCACCAGCTGAATCATGTTGCCGTTCCGCGTGACGTGGACGTCGCGACCGAGGGCGTAGCCCTGACTCTCCGCGAGGTCCACGTACGGAGCGAAGCCTTTCAGGTTCTGGTGAGCGGGGATGACGTGCTGGGGCTGGAGCGCCTGCAGCATCTCGTAGTGCCCCTCCTCGCGGAGGTGGCCCGAGACGTGAATCTCGTCGTAGATGCGCGCGCCCTGCATGCGCAGGAGGCGCTCGGACTGGTAGCGCTGGCCCTCGTTCGTCGGCTCCGGGATGACCCGCGCCGAGAAGATGACCTTGTCGCCGTCGTCAATCTCGTACGGCGTCTCGCCGCGACCCATGCGGGTGAGCATCGCGCGCGGTTCGCCCTGGTGGCCCGTGACGATGGGCAGGTAGTTCTCCTTGCCCTCCTTCATGATTCGCTTGAAGGTGCGGTCGACGGACTTGCGGTGGCCGTACATCCCGAGGTCGTCGGGGAGGTCGACGAAGCCGAGGCGCTCGGCGGTGCCGGAGTACTTCTCCATCGAGCGGCCGAGGAGGACCGGCTGGCGGCCGATGTCCTTGGCGAACTCGACGAGCGAGGAGACCCGGGAGATATGCGACGAGAACGTCGTCGCCACGATGCCGCCGTCGTAGTCCTCGACGGAGGTCATCACGTCTTTGAGGTGGCGGCGCGCGACGGACTCGGAGGGCGTGCGGCCCTTCCGGCCGGCGTTCGTACAGTCTTCGATGTACGCGAGCACGCCGTTGCCCTCGCGACCGATTTCGCGGAAGCGCTTCATGTCGATGGGGTCTTCGAGGACCGGCGAGTGGTCCATGCGCTTGTCAAGACCGTAGACGACAGCGCCCTCGGGCGTGTGGACGACCGGGTTGATGGCGTCGATGATGGAGTGAGTGACGTGGACGAACTCGAGTTCCACGTTGCCGGAGTCGCCGATGGACATCGTCTCGCCGGCTTCCATCTTGACGAGGTCGTTGTTGACGTTGAACTTGTTCTCGCCCTCAATCTGCTGTTTCACCAGTTCGATGGTGAAGGGCGTCGCGACGACGGGGGCGTCGTAGCGGTGGGCGAGCTTGGAGATGGCACCGATGTGGTCGAGGTGGCCGTGCGTGGGGACGATGGCCTGCACGTCTCCTTCGAGGTCGCTCATGACCCGGTCGTCCGGGATAGCGCCCATGTCGATGAGGTCGAGGCTGTGCATCTTTTCGGTCTCGACGTTGTCGTGGATGAGGACCTGCGACAGGTTGAGACCCATGTCGAAGACGACGACGTCGTCTCCGGCACGGACGGCCGTCATCTGACGGCCGACTTCTTCGTATCCGCCTATGGTTGCGATTTCGATTTCCATGGTTTGTGTGTCTCGATATTCCGAGCATCGAAAGCCACGATGTGGCGAAGGTGCTCACGGAAAGACGGGTGTCTGGGGGCCACCGGCCCCGGCGTCTTGCAGCTCGTCGGTCGAATGACCCCGCGTACGAGACGGCCCGAACCGGTCGAACTGGGCGCGCCCGCACTTACCCGCGGGTTTCTGGTACTGAGTTCTACTCACGGGGGTACTAAAAACTACGTGGGTTCACCGCGCCCGCACGCCCGGGGCTCGTGAGAGAACGTCTCACGTGAGACGAAGATTCCCTCGCTCGACGACGATTTCGACCCGGACGATCGGATTCGACGGCCATCTCGCACTGTCGGTCCGGCACATTTAAGATAACTACGAGACGGATTTGATGCATGAGCGGCCGACCCCTCGACGTCCTCGAAGCGTCACTCGACGAGCCGGTGACGGTTCTCCTCAAGGACGGAAACGCGTACTTCGGCGTCCTCGCTGGTTACGACCAGCACATGAACGTCGTACTCGAAGAAGCGCTGGACGAAGACACCGTGCCCGGGGATATCGAACTCGAGCAAGTCCAAGACACAACCATTATACGCGGCGATAACGTCGTCACCATCAAAGCATGACGGGTGCAGGAACCCCCAGCCAAGGAAAGAAGAACAAGACGACGCACGTCAAGTGCCGTCGCTGCGGCGAGAAGTCCTACCACGTGAAGAAGAAGGTCTGCTCGTCTTGCGGCTTCGGTAAGTCGAAGAAGCGTCGGAGCTACGCCTGGCAGTCGAAGTCCGGCGACAACTAACGACTCTCGACGGTCTCAGACCGTCTCTGTCTTCTCTCTCGCCGTCTGCGGCGAGAACGAATCCGCGTTCCTGACTCCCGGTTTGTCTCCGCACCCGTGACACTCGCTAGCACCGAGTACGGCGTCGCCTCCGCACCCTCGACTCGCGTCCAGATTTTGTCACCGGTCTCGCTGACCACTACCACCCGCTGAGCCGTCGCTGTCCTGTCGCTGTCCTCGCGGGCGACGAGGCCAGCCACGGGTGAGTCGGTTCTGTTCTCGTCTGGTCGCGCGCCATCTCGCAGTCGCCGACCTCGAACCTAATTATGCACTGATGTGCATATTTCCTGGTTTCGGACCCCGCCGTTACTGCATAAGGACGGGTTTTTTACCCCCTCGACTCTCTACCATCTTCCATGGTAACTGGGCGGGACGACTCCCACCACCACATCGGCGGACCGACCGAGAAGTGCGGTGTCGTCGGCGTCGCACTCGGCGGTCGAGACGCCGCACGGCCCCTGTACTACTCGCTGTACGCCCTCCAGCACCGGGGCCAAGAGTCCGCAGGCATCGTCACCCACGACGGGTTCCAACAGCACAGTCACGTCCAGATGGGTCTCGTCGGCGACGCGTTCGACGCCGACGACCTCGACGGTCTGAAGGGTCAGGCCGGCATCGGCCACGTCCGCTACCCCACCGCGGGCGACGTGTCGAAGTCGTGCGCCCAGCCGTTCGCCGTCTCCTTCAAATCGGGGTCGCTCGGCCTCGCGCACAACGGCAACCTCGTCAACGCCGACGAACTCCGCGACGAACTGGAGAACTTCGGTCACGCGTTCACCTCCACGGGTGACACCGAGGTCATCGCCCACGACCTCGCGCGCAACCTCCTCGAAGAGGACCTCGTCCGCGCCGTCAAGCGGACGATGGAGCGCATCCACGGCTCGTACGCGCTCACCATCATGCACGACGAGACGGTCCTCGGCGTGCGCGACCCCGAAGGAAATCGACCGCTCTGTATCGGGAAACTCGACGACGGCTACGTGCTCGCCTCCGAGTCGGCCGCCATCGACACGCTCGACGGCGAACTCGTCCGCGACGTGAAACCGGGCGAACTCGTCGTCCTCGACCCCGACGGAAGCGGCTTCGACTCGTATCAACTGGTCGAACGCGACAACACCGCCCACTGCTTTTTCGAACACATCTACTTCGCCCGCCCGGACTCCGTGATGAACGACACGCTCGTCTACGAGGTCCGCCGCGGACTCGGCCGGAAACTCTGGGACGAAAACGGCGTCGACACCGACGTTGTCATGCCCGTCCCCGACTCGGGCCGCGCGTTCGCCTCCGGCTATGCCGAGGCCGCCCAAGAGGACGACGCGACCGTCGAGTTCGCCGAGGGACTGATGAAGAACCGCTACGTCGGCCGGACGTTCATCATGCCGACCCAAGACGAGCGCGAGCGCGCCGTCCGCCTCAAGCTCAACCCCATCAAGAGCACCGTCGAGGGCAAGTCCGTGACGCTCATCGACGACAGCATCGTCCGCGGGACGACCTCGAACCAGCTCGTCCAACTGCTGTACGACGCCGGCGCGACCGAGGTCCACATGCGCATCGGCGCGCCGCCCATCGTCGCGCCCTGCTACATGGGTATCAACATGGCCACCCGTGAGGAACTCATCGCCTCGGACAAATCCGTCGAGGAGGTCCGCGACACCATCGACGCCGACAGTCTCGGCTACCTCTCTATCGACTCTGTGGCCGAGGTGCTCGAAAAGTCCCGCGCCGACCTCTGTCTCGGTTGTGTCACCGGCGAGTATCCCTACGACATCGACGGCGAGGAGACCGACCGCGACGTGAGTCGCCCCGTCGTCGGTGCCGAAGCGCCGCTGAGCGACTGAGTCTCATCTGTCTCGTCCCCCCAACCTATCGCTCCGTCTGACAGTCACCGAGAGCCTCGATAGCATAGTCAACGCGGCCTTTCTTTTCTCTCGCGCCCGTGGTTCGAACCGTACTCCGACTCGCCGAGGACCGGGTTGCGAGCGGAGTACGGAGTGCGAATCGACGGGGTGGTGGAACGCCGCGGGAGGACCCGCACGCCCCGTCTCTGTGACCTGCCGGTCGCACCACGTACTACCGCCCGTCCGAACCAACGGCCCTCGGGCCGCGCCCCGCCGCGGGCGTCGGACGGGTACTCCCTTTGAACGCCTGAGCGGCGGCGTTCGCCGACTCCCGTCTCAGTAGACGACGTAGAGGAGGACGTAGACGACGTTTCCGAGGACGAACGACACGAGCCACAGCGACGCGGCGACCCGGCCGAATCGAGCGTGTTCGGTCCCGAAGACCTCGGTTATCGGTCGTGTCAGTGCCAACAGCAGCGCGTAGTAGACGACGGGGACACAGACGACTGCGAGGAGGATGTGAATCGCCAGCGTCGGGAGGTAGACGAACTGGTAGACTGCGTCGGGGCCGGGGAACTCGGCGGTCCCCTGGACGACGACCTTGTAGAGATAGAGGACGAGGAACGTCGCAAAGAGGAGGAACGACGTGAGCATCATGCGCCGGTGGCGCTCGATTTCACCGCGGCGGACAAACCGGACGCCAGCGAGAATGGTGACGATGGCGACGGTGCTGATGACCGCGTTCACGTGCGGAATCGCGTTCAGCACGGCTTCGGGAACAGTCGGAATCGCGGCGCGAGGAATCGCGCCGAGCACCGCGCCGAAGACGAGCGCGAGCGACAGCACCGAGAGAATCGCAGTCAGTCCGCGGACGTGGTCGCGTGCTCGGAACTCCATAGGCGTATCCCGGTGCTGCGAGGCCAAAATCGTTCGGTCGCCCGCCCGCGGTACGGCGCCTGCAAACGCCCGACATTGCCGAGTCGAAAGGAAAGTCATTTAAATTACCACGGGGTAAACGAGAGTGCAGTAAGACACAGCGAGCGTGGGTAGCCAAGCCAGGCCAACGGCGCAGCGTTGAGGGCGCTGTCCTGTAGAGGTCCGCCGGTTCAAATCCGGTCCCACGCATCGCAAGATGCAGGTGACGTCCCTACACGGACATCACCCACGCACAATCCTTCCACGAAACTACACCCCAGAGAGGAACTCCTCTCTGGATTTCTCTGACCCGCTCGCCGGTGAGATGCGTCTCGCTCGCGATTCACCGCTCTGAGCGCCTCGTTATTTACCGGTCAGCGGCCGTGCCGACTCCGGATTCGAGCACCGGTGTCAGCGCCGTGCCGCGAGTTTAAAAGGGTCGAACGAGTAACACGGGGCATGGCCAAGTACTCGACCAACCGGGGCGGTGGTGGCGGCGACGGCGACAGTTGCGAACTCTGCGGTCGCAGCACCGCGAAGCTCCGGCGTGCGAACGTGGCCGGCGCGGACCTGCTCGTCTGCCCGGACTGCGCGCCGCACGGCGAGAACCGCCACGCGGACCGAAAGAGCGAGTCGACCGACGCCTCGCGCGACGGTTCCGAGCGGAACCGCAAGAAACGCGCCGCCCAGCGGACGGCCAAGATGTACGACAGCGCGAAAGGGGACTCCAAACACTGGGAGGAGAAGGGAACGAACTACGAGAAAGACCGGCTTCCCTACCTCGTCTCCGGCTACGGCGGCGTCGTCGAGTCCGCCCGGCAGGACGCCGGCCTCCAACTCGCCGACCTCGCCGACGAACTCGACCTCGACGAGAAGCAACTGCTCGCCATCGAGCAGGGCCGCGCCACCCGGGCGAACGTCGGCGGCTCGGCCATCCGCGCCCTCGAAGAGCGCCTCGACGTGACCCTCGTCGACGAGTAGCACGATTTTTCTCGGTCGGGCGTCTCGACGCGCATATGTCCGACTCACTCGCATCCGAGTCCCCGACGGTCCGGGCGTTCGACGCGACGGTGACGCGCGTCGACGGTCGGTCGGTCGTCCTCGACGAGACGTACTTCTACCCCGAAGGCGGCGGTCAGCCCGCGGACCGGGGCGTTCTCGGCGGCGTCGACGTCGAACACGTCCGCACGGACGCCGACGGCACGGTCGTCCACGACCTCGCGGCCGACCCCGACTTCGTCGCTGGCGACGAGGTGACCGGCGTCGTCGACGACAACTTCCGAACGTACTGCATGCGGGCGCACACCGCGAGTCACGTTCTCTACGGCGCGGGTCGCCGCATCTTCGACGACCTCGGCTACGGTGGCTTCGACATCTCCGCGGAGAAGGTCCGCGTCGATTTCGAGACCTCGACCGAGGTCGACGACGACGCGCTCGTCGAACTGGAGCGTCTCGTCAATCGAGCGGTGTGGGACAGTCGCGAGGTGACGTGGGAGGAGATACCCGTCGCGGACGCCCGCGAGCGCGAGGAAATCGCGTTCAACGTCAAGACCGAGGAGGGCGTCTTCGCCGACTCCGAGTCGGTGCGAGTCGTCTCAATCGACGGCTGGGACTGGGCGGCCTGCGGCGGGACGCACGTCTCGAACACCGTCGAAATCGGGCCGGTCGAGGTGCTCAGCCGGTCGAACCCCGGCGAGGGACTCACCCGCGTCGAGTTCGCGGTCGGTGCCTCGGCTATCGACCGCCGCGCCGCGGTCCGTGGGTCCACCTACGAGGCCGCCCGAGCGCTCGGCACGAACCTCGACGGACTCGGAGAGACCGCCGCCACCGTCGCGGCCGCGCGCGAAGAACTGGAGTCCGAACTCGCCGACCTGAAGTCCGAGGTACTGCGCTCCCGTCTCGCGGACTTCGAGACGGTCGAACGCGACGGGCTGACGTGGAAAGTCGGTGCAGTCTCCGGCTTCGACGCGAACGAGGTCGGCGACGCGGCCAAGGAGTCCCGCGACGGTGCGGACGTGCTCGTCGCCGTCGGCGAATCCGACGCGCCCTTCGTCGTCGTCGCCAGCGCCGGCGACGCGGCCGCCGGCGACGTCGTTGCCGAGGTGACAGACGAGTTCGGTGGCGGCGGCGGCGGGGGACCGACCTTCGCACAGGGCGGCGGTCTCGGCGCGCCGGCCGACGAGGTACTGGCGTACCTACGCGACTGAGTGACGCCCCGCAGAACGGGCGAGACTGTGGCGTGCTGACGCCCGACGGACGACCGGCAGTTCAATCATCTTTTTCAATGATGGTCCGTACTCATCACCATGGAAACCGTAGGGTCTGCCACGGGTCTGACCGACGAGCAACGGGCCATCCGCGACGTGGTCCACGAGTTCGCCGTCGAGGAGATTCGCCCGACTGCGCGTGAGGCCGACGAGACGGAGACGTTCCCGGAGGACGTGTGGGACGGCCTCGCCGAACTCGACCTGACCGGGCTGACCGTCCCCGAGGAGTACGGCGGGTTCGGTGCCGACCGCGCCACCTACGCCGTCGTCAACGAGGAGGTCGCCTACGGCCAACTCGCCGTCGCCACCGCGCTCTCCGTGCACTGTCTCGCCACCGAGTGCATCGCCGAGTTCGCTACCGAGGAGCAGAAGGAGACGTGGTTGCCCGAGATGGCCCGCGGTCGACCGGTCGGGATGTTCGGCCTCTCCGAGCCGGACGCCGGGTCGAACCCCGCGGAGATGTCGACGGTCGCCCGGCGAGAGGGCGACGAGTACGTCATCAACGGGAAAAAGCAGTGGATAACGAACGGCCAGCGCGGCGGCGTCTGCATCCTCTTCGCCAAGACCGACCCCGACGACCCGTCGTCGGTCACGCAGTTCCTCGTCCCGAAGGAGGCCGGCTACGAGGTCGGCAAGAAAGAGGAGAAACTCGGCCTCCGCGCGTCCGACACGACGGCGCTCCTCTTCGACGACGTGCGTATCCCGGCCGAAAACCGGCTCACTGAGGAGGGTAAGGGCCTCTCAGCCGCCTTCCGAATCCTGACCGGCGGCCGCATCGGCATCGCCTCGCAGGCCGTGGGACTCGCGCAGGCCGCGCTCGACGACGCCATCGACTACGCGAACGAGCGCGAGCAGTTCGACAAGCCCATCTCGAAGATTCAGGCGATTCGCCACAAAATCGCCGACATGGGCACGCAGGTTCACGCCTCGCGGATGCTCGTCCGCGAGGCCGCCCGCATCGCCGACGCCGGCGACGACCCGCGGACCGCGGCGTCCATCGCGAAGTACTTCGCCAGCGAGGCCGCGGTCGACGTGACGAACGAGGCCGTACAGGTCCACGGCGGCTACGGCTACACCACCGATTTCGACGTGGAGCGCTACTACCGCGACTCGAAGATTACGACCATCTACGAGGGGACCAGCGAGATTCAAAAGGAGATTATCGCGCGGTCGCTTCTCGACTGAACGGACGAATCGGCCTCTTTTTCAGCCAGTCGAGTCGCTCACGGACTCCGGGCGAGCGTCGGCAGCCCTCGCTCGCGGACCACGTCGACCCCGGCGACACCCGCGAGGAGGAGACATCCGACGAGCGTCACCCACGCGCCGGCCGCCGAGACGAACGTCTCGTCCCACAACTGGATGAACCGCAGGATTGCGACGGTCCCGACGACGCCGACGACGAGTTCCGCGCGGCGAGAGCGCCGTCCGGCGAGCGCGGCCACGGAGAGCAGAACGACCGTCGGGAGGAGGACGATACCGTGGACGAGTTCCAGCCCGCTTCCCATGCCGCCGTAGTAGATGGAGATGACCGGTCCCTCGTGTGCCGGGTCGACCTGTATCCACGGGAGGAAGACGCCGGCCGCGACGACGAGCGACGGGAGGACCGGAGCGAGGCGTTCGCGGAGCGGGAATTCCATACCGGAGGCGACGCCGGTTTTCCGTATAGGCCTTCTCCCGAAGCGTCTTTTCCCCAGGGTACCCTACTGCGGGCAATGACGCTCCCCGACCTCTCGGCGTTCGACGCCGTCGTCTACGACCTCGATGGGACAATCGTCCGGCTCCGCGTCGACTGGGACGACGCCGCCCGCGACGCCGCGGCCGTCCTGCGGAACGCCGGCGTCGACGCCGACTCGCTGGACCTCTGGAAGATGCTCGACGCGGCCGACGAGGCCGGCGTCCGCGACGAGTTGGAGCGGGAGCTCGCGGCACACGAGCGAGAAGGCGCGTGGGTCTCAGACCGCCTCCCGCTCGCGGACCACCTCGCCGACGACGGCGTCCCCTCCGGCGTCTGCTCGCTCAACGCCGAGGACGCCTGCCGGGTCGCGCTCGACGTGCACGACCTCACGGGGCACGTCGACGCCGTCGTCGGCCGCGACACCGTGGCGACGCAGAAGCCCGACCCAGAGCCGTTGCTCACGACGCTCGAACGCATGGCGGTCGACCCCGACTCGGCCGTGTTCGTCGGCGATTCCGCCCGCGACGAGGTAACCGCCGACCGCGCCGGCGTCGCCTTCAGATACGTCGATGGCGGTCCCTCCGGGGTCTGAGCGCGGTTCGAACGAACAGGGACGGACTAGGGGAGGCAGGGACAGGATAGTGGCGAACAGGCGGCACGTCCGCTCCGCCGGACAGCGTGCCGCGCTCCCGCGTCTCGCCCGGCGGCGATGCTCAACGCACGGGGGGCGCTGGCCGCGGAATGCGTGATAAACCTCCGCACCGGCGCGGGCGTTAAGCCCGCCGAGTCCTACGCTCACCCATGGGATTCCCCGTCTCGTACTACTGTCCGCACTGCGGCGCGGTCGTCGAACTCGAACGCGACGGCTATCTGGCCGACAAGTCGGTGACGCCGTACCCGCTCGAAGGTTGGGCGTACGCCGACCCGACCGACGACTTCGAAGACGCCGAGGGCGTCCGGTTTTCCTGCGGCGAGAGCGACGCGCCCGGCCTGTCGTGGACCGGCGACGTGGTCGACGCCGACGACGTGGAACAGCCCGGACTGTCGTCGCCGTGCGGTCGCGAGTTCTACCTCTCGTTCGTCAGATACGAGGACGGCCGCGAGGTCGAAGCGGTCCCCGAAAGCGACTACGTCGTCATCGGTGGGCGAGGTCCCTCGGGACCGGCCGGCCCCGGCGGACCGGACACGGGGCCGGGCGGCCCCGGTAGGTTCTGAGCCCGCGTCCGCGACTCGCACGCACACTTGGTCGCCCGGACGCTCAGTCAGCCGGTCGTTCGACGGCGACACCGCTTACGTCGTGCGAGCACGGCTCAATCCGTATTCAATAGCTCACGCGCCGACTGTCCACCATGGTTCCCATTCAGTCCACGTTCGGCCTCGGCGACGCGCTGTTCTTCGTGCCGTTCGTCTTCATCCTCGTCGTCGTGCTCGCGTTCGCCGGCGCGGTGGTCTATCTCGAACACAGAAAGGAGATGGCGCTCATCGAGCGCGGCCAGTACGACGAGGTCAGCCGCGACTCGCGGGCGTGGATTCTCGGCGGCGGCCTGCTCGTCCTCGCGCTCGGCCTCGGGAGCGTCGTCTCGGCGCTCCTCTCCGGCGGCGCGGTCGGCGACGGCGTGACCGCGGTGTTCGTCGGTCTCGCGGCGCTCGCGTACTACTTCTACAAGCGCCGCGCGGTCGGGACGACCGTCGCCTGAACCGCGAAACGCGGTCGGGGACTCAGCCCTTGATGTTGCAGACGGGGAACGTCCGCGCGACCTTGTCACCGATGCCCAACTCGTCGGAGACGCGGACGACCTCGTCAACGTCCTTGTAGACGCCCGGCGCTTCCTCGGCGACCGTCGCGCCCGACTGGGCCTTCACGTATATCTTCTCCTGTTCGCGGAGTTCGTCCTGTACCGTCTCGCCCCAGTACTCCTGTTTCGCCTTGGTTCGGCTCATGAGTCGGCCCGCACCGTGGGCCGTCGAGCCGAAGGTGAGGTCGAGCGACTGCTCGCCGCCGCGGAGGACGTAGCTACCCGCGCCCATGCTGCCGGGGATGATGACCGGCTGGCCCACGTCGGCGTAGGCGGGCGGCAGTTCGGGTCGGCCCGCGGGGAACGCCCGCGTCGCGCCCTTCCGGTGGACGTAGAGTTCGCGCTCCTCGCCGTCTACTGTGTGGACCTCCTTCTTGGCGATGTTGTGCGCCACGTCGTACAACAGACGCATCTCCATGTCGCGCCAGTCGCGGTCGAACACGTCGGCGAACACCTCGCGCGTGCGGTGCATGATGAGCTGTCGATTCACCCACGCGAAGTTGATGGCGGCGCACATCGCGCCGTAGTACTCCTCGGCGAGTTCGGAGCCGGCGGGCGCGGCCGCGAGTTCCTTGTCCGGCAAGTCGTCGAGCAGGTCCTTGTGTTCCTTCTCGATGCGCCGGAGGTAGTCGGTGCAGGTCTGGTGGCCGAGTCCGCGGGAGCCGCAGTGGATGAGGACGACGATTTGGTCGGCTTCGAGGCCGAACGACTCGGCCACGTCCTCGCGGTAGATGTCGGTGACGCGCTGGACTTCGAGGAAGTGGTTTCCGGAGCCGAGGCTGCCGATTTGGTTGCGGCCGCGGTCTTTCGCCTTCTGGGAGACGAACTCCGGGCGGGCGTCGTCGCGGAAGCCCTCGTCCTCGCAGTGGGCGAGGTCGTCTTCCGTGGCGTAGCCGGCGTCGACCGCCCACTGCATCCCGCGGGCGAGGATGTCCTCGATGGTCTCGGCGTCGCCCTTGACGACGCCGCCGCCGCCGAGGCCCGAGGGGACGGCCTCGAACAGGGCGTCGACGAGTTCCTCCTCGTGGCCCTTGAGGTCCTCGTAGGTGAGGTTCGTCGTCATCATGCGGACGCCGCAGTTGATGTCGTAGCCGACCGCGCCGGGCGAGATACAGCCGTCCGTAGCGTCGGTCGCGCCGACGCCGCCGACGGGGAAGCCGTAGCCCTGGTGGCCGTCGGGCATGCAGATGGCGTGTTTGGTGATACCCGGCAGGTGCGTCGCGTTCCGCAGCTGTTCGAGCGTCTTGTCGTCGCCGATGTGGTCGAGCAGCGCCTCGGAGGCCAGCACCCGCGCGGGGGCGTTCATCTCGCCCTCCTGCGGAATCTCCCAGACGTGCTCGCGAACTCGTCGCAGTTCGATGTCGCCGAACTCGCGCGTTTCCATACCGGGACAATCAACGCGGCGACTCAATAGGATTCCGTCACGCCGCGAGCGTCCGCGGCGCGCCGCGCGACCGTCGGTAACGACGGCTCACACGTCGAAGACGACGTACGCCTCCCAGCCGGCGTCGGTTTCCGCCAGTCGCATCTCGGAGTAGGTGACTGCCTTCACGTCGCGGGCGTCCACGTCGGCGAAGGGGACGCCGCGCGCGGACGCCTCGACGACCCACTCGTCGTCCTCCCGCCGGACGGTCGCCTCGTGGGCCGCGGGGAGGACGCCGCGCACGTCGCGCTCGTAGATGAGTTGGTCGAGGTAGTCGAATAACAGCGCCTCACGGCCCTCCGCGCGGACGGCGAACGAAAAGCGGTCGCCCGTCTCGGCGGGGTCGTCGCACATCGCGGCGGTGAGCCCGTCGGCGACGGCGGCGAAGACGGCACCGAGGCTCTCGCCGTCGGCCTCGACGGCCACGTCGGCGGTGTGGTCGCGGAGCGTAAATCCCATACTGGAGGGAGAGACGCCGCCGACCCTCGTCCTTTCGGTCGGCGACGGGTGCGCGTCTCGACTCCCCGCGTTCGCGTGTCGTTCGTGTCGGTGAGTTATCCGGTTTACCGACGGCGACTTCGGTCGGATCTGCAAACGGACGGTGGAGTTATATTCTCGCTCCGGCTACGACGGGACGTGAGCGTCAACGTGGAGATGCGGGTCGACGCCCCCGGCCAGCGCGAGTACGCCGAGGAGGCGTGGGACCTGAAAGAGCGGATTCGGGTCGAGGAGGGGCTCCTGAAACAGCGCCGGGGCTTCTTCATGGACGCCTACCGCCGGTCGAACACGTATCTCCTCTACGAAAACGACGCGCTCGTCGCGTTCGCGTCCACGCGGCGCGACGGCTACATCCTCTTTCTCGCGGTCTCGCCCGACGCCCGCGGCGAGGGCTACGGCAAGCGCCTCGTCGCCGAGGTCGCGAGGGAGCATCCGGTCGTGACCTGTCACGCCCGGACGACGAACACGAACGCGCTCGACTTCTACGAGCGGATGGGCTTCGAGGTCCGCCGCCGCATCGACAACTACTACGAGGACGGCGGGGCCGCCTTCTACCTCAGACTCGGCGAGGAAGCCGGACTCAGAGAGAAGCTCTCGGAGTTCCTCCGCCGGTAATCGGCAGACTCCGTCGCATTCCACACCGATTCGAGGAGCCGCCGCACCGTCGTCGGCCCGGTTGCGTGTATCCTTAATTTTTATTCACTTCCTAGTATATGTGGTTGATATGTACATCGGAGTGCTCACCGTCCCGCTCGGAGACGAACCCCTCGACGACGCGCTCGACTATCTGTCCGGTATCGGCGTCGACGGCGTCGAACTCGCCGTCGGCGGCTGGCCCGGCGAGGACCACGTCGACCGAAGCGCCGTCCTCGCGGACGACGACGCGCAGGCCGACCTCCTCGATTCGGTCGAGAGCCGAGACCTGCAAATCAGCGCGCTCGCGACGCACAACAACCCGCTGCACCCCGTCGAGGAGACGGCCGCCGAGGCCGACACCGAACTCCGCGAGGCCATCGAACTCGCAGACGCCCTCGACGTGAACACCGTCACCTGTTTCTCTGGGCTCCCCGCCGGCGGTCCGAACGACGAAGTACCGAACTGGATTACTGCGCCGTGGCCGACCGAGCACGCCGACGCCCACGACTACCAGTGGGAGGTCGCCGTCGAATACTGGTCCGACCTCGCCGCGTTCGCCGACGACCACGGCGTCGACATCGCCATCGAGATGCACCCGAACATGCTCGTCTACGAACCGACGGGCATGCTGAAGCTCCGCGAGGCGACGAACGAGCGCATCGGCGCGAACTTCGACCCCTCGCACCTCTACTGGCAGGACATCTCCATCACCGACGCGATTCGATTCCTCGGCGAGGAGGACGCCATCCACCACTTCCACGCGAAGGACACGAAGGTGTACGAGTCCGAGTCGCGCATCAAAGGCGTCCTCGACACGACCTCCTACGCGGACACCGCCGACCGCTCGTGGCTGTTCCGCTCTATCGGCTACGGTCACGACGAGGGCCACTGGAAGGACGTGGTCTCGACGCTCCGGATGGTCGGCTACGAGGGCGCGCTCTCCATCGAACACGAGGACGCGCTCACGTCGTCCAAGGAGGGCCTCGAAAAGGCCGTCGACGTGCTCTCGCGCGCCGTCTTCGAGACGCAACCCGGCGAAGCCTACTGGGCGGAGTAATTCATGACTGACAAACTTTCCGTCGGCGTCCTTGGCTACCGATTCAGGCCCACCTTTTTCCGGTTCGGGGCCGCTCCGCGACCCGCTCACCGCAAAAATCTGGACCAAAAAATGCCGCGAGACTCGGCCTCCGGCCTCGCTCGCGGTACTGCATCGGTCACGGAGGTCGCACAATGACTGAACCACTCAAAATCGGCGTCCTCGGCTACCGCTTCATGGGCAAGGCGCACTCCAACGCGCTCGCTCGCCTGCCGATGTTCTTCCCCGACGCGCCCGACGTGGAGCGCTCCGTCATCGTCGGCCGCAACGAGGAGGCGCTCGCCGACGCCGCCGACCGCTTCGGCTTCGAATCGACCGCGACCGACTGGCGCGACGTGGTCGACGACGTGGACGTGTTCTACAACCTCGGCCCGAACCACCTCCACGCCGAGCCCTCTATCGCCGCGCTCGAAGCCGGTGCCAGCGTCTTCTGCGAGAAGCCGCTCGCGCCCACGCTCGACGAGGCCGAAACGATGCGCGACGCCGCCCGCGCGGCCGACGGCGTCGCCGGCTGTGCGTTCAACTACCGCTTCGTCCCCGCCATCCGGTACGCGAAGGGACTCATCGAGGACGGGGAACTCGGCGAGATTCGACATGTCCGCGGGCGCTACCTGCAGGACTGGCTCGTCGACCCCGACGCGCCGTGGTCGTGGCGGAACGATGCGGAACTCGCCGGCTCCGGCGCGCTCGGCGACCTCGGCGCGCACACGGTCGACCTCGCGCGCTTCCTCGTCCGCGACGCCGCCGGCGACATCGAACGCATCTCCGGCCACCTCCAGACGTTCGTCGACGAGCGGCCCGTCCCCGGCGGGGACGAGTACAAGCCCGTGACCGTCGACGACGCCTACACCGCGCAGGCCGAGTTCGGAAACGGCGCGGTCGGGAACTTCGAGGCCTCGCGCTTCGCCGACGGCCACAAGAACGACCACACCATCGAGATTCACGGCTCCGAGGGGAGCCTGCAGTTCTCGCTCGAACGTCTCAACGAACTGGAGGTAAAGACCGGCGACGCCCGCGGCTACGAGACGGTGCTCGTCACCGACGAGGACGACCCCTACCTCGACCACTGGTGGCCGCCGGGCCACGTCATCGGCTGGGAACACACGTTCGTCCACGAGAACTACGAGTTCCTGTCGGCGGTCGCCGAGGGCGGCGACTTCTCGCCCTCGTTCGAGGACGCCTACGAGGTCCAAGAGGTGCTCGACGCCATCGAGCGCTCCGACGAGACCGGCGAGTGGGTCAGCCTCGGCTGACGGCGTCGAAGCGACGAAAACCGAACGACTCGCGGGCGGGTCGCCGCCCGCTCAGAACTCGATGACGCCCTCGTCGGTGATGACCTCGTCGATGAGGTCGACCGGCGTGGCGTCGTAGGCGGGGTTCTCCAGTTCGATGCCCTCGACGGGTTCGAGCATGACCTCGCTGGGCGAACGAATCTCGTTTTCGAAGCGGAAGCCGCCGTCGACGACCTTC
Source organism: Haloferax sp. Atlit-12N (assembly GCF_003383095.1). Lineage (NCBI taxonomy): Archaea > Methanobacteriati > Methanobacteriota > Halobacteria > Halobacteriales > Haloferacaceae > Haloferax > Haloferax sp. Atlit-12N. Next base: position 203,403 of record NZ_PSYW01000002.1, read on the forward strand.
GCGCTCGAGCCGACGACCGTGACCGGCACGCCGACCTCGTTGGCGGCGGCGACGAGCGGGAACGTCCCGATGCGGTTGTAGAGCGTCTCCTCGACGATGCAGTCCATGCCGATGATGACGCGGTCGCACTTCGGGAGGAACATCCCGGACGCGCCGTCGACCATCAGATGCGGTTCGACCTCGTCGATGGCGGCGAGTTCGCGCGCGAACTTCCGGCCGAGGAAGCGCGGGCGGGCCTCCGTCACGTAGGCGGTGAGTTCCGCGCCGTCGGCGACGGCGATTTCGACGGCCTCCATGACCGTCGAGGAGTAGTCGTGGGTGAGGAACGTCTGGCCGTCCTCGATGGTCGCGGCCGCTTCCTGGGCCGCGCGGCGCTTGCCCGTCTCGACGGTCTCGACCACGCGGTCGATGGTGGCGAGAGTGAGCTCCCGCGCCTCGTCGAGGTCGTCGACCTCGCCTTGGACGCTGTGAAGCACGTCCTGCAGGGCGTTGTACAACGACGCGTGCGACGGGTTCGCCCGCTTGAGCGCGCCGACGTTTCGCTCGAGGTCGCGTTCGAACTCCTCGACGGTCGCGTAGTCGCGCTCGGTCAGTTCCGCGAGCGCCTGCGTGGCCTTGACGGCGACGACCGAGGAGCTGTGCGTCTGCATCTCGCGAATCTCCTCGATGGTCTCGTCTATCATACGAGAACGTCGCCGTATCGTGTGAAAGAGTTTCCGGGAGCGAGCGCCACCGCGGTCGCGGACGCAGACCTCGGGCGGGGTGGGGCTCGTCTCGGCTTGGCTCAGTTCTCCGCGTCGATGTCGGTGTCCAACTCCGCTTCGGGGGGCGTTCCGCCGTCGCCCGCGTTGGTCCGCTTGGCGTAGACGAACAGGGCGACGGCGGTCACGAACCAGATGACCGCGCCGACGCGAATCGCGAACTCGGCGCGCGCGCCCCACGTCTGGAGGCCGGCGTTGACGGAGAGGACCGCGACGATGGGCGACCCGACGAGAATCGTCGTGACGAAGGTCATCTGCATGACCCACCCGTAATCGACGCCGTCCGGATTCGAGCGCTCGACTGGTTGCACGGGTAGCAGTATCACGGCGGCGGCTAATGCGTGCCGGTTCGCGCTCGCGACGCGCCTCCGACGGCCCGGTGCGGGCCGTCGCTCAGCAGGCGGCGCTCTTCGAGGTCGGCTCGGTCGGAATCTCGTAGTCGACGAGGACGCTCGACGACCCGCCTTCGTGTTCGATGACGACCCGGTAGCGCTGGCCCGCCTCGCAGATGGGCTTCAGCGCGCTGTCGGAGCCGGCACCGTCGATGTGGGCGTACTCGCCCGCGGGGCCGACCGTCTCGCCGCCGGTCCACACGTCCTCCCACGCGATTCGGTTGTTGGCGTCGTCGACGACGAACACCAGACTGCCGTCTTCGATGCTCCCGAACTCGTGGGTGATGTTGATGTACGCGCCGTTCGCGCCGTTATCCGGGCCGGACGGGTGGTAGTCCACGTCGAACGACACCTGCGGTTGGGGCTCGGAGAGCACGTCTTCGAATCCCATCACCATCACGCCGACCATCGCGGCGAGGAGGACGACGATGACGACGAGGAGCGAGACGCCGACGACCGGCGAGATGCCGCGGGCCGAGCGGCGTCCGGAGGGCGACAAAGCGGGCATGCGTCGTTCGCACAGGTGCGTTCCCCGGAGTAAAGTGTTACTTCGGGGGCAGGTCGGGGAACTCGGGCGCGGCGACCGCCCCTCCGGCGGTGCCCCGGGGGCTGGCTAATAAGGCTGATAACCCGGACGCGCGAACGGCACGCATGGTCACGGTACGGTCCATTCGGGCGAAGGCTGGTAGCGAGCCCATCACGATGCTCACGGCGTACGACGCGCCGACCGCGAGCGTCGTCGACGAGGCGGGCATCGACGTCATCCTCGTCGGCGACAGCATGGGCAACACGGCGCTCGGCTACGACTCGACGCTCCCGGTGACCGTCGAGGACGTAGCAAGCCGGACCGCCGCGGTGGCGCGCGCGGCCGACGACGCCCTCGTCGTCGCCGACATGCCGTTCCTCTCGTTCGGCGTGGACGAGGCGTCGAGCGTCGAACACTGCGGGCGGATGCTCAAGGAGGCCGACGCCGACGCGGTCAAACTGGAGTGCGGCCCCCACACTGTCGATCTGACCGAACACCTCGTCCGCCTCGGCATCCCCGTGATGGCCCATCTCGGTCTGACCCCCCAGCGCGTGAAGGAGGTCGGCTACGGCAGGCAGGGCACCGACCGCGACGACGCACAGGAGATTCTCGACCTCGCGAAGGCCCACGCCGACGCGGGCGCGTTCTCGCTCGTCCTCGAACACGTCCCGGCGAATCTCGCAAAACAGGTCACAGAGGCCATCGACATCCCGACTATCGGCATCGGGGCGGGCCCCGACTGCGACGGGCAGGTGCTCGTCGTCGACGACGTGGTCGGAATGAGTGACCGCACGCCGCCCTTCGCGGCCCAGTTCGGTGACGTAAAATCCGAGATGGAGAAGGCGGTCGGCGCGTACCGGGACGCCGTCGAGGCCGGCGAGTTCCCGGCCGACGAACACAGTCACGTCGAAGACGACCTCGACGAACTGTACTGAGGAAGTTCGCGTCCGTATCCCCGCTCGCACCCGGTTGCGACGACTTATGCGACGCGGCGGTCGAGGAACGTTTTCACGGCGTCGTTGAACGCCGCCGGCCGTTCGAGCATCGCGAGGTGCGCGGCGTCCTCGACGGTTCCGAGTTCGCAGTCGGGCATCGTCTCCGCGAGGTACTCGTGGTACGAAAGCGGCGTGAGGCGGTCGTACTCGCCGACGAGCGCGAGCGTCGGAATCGAAATCTCCTCGGTTTCGTCGCGCACGTCGAAGGTGTGACACGACCGGAAGTCGCGGCGGGTGACGGCCTGTCCGGCGTCGTACATCGCCGCCTTGGAGCCCTTGACGAGTTGCTCGTCGTCAGTGTGGAACAGTTTGTCCTCGCCGTGGAGAAAGGAGACGGCGCGGTCGAAGTCGTCGTCGAGCCAGTTCAACAGGTCCGAGAGCACGGCGAGTTTCGCGCCCGTGCCCGTGAGGACCAGCGCGTCGAGGTCGAGGTCGCGTTCGAGCGCGAGCGTCAGGACGACCGCGCCGCCGAGGGAGTTGCCGACGAGGACGCTCGCGTCGGTCTCCTCGGCCACGGCGACCACGTCGTCGACGTAGGCCGAGAGCGTCTCGTAGCCGATGTCGGCGTTCACGTCGTCGCTGTCGCCGTGGCCGCTCAGGTCCAGCGCGGCGACCGGGTAGTCATTCGCGAGGCGGAACTGACCGCGCCAGACGCCGTGCGCGCCGCCGCTCCCGTGGACACAGAGGATCGTCGGTCCCTCTCCGCCCGCGTCGCGGTATCGATAGGCTGTCTCCCGTCCGTGGTGGTCCACCGAAGCCGTCTCCATGACTCGAAACTGGTCGCCGCGAGCCAATAAACCCCCACGCCGGCACCGAGTTTTCGCCCGTGATTCGCCGCGTAGCCCGTGCGATCGACTGCCGTGGCCACTAGTTTGACGTTACTCCGACGCGAATAGCACGGTGAGGCGTGACGACTGTGAACCGCAATTCAACCGAAATGCGGTATATCGGTGTCGTCACCCGATTCGTCGAAGAAAGATTTATATATTCAAAACGCTAACCTTGGGTTAGACTTATCATGAGCATGCAACAGTTCGCCGGCGGGAACGAGCGGTTCATTCGCCGGTACGAATACGAAGACTGCTGGGTCATCGCGGCCGACGTGGGCCTCTCGGAAGACGAGGTCGACGTGGACATCGTCGGGTCGACGGCCATCGTCGTGGCCGACCTCGGCGACCGCGTGACCGAGACGGAGTTCGAACTCCCCGCCGGCGGCGACGCCGACGTGGCGGTTCGAAACGGCGTGCTCACCATCACCCTCACCAAGTAAATGAAACTCATCGTCAAACCCCTCAAACAGAAGGACGCCGGTCGCGGACTCGCCGCCATCGACCGAGCCGCGGCCGCGGAACTCGACCTCGAAGGCGGAGATTTCATCCGCATCGACGGTCCGAACGACGGGACCGCCATCGCCCGCGTCTGGCCCGGGTACCCCGAAGACCAGGGAACGGGTATCATCCGCATCGACGGTCGCCTCCGCCAGCAGGCCGGCGTCGGCATCGACGAGCGCGTGGACGTGGAGAAAGCCGACGTGAAGCCCGCAAAACGCGTCACTATCGCGCTCCCGCAGAATCTCCGTATCGGCGGTAACATCGGGACGTACATCCGCGACAAGCTCTCCGGTCAGCCGGTCGCGCAGGGCCAGAGCGTCCAGCTTCCGCTCGGCTTCGGCTTCATGAGCGCGTCGAACCAGTCGGTCCCCATCAAAATCGCCTCGACGGACCCTGATGGCACCGTCGTCGTCACCGACAACACCGAGTTCCAGGTGAGCCAGAAGCCCGCCGAGCAGATCAAGGACTCCGCACCGGGCGACGACGGCGGCCCCTCCGTTACCTACGAGGACATCGGCGGTCTCGACAAGGAGCTCGAACAGGTCCGGGAGATGATCGAACTCCCGATGCGTCACCCCGAGCTGTTCAAGCGCCTCGGCATCGAGCCGCCGAAAGGCGTCCTCCTCCACGGCCCGCCGGGCACGGGGAAGACGCTCATCGCGAAGGCTGTCGCCAACGAAATCGACGCCTCGTTCCACACCATCTCCGGTCCGGAGATCATGTCGAAGTACTACGGGGAGTCCGAAGAACAGCTCCGCGAAATCTTCGAGGAGGCCACGGAGAACTCGCCCGCCATCGTCTTCATCGACGAGATAGACTCCATCGCGCCCAAGCGCAGCGAGGCCGGTGGTGACGTGGAACGCCGCGTCGTCGCCCAACTGCTGTCGCTCATGGACGGGCTCGACGAGCGCGGCGAGGTCGTCGTCATCGGCGCGACCAACCGCGTGGACGCTATCGACAACGCGCTCCGCCGCGGCGGCCGCTTCGACCGCGAAATCGAAATCGGCGTGCCGGACCGCGACGGACGCAAGGAGATCATGCAGGTCCACACGCGGAACATGCCGCTGACCGACGACGTGGACCTCGACGCCTACGCCGACAGCACTCACGGCTTCGTCGGGGCCGACCTCGAATCGCTGGCGAAGGAGTCGGCGATGCACGCCCTGCGGCGCATCCGCCCGCAGCTCGACCTCGACGCCGAGGAGATAGACGCCGAGGTGCTCGAAGGCCTCAAAGTCACGGAAGACGACTTCAGACAGGCGCTCAAGAGCATCGAGCCCTCGGCGCTCCGCGAGGTGTTCGTCGAGGTTCCCGACGTGACGTGGGAGGACGTGGGCGGACTCGAACCCACGAAAGAGCGCCTCCGCGAGACCATCCAATGGCCCCTCGAATACCCCGAGGTGTTCCAGCAGATGGACATGGACGCCGCCAAAGGCGTCTTGATGTACGGCCCGCCGGGCACGGGGAAGACCCTGCTGGCGAAGGCCGTCGCCAACGAGGCGGAGTCGAACTTCATCTCCATCAAGGGCCCCGAACTCCTGAACAAGTTCGTCGGCGAGTCCGAAAAGGGCGTCCGCGAGGTGTTCAAGAAGGCCCGCGAGAACGCCCCAACGGTGGTGTTCTTCGACGAAATCGACTCTATCGCGACCGAGCGCGGCCGCGACTCGTCGAGTTCGGGCGTCACCGAGCGCGTCGTCTCCCAACTGCTCACCGAGCTCGACGGCCTCGAAGCGCTCGAAGACGTGGTCGTCATCGCGACGACCAACCGGCCGGACCTCATCGACTCGGCGCTCCTGCGCCCCGGCCGCCTCGACCGCCACGTCCACGTGCCCGTCCCCGACGAGGACGCCCGCCGCGCCATCCTCGACGTGCACACCCGCGAAAAGCCGCTCGCGGACGACGTGAACCTCGATAAAATCGCGTCGAAGACCGACGGCTACGTCGGTGCCGACCTCGAAGCGCTCGCCCGCGAGGCGTCGATGAATGCCTCCCGCGAGTTCATTCGGAGCGTCGAAAAGGAAGACATCGGCGAGAGCGTCGGGAACGTCCGCGTGACGATGGAACACTTCGAGAACGCCCTCGACGAAATCGGCGCGAGCGTCACCGACGACGTGCGCCGCCGCTACGAGGAAATCGAAGAGCGCTTCCAGAAGAGCGAGGTCGAACGCGACCGCGAGACGGAAGTCGGTCGAACCTTCCAGTAAGCGCCTCGTAACGCCTCTTCAGACGTATTTTTCCGAACGCGTCCCAGCCACCGAGCGACGGCGACTGTTCGCCCACCATCCGCCCGACTCAGAGGCGCGACCGTCACGTTCATATCACTCCCATCTGCTACGTAGTGGTACGCGGTTCTCGGGATGCGCAATAATCAACGAGTTCTACGTTTATTTCACCGGAAATGCGGTGTGTCTCCCTTCGTTTGTAAAGAATGTACTCGGTCAGTAGTTGTTGGCTCGGCGCGAGGGGAACAGGACGTCTGACCGTCCGCCTGCTTAGCCGTCGAGGTCGGCGAGGATTTCGTCGGCGTGGCCGTCGGGGGAGACGCCCTCGTAGACCCGTTCGATGGTCCCGTCGGGGCCGACGAGATACGAGTTGCGGAAGACGCCGTCGAACGTCTTGCCGAACATGTTCTTCTCGCCGTAGGAGTCGTACGCCGACGAGACGCTTCCGTCTTCGTCCGACAGGAGTGTGAACGGAAGGTCGTACTTCTCGGCGAACGAGTCGAGGTCCGAGACGGGGTCGTCGCTGATGCCGAGAACCGTCGCGTCGCGGTCTTCGAACTCGTCCCACGAGTCGCGGAAGCCGCAGGCCTCGGTGGTACACCCCGGCGTGTCGGCGCGCGGGTAGAAGTAGACCACGACGTGTTCGCCGCGGAAGTCGGACAGCGAGACGAGGTCGCCGCGCTGGTCGGGGAGTTCGAAGTCGGGGGCGTCGTCGCCAATTTCGAGCATAGCCACCAGTTCTGGCGGCGGGCAGAAGGGTCTTTCTCAGTCGAGTTTCTCGGCCGCGCCGCGTTCGACCAGCGGGTCGGCGTTGGCTGCCGGGAGCGTCACCACGTCCTCGGTGGCGAGGTCGTACTCGCGCTCGTCGACGCCGAGGATGGTCCCCACGTCGGCGGTGATGCGGACCGTCTCGCGCTCGTCGGCGAGGCCGGAAAGCGGGTCGTCGGCGGACGGCTCAACCGTGTCGGTATCGCCCGCTGACGGAGCCGCAGTCTCCGGGTCTGGCTCGTCCGGCGGAACCGCGGGGCCGGAGTCCGAGGGGCCGGAATCGGTCGACACCGCGGCCGCCTCGGTGGCCGGTCGGTCTGTCCCCGTCTGGGCCCCCGACTCCGCGTTCGAGGTGTCGTCGCCGGTTCCGCCGCCCATCGCGTCCGCGAGCACGTCGCCCGCGGCCGCGTCGCCGGTGGCGGTCCCGGAGCCGCTGGCGTCGGTTTCGGTGCCGGTCGGCGCGGCTTCCGAGTCGGGTTCGTCCGGCGGAATCGCCGGCCCGGAATCGTCAACTGCGTCCGGGGGCGACGTCGCGGGCGTCGATTCGACACCGGGAACGCCGGCGTCCGGTTCCGCGGTCGTCACGTCGGTCGCCGAAACGCCGTCCTTCGGGGAGTCGGCGGCCGACACGTCTTCGAGCGCGGAGAGCACCGTGCCGCGGTTCTCCTCGATGCGGTCGACGAGGTCGTCGAACAGCCGCTTTTCCTCGTGGGTCAGCCCGTCCGTCTCGGAGGACATCCCCGCGGCCGCGAAGCTCGCGGCCTTGACGACCTTGCCGACGCGGCGCTCGTAGATGGAGGTGACGACCTCCTCCGCGGTCTCGATTTCGTCCGTGAGCCGCCGAATCTCCGGCGAGTAGTGGGTGCCGAGCTGTTCGGCCTTCTGTTCGCGTTTCGCCTTCTGCTCGGCGATGAACTCCGCGACGTCCTCGTAGAACGACTCGCGGAGGTGCTGTAGGCTGTCTTTCTGTCGCTCCGTCCGAAGCACGCTCCTGAGGTCGTCTACGTTCATTCTGTCACCTTCTCGGCTCGACCGCGAGTCATGAGAAACACGCCGAGGCTCTCGTCTACTGACTGCACGCCGGAGTCGAGTGTAAAGCTATCGCCGTCGAACTCGACCTCGCCGGAGTCGGTCACTTTCACGGCGATGTCGCGGCCGCGGAAGCGGTCCGGGACCGCATCGGAGAGGGGGTCGAAGTCGTCGATTTCGTCGCGGTCGAGCGGTTCGACGACGAGTCCAGACCCGCCGTGGAGGCTCTTGGGGAGGCGAATCAGCCGTTTCGTGTCGGTCGTCACCGGTTCGTCTATCGGCGAGGTCTCGTCCTCGACGGTCTCGTGGGCGAGCGCCTCCACCAGCGTCCGGACGCCCGGGCCGCCGGCCTCGACGTTACCCTCGCGGACGGCGTCGGGGTTGTTGCGGAACGCGCCGAGAATCGTCTTCGCGCGCCCGTCGCCGATGCCGTCGAGTTCCTTCAGCTGCGAGAGTGCGGCGTCTTCTTCCATCTCCAACAGCGCGTCCACGAACTCGAGGAGTCGCCGGTGAGTCCGCCGGCCCCACCCGCCTTCGGCCCGGAGGACGCGCTGGGTCGTCGTCCCGTGCTGTCGCGTCTCGATGAGTGCGTCGAAGTCGAGGTCGATGGCGCGGATGTAGTCCACTATCTCGCGGCGGGCCTCGCTGTCGAGGCCGCGGACCGACTCGTCGCGCACGTGGACGTGGTAGCCGCGGCCGCCGGAGAACACCGCCTGCATCTCCTCGAAGTCGAAGTCGTCTTCGAGGAGGTCGAGGAGGTCCAACAGGGCCTCCTTCCCGGCGTCGAGCATGTCGGCGTACCCCGTCGTCTCGGGGTCGATACCGGGGAGGTGGTCCGCATCGATGTCGAAGACGAGGTCGGCCTCGCGCCAGTCCTTGTCGTCCATCGAGGCCGCGCCGGGGTCGGCAAACCGGGCCGACGAGAAGTAGACGTGCCGGGGCGCGCTCCGGGCGAGGTAGTCCGAGAGGTCGCCGAGGTCGAGAAGCGACTGGTGGCGGTGCATCCGCGTGCCGCCGGCCGACCACGGGATGACGCCCCACTCACGTTCGCCCGGGGCGGGCGGGAGCGGAACGTCGGTGCTCCGGTAGTAATCGCCGAAGCGACCTTCGAGGTACTCGCGAGTGCGCCCGTCCATACACCTCGGGTTCCAGAGGCGTGGGTAAAGCGATTACGTCTCCGCGCGTCCGTGGTCGTTTCTCTCACTACCGTAGTGTGCGCATGCTTATCATTGTCGTTCGTGTATGAACCGGTGTGACCGACATGGAATACACCTATCTGGGCGATACCGGTCTCGAAGTCTCGCGGCTCTGTCTGGGCTGTATGAACTTCGGCTCCAGCGCGGAGTGGATGATGAACGACAGGCAGGCGAGCCTCGACCTCCTCGACAGCGCGCTCGACGCCGGCATCAACTTCCTCGACACGGCGAACGCCTACTCCCGCGGGGAGTCGGAGGAAATCGTCGGCGAGGCCATCGCCGAGCGCGACCGCGAGGAACTCGCCATCGCGACGAAGGTCTACTTCCCGATGGGCGACGGGCCGAACAAATCCGGGCTCTCGCGGAAGCACATCATCGACCAGGCGCACGCGAGCCTCGACCGCCTCGGCACCGACTACATCGACCTCTACCAGATTCACCGCTGGGACGACGGCGTCCCCATCGAGGAGACGCTCTCGGCGCTCGACTACCTCGTCGAGGAGGGACTCGTCCGCTACGTCGGCGCGAGCACGATGTCCTCGTACCAGTTCACGAAGGCGCTGTACACCGCCGACGTGGAGAACCTCGAACGCTTCGCCGCCATGCAACCGGAGTACAACGCGGTCGACCGCCACGAGGAGGCGAACCTGCTCCCGGTCTGTGAGGGCGAGGGCGTCGGCGTCATTCCGTGGTCGCCGCTTGCGGGCGGGTTCCTCACGGGGAAGTACGAGCGCGACGCCGAGGTGCCCGCGGACACGCGCGCGAACTCGGACGAGTACACGTCGAACCGCTTCACCGACGAGAACTGGGCCGTCCTCGACGCGATTCGCTCGCTCGCCGAGGAGAAAGACGCCACGCCCGCGCAGGTGTCGCTCGCGTGGCTCCTCCACAAGCCCGTCGTGGACGCGCCCATCATCGGCCCGCGCCGACTCGACCACCTCGAAGAGAACATCGGCGCGCTCGACGTGGACCTGAGCGAAGAGGACATGGAGCGAATCGAAGCCCCAAAGACGCCGAGGTGGCCCGCGCCGGGTAAAGACTAAGCGTCAACGGCGCTAACCTTTGCGGACAATAGTTCCAGATTCTCGACTGATTGAATTTCGGACTGCCGGGACTATTGACAAGTAATTTACTACAACACCGGTAGTGGCCAGCACCAAAACTATAAATAATCACTAATTGTAGAATACAGACTGTAATGGTTGATGCTGACTCACGCAAGGGCAAGCGTACTGGCGTCTCTCGACGCAGTTTTGTGAAGGCGGCCGGCGCATCGGGCGTCGCCGTCGGACTGGCCGGGTGCATTAGTACAGGCGGCGGTGACGACAACGGCGGTAACGGCGGGACGGACACCGACACCGACACGCCGATTAACACCGAAGAATCGACCGAGGAGATCACGCTTCAGTGGGCCGCCGACACCCGCGTCGCGGAGGCGGAAGAGGAAGTCGTGCAGGCGCTCCGGGACGCCGGCCTCCCGGAGAACATCGACATCGACATCCTCGCCGGGTCGCAGGTGACTGACAACCGGCAGGCGCAGTATCAGCAGTGGCTCTCTGGCGGCCGCTCGGAGCCGACGCTGCTCATGATGGACAGCGGGTGGACGATTCCGTTCATCGCGCGGAACCAACTGCAGAACCTCTCGCAGTCGCTCCCCGAGGAGCTCACGTCCACCATCGAAGAGGAGTACTTCGAGGCCAGCGTCTCGACGGCGAAGGGGTCGAACGGCGACCTCTACGGCCAGCCGCTGTTCCCCGACTTCCCGACGGTGCAGTACCGAAAGGACCTGCTCCGAAACGCGGGCTACACCGACGAGGACTTCTCGACGTGGGCGACCGAGTCCATGTCGTGGGAGGACTTCTCGCGCGTCACGAAGGAGGCGCTCGACGCCAACCCCGACATCGAGAACGGGTTCACGTTCCAGGCGAACGTCTACGAGGGCCTGTCGTGCTGTGACTTCAACGAGTTCATGACCTCGTACGGCGGCGCGTACTTCGGCGGCCGCGAGAACCTGTTCGGCCCCATCGGCGACCGCCCCATCACGGTCGAAGAGGAGCCGGTCATCAACGCGATTCGGATGGTCCGGACGCTCATCCACGGCGAGGACGACGAGTACGCCCTCGACGGCATCACGGGTGGCATCTCGCCCGAGGCGGTCCTCCAGTGGACCGAGGACCCGTCCCGACAGCCGTTCACGACGGGCAACGCGGTCATGCACCGCAACTGGCCGTACTCCATCGTCATCAACGGCGCGGAGCCGTCGGAGGAGAACGACCAGACCGGCTTCGGCGAGGACCTCGGCGTCATGCCGATTCCGTACGGCGTCACCGAAGACGAGGCCAAGTACGAGGGCACGGGTGGCCCCGTCGCCGCCCTCGGTGGCTGGCACATGACGATGAACCCGAACTCCTCGGACGAACAGAAGCAGGCCGCGGTGCAGGTGCTTCGGACGATGCAGAGCGAACAGTTCCAGCTCGACATGTTCCGCATCATCGGCTGGATTCCGCCGCGCCCGTCGCTGCTCGAATCCGACCAGGCCGCCGAGGTGCCCATCATCGGGCGCTACCTCGACGCTCTGAAGGTCGCCGGCGAGAACGCGATTCCGCGCCCGGTCACCGTCGTCTGGCCGCAGCAGTCCGGTCGCATCTCACAGGAGGTCAACGCCGCGTTCGCTCAGGAGAAATCCCCCGAACAGGCGATGTCCGACCTCGCATCACAGCTCGAACAGATCGAGCAGAACGCGTAGAGCAACGTCTTTACCGAGACGTAACAAACATACACGTTATCATTTGACATGGCTACCGAACAACAATCAGGGGAGACATTTTCCGACACCCAGCGGAGCGGCCCGTACGCCTCGGCCGTCAACTGGATGGAGTCGCTTTCCGAGACGCAGTTCGCGTACCTGCTCCTGACCCCCGCGCTCGTCCTCTTGGGGGTAATCGCCGTCTACCCGCTGGTCTCGACGTTCAGCATGTCGCTGTTCGCCGACCGGCTGACGGGAACCGCGCGACTCGGCGAGTTCGTCGGACTGCAGAACTACGTGGACCTGTTCACCGGCGCGCGCAACTACGCGCTCCCGTCGCAGTTCCTCCCGACGTTCTCCTCGGAGTTCCCCTTCGTCACGAACATCTACTCCAGCGCGCTCGCGGTGACGCTCATCTTCACCGTCTTCAGCGTGCTGTTCGAAACGCTCATCGGCTTCGGTCAGGCGCTCATCCTCGACCAGGACTTCCGCGGTCGGCGGTGGGTCCGCGTCGCCATCATCATCCCGTGGGCCGTGCCCATCGTCATCCAGGGGATGATCTGGTTCCTGATGTTCCAGCCGAACATCGGCTTTCTCGTCGGGACGAGCGAGAACCCGGCGCTGTTGAACCAACTCGGGCTCATCGGCACGACGCCGCTTCGGAACACCGCAGACGCGCTGTTCCTCATCATCGTGGCCGACGTGTGGAAGACCTCGGCGTTCATGGCGCTTCTCATCCTCGCGGGGATGCAGAGCATCGACCGGTCTTTGTACGACGTGGCGAAGGTCGCCGGCGCGTCGCGCTGGCAGCAGTTCAAGCTCATCACCTTCCCGCTCATCCTGCCGACGGTGCTCGTGGCGATGCTGTTCCGCACCATCGACGCGATGCGCGTCTACGGCATCATCCAGACCATGGCCGGCTGTCAGACGGTCCCGTCGCTGTCGTGTCTCGTCGTCACGACGTTCAACACGCCGCTGTACGGGACCTCGGCGACCGTGGCGTTCGTCACCGCGGGCATCATCGCCGTCGTGGTCTCGGTGTACATCGTGAACTTCGCTAGCGAGGGTCTCTAAGATGTCCAGCGAAACTCCCGGAGCCGGCATCGGCTCCGACGACCCCGACACGGAACAGGGGCCGCTCGGCCGCTGGGTCGACTCGGCCATCAAGAACCCCGACCGGGTGTACCGCGCGATGTTCTACGTCGCGATGCTGTTCTTCCTGGTCACGACGCTGTTCCCGTTCTACTGGCTGCTCGTGCTGGCGCTGACGCCGAACAACCTCATCGCCAACATGGGGCTGGTGCCGAAGGGGTTCAACCCCGAGGTGTTCATCGCGATGTTCGAGCGGGTGCCGTTCCACCTGTACATGTTCAACAGCTTCGTGCTGGGCATCACGACCACCGTGCTCGTGTTGCTCATCGCCAGCCTCGCGGGGTACGTCTTCGGTCGCCTCCGCTTCCCCGGGAAGGGCGTGCTGATGCTCGGCATCCTCGCCATCAGCTACTTCCCGCCGGCGGCGTTCCTCATCCCGCTTTTCGAGCTGTTCACCGGGAACACCGCGATTAGCATCGGGATGGTGACGATATCGACGCCGGACCTGTTCAACACGCCGGCACCGATGGTGTTCCCGTTCAGCGCGCTGTTCCTGCCGCTGTCGATATTCATCCTCACGACCTTCTACGGGCAGATTCCCGACGGGTTGGAGGACGCGGCGCGGGTAGAGGGAACGACCAGACTGGGCGCGCTGTTCCGCGTCATCGTGCCGCTTTCGGCACCCGGCGTGGCGACCGCGGGCGTCCTCACGTTCATCAGCGTCTACAACGAGTTCTTCTTCTCGTTCCTGATGAACAACGGCGAGGCCGACTCGTGGGCGCCTATCGTCGCGGGTATCCTGAAGTATCAGGGGCAGTTCGACACCCCGTACAACCTGATGGCCGCCGCATCCATCGTGGGTGTCTTACCCGTGGCCATCCTTGTCATCATCGCACAGGAACGCATCGTGAGTGGACTGACTGCAGGAGCGCTGAAGGAGTAACCATGGGAGACGTAACACTCGAACACGTAAGCAAGCACTACGACGACGTAACGGCGGTCGACGACATGAACCTCGACATCGAGGACGGCGAATTTATCTGCCTCGTCGGTCCGTCGGGGTGCGGTAAGTCGACGACCATGGAGATGATTGCGGGCCTCACCATCCCCTCCGAGGGGAAGGTGTTCATCGGCGACCGTGAGGTGACGAACCTCCCGCCGAAGGACCGCGGGGTGGCGATGGTGTTCCAGAACATCGCGCTGTTCCCCCACATGGACGTGTACGACAACATCTCCTTCGGGCTCCGCCTCCGCAACTACGACAAGGAGGAAATCGAGCGCCGCGTCGAACGCGCCGCCGAAATCGTCCAACTGCAGGGCATGCTCGAACGCATGCCCGACGAGATGTCCGGTGGGCAGCGACAGCGCGTCGCCATCGCCCGCGCCATCGTCCGCAACCCCGGCGTCTTCCTGATGGACGAGCCGCTCGCGAACCTCGACGCGAAGCTCCGGGTCCACATGCGAACCGAACTCCAGCGCCTGCACAAGGAACTGGACACGACCATCATCTACGTCACCCACGACCAGGCGGAGGCGATGACGATGTCCGACCGCATCGCGGTCATCGACTCCGGGCAACTCCAGCAGATCGACCCGCCGCTGGTCTGTTACAACGAACCGTCGAACCTGTTCGTCGCGGGCTTCATCGGCTCGCCGTCGATGAACTTCCTCGACGGCGAGGTCACGGCCGACGGCTTCAAGTCGACCAACATCGACGTGGAGTTCGACCCCGCGGACCTCGGCATCGAGGCGGAAACGGACGTCACGATGGGCATCCGTCCCGAAGACGTGTACCTCGTCGGCGACGAGGCGCTCGTCTCGAACCCCAGCCGCCGCATCGAGGCCGTGACCGACGTGCTCGAACCGATGGGCGACGAGATATTCGTCTACCTGAAGCTCTCGGAGTCGGCCGAAACGGACCTCGAAGACACGAGCGGCGTCGCCAACGACCAACTGCTGATGAGCGTCGCCCCCGACACCGACATCGAGGAGGACGAGGACGTGACGGTCGTCCTCGACCGCTCGCGCGTCCACCTCTTCGACACGGCGACGGGCGAGGCCATCAGCCACGGTATCGAGACGCCCGTCCAGACGAGCGGCGCGCCCGGCACGGAAGCCGAAAGCGACGACTGACGCGGCCGTAACACGGCCCGCGTCAGTTCGTCCTCGCTCGCCCGCCCGCCACTCGCACAGCCCGCACAACGCTTATCGGAGCCACACCACATCACACATCCATGGTCAACGAACTCGGTCTGTTCTACCTCGGCGGGATGACGGTCCTGTTTTTCTTCTGGGCCTACGGCATCGTCTCGTTCCTCCTCGACCTGAAGAACAAGTTCATCCCGAAGGGCAGGCAGTACCTCCGCGGGCGACGCCGACTCAAGGAGGAAAAGCGGCGCGAGGAAGAGCGAAAAGAGCGCGAAGAACAGCTCTACTGAACCCGTTTCGACCCGTGCCAGTCGCCTCGTCTCGGCTCAGTCGCACGTTACTCCACCGCAGAGAACGCTGGCTAATCGGGCGCTCGCGGTCGATTCTGGCAATTCAGGCCAAAGAACGTGAAACTTAACACCACCTGTAGTTAATCATTGAATCATGAGTACGGAATCATCGGTCCGAGTCGGTATCGTCGGACTCGGAAACATCGGACACCACCACGCAGACCGCCTCGTCGACCTCGGCGCGACCCTCGTCGGCGGCCTCGACATCCAGGCGGACGCCCGTCGCCGCTTCGCCGAGAAGTACGACGTGAACACCTACGAGGAGAAGTCGGAACTGTTCGCGGAGGTCGACGCGGTCATCATCACCACCCCGAACCGTTTCCACGAGGAGTACGCGGTCGCCGCGCTCGACGCGGGCCTCGACGTGCTGCTCGAAAAGCCGCTCGCGCACTCGCTCGAATCGGCCGAGCGAATCGCCGAGGCGGCCGAGGAGGCCGACGGCTTCTGTATGGTCGGCTTCAACAACCGCTTTGCCAACCCCGTCGAGGTCGTCCGCCACCACTACGAGGAGGGTCGTTTCGGCGACGTCACCCACGTCGAGGCGAACTACGTCCGCCGCCGCGGCATCCCCGGCCGCGGGTCGTGGTTCACCTCCAAGAAAGTCGCCGGCGGCGGGTCGCTCATCGACATCGGCGTCCACGCAATCGACCTCGCGCTCTACTTCCTCGACTTCCCCGAGGTCGTCGAGGTCTCCGGCGTCACCCGCTCGGAGTTCGGCGACCGCGACGACTACACCTTCGTCGAGATGTGGGGCGAGGACGTGGGCCCGGAGGCCTTCGACGTGGACGACTCCGCGAGCGCGTTCATCCGCACCGACGAGGGGACGACCATCTCCCTCGAAGTCGCGTGGGCGACGAACCGCCCGACCAACGACGAGTTCTTCCTCCGCGGCACGGAGGGCGGCGTGCGCTTCGACCGCGCGAGCCACGACCTCCAGTTCTACGAGGACGGCGTCGGCGGCGGCAACCACCTCTCGACCGCCGACGTTGAGACGCAGGACAACGACACCCACAAGACCGAACAGGAGGCGTTCCTCGCGGCCGTCGCCGAGGGCGAACACCCCGGCCGAAACACGGTCGAACAGGGCCTCGCCGTCCAGCGCGTCATCGACGCCATCTACCGCTCGTCGGAGACGGGGAAGGCGATCCGCCTCGACGCGGCCGAGACCGAGACGCCCCCGGCGAACTGACCACCGCGAACGCGAACACCCCACAGCCCCACTTTTCACACCATGTCCGTCATCGACTCACTCAAGCGCCCGGAACACACCGGCGAGAACCGCTGTCTGCCGTGTACCGCCGTCAATATCGCGCTGGTCGTCCTCGTCGGCCTCGCGGTCAGCGTGCTCTCGCCGCTGGTCGGCTTCGTAGTCCTCGTCGGCGGCGCGCTTGCCGTGTACTTCCGAGGTTACGTCGTCCCCGGCACGCCCTCGTTCGCGCCGCAGTTGGTCTCGGCCGTCGGCCTCGCCGGCGTCTTCGACCACGGCGATGAGGACTCAGCTCCCGACCGCCGCTCGGAGTCGCTCGACGCCAACGTCGACCCCGACGTGATGCTCTCGACACTCCTGAACGCGGGCGTCCTCGTCGAAGCGGAAGACGGCCTGTTCCTCGCCGACGACGCCCGCGAGGAGTGGGAGTCGACGATGGCGACGCTCCGGAAGACCACGGACGAGGAACTGGCCGAGGCTGTCGCCAACGCGGTCCCGTTCGACGCGACGGTCGACGCCGAGTTCGACGGCATCTCGCTCGACGGTCCCTCGATGTCCGTGTGGATTTCCCGGCCGCAGGCTATCGCGGACGTAGCGACGCTCTACACGGTCGTCGAGCGCGGGGTCGACCCGATGGTCGCGCTCGCGGCCACGGAGCCGATTCGGATGTTCACCGAGGTCTGCCCGGACTGCGGCGGTGCGGTCGAGGAGACGACGACGCGCAACTGCTGCGGCGGCACCGCGGGGCTGTACGACTCGCCGGAACACGAGGTCCTCGGCTGTGCGGACTGCGGCGCGGTCGTCTACGAGTTCCCCGACGAGTAGCCGTCGCTGGCCGGGACTGGCCGGGCGGAAAAGACGCAAGCGAAAACTGACGGTGCGGCTTCAGACGATTTCGTCGCGGTTCGGAACCTCGTCGCGGCCGAGCAGAATCTCCTGTCCTTCCACGTCTTCGAGCGCGGCGACCAGTCCGCCGACCTCGACGACGCCCTCCTCGGTCTCGATGTGGAGCGACGCGACCTCCTCCGTGTCCTCGAAGGCCGTCTCGATGACGCGCCCCTCGACCACGATGGGGTCGCCCGTCTCGATGTCGCGGCCAGAGACGGAGGCGTAGAAGTCGCCTTCTATCTCGCGGATGTCCTTGACGGCCCGGCGGATGGAGGCGTAGCGGCGCGGGAACGGCCGGCGCTTGCCGTTGGCGACGATGGTCTCGGCGGTACTCCAGAGGACGGTCCCGAAGAAGCCGCTCACGAGGAAGCCGAGCGCGGAGCGGTTGAAGATGACGCCGTAGCGGTCGCGGTCGTCGCGGAGGGCGTCCTGCGTCGCGTAGATGGAGTACTCGCCGTCGGCGACCGCGAGAACGGGCGAGGTGATGCCGCGGCGGGCGCGGGCGATGGTCGCCACGTCGAGGTAGTTGAACTCGTCCGGGTCGGGCGCGCGGGAGGCGGGCGTCACGAGCAGGTCGATGCTGACGCCGCTGTCGATGGCCGCCGCGAGGTCGTCGCGGAAGCGACGAAGCAGGTCGGGCGTCAAAGAGAGTACGAGTTCGTACTCGGCGGCCTCGATAATCTCCTCGATGTAGCGGAGGATGGTCGACCGCGACTTGACGAGCGAGACGGCCTCGGTGTCGCGGGCGGGGGCGGTGTAGCGCGCCTCCAGTTCCTCGATGAGTTCCTCCAGCGAGGTCTTGACGTTCGCGAAGGCGTCGTCGGGGTCGACCGCGACGATTTTCATCGGGCGCGACTCACGGAGTTCGACGAGGCCGCGGTCCGAGAGGCTCCGGACCGTGTCGTACACCCGCGGCTGGGGGATGCTGGTTCGGTCGGCGATTTCGCTCGCCGTCAACTGTCCGTGTTCGAGGACGGCCAGATACGCGTCTATCTCGTACTCGCCGAGGTTGAAGCGCTCACCGACTCGCTCCATGGTGAGCCGCAGTTCGTCAGCCATAGTCGTGACGTGTACGGCATCACCTAAATCATTTACTGAAATCCGAGTAGCACAAAATTCCGAAAACAAGTGGCACAACCCGTAGCAGGGCTGCCGTCGAGCGTCGTGGGACGACGGGCGGGCGGCTCGGCGCTCACATGTACATCCGGTCCTCGGGGAGGTCCGCCTCGCTGTCGCGGAGTCGCTCGGCGAGTTCGGCGTAGTACTGCTGGACCTCGGCCGCAAAGGACTCCAGCGGCGAGGAGTCGACGCCGAGGTCGTACACGTCGTTGGCGGCGTCGACGAGGCGGATAGCCGCCTCCACGTCGGGGACCTGCGCGTGGACGGGCGTGACGTAGACGCCGACGCCGAGGGGCGACCCGATACCGCGCTCGACGAGCGCCGCGTTGGTGCCATCGAAGAAACCCCGTCCCATCGGTGGGATGTCGCTGTCGGCGAGTCGCGCCTCGCGGTAGTCGTCGGTGGCGATGTAGAACACGCGGTGTTCGTCGGGGCCGTGGGCCATCGGAATCCCCGAGAGGACGGCCAGTTCCTCGACTTGATTGCGCTCTGTCCACTCGAGGATGGCGTTGCCGAACTGGGTGCCGTGGACCGCCGGGACGAACAGTTCACCGACGAGGACGGTTACGTCGAGGTCCTCGCGGGAGAACAGTCGGGTGTGGTGTCGGGGGCGACCGTTCTCGAAGGGGGTCACCGCCGGGAGGCCTTCGACGGTGAGGTGGCCGGTCTGTTCGAGGCCCAGGTGGTCGACGATGAAGTCGACGGCCGTGAGGCCGGCGAGTCCGAACGACGAAAAGCCGCAGAGGAGCGCTCGGCTGGGCGGCGTCTCGTGGGTGATGCGGAAGTCGGGGTGGGCGCTCGTCGCGTTGACCATGCAGATACTGCGACGCCCCGACACTTAGCCGTTCACCGCGACCGAACCCTCGGAGTAACAACCCTTTTTTCGCCGCTCTTCGTTGCGGTTTCCATGCACGGAGTCGAGGGGGTTGCCGACGCGTCGGGCGCGGTCGGCGGGGCACTGACGGCGGGGAGCCACGCTGCGGTCGCCCCGCTCCAATCGACGGCGGTCGAACCGCCGGCGTTCGTGCCGGAGTACCTCCTGTTTCCGGGGTGGCGCATCGCCGTCGCCCTCGTCGTCGTCGCCCTGTCGGTCGCGCTGTCGAAGTACGCTGTCCGGCTGCTCGGTCGGCCGGTCGCCCGGCAGTTCCGCCGCCAGAGCGTCGCCCAGACCATCCTGCGAATCGTTCGTCTCGCCATCGTCCTCGTCGGTGTCGGCGTCGGGGCGAACGTCCTCGGCCTCGAACTCGGCGACATCGTCCTCTCGGTGACGGTGTTCTCGGCGGTGCTCGGTATCGTTCTCGCGCCCATCGTCGGGAGCATCATCAACGGGGTGTTCGTCCTCTCGGACCAGCCGTTCGAAATCGGCGACATGATAGAACTCGACGACGGCACGAAGGGCTTCATCGACGAGATAACCCTGAGCTACACGAAGATATTCACCCTCGACAACACCTTTCTCGTGATGTCGAACTCGAACATCCGCGACCGCGACGTCATCAACTACTCCGCAGAGGACGAGCGGACTCGCCTGTCGCTCGACGTGCTCGTCACCTACGAGTCCGACATCGACGCCGCCCGCGACCTCGTCGAGCGCGCCGCCCGCGACTGCGACGCGGTGGTCGAAGGCGGGCCGGACATCCGCATCGGAAGCGCCCGCTACCCGGCGAAGCCGACCGCCTACATCAACTCCTACGCCGACAACGGCGTCCTCCTGCGCCTCCGCTACTGGGCGCTGAAGCCGTACAAAATCGGCCGCATTCAGTCGGAGGTCCAGACGCGCCTCTGGACGCTCGTCGAGGAGTCCGAGGCCACCGTCGAGTTCGCCTACCCGCACACACACCTCGTCTTCGACGAGACCAGCGGGAGCCTGCACGTCACCAACAACGAGGCCGCAAACCGGCGTCACGCCACCGCGTCGCCGGCACCGGGAGCGCCCACCCATCCGGTCTCTGACGGCGAGGGTGCCGACGCCCCGCAAGCCCCAACTGACGCGACTGACGCCCCGGAGCCGACGGACGCCGAGTCGACGGACACCGCCGACGACTGACGAGGAACGGCGAACACAGTCGGAACTGGGAACTGTATCGAAACTGGGAAAACGGGAAACTGAATCCGAATCCGAACCCGAGAGTCGCCGGCTCAGTCGTCCGCGCGGACGGTGATGACCGTGCAGTCGAGCTTTTCGCGGAGGAACACGTCGATATCGGGGTCGTCGAGGAACCGCCGGAGCATCCGCCGCCAGCGGCTCGCCTGTTTCGACCCGATGACGACGATGTCGGCCTCCTCGGCGGCGACCTCTTCGAGAATCGTCTCCTCGACGAGGAAGCCTCGGCGGACCACGTAGCGCGCGCGGACGAGCGGCCCGAACTCGGCTTCGACCGCCCGCTTGAGTTCGGTCCGCGTCACGCCGCGGTTCGACTGGTAGAGGTCGACGTGGAGGACCGTCAACTCGGCGTCGCGCTCTCGCGCGACGCGGACGGCCTCTTCGAGCGTCGCCCGGGAGTGTTTCGAGAGGGGGTACCGAACCGGGACCACGACCCGTGTCATACTCCGAAACCACTCGCCGGGCGTGCGTGAACCTTTCCCTCTCGGTCGGCTTGGCCGACGGACGCGCGCCCGGTTCGGCCCTCCGACCGCGCTCAGTCGTCGGCGCGGGTGGCCGACCGGCGCTCGATGCGCCCTTCGACCGCGGCGTCGAAGCCGACCTCGCGGGCATAGCGCGCCAGCGCGTCGTGTTGAATCTCGAACTCGCCGACGCGGTGGGCCTGCGTGATGGCCGGGAACTCTTGCGTGCTGTGGAGCAGGTAGTCGCTCGTGGCGACGGTGTAGCGCGCCTCGGGGTCGATTGGCTCGCCGCCGACGAACGCCTCGATGACCTCGTCGCGGTCGTCGTCCCAGACGATGCGCGCGCCGCTGACGTGGGCGTGCCACCAGTCCGGTTCCCCGAAGCCCATCTCGGCCCCGCGGGCGGCCCCGAACGCCGCCAGTAGCTCCGTGCCAGTCACCTCGGCGACGACGAGGTGCTCCTCGAAGGGGACGAGACTCACGAGGTCGGCGTGGGTCACGTCGGGGCCGACGGGCGGGCCGGAGCGGATGCCGCCGCTGTTCTGCAGCCCCACGTCCGCGCCGGTCGCCCAGCGGTAGGCGTCGGCGATGGCGTTGCCGACGCGGCACTCGCCGGCCGCGACGGTCTCCTCGGCGCGGTCCATCGGGCGGTCGATTCGACAGAGCACCTCGTC
Source organism: Haloferax sp. Atlit-12N (assembly GCF_003383095.1). Taxonomy (NCBI): domain Archaea; kingdom Methanobacteriati; phylum Methanobacteriota; class Halobacteria; order Halobacteriales; family Haloferacaceae; genus Haloferax; species Haloferax sp. Atlit-12N. Next base: position 225,412 of record NZ_PSYW01000002.1, read on the forward strand.
GAGACCGGCGGCGTCGACCCGACCCGCCAGCGCCACGACCAGCCCCTCGTCGGCCCGGTACTCGGCGGTCCGGTGGCGGACCGTCTCGATTCGGTCGGCGGCGACGCGGACCTCCCAGACGACGTGGCCGTTCGCGCCGGGGCGGACGATTGGCACGCCGTCGACCACGTCGTCGCGCTCGGCGTGGACGTGGCCGCCGAGGACGAGGTCCACGTCGCACCGGGCGACGAGTTCGTCGTCGCCGCTGCCGAGGTGTGAGAGCGCGACGACGAGGTCCGCACCGTCGGCTCTGAGCGCGTCGGCCGCGGCCGACGCGGCCGGGTAGGGGTCCGAGAAGTCGAGGTCGGCCGCTTCCGGATTGATGGTGCCGGTCGCGGGGTCGGTGACGCCGAAGAAGCCGAGGGTCAGCCCGTCCACCTCGCGGGTCGTCCGTGGGACGCTCCCCTCGGCGGCGGCGAACCGGCCGCCGTCCTCACCGTGCACGTTGCTCGTGACCCACGTCGGTCCGCTCGCGGCGACGAGTTCGCGGGTCCGGCTCGGCCCGTAGTCGAAGTCGTGGTTGCCGAACGTTTCGAGGTCGGCGTCCACGGCGTCGTAGAAGTCGAGCGCCTGTCCGCCGCGCTCGACGAGCGAAAGGACGCCCGGCGCGGTGTTGTCGCCGGTGCCGACCACGAGCGTGTCGTCGCCGTCGAGGGCGCGGACACAGCCCGCGAGGCGGCCGGCGCGCTCGGTGTCGTCGAAGACGTTCTCGATGTCGGAGTAGTGGAGGAGCCGAGGCATTCGCTTCTCGAATGTGGCGGTGCGGGCGGATAAGAAGCCGTCGGGACGGCCCGCGGGCGGGCGAGACGGCGCGGAAGCGGCGCGGCCGTCATCGCCTCGACGCGGGTGAGCGTCGTCTCTACTCGCCGTCTTGCCCTTCGAGTTCGAACGCGACTTCGACCTCGGCTTGGTACTCCCGGGTCTCGACGGACGCGAGTTCGACGCCGAGTTCCTTTACCTCGACCCAGTGGACGCCCGCGAGCGTCTCCTCGGCGCGGTTAATCGCGTCGTCGACGGCGGCGTCGAAACTCTCTGCACTCCGACCGACAAGGGTGATTTTCTTGAACACCATCTCGTCGGACCCTTCGTCTTACTATCACAAATAATCGTCCCCGACTCGTCGGCGGGACGGGTGGAGAAAAGGAGGTGAACGGGGCGGACGGAGCGACCCGCGGCGCGTCGTCGCGGGACTCACTCGTCGGGACGGTACGAACGGGCGGTCTCGGCGCGCGCCGCGACGAGCCGCCGGCCCCACGCCACGGCCGATGGTTCGTAGCTCACGACCAGCGCCTCCGGGCCGCCCATGTGGTCGTAGACGACGACCGTGACCGAAGCCGTCGTCGGTCGGTCCATGACCACGACGCCGAACCCCGGTTCGTCTTCGACGGCGGACACGCGGACGCCGGCGTCGACGATGGCGTCGAGGCCGTCGGGGTAGCGCTTCGAGAGCCAGTCGAGGGACTCCGCCGAGAGGACGAGCGTGGCGCTGTCGCCGAGCCGCGCGAGCTGTTCGCGCGCTTCGGACCAGATGCTGAACAGGAACGGGCCGTTGAATCCGGTGAGCGCCGTCACCTCGCTGATATCGAAATCGAGCGGGGCTCGCTGTTCTATCTCCGAAAGGTTGCTGGTGCAGACGACCGCGTCGCGGAACAGCGAGGGCGGCGGACTGACCGACTCGGGAAGGCGGTCGAGTATCGGCACCGCGTCGAGCACGTTCGCCATCGACCGGAGCGCCTCGTCGTGTGTCTCCAAGGCGACGCGACCCGCGCTCGTGGCGACGAAGCCGTCGTTCGACCGCTCGACGAGTCCGAGCCCGACGAGGCGCTCGACGCCGCGGTCGACGGTGGACCGAGAGACCGAGAGCGCGCGGACGAGGTCGGCCTTCGAAAGCGGCTCCGACGAGAGCGCCTGGAGGAGTCGACGGCGGCGGCCGACCGCCTCGAACGCGTCGGCCGCGTCTCCGCCCTCGTCTTCGTCCTCGTCACCAATCCAACTCGACATCGGTATGAACGTCTCAGTCCGTGTACAAATGTATATCGGGAATCGCCAGAATTCGCCCGTTGTCGGGGAATTCGGGTGCGCTGGTCGGCGGCAGGGTGTTGTCAGCGAGTTGTCCCTTCGAGCCGTTTCTGCAACGCGCCGACCACGTCGGAAAGGTGTGCAGTCCCCCAGATAGCGACGATGACTCCACCGACGGCGTCGAACACGAGGTCGAGGAGCGTGTCGTCGAGGCCATACTGCGTCAGCACCGACGTGGTGCCGGCGAGCGAGGCAACCCCGGAGATGGCGAACTCGATGACCTCCCAGAGGACGCCGAACGCGAGGACGAAAAGCAGGATGAAGACGAACATGAACCGCGGCGGCAGGTAGATATCCGCCGAGTGCTCGTCGACCGCGCGGACGGTCGCGTAGCCGGCGGCCGCGACGACCGACGACGACAGCGCGTGCGTGAGGTGGTCCCACCACCAGACGCCCGCGTAGAAGCTGGTCTCCGAACCGGGGAAACCAACCGTGCCGACCGCGTGGAGGAACGCCGCCGAGGATATCCAGAGCGTCAGCCCGGCGTCCATCGGGATGCGGTAGTCGCGTTCGAGTAGCGCCGGGAGGTAGGTCACCCCGAGGCCGACGAGCGCGTTGACGACGATGCCGAGGTTCCCGCGGTCGAGACCGATGAAGACGAGCCCGACGAGGACGACTTGCATCGCCCGCGAGAGCTGGCGCTGGCGTCGCGCGTCGATGTGGAGGTGCGAGCGAATCCTCACGACGACTCACCTCCCTCCGACGCGGAGTAGTCGTCCGCCTCCCCCGGATTCACGTCCTCGGCGACATCCGCCACCTCCTCGGGGAGCCGCTCGCGCGAGCCTGCTCGGCGGCGGAAGTAGTACTCGAACAGCAACCCGGCCCCGAGTCCGGCGACGGTGGCGGCGACGAAGTCCCACATCAGTCCGGTCTCGATAACCTCGTCGGGGCGGCCGTTCAACAGCAGGCGCGTCCCGAGATAGAGGTCCGAGAGCCACTGGACGACCGCCCAGACGCCGGCGGCGGCCATCGTGGCGATGACGACGAAGAAGACGGCGAACGAGTGGTTCATCCGGACCGGCGTGAACACGTCGAGTTCGACGGCGACGATGAGCGCGATGGCGGCCACCGCGAGGTAGGTCGAGACGCGCCCCGTGAACGTCACACCGCCGATGGTCTGTCCCCGAACGAGGACGCGGGCGACGAGCGGGAACGAGGCGAGCGCGACGACCTCCCACGGGAGCATCGCTCGCGGTTCGCGGAAGGCGACCGCCGGGACGACGGTGACCGCGGCGACGACGGCCGCGAACCCGCCCCAGACGAGGTCGCCGCCGGTGACGACGCTCCCGACGGCGACCGCGACGAGGAACCCCACGAACAGCCACGCAAGTACCGCGTTGAGCCGTCTACTCCGGACGAATTGCGCCAGCTCAGTCTGTGCGGCCTGCGACATGCTCGTCCGTTAGCGACGGGCTGAGAAAACGTTTGGGCGAAGACGCCCCGTTTCGATTACGTGTTCGTTCCGTGAACGACCTCGTAGTCGTTCCCACCACCGTTTGACACGCCGATGATTGCCCACTCGTATGGAAGGTCGATACCGCGAAGCCGCTCTCGAAGCGCGCTGATGTGGTCGTCCCACGTCACGAAGCAGCGGAACCGATACGGTGTCTCGGTTCCGCCGTCTGCGAGCACCGGACGGCATTCGGTCGCTTCGCGCGAACTCAGTGCGGTCACGTGGACCGTACGCCACTTGCGTTCGGCCAGCATATCGGGTCCGTCGCCCGAGACGGAGTAGCCGAGCCGGCCGAATATCGACCGAGCCTCCTGAACAGGAGGCATCGAAGCCTGGGCCATGCACGTCTACGTACACTCGCACCCCTGATAAAGATTGCCACGGTATGACATACCAATAGTTGACGAACGGCCGCGCTGGGCGCTCGACTACTCGTGAGCGGCGTCCCACTCCTCGGGCTTTCTGACGTTTCCACAGTTGTTGCACTCGATGCGGGCCATCGTGTCCATCGCGGTGTCGAACGAGTCGCAGTTACCGCAGAGGTAGCCCCAGCGGTTCTCGGCGTCCTCGGTCGAGTACACCACGTAGAACGGCCCCTTCGAGCCTCGCTCTGGCTCGTCGGTAGCGACGAAGACGGTCTTGCCGCTCGATACGGTCTGGGTCTGGAGTTCGGCCATGCCACCGATTGGCGCGGGGGTGGCTTAAGAAATTGGTCCCTACGTCCGGAACGACTCGCCGCACCCGCAACTGCTCTCGGCGTTCGGGTTATCGACGTGGAAGCCCGCACCCTGCAGGCCGCCCTCGAAGTCGAGGGTGGCGCCGCCGATGTAGTTCATGCTCGCGGGGTCGACGAACACGCGGAGGCCGTGCTGTTCGACGACCGTGTCGTCGTCTTCCGGTTCGTTGTCGAAGCGCATCCCGTAGGACAGTCCGGCGCAACCGCCCTGCTGAACGAACAGCCGGAGGCCTGCCACGTCGGTGTCCATCGACTCCCCTTCGAGGAGGGAGACGGCTTCGTCCGCGGCCGCGGGCGTGACCGCAACCGCCACATCGCCGCCGCCACTCGCGGATTCCGTGCTCATACGCCCCACTATACTGTGGGAACGGTTAACTGTGGCGCAGGCAGAACCCGAAGCCGCCCCGGTAGGCTGCGACTACCGGATGCAAGTCGGCGGAAAACGAGTCGAACGAGCCGCGTTCGCTTACTCTTCGAACCGCTCGCGGACGCTCTGAGCGTGCGCGTCGAGCCCTTCGGCCTCGGCGAGCGTCGTAATCGTCTCCGAAAGCTCCGACAGCCCCTCGCGGTCGAGACGCTGGACCGTCGTCGAGCGGACGAAGTGGTCTACGGAGAGGCCGCCCTGTCGCTTTGCGCCCCCGCCGGTCGGGAGGACGTGGTTCGTCCCCGAGGCGTAGTCGCCGGCCGCGACGGGCGTGTACGGGCCGAGGAAGACGCTCCCCGCGGAGTCGATGCGGTCCAACAGCGCCTCGTCGTCGTCGGCCTGAATCGTCAGGTGCTCGGCCGCGTACTCCTCGGCGAACAGCACCGCCTCGGACATCGACCGCGCGAGGAGGACGCCCGACGCGTCGCTTTCGAGCGCGGCCTCGATGGTCTCTGTCCGCTCGCGCTCGCCGGCCTGTCGTTCGACCTCCGCAACGACTTCCGCGGCGAGGTCGGCGTCGTCGGTGACGGCGACGACCGACGCGTTCGGGTCGTGTTCGGCCTGCGCGACGAGGTCGGCGGCGACGAACCGCGCTTCGGCCGTCTCGTCGGCGACGACGAGTACCTCGGAGGGACCGGCGAGGAAGTCGATGTCCACGTCGCCGCGGACCTCGGCCTTCGCCGCGGTGACCCACTTGTTGCCCGGCCCGACGACCTTCTGGACGGCCTTCACCGTCTCCGTGCCGTAGGCGAGCGCGGCGATACCCTGCGCGCCACCGACCGAGTAGACCGCGTCCGCGCCCGCAACGTGCATCGCGGCGAGCGTAACCGGGTTCATCGGCTCGGCGGGCGGCGTGGCGACCGCGACGTGTTCGACGCCCGCGACCTTCGCGGGGATGACGCCCATCAGGACGCTCGACGGGTAGGCGGCGGTGCCGCCGGGGGCGTAGACGCCGACCCGGTCGAGCGGGCGGTAGCGACGCCCGAGTTCGCGGGTGCCGGCGTCGCCGAACTCCTCGCGCCAGTCCTCGGGGACCTGTGTTTCGTGGAACTCGCGGACGTTCGCGGCGGCGTCCTCGATAGCCTCGCGCACGTCGTCGTCGATTTCGTCGTAGGCGCGCTCGGCAGCGTCGGTCACGTCGATGTTGCCGACCTGGACGCCGTCGAACTCCTTTGAGAACTCACGGACCGCCACGTCGCCCTCTCGGCGGACGCGCTCGACGATGTCGCGCACGTCGGAGCGGACCTCCTCGACACCGGCGTCCCGCTCGAAGAAGGCGCGGCGGGCGTCGGTGCCGAGGTCGGCCAGTTCGCGAACCTCGATGTTCATACCCCGGCTTTGCGGCCGGCGCGAAAAGTCGTTGCGGAAGCGGTGGGACGGCTCGCATCCCGCGCCGCGGCCTCGCGCGACCTACGCCACGTCGCGCTGTTCCGTGTACGTCAGCGTTCGGTCGTCGGTCTCGATGGTCGTCTGGACCGTAATCCAGCCGTCGGCCTGTCGGACCGCGAACGCCTCGGAGTACGAGAGTTTGACGCGCTTCGTCGTCGTGTAGGACTCGCCGGCCGCGAGGTCGCCGACCGCTTGGGACCCGCGCCAGACCTCGTCGTCCGGGTCGGTGCTGTTGCCGACGAAGATGCGGCTGTAGACGGTGACGCCGGAACTGTCGGCGTCCTGCTGGTTCGTTATCGTGCTCGTCACGTCGCGGCACGTCTGGCCGCACTTCTCGATGTTGTCGACGACGACGCCGAACGGCGGCACCGATTCGCTCTCGGTCGCGTCGCCGTCGTCGCTGCTGTCTCCGCTATCGCTGCTACCGCTGTCGCTGCTGTCGCTCCCGCCGCTGTCACCGCCGTCGTCGTCGGGCGGCGCGGTCGTCTGCGTGGGGAACGCTTCGTCGGACTCGGCGGCGGAGTCGTCCGAGAACGGTCCGACTCCGGTCACGAACGCGGCTGAGATGCCGGCCGTGAGGAGGACCAGAACTGTCGCGGCGACGAGGAGTGTGCGTCTCATATGAAATGGAAATTCGGTTTGGACGGGTGTCGTTTAGCGCAGTTGTCGGCTACCGACGGGTCACACTTAGTTACGCACCCGAAAAGTCGTTGACGCGGTCGCTTAGCGTGTCCCCAAGCGACCCGTCGAGGGCCCCGCTCAGGAAGTCGCTAACGAGGTCGTGGATGTCCGAGACGAAGTCTGGGACCGGGTCGGGGAGTTCACCCGGCGGTCCACGCTGGTCGGCCTCGGACGCGGGAGACGATTCGTGTGCGTTGTCGCTCGGTGCGGCGGCGGCGACGCCCGCAGTCGCGACGAGGGCCGCGAGCGCGACGCCGATGAGGGTAAGTTTGCGTCGGTTCATGGTGAGTCGCTCCGGTCGCCACTCGCGGGGCGATGCTCATGAATACGGGACTCCGTGGCGGGCGTTTTGCGTCGGTTTCGCCGAGTTTCGCCGCGGTTCGCGTCGAATTGTCGTCGGTTCGCGGTCGCTACTGACCCAACTGCTCGCGCATGGCGGCGAAGCCGGCTTCGGGGTCCACGTCCGCGCCCTGCGCTTCGAGCGCCTCGCCGAGGGCGGTCAGGAGGAACGAGACGTTCTCCGGCCGCGCCGAGTGGCCCATACAGCCGACGCGGAAGATGTCGCCCGCGAGCGCGCCGAGGCCGCCGGCGATTTCGAGGTCGTAGTGTTCGAGGACGTAGTCGATGGCCGCGCCGGCGTCCACGCCGTCGGGGACGAGCACCGCGTTGAGGCTCGGCAGCCAGTACTCTTCTTCGGGGTTGAGACCGAGGCCCATCGCCTCGACGCCGGCTTTCAGCGCGCCCGCGACCCGGCGGTGGCGCGCCCACCGCTCTTCGATGCCCTCCTCGGCGACCAGTCGGAGCGCCTCGCGGATGGCGTAGACGTTGGTGATGGGTGCGGTGTGGTGGTACGAGCGGTCGTCGCCCCAGTAGCCCTCCAGCAGCGACAGGTCGAGATACCACGAGCGGGGCGGCTCCTCCCGCGAGAGCACCTTGTCCATCGCGCGGTCGTTGAGCGTCAGCGGACTCGCGCCCGGCGGGCACGACAGGCACTTCTGCGGGCCGGAGTAGGCCACGTCGATGCCCCAGTCGTCGACTTCGAGTTCGACCCCGCCGAGCGAGGTGACGGTGTCGGCGACGACGAGCGCGTCGTGGTCGTGGGCGATGCTCGTCAGTTCGGGGACGCCCGGCTGTTTCACACCGGTCGAGGTCTCGGCGTGGACGAACCCGAACACGTCCGGCTGGTGTTCGTCGAAGGCGTTCTGTACGTCCGCGGGGTCGAGCGGCTCGCCCCACGGCGCGTCCACGTGGACGACCTCGCCGCCGGCGCGCTCTGCCATCGACTCCATGCGCCCGCCGAAGTAGCCGTTCGTCGGGACGAGCATCGTGTCACCCGGTTCGACGAGGTTGCCGATGGCGGCCTCCATCGACGCCGACCCGGTCCCCGAGACCGGAATCGTCCACTTGTTGTCGGTGCGGAACGTGTAACGCATGAGCTCCTGCACCTCGTTCATGATGTCGATAAACGACGGGTCGAGGTGACCGACGAGCGGCGTGGACATCGCGCGGAGGACGCGCGGGTGGACGTCGCTCGGGCCGGGGCCCATCAGCGTGCGATTCGGCGGGGTGAGTTCGCCGACATCGGGTGCATCGGACATGGTCTGACTTGACGTGCCACGCAAACCGGCAAAAGGGATGTGATTGCGGAACGCCGTGAACCGGACTCGACGCGTGACCCCGACCCGTGGAACTCCGTCCGGCCGGTCGAGTGCTTCGAGTAGCCCGCTCAGCCCGACAGCGCCTGCGCGACCTTCTCTATCGGGTGCGGCGGTCGCCGCGCCGCATCGTCTCTGTCTTCGAGTTGCGTCCGACACGACGCGCCGGGGGCGACCACTTCGTCGCCCCGGCTCTCGTCGACCTGTTCGAACAGGATGTCCCCCATGGCCTTCGAGAGGTCGTAGTGTTCGGCCTCGTAGCCGAAGCTTCCGGCCATGCCGCAACAACTCGAATCGAGCGGGTCGACCTCGTAGCCGACCCGTCGGAGGACGCCCACCGCGTGGTGGTCCTTGTTCAGCGCCTTCTGGTTGCAGTGGCCGTGGTAGGTGAGCGAACCGAGTGCGCCGCCGTCGGCGACCGCGGAGGCGACGGTTCCGGCCGCGCCGTCGCTGTCAGCCGAGCGCCCGCGGATCGGGAGGGCCTCGTCCAGCCGGTAGGTGTCGAGGAACTCCATGACGCCGTAGGCGGCCGCGGCGACCGGGGCGACCGCGTCGTCCGGCAGGAGGTCGGCGTACTCGTCTTGGAACATCACCGCGTCCGAGGGCTCCACGAAGACGACCGACCAGCCGTTTTCGACCGACGGGCGGAGCGTCTCGACGTTGTGGCCCGCGCGCCGTCGCGCGAGGTCGAGGAAGCCGCTGGAGTAGGCGGCCCGGCCGCTCGCCCCGACGCCCTCCGCGAGTCGGACGTGGACGCCGGCGGCCTCCAGCACGCGAACCGCCGCCTTCCCGATTTCGGGCGTGACGTAGTTCGTGTAGGTGTCGGGAAACAGGAGGACGCGGTGGTCGGCCTCGCTCGCCGGCACGCGGGGTCGTCGCGCGTCCATCCACGATTCGAGCGTGTCGCGGGTGAACGACGGGAGCGACCGGTCGGAGGCGACGCCCGCGAGTCGCTCCATCGCGGCCCGCGCGCCCGGTAGCTCGGCCGCCCAGTTCGAGACGGGTGCGAGGGCGCTTCCGACGCCGGCCAGCCGGTCGATGTTGGCGAACAGGCGCTCGCGGAGCGACGCCCCTTCCTCGGCGTGGTGGGCGTGTTTCACCTCGGCTTTGAGCTTCGCCAAGTCGACGCCGGTCGGGCAGTCGTTCTGACAGCCCTTACAGCCGACGCAGAGGCCGAGCACCTCCTCTTGGAAGCGGTCGGAGTGAATCTCGTCTTCCGGGAGGTCGCCGCTGATGGCCGCGCGGAGCATGTTGGCCCGGCCGCGGGTCGTCTCGGCCTCGTCCTTCGAGGCGCGGTAGGTCGGACACATCGTCTCCGAGCCGGTCTGTCGGCAGGTTCCGCAGCCGTTACAGAGTTCGACGAGGTGGGAAAAGCCGTTCTCGTCCGAGAAGTCGAGCGTCGTCGCGGGCTCGATAGACTGGTAGACCGCGCCGTACCGGAGGTTCTCGCGCATGTCCGCGCCGACGCCGCGGTCGCCGTCCGGGCCGAGGTCGTCGGGCCCGTCCCGATAGACGACGTTCCCGGGGTTCATGCGCCACTCGGGGTCGAACGCCGTCTTCAACTCCTTGAACGCGCCCCAGAGTTCGGGACCGTACATCTTCGGGTTCCACTCGGTCCGGGCCATCCCATCCCCGTGCTCGCCCGAAAAGGCCCCGCGGTGGTCCAACACGAGGTCGGTCACGTCGTCGGTGATGGCGCGCATCGTCTCGATGCCCGCGCCGTCTTTCAGGTTCAAAATGGGGCGGATGTGGAGCGTCCCCGCGCCGGCGTGGGCGAAGTACGCGGCCGACGTGCCGTGGTCTTCCAGCACTTCCTCGAACGACTGGACGTACTCCGCCAACTCCTCGGGCGGGACGCTCGCGTCCTCGATGAACGGGTAGGGCTTCGGGTCGCCCGGCAGCGACATGAGAAGCGGTATCGCCGCCTTGCGAAGCTTCCAGAGGTCCGCCTGCGCCTCGGGCGTGTACGCCTCGATGGCTTCGAACGCACCGCCGTCGCTGGCGTCGGTGTCGTCGCCCGCCGCCGGCACGTCACCTGCCGCCGACTCGGCGTCGCCGTCTCGCAGGAAGTGCTCGTTCGCCTCGCGAATCACCGCCTCGAAGTCGTCGTGCAGTTCGGAGTCGAACTCCAGCATCAGCGTCGCCGCCGTCCCGTCGGGAATCTCCTCGACGTACTGGGCGTACTCGCTCGACTCGGCGGCCATCCGCAACACCTCGTCGTCCATGAGTTCGACCGCGCTGGCGTCGAAGTCGAGCGCGTCGGGGACCGCGGCCATCGCCTCGACGAGGTCGTCGTAGGCGTAGAGGACGAGCGCCGTCTCCTCGGGAACCGTCACGAGCGACACGGTGGCCTCGACGACGACGCCGAGGGTGCCCTCAGCGCCGACGAACAGTTTGGAGAGGTTGACGACCGTCTCGCCGTCGTCGGTCTCGGAGACGACCTTGTGGAGGTTGTAGCCCGACACCGACCGCTTGAGGCTCGGGTACTTCCGCTCGATTTCCTCCTCGTGGTCCTCGACGAGGCCGAGGACGGTCCGGTAGAGGTGGGCCTCGCGGTCGTCCTTCCCGACGATGCGGTCCCACTCGTCGCCCCCGACGACCACGTCGCGGGTGTGGACGACCGACCCGTCGGCGAGGACGACCCGCAACTCCTCGGTGTAGGCGTCGGTGATGCCGTAGCGGACCGAGTGCGCGCCGGTGGAGTTGTTGCCGATGCCGCCGCCGACGGTCGCGCGGTTCGAGGAAGCGGGGTCCGGCGCGAACTTGAGGCCGTGGTCGGCGAGGCGGTCGTCGAGGTCGTCTTGCACCACGCCGGGTTGGACCCGCGCCCGCCGCGCGTCGGGGTCCACGCAGACGATTTCGTCCATGTACTTCGAGCAGTCGATGACGACGCAGCCGGGGCCGACGGTCTGTCCCGCCAGCGACGACCCCGCCCCGCGCGGGAGCACGGGCACGTCGTGGTCGGCCGCCGTCCGCACCGCGGCGCGCACGTCGTCTTCGTCGCGGGGGATGACCACGCCCGCCGGCCGCGCCCGGTAAATCGAGCCGTCGGTGGCGTACAGCACCTGCGCGTACTCGTCGAACCGCACCTCACCGGAGACGACTTCCCGGAGGTCGGCGGCGAGGTCGGCGTGCTCGGCTACGTCCGCCACGTCGTAGTCGCGCGACTCCTGAAACCGCCGGAAGTCGCCTCGTTCCTCGTCGTCCGTCTCGGTCGCAGTTCGGGTCGCCCGCAGCGGGCCGTCGCCAGACATTATCATGTATAATCGTGCAAGATAGCAAAAACCTGTGTGTGACTCGCCACGTTTGCCCGAAGCGGTAGTCGTCTGGGACGGGCCTGTCCCGTCGTGCGCAGGCTGAGTGGGCTCTCACCCGGGTGAGAACCCGTCTACTGCGGCGAGTTCCGGGGGTAGTTCCCGACGCCGGTTCGGAGTTCACCGTCGGCGGCGACCCAGCCCTGCCGGTCCGCCGGGAGGTCGTAGACAGCGACGTGGTCGACGTACTCGTTGTAGTTCCAGCCGCCGACCCACCACGAGTTCGCGCCGCGGAGTTCGACGCTCACGGAGACGTTCGTCGTCTCGGGGCCGTCGTACTGCACGAACAGCATCGACTCGTAGTCGTAACACCGAGTGTCGTCGCTGTTGCTCGGCCAGTCACACGGGACGAGCCGGGCGTTCTCGCGCGGTTCGAACAGGGGTTCGGCCCCCTCGGGCGCGAGCGTGTCGATGGACTGGTTCACCCGCACGTCGGCGCTGAGGTCTATGGCGTCGTGTTCGACGCGGAGCGTGTCGGAGTCGTTCTGGCTGTACTCGCTCGCTGGAATCGGCTCCCAGCGGACGAGTCGGTCGTTCTCGACGACTGCCCGGTAGTAGGTCGGGTCGGCGGGAATCTCGTCGGCCCGGAGGCGAAGCATCGGCCCGTACTCCGTCTCGGCCACGTCGTACGCCCAGCCCGTCGGAAGCAGGTACTCACGGGATTCGACGGCGTCGCCGACTGCCGAGGAGCCGTCGCTGACCGGGAACGGGACCAAGACCGTCACGTTCGAAATCGGTTCGTCCGCCGAGACGCGGACGCTGTAGTCGTACTGGCTCCCGTAGGAGTCGAGATACGAGAGCCGGCCGAACGCCCAGAGCCCGCCGGCCGCGACCGCGACCACGACGAGCGCGGCGACGACGACGATGCCGAGTGTACGGAAATTCACGGAAATCACCGGGCGGGCCAGACCGCCCGTTTAGACCGCCGCACCTCCCGCGGCGGTGCCCGCGGTCGACTCCACGAACTCGGCGAAGTCGGCGGCGAACGACTCGACTTCGTCCCAGTCGGTGTACTCGTAGTCCCGCGAGGCGTCCGTGTCCCCGGTCGCGTCCTTGACGATGCGCTTCATCATCATCCGGGTGAGAAAGCCGTACTCGGAGTACCGGAGCGCCCCGCCGAACGCGGCCATCCGCTCGGGATGCCAGCCGCTCTTTTCGACGAACTCGTCGAGGTACGTCGCCACCTCGGCGCGGGCGTCCTCGTCGTCGAGCGCCGACGACAGCGACACCTGGAAGAAACCGTTGGGCCGCGCCTCGATGTCGTCGCGGTGCTCGCGGACGAACCCGTACACTGGCTTCGAGTGCGCGCCCAGGTGAATCGACGACCCGAGAAGCACCGCGTCGGCGTCGGCGAGCGTCTCACCGGCGGCGTCGTCGGCGACCGAGACGGCCCGCGCGTCGTGGCCGCGACCCGCCAGCGCCTCCGCGATGCGCCCGGCTATCTTCTCGGTCTGTCCCTCTTTGCTCCCGTACGCGACGAGTATCGTCCCCATACAGCTCACCGCGTACCTGTTGGTTCGCTCACAGTATAACGGCACGCGACGCCTCTCAACCGCCGAGAACCCGGCCAAACGACCCCGCGAGGAGGAACTATTTTCCCCGTCGCCGCATCACCCCAGAATACAACTCATGAATATCCCGATGGGAACCTATCTGGTCACGCAGTCGGACCGCTCCGGCGGGCGGTCGACGCCGGACGTGGTGCAGGCCGCCGTCGACGGCGGCGTCGACATCGTTCAACTCCGTGAGAAGCACGCGAGCGCCCGCGACCGCTACGAAGTCGGCCGCGAGGTTCGCGCCGTGACGGCCGACGCGGGCGTCCCGCTCGTCGTCAACGACCGGGTGGACATCGCGGCCGCCATCGACGCCGACGGGGTCCACCTCGGCGACGACGACGTGCCCGTCTCGGTCGCGCGCGAGCAACTCGGCGACGGTGCCATCGTCGGCCGGTCGGTCTCGACCGTCGCGGGCGCGAGAGCCGCCGAGGAGGCCGGCGCGGACTACCTCGGCGTGGGCGCGGTGTTCGCCACGGACACGAAGAACACCGACCCCGAGCAGTCCGAAATCGGGACCGAGCGGGTGTCGGCCATCGCGGACGCCGTCTCGATTCCGTTCGTCGGCATCGGCGGCGTCACACCCGACAACGCCGCCGACGTGGTCGCCGCTGGGGCCGACGGCGTCGCGGTCGTCTCGGCCATCACCGCCGCTGACGACCCCGCCGACGCGACCCGCCACCTCGCCGACTCGGTTGCTACCGGGAGGGGCCGCCGATGAGCGGACGAGACGACGCTGACGGCGCGGGTGGACAGGGCGGTTCGGACGACGCGACCGGTCCGGGCGACGTGCCTGACGTGGCGCTGGACGAGGCGCTCGCCGCCGTCGCGGGCGAACAACCGCTCATCAACTCGGTCACGAACAACGTGACGGTCAACGACGTGGCGAACATCACGCTCTACTGGGGCGGCCTGCCGGTCATGTCCGACGACGAGCGCGAGGTCGGCGACATGGTCGGCATCGCCGACGGCTGTCTGCTCAACATGGGGACCGTGAGCGAGTCCGGCGAAGAGACGATGCTGACCGCCGGTCGCGCCGCGAACGAGCGCGGCGTCCCCCTCGTCGTCGACCCCGTCGGCGTCGGCGCAACCCCGACGCGTGACCGGGTCGCAGACCGACTCGTCACCGACCTCGACGTGGACGTGCTCAACGGCAACTACGGCGAAATCTCCGCGCTCGTCGGCGACGACGCCGAGGTCCGCGGGGTCGAGTCAGTCGGCGAATACGCCGAAATCGCCGCCGCGGCCGTCGAGTGCGCCCGGAAGACCGGCGCGGTCGTCGTCGCCTCCGGTGAGACCGACATCGTCGCCACCGAGGAGGCCGCCTTCGAGGTCGACGCCGGCCACTCGATGATGGGCGCGGTCGTCGGCACCGGCTGTATGCTCGGTGTGACGCTCGCGGTGTTCGCGGCCGCCATCGACGACCCGCTTTCGGCGGCGCTCTCCGGCACCGCGGCGTACGGACTCGCGGGCGAACTCGCCGCCGAGGGCGCGTTCGGCGACTACCGCGGCCCGGCGAGCTACAAAATCGCCTTCCTCGACGCGGTCGCCGGACTCGCGGACGCCTCGACGCCCGACATCACCGACCGAATAGACCCCATCGAGGTGCGATAGATGCCGGGGACCGCCCCCGACCCGCAGACGCCGCCGTACGCGCTCACCATCGCCTCCAGCGACTCCGGCGGCGGCGCGGGCATCCAGGCCGACCTGAAGACGATGACCCGACTCGGCGTCTACGGCGGGTCGGTCATCGTGGCCGCGACGGCCCAGAACACCCGCGGCGTCGAGGGGTCGCACGTCCTCCCGGCCGAGTCGATTCGCGCCCAGTACGAGGCCGTCGCAGACGACTTCGACATCGCGGCCGTGAAGCTCGGGATGCTGGCGACGGCCGAGGCCGTCGAGACGGTCGCCGACTGCCTCGCCGACTACGTCGGCCCGGTCGTTCTCGACCCCGTGATGGTCGCCACCTCCGGCGACCGACTGCTGGACGAGGACGCCGTCGACGCCTACGACGCCCTGTTCGCGCAGGCGACGCTCGTGACTCCGAACGCCGACGAGGCAGAGGCGCTGACGGGCGTGTTCCCCGACTCTCCGGCGGCCGTCTCGGACGCGGCCGACTGGTTCTTCGAGCGGGGTGCCGACGCCGTGCTCTTGAAGGGCGGCCACGTCGCAACCGACGACGACACCGTGGTCGACACGCTCGTCACGCCGACCGAGACGACGACGTTCGTCAACCCGCGCATCGACGCGACGGCGACTCACGGGTCGGGCTGTACGCTTTCGAGCGCCGTCGCTGCCCGCCTCGCCCGCGGCGACGACCTTGCCGACGCGGTCCGGAACGGCATCGAGTTCACGCGCGCGACCCTCGCCGAACCCGCCGACGTGGGCGAGGGCGCGGGGAGCGTGAACCACCTCGTCGGCGTCGGCGACGGCTGGACGCCCGACTCGGACGCGTCCGGCGGCGACGACTAACCACCGGTCGGGCCAGCGCTCCACCTCGGTGTCCGCGGCACGCGCTTTTTTCCAGACACGTGTCGTATCACGAACATGGAAGAGACAGCAGCCGCGAACGCGCTCCGCGCCCGAATCGAGGCCGGCGGCGTCGCGCTCGGCGTCCTCGACAACACCTACAGCCCGACGCTCGTCGAGTTCTACGGCGAACTCGGTCTCGACTTCGTGTGGCTCGACCTCGAACACGGCGGGCCGAGTTCGCTCGACTCGGGCGCGATGGAGGACCTCCTCCGCGCGGCGGAACGAACCGGAATCGAGCCGCTGGTACGGCTCCCGACGACCGACCCGGCGTTCGTCCGGAAGGCCCTCGACCTCGGCGTCAGGAACGTCTTCCTCCCGCGCGTTGAGTCGGCCGAGGAGGTGCGCAAGGCGGTTCGGTCGGCCCGATTCACGTACGGCGACGGCCCCGGTGACCGCGGCCTCGCGTCGCCCCGCGCCCGCCGCTGGGGACTCGCAGACGACTACGTTGCAGGTGAGGACCGCGAGACGCTCGTTGGCGTGACCATCGAGACCGCCGAGTCGCTCTCGGACCTCGACGCGATTCTCGACGTGCCCGAACTGGGCTTCGTCTTCATCGGCCCGTTCGACCTCTCGGTGGCGCTCGGCCACCCCGGCGAGATAGACCACCCCGAGGTGCAGGAGGCCGTCGAGCGAGTCCGCTCGGCCGCGGTCGATGCGGGCGTCCCCGTCGGCGGCCTCGGGTTCGGCATGGACGACGTGAATCAGAAGGCGGAAAACGGCTATCAGCTCATCAACCTCGGCAGCACCACGGGCGCGCTCAAGGGCGTCGTCGACGGCTGGTTCGACGCCGTGACGTTCGACCGCGAAACGTAGCGGCCACGCCTACCCTGTCGCGTCCGATCCCGAGTCGGACAGCCGCATCGCCACGCTGTACATCTCGCCCGCGGACTCCGATTCGACCGCGTCGGCGACGCGGTCGGCCTCGTCCGCGAGCCACTTCCCCGTCTCGCCGGGGAGTTCAGCCGCCAGCGACGTCGCCAGCGACGCGTGCGCTTCGACGTGGCTTTCGGACCACGGCACCGGGTCGAGCAGGGTCAGTTCGCGGTCGAAGCGCCAGCCGTACCCCGAAAACAGCGCCCTGAGCGCGTCGGCCGGATAGAACGTCAGCGCGGCCCGCCCGCGGGCCAACTGGCTCGCCGCGTTTTCGAGCGCGAACAGCTCCCGAATCGCGGCGTCGTCGGGGAGCGGTTCGTAGTCGTCGACGACGAGGTGACTGCCGGGCGCGGCGACCCGGGTTAGCTCGCCCGCGACGGCGGCGAGCGACTCGGGGCTGACGAGGTTGAACAGCCCGTGGGCGGTGACGATGTCTACTGAGTCGTCTGCGAGCGGGAGGCTCCGAACGTCGGCTTCCAGCACCGCGGTCCTCGCTTGGTCCGTCGGCGACGGGGCCACGCGGTCGCGGACGAGTTCTGCGTGCTCCGGGTCGTTCGTGACGGCGTAGACCCGCTTCGCGCCCGCGTCGAGGAGTCCGGCGGTGGTATTCCCGGTCCCCGCGCCGGCCTCCAGACAGACTGCGCCCCGGACCGGCCGGTCGTCGAGGGCGGCCGTGACGGTCGTTGGAACGTCCATTGGCGGCGGGTGGAACTCGAGGAGCGGCCGTCTCGTTCGTTAGTGGTGCAGTTGCTCCGGAACCGGACTCTCGTCGTGCCGGAGGCGCTCGATGAGCGACCGCTGGGCCGTCTCGTCCATGCCGTTGTACCGCGTCGCGGCGTCGAGGACCATCGCCACGAGCTTCGGGTCGCCCGGCGTGACGACGCTCGTGAGGCCCTGCGCGGCCGCGAAGTCGAACCGCTCCGAGATTTCGTCCGGAGTGTCGACCGGCTCGTACCAGTTGGGGAACGGTCGGTCGGCCTCGGGCAGTTCGTCGGTGTCGGGCCACGGTCCGCGGGCGAACGCCTTGATGCCGAGGGTGCCGACACCGGCCTTCTCGGCCGCCTCGAAGACGCCCGCGTAGTCGTGTTCGTCGTCGCCCTTGCCGACGACGACGGGGTTCAGCGGGAACATCAGGGTTTCGAGGTCGTCGATGCGGTCGATGGCGTCGCGGATGAGCCCCGGATTCCCGTGGCTCGTCAGCCCGATGTGGCCGATTTTTCCCTCGTCTTTCGCCTCGCGGAAGGCCGCGAGCGCGCCGTCGTCGGCCGTGATTTCGTCCAGTTCGGACTCGTATTCGAGGCCGTGGACCTGATAGAGGTCGATGTAGTCGACGCCGAGGCGGTCGAACGAGCGGTCGAGCTTCCGCTTTGCGCCCTCGTAGCCCCGCTCTTGGGTCTTACAGCCGAGGAAGATGTCCTCGCGGTGCTGGCGGAGCTTCGGGCCCAGTTTGAGTTCCGCGTCGCCGTAGGTCGGGGCCACGTCGAAGTGGTTGACGCCCTTCGAGAGGACGTGTTCGACCATCTGGTTCGCGCCCTCCTGTTCGAGCCAGTTGAGCGCGATAGCGCCGAACGTCGCGATGCTACTCTCGTGGCCGGTGTCGCCGAGTGCGCGGGTTTGCATACGTCGAGTGTCATCGCCGACGGGCAAAAGCGTGTGTCTCGCCGACTCGACTGTCGGGTCCGCGCCGACGCCGCTGACATCGCCGCGACCCGGTAACACTCGCGTCAGCGGATACTCAAGTCCTTCCGGCCCGTAGGACCGGTCATGGCAGACATCACGCCCACACCCGGCATCCACCACGTCACCTGCATCGCGGGCGACCCACAGGAGAACCTCGACTTCTGGGTCGAGACACTCGGACTCCGCCTCGCCAAGCGCTCCATCAATCAGGACGACCCCAGCACGTACCATTTCTTCTTCACGGACGCGGAGGGGACGCCCGGCACGAGCATGACGTTCTTCCCGTGGGAGAACCTCTCGCGGGGGAAGGTCGGCACCGGGCAGGTCTCGCGGACCGCGTTCCGCGTGCCTGAGGGGAGCCTCGACTACTGGGAGAATCGATTCGACGAGTACGGCGTCGACTACGACGACCGAGTCGAGCGATTCGGCGAGACGGTCCTCCCCTTCAGCGACCCCGACGGCCTCCCGGTCGAGCTGGTCGAAGTCGAGATTCCCGACGACGACCCGACCGTCCCGTGGACCGAGTTCGTCCCCGAGGAGGCCGCAATTCGCGGCTTCCACTCCGTGACGCTCTGGCTGGCCGACCCCCAACCCACGGAGGACCTGCTCGAAACGATGGGCTTCGAGCGCGTCGGCACCGAGGAAGCGCAGGGCGACACTCCCGGCGACGAGCGGACGCGATTCGCCGCGACGGGCACCGTCGGGAAGTACGTTGACGTGCTGCCGACCATCGAGAGCAGCCGACAGGGTCTCGGCACGGTTCACCACGTCGCTTTCCAGACGCCGACCGACGAGGACCAAGAGGCGATGCGCAAGGCCGTCCAGTCGAAGGGCCTGCGCCCGACCGCCCAAATCAACCGCCATTGGTTCCGGTCGGTCTACTTCCGCGAGTTCGGCGGCGTGCTGTTCGAACTCGCCACGAGCGACCCCGGCTACACAGCCGACGAACCCCTCGACGACCTCGGCGGCCGCCTCGTCCTCCCCGGCGAGTTCGAAGGTCGACGCGAGCAGATAGAAGCCGGACTGACGGACGTAACGGTCCCGCGGGCCGAGTCGGCCGAGGCCGACGACTGAGCCTCGGAACGACCTCGTTTCGGCACCGCGACCCGCCCGCCGGACGAATCTTTCTGCCCCGTGTTAGCACCCCGTGAGCCACTGCGACGAGTGTCGCAATCACAAGTACCATCATCGCCCGCGACTCAGTGGTCCGTATTCAGGTGGATGACGTGACGGAAAAACGCGAATACACGGACGACTATCAGGACAAGACGCTGTATATCCCCGGTCCGACCGAGGTGCGGGAGGACGTCATCGAGGAGATGTGCCAGCCGATGTTCGGTCACCGGATGGACCGCATGACCGACCTCTATACGACCATCGTCGAGGACACGAAGGAGTTCCTCGGCACGGACAACGACCTGATGATTCTCACGGGGTCGGGCACCGAAATCTGGGAGTCCTCGACGCTCAACCTCGTCGACGAGAACATTCTCGTGCCGACCTGCGGGAGCTTCAGCGAGCGCCACGCGAACGTCGCGGAGCGCCTCGGCAAGAACGTCGACCGCATCGAGTACGAGTGGGGGCAGGCCATCAAGCCCGAGGACATCCGCGAGGCGCTGGAGTCCAGCGACAAGCACTACGACGTGGTCGCCACCGTGATGAACGAGAGTTCGACCGGCGTCCGCAACCCCATCGAGGAGATCGGCGACGTGGTCGCCGAGTACCCGGACACCTACTTCGTCGTCGACGCGGTGTCCGCCCTCGGCGGCGACTACGTCGACATCGACGAGCACAACATCGACGTCATCTTCGCCTCGTCGCAGAAGGCGTTCGCCATGCCGCCGGGGCTCGCCGTCTGCACCGTCAGCGAGGACGCCTACGAGCGCGAACTGTCGAAGGACTCGGCGTCGTGGTACGGCGGCTTCCAGCGCGCTCTCGACTACTACGACCGCAAGGGTCAGACCCACTCCACGCCCGCGATTCCCATCATGCTCGCGTACCGCAAGCAGATGAAGTACATGCTCGAAGAGGGCCACGAGGGGCGCGACCAGCGCCACCGCGAGATGGCCGAGTACACCCGTGACTGGGCCTACGAGCACTTCGACATGTTCCCCGAGGAGGGCTACGAGTCCCAGACCGTCGCCTGCATCGAGAACACGCAGGGCATCGACGTCGCCGCCACCATCGAGGAGGTCTCGGAGAAGTACGACATGGCCTTCTCGAACGGCTACGGCTCCGCGCTCGGCGAGAAGACGTTCCGCATCGGCCACATGGGCGAACACGACGTGGAGTCCATCAAGGCGCTCACCGACGCCATCGAAGACGTGGCGGACCTGTAGGCCGCGACGCGCCGCAGATGCCGCACCTCCAGTTCGACCTCGACTTCGAGGTCGCGGACCGAGAGGCGAACCAGTTCGCCACCGAGATGGCCGAGTTGTACGCCGAGCGGATGGACGCCGACACCGACTACGCCGCCGTCAGCGTCCGCGAGGCTCGGGCGATTCACCTCGGCCGGGCGACCGAGGGGAAGACCGTCGTGCTGCAAGCCGACATCCGCGCGGGCCGGTCGGCGGACCGGAAGCGCGACCTCGCCCTCGCGGTCATCGACGCCGTCACCGAGCGGTTCGGCGTGCCGGAGTCGAACCAGAAGGTCGTCTTCACCGAACACGAGGGGAGCCAGATGATGGGCTACGACCGCGTCGGCGGCGACTGGTCCGAGTCGGCCTGACCGTCATCGGCGGTCCGGAGTTCGACCGCGAAGACGGACCCGCAGGGGTCGTTGTCCTCGACCCACACGTCGCCGCCGTACGCCTCGACCAGCGACTGCACGAGATACAGCCCGAGGCCGGTTCCCCGGCTCTCCAGTCCCTTTTCGTCCTTGGTGAAGACGGTGTCCTTCCGCTCATCGGGTATCCCGCGCCCGTCGTCGGCGACGCGGACGACGACGCGGTCTCCTCCCTCGGACTCCGAGACGGAGAGCTCGACGCTCGGTTCGTCCTTGTCGGTGTGCTGGACGGCGTTCGTGAGGAGGTTCCGGAAGACGGAGCCGAGCATGTCGTCGGCGAGTACTGCCACCGGGGGAATCTCGGACTCGATAGTCACGGTCGCGTCCGGTGCCATATCCCGGAGCGACGCGAGTTCTGCTTCGAGTACGGGGCAGAGCTGGACCGTCTCGTTTTCGACGCCACGACTGCTCATCATCTCGGCCATGTCCCGCGCCGTCTCCGTCAGTTCGACCGCGTGGTTGGCGCGCTTCCGGACGATTTCGACGAACTCCTGCGCCTCGGGGTCGGCGACGTGCTCGCCGAGCAGTTCCGCATAGGCGGTCACCAACTGCAGGTCGTTGCGAACGTCGTGGCGGACGACCTGATTCAGCACGGCGAGTTCGTCGCGTTGCGTTTCGAGGAGGCGATTCTGTTCGCGGAGCTCCGCCTCGTAGCGCTTCCGCGTCGTGATGTCGCGGGCGACGCTCAACACGACCGTCTCCCCGCGGTAGCTCACGAGGCTCGAACTGATCTCGACGGGTATCTCCCGACCGTCTTTCGCCCGATGGACCGTTTCGAACACCTGCGACCCGTCGGTCGGCATCTGGGAGATGAGCGCCGAAATCTCGTCGTCGCTGAGTCCCGCGTCGATGTCGTGGACCGTCATCGAGAGAAGTTCGTCCCGCGAGTAGCCCAGCAGTTCCACCGCGGTCTCGTTCACTGTGTGGATCTGGTCGTCGAGGCCGAGTACCCAGATGGTGTCGTTCATCCCATCGATGAGCTCTTGATACTCCTCGCGGGCGCGTTTCAGTTTCTGCTCTCGCTCCTGTCGTTCGGTGACGTCCCTCGATACGGCGATGACGCCAACCACCTCACCGGCCACCCGAAGCGGCGCGAAGCGGTAGTTCAGTATCCGTGATTCGCCGTCCGGCGTGACGAGTTCAGTCTCGCCTTCGAGGCAGTCAGTCTCGCCGTCCAAGAGCCGCTGATATGGGTCGCCCGGGCGTTCCTCGCGGACCGTCTCGACGAGCAGGCTCCGCTCGCCTTCGAGTTCGGCGGGCGTCATCCCGTAGAACCCGGCGAGGTAGTCGCTCACGAGTACGAACCGACCGTCGCGGTCGTACAGGCACGCCCCCTCCAGTATCTGTTCGAAGACGCGCTCGTAGACGAGCGACGGGTCGACCGGCCGCCGACCGGACGCCGCGACCGCTCGCTCGACCCGGACGGCCAACTCGTCGTACCCCTCCGTGTCCCGCGCCCGGACGTAGTCGGTGACGCCGGCGTCGAGGGCGTCGGCCGCCGCCATCTCGGGCTCGCCGCCGGCGACGACGAAAAACGGAAGCCCCACGTCTCGCTTCCGAACCGCAGCGAGGAAGTCGAGCGCGTCCGGCTCCCCCGCGTCGGCTGCCGAGACGACGCAGTCGAAGTCGGAATCGGTGTCGGCGCGCCCGAGGAGGTCCAGCCCCGCAGCCGCAGTCCGAACCGCCTCGACCTCGAACTGCGCGTCTCGGCGGCGGATAGCCTCGGTAATCGCCCTCGCGACGTCCGAGTCGGCGACGACGAGAAGCTTCACCGCTCCGCCACCTCCATCGCTCATTACCTAGGACACTCAGGTGCGCCAAATAAAAGGTAGCGTGCCGGTCCGCCGCGCTCCCGACGAAATTACTCGGTTGTAACACCCAGTAGCAACACTTTTGTAACGACCGCCGAGACCACGACGGCATGAACGAACCCAAACTCGACGTATCGGCGGTGACAGACGGCGACTGGCGGGGATATCTCTCGGACATGGGCCCGTCGTGGGTCGCGGGCGCGGTCGCGGCGGGGCCGGCGACGATGGCGACCGTGCTCACGGCCGGCGCGACGTTCGGCTACGCGATGCTGTGGGTCGTGGTGCTCTCGGCGGTCCTCGGCGCGTCGGCGCAGTACCTCTCGATGCGACTCGGCCTGCTCACCGAGTCGGGACTCGTCAGCGTGGTCGAACGCGAGTTGGGCGACGGCTGGGCGTGGGTGCTCGTCGCCGACGCGGTGCTGGCCGCGGGGCTCGCGCAGTTGGTCATCATGAAAGGCCTCGCGGACGTGAGCGCGACGATAACCGGCCTCGACGCCCGGCTCTGGGGCGTCGTGTGGGCGGTCGTTCTCGCCGCCGGTCTCGCCGGGCGGGGTTACCGCTTCGTCGAACTCCTCGCGAAGGGACTCGTCGCGGCGGTCGTCGTCGCGTTCCTCGTGTCGCTGTTCTTCGTCCCCATCGACCCGGCGGCCGCGGCCGGCGGA
Source organism: Haloferax sp. Atlit-12N (assembly GCF_003383095.1). NCBI lineage: Archaea > Methanobacteriati > Methanobacteriota > Halobacteria > Halobacteriales > Haloferacaceae > Haloferax > Haloferax sp. Atlit-12N. Next base: position 249,078 of record NZ_PSYW01000002.1, read on the forward strand.
CTCGTGCCGCGCATCCCCGCTGGGGTCGACGGCGCGCTCGTCGCCGCCGGCATCCTCGGGGGCGCGGTCCACATCACGCTCATCACGATGCACTCGTACACGATGCGCGCCCGCGGCTGGACGACCCGGGACTACGGACTGGCGACGTTCGACGTGGGCGCGTCGATGCTCGTCGCCTTCGGCGTCTACAGCCTCGCCATCTTCGTCGTCGCGGCGGGCGTCCTCCACACCCCCGAGGTGGCCGCGAGCGACCTCTCGGCGGTGGCGGCCGCGCAGGCGCTCGGCCCGCTGGCGGGCGCGAACGCCAAGTGGCTGTTCCTTCTCGGCCTCCTGGGCGCGGCCGTCTCCACGCTCGGCGGCAACACCGTCGTCCCGCCGTACCTCGTCGCCGACAAACTCGGTTGGGGGACTGACCTCTCGGACGACCGGTACCGCGCGCTCCTCGCGGGCGTGGCGCTGTTCTCCGGCGTCGGGGCGTTCCTCGGCGGCGCGTTCTTCCCGCTTCTCGTGTTGGTGCTGGCGTTCGGCCTCGTCGGCACGCCCTTCGCCATCGCCGTCGTGCTCGTCTTGCTCAACAGCGACGCGGTCTCAGAGCCAAACTCGACGCTGGCGAACCTCGGCGGCGTCGTCCTGCTAGCTATCACGACTGTCCTCGCCGCGAACTTCGTCCGCTCGCGGGCGCTTTCGGACCTCGGCGACCCGCTTTCGGTGTTCGTCGTCGTCTTCGCCGCGGCGATGGGAGCGGCGACGCTCGGCCTGCTCGGCAAGTCCGTCCGCGAGGCGGTTGGTCGCCCGACTGCGGCCTGACGGTCGGTCGCCACTCGGTTCGGGCTCGCCTCGCACACGCCTCGCTCCGGGGCTGACCGCGGCGGCGTGTCCGACAGTCACTCGCGGACCGCGGGTGGAACCAAGCGACTTATTTTCGACCCCGACAAGCGACAGGGACGCGACAGTGCCCTCCGAAACAGCCGACGACGGCGTCCCCGACGACCTCGCTCTCGACGACGATACGCCCGACGATGCCCCCGATGTCGACATCCCCGACGACGAACGCGAGGCGCTCTTGACCATCGGCCACGGCGCGGTCGTCGCCTCCGGCGGCCAGTCGCTCCAGCGGGCGCTGACGACGGCGACCGAGTACGCGCTCGCACAGGGGCTCGGCCCCGTCGTCTACGGCGTCTACGCGTTCGCGTGGCGCGTCTCCCAACTCCTGTTCCGACTCGTGAACTTCGGGTCGGTCCCGACGCTCCAGCGGTACCTCTCCGCGGACGACGACGACCCCGCGCGGCAGGGACGAGTAGTTGGATTGGCGTATCTGACGACGCTCATCGTCGGTCTCGGATTCGCCGGCGGGCTGGTCCTCACGAGCGACTGGCTCAACGACGCGACCGTCTCGCATCCCGACTTCCCGCCGACGATACACCTGTTCGCGGCGCTCGTCGTCCTCATCGGACTGGTTCGGGTTCACGCCGGCGTCCTCAGGGCGGTGCAGTCAGCCCGCGGCGAGGCGATTTTCAATCGCGTCCTCCGCCCGGCGGTCAGGCTGGTGGGGGCCGTCGGCGCGATGGCTCTCGGATACTCGCTGGTCGGCGTCGCCGGCGCGTTCGTCGTCGGCATGGCCGGGCTCGTGCTGGTGGGCTTTCCGCTGGTCGTCTCGGCGAGCGGCATCCGGCCGGGTCTCCGCGGCGTGCGCTCCGAAGTCCGGCGGTTCTACAACCACTCGGCCCCCATCGCGCTGAGCAGTCTCGGGAAGGTGTTTCAGAACCGCGTGGACGTGATGCTCGTCGGCTTCCTCCTGACCGCGAAGGCGGCGGGAGTGTACAACGTCGTGCTCGTGTTGGTGACGCTGGCGTGGATTCCGCTCCTCTCCTTTAACATGCTCTTGCCACCGGTCGCGTCGGGGCTCTACGCCGACGACGAGATGGAGACCCTCAACGCGGTGTACACCGCAGTAACCCGGCTCATCGTCACCTGCGTCGTTCCGATTCTGGTCGTGCTCGCGGTGTACGGGCGGTCGATTCTCTCCGTCTTCGGCCCGAACTTCACGGCGGGCTACGTCCCGCTCGTCGTCTACCTCGGTGGCGTCTTGGTCGGGAGCGCCGTCGGCGCGACGGGGTGGCTCCTCATGATGACCGACCACCAGTACGCCCGGATGGCGCTCGACTGGCTTCTGGCCGTCCTGAACACGCTCCTCACGTTCGCGTTCGTCCGGGCGTTCGGCCTCGTCGGCGCGGCGCTCGGCACGGCCGTCGCAATCGCCGTCCAGAACTCGATTCAGGTCGTCCTTCTGCGGCGCTTCGAGGGGCTGTGGCCCTTCGACGCGACGTTTCTCAAACCCCTCGGCGCGGGCGTCGCCGCGGCCGGTGTCATGCTCCTCGTCCGCGAGGCGCTGTCCGGGCCCAGCGGCCTCGTCGTCGTCGCCGGCGCGGCGCTGGGCGCGGTGACGTACGTGGGCGCGCTCGTCGCGCTCGGCGTCAACGACCGCGACCGACTCGTGGTGACGGCGTTGGCCGCCCGATACCGCCGGACGATACGCGGGGCCCTCGGCGAGCGGTCCGGTACGTTCGGGAACCGATAGCGGTCTCCCAACGGCCTCATTCGTCAGCCGACGAGCGTCACGCCAATCATGCCCCCGACGCCCTACGTGAGGACCGCAGCGGCGAGTCCGATACCGACCTGACGCAGTCCGGAAGAGAGCACGAAGCGTCGTGTGAGAAGCGTGATACCGTCGCAGATGACGAAAGTCGTGCCTCACGCTGCCGACCGAGGCCGACTATCAGGAGAGGTCAGTTGGGGTGACGTCGAATCGCTTGAGGAACTTCTGTACCGCCTCGTCACCCCCGACAATGGTTATTCGCTCGTCCCCGGAGAACTGCCACTGCGGGTCGACCGAAACTGTCTGTCCGTCACCGTCCTCGATAGCGATGACGCGACAGCCGGTTTGTTCGTAGATGCGGGAGTTTCCGAGTGTCGACCCCGAAAACGGTGTGGACGGCACGCGAACGAGGCGAATCTGGCTCGCCGGCGCGAGTACGTCCTCGCCTCGAAGCTCCTTTGCGACCATCCTCGCGCTCACTCGCGGGACCGAGAGGACGTAGTCGGCGCCGGCGCTGAACGCCTTCTGGGTGGCCTCTGCGTCACCAACCCGGACGAGGACCTCTATCTCGGGGTTGATCGACTGTGCGAGCACGGTCGTCAAGAGCGCAATCGAGTCGTCTGGGACGCCAATGATGATTGCCCCGGCGTTTTCGATCCCTGCGGCGAGCAATACTTCTCGGGCCCCTCCGTCGCCGACGATATCGACGCCCGGGCGGTCCTCGACGTCGATTGTGACGACTTCACCGCCGGACTCCTCGATGACCGACTTTGCGGCGCGACCGACTTCTCCCAACCCCACGAGCACGAAACGCTCGTGTCCGGTGAACGACCGGGGTGGTCGGGTGAACTCGCTCAGGTTCTTGAGTGCGGCTTCCTCCCCGGACACTAACAGAACGGTGTTCGGACGGATGACGGCGTCTGGGCTGGGTGGCAGCTGTAGCTCGCCGTCGAGCCACGCACCGACGATATTGGCACCGGTTCGCTCTCTAACCCTGGTCTTTCTGATACTACGCCCCACGAGTTCGCTCGATTCGGAGACTGGGAGCTCCATCAGTCTCGTGTCTCCCCCGAGTTCGATGGTGTCTCGCAGTTCAGAGCTGAACGAGGCGACGGCTTTCTCTGCGAGACGGTGTCCTAAGACGCCGTGCGGTGACAGCACGGTATCTGCGCCGACGGTGCGCAGTATCTCCTCCATTCTGCTGTCGTCGGTCAGTGCGATGACGTCGATATCAGGCCGCACTCCTCGGACAGTAAGTATCGTGTTGACGTTCGCATCGCCGGCGTCGGTGATGACCGTCTGTGCAGTCTTGATGCTGGCCCGCTCAAACGTTGTCGTTGTTTGTGGAGAGCCGTGAATGGCGGCGTAGCCACGATTTGAGAGTGATTCGGCGTCTTCCCGTGAGGACGAAATGAGCACGTAATCGATGCCAAATTCTCTGAGTTCGTCCAGGAGAATTGCAGAGTCCCGGCGGTACTCACAGATGATGACGTGGCCGTTTTTCGGGCTGAGTCTGTCGTCGAGGTTGACCTCGGCGCTGGTGAACAGGGGAATGATGATGAGACGGAGGGTGAAAAACCCGACTGCGATGCCGGAAATCTGAATCAAGGCGACGAACAGGAACATCAGCGGATGGCTCCAGATATCCGAGTCTTGCCCGTAGCCCGTGGTGGTCATCGTCTGAATGACGAACTCGAACGAGGCGAAGATGGACTGATTGGCGCCTTCGAGCCGCGCCAGTGCGTAGTTGTATGCCACTGTGTAGAGGACGATGAGTAACACGAGCCCGGTGAGGTAGTAGATGACGTGTCGGATTCGGCGGCTTGGTTCGAACCGACGAATGGACTCGGGGAGTGGCGACATTTTGAGACACGTACAGTAGTGCGGAAGCGAAGAAAACAGTACGCCCTCCTCGTAGTGATACCTCTCTTCGGGCGTAGAATGTCGCCCAGAACACTAACGGCCGGTCTCATCCCGAGGCGGCGTGCCGCGTCGACCGGGAAACCCTCGTGCCGGGCGGTCCGTCTTTCGGGCGCGGACGTTCCGAAGTACGCCGGCGTCAGCCGGCCAGTAGCTATTGCGCACCCGGGTTCGCCGTGCTGTCATCGCTCCCAAAGTGGGAACACTCGGACGGGGACTTGAGGTACGCACTCGACCCTAGCGCGCCGGGGGTAAAACGAGTTCCGACCGGCCGGCGTCATCACCGGCGAAGAAGACGGCTCGAAGCCGGACGACTTGGCCGTCGACGCGGACGAAGTAGAGGCGGTCTTCGGACCGGTCGAGAGACGGGAGCGCATCGAGGTCCGCTCGGAGGGCGTCGTAGTCGCTCAGGCAGTCGGAGACGCTCGACTCGCGCGGGTGGCCCTCGGCGGCCGCCTCGACCACCTTCAGCACCCACGGGCTGTTCGCGACCCGCGGGTCGGCGGCGTCGACGACGGTCGCCCCGTCGGGTGCCTTTCCGACCAGTTCCGCCCGGAGGAAGATTTCGGCCGAGGTACACCCTCGAAGCGACGAACAGCCCGCGAGGCCGCCGGTCAGCCCCACGCCGACGGCCGCGGCTCCGCGACGGAGCAGTTGACGGCGAGAGGCTCGGCCGGCCATCGACTGACAGAAATTCGGAGAAACTGATAAGTCTTCCGTCGGCTACAGCGCGTACTCGTCTTCGCGCAGTTGGACGTACTTGCCCTTGCGGTACTTCACTTTCGTCCGTTGATACTGCGTGGCGAGTTTGGCGGCGCTGAACCCGGCGCTGAGCTTCGAGGCGCCGAACGCCTTGTAGCCCTCGTCCTTCTCGAGGAGCTTCCGGGCCGCCTTGAACGTCTTGTCCCACTGACCGGGGCCGTAGTCGTGGACGATTTCGGCCATGGCGACGTTGCGGAGAATCTCGTCGCCGATGGCGTCCTTCCAGCGCTCGTTGTAGTCGCTCAGGTCGCCTTCGGCGGCGAGTTCGCCGGCGATGGCTCCCGTCCGGACGGCGACGTGGTCGCCGCCCTCGTGAAAGGCCGAGGTCGCGCCCATCGCGCCGCCGGTGACGGCGATGCCGGCCGACGCGGGCGAGTCGATGGGTCGCGTCGAGGAGATGGCGTACGTCTCGGTGCCCTTCGTCTTCCCGCGGTCCTCGACGAGCGGGAAGTCCTCGTCGATGTCGTACTCGTCGCCGTACTCCTGTTCGAGGAGGCGACGGACGTACTCGCGGCCCTGCGGGATGCGCTCGTCGTCCTCGCGGAGGAGGTTGTACGCCTCGCGGTCTTCGACCTCGTCGATGTCGAGGCCGATGGGCATCGTGAGACCGACCCGGCAGACGTTGTTGTCGTTCGGGAAAATCCACGGGTACGCCGTGTGGCCGGGCATGTAGCCCCACCAGAACTTGATTGCGCCGTCGACCTCGTCGAACAGTTCCGGCGGGAACTCGCGGTGTTCCTGGTAGGCGATGTGGTTCGCCTCGGTGGACGACAGGCGGTCCGTGATGGGGAACGGAAGCAGGTCGTCGAGCACCTTGTTCGTGACCGTCCGCTGGGGGCCGTCGGCGAGCACGACGAAGTCAGCGCCCACGTCCTCACCGTTGGCGAGGCGGACGACGTGCCGGGGGTCGTCGCCGGCGGCGTCGAGGTCGGTCTCCACGTCGCGGACAGAGGCCTTCACGCGGTACTCCGCGCCGGCGTCTTCGGCGCGACTGCGGAGCCAGTCGTCGAACTTCGCGCGGTGGAAGGTGTAGCCGAACTCGTCGTACGAGGAGTCGATACCGGTGCTCCGAAGCGTCAGCGACTCGTTCGGCCCGATGAACTCCGCGCGGTCGAGGATGTCGAGCACGACGTCGTCGGGGAACTCGTCGGGGTGGATGCCCATGATGTCCACCCAGTAGTCGAGGATACCGGCCGCGTCCGTCGAATCGGGCCCGAGGCCCGGTCGGTCTGCTCGGGGGACACCCTTTTCGAGGACCAGAGCGGAGGCTCCGGCCGAGGCCGCGGCGTGTGCCGCCGACGTGCCGGCCGGACCGCCGCCGATGATGGCGACATCTACGCGTTCCATACCGCTACAGCACTTCGCTCGGGTATTAAACCCCCTGAACCGACGCGGCGTCCGACGGTTTCGAGACCGCGCGTCCGAGCGCCGCTCCGGCCGCGTTCCGGTCGCGCGGCGCGTCCGCGGCCCGGCGCGTCGCCGCTCGACCACGCTCCGGGGGCGACATCCCGACGGCCTCCGCGCCGCGCATTACGATATGGTTAAAGATAATTTCAAGATGACGAAGATGTCCGCGACTGCTATCGATTTTTCCGGGCTATACCCACTAAATACTGCGTCTGATAACCAGAGACGGAGGTTTATCACAACGTGCGCGGTAGCTCCGAGTCAATGACCGCAGACGAGCCGGACGAACCGCGAGAACCCGTCGTGTTTCGCGACGAGACGGGCGACCTCGTCTTCGTCGACGGCGGCCCCGCCCCCCAGGGGTATGCGCCCGTTGCGTGGAAACTCGGCGAAGACGGTACACGGTTCGTCGTCGACCCGACAGTCGATGCGGTCGCGGTCACCCGGACGATTTCGAAACGTCGCCCGCGGCGGCGCGAGCCCATCGAGTGAGCGTACACCCGGCCGAATCGGACAGATTCATCACCGCCTTCGAGAATCATCGAGCATGTCCGACCCAGACATCGCGGTGCTTCGGCAGAAGATTCACGGACTGTCTGCCGAGGCGTACGCCGAAACGCTCCGCGAGCGGCTCCCCGACCGCGAGGTCGCCCTCGCGACGACCCCGGCAGAGGAGCGCGACCTCCTCTCCCGCGTCCAAGTCGCGACCGGGTTCGACGCGACCGAAGACGACCTCGAAGCCGCCGAGAACCTCGACCTGTTCGCCTGCGTGTTCGCCGGCACGGGTCACCTTCCCATCGAGGCGTTCGAGGCCCGCGACGTGGCCGTCACCAACGCCTCCGGCGTCCACGGCCCGAACATCGCTGAACAGGTCCTCGGGAGCCTCCTCTACTTCGCCCGCCGCTTCCACGTCGCGGAGCGACAGAAAGAAGCGAACGTCTGGCAGTCGTACCCGACTGTCGAACTACAGGGTTCGACGGTCGCCGTCGTCGGCCTCGGCGCGCTCGGCGAGGCAATCGTCGACCGACTCGACCCGTTCGGCGTCGAGACCGTCGGCGTGCGCTACTCGCCGGAGAAGGGCGGCCCGACCGACGAGGTCGTCGGCTTCGACGACGAACAGGGCCTCCACGACGCCTTCGCCCGCGCCGACTACGTCGTCATCGCGTGCCCGCTGACCGACGCCACCCGCGGCCTCGTCGACGCCGACGCGTTCGCCTCGATGGCCCCCGACACCGTCCTCGTCAACGTCGGCCGCGGCCCGGTCGTCGACACCGACGCGCTCGTCTCCCAACTCCGGAGCAACGGCATCCGTGGGGCGGCACTCGACGTGACCGACCCCGAACCGCTCCCCTCGGACCACCCGCTTTGGGACTTCGAGAACGTCCTCATCACGCCCCACAACGCCGGCCACACCCCGAAGTACTGGGAGCGCATGGCCGACATCATCGCCGAGAACCTCGACAAACTGGACGCCGGCGACGACGACCTGCGGAACCGCGTGGTCTAACCCGAGTCGAACCGGCGGCTCCGCGAGTGCGGAATCGGTGACGCCGCGACCGGGTTCCGCATCGAAACTGTCAATTCGGTTGCGACTGTCGGTTACGCCGTGCAGTTTGCATCGTGGCGGTGGAACCGAATCCTTGCCTTTTTCGGCGGCGCTGGACTCCTCTTTTTGGTTCCGTGGTCGGGGCTCTCGCCCGCTCTCCCGGCGTGGACGGTAGACGTGTTGGTCTCCGTCCCGTTCGGCTTGTGCGTCTACGGGTTCACCGAACAGCCGCGAAAAGTGATTCTGCTGATTCCGGTCGGAACCGCGCTCGGAATCGGGGTACTCGCCCTGTACCGGGCGTCCGGCGTGCACCTGTTTTGACGACGGACGACGGCGTCCGCGTCGCGGGAGACGCCGCGACGACTCGTCTCTTCGTCTCTATTCGTCGCGCGTGAGCGCCGGGTTCGTCACCGCGCCGTTCGCGGCGGAGCCGAAGTCGCGGGCGTACTTCGCCAGCACGCCGGAGGTGTACGCCGGCGGCTTGGGTTCCCAGTCTTCCTTCCGCGCTTCGAGTTCCTCGTCAGAGAGGTCCACGGAGAGTTCGCGGTTCGGGATGTCGACGGTCACCTCGTCGCCGTCTTCGAGGAGGCCGATGGGACCGCCCTCGGTCGCCTCGGGGGCGACGTGGCCGACCATCGGGCCGCGCGTCGCGCCGGAGAACCGACCGTCGGTGAGGAGCGCCACGTCGTCCTCGTGGCCCTGTCCGACGACGGCGGCGGTGACGCCGAGCATCTCGCGCATGCCGGGGCCGCCGCGCGGACCCTCGTTGCGGATAGCAATGACGTCGCCTTCCTCGATGTGGCCCTCCTGCACGTAGCGCATCGCGTCCTCTTCGTTCTCGAAGACGCGGGCGGGGCCGGTGTGGTGGAAGGCGTCGTCACCGGTGACCTTCAGGACCGCGCCGTCGGGCGCGAGGTTGCCGGTGAGAATCTTGATTGCGCCCTCCTCCTGATACGGCTCGTCGACCGTGTAGAGGAAGTCCGCTTCGAGGCCGTCGTCGTCCGGGAGGTCGAGGTGGTCGAGTTCCTCGGCGATGGTGCGGCCGGTGACGGTCATCGCGTCGCCGTGGAACAAGCCGGCCTCGACGAGACGACGGATGACGACCGGGATGCCGCCGATTTCGTGGAGGTCGTTCATGACGCGCGTGCCGCCGGGCTGGAGATTGGCGATTTTCGGCGTGCGCCGGGAAATCTCGTCGAACTCCTCGATGTCGAGGTCGACGCCGGCCTCGGCGGCCAGCGCGAGCAGGTGGAGCACGGCGTTGGTCGAGCCGCCGGTAGCGACTTGGAGCGTGATGGCGTTCTCGAAGGACTTCTTGGAGAGGATGTCGGAGGGGCGGCGGTCGTTCTCCACGCAGTCGAGGACGACCTCGCCGGCGCGGCGGGCGTTCTCGTAGCGCTCGTCGGACTCGGCGGGCGCGGACGCGGACCCGAGCGGGGCCAGTCCGAGCGCCTCGGAGATAGAGGCCATCGTGTTGGCGGTGAACATCCCGCCGCAGGAGCCCGCGCCGGGGCAGGCGTGGCGTTCGAGGTCGTCGAGTTCCTCGGCGCTCATGTCGCCTTCGGCGTAGGTGCCGACGCCCTCGAAGACGTTCTGGACGGTCACCTCGCGTCCCTCGTGCTGGCCGGGCATGATGGAGCCGCCGTAGAGGAACACCGACGGGAGGTCGGTCCGGATGGCGGCCATCATCATCCCGGGGAGGTTCTTGTCACAGCCGGCGACGGTGACGAGCGCGTCCATGCGCTCGCCGAAGGAGACGAGTTCGACCGAGTCGGCGATGACCTCGCGGGAGATGAGCGAGGCCTTCATGCCCTCTGTCCCCATGGAGATGGCGTCGGAGATGGTGACGGTCCCGAACTCGATGGGCATCCCGCCCGCGGCGTCGATGCCCTCGATGGCGGCGTCGGCAACGTCGTCGAGGTGGACGTTACACGGGGTGATGTCGGCGGCGGGGTTCGGCACGCCGACCATCGGCGACGAGAAGTCCTCGTCGTCGAAGCCCATGGCGCGGAACATCGCACGGTGCGGGGCCTTGTCGGGACCCTCTGTGACCTCCGTGCTGCGGAGATTCGGGTCCTTACCGCTGGAGAACACGTCGTCCGGGTCCTCCTCGCGTGGGGACTGCTGGCTCATACCTCTTCGGAGCGTGTGCGCGAACTTAAATGGCCGCGACTGGGCAGACGTTGCAGTCGGATTCGCCCGACGAACCACGGTTCTGAGGGGCTTTTCCTACTCCGCGTCGCGCCGCGCCAGCCCGGTGAGATGCGGCGCTTCGGGGACGATTATCTCCGCGGTCCCGAGGCGGGCGGCGTTCTCGTTGCCCGGAAGGCAGAACGTCGGCATCCCGTCGACGACGCCGGCGGTCGCGCGGGTGCCGACGACCTTGGTGCCGATTTCGTCGTACGAGAGCCGCCGGAACAGTTCGCCGAAGCCGGGGAGCGTCTTCCCGAACAACTGCGCCGTCGCCTCCACGGTCCGGTCGTCGGGCGTGACGCCCGTCCCGCCGGTCGTAACCGTCACGTCGACGTCGCCGCGGTCGGCCATCCGCGCGACCGCGGTCTGAATCTCGTCGTAGTCGTCGTCGACGACCCGCCGAACCGACACCGAATGTCCGGCCTCGCGGAGCAGTTCCGCTATCGCGTCGCCGGCGGGGTCGTCGTCGACGTCGCGGGTGGACGAAATCGTCAGCACCGCCGCGTCGAGGTCGTCGATGTCGTGGTGGTGATGGTCGTGGTCGTGGTCGCCGTGATGGTGGTCGTGGTCTCCCTCACCGTGATGGTGGCCGTTGTCGTGCTCGCCGTGGTTGTGGTCTCCCTCACCGTGATGATGGTCGTGGTCGCTCACGGCCGCGGCTTCGTCGTCCGGCGATAAAGTTCCCGCGTCGCCCCGGCGGTCGTTGGCTCGCGGCGGCCGGACGGTTCACCGCCGAGCGGTGCGGTTCACTCGCCGTCTGTGACCTCGTCGAGCGAGTCGAGCGTCAGGCGTTCCGCGTTCTCGCGGAGCGTCTCGAACTGCTCGTTGGCCCACTCGACGGCGGCTTCGGTGTCGTTGCGGGCGACCCCGCCGACACCGGTGTCGGTGTAGATGACGATGCCCGCCTCCGATTCCGTCACCCAGAGGCCGAACCGGAACGGTACCTCTCCTCGGTAGAGCGTCACCGACTCGTGTCGGAGTTGGTCTTCGATGACCGCCCGGGACGTGGGAACGGCGACGAGCCGGTCGAACAACTCGTCGGCGATAATCATCTCGACGACCGTCCCGCCGGCGGTCGCCGTCTCGTAGAACGGCCGGAGCTGACCGACGAGTGCGACCGGGGCGACGCCGTAGACTCGCTCCGCGTGCTCGATGCTCGAAAACAGCTCCTGAATCGCGCTGTCCGGAATGTTCGGCGTCGACGTGTGGACCGTCGCGCCCGTGAGGAACGCGGGGTCCAAGGGCGCGTCGGCGGGCAGCATCGACAGGAGATCACGAGCCGCGTGAACGCCGCGGAGCGAGTCGAGACACTCGTCGTACGCGTCGAGCGCGCGCCGGCCGACGCACGTCAGTCGGTACTGGCCGTCGCTGCGCTCGGCGAGCCCGGCGTCGAGCAGTTCGCGGACGACGCGGTCGACCGTCGACCGCGACGTGTCGAGGTCGTCGGCGAGTTCGCGCTTGTCTCGCGGTCGCTCCGCGAGCGACCGGACGAACGACGACCGCCTCACGACCAGGCGCGAGAGCTGTGCTGAAGTCTCGTCTCTGTTCACGTACGTGATTCTCCTTCGAGCAGGACCCGACGACCGTCGGCCCCGACCGTTCGGCCCGCCGAGCATCCGTCGGCGTGCGCGACTACCAAACCCGACTGTGTTGGGAACCCTGCGTCGTATATATCTTCGCACCGATAGGTTTTGGAACCTGCGGAGTTCGTTGTATGTCGAAAAAGAGGAAAGACGATTGGCGTAAACTCACACTTTAGTTCCTACCCTCCGTCGGTGAGGTCGAGATGAAAGCGGTCCAATTCACGGAGCACGGCGACCGAGACGTCCTCGAATACGGCGACTTCCCGGACCCGGAGGTCGGCCCCGACGAGGTTCTCGTCGACGTGAAGGCGGCTTCGCTCAACCACCTCGACATCTGGACGCGACGGGGGCTCCCGGGCGTCGAGTTGGAGATGCCGCACATCCCCGGCAGCGACATGGCCGGCGTCGTCACCGAGGTCGGCGAGCGCGTGACCCGGTTCGAGGCGGGCGACCACGTCGCGCTCATTGCGGGCCTCGCCGACGGCGGCGACGAGTTCTCCCGGAAGGGCGACCCGACGCTCGCACCGGACTTCCGCATCATCGGCGAGCACACTCGCGGCGTCCACGCCGAGTTCGCGGCGATACCCGAGGAGAACCTCGTGCCCGTCCCCGAGGACGTGCCGTGGGAGGTCGCCGGTTCCGCGTCGCTCGTCTTCCAGACCGCGTGGCGGATGCTCGTCGACCGCGGCGAACTGCGCCCCGGCGAGAAGGTGCTCGTCCTCGGCGCGTCCGGCGGCGTCGGCCACGCGGCCGTCCAAATCGCCGACTACGCGGGCGCGGAAGTGTACGCGACCGCCTCCACCGACGAGAAACTGGAGTACGCGAAGGAGTGCGGCGCGGACCACGTCATCAACTACGAGGAGGACGACTTCTCGAAGGAGATTCGCAAACTCACCGACGGCCGCGGCGTCGATATGGTGGTCGACCACATCGGCGAGGCCACCTACAAGCAGTCGCTCAAGAGCCTCGTCAAGGGCGGCCGCGTCGTCACCTGCGGGGCGACCACCGGCCCCGACCCGGGCGCGGGCCTCAACTACATCTTCTGGAACCAACTTTCGGTCATCGGCTCGACGATGGCGACGCCCGGCGAGGCCGACGAAGTGCTCGACCTCGTGTGGGACGGCACCTTCGAACCCCGCATCCGCGAGACGCTCCCCATGAGCGAAATCGACCGCGCGCACGAACTCATCGAGGAGCGACAGGGCTTTGGCAAGGTGGTCGTAATCCCAGATAGTGAGCTCTGACACCACGACTCGGGACGACGCGACCGCCGAGTCCGACACCTACGTCCACCGGCCGGACGGCGTCGCCGTCGGCGGCGATAGCTCGGAGCCGGAGGCGACCGGTTTCGGTGACCGCGGCTGGGTGCTCGTCGGCGTCGTCGCGCTCTGTTTCCTCGTCATCCCCGGCGCGGTGTACCTCGTGCCGTCGCTCCCGGCGATGGCCGGCCTGCCGTACCTCGCGGCCATGCTGGCCCTGCCGATGCTCCCGGCGCTCGCGCTCGGCCTCGTCGCCGTCTGGTCGATGACTGCGGCGACCCGCGGCGACGGCTGAGTCGACCGACCCGTCGAGACCGTTCTCTCGGGCCGGCCGAACCGCGACGCCTGTTTTCACCCCCGATTCTCTCGCATCCGAGCCGCGCTCTCGTCTGGCGGTGTCGCACCCAGCCGCCGGTTCTCAGCGGTGGAATTGCGTGCCGATATAAATGGTTCCGACAAGGCTTATCCCGTTTCGTGGTTGACATTCACACGCACAGATGTTCGAACGCTTTTCCAGCAGTTACTTCCTCGGCCGATTGTACGTCGAACCGTACGACGGGACCGAGGCGGCGATTCACCGAACGGAACACGAGCGACTCAACGAGTGCGTCTACACCGACGGCCGCGGCGTCGAACGAGTCGACTACCCACTCGTGATGAAACTCGATACGGCCCACTTCCCGGTCGTCGGCGACGACGGCGTCCCCTCCGGAACGCTCGCGCTTCCCCGAGACGCCGTGGACGCAGACGCGCTCCCGGACGACAGACCGGTGCTTCTCGCCGACGCCCCGCGGGCCGCCGAGTTGCTCCGGTACGCCGGCTACGACCTCGACGACCTCGTCCCCGGCGGTCCCGGTGAGACCGACGGTCCCGGCCCGGACCGACCCGACGACAGGCTGGCCTGAGGCCCGGCCGTCGTCGCGGCGAGCGGGTTCCCGCGCCGTCCGCCTCGCGTCCGAACGCTCAAGTGGTCGGCCCGCACGCGTCCGTGTATGCTGGACGAGTTGTTGGGTCGAGCCGAGCTCAAAGCGCGCATCGCCGAGTTAGAAGACGAACGCGACGCGCTAGCTGGGCGTCTGGAGGGCGAGTCCGAGCGCCGAAAGGAGGCTGCCCGCGCGCGACAGGAGGCCGAGAAGGAGGTCAACCGCCTCGAAGACCGCATCACCGAACTCGAAGACCGCGTGGAGCGCCTCTCAGGCGACGACGACTCCCTCGACTTCCGCGGGACCGAGGACCTCCGCGGCGACCGCCTCCGCGAGGTGCTGTCCCGGCTGAACTCGCTTTCGACCGACGCGGAGGGCGCGCTCACCGCCGCCGTCTCCGACGACCGCTCGCTTCCCTCGGCCGCCGAGTCCGCGTTCGGCGACCGCGCCCCGCTCGTCCGCCGGGGCGCGCCCTGCGTCGCGCTCACCGACGACGCCGGTCTGGTGAGCGTCGCGCTCTCACCCCCGCGCCAACCCGACGGCTTCGACGCTTGGAGCGACGGCTTCGACCTCGACCCGACGTGGTTCCACCCGACCGAGACCACCGTGGTCGCCCTCGTCCGCGGCGACCTGTTCGCCCTCGGTCGCTACGAGGACGGCGACCTCGAATTCGTCGAGGGCTTCGAGAGCGACGTGAAGTCCGCCCACTCCAAAGGCGGGTTCTCGCAGGGGCGGTTCGAGCGCATCCGCGAGGGCCAAATCGACGACCACATCGACCGCTGTCACGAGGCGCTCGACGAGTTCCTCGGCGGCGACTCTGGCGCGGGCACGGGAGCCGCCGACGGCGACGCCGACCTCGTCGTCCTCGGCGAGCGAACCGTCCTCGGCGAGTTCCGCGAGCGGGCCGCGCTGACCGCGACCGTCGACGCCAGCGGCGACCCCGAAGCGGCGCTCACGGAGGCGTCCAGAGAGTTCTGGACCACGCGGCTCTACCGGCTCTGAGTCGGTGACGACGCCGCGGCCATTCTCCCGGCCGTTCTCCCAGCTGTCCTCGAATACTCGCAGACAACTCGGCGATATGACCCGGCAGTCGCCGCCGAATCGCCCCACCTTTTAGGGTGGCACGTAGTGACATCCTGTATGAACGACCCACAGCGAGTCGTCGTCCTCGCACACGAGAAGTTCCCCGACCGCGCGAAGACCGCCACGGGCGTCCTGAAGTACGCCGACTACGACGTGGTGGCCGTCCTCGACCGCGACAACCCCGGCACCTCCGCGGCCGACCACCGCCGCGACCTCCCCGACGTGCCCGTCGTCGCCTCGATGGCCGACGCGCCCGACGCCGACGCCCTCCTCATCGGCATCTCGCCCATCGGCGGCGCGTTCGACGAGACGTGGCGCGACGACGTTCGCACCGCCCTCGAACGCGGCTGTGACCTCATCTCCGGCCTTCACTACTTCCTCACCGAAGACGAGGAGTTCGTCCGACTCGCCGACGAACACGGCTGCGACATCAACGACGTTCGCAAGCCCCACGACGACCTCGGCGTCGCGCAGGGCAAGTCCGCCGACGTGGACGCCGAAGTCGTCCTCACGGTCGGCACCGACTGCTCGGTCGGCAAGATGACCGCGACGCTCGAACTCGTCGAGGCCGCCCGCGAGCGCGGCATCGACGCGGGCTTCATCCCGACCGGCCAGACCGGCATCATGATTGCGGGCTGGGGCAACCCCGTCGACCGCGTCGTGAGCGACTTCACCGCCGGCGCGGTCGAGGAGATGATTCTGGAGAAAGGCGACGAACACGACGTACTGTTCGTCGAGGGCCAGGGGAGCATCGTCCACCCGGCGTACTCCGCGGTCACCTGCGGCATCCTCCACGGCTCGATGGCCGACAAGCTCGTCCTCTGTCACGAGGCCACCCGCGAGGCGATTCACGGCTACGAGGAGTTCGCCCTGCCCGACCTCTCGGAGTACGTCTCGCTGTACGAGAATCTCGCCGACCCGGTCCACGAAGCCGACGTGGTCGCCGGGATGCTCAACACCTCCCACGTCGACGACGACGTGGAGGCGGCCGAGGCCGTCGACGCCTTCGCCGACGAACTCGGCGTCCCCGCGGTCGACCCCGTCCGGTTCGGCTCGGCCGACCTCGTCGACGAGGTGTTCTAGATGCTCGCGACCGAGTTCGAGCGCGTCTCGATGCCGCTCGCGGAGCCGTTCGGCATCGCCCGCGGCGTCCAGACCGAGGCCGAGAACGTCGTCGTCCGAATCGAGGACGAAGGCGGCATGACGGGCGTCGGCGCGGCCGCCCCGTCGTCGCACTACGGCGAGACCGCCGACACCGTCGAGGCCGTGCTTCCGGACCTGCTCTCGGTGGTCGAGGCGGTCGGCGACGCCCACGCCATCGACCGCATCGAGCGCGAGATGGCCGAGACGGTCCGCCGCAACCCGGCCGCGCGGACCGCCGTGAGCATCGCCCTCCACGACCTCGCGGCCAAGCGCCTCGGCGTCCCGCTGTACCGCCTCTGGGGGCTCGACCCGTCGCGGACGCCCACCTCGTCGTACACCGTCGGTCTCGACGACCTCGACACGATGCGCGAGAAGACCGCAGAGGCCTACGAGGCGGGCTACGACGTGCTCAAGGTCAAACTCGGCACCGACCGCGACAGGGCGATTATCGAGGCCGTTCGCGACGAGGCCCCCGGGGTGACCATCCGAGTCGACGCCAACGAGGCGTGGACGCCCCGCGAGGCCGTCGAGATGACCGAGTTCCTCGCCGACCACGGCGTCGAGTTCGTCGAACAGCCGGTCCCCGCTGAGGACTACGAGGGGCTGAAGTTCGTCTACGACCACGGCGCGCTCCCCATCGCGGCCGACGAGTCCTGCATCACGGCCGACGACATCCCGCGCATCGCCGACCGCGTCGATATCGCGAACCTCAAACTGATGAAGTGCGGCGGCCTCACGGAGGCGAAACGCGCCATCCACGCCGCCCGCGCCCACGGGCTGGAGGTCATGCTCGGGTGCATGATAGAGACGAACGCCGCCATCGCGGCGGGTTGTCACCTCGCGCCGCTGCTCGACTACGCCGACCTCGACGGCTCGCTCCTCCTCGCGGATGACCCCTACGAGGGCGTCCCGATGCCGAACGGCGAAATCGACCTCGAAGCCCTCGACCGCCCGGGAACCGGCGCGCAGCGTCGGTGATGCGGACGCGGACGCGGTGACGCCACGACGCCGTCGCGGAACCTCCGACTCTCTCAGGACTCCCAGTCGAGGTCGTCTTCGCGGGTCTCCGACCGGAGCACGAACGGCCCGATAGAGAGCGTCCGCTTGGCGACCGTCGAAATTCGCAGGACTGCGGCCGCGAGCACGGCGAACGGCGCGAGCGAGACGGCCACCACGAACGCCACGGTGAGAAGCAGGTTCGAGACGCCGAGCGTCGCGCCCGTAATCGTGGTCGGGTCGTCGAGAAAGAGAATCGCGCCGATGCTCGCCACGAGCGCGGGGACCGCCGCGTAGAACATCATCCGCGAGAGGTCGACCAGTTCCCACCGGAAGTACAGCGTCTTGACGTGTTCGCGGGCGGGGCCGAACAGTTCGAGCGCGTCGCGAAGTTCCGACAGCGCCGTCTTCGTCTCCGACGAGAGGTCGGCGTCGTGGACGCGGCGGAGCCGCGCCGCCTGATAGATTTTCCACGAGTAGTTCAGGTCCAGCGCCGCCGACAGCACCTCGAACGTCCCGAACTGCCGGCCCTCCAGCCGCTCGGCGACCGCCTCGGCGTTGGACTCGACCTCCTCGGCGAACTCGCGGACGCGGGTCGTCGGGTCGGCGTCGTTCGTGTCTGCGTCGCCGCTCTCGCTCGCGTCGCCGTCCGCATCAAGCGTGTCTTCGACCGCCCGCGCCCGCGACGCGATACCCTCGGCCAGCGCGCGCAGGAACGCCGAGGGCTCCGGCGGCGCGACCGGCGCGTCCAGCAGGTCGGCCACGTCCTCGCGGAAGCGCATCGACCCCTCCATCCGGTCGCGCTGGTCGCCCAGCGGGCCGAGTTCGCGCGAGAGCACGAGCTGGTTGATGGTGACGACGAGCGTGACGCCCGTGATAATCGCGGTGAGAAGGCCCTGCGCGAGCGTCTCGATGGGGTCCGAGGACTCGACGGCGACCCGGAGCGGCGTCGGGTCGAGTTGGCCGAGAACGACGACGCTACAGAAGACGACGACGAGCGGGGCCGCGGCGACGACGCGGCGGTCCGCGTCGAGGAGGGCGCGTAGTTTCGCGCGGCTCGTCGTCCCGCGCTCCCGCATCGTGTCGTCGGGCTCGCCGGCCGACGGGCCGCCGGTGTTCGACATGACCGAAGCTATCGCGCGGCGGGTTCAAGTGCGTACTGGCGATTAATCGCAGGGACGGCCGAATCGCAGGATGGCGGAGGCGGTAGGGAGACGGGGCGGTTGAGGCGGCGAGAGAGATTGAGACGGCGGGCGCGCTTAGGAGGAGGACGAAGAGTCGTCTTCGTTCTTCAGTTCTTCCAGTTCGGCTTCGACCTCCTCGTCGGCCACGTCGGTCTCGACGTCCACGTCGGCGTCGTCCGCGCTCTCGCTCGACGACGACCCAGAGGACTTGCCCATCTCGGCTTTGAGCGTCTCAAGCTCCGTGTCGACCTCGGCGTTGGTGCGTCCGGCTTCGAGTTCGCGCTCGATGGAGTCCTTGTCCGAGAGGGCGTCGTCGAACGCGCCGGAGTCCATGAGTTCGTCCATCGCGGCGGAGCGGGCCTCCATGTCGTCGGTGCGTTCTTCGGCACGCTCGAGCGCGCGCCCCACGTCGGCCATCTCGTCGCCGACGCCGGTCATCGCCTCGGAGACGCGGCTCGACGCCTCGGCGGCCTCGTAGCGGGCCTTCATGGTCTCCTTTTTGGTGCGGAACTCCTCGATGCGGCTCTGGAGTTCATCCTTCTTGTTGACGAGTTGGTCCTGCGTCTCCTGCAGGCTGGCGATCTGCGTCTCCAACTCCTCGATTTGGTTCATCTTGGCCTGCTTCTTTTCGAGCGCCTTGCGGGCGAGGTCCTCGCGGTCCTGCTGGACGGCCTCGCGGGCCTGGTCGTTGTGCTTTTCGACGTTCTCTTCGAGGCGGCGCTTCTGAATCTCCAGTCGCTTCTTCTGGGTGGTCAGGTCGGCGATACCCTGTTTGACCTGCTGTAGCTCGTCGCGCATCTTCTCGTAGGAGTAGTCGAGCGTCTCGGTCGGGTCCTCCGCACGGTTGAGGAGGGCGTTTATCTTCGACCGGATGACGTACGACGTGCGAGAGAGAATTCCCATACCCAATTACTACGCGACGTTCGGCTTAAAACCTCACCAGCGCAACCTGTCTCTATGACCGAGACGATTCTCGTCCCCGGGGGGCGCGACGTGCGGGCGACCCTCGACCGCGCCCGCGAGAACGACCCGGACGGCACGAACGACCCAGCGACCCGAACCGACGCCGTCGTCGTCGCCTGCCCGCCCCACCCACAACACCAAGGCCACCGCGGCGACGGCCGTCTCGTCGCCGTCAGCGACGCGCTCACCGCCCGCGGCGCGGACTGCCTCCGCTTCGATTACGGCCCGTGGGACGAGGGCTACGGCGAGCGCGCCGACACCCTCCGGGCGGTCGAGTGGGCCGGGGGGCGCTACGACCGCGTGGGCCTGTTCGGCTTCTCGTTCGGCGGCGCGATGGCGCTCCTCGCGGCCGCCGAGGGCGCGGCCGTGGACGCCGTCTCCGCGCTCGGCCCCGCCGGGCGACTCGCCGACGACCTCGATGCAGTCGCTGCCTTCGACCGCATCCCCGTCCCCGTGCAGGTCGTCTACGGCACTCGCGACGACATCGCCGACTGGGAACCCGTCGTCAAGCGCGCCCGCGAGTACCACCAACCGGTCGTCGAGTTCGCGGCCGACCACTTCTTCGTCGGGCAGGAGGCGAAGGTCGCGGCCGCCGTCGCCGACTTCCTCCTCCCGAACCTCGGCGTCGAGTGAGCAACGGGGTCGTCCCCGGCACCGTCTGCCCGAGATTCATCGACCGAACGACATTTTTGCCTCGGCTCCGAAGCCGCCTGCATGGTCCCCCGCAAGCGACTCGTCGCCGTCGTCGCCCTCCTCCTCGTCGGCGTCGCGCTGAGCCAGTCGTTCGCCGTCGCCACCTCCACCTCGACGCTCGAATCGACGTACGAAGCCGACGCGGTGACAGCAGACTCGCCGCCCGGTCTCGTCGCCTCCCACGACGCCGACGTGGTCAACCTCGACAAGACGGTGAACCGGACGCCGCAACTCCGAGAGCCGGTCGCCACCGCTGCCCGGAACGGCCGGTACGACGGCGATATCGAACCCGAGGCGTACATGACCCTCTCGGACGTGAACGAAGACGCCGAGTTCGCGGTCTACGACGGCCGGTACTATCGGTTCTCGCTGAACGTCTCGGGCGACCCCGTCGGCGCGACCATCGAACTCGACCCGACCGACTGGCAGACGGTCGCTGCCGCGGCGTCGTCGCCCGCCGCGAACGCCAGCGCCGACGTGCGTGAGGCCATCGACGAGGGAACCGTCACCAACAGTACGTTCGTCGTGCCGGGGCTCTACGAGCGCGGCGATACCCACTACCTCGTCTATCCCACGAACGAGGGCGAGGTTATCGGGAACTTCCTCGCCGTTATCGGTGGGTTCCTGTTCAATCCCCTTGGCTGGGCGTACACTATCGCGGGCCTCGGCCTCCTCGGCGCGTTCCGGATTCACCCGCGCGCTCGCCCGTTGGACCGCAGAACCGCGCTTGCTGTCGTCCCCGGCACGCTCGTCGCGATGTGGCTGGCGACGACGCTCACCAACACGGGGTCGTTCGGCATGCGCTACGCCCTGCTTCCCGGCATCGGCGCTGTAACCGCCTTCGGCCTGTTCGCCGGCTTCTGCATCCGCCGCGGGTCGTGGAAGTCGCTCGTCGGCTGGAGCGTCGCGCTCGCTGTCGTCGTCGTCGCGGCCGACGCCGTCGCAATCGGCATCGTCGGGACGATTTTCGGCGCTCTGGGACTCGTCGTCGGCTGGTTCGGGAGCCTGTTGCTCGTGCCTTACGGCTACGCGCTCGCGAAAGATTCGGAAGACGAGCGTGAGGAGGGTCCGGGCGCGGTGACGGCCGAGGAGCTAGGCGTGGGAGAGGGCTGATTCGGCTCTGAGGGAGTTAGTGAGAACGGTAAATAGGGCTTGTCAGTCTCTTAGTTGTACTCCCGCCACCGATACCCACATTCCTGACATTTAAAGAAGCGCGTTGGCGGTTCGTCGGCCGACCCGGTCTGCTTGATGGTGTACCACGCTTTCGTGTGGCCGCAGTCATCACAATGAACGTCTTTCGCGGTCGGCTTGCCCTCGAACTCCGCGCCCTCTTCGGTCTCGATGAGTTCGTCGCCCGACTGCGCCTCGGTGGAGACGAACTCCGCCGCGAGTTCCTCGTCGCGCTCGGCGGTCCCCCCGCAGTCGTCGTTCGTGCAGGTCATCGCGCCGTTCTGGCTCACCATCATCGAACCGCACTCGTCGCAGAACTGCATACCCGCCGGTAGCGGACCGAGGGCAAAGAAGCTGTCACTCCGAGCCGTCGGGAGAGGGAAAATCAGAACCGACCCGCCGCGCCGCCCCGTCAGTCGTCCTTCTCGACCATCGGGCAGTTCCGCACCCGGAAGTGGTCGCTGTCTTCGAGTTCGACGATGGTCGTCCCCTCGTGGTGGCACGCGAGTTTCGGGGGCTCGCCGAAGTGCTCGCAGCGCTGGCAGAACTCGGTCTTGGGGACGACGTGGTCGGAAACGCCGTCGGCGTCGTCGACGGGGGTGGCCTCGGCTCCGACGCCGACGCCCGCCGCCCGCTCTTCGTCCCCGCCTTCGACGAGCGCCGTCCACACGTCCTCGCGGTCGAGTTCGCCGACCTCAACTGACTCGAAGAGCTCGTCCGTCTCGTCGCGGTCGGTGACGCGCGAGCGGGCGCGGCGCTCGGCCACGCGCCCCGCGAGGTCCGAAAGCGGGGCCGAGTCGGCGTCGTCGCTTCGCCCGTCGCGGCTTCCGTCCGGGGCGCGGGCGGCGTCGGCGCTGTCGGCTGCCGGGTCGTCGTGGTCTCCGGGGGCGAACGGGTCGTCCCTCGCCGCGTCATCTGTTGAATTGTCGTCGGTCATCGTCCTCGTGAGTCCTCAGTCGTCGCCGTGTTCGCTTCCCGCCGCGGCACCCTGCTGAGCCGACTCCTCTTCCCGGGAGGCGTATCGGTCGCCGTCGCCGTCGGTCGCGTCGTCGACCACGCCAGTAATCGCCTCGTCGAGGAGGTCGGCGACCTCGTCGGTCGCGCGGGCGTCGTCCGCCGATTCCAGCGCGGGGAGCCGGCCGGTGTGGAGCGTCGCCGACCCGAAGAACCCGGGCGAGGACGACAGCTCGCGAAACAGGGACCGACACGACGGACAGCGAGGCTCCGCGAGCAGGTCAAGGTGGACGGTCTCGTCGCACTCCTCGCATTGCGCTTTCTTCTCGCCGGCCGCGTTCGCGGTGCGGAGGAGTTCGGCGAGCGCCTGTCGTTCGAGGTCGGCGGCTTCGAGGTCGGCCGCCCGCCCGCGGAGGTCGAGCAGCGTCCGCGCGACCGTCCGGAGGTTCTCGTCGAGCGTCGCGGTCGTCTCGTCGAGGTAGGTGAGAATCTCCTCGAAGTTCTCGAAGCCGCCGTCGAGTCGCTCGTCCACGTCAGCCACGCGGTTTCGAGCCGCGTGCACGTCGTCGGCCAGTCGGTCGAGCTCGGCGTCCAACTCCGGGTGCGCGTGGTCGTGCGGGGCCTTCTCGTCCGTCTCACGTTTGACCTGCACGACGCGCATCCGAACGTCTGATATCTTCTCGTCCAGTTCACCTTCGAGTTCATCGACGCGCGCTTCGACCCCGCCGAGGCGGTCCGAAACCGCGTCCGCGTCGTCGAGCGATTCGCCCGCGTCGCTCACGGCGAGCCGATAGGTCCCGAGGGCCCGTGCGAGCACCGTCTCCGGGTCGACGCCCTCCTCGTCGGCGCGCGCCTCGACCCACGTGCGGAGGTCGTCTGGGAGCGACACCCCGTCTTCCCCTTCCATCTTCGTTTTCAGTTTGTCCACGCAGCCTTAAGAACTATCCCCGAATTCGCGACAGTTCGGCGGTTCGACACTCGACTCAGCGAATCTTCCGTACGTCGCTCACGTCGAGGCCGCTCTCGTTGATTTCGGTCTCGAACTGCACGATGTTCTCGCTCTCTAACCGGGCGAGCACGCCGCGGAACTCCTGGACGACCATGGTCCGCGCGCGCTTCGACCCCCCGGACTCCCACTCGAAAAGCAGCGAGCCGCCGGTCGCGCCCTTGAGGACGCCGAGTTCGGTCTTCGAGAGCGCCTCGGTGCTCACGAGCACGAGGATGAGCCCGCCCCACTGGTAGGAGGCCTTCTCCAGTCCCTTGATGACCATCGCGATGTCCGACCACGTCATCTCGTCGGACTGGCTGGCCACGAGGTCGGTCAGGGAGTCGATGAGCACGAGGTTGCCGGGCGCGTGCTGACTGAGGGTGGTCCCCAGCGCGCCAAGCACGGACTCGCGGTTGTGTCGGTGGCCGAGGTCCTCCAACTTCGTCGGCTGACCGAGGTACCACTCGCGCGGAATCGGACTGAGTTGGAAGTACTCCGGCGAGAGGTCGTGGAACTCGATGTGTTCGACGGCGGACTCGACGAGTTCGTCGTCCATCGTGTAGCCCATCTCGCGGCGCAGGTACTCCTCGCCGGCGGTAAAGGAGACGTAGTGAATCTCCGGCGGCGGCGTCGCGGTGTCCGCGAGCGAGCCGTAGTGGAGGTCGAACAGCTCCTCGTCGGTGTGCGAGAGGGCGTTCATCGTCGCGCTCGTGTAGAGGAACTCCCGAGCGCCCGCGCCGGACTCGCCCGCGAGGAGCACGACGTTCCCCGGGGGTGCGCCGCCGCCGATGATACTGTCGAGGCGGGGGACGCCGAAGGGGATTTGAGACATACAGAATCCGACTCGGCCGCGTCGGTTAGGCGTTTCGGGGAGCGCGACGTGAGGTTCCACCGCCGGCGCTCCTGTCCCGTCGTTCCGCCCGCGGGCGACCGAGACGCTCACTCTACGCTCGCGCCGCGGTTCCGCCCGCGGGCGACCGAGACGCTTCCGTCGATGTCGGCGTCGGCCAGCGCCGCCCGACCCGCCTCGACCGCCTCGTCGACGTGGTCGATGTCGGTGACGCCGTAGACGGTCGGCCCCCACGACGACTGGCCCGCGCCGTAGACGACCGGCGACTCAGACAGCGACGAGACGAGCGCGCCGACCGGCGGCCGGTAGACACCCCCCTGCTCGTCGGCGTACCACGTCCCGTTGAGCCGGCCAACGGACTCGACGGCCTCGCCGAAGCGCTCGGCGGACCCTTCGGCGAGCGCCGGGAGGAGCCGGCGCGTGACGATGCCGGCGATTCGGTCGCCGGTCTGGGCGTCCGCGCGCTCGACGACGGAGCGCATACTCGACTCCTCGGCCGCGCCGTTGCGGCCGGGGTCGACGTCGGGGACGACGAGCAGAAACCGCCAGCGGTCGGGTATCTCGTGCCGGGCGGCGACCGCCGGCACCGACCACGAGCCGTCTTCCGGTCTGTCGGTGGTGAAGCGCGCGGTCGGGTGGCCCGCGTCGAGGACGGCCCCGCCGGCTTCGAACGTGGCGACGCCGACACCGGAGCGACCGCCGCGCCCCATCTCGGGTGCGAGTCGGCGTACGTCGGCCTCGCGGCCGGTGGCGGCTGCGACCGCTCGCAACACCGCGAGCGCGAGCTGTGTCCCGCTCCCAAGGCCGGCGTGTCGCGGCAGGGCGCGCTCGACCGAGAGGTCGACGCCATCGGCTCCGAGGAGTTCGACCGCCTGCTCGGCGTACTCGCGGGCGGCGGGATGCCGGCACCGAACCTCGGACGCGGGCTCGGCGGCGACGACCACCCGCGGCTCGTCGAGCGCGACACCCACGCCGCCGTAGAGGCGGTCGCGGGCGAGGCTCAGATTGAGGAAGCCGAAGTGGATGCGCGCGCCGGTCGAGACCCGAACCATGTAACCGGCTATCGGCGGGGACGCCAAAAGGGGGTTTCGACCATGGCAACGCGGGCCGGAGTCTCCCACCGCTGTCGGTCGGTTTCGACTCTCGCGGCGGGGGTCATCAGAGGGCCGAGCGTTCGAAAGCGCGGGGAGAACAGGTGTGGGCCGAACCGAAGCGGGGCCGGGAACTCCTGCGGGACCAGTCGCGTCGGAGCGACCGCGTTACGAGGTCGTCTCGTTCGTCGTCGTCTCGTTGGCGGTCGAATCAGTCGTCGTCTCGTTCGATTCCGTGTCGGTCGCCGTCTCCTCTGTCTCGTACGTCACCGTCACCTCGTCGGCGACGGGTTGGAGGACGTACTTGCCCGCGTTGCCGGCCTTGACGGGCGTGAAGTCGGCCGTGAACGTGGTCGTCTCGTCGGCGCGAATCTCGAAGGACCGCTCGAACTTCAGCGGGGCGGACCCGGGCACCTCGACGGTCGCGGACGACCCGTCTGCGAGGGTCGCGTCAGTCTCCGAAACCTCGACCTGCAGGAACTCGTAGGTGCCCGTCTCAAGTTCGAACTCCTCGACGAGCGCGGAGGCGTCGCCCTGCAGTTCGACGAGGTCGAGTGCTGTGCCGCCCGCGTCGAGCGACTCCGCCTCGCCGTCGGCGGGCTTGACGCGGACCGTCGAGACCGTCACGACGCAGGACCCGAAGTCGTCGATGTCGCCGGGCTTGTCGCTCACCCGAGTCGAGAGCGTCCCCGTCGTCGCGGACGCGGTGCCCATACAGCCGGCGAGACCGGCGGTGGTTGCGGCGGCGATTCCGGCGGCGGACGTGAGGAAGCGTCGTCTGGTGTGTGTCATTGGTTGTGTTCGCGTGTCTGCGGGGTGTCGCGGCGCGACCGGGCGGTCCGCGCGATGACTGGTGGGGAACCGCCGTCGCCCCGCGACACCGACCGCTCTGCACGCCGCCGTATTGAAGGGTAAAAACCGGCTCGCCGGCTTGCGGTCGTTGGCGTGAAATTCGGGTCGAACGGCGTCGAATTTCGCCGAGTTTCGTCGGAAAATGTAGCGTTCTCGCCGCCGACCCGTGCGGGTGGGCGGGGGACGGTATCGACTCAGCGCACGCGACAGACGTTCCCGTTGGACGGCGGCGCGCGGGCGGGCGAGACGGCGTCGACGACGGGGAGGACGCTGAAGCCGGGCGACCCACCGGTTGCGAATCCGATGGCGAACACCGAGTAGGTCCGGCCGCCGGCGAGGGCCGTTCCGGGGAGGTCGAGCACGACCGTCCCGTCAGACGAGAGGACGACCTGCAGGTCGTACGTTCCGGCAGGCACCGTCTCGTAGTGCGAGACGTCGCCGAACGCCAGCCCCGAAAACAGCGTCGGGCCGTCCTTGACGACGATGTCGACCTCGGGCGCGTCGGGCGAGAAGTGGGCGACGCGGACTCTGGCCTTCTTATACGGTGCCGGGCGGTTCGTGTCCGTGAGCACGACGGCCGTGATGTTGGCGAGTACGTCCGTCGCCGCGATAGTGTAATCACGGTTGCGCCGGAGCGTGACCTCGGTGTCGATGACGACCGTCGAGTCGTCGCCCGCGGGCGTGACCTCGACCTGATACGTCCCCGCCGGGACGGTGAAGTAGTCGGAGAGGACGCCGAACGGGACGCCCTGCAGGTCGGGGAACGGCTCGCCGTTCACGTACACGTCTACGGGGGGCGCGTCGGGCGAGAAGTGGCCGACTCGGAACCGCGCGTCACCCGCGGCGACGCCGCCGGGGCGTGCCGCCACGGTCGTCGCGCCGCCAGCGAGTAGGAGTCCAGTTGCGCCGAGGCTCTTCAGCATCGTTCGTCGAGAGAGGGACGACATCTGCAACCATCATGAAGGACCGTGGTGATATCAATATTCTCACAACTAAAACAATGCAAGAAAGTCTGCGTACCGAGACAGTCAGGAGTTCCTGACCGTCTCAGACGAGTTCTTCCGCGACCACGTCGACCGCGAGCAGGTTCGGGTCGATGGCGAGGTCGGCCTGCGCCGTGGCGAACTCCGGAAGGGAGTCGTAGGCGTAGGTCACGACGCGCACGTCGGGGTTCAGTTCCTTCGCAACCGAGATGGCCGTCGCGTCGTCCATATCGGTGAGCACGAACAGGTCGGCGTCCTCGATACCGGCCTCGCCGAGCGAGTCGGCGGAGGCGATACCGCTGACGCGGACGACTGTCGCACCCTCAGTTTCGAGCGCCTCGCCGAGTCCGTCGGGGTCGGTCCCCGCGACGATTGCCGTCGTCATTCGTACTCGATGGTCGCCGGCGGTTTGTGGGTCACGTCGTAGACGACGCGGGCGACGTTCTCGTTCGTCCCGGTGATGCGCGACTGGATGCGCTGGAGGGTGTCCCACGGCAGTTCCTGCGCGCGGGCGGTCATGCCGTCGCGCGACTCTACGGAGCGCACGGAGACAATCCAGCCGTGGACGCGGTTGTCACCCTTGACGCCGGTGCCCTTGCCGATGACGGCGGCGAACGCCTGCCACGGGTCGTGCTTTTCGGTCTCGTCTTCGACGACGTGACACGCGTCGCGGGCGACCTGCACCTTCTCGGGCGTGACTTCGCCGAGGACGCGGACCGCGAGGCCCGGCCCCGGGAACGGCATCCGCTCGGCGATGATGGATTCGAGGCCGAGCGCGCGGGCGACCTCGCGGACCTCGTCTTTGTAGAGGTCGCGGACGGGTTCGACGATGCCCTCGAAGTCCACCACGTCCGGCAGGCCGCCGACGTTGTGGTGAGACTTGATGTTGCCCTCGGACTCGATGCGGTCCGGGTAGATGGTCCCCTGCACGAGGTACTGGGCGTCGGTCTCTTTCGCCTCGCGTTCGAACTCGCGGATGAACTGCTCGCCGATGACCTTGCGCTTTTCCTCGGGGTCGACGACGCCGTCGAGGGCGTCGAAGAATCGGTCTCGGGCGTCGACGACGCGGAGGCTCTCCATGAAGGAGAAGGTGTCCGCAATCTGTTCGGTCTCGCCTTTGCGCATCAGGCCGGTGTCGACATAGACCGGGGTGAGTTGCTCGCCGACGGCCTCGTAGGCGAGCGTCGCGGCGACAGAGGAGTCCACGCCGCCCGAGAGGGCGATGATGGCGTGTTCGTCGCCGATTTGGTCGCGAATCGATTCGGTCGCGTCTTCGATGAATTCGTCTACGTTTACCATTATGCTGTCACCTCTTCGTTGCCGAGTTCGCGCGCGTCAAGTTCGCCGAGGACCGCGCGGAGGAAGCCGAGGAACGGCGGGCTCGCGCGGTCGGGTCGGGAGCGGAACTCGGGGTGGAACTGCGTCCCGAAGAAGAACGGGTGGTTAGTCAGTTCGAGAATCTCCATGCGGTTTTCGGCGCGGCCGGAGAAGCGGAGCCCCTCGGATTCGAGTTCGTCGATGAGTTCGGGGTTCACCTCGTAGCGGTGGCGGTGACGCTCCGTACAGGAGGTGTCGCCGTACACCGCCTCCGCGAGCGTGCCGGCGTCGATGTCGGTGTCGTGCGCGCCGAGGCGCATCGTGCCGCCCATCTCGTCGACCTCGTACTGCTCGGGCAGGAGGTCGATGACCGGATACGGCGTGTCGGGGTCGAGTTCGGCCGAGTGGGCGTCCTCGTGACCGAGGACGTTTCGGGCCTGCTCGACGACGGCCATCTGGAAGCCCAGACAGAGGCCGAGGAAGGGAACGTCGTTCTCGCGGGCGTAGCGGATGGCCTCGATTTTGCCGCCGGTTCCGCGGGAGCCGAAGCCGCCGGGGACGACGACGCCGTCGGCGTCCTTCAGGCGCTCTTCGTGCTTGTCGAGCATCTCGTCGGAGTCGACCCAGAGGATGTTCACGTCGACGCCGCACTCGATGCCCGCGTGCTTGAGCGCCTCGTGAATGGACATGTAGGCGTCTTCGAGGGCGTACTTACCGACGAGCGCGATATCGACCGAGCCGGTCCGGTCGGCCGTGACGAGTTCGCGCCAGCGGCTGTCGCGGTCTTCCTTCGGCAGCGCCTCGTCGGCGATGCCGAGGCGTTCCATGACGTACTCGTCGAGGCCCTCCTCTTCGACCATCAGCGGGACGTGGTAGATGTCCGGCACGTCGGGGTTGGAGAACACGGCGGCGTCCGGCACGTCGCAGAACTGCGCGATTTTGGTCTTCGTCGCCGGTTCGAGCTTGTCGTCGGCGCGGCCGACGAGGATGTCCGGCTGGAGGCCGATGCTCCGAAGCTCCTTGACCGAGTGCTGGGTTGGCTTCGTCTTCTGCTCGCCGTTCTTCGAGTAGGGGACGAGCGTGACGTGGGTGAAAAGCACGTCGCCGTCTTCCTCCTCGGAAGCGAACTGGCGGAGCGATTCGAGGAACGGCATCGACTCGATGTCGCCAACGGTGCCGCCGACCTCGACGATGCACACGTCGGTGCCCTCGGCCGCCTCGCGGATGCGGCGCTTGATGTCCTCCGTGACGTGCGGGATAATCTGGACCGTCTTCCCGAGGTAGTCGCCGGCGCGCTCCTTCTGGATGACGTGCTGGTAGGTCTTGCCCGTCGTGATGTTGTGGTCGGCGGTCATGTCGATACCCAGGAACCGTTCGTAGTTCCCGAGGTCGAGGTCGACTTCCGCGCCGTCTTTCAGGACGTACACCTCCCCGTGCTCGTAGGGGTTCATGGTCCCGGCGTCGACGTTCAGGTACGGGTCTATCTTGACCGCGGTGACGTCGAACCCGGCGTTCTTCAGGAGTCGGCCGGTGCTCGCGGCCGTGATACCCTTCCCGAGGCCGGACATGACACCCCCGGTTACGAAAATGAACTTGCGCCCCATCTCTGGGTCGTATTCGTCCGTCGGCATACTGACCGTGTGCGAGCGTACTTCAAAACCATTTCGGAGGGAACATCGTGTGCCAGAGCACCGCACGCTGCCGAATCCGTGAGAATCGAGCGACGGCGACGCGACGATGACCGCGACGCGGCGGCGCTCCCCCGGTCAGTCCAGCTTTTTAATGACTCGCGCCGGGTTGCCACCGACGACCACCGAGTCGGGCACGTCCTTCGTGACGACCGCGCCGGAGGCGACCACCACGTCGTCGCCGATGGTGACGCCGGGGTTGACGACCGCCCGCCCGCCGAGCCACGCGTTGTCTCCAATCGTCACCGGGTCGCCCGACTCAGGGCCTTTGATTCGCTCGGCCGCGTCGAGCGGGTGGGTTGCGGTGTAGATGTGGACGCCCGGTGCGATTTGGCAGTTGTCGCCGATAGTGATGGGACACACGTCGAGAAAGACGCAGTCGAAGTTGGCGAAGAAGTTCTCGCCGACGCGGACGTTGTAGCCGTAGTCGCAGCGGAACGTCGGCTCGATTTCGAACGAGTCGCCGACCTGTCCGAACAGTTCCCGAATCAGCTCCTCGCGGCGCTCGGTCTGGGTCTCGTCGGTCTCGTTGAACAGGCGCGTGAGTCGGCGCGCGCGCTTTCGTTCCGCGACGAGTTCCGGGTCGCTCGCGTCGTACAACTCGCCCGCAAGCATCTTCTCCTTCTCGGAGGGCATATCCTCGATGACTGGCGGGCCAGTGGTAAGTGTACCCACGGCTTCCGCAACCACAGGATTTGACTCGCCCGGCCGCAATCACCCGTGTATGAAGGACTTCCCGCGACTCGGCTTCGGGACGTACAAACTCGAAGACCGCGACGAATGTGTCGAGGCCGTCAAGACCGCCCTCGACGTTGGTTACCGTCACGTCGACACGGCCCAGATGTACCACAACGAGGAGTTCGTCGGCGAGGGGCTCGCCGAATCCGGCGTGGACATCGACGACGTGTTCGTGGCGACGAAGCTCGACACCGACAACCTCGGCTACGACGACGTGCTGGAGACGACCCGCGAGTCCGCCGAAAAGCTCGGCGTCGATACCATCGACCTGCTGTACGTCCACTGGCCGCTCGACAGCTACGACGAGGACGAGACGCTCGCGGCCCTCGACGAACTCGTCGAGGAGGGCGTCATCGCCAACGTCGGCCTGAGCAACTTCCGACCCGACCAGCTCGAATCCGCCATCGAGACGCTCGATGCGCCGGTGTTCGCCCACCAAGTCGAGATGCATCCGATGCTCCAACAGCGCGAACTCCGCGAGTTCGCCGCGGGACACGACCACCGACTGATCGCCTACTCGCCCATCGCGCGCAACCAGGTCGCCAACGAGGAGGTCATCGTCGACATCGCCGAGAAGCACGACGCCTCCCCGGCGCAGGTCGCCCTCGCGTGGCTCATCGAGAAGGGCGCGACGCCCATCCCGAAGGCCGCCTCGCCCGACCACATCCGCGACAACTTCGCCGCGCTCGACCTCGACCTCGACGACGAGGACGTGGCCGCCATCGACGCCCTCGATTCGACCCACCGCATCGTCGACTTCGAGGAAGCGCCGTGGAACCACGCCTGAGCTGAGCCGACCTGCGCCCGGCCGACGGCCGTGGCGCTGCATCCTCTATTTTCGCCACGTACGACCGCTCAGACCCTCGTCTTCGTCGCCGACGAACCCCTGTCAGTTCGGGCCGTGCGACCCCGCCACAAACAGGGTGAACATATATGATGGACTCAGCCGTACTGCCGAATATGGCAACGGTGGTGGTGGTGTGCCCGCACTGTGGACAGGAAGTTGAATCGAGATACGAGGGCGACGCCGACTTCGACGGTGTCAGACAGCGGTTAAAAAGCGAGTATCGCGTCGCGCGGCAGACCTGTCCGGTCTGTTCGAACCCGTACGACCTCCGTCGGGCCTAATCGGTCCCGGCGGCGCGGCGACGGAATCCTCGGCGGGTGGCCGAGGGCGTCGGCGTCGCGTTCGCGTTATCCCGTGTTCTTCATCCCGGCGGCGATGCCTTTGACGGTGAGCCGCAGGGTCTGTTCTTCCTCGTCGGTCCGGTGGGTCTGCGACAGCAGGTGGGTCTGCAGCAGGTTCAGCGGGTCGACGTAGGGGTTGCGGCGGCGGAGGCTCTCTTCGAGCCACTCGCGCTTCAGGAGACTGCTACGCTCGCTGATGTCGAGCATGAGGTCCGCGGCGTCCTCGTACTCCGCGGTGAGACGGGTGAAGAACTCCTCGCGGAGCTCCTCGTCGGCGAGGTTCGCGTACTCCGTGGCGATTTCGAGGTCGGTGCGCGCCAGCGCCATCGCGGCGTTGTCGAACGTGCTGCGGAAGAACGCCCACTCGTCGTACATCTCGCGGAGGTCGTCCATGTCGCCGCCGTCTTCGAGGAAGGCGTTGACGCCGGCGGCCAGCGAGTACCAGCCGGGGAGGATACACCGCGACTGGGTCCACGAGAACACCCACGGGATGGCGCGGAGGTCCTCGACACTGCGCTCGTCGGACCGAGAGGCCGGGCGGGAGCCGAGGTTGAGTTCCTCGATGACGGTGATGGGCGTCGCCTGCTCGAAGTAGGAGACGAAGCCGTCGGATTCGAGGAGGTCCTGGTACTCCTCGCGCGCGGCAGTGGCCATGGTGTCCATGGCGTCGACCCAGCGGTCGGGCACCTCCTCCTCGGGCGTCCGAATCGCCTGCAGGCGGGCTCGAATCTGGGCGTTGAGCATCTGTTCGAGGTTCCGCTCGGCGATGCGCGGGTTGGCGTACTTCTCGGCGATGGCCTCGCCCTGCTCCGTGAACTTAATCTGTCCCGTGACGGTCTCGTTCGGGAGCGCGAGCATGGCCTCGTTCATCGGGCCGCCGCCGCGGGAGATAGAGCCGCCGCGACCGTGGAACAGCCGCATCGTCACGTCGAAGTCGTCGCAGATGTCGGCGAGGCGGCGCTGGTTCTTGTAGAGGTCCCAGTTTGCGGCGAGGAAGCCGTTTTCCTTGTTCGAGTCGGAGTAGCCCAGCATAATCTCCTGGACGTCGTTTCGGGCGGCGAGCGCCGTCCCGTAGGCCTCGTTTTCGAACAGCGTGCCCATGATTCGGCGCGCGCCGTTGAGCGCCGACTCGGTTTCGAGGAGCGGGACCACGTCGATACCGCAGTGGTCGGGCAGGGAGACGACGCCCGCCTGGTCGGCGAGGAACAGCACTTCGAGGACGTGCGAGGGCTCCTCGGTCATCGAGATACAGTAGGTGTCGATAGCGCCGACGCCGTACTCGCGCTGCCACTCGCCGAGCTTGCGGAAGCGGCGGAGGACGCGTTCGGCCGTCTCCGACACGTCGCCGGGGTCTTCGAGGTCGACGACGGGTTCTTCCTGCAGAATCGCGTCGGTGAGGAGTTCGACGCGCTCCGCCTCGGAGCTGCCATAGTAGTCGAGACCCTCGTGGGCCAACGCCTCGTGGACGGCCTCGGTGTGGTTCTCTTGGTGGTCGCGGAGGTCGAGGCTGGCGAGGGTGAAGCCGAACGTGTCGACCTGCCGCATCAGGGGCTCGACGTACACGTCCGCGACCTGTGCCGCGCCGGTCCGGCGGAGGCTGGTGTCGATGACTTCGAGGTCGGCCAGTAGCTCGCTCTCGTCCGCGTAACCGTTCGGGCGCACGTCCTCGACGCGGCGGAGTCGCTCGCGCATCAGTTTGAGCTTCTGGCGGTACGGCTCGTTGGGGTAGCGCTCGTCGGCCTCCTCGGCGACGACGGGGAGGAGTTCGCGGTCGGCCTTCAGCGAGCGTTCGAGCTCGTGGCCGGGGTCGATTCGTGTCGCGTCCTGACTCAGCACACCGGAGAGACGCTTGAGCGAGTCGCTGTACTTTTCGAGGGCGACGCTGCGCTGACGTTCGAGCGTGTCCTCTGTCACCTCGGGCGTGACGAAGGGGTTGCCGTCGCGGTCGGAGCCGGCCCACGACCGGAACTCGAACAGTTTCGGCACGTCGAGGCCGGGGTACTCGGCGCGGAGTTCCTCTTCGAGTTCCTCGTACACCTCGCCGACCACGTCGAACAGCGTGTTTTCGAGGTACCACTGAACGTTGCGGGCCTCGTCGGTCGGCTCGGGGCGGCGGTCGCGGACCTGCGAGGTCTGCCAGAGGCTCGTCACCTCGGCGACGACGTGCCGCCACTCCTGGTCGTGTTCGAGGTCGGTGAGACGGCGCTCGTCGAGCGTCTCCAGCCGGTTGGCGATGGAGCGGAGCTTCGATTTCACCGTCTTGCGGCGGGCCTCAGTCGGGTGCGCCGTGAACGTCGGCTCGATGAGCACGTCTTCGAGGACTCGTCCCAGAAGCTCCTCGTCGACCTCCTCGTCGTCCAGCGCGTCGAGCGTGTCGAGGATTCCGTCTTCGAGCGTCCCCTCCTGTGACGCCTCGCGGATGACGCGAACGCGCTCGCGCTCCTCGGCGAGGTTGATGAGTTCGAAGTAGGTCGTGAACGCGCGGGCGACGACGCTCTCACGTTCCGGTTCGAGGTCACCGACCACATCGTAGAGTCGCTCGCGCGACCCGGACTCGCCCTTCCGGTAGGCGATGGCCGCCTGCCGAAGCTCTTCGACCGTCTCGAACGACGCCGTCGACGTCTGCGCTTCGAGCACGTCCCCGAGCAACGCCCCAAGCTCGCGAACATCTTGCCGCACGTCTCTGGTGTGCAATCGCATCGTACTCGGATACGAGTAGCACATTCTAAAAGGCCACGAGTAACGTCGAAAAATTGCCCGGAAGTCGGTTCTAAACGAACGTTGCGCACGTTTTCGTCCCGTTTTCGACGACCGACGAATTCCGCGCGTTCGGGCGGTTGGACCCCTTCGCTGGCGGCCGTTTCGTGGGGCGTACTACCACGGTGGATTCGTCACGCTTTTACTGGCCGCCTCGAAGGTGAGAGTATGAGCGATAGCGACAAGTACCCCGCCGACTCGGGTCGCCGTCGGTTCGTCAAGGGCGTCGTCGGGGGAGCGACGCTCGCGGGCGTGGGAACGACAGGCGCGGCCGCCATCAACAGCGCAACGTCATCCACCGGTACCGGTGGGGGGCCGACGCAGGCGTACGCCATCGAGAACACCGCCGGTCCCGCACCGCGTGGCATGCCGCAGATCCCGATCGAGATCGACGACGAGGGCTACATCCGCGGCGTCTGGCCGGAGGTTCAGACCGTCACGCAGAACGGTGTGGAAGTCGACCTCGCCCTCACCGAGGACTACAAAGGGACGGGCGTCACCTACTCGCAGGACTGGTTCCAGTACTGCGGTGTGCAGACCTACGAGGGCCTGAACCCGACCTACGAGTCTGACAACTACTTCCGCTCCGACAGCGGCGGATACGACTGGCAGTCCGAGACGTACAGCTCCGGCGACCGCCTGAACGTCAACGACTTCGACGAGTACGAGACCTGGGGCAACGGTATCGGACAGGCCGGCATCGGGATGCCCGCGACCGGCACCTGGCGCTCCGAGGGCGCCGAGAACACGATGCCGATTCAGGTGCTCCGCTCGACGCGCATCGAGGAGGCCGCACAGGACAACGAGTGGCTCGCCGCCTCGACGGACCAGGGAGTCATCGCGTGGCTCAACAAGTGTACCCACTTCTGCTGTGTCCCCGGCTACAAGCAGGCGGCCAGCTCCGCCACGTTCGGCGGCGAAAACGGTGTCTACTGTCAGTGTCACCAGTCCGTCTACGACCCCTTCTCCATCGTCCAGACGCTGTTTACGGCGCTGCCGCGCCCGAGCGAGTAACGACCCTCGAAGCCGCCCTCCCGTTTCGAGTCCGACCGCGACGCGTTCCCGCCGTTTTCTCTTTTCCGACCCCCGAACGACCCGTTTCCGCTCCGACGAGTCGCTCGTTTCGAGCCCGTGGTCCCGTCTCCGTCTTCAGCACCATCTCCGTCTCCCGCCCCCGAGTGCCGACGGACCCGTCGCTCGCGGGATGGAAGTCGAATCCGAGAATCGGTACCGTCGCGCCGGCGCTCCGACGCTCCGAGGCGTTAGCCGCCGCTGACCGGCGGGAAGAGCGCGAGTTCGTCGCCGGCGGTGGCTTCCTCGCCGAGCGCAGCGGCTTCGCCGTTTCGCAGGACGTTGATGTGGTCGTACAGTTCGCCGTCGTCGCCGAACACCCGCGATTCGAGCGCCGGGTGCGCCCCGACGAGGGCGTCGAGCGCGTCGCCGACGGTGGCGTCGCCGTCGACGTCGACCCGAACGGTCCGCGCGCCGGTGACTTCCGCGAGGTCGGCGAACAGCTTCCACTCCATACACCCGTCTCGTCGCCCGGCGCTCATGAGGATTGCGCCCCGGACGACCGCGGCGCGTCACCGTCGGAGCCGGAACCGTCGTTTTCGTCACCGTCGTCGTCACCGCCGTCGGTCCGGCCCGTGTCCGTCGTCGCTCGGCGTTCGACCTTCCGGAGGACTTCCGGCCGGCCGACGACGTAGAGCGTATCGCCGGCTACCAGTTCGCGTCCCCGGCCGGGAATCGCGTCCACCGGACGGTTCGCCGACCGGATGGCGACGACAGTCGTGTCTACGTCCGCAACCGACAGTCCGTCGAGGTCGGCACCGGGCGCGACGGTCGTGACCGCCATCGTCTCGTCGGCGTTCCGGAGGAGCGATGCGAACTCGCGGTCGACGTGGGGGTCCGCGGGGAGCGTCACGAGCCGGTACTCTTCGCCGCTCGTCAGGCGGTCGGCGTCCTCCTCGTCGAGG
Source organism: Haloferax sp. Atlit-12N (assembly GCF_003383095.1). Taxonomy (NCBI): domain Archaea; kingdom Methanobacteriati; phylum Methanobacteriota; class Halobacteria; order Halobacteriales; family Haloferacaceae; genus Haloferax; species Haloferax sp. Atlit-12N. Next base: position 285,881 of record NZ_PSYW01000002.1, read on the forward strand.
GCGACGGTCGCCACGTCGTCGGCGACGCCGCGGAGTTCGCCGAAGGCGACGCGGGTCGGCGCGGTCGACGCGGCCGGCGCGTCGGTCCCGCCGTCGGACAGCGACCCCGAACCGCTGGGTTGCGTCTCGGTCGTCGGTTCGGCGGACTTGGCCGACTCAGTCGCGTCGGTCGCTCCCGCGACGGCGTCGCCCGATGGGTCGTTCTCGTCGCCGTCCGCGTCCGGCTTCGGAACCGACCAGACCTGCACGGGGTCGCCGGCGGCCGCGCCGGAACCGGGGTCGCCGCGAATCGCGACTGCGACGGTGCCGGGCGCGAGGGTCGGTCCGAGGCCGGCCGCGCGACTGCCGAGCGCGAGATAGGACACCTCACTCCCCTCGGGTTCGAACTCCACGTCGACGTGGCCGACGCCGTGGTCGTCCTTGATGCGCGTCGCGAGTCGGTCGCGGAGTTCGGCCTCGCTGAGCCGCCGGGGGAACAGCAGCGTCTTCCCGCTCAGTTGGGTCTTGACGGCCTCGCCGACCGGGTCGTACCCTTCGATGTCGGCGATGTCCTCGGGGAGCGTCACCGACGTGACGCGGCCGACGGTCCGGACCAACCGGCTCACGTCGGCGTCGAGTTCCTTCGCGCCCGCGACGGCGAACACGTCCGTCGCGAGTCGGTCGCCGGCGACGCGGCCGACCGGCGCGATGAGCGCTCCGCCGGCGAGCGACGCGGTGTTGAAGAGGACGGTGTCGAGTTGGAACACCTCGGTCTCGGTGCCGGTAGTGAACGCGCCGAACAGGCCGATGGTGTTCAGGTAGAGGGCGACGACCGCCCCGCCGAAGAGGACCGAGAGCGCCCGCGGGATTATCTCTCGGGTGTACCAGCGGTAGAGCAGCGAGGCGATGGCGGAGACGACGAACGTGCCGACGACGAGCCCGACGAATCGGAGAATTTGCAGGACGAGCGAGTCGTCCGCCGGCGGAATCGACACCTGACCGGCGGTCGACGACTGTCCGACCGCCGCGAGCAGGTCGACGGCGGGGGCGGCCGGGACGGCGGTGGCCACGCCGCCGACCGAAGTGACGGCGGAGGCGAGGGCGGCGAACATCACGCGACCGCCCCCTCGAAGGCAGTCAGGTCGCTTCTCGACCCGACCGCGTAGAGCGTATCGCCCGCGGAGACCGCTTGGTCACCCCGCGGCGCAATCGTCCAGTTCCCGCCGTGGCGGACCGCGAGGACCGCGACGCCGTAGGTGTCCCGGACGCCGGCGTCTCTGAGCGTCACGCCGTCGAGCGGTCCCTCTGCCCCGACCGAGAGCCGCGAGAACCGCTTGCCGGCGCGGCGAAGCAAGGAGACGAGTTCGAACTCCCGCCGGACGCCGCGGGAGGTGACGACGAAACGCTCCACGTCGCTCCCGAGGAGCGATTCGACCTTGCCTCGGTCGATCGCGAGCGTGACGCGACCCTCGCCGCCGACGGCCGTCGGTGCGCGCGGCGCGGCCTTCGGCGCGTCCGCGTCGTCCGCGTCGTCCTCGTCAGGTTCGCTCGGGGTCTCGACGACCGATTCGACCCCGGCGACGTTCGCCGAGACGGTGCCGCCGTCGGTGACGACGACGACCTCGTCGCCCCGCGCGAGTCCGGTCGGGACGAGCGCCGTCACCGACACCGCGCGCTTGCCCGCCGGGAGTCGCTTCGAGAGGCCGCCGACCGGGGCCGCGGCGGAGACGGACGCGCGGGCACGCTCGTCGAGTCTGACCTCGACGGCGGCGAGGTCGAACTCGTTTTGCAGGCGGTCGGAGAACCGCGACTCGAGTTCCACGAGCGGGATGTCGGCGGGGAACGTCCACTCGCCGTTTCGGATACTGGTGCGGATGTCCAGCGGGACCGGCGGGTAGCCCTCGATGTCGCCGACCTCGCCGGTGACGGTGACGCTGACCTGTCCGCGGCCGCCGACGAGTTCGACCACGTCGGTCGAGAGCGACCGTTCGGTGAGCTTTCGCAGCGACATCTTCCGCGGGATGTCGTTGGCGAAGGCGTCCCCGCGGTTGTGTGCGTACAGCGCCCCCATCAGGACGACTAACAGCGCGACCGTCAGCCTGACCTGGCTCTCCGACTGCGTGATTGTCGGGTCGGCCAGCGCCATGAGACCGCCGCTCGCGCCCGCAATAGCGACGCTGAGGACGACGACGGCGAGGCCCGGAACGGTGACGCCGGTGACGTAGCGGAAGCCGAATCCGAGGAGCCACGCGACGGCGGCCGGGACGAGCCCGGTGAGAACGCCGAAGTACAGCCCGTAAACGACTTCGACGGGGAGTGAAGCCATGGGCCGGTACACTCGCCGACGGAATAAAGACGTGACGACGCGCACGTGACGGACCGATACCCGACCGCTTTTGCCCTCGGACGCCAGAACTGGGAAAGACATGGCTTCGGTACGTGAGTGGGTCGGTGCCCGTGCGACGATTGGGACGGTGTTCCTCGCCGCCGTCCTGTCGGTCGCCATCGGCATCCTCAACATCAGCTCCCCGGTCACCGGCGGTGTGTTGGCACCGTACATCCCGGAAGCGGTCCGCATCACCGCCGGCTTCACCGGGACGCTGACGGGCTTTCTGCTCCTCGCGAGCGTCTTCGGACTCCGCCGACGCTACCGCGCCGCGTGGTACTCGACCGCGGTGTTGCTTCCGGTGACCGCCGCGCAGGGGCTCATCCAGTCGCCAGAACGGGCGGCACCGCTCGTCGGCCTCTCGCTTATCAGCCTCGCACTCCTGCTTTTCAACCACAGGGCGTTCGACCGCGACCTCGACCTGACGGCGACACAGCTGTCGGCGCTGCTCGCTATCGCGGGCGCACAGACCTACACGACCGCCGGCGCGTGGGCGCTCAGAGAGCAGTTCAACGGCATCGACACGCTGTTCGACGCGTTCTACTTCGGCGTCGTCACCGGCAGCACGGTCGGCTACGGCGACATCACGCCGCAGACCGCCATCGCAAAGCTGTTCGGCATCTCGGCGCTGTTGCTCACGGTGGCGACGTTCGCCGTGGCGCTCGGTGTCCTGCTCACGCCCGCAATCGAAGCGCGACTCACCAAAGCACTCGGACGCATGACCGAATCACAACTCGACATCCTGGAGAACCACGTCCTCGTCCTCGGCTACGGGGAACTGACCGAACCGATTCTCGAAGAGCTCGGCGACCGCGCCCGCGTCGTCATCGTCACGCCCGACGAGGCCCGCGCCAAGCGCCTCACCGACCGCGGCTACGACGTGGTCACGGACGACCCGAGCGACGAGGAGGCGCTCCAGCGGACCCGCGTGGACGCCGCTCGCTCCGTCGTCGTCGCCACCAACAACGACGCCGAAGACGCGCTGGCAATCCTCACGGCGCGACAGCTCAACCCCGACGTGCACATCGTCGCGGCGGCGACCCAGCGGGAAAACGAGCGAAAGCTTCGCCGCGCCGGGGCCAACACCGTCATCAGCCCGGCGGCGCTCGGCGGCCACTTCCTCGCCGAGTCCGCCGTCGGCGGGAGCGGCCTCGAGACCATCGAGGAACGGCTGCTCGACGAACAGCCCACCGACCCAGCCGAAGACGAACCGGTCCAGACGAACGGGGCGGGCGAGGCAGACGACCCCGGTTCGGACGGCCAAAACTGACGAGGTCGGCGACCCCGGTCGCAAGCGCGAATCGACTCCGACTCCGCCCCCGGACCCGGACCCGGACCCAGACCCGGACCCGGCTCCGACTTCTTCGCATCGCTCTCTCCGTTAGTGCCCGCGGTCGAACACCGCAACGTCGCAGTCTATCTCGCGGATGCGCTCGAACGTCGGCGGCGAGATGAACCGCGAGGCGGGCGAGCGGTCGCCGCTGGAACCGAGCACCACGAGGTCGTAGGTGGCGGCGTTCGAGGCGATGAAGTCGGTCACGTCGGAGCGGGCGACCCGCGTCTCGATGTTCCCGTCCGCCGTTTCGACCAGATTGGCGAGTTTCGACTCCGCGGGCCGGCGCTCGACTTCCGAGGAGATGCAGGTCGTGACGCTCACGCTCCCGGTCTTCCCGGCGAGACGCGTCGCGAAGTCTATCATCGCGTGGGCGGCGTCGCCCGGCCGCGAGACGAGCACGAGGATGCGCCGCCAGCGGTAGGTCTCGCCGGTCGAGCGGAACGCCACGGTGTCGTACGAGCCACCGAACAGGCCGCGAATGTAGTCCGACAGCAGGCCCCGGTCCTCCTCGTACGGGACCACCACGAGGTCGGAGTTAGTGTTGGCCGCGGCCTCGGTCGTCGCGGTCAACGGGTCGCCCCGGGCGACGGCGACCTCGACGGGCACGCCCAGTTGGGTCCGCAGTTTGTGGGCGCAGGATTCGAGGCGCTCGACCGACGCGTCGGCGTCGGTGTCGAGTTCGCCGCCGGCTTCCGCGGTCGCGCCCGCGTCGCCCTCGGCGGTCGCTTCCGGTGAGAGCACGTCGAGGAGGACCACCTTGCCGGCGCTGTGGGCGGCGGCGAGGCGGGCGGCGAAGAAGGCCGTCTGGGTCGCCGTCTCGCCGCGCATCGGGACGAGCACGTGGTCGTCGCCGCGGACGGTCCCGTAGAGGTACTCCGCGCGGCGCTCGTAGAACTGCTCGCGCCAGACGGTGAAGGTGATGGCGATGACGACGCTGGCGAAGAAGATGCTCACCACGTACTCCTCGGGGTTCACGTCGCCCGTGACGAGCGTCAGGAGCGCCGTCGAAAACGCAGAGGGCGCTTCCACGTCGAGGAGCCACGTCGTGACGCCCGCGAGGAAGATGGCGAGCGCCGCCGACGACGGGTGGACGAGCGCGGTCCCGGCCGGGTCGTACGCCCACCCGGTGAACCCGACGGCGACGAGGCCGCAGAGCGCGCCGACCGTGAGGGCGACGACGAACTTCACGGGCGAGGCGTACCGCCCCTCGGGGTCCGAAAACAGCGTGTACGACCCCGACGCGAGCGGCGGGAACAGCAGGAACGAGAGCGTGCTGACCGAGTTGGAGATGAACGTCACCCCGGCGATGAGCACGGGGATGATGAAGAGAATCGAGAGGTGAAGCAGGTTGTTCGTGTTCTCTATCCAGCGACCGAACGCCACCATCTCGCGCCGCTCTATCCGGCGGATTCGGGCTCGGAGCGCGCCGACGCGGGCGACCGCTCGGGCCGCGAGATGGCGGAGGTCCACGCTCGTCTACGCGAGGTCGGTGACGGCGTCGAGCGTGATGGAGATGGCGCGCTCGACGTTGTTCTTCGCCTTCTCGGGGAGTTCCTCGTCGGAGTCGGCCCCCTTCTGCGTTCCGGCGACGAGGTTGCCGTCGACCGTGCAGATGGCCCCGGCGCGGAGGCCCTTCCGGCGGGCGAGCGAGAACACCGTGGCGGCCTCCATCTCGATGGCGAGCAGGCCGGCGGCGTTCCAGTCGTCGACGTACTCGTCGGACTCGTTGTAGAACGCGTCGTCGGAGACGATGGGGCCGACGTGGACGTCCTCGTCGTTGGCCTCCGCCGAGTCGACGAGCGACGTGAGCACGTCGTAGTCGGGGACGGCCGGGTAGACCTCGGACTCGTAGCGCTTCGAGGTGCCCTCCTCTTTGGCCGCGCCCGTGGCGACAATCATGTCGCCGACTTCGATGTCTTCCTGCAGCGCGCCGATGGTGCCGACGCGGATGAACGTCTCCACGCCGACGCGGGAGAGTTCCTCGATGGCGATGGCCGCCGAGGGACAGCCGATGCCGGTCGAGGAGATGGTGAGCGGGACGCCCTCGTACTCGGCGTTGACGACCTTGTACTCGCGGTTCTGCGCGACTTCCTCGACGTTCTCGCACTGCTTTGCGATGCGGTCGACGCGTCCGGGGTCACCGGGGATGAGCGCGATGTCGTTCACGTCGCCTTCTTCGACGAGGAGATGGGGCTGTTTCGCCATGTTCCGACCCACTCGGGTCGCGGGCAAAAACGACGCGGTTCGACCGGGGGCGGCAGCGGTCGACTCGACTGAGCGGCCGACTGCCCAGCCGACCGACCGAGCCGCCGTCACGCGAACCCGGTGAAAAGCGCCGGCGCGAGGACCAACAGCGTCGCGCCGAAGACGAGCGAGGAGCGGAGCCACTGCCCGCGGACCGCCGTCGCGCGCTCCTCGTAGATGCGCCGGCCGGCGCGCGGGAGGACGAACCGGGCGAACACGACGTAGATGAACGCCACGACGACCGCCGTCGCGACGAGGTGCGACGGGAGGTCGACCCCGGCGACTCCGAGGTCCGGCGCGACGGCGTCGGTCGCGAGGTAGACGAACGCGTAGAGGACGCCGGCGAGCGCGCCGGCGGCGTGGTGGACGACGTTGGCGTCGCCGAAGCTCACCTCGTCGGGCGTCGTCCGTCGGACGACCGACGCGGCGACGTAGGCGGGGGTAAAGCCCTCGTCCTGTCGCCACATCGGGATGGCCATCACGACCGCGGCCGCGACCCCGACGACCGCGCCGAGGAGCAGTCGCCCGGTGACCGCACCGAGGCTCGACGCGGCGTCGAGGGCGGCGACGGCGACCGGGAGCTGGTCTAACATCGTCCCGACGAATGACTGGTGGGGATAAAATTGGTCGGGTCGGAGTCGAGCGGCGTGGCAGGCGGCGGTTCAGCCCTCGACGAGGTCGTCGAGCCGCCGCCAACTGAGTTGCGTCCGCGCGCCCGGTTCGGCCGCGGTGAGCGCCCCGCAGGCGTTGGCGACCGCCAGCGCCCGCTCGTAGGTGGCCCCGTCGAGACGGGCGGCGATGAAGCCCGAGGCGAAGGCGTCGCCCGCGCCGGTCGTGTCCACCGCGTCGACGGGGTACCCGGGGTGAACGTGTCGCTCGTCGCCGTCTCTGACCTCCGCGCCGCGCGGGCCGTGTTTGAGGACGAGCGTCGTCCGCGCGAGCGCCTCGGCCACGTCCGACACGGGTTCGGCATCGGCGCTTCGGCCCCGCTCGACCGCCGCCTCGCCGAGCGCGGTGGCGGCCTCGCGGTCGTTGAGAAACACGTAGTCAACCTCGCGGAGCGCGTCGGCGTAGCCACGGTCGCCGACGCGCCGCCCGGGGTCGAAGCTAACCGTCGTCTCGACCTCGTGGGCCCGTCTGGCGAGCGTCGCGGCCGTGTCGGGCGACTGGCTCGTCAGGTGGAGGTGGTCGGCTGCCGCGAGCGGGTCGGTCGGGAGGTCGGTCGCCTCGAACGCCTCGTTGACGCCGGGCGAGCCGAGGACGAACACCTCGCCCGCGGCATCGACGACGATGTACTTGACCGTGGTCGGGCCGCGGTCGACGCTGACGACGTGGCGGCAGTCGACGCCCTTCGAGGCGAGTTCGGCGACGGCGGCGTGGCCGTGTTCGTCGTCGCCGACGCTCCCGAGGAGCGCGGCGGGCACGTCGAGGCCGACGAGGCCGCTGGCGACGTTGGCGGCGCTGCCGCCGCCCGCGCCGACCCGCGACTCGACGGTCGCCTCGCCGTCGGGCTCCGGCAGCGCGTCCACGCGGAGGGTGACGTCCCAGTTCACGTGGCCGGCGCAGATGACACGGGACATGCGTCCCCGTAGGTCGGTTCGCCGGTGGGATAACTCTCCCGGGTCGGGCGACTACGGAGCGCGGAGAAAAAGCGTGAATGCGGAGGCGGGCGGCCCCGAACGGGGTCGCGGTCTCAGCCGGCGATGGCGAACAACAAGAGGTTGTGGACGCCGGGGCCGAGACCGACGGCGGCGACGAGGCCCAAGAGGAGCGCCCCCTCGGTGGGGTCCTCGCGGACGTAGTCGGCGAGCAGGGCGACCACGAAGCCGGCCACGACGAGTTTCACGAGGACGAACAGCCAGCCGACGCCGATGACCTCCGCGGTCGGGAGCGCCGCGGCGGCTTCGAGGATGACGCGCGACAGCGGCGTCCGCTCGCCGAAGCCGAGCACGTCGATGCCGACGGCGGTCGACAGCGCGTCGAGGGCGTGTCCGAAGATTGCGAGCAGGCCGAGCGACCCCGCGGCGGCCGCCTCGGGTGCGAGTCGCGTCACGACCCACCAGGTCAACGGGGTGGCCACGAGCGCGGCGACGAGGGCGACGCCGGGCCAGACGATGGAGAGCGTTCCGGCGGCCAGACCGATGAACAGCGCGAAGCCCGCGAGTCCGGCGGCGACGAGCGAACCGGGTACCGCGAGCGCCGTTGGCGAGTCGAGGTCGGTCGCGTCGAGTGCGAGCCACGACGCGCCGGCGACGACAGCCACGGAGAGATAGACTGCGGGCGTGCCGGCGAGCGGTTCGACCGCGGGCGGGAGCGCGCCGATGACGTAGAGGACGTGCAGCGCCGACCCCGACACCATCCACGGGACGAGTGCGGCGACGTGGGCGGGCGTGACCGTCGGTCGCGTGCGACGCAGTCCGACGCCGACGCCGACGAGTCCCGCGACGAGGGCGACGAGGTAGGGAAGCGGCGGGAGCGCGAACCCCTCGGGGAGAATGGCCATGCAGGAGGCGCGGCGGGGCGGCGTGAAAGCCTTACGTTCTTTAGCCTCGGGTCGCCTCGACAGGGTATGAACCGAGCCGACCTCGCCGCCCGCATCGACCACACGGTCCTCGGACCCGAGACGACGATGGCCGACGTGGAGGCCGTCCTCGACGACGCCGACGAGTGGGGGATGAACGCCTGTATCCCGCCGTGCTACGTCGGCGAGGCGAGCGAGTACGCCCCGGACGTGTTGCTTGCGACGGTCGTCGGCTTCCCCCACGGTCAGCACACGACGACGGCCAAGCGCGAGGAGGCCGTCGACGCGTGGCAGGCCGGCGCGGACGAACTGGACATGGTCATCAACGTCGGTCGGCTCAAAGCCGGCGAGGACGAACTCGTGACCGAGGATATTTCGGAGGTCGTCGCGGCTGTCCCGATTCCCGTGAAGGTCATCATCGAGACGGCGCTCCTCACCGAGGAGGAGAAACACCGCGCCTGCGAGGCGGCCGTCGAGGCCGACGCCGCCTTCGTCAAGACCTCCACCGGCTTCGCCGACGGCGGCGCGACGGTCGAAGACGTGGCGCTCATGGCCGAGTACCTGCCCGTCAAGGCCTCCGGCGGTGTCGGCTCCTACGACGAGGCAGTCGCCATGTTCGAAGCCGGCGCGGAGCGTATCGGCGCGTCGTCGGGCGTCGATATCGTCTCCGGCGCGCCCGAGGAGTAAGTCGGCTGCCAGGCAGTCTTGCGGTTTCACGGTCTCGCAGTTTTGCAGTTTTGCAGTTTCGCGGGCTCGTAGTTTCGCAGTCTTTCGGTCTCGCAGGCGTCGATATATCGCGTCCGTCGCGGGCCCAACATTGATTATTCGACTCCCGAGAACCCAGTACCATGCTCCGAGGCGGACCCGTCGTTCAAATCGGCGTGATTCTCGTGTCTGTACTGGGGCTCTGGGTCGGCGCGCGGCTGTTGGTCGACGCCGCCGTCCGGTCGGCTCGGCGGTTCGGCCTCTCGGAACTCACCATCGGGCTGACAATCGTCGCGATAGGGACCTCCACGCCGGAGCTCTCGGTCGCAGTCGACGCCGCGTACAAGGGGTTGGGCGACATCGCGGTCGCCAACGTCCTCGGCTCGAACATCTACAACGTGGCGTTCGTGTTGGGTGTCATCTCGCTGCTCCGGGTGATTCCGGTCGCGGAGTCACTCGTCTCCCGCGACGGCGTCGCCCTGCTGGCGAGCACGCTCCTCGGTGGACTGGTCCTGTTCGACCTCCGGGTCACGAGGCTCGAAGGCGTCCTCTTAGTCGGGGCGTTCGTCGCCTACACGGCGTATCTGCTCCGCGGCTCCCAGACTGAGACCGACGGAGCGGCCGACCAACCGGCCGACCGACCGGCCGACCGACCGCCCGGCGACAGCAGCGTGACCCGCCCGATAACCGAACGAATCGACTTCCCCGGACGGGACGCCGTGTTCCTCGTGGGCGGGTTGGGTCTAGTGGTGGTGAGCGGCGATTACATGGTGCTCGCCGCCTCGGAACTGGCCCGCGGTGCCGGCGTCTCCGAGTGGGTCATCGGCGGAACAATCGTCGCGGCGGGGACGTCGACGCCGGAGTTCGCCGTCTCGCTCGTCGCGCTTCGGCGGGGGAGTCTCGGCGTCTCGGTGGGCAACGTCGTCGGGAGCAACATCCTCAACATCACGGGTATCGTCGGCGTCGCGGCAATCGCCAGTCCACTCGCGGTGAGCGCCTCGGCGCTCGGGACGCTCGCGTGGCTCGTCGCGGTCACTCTCCTCATAGTCGCCGCGCTCTGGACCGGGAGAGTCCTCTCCCGGTTGGAGGGTGCCTTCTTCGCGACCTCCGAGGTTACGCGGTGGATACTGGGGCTCATCTGAGGGTCGCGGTCTCCCGAGGCGACCCTGTCGGTCGCCTCCTCTGAACTGCTCTCCTATTCGGCCCGCAACGCGACGAGTCGCCGTGGTCCGTCGTCGCCCCCTGATTCGACGACGAACAGCGCGTCGTGGGCGGGTGTCGGACCGGTCAAGGCGCGACCCGCGACCTCGTATCGCCAGCGCTCGGCCCCGACTCGGGTGTCGTCGAGGCCGACGCCGCCGCCGGCGTCGTAGGCGACGACGACGCCGCTCTTGCTCGTGTCCGAGACGAATACCGTGTCGCCGGCACCCGCTGGCGGGGCGAAGAAGTTGTCGCCGGCCGCCCATGAGGGGGAACCGGAGCGCTTGTCGAAGGCGTCGAGGCCGGTCCCGTCGGTCGAAAAGACGCGCCGGGGACCGACGACCAGCGAGCCGTGCGGCGAGGGGTCTTCGCGGTGCCAGCCCACGGCACCGGCGCGGAGGCCGCCTCTGAGTCGGGTGACGCCCGCGCCGAAGAAGCCCGCGAACACGTCGTTCGACTCGGCGACTGCGAGCGCCTGCACGCCGCCGGGGAGTTTGGTTCGCCACTCTCCGGTCGCGCCGTGTTCGGTGCCCTCGTCGCGGAACGTGAACACTTCGCCACCCTCCGTCCCCGCGACGACGGTGTCGTACCGGGCCGCGAGGGACCGAACCGCGCCGAACACCTCCTCGCGCCACTCGACGGTTCCGTCGCTGGCGCGGACGCGGTAGAGATTCCCCGCGGTGTCAGCGGCGTAGAGGCGATCGCGGTCCGGCTCGGGTCGGACGACGGGTGCCCAGATACTCGACTCGGTCGGCGCGTGCCACGCTTCCTCGCCGTCGTGGGTGTACGCGAGCACGCCGGTTCTGGTCCCGACGTAGCCGACGTAGACGCGCTCCGAATCGACCGTCACCGACGAGCGGAAACCGCTCTGGGGGTCGCTTTCGACCGACCATAGCTCGGTACCGTCGGCGACCGAAAACGCCCGGAGGCGCTCGCTGGTCGCGAGGTACACCGTCTCGTCGAACACGACCGGGCGCGCCAGTTCGAGGCCGTTCACCTCGACGCCCCACGACTCGCTCGGCTTCGAGGCCGGGCCGGTCGCGCGGGGGTTGTAGCCCGTCCCCTCGGGGGAGAAGTACGGATGCGGCCAGTCGGGGCGCCCGTCGCCCGTAGAGCCCCCGTCGCCACCGACACAACCCGCGAGTCCGGCAGCCGCGCCGGTTCCGAGGGTCCCGAGGACAGCCCGTCTGGATAGGTCCGCGCCGGGGTGTCTCACGAGCCCGAGCCTCCAGCGTCCGCGGCAGTCTCCGCAGTCGCGTTCGTCCCCGCAGTCGCGGTCGTCCCCGCGCTTGACCCGTCGGCGTCGGCGTCGCCGACGACGGTCATGCTCAGCAGGCCGTCGTCACGGACGACCGGGCAGTACACCCGCCGGTCGGTCGCGGCGAGCGAGTGGCCGACGTAGCGCCCGAGCGAAATCGACCAGCGCTCGCGGTCGCCGAACAGGCCGCCGTCATCAGTCCGATTCAGCGCGACCAGTTCGCCCTGCCCGGTGCCGACGTAGACCGTGTCGCCGACGATGCTCGCGGCGGAGACGCTCTCTCGCGGGTCGTACTTCCATCGCTCTTCCCCGGTCGCGCTATCGAGCGCCCGGAGCGACCCGCGGGCGGCGTAGAGGTGCTCGCCGTCGAACGCGAGTCGCCTGTGGACGCCGCGGTCGTCCTCCCAGACCACGTCGCCGGTCCGTCGTTCGAGCGCGGCGATGCGGTCCCAGCCCGCGATGTACACTCGCTCGTCGCCGACGACCGGCGCGACGGCCTCGACCGTCTCGGTCGGCGCCTGCCAGTAGGCGCTGCCGTCAGTTCCGAGGCAGTAGAGCCGCTGTCCCTCAGTAACCACGAAGACCGAGTTGAGGTTGACCGCGAGGGGACGCCGGACCGCGCCGAACAGCGACCGCGTCCAGTTGACTTCTCCGGCGTCAATGTCGACCGCGCAGACGCGCTCGCCGTCGAGACCGACAAACAGCGTCTCGCGGTCGTTGGAGAACGCCGGTGGCGTCTGCGGACGCCCGGGGAGCTCGATAGTCCGGAACAGTCGACCGGTCCGGGCGCGGTAGAGCGCGAGCCGGTTCGGGCCGTGGACCGTCGTTCCGAGCGAGTAGACGATTCCGTCGAGGACGACCGGCGACGTCCACCCCTCGCCCTGTGCGTTCCACAACTCCTCGCCGGCGGCCGGGTCGATTGCCCGCAGTTGGTCGCCGGGTGTGTAGGCCATTCCGTCGACCGCGACGGGTTCGATGGAGTCCATCCCGAAGTCGGGTTCGTACTCGACGGTGGGGTCAGAGACGGCGGTGCCTTCGCGGAGGAACGCGGTGTTCGCGTCGTCGTGGGCGTAGGTCGGCCAGTCGCTTTCGAAGCGGACGCCCTCGGCGGAGTCGTCGTCAGTTTGTCCCCGGTCGCCGCCGAGGCACCCGGCGAGGCCGACGGCTGCGCCCGCCCCGAACAGGCGAAGCACGCCGCGACGGGTGCTGGTGCTGCTGGCGCCGGCGGCGGGCGAAGGTGAACTGCGAGCGGCGGACGAAGCGACGCTGTCGGTCGCGGCCGAGTCGCTGGTGGAGGGCGAATCCGGCGGTGTCCTACGGGAGCGCATCTACCACAACTGCACAACACCATGACAAGTAACTTTTTGCCGGGAGCGGTGGCGAGGGCGCGAACGCGAGGGGGACGCGTGGGGCTGCGGAATAACGTGAAACACGGACGAAAAACGAGGAATCGAGGCCGAACGCGTCGGCTCAGGCCGCGGGTCTGGTGCGGCGGGCGGCCGAGCGGTCGTGCAGCATGCTGCCGAGTGCGCCGCCGAGAGCGCCGGGGATGCCCGCGAGGGCGATGATGACGACGGCCGCCGCGAACACGGTCAGGCCGAAGAACACGCCCGCGAACAGGACGTTCATGACGACGAGACCGATGGCGACGATAATCGCGCCGAGCGTCGTGCCGACGAGGCCGTTGAGCGCACCGTCGGCCATCCCGGTCGTGACGAGGTAGCCGGCGACGAGACCGCCGATGATGCCCGTGAGGATGTAGCCGACCGTTGGCAGCGTGACGTTCGTGAAGGGGACCGTGAGGCCGCCGAGGAAGCCGACGACTACGGTCGCGATGAACCCGTAGGCGATGGCGCGCATGTTGAACTTCATAGCGACTCTAAATACAATGTATGAGATAATGAATTATATTCGTCTTTTAACGGATAATACGGCCGATGCGAGACTCCTCGGGGGCGGAGCGTCCGTCCGGCGCGATGCTCCGGCGGCCGTGTTCGTGCGGACGGAGGTCACGGCGCGGTGCGGAGCGAGACACTCACGGAGCGCGTGAACGAGTCTCGTGAGGCGCTATCACGGCCCGCGGACGCCGGCAGTCTCGGGGGAGACCGCGGCGTTTTTGGCCGCTGACCCGGTACGTGGGATAACCGAATGGCCCGATACCACATCGAGACATACGGCTGTACCTCGAACCGCGGCGAGAGCCGCGCCATCGAGAGCGCGCTCCGCGACGCCGGGCACTACCGCGTCGACGGGCCCGAGGAGGCCGATGTCGCCATCATGAACACCTGTACGGTCGTGGAGAAGACGGAGCGAAACATGCTCCGTCGGGCCAAAGAGCTGGAGGCGGAGACGGCGGACCTCATCATCACGGGCTGTATGGCGCTCGCGCAGGGCAACGACTTCCGCGAGGAGGGCATCGACGCCCAGATTCTCCACTGGGACGACGTGCCCACCGCCGTCACGAACGGCGAGTGTCCGACTCCCGGACCCGGCGTCGAACCCGTCTTGGACGGCGTCGTCGGCATCCTGCCCATCGCCCGCGGCTGTATGTCGAACTGCTCGTACTGCATCACGAAGTTCGCCACCGGCCGGGTCGATTCGCCCTCCGTCGACGAGAACGTCGAGAAGGCGCGGGCGCTCGTCCACGCCGGCGCGAAGGAACTCCGCATCACGGGGCAGGACACCGGCGTCTACGGCTGGGACAAGGGCGACCGGAAGCTCCCCGAACTACTGGACCGCATCTGCACCGAAATCGACGGCGAGTTCCGCGTCCGCGTCGGCATGGCCAACCCGGGCGGCGTCCACGGCATCCGCGACGAGCTCGCCGCGGTGTTCGCCGAACACGACAAGCTCTACAACTTCATCCACGCGCCGGTGCAGTCCGGCTCCGACGAGGTGCTCGAACACATGCGTCGCCAGCACCGCGTCGACAAGTTCCGAGAAATCGTGGAGACGTTCGACCGGGAGCTTGCGTACTGGACGCTCTCGACGGACTTCATCGTCGGCTACCCGACCGAGACCGACGAGGACCACGAGCGGTCGATGGAGCTGCTCCGCGAGATTCGCCCCGAGAAGGTCAACGTCACGCGCTTCTCGAAGCGCCCCGGCACCGACGCCGCCGACCTGAAGGGCCTCGGCGGGACGCTCAAGAAGGAGCGCTCCAAGGAGATGTCCGAGGCGAAGATGGACATCGTCGCCGCCGCCTACGACGAGATGGTCGGCACGGAGCGCGAGGTGCTCGTCGTCGAGGAGGGCACCGGCGACTCCGTGAAGTGCCGCGACGAGGCCTACCGCCAGATAATCGTCCAGAACGCGACCGAACACGGCCTCGAACCCGGTGACTTCGCCCGCGTGAAGGTGACCGCCCACCAGACCGTCTACGCCTTCGCCGAACCGGTCGACGCACAGCCCGAACCGCGAGAGCCGACCGCCGCCTGAGTGTCGGTTCCGAGCCGATTAAGCGCCGCTCTGCCCGTTTGCACTCGTATCACAGTTCTCCTCGCGCCCGCGGACGCCGTCCTCGCCGACCCGGAGAAACATCCCTTTCGAGGCCGGCGCGGTCGGTTCGAATCCCCAGCGCTCGTAGTAGCCGTCCACGTCAGCCATGAGGTTCACGAACGCCGACGGCGGGGCCTCGCGGTCGAGGTAGTCCACGAGCGCGTCCATCACGCGAGTGCCGAGGCCGCGGCCCTGATGGTCGGGGTGGACCGCCACGTCGACGACCTGAAAGACGGTGCCCCCGTCGCCGACGAGCCGACCCATGCCGACGACGCGCTCGTCCGAGCCGTCGTCGCCGGTCGCTCCCTCGAAGACGACGCGCACGCCGAAAATCGTGTTCGGAACGCCGCGCTCGGCGGCCGCGAGAGACCGGGGAGGCATCCCGGCGGCGTCGCGGAGAGACACGTACGTTTCGGGGTCGGGAAACTCGGGGACGAGGCGGTAGTCGTCGGTCACGATTCGACCGTCGCGCCACCCGGTCCTAACGGTTTCTCTCACGCCGGTGTCGGCAACAAGATTGATAGCGACTCGCGGGGTGACAGCATCCGTGTCCGACGACAGTCCATCGGAGGCCCGAACGTTCGCGAGAGACGCGCTGGAGACGGTCGCCGTCGTCGTCGCGGTCGGTGCGGTACTCTTCGCGGTCAGCGGCGTGTGGCCCCCGATGGTCGCCATCGAGAGCGGGAGCATGCAACCCACGCTCGAACGCGGCGACCTCGTCGTCGTGACCGCGGAGGGTCGCTACGGCGGCCCCGCGGCCGACGACTACGGTATCGTCACCGCGAACGAGAGCGAGGGCTACGGGCGACTCGGCGGGGCTGGCGACGTCGTCGTCTACGACGCGCCGTCGCGCGCCGGTTCGCCCGTCATCCACCGTGCCGTCTTCTGGGTCGAGGACGGCGAGAACTGGTACGACCGGGCCAACGAATCCTACGTGGACCGCGCGGACTCCTGTGCGGAACTCCTGAACTGCCCCGCGCCGCACGCCGGCTACGTCACCCGCGGCGACAACAACGACTACTACGACCAAGCGCGGGGCATCGCCTCGCCCGTCCGCCCCGACTGGGTGCGGGCGAAAGGCCAGTTCCACGTGCCGTATCTCGGAGCGCTGCGGCTCGAAGCGCAGAAACTGTTTTAAGCGCTCGCCGACGCGTCAGCGCGTCAGCGACCGTCGCCGCCGTCGGGCGAGAACATGGTGTAGCGCTCCGTCTCGTCGTCTTCCTTCCACTCGCCGAGTTCCCGCGGGTCGATGTGGACGAACACGTCGTCGACCTCGTCGATGTTCCGAATCGCCTGCACGACCCACGTCTCGATGTCGTGGGCCTCGGCAATCGTCATGTCGCCTTCGACCTCGATGTGGAGGCTCACGTCGATTTCGGGGCCGACGTAGTGGGCGACCACGTCGTGTGCGCCGTAGACGTCGGGGTGCGACAGGGCGGTCTGGACGATGAGCGCCCGGAGGTACTCCGGCGGGGCGGCCCCGACGAGGTAGTTCACGTTGTCGCGGACGATTTCGTAGCCGGTGTAGACGATGCCGATGGAGACGACCATGGCGGCCAGCGGGTCCAAGATGGGGTAGCCGAACTGGCCGCCGACCACGCCGACGAGCGCCGCGCCGGCGGTGAGGATGTCATTTCGGTTGTCGACGCCGGCGGCGACGAGCGCGGGCGAGTTCTGCTCGCGGCCGACCGAGTAGCAGTAGCGGTAGAGAACGTACTTGGCCGCCGCCGCGACGACGAGGACGACGACGCCGAGCATCCCCGCATCCCCGCCGTAGGTTCCCGCAAGGATGCTGGACGTGCTCTGCCAGAGAATCGCCCCGCCGGCGGCGAAGATGCCGACCGCGACGAAAAGCGAGATGAACGGCTCGATGCGCTCGTGGCCGTGGGGGTGTTCCCAGTCCGGCGGCTTCGTCGTCAGGTAGAGGCCACCGAGGATGATGGTGCTGTAGACTACGTCCGAGAGACTGTTGACCGCCTCGGACCCGAGGGCCAGACTCCCGGTCGTCCACCACACGCCGCCCTTCCCGAGGACGAGAAGCACGTTCGCCGCGAGGACGACGAATCCGACCCGACGGATGGCCCGTTTCCGCTCCATTACCGTGGCTTTCGGGAGTGGGGTTCAAATGCGCTTCGGGCCGGAGCGGCCTATTAGACGCACTCGACGTGAGTTTTAGAGTCAGTCTAATTCGAAGTGAACCGCGTCGTCGTCGCCCTCGACGACCGCGCCGTCGAGCCCGGCGAACGCCTCGTGCAACTGGTCGTAGGAGTCGTCGAGGGCCTGCACGAGCACTTTCGTGTCGGAGATGACCGGCATGAAGTTCGTGTCGCCGCTCCACCGCGGGACGACGTGAGTGTGGAGGTGGTCGTCGATGGAGCCGCCGGCGGCCGACCCGCCGAGGTTCTCGCCTGCGTTGCAGCCGTCGGGGTCGAAGGCGGCGTCCAACGCGGTGAGCGTCTTCGACTTGAGCCGGGCGTGGTCGAGGAGTTCCGCGTCGGTGAGGGCGGCGAACTCGCCGGTGTGACGGGACGGGATGACCATGACGTGCCCCGGCGCGTAGGGGTAGTTGTTCAGGAGGACGAACGAGTGCGGGGAGCGGGCGACGATTTTGCTCTCTCTGTCGTCGTCACGCTCGGGGAGCGCACAGAAGGGACAGCGGTCGTCGTCCGGGTCGTCGGCGTCGGTGTCCTGGTCGTCGTCGCGGGCGACCCACTCGATGCGCCACGGGGCGAACAGTTGGTCCATGGCGGCTCAATGGACCCGGACGTGCAAGCCGTTTCGGTCTCGTGACGACCGGGTTCGCCCGGTGTCCGACTATCGCGTGAGGTTCTCGTAGCCGTCTTCGGTGACGATGATGGTGTCTTCGGCCTGTCCGACCATCGCGCCGTCTTCTTCTTTCAGGACGGGGTAGCCGCGGAGGATGCCCTGCTGTTCGAGCCGGCGAATCGCCATCTCGGAGCGGCCGCCCTCGAACCAGCGACCCGCGAAGGGGAGCAGTTTGTACTTCTCGCGCACCTCGTCGAGCAGTTTACGTGACATCCGGTCGCGGACCGACCGGTCGTTGACGAGGCTGTAAATCTCGTTTTTCGAGCCCTCGGTGACCTTGCCGGAGCCGTCGGTGGCGAACGGTTCGATGGCGACCACGTCGCCGACTTCGAGTTCGACGCCGCGCTCTGCGCCGCGGTTCGGGATGGTCGGGTCGGTGTGGGCGTCCCACTGTTCGACGCCGTGGCCCGAGAGGTTGAGGACGGGCGTGTAGCCGTAGCCGCGAATCACGTCCTCGATTTCCGCGCCGATTTTCCCGGTGTGCGCGCCCGCTTCGACCATGTCGAGGGCGGCGTCGAGCGCCTCTTCGGCGGACTCGACGAGTTCGTCGTTGCCCGAGAGGTCGACTGTCACGGCGGAGTCGGCGATGTAGCCGTCGACGTGGACGCCGACGTCGAGACAGACCATGTCCTCGCCGAACACGGTGTCGTCGTCGCGGCCGGGGCTGGCGTGCGACGCCTCCTCGTTGACGCTGATGTTGACCGGGAAGGCGCAGCCGTCGGCGAGTTCGCGGATGCGGGCTTCGGCGTGTTCGGCGACTTCGAGGTGGGTGACGCCGGGTTCGACCATCTCGGCCGACTCGTCCAACACCGTGCGGAGGACCTCCCCTGCCTCTCGATACTTCTCGACCGTCTCGTCGTCGAGGGGTCCGATGCTCATGGCCGCGACTTCGCGGCCGCGCCGGAAAGCGATTGCGGGATGGCCGGCGACTGGGGGTGGGCCGTCACAGCCGGCTCGTTTGGTGTGCGTGAGTGTCACTGCCGTGTCTATATAGCACAACAGTTCGAAACTAGCAACCCTTTCTTAGGTAGCCGTGTTCAGGAACAGGAGAGAACGTTTCCAATGAGTGTCCCATCCTTCCATCCCGACGTCGCCGAGCAACACCTTCGAGTCGACATCGACGACTGGGACGACGTGTACGTCGTCGGCGACGTACACGGGTGTCTGCCGGCGCTCGAACGCCTCGTCGACCGGCTCGACCCGTCCGAGGACGACCTCGTCGTCTTCGTCGGCGACCTCGTTCGGAAGGGCCCCGACAGCAAGGGCGTCGTGGACTACGTCCGCGAGCGCGACAACTTCCTGACCGTCCGCGGCAACAACGAGGAGAAGCTCATCCGCGGCACGAAGGAGATAGACGCGCTGACCGACGACGACCTCGAGTGGATTTCGAACCTCCCGGTCGCCATCACGTGGGAGGACGCCATCGTCGTCCACGGCGGCATCCACCCCGAAAAGCCGCTCGACGAACACGACGTGGACGAACTCGAAAACACCCGGGCGATGAACCCCGGCGACAGCTACGACGGCCCGTTCTGGTTCGAGTACTACGAGGGCCCCGAGCGCGTCTTCTTCGGCCACACCGTCATGGCCCACCCCGCCGTCTTCGAGCACGCGATGGGCCTCGACACGGGCGCGGTCTACGGCGGCGCGCTCACAGCCTACGACCTCCACGCCGACGAACTCGTCGCGGTCGAGTCCGAGGTCACCCACGAGTCGCGGAAGGACTCGAAGATTCTCGAACCCCGCCAGCCCGCGCTGGTCTGACCCCCGCCGAGGCGAAGGTGGGAGCGGCGGCGGAGGCGGCGAACTAAAGGTCGCAGCCGAACCATCTCCTCTCAGCACATGTCCGACGACGAGGCTCGCGGCGGCGACTCGCAGGCCCGACACGCCAGTCAGACGACCGCGCCGGTCCGCGCCCGTGAGCGCGGCGACGACGAGTCGCCCCCGGCCGACGCCGACCTCACCGACCCCTCGCTGTATCTCAACCGCGAACTGAGCGAACTCGCCTTCCACGAGCGTGTCCTCCACGAGGCGATAGACGACCGCAACCCGCTTTTCCAGCGCGTCAAGTTCCTCTCGATTCTCACCTCGAACCTCGACGAGTTCTTCATGAAGCGCGTCGGCGGCCTGAAACAGCAGATGGCCGCGGGCGTGAGCGAACTCTCGCCCGACGGTCGGACCCCGAACCAGCAGTGGTCGCTCGTCCTCGACCGCGCCCGCGACCTGCTCGACCGGCAGTCCGACTGCTTCCACGACCTCGTCCGACCCGCGCTCGCCGACGCCGGCATCGAAATCGTCGGTTACGACGACCTCACGGCCGAGGAGCAGACGGCTCTGCGCGACTACTTCGAGGCGTCGGTCCTGCCGACGCTCACGCCCCTGACGTTCGACCCGGCGCACCCGTTCCCGTTCATCTCGAACCTCTCGCTGTCGCTCGCGGTCCGCACGACCGAGGGCGACGACGAGCCGACGAAATTCTCGCGGGTCAAGGTCCCCGGCAACCGCCCGCGACTCGTCAACGTGGCCGAGCGCGTCGGCGACGCGGGCGGGAAAGAGGAGTCCGCCGACTCGTCCGTGTCCGCCGCCGCCCCCGTCAGGTTCGTTCCGCTCGTGGCCGTCATCGAGCGCAACATCGACCTGTTGTTCCCGAACGTCGAGGTCATCGACACCTCCGCGTTCAGGGTGACGCGGAACGCCGAGGTCCGCCGCAACGAGGAGGTCGCCGAGGGCCTCATCGCCACGATAGAGGACGTGCTCCGCCAGCGCCGGTTCGCCACGGTCGTTCGGCTGGAGGTCCAGTCGGGCACGCCCGAGGCGGTCCGCGACCTGCTCGCGGAACAACTCGATGTGGACGCCTCCGAGGTCTTCGAGCGCGACCTACCGCTGGACTACGGCGCACTCGCGTCGCTTTTCGACCTCGACCGCCCGGAACTCGAAGTCGACCCGTGGACCCCGCAGCCCCACCCGCGGTTCGCCGGCCGCTCCGCCGACGACCCCGACTCGGTGTTCGCCGAAATCGCCCGGAAAGACGTGCTCGTCCACCACCCGTACCACTCGTTTACGGGCACGGTCGGGACGTTCCTCGCGGCCGCCGCAGCCGACCCCGGCGTGCTGGCCATCAAAGCCACCATCTACCGGACCGCGCCGGACTCCGAGGTCATCGAGACGCTCATCGAGGCCGCCAAGAACGGCAAGCAGGTCGCGGTGATGGTCGAACTCAAAGCGCGGTTCGACGAGGAGAACAACCTCCGGTGGGTCCGTCGCCTCGAAGAGGAAGGTATCCACGTCGCCTACGGCACCATCGGCCTCAAGACGCACACGAAGACGGCGCTCGTCGTCCGCGAGGAAGACGACGAGGTGCGGCTGTACTCCCACATCGCCACCGGCAACTATCACTCCCAGACGGCGAAGCTCTACACCGACCTCGGGCTGTTCACGGCCGACCCCGACATCGGCCACGACCTCGTTCGCCTGTTCAACTTCTTCACCGGCCACTCGCGTCAGGAGACGTACCGGAAGCTACTGGTCGCGCCGACGAACCTCCGCGAGGAGATGACCCGACTCGTCCGCCGGGAGGCCGACCACGCCCGCGCCGGCCGCGACGCCCGCATCGTCGCCAAGATGAACGCCCTCGAAGACCCCGCGATGGTCCGCGAACTCTACGAGGCGTCGATGGCCGGCGTCGACATCGACCTCGTAGTTCGGGGCATCTGCCGACTCAGACCCGGCATCGAGGGTCTCTCCGAGAACGTCTCGGTGTCGAGCGTCGTCGGTCGGTTCCTCGAACACTCGCGTATCTTCTACTTCGAAAACGCGGGCGACCCGGACTACTACGTCGGTTCCGCCGACTGGATGACCCGCAACCTCGACCGCCGGGTCGAGGCCGTCGCGCCCGTCGAAGACCCCGAACATCGCGCCGAACTCGACGCCGTGCTCGACGCGCTCCTGTCGGACAACCGCCGACGCTGGGTGATGGATGCCGAGGGTCGGTACCAGCAACTCCGCCCGGCAGACGACGCACAGGAAGTCGAGGTGCATACTCTCCTGATGAACCGGGCGCTGGCGGAGACCCACCGTTCGAAGAACGGTGACCACGAGTCGTAGCGTGTCCGACGTGATTGGTCCGCACATTTAGTTGGACAGAAGACATATTCTGGTCCACGTCGCAGACGAGTCTATGGACCCTCCTCGCCCCCGAAGACGTATCCTCCAGCGTGCCGGCGTCGCTCTCGTCTCCGGAATCGGTCTCGCAGGGTGTCTCGCCGACGCACCGACTGGTGATGACTCTCCCACCACAACACACCCCGAGACGACCGGTGACCAGACGGCAACACCGGAATCCGAGACAGCAGTTCCACTCGCCGAAATTTCAGACGAGGACGCCAAAGCCCGAGCGCTCGCCGCCGAGGAAACCTATCTCGAAACCCGTCTGCAGAACGCCACCTGTCTCCTGAGTTGGGGAACGACACCGACGACGGCGAGCAAAGAAGCGATGGTCGTCGAACGCTCTGCTGACGGCGTCGTCGTCGACGTGACGCATCCGTACTGGTACGGCAAAGAAGGCGAAGAAGCGGACTCGTCCTCGGAGGCATTCTACCTCGTGACCGAGACGAACATCGAACGCACCAGTGGTGACAACGTCTCTCCCTGTTGACCCGAACCGCGTGCCGCCGAAAAAAGTCCGATTCAGGCGCTCGGTTGCACCCGCGCGAGCACGTCGCCGCGGTCGAAGTCGCCGCCCTCGGCGACGAGTATCTCCGTGACCGTCCCCGCGGTTGGCGCGGCCACGTCGATGCTCACCTTCTCGACCTGTATCTCGCAGAGCGTCTCGCCCTCGTCGACCGCCGACCCCTCGCTGACGAACCAGTTGGCGAGGTAGCCCTCGGCCACGTCGTCGGCGTCGTCGGGCCACGAGTCCGCCGAGTTCACGTCGAGGGCGTCGCTCATCGTCCGCCTCCGTCCCCGTCTCTGTCTTCGCTTCCGCTTCCGGCCTCGATTCCGTCTCCGTCTGTTTCGGGCGCTCGTCTCATTCGTGGAGTTCGCGGACGGCCGCCGCGATGTCGTCGGTGCCGGGGTTGACCTCGTCTTCCAGCGAGCGGGCGTACGGAATCGGCACGTCGGGGATGGCGAGGCGCTTGACGGCCGAGAGGTCGTCCAGCGCACCCTCGGCGGCCCGCGCGATGATTTCGCCCGTCACGCCGAACGACTGGTAGTCCTCGTCCACGACGAGGAGTTTCCCGGTCTTGCGGACCGAGTCGAGCACCGTCTCGGTGTCGAGGGGCACGAGCGTCCGGAGGTCGATGACCTCGGCGTCGATGCCGTCGTCGTCGAGCTGTTCTGCGGCCTCCATCGCCCGGTGGACGTGCAGGCCGAGGGTGACGACGGTCACGTCGTCGCCGGGTCGCTTCACGTCGGCCTTGCCGAACGGAATCGTGTAGTCCTCTTTGGGGACGCCGGTCTTCGGACCCGAGGGCGAGGGCATCCAGCCGAGACCCATCAGGCGCTTGTGGAACATGTAGACGACCGGGTCGTCGTCGCGGATGGCGCTGTGCATCAGCCCCTTGGCGTCGTAGGCCGTCGAGGGGACGACGACTTTCATCCCCGGCAGGTGGGCGAAGGTCCCGTAGAGCGTCTGGGAGTGCTGGCCGGCGTCGTTGTAAGTTCCGCCAACGGCCGTGGTCAGCACCATCGGGACCGAAAAGGACCCGCCGCTCATGTAGGTGTTCTTCGCCATGTTGTTGTAGATCTGGTCCATGGCGACGCCGAAGAAGTCGACGAACATCAGTTCGGCAATCGGGCGCATGCCGGCCTGTGCGGCCCCGACGGCCGCGCCGAGGTAGGCCGTCTCGCTGATGGGTACGTCCATCACGCGGTCGCGGCCGAACTCGTCCAAGAGGCCGGTCGTACTGGAGAAGATGCCGCCGTAGTCGGCCACGTCCTCGCCCATGTAGAACACCTCCTCGTTCTCGCGCATCTCCCACGCGATGGCCTCGACCATCGCCCTGCTCATGGTCAGTTCGCGGTCCGTCTCGGTCGCTTCCGTGTAGTCTCGTGATTCGGTCGCCATCAGTTGTCACCTCCCATCTCGTCGGCGTCACCCGACGCGTCCGCCGCGCTCCCGCCGTCCGTCGCCGCCTGCGCCGGCGGGTTCGTAAACACGTTCTCGTACGCCTCCTCCGGGCCCGGTTCGGGCTGTTCTTTCGCCCACGAAATCGCCTCTTCGACCCGCTCGTGGGCGCGCTCTCGAATCTCGTCGAGTTCGTCGTCGGTCACGCCGTGCGAGCGGAGGTCCTCGGCGAGTCGCTCGATGGAGTCGCGCTCTTTCGCGCGGTCGATGTCGGCTTCCGGGCGATACGCCTCGGCGTCGCCCATGAAGTGACCCATCCGGCGGTGGACCTGTACCTCGATGAGCGTCGGCCCGTTGCCGTCGCGGGCGCGCATCACGGCCTCGCCCGCGGCTTCGTAGACCGCCGTTGCGTCGTCGGAGTCGATGCGGACCCCCGGCAGGTCGAAGCCGGCGGCGCGCTGTGCGCCGTTCTGCACGTCGGTCACGCGGTCTTTCGGCATGCTGATGGCCCAGTCGTTGTCCTCGACGACGAAGACGACCGGGAGGTCGTGGACCGCCGCGAGGTTCAGCGATTCGAGGAAGCCGCCTTGGTCGATAGCGCCCTCGCCGAGGAAGGCGACGGCGACCGAGTCGGTGTTCCGCTTTTTCGCAGCCATCGCCGCGCCGACCGCCGGCGGACAGCCCTGGGCGATGATACCCGAACACGCGAAGTTCACGTCGGGGTCGAACAGGTGCATGTGGCCGCCCTTCCCGCGGCACAGCCCCGTCTTCCGACCGAAAATCTCGGCCGTCATGCGCTTGAGGTCGACGCCCTTCGCGATGGCGATGTGGTGCGGTCGGTGCGGCGCGGTCACCGTGTCGTCGTCGCGGAGGTGCATGCAGACGCCCGCTCCGGACGCCTCGTGGCCGGCCGCGAGGTGAAGTTCGCCGGGAATCGGCCCCGCCGAGATGTCGAACGCCGGCTGCTTGCCGACGAGGTACTCGTCCACCAGTCGCTCCTCGTAGTGCCGAGCAGTCACCATCTGCTCGTACATCGTCTGTAGGTCGGTAACACTCACCATGGTTGGCGTGCGGGTGTACTCCCGAGTATCTATTAACATTAATTGTGTAAGTCATGACCATCAGAACGAACGGACTACGAATTCAGGAGAATCGACGGGTCGAGACAGGCCTAAGCCGCAGTCCACCGTATCGTCTCGTATGAACGACACGACCGCGAACCTCGTCTCGATACCCGTCGGCGACGCGGTGCTGGAGGGCGACCTCCGTATTCCCCCCGGGGCGTCGGGCCTCGTGGTGTTCGCCCACGGCAGTGGCAGCAGTCGGAAGAGCCCGCGGAACAACTTCGTCGCCGAGGTCATCCGTGACCGCGGGGTCGGGACGCTCCTTTTCGACCTACTCACGGAGGCGGAAGACGAGCAGTACGAAACGAGGTTCGACATCCCGCTTTTGACTGAGCGACTGCTCGGCGCGACCGAGTGGCTCCGCGGCCGCGACGACACCTCCGACCTCGATTACGGCTACTTCGGGTCGAGCACCGGCGCGGCGGCGGCGCTCCTCGCGGCGGCCGACCTCGGCGACGACGCCGGTGCGGTGGTCTCTCGCGGCGGGCGCGTCGACCTCGCGTCGTCCCGACTCGGCGACGTGACGGCACCGACGCTGTTCGTCGTCGGCGGTGCCGACGAACCGGTCTTGAGCCTGAACCGCGACGCGTTCGCGGAACTCGACTGCGAGAAGTCGCTGGAAGTCGTCGCCGGCGCGGGCCACCTGTTCGAGGGGCCGGGCGAGTTGGACGAGGTGGCCGGTCTCGCCGCCGACTGGTTCGAAGCAAACCTCGGCTGAGCGCATCGCCCGCGAAGACGAATCTGGGGCGACCGGGGCGGGTCGGGAATCAGTGCGAGAACTTGCGGTCCTTCGTGGGGTCTTCGACGACGACCCACCAGCGAGCGTCCTCCTTGGGGTGGCGGCGCTCGACGTGTTCGTCGAGTCGCTCGCCGGTGTCGAAACCGCGACCGCAGAGCATAGATGACTACCCACCTCCGACGCGACCGAACTGTTGCAGACGGCCTGAACCGGTACGTTTAGAACGGTTTATTCGAAAAACACCGCTCAATGACAGACCCCGAGACGACGGAGCTCGACGAGTCAGTTCGCGAGGCCGTCGAACGGTCACGAAGCGGCGCACCGGCGGTCGGTTCGGTGGTTCGCGACCGGTTTTCGTCCGACGAGGTGTTTCAGCGCATCGTCGCCGCCGCGGACGAGGAGATAACCTCCGGCGCGCGGGAACTGTTCTTCAGCGCCCTCGCGGCGGGGTTCGCGATTACGATTACGTTCCTCCTCTACGTCTCGATGAAAGCGTCGACCGGCGGCGACCCGGTGCTGAGTGCGATGCTCTACCCGCTCGGATTCATCTACATCATCATCGGGGGCTATCAGCTCTACACCGAGAACACGCTCCCGCCGGTCGCGTTGACGCTGGAGCGGTTGGCCAGTATCCCCGCGCTCTTGCGTAATTGGGTCGTCGTCCTCGCGGGGAACCTCTTCGGCGGGACGCTCGGCGCGGCCGCCCTCGCCTTCGGCGGCGTCCTCTCGCCGGAAGCCGCGAACGCGGCCCTCGAACTCGCCCAGAAGGGCGTCGAGACGCCCTGGTGGAGTCTCTTCTTCAAGGCCGCGTTCGCCGGCCTCATCGTCGCCGGCGTCGTCTGGGTCACCTTCGCCGCCCGCGACACTATCTCCCGTCTCGTCGTCGTCTACCTCGCGTTCCTCGCGGTTCCGCTCGGCGGACTCTTCCACGTCGTCGTCTCCTATACTGAGATGGTCTATCTCGTGATGAACGGCCAGTTGGCGTTCCTCGTCGGACTGACCGAGTTCGTCGTCCCCGTACTCTTGGGCAACACCTTCGGCGGCGTCGTCCTCGTCACCGTCGTCAACTACTTCCAGACGACGGAAAACCGGTTAGAATCCGCTCGTTTCGAGGGCGCGAAACGGCAGCTCTCGATTCGTGAGTGGGTGCTGGGTGGACTCGCCGGTCGGTCGTACGTCCCGCTCATCGAGACCGAAGAGGGAACCGACGACCACCCGGACTCCTACCGGGTCGTCGTCCCCATCGCGAACCCGCGGACCGAGTCGCACGTCGTCGAATTCGCCTGCGCGCTCGCGAAGTCGAAAGAAGACGCCATCGTCGACATCGTCCACGTGGTGCAAGTCCCCTCGCGCGTCTCGCAACGCTACGGCGCCGCACAGAACCAACGGATTATCTCACACTCCAACGAGCAGCTCGAAGACGCCCGCGAACGCGCCGCCGGCTACGACATCGAAGCCCGGACGTCGACCGTCGTCTCACACCGCTCGTTCGAGGAGATTTTCACCGTCGCCCGCCGCAAAGACGCGGACCTCGTCATCATGGGCTGGAGCAACGACCGAATCTGGGCAGGAGGACGTGCAGAACGGACGATGAGCGAGTTGACGAGTCGCCTGCCCTGTGATTTCCTCGTCCTCAACGACCGGAACTACGACACCAGTCGACTCCTCTTGCCGACGGTCGATAGCCCCCACTCGGCGCTCAGCGCCGAGGTCGCGAAGTCCCTCCAGTCGACCCTCGGGTCGGAGGTGACGCTCCTCCACGTCGTCGACGGCCCGGACGACCGCGAACGGGGCGAGGCGTTCCTCTCCGACTGGGCGACCGAACACGACCTTCAGGACGCGACGCGAATCGTCGACGACTCCGGCGACATCGAACGAGCCATCGCCGACCGGGCCGACAGCCACTCGATGGTGCTGATGGGCGCGACCGAACAGGGCCTTCTCACTCGACTCCTGACCGACTCGCTGCACCTCGACGTGGTCAACGACACTGACCACGCGGTTCTCTTGGTGGAACGCGCCACCGACCGAAGCCTCAGACAGCGCCTGTTCGGCCGCTGAGGCGGTCGGCTCCTCTTCTCGCGGTCGATTCCGCCCCGCTCTCAGTCGCGACGACGTTCGAACTGGTCGCCACCGACCGCGTCGCTTTTGTAACCGTAGGAGAGACAAATGCGCATGAGCTCAGACGCCGACCAGGCGATAACGGTCTACTCGGACTACGTGTGTCCCTTCTGCTATCTCGGGAGGCAGTCCCTGTCGCAGTATCAAGAGACGAGAGACGAGGAACTCGACATCGACTGGCATCCGTTCGACCTGCGGAGTCAGAAGCGTCGCCCCGATGGAAGCATCGACTTCTCGGTCGACGACGGGAAAGACGAAGACTACTACGAGCAAGCGAAGCAGGGAGTCCGTCGGTTACAAGAGCGGTACGACGTCGAGATGACCCTGGACCTCGGGACCGACGTGGACTCGCTTCCGGCGCAAATCGTCTCGTACTACTTGACGGGACACGCCGACTACGAGACGTGGCTCGCGTTCGACGAGGCGGTTTTCGAGGCGCTCTGGCAGGACGGCAGAGACATCGGCGACGAGGCGGTGCTCGTCGAACTCGCCGAATCGGTGGGCGTCGACGGCGAGGAAGTCGCGTCCGCGCTCGACGACGACACGCTTCGGACCGAAGTGCGCGAACGATTTCGTGAGGCCCAGCAGCACGGCGTCACCGGTGTTCCAACCTTCGCATACGAGGGCTACGCCGCGCGAGGAGCGGTTCCGCCGGAGCAGCTAGAGCGACTCGTCGAGGGAGTGTAGACACGGGACGAGCGACGAACGGGACCGACAGCGCTCGAAGAGTCGTTGCGCCAGCCGGCGAGTCGGTTCACCCGGCGGTGTTCGTTTCGAGCATCCGGCGGAGCGCGACTTCCATCTCCTCGAACTCGGAGAGTTCGAGTTCGTCGGTGGTGACGATGACGCCGCGGTCGCCGCTGACGACGCGGCCGACGAAGCCGTCCGAGAAGACGCGGAGGGTGAACTCGTACTCGCCGAAGTCGGGGGTCGCGCCGGACGTGCCGTCGCTGTAGGTCTCTCGCGGGCCGAACCCGGTGCGCTCGCTCTCGACGAGTTCGGACTTGGCGGCGCGCGCCGCGGCCTCGTCGCCGTCGTAGAGGTCCCGTCGGACGTACAGCACGCCGAAGTCGTCGCGGGTGAAGTGGACGACGCTTCGGAGGGAGTCTCCGAGGGTCGTTCGGCAGGTGGAGACGAGAGCGTCGGCGACGCTCTCGGTGATTGTCGGTATTGATTCGGTCACGGGAGTAGATAGCACGTCGCAGTATTTGGCCGTCTCGCCTCCCGGCGCTCGTCCGAGACGGTTCGGGAGTCAGGCCAGTCGGAACCGCGTGTCGGTGAGTTCCTCCGACACGTCCCAGAGTCGGGCGGCGGTCTCGGGGTCTCTGGCGCGGTCGCTCGGTTCCGCGATGCCGGGGTTGCCGCGCATGCCGAACAGCCCCTGCGGGCCGACGTACTCCCCGCTTTCGACGGCCGGCGAGGTTGCGGCGTACAGGAGCGGGAGCGCGCCCATCTCCGCCGACTGGGCGAATATCGCGTTGCCGAGTTTGCTCATCCAGTACCGGAGCGTCGACCCGGAGGCCTCGGGGCCGCGGAACTGGAGGTTAGTAGCGGCGTAACCGGGGTGTGCGCCCACGCTCAGCACGTCGTCGATGCCCGCGGCGGTCAGTCGGCGGTCGAGTTCGAACGCGAAAAGCAGGTTCGAGAGCTTGCTCTGGGCGTAGGCGTCCCACTCGTCGTAGTCGCGTTCGCCCTGCAGGTCGTCGAAGTCCATCCGGCCGCGCTCGTGGAGGCCGCTCGACATCGTGACGAGTCGCGTCTCGCCGGGCGTGTCGCGGAGCGTCGGGAACAGGCGGGCGCTCAGGGCGAAGTGGCCGAGGTGGTTCACCCCGAACTGCGTCTCGAAGCCCTGTGCGGTCTCCCGTCGGGGGATGGCCATCACGCCGGCGTTGTTGCAGAGGGCGTGCAGCGACCCGTGTTCGGCGGCGAACTCGTCGGCGAACCGCCGGACTGAGTCGAGGTCGGCGAGGTCGAGTTCCGAGAGGGTCAGCGAGGCCGCCGGCACCGAGTCGCGGATGTCGGCCATCGCGTCCTCGCCGCGGTCGAGGCTCCGGCAGGCCATGACGACGTGCGCGCCCTTCTCGGCGAACATGCGCGTCGCTTCGAAGCCGAGGCCGCTGTTCGCGCCGGTGACGACGACGGTCTTCCCCGAGAGGTCGGGGGCGTCGGCCGCGGTCCAATCGCTCATGGGGGCCTCCAAGGACTGAATCGAGTAAACCGTGGCGACGACGGCCAGCGCGACCGGAACGCGGTCGCCGCCGGCCGCGACGACCTCACTTCGACGCGGTGCTGGTCTGCATCCCGTCGGAGTTGTACGCCGAGCCGAAGCCCTCGTCGTCGAGGAGGATGATGCCCGCCGACGACCCGGTGAGTTCGCCGAACTCCTCGATGGCGAGGTCGGCCGCGGTCTGGGCGTCACAGCCGCGTTCGAGGTGGCCGACCGCGCGGCGCGCGAGCGTCACGCGCGCGATGTCTTCACCTGCTCCCGTGGTCGACGCGCCGCCGGCCGGGGAGGCGTAGAAGCCCGAGCCGATCTGCGGCACGTCGCCGACGCGGCCGGCGAGGGCGAACCAGCGGCCGCCGGTCGAGGTCGCGGAGGCGAACGTCTCGCCGTCGGTGGCGACCGCCCCGACCGTGTCGTGGCCGGGAAGGCGAGCATCGCGAGCCGAGCGGCCACTGCTTGCTGAGGTTCCCTCGTTCGTCGGGAGGTAGCCGTCACTCGCCTCGGCCGTCGGGTCGCTCGTGCTGCCGCCGAACCGGTCGGCGAGCCACGCGAGGTGTTCGCTGGGCGAGCCATCGGGGGCGTCCGCGTTCTCCCAGCGCTCGCGGGTCTCGTCGGTGAAGAGGTCGACGCCGGTCTCGACGCCCGCATCGGCGGCGAAGTCGACCGCCGGTTCGCCCGTCAGGAGGACGTGCGGGGTGTCTTCGAGGACCGCCCGCGCGACGGAGACAGCGTGTTCGACGCCCTCCATGCCGGAGGCCGCGCCGACGCAGCGGTCGCTGAGCATGACGCCCGCGTCGGTGCGGACGACGCCGTCGGACTGGACCGCGCCGCCGACGCCGGCGTTGAATCGGTGGTCCGATTCGAGGACGCGGACCGCGGTCTCGACCGCCGAAAGCGGGTCGGATTCGCTCGCGCCCGCGTCGGCCGCGTCGTCCAAGACGGCCTGTCTGGGTTCCGGTTCGCCGGGGATACCGCCGGCACCGCCGTGGAGGATAATTCGCATACGAGGGTGTCTTCGGAGCGTGGTCCTAAACGTATCGACCGATGAATGGAGCGATACTTGCACTTCGCCGTCGATAACGGCAGGACTTTTACACCGCACTGGAAAACCCAAATTGTTCATGAGCTACGACCAGATTGAGGTTCCGGACGACGGCGAGAAAATCACGGTCGACGAGGAGACGGGCGAGCTCTCCGTCCCCGACAACCCGATTATTCCGATCATCCACGGCGACGGAATCGGAACGGACGTCGGCCCCGCCGCGCAGAAGGTCCTCGACGCCGCCGCCGAGGCGACCGGCCGCTCTGTCTCTTGGATGCGCGTCTACGCCGGTTCGTCCGCCCGCGACAAGTACGACGAGAACCTCCCGGAAGACACGGTAAGCGCCATTCGCAACCACCGCGTCGCAATCAAGGGCCCGCTCACGACGCCCGTCGGCGCCGGCTTCCGCTCGCTCAACGTCGCGCTCCGGAAGAAGCTCGACCTCTACGCGAACGTCCGCCCGACCTACCACCTCGACGGCGTCCCGTCGCCCGTCAAGAACCCCTCGGCGATGGACATGGTCACGTTCCGCGAGAACACCGAAGACGTGTACGCCGGCATCGAGTGGGAAGCCGGCACCGACGAGGTCCAGCAGGTCAAGGAGTTCGTCGAAGAGGAGATGGGCGCCACGGGCGTCATCCACGACGGCCCCGTCGGCATCGGCATCAAGCCTATCACCGAGTTCGGGACGAAGCGCCTCGTCCGCGAGGCCATCGAGTACGCCCTCGAAAACGACCGCGACTCCGTCACCCTCGTCCACAAGGGTAACATCATGAAGTTCACCGAGGGCGCGTTCCGCGACTGGGGCTACGAACTCGCCGAAGAGGAGTTCGGCGACGTCACCATCACGGAAGACGAACTCTGGGAGGAGTACGACGGCGAGAAGCCCGAGGACAAGGTCGTCGTCAAGGACCGCATCGCGGACAACATGCTCCAGCAGCTTCTGACGCGCACCGCCGACTACGACGTCATCGCCACGATGAACCTCAACGGCGACTACATGTCCGACGCCGCCGGCGCGCAGATCGGTGGCCTCGGCATCGCCCCCGGCGCGAACTTCGGCGAAGGCCTCTGTCTCGCAGAGCCCGTCCACGGCTCCGCGCCCAAGTACGCCGGCGAGGACAAGGTCAACCCGACCGCGATGATTCTCTCCGGCCGTCTCATGTTCGAGTACATGGGCTGGAAGGACGCCGGTAAGCTCATCCGCGACGCCGTCGAGAAGACCATCTCGGACGGCGACGTGACCTACGACCTCGAACGTCAGATCGAGGGCGGCAACAAGCTTGCCACGAGCGAGTACGCCGACAAGGTCGTCGAGAACATCAACGAACTCGCG
The DNA here is from genome assembly GCF_003383095.1 of Haloferax sp. Atlit-12N. Taxonomy (NCBI): domain Archaea; kingdom Methanobacteriati; phylum Methanobacteriota; class Halobacteria; order Halobacteriales; family Haloferacaceae; genus Haloferax; species Haloferax sp. Atlit-12N. Next base: position 318,487 of record NZ_PSYW01000002.1, read on the forward strand.
TAGAGCGCTTCTCTAACTCGCGCGGTTACACCGCGCGAACATCAACGAGCTGGCCTAAGCCAGTTCGTTGAGCAGCCAGAAATCTTCGATTTCTGGATACATTCAGGAACTCGCGTAAGCGAACACACCACTTCTCTCTCGCGGCACCGACGCCGCACTCGTTTCGCGCCGACTACAGTCGATTCGGGTCTCGCCAGCGTTGAATCCGGTTCCACAGGGGTCTGACGACGCCGAAGACGACCGCACCGGCGGTGTCGGCGACGATGTCGACGCCTGTGTCTTCCAAGTAGACCGAACGCGGCCATTCGACCCAGAAGCCGGTGAACAGACGCTCGTACACCTCGAACCACGTGCCGATGGCGGCGACGGCCATCGGGAGAACGACGAGGAGCGCGAACCGCGAGTGGAGCAGGCGGGGGTTGAGGACGTAGAGGACCGCCGCGACGCCGAACCCGGAGGCGGCGTGGACGAGGATGTCCCACCACCAGATGCGGGTGTAGAGAAACAGCGCCATGCTCGTGAAGTGCGTCGCAGTAACGACCCCTCCGAACACCGCGACGACGGCCATCTCTCGGGGTCGCTCTTCCCACCCGGCAAGCACCATCTCGTCCCAAGTGCGCCTCAGCATGCGCGGGGAGATGCGCGGGTCGCGCCGAGTGCGGTGAGGAGGGTCGGTGCCGGGGCTGCTGCGAGCGGAAGCATAGACGAGAGATAGGACATCATCGATATGTACGTTATCCCGACGGAGCAACACGTTTGGGGTTAAATTAACCCCGCCGACGGGGGTATCACGGTCGAACTCAGCGGTTCTTCGGGCGGTCGTCGTTCGCCTTCTCGCCGCCGTCGGAGCGGAGGTGACCGGCTGAGGGCGGCGAGTCGCCGCGGGGGGCGTCCGACCGCGCCCGCGACCTGAGGACGCCCTCGACGAGGACGAAAAAGCCGAGGCCGCCGACCACGTCGACCACGAGGTCAATCGCGGTGTCCTCGAGGTAGTAGGCCATCGACCAGCCCCACCAGAAGTCCTTGAACAGGTACTCGTACACCTCGAAGCCCGCGCCGATGGCGAGGATGATGCCACCGACGACGACTGGAGCGCGAGCGCCCCGGAAGGTCCGCGGGAACACGAGGAACAACACGCCCGCGACGCCGAAGCCCGAAAGCGAGTGAGTGAGTACGTCCCACCACCAGATTCTCGTGTAGATATCGTACGCAAGCCCGCCGAAGTGGAGCGCGCTGACGACCGCCGCCCAGACGCCGACGAACACCCACAGCCACGGCTCGCGTGCGAGTTTCGAGTGACTCATGGTCGCTCGCCGCTCGGCGGGGTATCCGGGGTGTTCGACGCGCCGGGCGCTATCCATGGAGGAAGTACGCGGGGGGAGGGCATAGTTAGGGACTACCGTCTACCGAATGGTGACACTGTATTGATAAATGCTTTCTCCTCATATGTTTTGACTGAACTATCTAGATAGAAGACGCCTTAGAGGCACTCAAACCAGTCAAAACAATCGAAACGGTGTCTCTAACGGATGGCAGTTCGCGCTCGGCGTCAGTCCAGCCACGGCGGGTTCTCCCGCGGCGGCGAGAACACGTCGATGCCGACGACGGTCTCGTCGCCGCGGTTCTCTGCGCCGTGGGGTTCGCCGCCCGCGAGCGAGTAGGCGTCGCCGGGGCCGACGACGACTTCCTCGCCCTCGTCGCCGACGAGGAACGTCAGTTCGCCGGCGACGATGTAGCCGACCTGCTCGTGGGGGTGGTCGTGAACCGGGACGGCCGCGCCGGGTTCGATGCGGAAGTGCTGGACGTTCATCTGTTCCCCGCCCGCGAGGAGCGAGAGGGAGACGCCGTCGGCCGCCTCGGCGGACGGCGCGTCGTCGATTGAAACTCGGTCCATGGTGGCAAGCCACAGGGAACGGAGATAAATCCGCCGGGGAGACGCCGCGGGGGGCGTCACCGCGAGGAGTCCGCGTTCGCTCGCGCTCCCGAACGTTCAAATCCGACGCCGCGGAACATCGGCGCATGTACGCGGTCGTGGGGTGTACGGACTGCGCGAACATGTGGCTGCTTTCTGACCCCGACGGGTCGAAGACGGCGACGTGTCCGCGGTGCGGCAGACGACACCAGACGAAGAAGCTCCGGCGCTTCTTCGAGTCCGACGACAGGGACGCGGCGCGGCAGGCGCGCTCGGCGCTGTTGGCGAAGAAACACGGCGACAGCGAGGCGTTCGCGCAGGTCGAACACGTCTCGGAACTCGACCGGCGAGTCGAGGAGTCGGGCGTCGACGACCGGGAGTACCTCGAAGGTTCGGGGCTCGACGCCGACGAGGTGTTCGAGGCGGGCGAGTCCGCCGCGCGTGGCCGGAACTCGTCGTCGGGGTCGCCCGACCGCCTGACGGTCGTCCGCGAGGCGATACGCGATGGCGACCGGCCGACCGAGGAGGAAATCGTCGCGACCGCGGTCGAACGCGGCGTCCCGGAGGACCGCGCCCGCGACCTGCTCGACAAACTCCGGCGGCGCGGCGAGGTGTCGGAGTCACGGGGCCGACACCGGTTGGTCTGAGCGTCGCGGCGGGCGAGCGGTGAGACCGGGCGCGAGCGCGGGTACTTCAGAGCGCGCCGAGGAGCTTCGCCACGGTCAGCGCGGAGGCGACGACGCCGAGGGCCAACTTCACCAGCCTGAGCGCGAGCGCCAATCGCCGCGCGTCGTCGTACTCGTCGGGCGATTCGGGGTCGGTACTGCGTGTGGAGACGGGCATGGGAGGGGACGGGTTGTGGACACGCCCGCGGGTGCTCCCCGACGGACGCGTTTTCATCGTTTCCGCGGAAACGGAATAAACGCGAGCCACGGGTGCGGGGTGAAAGTGAAAGTAAACAGAAAGATGCGAATACACTGGTATAGTCCGGGAGCGCGCTGAGAAACGCAATTCAGCTGTGTCCGGTACCGGCGAAACTGAAACCGGTCGAGTTACCGGCCGAGTTCGGCGTGGGCACTGGAGAGGTGCCGCGAGGCGAGCGCGGAGAGGAGCGAGAGTTCGCCCGCGAGCGAGCCGACGGCGATGCACTCGGCGAGGGCGTCGGCGTTGGAGCCGGCGGGGTCGCCGCCACCGCTGACGCCGAGGATATCGAGGCCCTCGGACTGCGTCGGGAGCTTCGTGCCGCCGCCGACGGTGCCGACTTCGAGGGAAGCGATGGAGACCGAGACGTAGAGGTCGCCGTCCTGCACCTCGGCGGTCGTGATGGCGTTCGCGCCCTCGACGACCTGCGCCTCGTCCTGTCCGGTGGCGAGAAACATCGCGGCGACGACGTTGGCGACGTGGGCGTTGAAACCGAGGCTCGCGGCCTTCGCAGAGCCGACGAGGTTCTTACGGGTGTTGAGTTCCGCGACCGCTTCGGGCGTGGTGTGCAGGCGCGCTTCGACGACTTCGCGCGGGATGCGCACGTCGGCGGTGACGCTCCGGCCGCGGCCCTCGACGGCGTTGATGGCGGCGGGCTTCTTGTCGGTACAGAGGTTGCCCGAGAGGGCGACGAGCGAGGCGGTCGTCTCTGCTTCGACGACGCCGCAGGCGGCCTCGGTGGCGATGGTGGCCATGTTCATCCCCATCGCGTCTTTGGTGTCGTAGCGGAATCGCAGGTACACCGAGTTGCCGACGACGTACGGGGTCACGTCGAGAAGTTCGCCGTGGTTCGTCGTCTCCTCGGCGGCCTCCTTCAGCGCCGCGAAGTTGTCGCGGACCCACGAGACGAGCGCCTCGGCCTCGGCCACGTCGGCGACGCGGAACACCGGCGCGCGGGTCATCCCGGACTTGAGGACGCGAGCGGTCGCGCCGCCGGCGCTGTTGATGACCGAACAGCCGCGGTTGACCGACGCGAGGAGCGCGCCCTCGGTGGTCGCGAGCGGGAGGTACTTCTCGCCGGCGACGGAGCCACCGTCGACGCTGACGGGGCCGGCGACGCCCATCGGAACCTGAATCGCGCCGACCATGTTCTCGATGGCCGACTCGGCGGCCTCCGCGGGGAAGCCGTAGTTCCCGACCGCGTCGAGCGACGCGCCGGACTGCGATTCGACGAGCAACCGGCGCGCCTCGGCGGCGGTGTCGGCGTCGGCGTGCGCTTCGAGTTCGTGGAGGCGGAGTTCGCCCTCCCGAACGCGGTCGGCGAGGGACGCGGCGTCTGTCATGCTCCGACGTTTCCCGCGCCGGCCCTAACGCGTTCCGGTTCTTTCAACGGTCGCGGTCGGTCTCCGTTCGAGACCGTCTGGCCACCGCCCGACCACCCCGTCGCCTCCCGAACCGTTTTGCCCTCCCGCGCCGGGGTCGAAGGTATGACCGCGGCAGCGGACCTCGTACTGACGAACGCGGAGGTACACACCCTCGGGTCGCCCGACGAGACGCACGAAGCCGTCGCCGTTCGCGACGGTGAGGTTGTCCGCGTCGGCCGTGCCTTCGACGTGGAACTGCTCGCCGGCGTCGAGACGCGAGTCGTCGACTGCGGCGGCCGCGTCGTCCTTCCCGGCTTCATCGACGCCCACACGCACCTCCCGATGGTCGGCCGGTCGCTCGTCCACGCCGACCTCTCCGCCGCCGACTCCGCGGCGGAGGCGGTCGAACTGCTCCGCGAGCGGGCCGTCGAGGTCGAATCCGACGACGACACCGACTGGGTGCTCGGCTACGGCTACGACGAGAGCACGTGGGACGAATCAAGATACCTCACCCGCGACGACCTCGACGCCGTCTCCGAGTCGCTTCCCGTGGTCGCCTTCCGCGAGGACCTTCACACCGCCGGCGTCAACTCGGTCGTCCTCGACCACTACGTCGACGAGATGCCCTACTCGGGCGTCCAGACCGCCGGGGGCGACGGCGATGGCGGCGATGGCGACACCGGCGAGCCGACGGGTGTCGTGGTCGAAGGCGCGGTCGACGTGCTCCGCGAGGCAACCGAGCCGGGGCGCGAGGAGATGGCGGAACTCGTCCGCGCGGCGCAGTCGTACGCGACCGCCCGCGGCGTCACCGGCGTCCACGACATGGTCCGCGGCTCCCGCGCGCCCGAGGTCTACCGCGACCTCGCCGACGCCGGCGAACTGGCTCTCCGCGTCCGCATCAACTACTGGTCCGACCACCTCGACGCGCTCCGCGAGGTCGGCCTGCGGACGAACCACGGGGGCGGGAGCCGCCGCGACCTCGTCACCGTCGGCGCGATAAAGACGTTCACCGACGGGAGCTTCGGTGGACGGACCGCGAAGCTCACCGACCCCTACGCCGACGCCGCGGCGGACCCCGAGGCGGCCGACGACGAGACGGGCCAGTGGGTCGTCGCCCCCGAGGAACTCCGTGACCTCGTCGCCGACGCGGACGAGTCGGGCTATCAACTCACCGCGCACGCCATCGGCGACGCGGCCATCGACGCGGTGCTCGACGCGTACGAGGAGACCGACGACCCCGGCGCGGCCCGCCATCGGGTCGAACACGTTGAACTCGCGTCCGACGAGGCCATCGAGCGGTTCGCCGAGTTGGGCGTCGTCGCCTCAGTCCAGCCGAACTTCCTGAAGTGGGCCGACGAGGGCGGCCTCTACGACGCCCGCCTCAGCGAGCGACGCCTGCGAACCAATCGCTACCGCGACCTGCTCGACGCCGGGGTCGACCTCGCGTTCGGAAGCGACTGCATGCCGCTCGGGCCGCTGCTCGGCGTCGACCTCGCCACCGACCACCCGAACCCCGACCAGTCGCTCACCGTCACCGAGGCGCTTCGGGCGTACACCTCCGGCGCGGCCTACGCCGGGTTCGACGAGGACCGACTGGGAACCGTCACGGTCGGGAGCGCCGCTGACCTCGTCGTCCTCGATGAGTCACCGTGGGAGACCGACTCGATTCGTGACATTGCAGTCTCGATGACCGTCGTGGACGGTCGCGTCGTCTTCGAACGCGACTGAACGAATAATCGCCATCGACCGGGAGATTCCTTCGAATAAAATTGTTCTTCAACCGAGTAGACGACGTTCACGGGTTCTGAATCCAATTAGGCCAAGGTACCACCGACCAATCGATTCTATAGAGAATCTTTACGGATGGGTGTCGAGTATTGAAGAAAAATATTTTTCAATAAGGGCCGATGATTGGACTTCCACCGTGGTGACCAATCGTGGTTGAATTACAGTCGGTCGGGTTCGAGTCGGAGCTCAGTCTGTTCAAATACGACACGCTCGAACAGCTTCCGGAGAGCCACCGCGACCTCGACGAGGCCGCTCGCTCCCGGCGAATCGCCGCCGCCCGCGAGGAGCTCGGCGACCGAGTCATCGTGCTCGGACACAACTACCAGCGACGCGAAATCGTCGAGCACGCGGACTTCGTCGGCGACTCCTACGAACTCTCGAAGCGCGCCGCCGAGTCGGACGCCGAGTACGTCGTCTTCGCCGGCGTGACGTTCATGGCCGAGAGCGCGGACATCATCACCGACGACGACCAGACGGTGATCCTCCCGTCGATGGAGGCGTCGTGCCCGATGGCCGGGATGGCCGAGGCCGTGCAGGTCGACTCCGCGTGGGAGACGCTCGTCGAGGAGTCCGGCGGCAAGGACATCATCCCCGTGACGTACATGAACTCCTACGCCGACCTGAAGGCCTTTTGCGCCTCCCACGGCGGGCTCATCTGCACCTCCTCGAACGCCGCCGACGCCTTCGAGTGGGCCTTCGAGCGCGGCGACGCCGTGCTGTTCCTGCCCGACAAGCACCTCGGGCGCAACACGGCCGACGACCTCGGCATCGACGAGGTCGTCGAGTGGGACCCGTGGGCCGGCGACGTGGCCGAGTCGATGGGCGCTGCCGACGAGGTGGAACCCGATATCCCGGACCTCGGCGACGCCGAGGTCATCCTCTGGGACGGCTACTGTCAGGTCCACGAGCGCTTCCGCGTCGACCACGTCGAGGAGGCGCAGGCCGACGGCGCGAAGGTCGTCGCCCACCCCGAGTGCCGCCCGAGCGTCGTCGCGGCCGCCGACGAAGTCGGCTCCACGAGCCACATCTGCGACGTCATCGAGAACGCCGACCCCGGCGAGACGTGGGCCATCGGCACCGAGGTCCACCTCGCGCGACACCTCGCGCGCTGGCACCCCGAGGTCGACGTGCGACCCCTCTGCGGCGACGCCTGCATGGACTGCAACGCCATGCGGCAGGTCGACCCCAACTACCTGACGTGGGTGCTCGAAGAACTCGCCGCGGGCCGCGAACCCAACGTCGTCGAGGTCGCGCCCGAGGAGAAGGAACTCGCCGCGGTCGCGCTCGACCGCATGCTCGACCTATGAAGGCCGACGTGCTCGTCGTCGGCTCCGGCATCGCTGGCTGTGCCGCGGCCCTCGCTGCCGCCCGCGAGGGGGCCGACGTGCTCGTCGTCACGAAGGCGACCGAACCCGAGGACGCCGCGTCCGACTGGGCGCAGGGCGGCATCGCCGTCACCCAGTCCGCGCCCGAGGAGTTCGCCGCCGATATCCGCCGGGCGAGCGACGGCACCGCCGACCCCGAGGCCGTCGAGACGCTCGTCTCCGAGTCCCGCGCCGTCGTCGAGGACGTGCTCTTGGACACGCTCGAAGTCGAGTTCGACGCGGTGGGAGACGGTACTGACGCTGACGCCGACGCAGATACCTTCGACCTCGCCCGCGAGGCGGGCCACTCCAGCCGCCGCATCCTCCACGTCGACGCCAGCACCGGCGCGCACGTCCTCCGGCCGTTCCTAAAGCACCTCTCGGCCCGCGACGGCGTGCGAATCATGGAGGACGCGACGGCCCTCGACCTCCTGACCGAGGAGGGGACTGTCCGCGGCGCGACCGTCCTCGCGGATGGCGAGGTCGAACCGGTGTTCGCCGGGGCGACCGTCCTCGCCACTGGCGGCATCGGCGACTGCTACGCCCGGTCAACCAACCCCGCGGGCGCGACCGGCGACGGCGTGGCGATGGCCGCGCTCGCCGGCGCGACCGTCTCGGACATGCAGTACGTCCAGTTCCACCCGACGGCGTACGACCCCCGGACTGACCCCCAGGCCGACGACGCGCAACCGTTTCTCGTCAGCGAAGCCGTTCGCGGCGAGGGCGCGGCCCTGCGCGACGCCGACGGCCGCCGATTCATGCCTGACGTGCACGAAGACGCCGAACTCGCCCCCCGAGACGTGGTCGCCCGCGCCGTCTCTCGCGCCCGCGACCGAACCGGCCGCGTCGTCCTCGACGTGTCCGACCTCGACTTCCGGGAGGAGTTCCCCGACCTCGCGGCGCTGTGCGACGACCGCGGCGTCGACCTCGACGCCGGCATCCCCGTCGCGCCGAGCGAGCACTTCCTTTGCGGCGGCGTCGCCGTCGACGACCGCGGCAGGACCTCGCTGTCCCGCCTGTTCGCCGCCGGCGAGTGCGCCCGCACCGGCGTCCACGGCGCGAACCGACTCGCCTCGACCAGCCTGCTCGAAGGGCTCGTCTGGGGCGTCCGCGCCGGCGAGACCGCGGCCGACCGGGGCCGCGGCGACGCCGAGGCCGTCGAGTACGCGCCGCCGCGCGACTCCGACCCGGCGCTGCCCGACGCCTTCGCCGACACGAAGTTCGACCGCCTCGGGCGGACGATGGACGAGTTCGTCGGCATCGAGCGCACCCCCGACGGGCTCGGGACCGCGCGGGCGCGGCTCCGCCGCCTGAAAGGCGAGGTCGACGCCTACGCCCGCACCCGCGTCTCGCGGTCCATCTATGAACTCCGGAACGCCTGCGTTTCGTCGCTCCTCGTCGCCCGCGCGGCCGCCGACGCGCCGTCGGCCGGCTGCCACTCGCTGGTCGACCCGGACGGACGCGATGGATGCGAGGAAAGCGAGGAGAGCGACGACGCCGGACGGGGGGTGACCCCGAGTGCTGACGACTGAGACCGTCGAGCGCTGGCTGGCCGAGGACGTGGGCCACCGCGACGTGACGAACGACGTGCCCGGCGACACCACCGGACGACTCGTGGCGAAGGAGCCGGCGGTCGCCGCCGGTCTCGACGCCGCCGTCGCCGTCTTCGACTACCTCGGCGTAGAGGCCGAGCAAGCGGTCGAGGCCGGCGACGCGGTCGAACCGGGTGACGTGGTTCTCCGCGTCGAAGGCGACGCCCGGAACGTCCTCCGCGGCGAGCGCGTCGCCGCCAACGTCGTCGGCCACGCCTCCGGCGTCGCCACCACGACTCGCGAAGCCGTCAATACCGCCCGCGAGGTTTCGGACTCGGTTCGGGTCGCCGCGACCCGCAAGACCACGCCCGGCCTCCGCGGCGTCGAAAAGCGCGCCGTCGTCGCCGGCGGCGGCGACACCCACCGCCTCACGCTCTCGGGGATGGTGATGGTCAAGGACAACCACGTCGCAGAACTCGGGCTGGAGGAGGCGGTCCGCCGCTTCGCCGAGCGCAAGTCGTTCGCGACGAAGCTCGAAGTCGAAGTCGAGACACCCGAGATGGGCGAGCGCGCCGCGGCCGCCGGGGCCGACATCGTCCTGTTCGACAACCTCCCGCCCGAGGCGGTCCGCGAGGGCGTCTCCCAACTCCCCGAAGGCGTCATCTCGGAGGCCAGCGGGGGCATCACGCTGGAGACGCTCCCCGACTACGCCGACACCGGCGTCGACGTAGTCTCGATGGGCTGGCTCACCCACAGTGCACCGAGTTCGGACTTCTCCTTCCGAACCGGGTGAGAGACGGGCGTCGGCCCCGACTCGGACACCGTACCGTCGCAGGCGGTCGAATCCACACGTTCTTTGGGCCGTGTCGAGACGGTGGGACGATGACTTCGTGGCCCGTCGCCGCCCGCCTGCGTTCCCCGGTCGCGAAGTACTACGCGTACAAGACGACCGAGTTCGTCTCCTTCACGGCCGCCATCTGGATTCTGTTCGTCCGCTCGCGCGACCTCTCGTTCGCCGAGGTGGGCGCGCTCAACAGCGTCTGGTGGCTCGCGCTCGTCGCGGCCGAGATACCGACCGGCTACCTCGGCGACCGACTGGGTCGCCGGAGCGCGATGGCCTTCGGCACGGCCATCATCGCCGTCTCGACCGCGGCGATGGGCCTGTCGGAGACGTTCCTCCAACTCGCGGTCGTCTACGGCGCGTGGGCCGTCGGCCAGACGTTCCGGTCCGGCAGCGACGACGCGTGGCTCTACGACCTCCTCGCTGAGACCGACGAGACTCACGAGTTCGCCGCCGTTCGCGGGCGCGCCACCGGCGTCGGCCTCGCAATCGGCGCGGTGACGACCCTCGCCGGGGGACTCCTCGCCGACGCGACGAACTACGCGGTTCCCTTCTTCGCCACTGCCGCGGTGACGGCGCTGGGCGTCCCGATTCTGCTGTCGGTCCCCGAGACCGGAGCCAACGGCGGCGACTTCACGCCGCGGACGGCGCTTCGGGTCATCCGCGAAAAGCTCTCGCGCCCGCCGCTCCGCGGCTTCGTCGCCTACTTCGCGCTCCTGTTCGGCGTCGCCAACATGGTGTACATCTTCGACCAGCCGATTCTTCGCGACGTGGCGCTCGACCTCGGCGTCCCCGCGTCGGCGACGAACACCGCCGTCAGCGCCTCTTACGCGCTGTTCTCGCTCGTCGCGGCCGCCGCGACGTTCCGCGCCGGGTGGGTCGAAGCCCGGGTCGGCGTCCGTCGGTGGTTCCTCGCCTCGCCGGTCGTGCTCGCGGTCGCCTACGCGTCGGTCCCGCTTTTCGGGCCGCTGGCCTTCCCCGCGTTCGCGGTCGCCCGCGGCGTCACGAACGTCTCGTCCGTCCTCGGGAACCAGTACGTCAACGACCGGGTGGACTCGGTCGGGCGTGCGACCGTCCTCTCGGCCGCCGGGATGCTCTACTCGCTCGCTGTCGTCCCGTTCGAACTCGCCGGCGGGGTCGTCGCCGACGCCCTCTCGCCGGCCGGCGCGCTCGCCCTCTTCGGCGGGGTGCTCGTCGTCGGTGCGGGCCTCTTGTGGACGGTCGAGCGACCCGTCTGAGGGCTGTTCGGGGTGTGGCTGCCAGCCTCGGTGCGCGGGAGGCCCCGCCACCCACGCCGAAGGGAAAACCCCTTACTCCCGGTCGTCGCACTCGCGGGCAATGGGCTTCTTCGACGACCTCCGCGACCGCATCGAGGCGACAGACAGCGTCGTCTCGGTCGGCCTCGACGCCGACATCGACCGCATCCCCGACCACCTGCTCGACAAGGACCTGCCGCGCTGGGCGTTCAACCGCCGTATCATCGACGCGACTCACGAACACGCCGCGGCGTTCAAGCCGAACGCGGCGTTCTACGAGGACGAAGACGGCTGGCGTTCCCTGCGCGAGACCATCGCCTACGCCCACGGGAAGGGCGTGCCGGTCCTGCTGGACGCCAAGCGCGCCGACATCGGCAACACGACCCGCAAGTACGCCGACCTGCTTGACGACGCCGACGCCATCACGGTCAACCCCTACATGGGTCGCGACTCCATCCAGCCGTTCCTCTCGCGGGCCGACAAGGGCGTGTTCGTCCTCTGCCGCACCTCGAACCCCGGCGGCTCGGACCTCCAGTCGCTCGAACTCGACTCGGGCGAACCCCTCTACGAGCGCGTCGCCGCGCTCTGCGACCTCTGGAACGAACACGGGAACGTCGGCCTCGTCGTCGGCGCGACCGGTCCCGACGAACTGGAACACCTCCGCGAACAGGTGCCCGACCTGCCGTTTCTCGTCCCCGGCGTGGGGGCGCAGGGCGGCGATGCCGAGGCCGCCGTCGAGTTCGGCCTCGCCGACGGCGTCGGCCTCGTGAACTCCTCGCGCGGCATCATCTTCGCCGGCGAGGACGACGGCGAGCAGTTCGACAAGGCCGCCGGACAGGCGGCGAAGCGCCTCAAAAAGCGGCTGAACCAGTACCGCTGAGCCGACGCCAGCGGTCGATTTTTCTGGCTGCTCCGTCCGGCAGTCGCCGCCCGGCGAGACGTTTACCACCGTGCGAACCTAACTGCGCCCGTGGATCGAGACCGACTCGTCATGGGGCTCGCGGCGGTGTTCGCGGGAATCACCATGCTCCTCGTCGTGTTGGCGTTCGCCTACCGACAGCTCTTGTTGCTGTTCGTCGCCGTCCCCTTCGGCGCGACGACGTACTTCATGTACGCCCACGTCAGCGGCCGCCTCGAAGAGCGGTTCCGCCGGACGCGCGTCCGCGCCGACGCCGGACGCGGCGGGTTCGGCTTCCGGTCAGAGCGACGGCGAGGCGACCGCCGGGAGACCGGCGGCTTCGGTGCGGGCCCCCGCGGCGACCCCCAAGAGGGACCTCGAGCCGGGCGATTCGGCCCTAACGCCGGTCCCGACGGCGGATTCGACGGTGGTCGGCGAAGGCGGCGCGCCCGCGACGGAAGCGGGACGCGAGTCCGCCCGCCGCGGCGCGGTATGAGTCGGCAGAAAGCCCTCGAAACGCTCGACCTCGACGACGACGCCTCCGAAGACGAGGTGAAAGCGGCCTACCGGAAGCGAGTCAAGGAGACCCATCCGGACTCGAAGACCGGCGACGAGGAGGCGTTCAAGCGCGTCAACCGCGCCTACGAGCGCCTGACCGAGTAACGCGTTTTCTTTTTCATCCGCATTCGACCGCCACGAGCCCCGACGAGCGCCCCCGCGTCGGTTCTGTCTCGATTGCGGTACGTTCTCATGGCAATCGCTACCGCGGAAAGCGTTTTCACGGTCGGTTTCCTACCCGCTTCCATGAGCGCGGATCGGGCTCTCTTGGACGAGGCCCTCGAGCGCGGTGAGGAAGAAGGCGGAAACGTCGAGTTCAAAGAACGCCTCACCCGCGCCGTTCACCTGTCCGACGGCCGGATGGAGTCGCTCGCGGCGCAACTCAGACACCGAGTGCTCTCCGGCGACGGCGTGGCGACCTACGTGGTCGGCGTCACCGACGACGGCGGCATCGCCGGCATCCCGCCGGACGACTTCTCCGAGACCATGGACGTGCTGTCGCTTCTGGCCGAAGAGGCCGGGGCGCACATCGAAGACGTGGAGACGTGGGGCGTCGGCGACTCGGCCGAACGCGGCCTCGTCGGTGTCGCGACCATCCGCGAGGGCGCGATGCTCGACGTGGACGACGACCACATCGTCGTCGGCACCGCGGGCCACGTCGACCACGGCAAGTCCACCCTCGTCGGGTCGCTCGTGACCGGACAGGCCGACAACGGCAACGGCGGCACGCGGTCGTTCCTCGACGTACAGCCCCACGAGGTCGAACGCGGCCTGTCGGCGGACCTCTCGTACGCCGTCTACGGCTTTTCCGACGACGGGCCGGTCCACATGCGCAACCCGCACCGGAAGTCCGACCGGGCGCAAATCGTCCAAGAGGCCGACCGGCTGGTGTCGTTCGTCGACACTGTGGGCCACGAGCCGTGGCTCCGGACGACGATTCGCGGCCTCGTCGGCCAGCGCCTCGACTACGGCCTGCTCGTCGTCGCCGCCGACGACGGCCCGACGCGGACGACCCGCGAACACCTCGGCATCCTGCTCGCGATGGAGCTTCCGACGGTCGTCGCCATCACGAAGGTCGACGCCGTCTCCGAGGAGCGCGCCGCCGAGGTCGAACGCGAGGTCGAACGGCTCCTCCGCGACGTGGGTCGAACGCCCCTGAGCGTCGAGCGCCACGGCGTCGACGCTGCGGTCGACGAAATAAGCGAGTCGGTCGTCCCGCTGTTCCTGACGAGCGCGGTCACGATGGACGGCCTCGGCGACCTCGACCGGCTGTTCGAGTCGCTCCCGAAGCGCAGCGCCGCCGAGGGCGACTTCAAGATGTACATCGACCGGACTTACTCGGTCACGGGCGTCGGCGCGGTCGCCTCCGGCACGGTCAACTCCGGGGCGGTCGAAGCCGGCGACAAACTGCTCTTGGGGCCGATGTCCGACGGCGAGTTCCGCGAGGTCGAGGTCCGCTCCATCGAGATGCACTACCACCGGGTCGACCGGGCCAACGCCGGCCGCATCGTCGGTATCGCCCTCAAGGGCGTCCGCGAGTCCGAAATCGAACGCGGGATGGTGCTCCTCCCGGCCGACTCGGAGCCAACGGCAGTCCGCGAGTTCGAAGCCGACGTGATGGTGCTCAACCACCCGACGCGGATTCAGGAGGGCTACGAGCCGGTCGTCCACCTCGAAACCATCTCCGAGGCGGCCGTCTTCCACCCCGACGGCGGGCGACTCCTGCCCGGCGACACCGGGACGACCCGCGTGGAGTTCAAGTTCCGGCCGTACTTCGTCGAGGAGGGCCAGCGATTCGTCTTCCGCGAGGGCCGGTCCAAGGGCGTCGGAACCGTGACGAAAGTCGATTAAAACAGTACGGGCGGCGCTCCGGTTCGTTCCCGCCGACGGTCAGCCCGAGTTCTCGACTGCGACGTAGCCGTCCGATTTTCTCGCCGCCGCGCCGAACAGCACCGCCCAGTCGAGTAGGCGGGCGACTCTGTCGCGCCAGCGCGACTCCCACCCCTCCGGGTCGCGGTGGCGCTCCCAGTTCGGGACGGTCGGCTCGAACGCGTCGAACACCGCGTCCGCCGACTTCGGCTCGTCGTCGAGGGCGTCGAGCGCTTCGAGCGCGCCGAAGACGCGTTTCTCGAAGGCGGCCCGCAAGTCGTCCTGCGTCGGGTCGTCGCGGACGCGCTCGAAGCCGCGGCTCACTTCGCGGGCGAGCCCGAGCGACTGGCAGAACACGAGCCAGTCGCGGCCCTCGTCGGGCGTCACGTCGAGCCGCTCGGCGACGCGCCCGCAACAGTCGTCTTCGGAGCCGGGAATCAGCGGGACGGCGCGGTGGGCGTCCCACAGCCGGTCGAGGGAGTCCGGCGCGGGTGGGACCGGCTTGCGCCTCACAGTCCGAACGAGTCGGCGAGCACGTCCTCGTCGGTCTCGCCGAGGGTGTACGTCGGGCCGTTGACCACGTCGACCGTGACCTGCGCGGGGCCGAACACGTCGGGGTCGACCTCGCCGAAGTCCCAGTCGGCGTCTTCGAACAGCTGCTCGAACGGGACGCCGTAGTCGGACCCGGCCGTGGAAATCGCGCGGTCGAAGTCGTCGAAGTCCTCGCTGACGGTGACGTGGACGCGCCCGCCGTAGGCGACGGCGTCGTTCGTCCGACCCATGGCGACGCTCTCGTCGTAGCTGACGGGTGCGAGCGGGGCGGAGCCGTTGATAGAGAGTATATTCGTCGGGTCGTAGCCCGCCTCGAAGAGGTTGAACACGGCGAGTTCGGCGGCGCGGGCCGCGCCCGTGACGCTCCCGACGAGCGAGCCGGTCGCGTAGGTCGGCAGGAAGATGGCGCTCGGTTCGAGGCCGGTCGTCTCCGCGACGTGTTCTGCGACCTCGTCGGTCGGGAGGTCGATGCTCTCGACCGAGAGGACCGTCAGGTCGAACTCGTCGTAGTAGCCGAGGTGGTGGAACTCCTCTTCTTCGCCGACCAGCGCGCGGGCCGGGCCCGAGCCGAGGCCGTCGAAGTCGTCGAAAGCGAGCTCCCAGCCGGCCTTCTGCGAGCAGAGGAGGGCCAGCGCGGGGCGGTCGGTGGAGAGTTCGACGTGCGGGCGGGGCGTGCCGGCGACCTCGCCCATCCGCGTCTGTACCGTGGCGAGACCCGCGGTCTGAATCTCCGCGAGGAGCATCCCCGCTTCGACACCGCCGTCGGCGTCGACGCCGAAGTCGATGACCGTCGCGCCCGAGTCGAGTTCGTAGCCCTCGATGCCGAGTTCCCCGGCGAAGTCGAGCGCCTCGTCGACCAGTTCGATGGCCATCCGATTGATGCTGTCCATGCGAGGCGATTGCGCGCCTTCGGCTAAAGGGTTTGTCAGTCACCCACCGCTACGGGTCGCGTGGACGTGTCTCGTGTCTCGCGTGGCGGAAACGCACGCGGGCCACCGCGGCCCGCGAATCTACTCGCGGTCGCTTCTGGCTTCTCGCCCGAGGTGGGCTTCGACGGCGTCGACCTTGTCGGCGGCCGTCTGGTCTTTCGTGCGCTTGTCGTCTATCTTCAGGAACGTGCTCACTCGGTCGCCGTCGACCGCCTTGTGGGCCGCGCCGACCGCCGCGAGCAGTTCGTCGATGTCGTCGGCCTCGATGACCGTTCCCATCGGGTTCGTCTCGTAGGACACCTCGAAGTCGTCGAGGGCCGCGACCGCCTTGGCGACCTCGCCCGACATGCTCCCTTCGACGACCGGTGCGACGCTCAACATGGCGATGACTGTCATGGTCGAACCCACGCGCCACGCGGTAGTAAAACGGAGTGGACCGAGACAGTCGATTCGATGACGGAACCGACGAGGCTATCTCCTCGAACAGCCACAGATTCCGATATGTTCCAGAGCGAACTCACTCGGATGGCACTCGTCGCAGGGGCGAACGTCGTCGGCGGGGTGACCCTCGGCTCGGCCATCGGTGGAACGGTCGGCTACGCGGTGGAGTGGACCGCAACAGGAGCTATCTTGGGGCTGGCGGTCGCCGTCTTCGCCGCCCGGAGATAGCCGCCTCCGCATTCCCGACTTGGCAGCGCATCGCGCTTTTCTCGTCGGCCGACGTATCAGCGTCCATGAATCCGCGTGTCACGAGAGCGCTCACGCTCGGCCGGGCCATCGTCTACGAGGTACGAACCGAGCGGCTCACCTTCATGGCGGGAAGCATCGCCTACGGTGCGTTCGTCTCGCTGTTACCGCTGTTCCTGCTCGTCCTCGCGGCCGTCTCCGCAACCGGCGACAGCGGCCTCCGCGAAGGCGTCATCGCCGTCATCCAATCCGTCTTGACTCCCGGCGCGGGCGACGTTATCGTCGCCGAACTGGAGTCGTCGACCCAACTGGCGAGCCTCTCTGTCGTCGGGGTGCTCGTGTTGGTGTGGGGGACGCTCCGCATCTTCCGCGGTCTCGACACCGCCTTCTCGGACATCTACGAGTCGGAGGCGGCCAACACCTTCGCCGACCAGCTCTCCGACGGCATCGTCGTGCTCGTCACCGTCGCCGTCGCCGTCGTCGCCGGCGCGCTCATCGAGTCCGTGCTCCCGGCGCTCGACGGTGCGCTCGGGTGGGCCGTCTACCGCGGGCTCCTCGTGGTCGTCCTGTTCGTGACGTTCTACCCGATGTACTACATCTTCCCCGACGAGGACGTCACCTACCTCGAAGTCGTCCCCGGAACCCTCGTCGCCGCCGTCGGGCTGACGACCTTCGAGTCGCTGTTCCGGCTCTACGTCGAGTTCAGTAGCCGCGCGCCCGAGTCGAGCGTCGTCGCCGGCATCCTCGTCCTCCTGACGTGGCTCTACTTCAGCGGGCTCGTCATCCTCCTCGGCGCGGCCGTCAACGCGGTGCTCTCGAACCGCTCGCGCGACGTGAACGTCCGCCCGCTGTTCGGCGGCGTCCCCCTCGACTCGCAGACCGACACGGTGACCCGCGGCGAGGTGACCGCGGCCATCGAACAGCTCGACCGCCTCGTGGCGGCCGCCCCCGACGAGGACCTGACGGTTCGCATTGGCGACGAGTCCGTCACGCTCCCCCGCCCCGAACGGGTCGTCAGCGACACCGAGACCAGTCGGTTCCTCCCGGAGGGGCCGGTCAGACTGGAACTCAGATGGTCCTCGTGGCCTGACAGTCAGGAGGAGTGACGACGGGCGTTATGGGGCTGGCGTGCGTATGTGACACTATGGCAATAAAGACTCCCGCGCGACCGACTGAACCGGCGCAACCGCTCGAACAGGAGCAACCGAGGTGGGAAACCGTCGAGACGACCGCCGAAACGACGTCTCGTGCGGTCCAACCCCCGACCGTCGTCGAACATCAGCGACTCCCCGGAAAGAACTTCGGCGAGGCACAACTCGTCTGGCGCTGCGACGACTGCGGCGAACTCGGCTCGCTGACCGCGTTCCCGTCGGCGTGTCCCGACTGCGGCGCAGGCCGCGAGGCGCTGTTTTACTTCACCGAGGACTGACCCCCCTCGGCCGAGCGCGGTCCGCCACCGGCCGACCGCGACCGTTTTCCCGCCGGCCGACGACCCCCGGATATGTATCTCTCTCACCCCGTCCGTCGCATGCGCGACGACCCCCTCGACGACGAGGTCGCGGAACTCCGCGTCGAACCCGCGGACGACGACGCCCGCGCCGCGCTGGAAACCCGCGTCGAGTCGCTCGGCGGCAGCCTCGAACGCGAACTTCGATTCGGCGGCGTCGTGGTCTCGCTCGCGGAGTCGGCCGTCTCCGACCTCTGCGAACTCGACGGTATCGAGCGAATCGAGACGGTCGACACGCTCGGATACTGATTCTTCGCCCACGCGTGCGAGGGCGGTGGCTTTCGTGACAGCTGGTGTCAACTGTTTAGTGTGTTCTCTGCGGAGGTGGCGTATGGTCCCTCTCCCCTCCCGCGCCGCACCATCCGGATTCGGCGTACCGCTCGCTGGCTTCGCGACTGTGAGTCTCCTTGCGGCGTTCCCGACAGAACCGTGAGCGTACTCACCAACCTCGGAGAGTTTCCCCTGCTCGTCGCGTACCTGTTGCTCCTCGCGGGCACGGCCGTGCAGTATCGGCGCGGGAAACTCTCCGGCACGCGGGCGGTTCTCCTCGTCGGGATGTGTCTCACGTGGCTCTCGTACGCTCTCTTACAGGTGACGCAGTCTGGGACCGTGCCGACGGGAACGCCGCTCAACTACGCCCTCGACGCGCTCGCCGTCGTTGTCCTCATCGTCGGCGTGGCCGCGATGGGCTGGTGGTGGCGGGTGCGAGACGAAGTGTGAGTTCATGGGGACGCATCGGTGGCCGGGTTGCGTTCAGAGAGAAGTGCGTCGGCTGGGAGTTCACCGAACACCGTGAGGTGAACGCAGGAGCATCGGCGAGACCGGCGGTCGAGTCGGTGAGAGGGGATTTGAACCGAGCCGAGACGGTTCCCTCGCGCTGCTCGGGACTGCGTCTCGTCGGGTTCAGAATCCCAGGGTCCCGCATTCACAACTCACAGTCCGAGCGACACGCACAGCGGTCGCTCGGAAGGTAGGTTCGTTGTAGAAGTGCGTCGGCTGGGATTTGAACCCAGGTTGTGACCATGGCAAGGTCACGTGATACCACTACACTACCGACGCATGTGGTGGAAGTGCGCTGGCTGGGATTTGAACCCAGGTTGTGACCATGGCAAGGTCACGTGATACCACTACACTACCAGCGCATTCCGCGTGTATCGTGGCGTGCTGCTGCGTTACTCGATAGTGTCGGGTTGATAAATAAGACTTGCGAAACGGGGGAGAAATCGGGCGACGGCGCGCCACCTGCTACCACGTGAGATTCGTCTTCGCCGACCTGTCGTCGACCGTGTAATTATGTACCACGCGACGTTCGCCAATCTCCCGCAAACTGGGTCGTGGGACGCTCTATCACCCCAGAATGGATTCGCTACTCTTTTAGGTAGGCCCCCGGTAGAAACGCCACAGTCTAGACGAGACGAGGATGAACCCGGCATGAAACTCAGCGTACTCGTGCCGTCCTCACTCGTCCGGGAAGCCGAAGATCAACGCGAGGCAACTCGCAAACTCGGCTACGTCGCCCGCGCGGCGGCGGTCTTCCGGGCGAACGAACTCGTCGTCTTCCCCGACGAAGACGGCGAGAACAAGTGGGGCGGCGAGTTCGTCGAAACCGTACTTCGGTACGCCGCGACGCCCCCCTACCTCCGTAAGGAGGTCTGGGGCAAGCGCGACGAACTCCGCTACGCTGGTATCCTGCCGCCCGTTCTCGTGGCGTCTACGACCGCGGACGACTCCGACGAGTCGCCCGCGTTGCGAGAAGGAATCGTGACCGAGGTCGGACCTGACGACCGCGTTCGGGTCAATTGCGGAATGCAACACCCGATCTCCCTGTTCGTCCCTCCCGGGATGGACCTCACAGAGGGAGAGCGCGTCGCTGTCAGGATCTCTTCGCGAGAACCGGTCCGTGCGCGGATCGTCGACGAGCCCCTTCCGGGCTTCGACGTATCCCGCATGGACCTCACGGAAGCACTCGGCAGGCCAGATGCGGGCGTGCGAATCGCCACGTCTCGCTATGGCGAACCGCTGTCGGTCCCCACATTGGGCGACTTGACGGCCCGCATCACCGATGCCGGCGGCATGACCGTCGTCTTCGGGTCGCCGGGCCGTGGGCTTCCGGACATGCTCGGGATGTCTCCCGAGGATGTTGCAGACGTCGAACCTTCCGTTGGTCCGGGGTTCGACCTCTGGCTCAATACGATTCCGCGACAGGGCAGCGAGGTCGTGCGAACAGAAGAAGCGATGTTCGCCTCCCTCGCCTCCCTGACACTCACGGAGTGAATCCATGCCACAACCAAGCAGACCACGAAAAGGCTCGATGGGCTTCAGCCCGCGCAAGCGAGCAGTCAAGGAGGTTCCACGCATCAAGTCGTGGCCGTCCGACGACGGCTCCCCAGCGCTGCAGGGCTTCGCCGGTTACAAGGCCGGTATGACCCACGTGATGATGGTCAACGACGAGGCAGACTCCCCCCGCGAAGGAATGGAGGAGTCCGTCCCGGTGACTGTCGTCGAGACGCCGCCGATGCGCGCCGTCGCCCTTCGCGCCTACGAGCAGACGCCGTACGGTATGAAGCCGCAGACCGAGGTCTGGGCGGGCGAGTTCCACGACGAACTCGACCGCGTCCTCGACCTGCCGGCAGAAGACACGTTCGACTCGGACGCCGATGCGCTTCGCGAGGCCGTCGAGGCCGGCGAAGTCGATGACCTCCGCGTCATCACGCACACGGTGCCCTCCGAGCTCGCGAACGTGCCCAAGAAGAAGCCCGACGTGATGGAGACTCGCGTCGGTGGCGGCTCCATGGTGGAGCGCGCCGACTTCGCCCTCGACCTCGTTGCCGAGGGCGGCGAACACGAGATGTCCGACGTGTTCCGCGCCGGCGAGTACCTCGACGCCGCGGGTGTCACGAAGGGTAAGGGTACGCAGGGTCCCGTCAAGCGATGGGGCGTCCAGAAGCGTAAGGGCAAGCACGCCCGCCAGGGCTGGAGACGCCGTATTGGCAACCTCGGCCCCTGGAACCCGTCCCGTGTCCGCTCTACGGTTCCGCAGCTCGGTCAGACTGGTTACCACCAGCGCACCGAGCTCAACAAGCGCCTCATCGACCTCGGTGAGGGTGACGAGGCCTCCGTCGAAGGTGGCTTCGTCAACTACGGCGAGGTCGACGGCTCCTACGCGCTCATCAAGGGCTCGCTGCCGGGCCCCAACAAGCGCCTTCTGCGGTTCCGCCCGGCCATCCGGCCGAACGACCAGCCGCGCCTCGACCCCGAGGTGCGCTACGTCTCTACCGCATCGAACCAGGGATAATCCATGCAGGCAACTATCCGAGACCTGAACGGCGACGACGCGGGCAGCATCGACCTGCCCGAGGTCTTCGAGACGGCTTACCGTCCGGACCTCATCAAGCGTGCTGTCATCGCCGCGCAGGCAAACCGAAAACAGCCGTACGGTGCCGACCCCTACGCCGGACTTCGAACCCCGGCAGAGTCCATGGGCAGCGGCCGTGGGATGTCCCACGACCCACGCCAGAACGGCGTCGCCCGACGCGTCCCGCACGCCGTCTCCGGCCGTCGCGCTCACCCGCCGAAGGCCGAGAAGGACCAGGGGAAGGAGATCAACACGAAGGAGCGTAAGCTCGCCGTCCGCTCGGCGCTCGCCGCCACGGCGGACCCCGAGCTGGTCGCCGAGCGCGGTCACCGCTTCGACGACGACCTCGAGCTCCCCCTCGTCGTCTCCGACGACTTCGAGGACCTCGTCAAGACGAAGGAGGTCGTCGACCTCCTGCAGTCGCTCGGCGTCTACGACGACATCGAGCGCTCCGAGGAGAACAAGAAGGTCAAGAGCGGCCAGGGCAAGCTCCGCGGTCGCAAGTACACCCGTCCGAAGTCCATCCTCTTCGTGACGGCTGACGAGCCCTCGAAGGCGGCTCGCAACCTCGCCGGCGTCGACGTCGCCACCGCGGCGAACGTCTCCGCCGAAGACCTCGCGCCCGGCACCCACGCCGGTCGCCTCACGCTGTTCACCGAGAGCGCGCTCGAGGAGGTCGCAGAACGATGAGCATCATCGAACACCCGCTGGTCACGGAGAAGGCGATGAACCAGATGGACTTCGACAACAAGCTCCAGTTCATCGTCCACATCGACTCGACGAAGTCCGACGTGAAGGACGAAGTCCAGTCGCGCTACGACGTGACCGTCGAGAAGGTCAACACGCAGGTCACGATGAAAGGCAAAAAGAAAGCAACAGTTCGTCTCTCTGAAGACGACGACGCGCAGGAAGTCGCGTCGCGTATCGGGGTGTTCTAACCATGGGACGCCGAATTCAGGGCCAGCGTCGTGGTCGCGGTACGTCCACCTTCCGGGCGCCGTCGCACCGCTACAAGGCCGAACTGTCGCACAAGAAGTCCGAGGAGAAAGACACCATCACGGGTACGGTCGTCGGCATCGAGCACGACCCCGCACGCAGTGCGCCCATCGCCCTCGTGGAGTTCGAGGACGAACAGCGCATGATTCTCGCGCCCGAGGGTGTCACCGTCGGCGAAGAGCTTCAGATCGGCGTTTCCGCCGAAATCAAGCCCGGCAACACGCTGCCGCTCGCCGAGATTCCCGAGGGTGTCCCCGTCTGTAACGTCGAGCACCAGCCCGGCGACGGCGGGAAGTTCGCCCGCGCCTCCGGCGTGAGCGCGCAGCTTCTCTCGCACGACCGCAAGGTCGCCATCGTGAAGCTCCCGTCGGGTGAGGTCAAGCGCCTCAACCCCAACTGCCGCGCCACCATCGGCGTCGTCGCCGGTGGCGGCCGCACGGAGAAGCCCTTCGTCAAGGCAGGCAAGAAGTACCACAAGATGAAAGCGCGCGGTATCAAGTGGCCGCGCGTGCGTGGTGTTGCTATGAACGCCGTCGACCACCCGTTCGGTGGCGGCGGCCGGCAGCACCCCGGTCAGCCGAAGTCCGTCTCGCGGAACGCTCCGCCGGGTCGGAAGGTCGGTGACATCGCCTCCAAACGCACCGGTCGCGGTGGCAAGGGAGGTAAGTAACCATGAGTACGCAATACCGCACCGGCCGCGAAGGTGAGTTCACCTACCGCGGCTACACGCTCGACGAGCTGCAGGATATGGAGCTCGACGAGGTCGCGGAACTGCTCCCCGCTCGTCAGCGGCGAACCATCACCCGAGGCCTGTCGGCCGAGCACGAGAAGCTGCTCGCGAAGGCTCAGGACAAGACGGAAGAGGAGACGGCTAACGCACCGATTCGAACGCACTTGCGTGACATGCCGATTCTCCCCGAATTCGTCGGTCTCACCTTCGCCGTCTACACCGGCCAGGAGTTCGAACGCACCCAGATTCAGCCCGAGATGATCGGACACTACCTGGGCGAGTTCCAGCTGACCCGTAGCTCGGTCGAGCACGGTCAGGCCGGTATCGGCGCGACCCGGTCTTCGAAGTTCGTGCCCCTCAAGTAAACCATGGGAATCAACTACAGCGTCGAGGCCGACCCGGACACCACGGCCAAGGGTATGCTCCGGGACCGGCCCATCAGCATCAAGCACAGCAAGGCCATCTCCCGAGCCATCAAGGGGATGCCCGTCGCCGACGCAGAGGAGTACCTCGAAGCCGTCATCGACGGCGAGCGGTCGGTTCCGTTCAAGCAGCACAACTCCGGTGTCGGTCACCGAAGCGACATCGACGGCTGGGACGCGGGACGGTACCCCGAGAAGGCGTCCAAGGCGTTCCTCGAACTCCTCGAAAACGTTCGCAACAACGCGACCGAACAAGGGTTCGACGGACCGGCTATGGAGATCAAGCACGTCGCCGCCCACAAGGTCGGCGAACGTCAGGGTCGCAAGCCCCGCGCCTTCGGTCGGGCGGACCCGTGGAACACCCCAATCTGTGATGTCGAACTCATCATCGAAGAGGTCGAGGAATAATGGCTGACGAACACCAATTCATCGAGAACGGACTGCAGCGGTCCCAGATCGACGAGTTCTTCGCAGAAGAGCTCGGTCGAGCGGGCTACGGCGGCATGGACGTCGCCAAGACGCCGATGGGCACCCAGATCGTGCTCAAGGCCGAAAAGCCCGGGATGGTCATCGGGAAAGGCGGGAAGAACATCCGTAAGGTCACCCGCGAACTCGAAGAGCGATTCAACCTCGACGACCCTCAGATCGACGTGCAGGAAGTCGACGAGCCGGACCTCAACGCCCGGATCGTCGCCGACCGCCTCGCCAACGCGCTCGAGCGCGGTTGGTACTTCCGTAAGGCGGGCCACACGACCATCGACCGTATCATGGACGCCGGCGCCCTCGGTGCCGAAATCGTCCTCTCCGGGAAGGTCACGGGCGCTCGCTCCCGCGTCGAGAAGTTCAACCGCGGCTACATCAAGCACAACGGCGAGCCCGCACAGGAGATCGTCGACGAGGGCCAGGGCGTCGCAGTCATGAAGCTCGGCACCATCGGCGTGACGGTCAAGATCATCCCGCCGGGTGCGAAGCTCCCCGACGACTTCGAAGTCGAGGAAGACGCGAACCCCGAAGCGGTCGAACAAATCGAAGAGACCGAGAGCGTCGAGGACCTCCTCGAAGAGGAGCCGGAGGAAGTTCCGGACGTCTCCGAGGAGGCCGACGACGAGACGGACGCAGTCGACGAAGACGTCGTCGAGGAAGCGGCCGTCGAAGCGGTCGAAGAAGAAGTCGTCGACGACGAAGCCGACGACGACGAGGACGAAGCGGTCGAGGAAGTCGTCGACGACGACGAAGAACTCGACGAAGACGTCGCCGAAGAGGCGGCCGACCTCGTCGCGGAGATGGAAGACGACGACGAAGAAACGGAGGAAGAATAAATGGCGATCCTCTACACCGAAGAGATTCGCGACATGACGCCCGCAGAGCGCACCGCCGAGCTCGAAGAGCTCGAGACGGAGCTGCTCAACGCGAAGGCCGTGCAGGCCGCGGGTGGCGCGCCGGAGAACCCCGGCCGCGTCTCTGAACTGAAGAAGACCATCGCCCGAATCAAGACGATTCAGGGCGAAGAAGGCGACCTCGACGAAGAATAAAATGCCACTTACACCCGAGACCCTCACGCGACACGAGCTCAACGGCCTCCACGTGGAGGTCGTCGACGCGGCGAACCCCGACCTCGTCGGGATAGCCGGTCGCATCGTCGTCGAGACGATGCACACGCTCATGGTCGACGACGGGTCTCGGGTGCGGCAGGTGCCGAAACGAGGGGCGACCTTCGAATTCGAGATTCCGCGTACAGATGAAGCCGCCGGCGCTGCGAAGGCGTCGGGGACCGCGTCCAAACTTCGGTCGGATACTACTGGCGGATTTGATGCCAGTCAGTCTGATCGGCTCGCCGACTCATCATCGGCGGCTTCCCGTTCCGGGAATTGCGAGGGCGTGGCCTACGTTACGGTGGATGGCGCACAACTGCTCTCACGACCCGCCCTGCGCACCGAAACTACAGGTGACTCGAAATGGCGATAGGACTTGACGTTCCAATGCCTCCGGAACCTGACGATTCCGAGGCTTACGACTACGAAAAATGTCCGTTCTACGGCTCGCTCTCCGTCCGGGGTCAGACCCTGGAGGGGACAGTCGTCTCGACGGACATGGCAAAGACCGTCATCGTCGAGCGGGAGTACGACGTATTCGTTCCGAAGTACGACCGCTACATGAAGCGACGTTCCCGCATCCCGGCACACGTGCCGGGCGTGCTCGACGACGTCGCTGTCGGTGACGAAGTAACGATTGCGGAGACCCGACCTCTCTCGAAGACGAAATCCCACGTCGTCGTCGAGATTATCGGAGGTGACGAGTGATGGAAGCGCTCAAAGCGGACATCACCAAGGGTGTCGCCCGTGGCTCGCTGGTCACGTGCGCCGACAACACCGGCGCTCGTGAACTGAAGATTATCAGCGTCGCGGGTTACTCCGGCACGAAGAACCGCCACCCCAAGGCAGGCATCGGGGACAAGGTGACCGTTTCTGTCACCAAGGGTACCCCCGAGATGCGCCGCCAGGTGCTCGAAGCGGTCATCGTCCGCCAGCGGAAATCCATCCGCCGGCCCGATGGCACGCGTGTGAAGTTCGAGGACAACGCCGCCGTCATCATCGACGAGATGGAAGAGCCTCGCGGGACCGAGATCAAGGGTCCCGTCGCACGCGAAGTCGCCGAGCGCTTCGGGAGTATCGCATCGACGGCTACGATGATTGTATAGTATGACTCGACAACCGCGCAAACAGCGAACCCAGATTCGCGACGCGCCGCTCCACGAGCGGCAAAAGCAGGTCCGCGCACCGCTGTCGGCCGACCTCCGCGAGGAGTACGGCAGCCGTAACGTCCGCGTCAACGCGGGCGACACGGTCGAGGTGCTCCGCGGCGACTTCGCCGGCGAAGAAGACGAAGTCACCGAGGTCGACCTCACCGACGCCGTCATCTACGTCGACGGCGTCACCGTTGAGAAAGCCGACGGCGAGGAGGTCCCACGCCCCCTTCAGGCCAGTAACGTCCGCGTGACGGAACTGGACCTCGAAGACGACGTGCGCGAGGCCCGACTCAAGGAGGATAACGAATGACTCGACACCAGAAGCGACTGTCCGTACCGAAGTCCTGGCCGGTCGAGCGCAAGACAGGCACGTTCACGGTCAAGGCCGGAGCGGGTCCGCACGGCGAAGAGGGGGTTCCCCTCCTCATCGTCCTGCGCGACGTGCTCGGCTACGTGGACTCGAAGAAGGAGGCCCAGTACGCCCTCAACCACCAGAGCATTCTGGTCAACGGCGACGTGGCCTCCGACGTCCGCCGTCCCATCGGGATGTTCGACATCCTGGCGTTCGTCCAGCGAGAGGAGTACTACCGCGTCTTCCCCGACGAGGGAGGCCGCCTGGCGCTGACCCCCATCGACGCCGACTCGGCATCCAGCCGTCTCGGTAAGATCGTGAACAAGACGCAGGTCGGCGGTGGCGACTTCCAGCTGACGCTCCACGACGGGGCGACCCTCATCGTCGAGGACGCGTCGGAGTACAGCGGCAAGGACTCCATCGTCGTCGACAACGAGACGAAGGACGTCGTCGCGCACTTCCCCTACGAGGAAGGCGCGCTCGTCACGGCCGTCAACGGACGGCACTCCGGCGAGATCGGCGAAATCACCGAGATTATCGTCACGCCCGGCAGCGGGAACAACTCCGTTGTCGTCGAGACCGAAGACGGCGAGTTCGAGACGGTCGAACAGTACGTCGTCGTCATCGACGAGAACTTCACGGGTTCGGACGACGAGTCCGAAGCACGTCAGGCTACTGACGGCGGTGATGACGAATGAGCGAGGCTGACTTCCACGCGATGCGCGACCCGCGCATCGAGAAGGTCGTCGTCCACATGGGCGTCGGCGAAGGTGGTCGCGAACTCGCCAAGGCCGAGGACATCCTCGAGGAGATTACCGGTCAGGAGAGCGTCCGCACGATCTCCGGCCGCGCCTCGCAGGACTTCGGCGTCCGCCGCGGCGAACCCGTCGGCGCGAAGGTCACCCTCCGTGGTGACACCGCCGTCGAGTTCCTCGAAACCGCACTCCCCATCGCGGACCTCTCCGTCTCGTCGTTCGACCAGACGGGCAACTTCGGCTTCGGCGTCGAAGAGCACACGGAGTTCCCGAGCCAGGAGTACGACCCGCAGATCGGTATCTACGGGCTGGACGTGACGGTTAACCTCGTCCGCCCCGGCTACCGAGTGAAAAAGCGCGACAAGCGTTCCCGTCAGATTCCGTCGTCCCACCGGATGACCGTCGAGGACGCCGTCGCGTTCATCGAGTCCACGTTCGACGTGGAGGTTGAAGAATGAGCGATAGCGAAACAGAACAGACGGGCGAGCACGCATCCCGCCGCACCGGCCAGGAGAACGAGTGCCGGCGCTGCGGTCGAAAGCAGGGACTTGTCAGCAAGTACGACATCAACCTGTGCCGCCAGTGCTTCCGAGAGATCGCCCGCGAGATGGGATTCAAGAAGTACCGATAAGCAATGGCTGACAACGACCCACTCAGTAGCGCTCTCTCCGGTGTGGACAACGCCGAGAGCGTCGGACACCTGTCCCACGAGATCCAGCCCGCCTCCAACATCATCGGCTCCGTCCTCGAGGTCTTCTACGACCGCGGGTACATCGACGGCTTCGAGTTCGTCGACGACGGCAAGGCCGGTCTGTTCGAGGTCGAACTGAAAGGCGCAATCAACGATTGTGGCGTCGTCAAGCCCCGGTATTCCGCCGGAGCCGACGACTTCGAGAAATGGGAGAAGCGATTCCTCCCCGCCCGTGACTACGGCGCGCTCATCGTCACGACGAGCCACGGCGTCATGAGCCATTACGAGGCCCGCGAGAAGGGCATCGGTGGCCAGATCATCGCCTACGTCTACTAGAACAATGAGCCGAATAGAAATCGAAATCCCGGACGAGGTATCCGCCGAGGTCAAAAACCTCGAGCTCACCATCGAGGGCCCCAACGGAAGCGTCACCAAGCGCCTCTGGTACCCGAACGTCTCGGTCTCCGCCGAAGACGACGCTATCGTCATCGAGAGCGACGTCGAGAACGCGAAGACTAACGCGACCATCGGTACCTTCGAGAGCCACGTGAACAACATGCTTCACGGCGCGACCGAGGGGTGGGAGTACAAGATGGAAGTCCACTACGCTCACTTCCCGATGCAGGTTAGCGTCGAAGGTAGCGACGTGGTCATCAAGAACTTCCTCGGCGAGAAGTCCCCGCGACGAGCGCAGATTCGCGGCGACACGGACGTACAGGTCGACGGCGAAGAACTCACCCTGACGGGCTCCAACAAGGAGGACGTCGGGCAGACCGCCGCCGACATCGAACAACTCACCCGCGTCAAGGACAAGGACACTCGCGTGTTCACCGACGGCGTGTACATCACCCAGAAACCGCAGACTGGTGATGCCTAATGTCGGAAGAAATCACCGAACTCGAAGACATCAGCGGCGTCGGCCCGTCGAAGGCCGACGCGCTCCGCGAAGCCGGCTTCGAGAGCGTCGACGACGTACAGGCCGCGAGCCAGTCCGAACTGGCCGAGGTCGACGGCATCGGGAACGCGCTCGCCGCGCGTATCAAAGCCGACGTCGGTGGCCTCGAGGTCTCCGACGAGGCCGAGGCCGAAGTCGAAGACGAGTCCGAAGCCGAGCCTGAGGAAGAGGAAGCCGAAGACGTCGAAACGGAGCTTCAGCCCCGCGGTCACGCGGACAAGAAGCCCCAGCTCGACGACGAAACCGCGGAAGCCCTGGCGCAGAAGCGCCGCGAAGGCAAGCCGCAGTTCAACCGGCAGGACTACCACAAGAAGAAGCGCACGCCCACGTCGTGGCGTCGCCCCCGTGGTGGTCTCTCCAAACAGCGTATCGGCATCAAGGGCAAGGGCCCCAAGGTCGAGGCGGGCTACCGCACGCCGAAGGCCGCCCGCGGCCTTCACCCGTCGGGCTTCGAGGAGGTCCGCGTGTTCAACACGGACGACCTCGAAGGCATCGACGGCGATACGCAGGCAGTTCGCATCGCCTCCTCGGTCGGCGCGCGCAAGCGCGAGCGCATCGAGGAAGCGTGTGAGGACCGCGAGATTCGCGTCCTCAACCCCACCTACGTCGAAGTAGAGGTGGATAACTGATGACGGACCTCAAAGCGCAGAAGCGAATGGCGGCCGACGTCCTCGACGTCGGCAAGGGTCGAGTTTGGTTCGACCCCGAGGAACAGGCCGAAATCGCGGAGGCCATCACGCGCGAAGACATCCGTGAACTCGTCGACGAGGGCACGATTCGCGCCAAGGACGCCAAGGGCAACTCGAAAGGTCGCGCACGCGAGCGCGCCGCCAAGCGTTCCTACGGTCACCGCAAGGGTGCCGGCTCCCGCAAGGGCCGTTCCGGCGCTCGACAGAACAAGAAAGACGCATGGGTCAGCCGAATCCGCGCCCAGCGCCGTCGCCTGAAGGAGCTTCGCGAGGACGGAACGCTCGACCGTTCCCAGTACCGCTCGCTCTACAACAAGGCGTCCGGTGGCGAATTCGATAGCGTGGACCGGCTTGAAGCGTACATTCAGAACAACTACCAGGTGGAGATTCAATAATGGCGACCGGACCACGATACAAGGTTCCGATGCGGCGTCGCCGCGAAGTCCGGACCGATTACCATCAAAGGTTGCGCCTGCTGAAATCGGGCAAGCCCCGCCTCGTTGCTCGCGTGAGCAACAAGCACGTCAGGGCGCAGCTGGTCACTCCGGGCCCGCAGGGCGACGAGACCCACGCTGCAGCGACCTCTGCTGACCTCGACGAGTACGGCTGGGAAGCCCCCACGGGCAACCTCCCGAGCGCGTACCTCACGGGGTATC
Organism: Haloferax sp. Atlit-12N; assembly: GCF_003383095.1. Taxonomy (NCBI): domain Archaea; kingdom Methanobacteriati; phylum Methanobacteriota; class Halobacteria; order Halobacteriales; family Haloferacaceae; genus Haloferax; species Haloferax sp. Atlit-12N. The sequence goes on from NZ_PSYW01000002.1 coordinate 348,812, forward strand.
TGGCAGGTAAGCGGGCGCTGGCCGCCGGCGTCGAGGAAGCGGTCCTCGACATCGGCCTCAACACGGCCACGCCCGGAAACAAGGTCTTCGCGGTGCAGGAGGGTGCTATCGACGCTGGCCTCGAAATCCCCCACAACGACGCAGTACTCGCTGACTGGGACCGCAACCGCGGTGTCCACATCGCCGAGTACGCAGAGCAGCTCGACGAGCCGCTCTACAGTGGAGACTTCGATGCCACGAACCTCCCCGACCACTTCGACGAAGTGCTCGGGAACCTTCAGGAGGACGAATGAGCAGAAATAACAACGGCTGGGAGCCGCGAACGCGGCTCGGCCGCATGGTGCAGAACGGCGACGTCACGTCGATGGACCAGGCGCTCGAGACGGGACTTCCGCTTAAGGAACCCCAGCTCGTCGACCAGCTCCTTCCCGGACTGGACGACGAGGTGCTCGACATCAACATGGTCCAGCGCATGACCGACTCCGGCCGCCGGGTGAAGTTCCGGTGTGTCGTCGCAGTCGGGAACCGTGACGGCTACCTCGGCTACGCTGAGGCCCGCGACGACCAGGTCGGCGGTGCCATCCAGAAAGCCATCGAGGTGGCGAAACTGAACATCATCAAGGTAGACCGCGGCTCGGGGTCGTGGGAAGACCGCGCAGGCGGCCTCAACTCCCTCTCGCGCAAGGCAGAGGGCAAGGCCGGCTCCGTGACGGTCCGCATCATCCCCGCCCCGCAGGGTCTCGGCCTCGCGGCCGCAGAGACCGTCCGGAACATCCTCGAACTCGCCGGCATCCAGGACGCCTGGACCAAGAGCGACGGGAACACCCGGACCACGGTCAACCTCGCGAAGGCGACCTACAACGCGCTCAAGAACGCGTCGCAGTCCCGTACGCCCCAGCGCGCTCGTGAAGTGCGTCAGGAGGTGCGCGAATAATGCAGGCTATCGTTCAGCTTCGCGGTGAGGTCAACATCGCACAGGACGTCCGCGACACGCTCACGATGCTCAACATCCACCGCGTGAACCACGCGACGTTCGTGCCGGAAACGGACGCCTACCGCGGGATGATCTCGAAGGTCAACGACTTCGTCGCGCACGGCGAGCCGAGCGTCGACGTCGTCGAGACCCTCATCAGCACGCGCGCCGAGCCCGAGCAGGGCGACGGCGACATCACCGACGAGTGGGTCTCCGAGAACACCGACTACGACGACGTGGCCGCGCTCGCGCAGGCCATCGTCGACGAGGAGACGACGCTGCGAAAGCAGGGCGTCTCCCCCGTGCTCCGTCTGCACCCGCCGCGTGGCGGCCACCGCGGACAGAAGCACGTCACCAAGGAAGGTGGCCAGCTCGGTAAGCACAGCACCGAACAGATCGACGAACTCCTGGAGGACATGCGATGACGTCCAAGAAGCGACGCCAACGCGGTTCCCGCACGCACAGCGGCGGTACGCACAAGAACCGACGCGGTGCCGGTCACCGCGGCGGTCGCGGCCGCGCCGGACGCGACAAACACGAGTTCCACAACTACGAGCCGCTCGGCAAGCACGGCTTCAAGCGACCTGACGTCCTGCAGGACGACGTCGCCGAAGTCAAGATCCAGAAGCTCGACGAGGACGCAGCGCTCCTCGCGGCCGACGGAGTCGCCGAGAAGGATGGCGACACCTACACCATTGACGCCCGCGACGTGGCCGAGGACGGCTGGGAAGCGGATGTCGTGAAGGTGCTCGGTGGCGGGCAGGTTCGTAACGAACTGCACGTCGTCGCCGACGCCTTCACGGCCGGTGCCGTCGAACTCATCGAAGAGGCTGGCGGCAACGCCGAACTCTCCGAACGTGCCGAAGAAGCGGCGGAGGCCGAGGAATCGGCCGACGCTGACGAGGACGACGAGGAATAAATCATGGGATGGAAGGACGCCGCCGAACCAGTGCTGGCGCGGATGCCCGCAGTCGCCCGACCGGAGGGACACGTACCGTTCCGCCGGAAGCTCGGGTGGACTGGTGGCATCCTCGTTCTGTACTTCTTCCTGACGAACGTGACGCTGTTCGGCGTCGACGCCGCGACCGCGAACGACCTGTTCGGTCAGTTCCGGTCCATCTTGGCCGGCCAGCAGGGCTCGGTGCTCCAACTGGGTATCGGTCCAATCGTCACGGCGAGCATCGTCCTACAACTGCTTGGCGGTGCTGACCTGCTCGGGCTCGACACGGACAACAGCCCGCGCGACCAGATCCTCTATCAGGGACTGCAGAAGCTGCTCGTCGGGGTCATGATCGTCCTGACGGGTCTGCCGATGGTGTTTGCCGGCAACTTCCTGCCGGCCGACCAGGCCGTAGCGGCGTCGCTCGGCATCGGTACGCTCGGCGTGAAGGGTCTCATCTTCGCGCAGATCGCCGTCGGTGGTGTCCTCATCCTGTTCATGGACGAGATCGTCAGCAAGTGGGGCGTCGGCTCCGGGGTCGGCCTGTTCATTATCGCCGGCGTCAGCCAGCAGCTCGTCGGTGGGCTGTTCAGCTGGGAGGGCCTCGGCGGCGCGTCCGGGTTCTTCCCGACGTGGATCGGCATCATCACCGGTGCCATCGAACTGCCGGCCTCGCCGACCGACCTGCTGTCGACGATTTTCCTCGGTCAGGGACAGCTGCTCGCGCTCATCACGACGGTGCTCATCTTCGGCATCGTCGTCTACGCCGAGAGCGTCCGCGTCGAGATTCCCCTCTCGCACGCCCGTGTGAAGGGTGCCCGCGGTCGCTTCCCGGTCAAGCTCATCTACGCGAGCGTCCTGCCGATGATCCTCGTCCGCGCCCTGCAGGCGAACATCCAGTTCCTCGGGCGCATCCTCAACAACTCGTGGGCGGCCATGCCAGCGTGGCTCGGCCAGTACACGAGCGGACAGGTCACCGGTGGCCTGTTCTACTACCTCGCGCCTATCCAGTCGCGGTCCGACTGGATGTGGTTCCTCGGGCTCACGTCGGCCGACCCGCTCGACATCGCCATCCGCGTGCTCATCGACCTGGTCTTCATGATCGTCGGTGGCGCGGTGTTCGCGATATTCTGGGTCGAGACGACGGGCATGGGTCCGGAATCGACCGCGCGACAGATTCAGAACTCCGGGATGCAGATCCCTGGGTTCCGACGTAACCCGCAGGTCATCGAGAAGGTCATGGAGCGGTACATCCCGCAAGTGACCGTCATCGGTGGCGCGCTCGTCGGCCTGCTCGCCGTCATGGCGAACATGCTCGGCACCATCGGCGCAGTCTCCGGGACGGGGCTGCTCCTTACGGTCTCCATCACGTACAAGCTGTACGAGGAGATCGCGGAGGAACAGCTCATGGAGATGCACCCGATGATGCGCAACATGTTCGGCTCCGAATAGCGAGCACCGACGCGCTCGACTGCCGCCGCACGTTCGCGGCGAACGTCACTTCCACTTCACTTCATTTCTGACCCACTCGCACCGAGAGCGGCGCGTCCGTCTCGGACCGCCCGCACCGCCGACAATCCGGTCACTTTTGACTGCCGCCGCCGGAACAGCGGGGTATGCACGAGGGGCGACTCGCAGTCGACATCGAGACGGCCAGCCCGAACGGTCCGCCGAGCGACTTCCGAAACACCGACGACTTCGAGTTGGTCGCCGTCGGCCTCGGCTACCGCGCCAGCGACGACGCCGAGGTCGAAGTCGAGGTGCTCCTCCGCGACGGCGACTGGTCGCTTGAACACACCGCCGACCTCCTCCGACGGGTCGTCGAGTGGTGCGAGGCCCGCGGCGAGGGCGTCGTCACCTACAACGGCGAGTACTTCGACGAACACCACCTCCGCACGTGGGCCGACCGAGTCGCGGACGCCGGCGTCTGGGCGGACGCGCCGAGCCGAATCGACGCGCTGTTTGCGGACCACGTCGACCTCGGGACGCTCGCCGCCGAGGCGTACCCGGAAGCGGTCCGTCCGAACCGCGACATCCCGGCGCTGTGGAAGGCGTGCAAGGAAGCAGGCATCGACCAGCCGACCGTCTGGTACGACGACTACGACTTCCCGGCGGGCTATCTCGAACGCCTCGGCATCGAGGACGGCCACGTCAAGGGCGCGCACGTCGGGGAGGCGCTGGGCGAGACGTACGTCGACGGCGTGGTCGCGGGACTCGACCACACCCGGACGCACGCCGAACTCACTCGACTCCTCGTCGACTACGCCGCCGGCGACATCGAACCGCTGTTTTCGCTCCACGACGCGCTCCGCCGGGCCGACGCGACCACGGACTGACTCGTCTCGTCCCTGCCGACCCGACTCGACGCCGTCGGTCGAGGCCGCGCATCGTCCTGTCTCGCGGCAAACGTTTAGCGGCCGGCAGTCGTATCGCGTGGTATGAACGACCTCGAACCGGTGGCCGCCGTCGAGGAGGCGCTCCGCGGCAACGGCATCAGCGTCGAGTCAGTCTCGCTCGACGAGTCCGTCTCGCTGACCTATCTCACGGCGTTCCCGGACGTCGAACCCGACCACGGCGAAGTCGGCCGCGCCGTCACAGCCTTCCTCGACCTCGCTCGCGACGACGAGTTCAACCCGAGGACCGTCGAGGCGACAGTGCTCCGAAGCGAGGGCGACGTGCAGGCGACGTGGACGCTCCAAGCCGACTGGATTCGCGCGTACAACGACTACTCGCTGGACGACGAGGAACTGTCCCAGCGCGTTCTCGACAGCCTCTACGAGGAGGGTGACGCGTGAGCGCGTGGCGTCACCGCGGCGAGCGCCCCGCCGCACGCGGCCCGCGTCGGCCCTCGCACTTCGAGTACTCGCGCGTCTCGCTGACGTTCGAGAGCGAGGGGACGAACTGCGCGGGTTGGCTCTACCGCCCCGACGGCGTCGAGTCGCCGCCGGTGGTCGTCATGGCCGGCGAACTCGCCGCGGAGCGTCGCTTCGGGCTCCGACCTTACGCGGAGCGACTAGCCGAGGCGGGCTACGCGTCGTTCCTCTTCGACTACCGGAACACCGGTGACTCCGACGGAGAGCCCCGGAATCTCGTGGACCCCGACTCGCAGGTCGCCGACTGGCACGCCGCGCTCGACGGCCTCCGTGGACGCGACGAAATCGACTCGCGCTCGCTCGTCCTCTGGGGGGCGGGGCTCTCCGGCGGCTACGCGCTCCGCGCAGCGGCCGAAGACGGTCGGGTCGCCGCGGTCGTCGCCCAGAACCCCATGCTCGACGGAAAGGCGGTCACACGGGGCCGAGGCGTCAAAGGGACGCTCGCGGCGGTCGCCGCCGGCGTCCGCGACAAACTCCAGTCGCGGCTCCTCGGCCCGTATCGCGTCCCCGTCGTCGGCGACGGCTCGTCGATGGCCGTCTTCGAGGACCCCGGGGTGCGCGCCGCCTACCGCGACCTCGTGCCGCCGGGGAGCGCGTGGCGCGACGAGACGCCCGCTCGGTTGTTCCTCTCGCTGCTCCGCTACCGGGCGCTTTCCGACCCGGAGGCCGTCACCTGCCCGACGCTTCTCGTCTCGGGGACGCGCGACGACCTCGCGCCCGCGGACGCGGTGGCCGCCCTCGCCGACGAGCTACCGGAGTCGACGCTGGTCGAACTCCCCGCCGGCCACTTCGACCACTACGACCGGGCGTTCGAACAGACGTTCGGCCACCTCCTGTCGTTCCTCCGAACGGTTCGCTGACGGGAACGAGTCATCCCGTTGAACGCTCGCGCGAACCATTATGTCCTCGCCCGGCATATACCACACAGAAATGTCCACATCCACACGTTTCGTCTCGTTGTTCCTCGCCGTCGCGCTCGTCGCGGTGGCCGCGTCCGCCCCGGTGTTCGCACAGGAGTCGGAGGCACCGAGCGACGAGGAGATGCAACAGCTCCTCGAAGAGGGCGTCGCGCTGTACAACGATAACGTCGAACAGCTCGACGTATCGTTCGCCCGAAGCCTCATCGCGGGGAAGACGGTGAACGTCTACATCGAAGACGGCGACGAGACGCACGTGTTCTCGGCGTCGGTGCAAGACGACATGCGCATCGACGACATCTCGACCGGCGCCAACGACGAGGCGTCGACCCGAATCACGACGGACCGACAGACCCTCGAAACCATCGCCGACTCGCCTGACCCGCTCGCCGAGGTTCAAGACGCCCTCGCCGACGACCGCATCCGCGTCTCCGGCGAGAAGGGCCACCCTGTCGACCAGGTCGTCTGGACCGTCGCCAACACGTTCAAGAGCTTCTTCCTCTGAACCCGGGCCGAACTGAACTTCGTCCGACTCCGTCTTTTCTCCGCGTCGTCGCGTCCGTAACCCACTTTGCCGCCTCCCCCGTCTCTCCGTCGATGACGTTCACGCGCACGGTCGAACTCGACGGCCACATCATCGACTCGGGGATGATGCAACAGGCCATGGGTATCGTGATGGACCTCGGCGGCGACTTCGACGTCGAGCAGTTCGACGTCGGACGGCAGAAAGACCAGACCTCCTACTGCCGCATGTCGGTGACCGCGGACGACCGCGAGACGCTCCAGGAGATACTGCACGAACTCCACCAAATCGGCGCGAACCTCACGGACCCCGTGGACGCCCGCGTCGAGGCTTCGCCGGCCGACCGGGTCGTCCCCGTGGGCTTTTACTCGACGACCAACCACCCGACCGACGTTCGGTATCAAGGCGAGTGGCTCCCTGTCGAGGACATCGAGATGGACTGCGCGATAGTCGTCGAGGAGACCGACGACGGCCCCCGGGCCTACACGAAAGTCCTCAACGGCATCGAGGAGGGCGACCTCGTCGTCACCGACGAGGCGGGGATTCGCGTCAAGCCGCCGGAGCGGCCCCGCGACGCCTCGGGTCCCTTCGGGTTCATGCAGGGCGGCGTCTCCTCGGAGCGCCCCTCGGAGTCGCTCATCGGCGAGGTCGCCGACGCGCTCCGCGAGACCAAAGCCGACGGCGGGAACGTCCTCGTCGTCGCCGGACCGGCGCTCATCCACTCGGGCGGCGGCGACGCCCTCGCCGAACTCGTCCGCGAGGGCTACGTGGACATGATTTCCGCCGGGAACGGCTTCGCCACCCACGACATCGAACGCGGGCTGTACGGCACCTCTCTCGGGATGGACATGGAGACGATGGAACACCCCCGAAAGGGCCACAAACACCACATCTACACCATCAGCGAGGTCATCCGCGCCGGCGGCATCGCCGAGGCGGTCGAGGAGGGACTCATCAAAGAGGGTGTGATGTACGAGTGCGTGAAAAACGACGTACCGTACGTCCTCGCGGGGTCGATTCGGGACGACGGCCCGCTTCCGGACACCATCACCGACACCATCGAGGCGCAGAACGCCATCCGCGAGCAGGCCCACCGCGCCGACATGGTGCTCATGCTCTCGACGCTTCTGCACTCCGTCGCCGTCGGCAACTGCCTGCCCTCGACGGCGAAGACCGTCTGCGTCGACATCAACCCCGCGACCGTCACGCAACTGCTCGACCGCGGCTCCTCGCAGGCCATCGGCATGGTCACGGACATCGGGACGTTCGTGCCGACGCTCGCCGAGAAGGTCCTCGACGCCGACGGCGAGAACTGAACGGTCGTCTCGGTTCGCCTCGTGCGCCCTCGCCCCGTCTGACGTGTCTATTATGTCCCCGGGTGGCCTCTCGTGTCTTGTATGCAACCCACAGCAGCGCGAGTGCTTCTCGCAGCACTCATGGTTCTCCTCGCCGGGTGCGGGGGCGGCGTCGGCGGCGACGCCACGACCGCGACCGACGCATCGACGGGCGCGACAGACGCGACCGGGACCGCCGCCGACGGCGAGTCGGCAGACCAGAGCGGCGACGGCGACGCAGCAGAGAGGACGTCTTTCAGCTTCAACGGGACGTGGGACCAGCGGTACCGGACCGGACAGTACTACCGCTACGACATCACGAGTCCGAGCATCGACGGCACCGCAACCTACGAGTGGGAGGTCGTCTCCGCGACCGACGACGAGGTGACGATTCGGACGAAACTGGTCACGCCCAACACGACGAGCGAGCAGACCGTGAGCGCGCCGCCGGACGAGATTTACGGCGAACTCGCCGGAAGCCCGTCGGGCTCAGTCGCTACCATCGGCTTCGACTCGCCGTACTACAGCGGGGTCGACGGCGAGACGCTCCGCGTCGGCGACGGCTGGGAGGCCTCCGGCGAAAACGGCAACGTGAGCTTCAAAGTCGAAGAAATCTCCGCCTACGCCGGCCTGGAGTGCGCGAACTTCGTCGTCCGGACGAACGGGAGCGTCTTCTGGGAGAGCTGCGTCACGCCGGAGAGTCCGCTGCCGGGCTACATGGCGTTCTACGAGGAGGAAGGCGACGAGGAGCCCGCATTCGAGATGGTGCTCGTCGAGTACCGGGCCGGAGACTAACGCGGCCGCGAGCGACTTCGGACGCGACGATTAGACTTTTTCCAGCGGGACGACCGCCATCGGGATGTTCGAGTTCAACAGCACGTCCTGTGCCGTGCTGCCGAAGACGATTTTCGAGGTCGGATTGCGCTTTCGGACGCCGATGACGATTTCGTCCGCGTCGTGTTCGTCGGCGCACTGGAGGATGTCGTCGGCGGCGTCGTTACCGCGGATGTACTGGTGGGTCTCCACGTCCACGAGGTCGCCGAGACGGGAGACGACGACGTTCAGGGCGTCCTCGCCGTCGCGAACGTCCTCGCTGTCGGTCTCGTCGCCGCCGCGGTGAGAGTTGACGACGTGGAGCACGTCGCCGGCGTCGATTCGCCGCGAGAGATAGTCGCAGACTTCGGCGCTCGTGTGGACCGAGTTCGTCCCGATAACGTATGTTGCCATGCCACATATCGCTACGCCGTCCTATAAAAATCCACGCCCGACCACGCTCGTCAGGCCTGCTTCATCATCGCCAGCACGTCGTCTCTCGTCATCTCTTTTCCGTGCTCGTCGTGGGCGTGTTCCTGAATCACTTTCACGACCTCGTTTCTGTTCTCCGAGGTTACGCTGAACCCGCACGAACACGTCGCCTGTTGCATCGCCTTCGACATGGCAGTAGAGATACGCGCCCCGAGGCCAAAGCGTGTGTTCACACTCACCATGACACTCCCGGAGTCGGGCGGGTCCCCACGGCTGCGGTGTCTCTGCGGCCGCGGTGCCTCCGTTGTGTCGCCTGCTCCGCCAACCCGTCGGGGACAAAACATATACCCGACCGTAAATGTCAGTCGGGTATGGAAAGAAACGCCCTCCTCACCGCCGGGGCGGTCGGCGTCGTCGTCGTGGCGCTCGTCGCCGCCGCCGTGGTTCCGGGGGTCGTCGCGGACCCGACCGACGACGGCCCCGTCCGACCCGGACCGGTGGACGTCGCCGGCGTCTCCATCGCGGCCGGACAGGCGACGGGAGAGACGGTCACGCTCGAAATCGAGACACGCATCGACCACCGAGGAAACCCCACGCAGAACGTGAGCGTCCTCGTCCGCGCCGTCGACGCCGAGTCGGGGCTGTTGACGACGACGCAGGAACTCGACGTCGGGACGCTCTCGAAGGACGGTGAGACGGCGACGACGACCAACCTCACGGTCCCCCGCGAGGGCGGCTACGACATCGAAGTCGTCCTCTACAGCGACGACGAGCGGGTCGACCAGGCGCGAAAGAGCGTCCGCGGCGTCTCGGCCATCAAGCCGCCGTACCTCCGGTCGACCACCTCGTTCACCGACAGCGAGGCGCTTCCGCCCGTCTCATTCGCCATCGGCGAGGCCGGCGAGGACCGGACGACGCTCGACCTGACGGCGACGCTGACGAACGCCGGCGACGACCCGGCCGAGGACCTCTCGGTGCTGTTCGTCCTCCGGCAGGCTGAATCGAACATCGTGGCCTCCCGGACGACGGTCGATGCGGGGGCCATCGCGGCCGGCCGGACCGAGACGGTGGACGCGTCGGCGAGCGTCCCGAACGGCTACAACTACTACATCGACACCGTGTTGCTCCGCGACGGGGTCGTCATCGACACCGCCCGCGGCGCGGCGAACCTGAACCCAACGAGGACGATTAGCGTGAACCAGACCAGAGAGGACGTGGAACTCCGCGTCGAAGACTTCGAGAACGGCGACGGCGACGCACCGCAGCGAACCGAGTACGAGCAGACCGAGACCTCCTCGGCGGCACCCGGCTTCGGGCCGATAGTGGCGGTCGTGGGACTGCTCGCGGCCGTCTTCGTCGCCCGGAGGTGGTCGAAATGAGCGACGACTCGACGACTGCCGACGAGGCCGACATCGAGACGGCGGTCTCGACCGGCGCGACGCCGGAGCCACCCGAAAGTGCCGACGACGCGGGAGACGACGAGGAAAGCGAGAACCGAGAGTTCGCGGAGCGGATACGCCGCTATCTCGACTACGCGGTCCTCGCGGGGCTGCTGTTGCTCGCGCTCATCGCGGCGCTGCAGTTCTACCTCAACGCCAGCCAGACCATCACGACGTGGGTGAACCCCGAGTACCGCGCGCCGTTCCAAGCGGCGTTCAACCTCGTGTTACTCCTCGGGGCGGCGCTCGGCGTCTCCGTCCAGCTTCGCCGACTGGCGAGCAACTGAGTCGTCGCCGAGCCACCGCTCACCACACACACACAGTTTTCAGGCCGCCGCCCGAGTCGTCGGCTATGAAGTTCCTCTTCGTGTCGGCGGACGCCGCGCTCATCACCGACCTCGCGTGGCAGGTCCACAGGGAGGGCCACGACGTTCGGTACTACATCGAAGCCGAGCGCGACAAGGAAATCGGCGACGGCTTCGTCCCGAAGACGGACGACTGGCGCGCAGAGGTCCAATGGGCCGACGTCATCGTCTTCGACGACATCTGGGTCGGCTCCGATATCGGCACCGGCGCGCTGGCGCAGGAACTCCGCGAGGAGGGACACGCCGTCGTCGGCGGGACGCCCAACACCGACCGCCTCGAAGAGGACCGCGGCTACGCCATGGACGTGCTCGAAGAACACGGCGTCAACACCATCGAACAGCGCGTCTTCCGCGACTTCGACGAGGGAATCGAGTACGTCCGGCGGAACCGCGCCCCCTACGTCATCAAGCCGCTCGGGGAGGTCCAGAACGTCAAGCGACTCCTCTACGTCGGCAACGAGGACGACGGGAGCGACGTAGTCGAGGTGCTTCGCGCCTACAAGCAGGCGTGGGGGCACCGCATGAAGGGCTTTCAGCTCCAGCGGAAGGTCGAAGGCGTCGAAATCGCCGTCTGCGGCTTCTTCAACGGGGAGACGTTCGTCGACCCGGTGAACTTCAACTTCGAGCACAAGAAGCTCTTTCCGGGCAACATCGGACCCTCGACCGGCGAGATGGGCACGTCGATGTTCTGGGCCGGGCGGAACCGGCTGTTCGAGGAGACTCTGGGTCGGCTCGAACCGTGGCTCGCCGAGGAGGGCTACGTCGGGAGCATCGACATCAACTGCATCGTCAACGAACACGGCATCTACCCGCTGGAGTTCACGCCGCGGTTCGGCTACCCGACGATTACGCTCCAAGAGGAGTCGTTCGAGTCGTCGACCGCGCAGTTCTTCTACGACCTCGCCCACGGCAACGACCCCGAGCTATCGGTCCACAGCGGCTACCAAATCGCGGTCCGAATCGTCCTGCCGCCGTTTCCCTTCACCGACGAGAAGACCTACGACGAGAACTCGCGGAACGCGGCGGTCGTCTTCGAGACCGACAGCCGCGAGGGCGTCCACATCGAGGACGCGAAACTCGTCGACGGACAGTGGCGCGCGGCCGGCGAGAGCGGCATTCCGCTCGTCGTCACCGGGAAGGGCGAGACGATGCAGGAGGCGAGAAAGCAGGCCTACGACCGCGTCGACGACATCGTCATCCCGAACCTCTACTACCGCGACGACATCGGCGAGCGCTGGATAGCAGGCGACGGCGACCGACTGCTCGCGTGGGGCTACCTCGGGCCGGCGAGCGAATGAGAGATTAGTTGAGCACCAGCCACGCGGCGAAGACGGCGAGGCCGCCGACGGCGGTGCTCAGCGCGGCGTGGACCCGGAGGCGGTCGAGAATCGCGTGAGCGTGGCCGTCTTCGACCGACAGGAGTTCGTGAATCTCGCTGCCGATTTCACAGCGCGGGAGGAAGTCCATGGCGACGTGGAGGAAGACGCCGGAGGCGAACCCGAAGACGAGCCCGCGGAACGCGCCAGTCGCCGGGAGCGAGACGGCGCTGGAGACGATGGCGGCGATGCCGAGGCCCGCCGCGGGGAGGAGAAGCGGGGCGACCGACTCGCCCCGGCCCGAGAGCCGGCGGGCGGCGGCGTAGCCGGCCGGCCCCTTGTGCGAGACGATGGCGAGGCCGAGACCGACGCCCACGTCGATGTTTCCGTAGACGACGCCGATAATCGCGCCCGCGGAGACGGCGTGCGCCGAGAGTTCCGCCACGGTGCGGTCGATGGGCAAGTCCATATGGGCGAATCGGTGGCCGACGGTGTGGGCGGCGAAGCCCGCGAGGATACCGAAGGCGATGCCGAAGCCGCCGAACTGAGGGTGGTGGCCGAGCGCCTGCGGGACCAGAAACACCGCGGCGCTCGTCACCATCGCGCCGCTGGCGAGGCCGTAGCCCCACACGAGTCCCTCGGCGTGTTCGGTCCGGCTCCGCGCGCCGAAGGGCGCGGCGAGCGCCATCGCGCCGAAGGCGGCCCACGAGACGATAAGGAGATTCCACGCCTCGGCGCTCGCGGCGTACCCGGAGAGCGCGACGAGTGCCACGACGCTCCCCGCGCCGATGGCCGTCGAACGGTTCATATTGTGAACGAGCTGGCTCGGATTAATAAGGGGCGCGGTTCCGGCGGGATGGGGGAGTCGGAACGGGGAGGGTCGTCACCGCGTCGCCTGTTTCCACGCCTTGAGGTCCGCGATGTCGCCGTCGAACTCGGCGGGGTCGGCGTCGGTCGCCGCCCAGACGAACAGGTCGGCCACGTCGTCGGGGTCGCGGCCCTGTCCGCCGGTGAGGTCGGTGGCGACGAGGCCGGGGTCGACGACCGTCACGGTCTGGTCGCAGTCGGCGGCGAACTGCCGGCCGAGCGCCTCGGCGGCCGCCTTGGAGACGGCGTACGCGCCCATCCCCGGCTTCGCCTCGCGGGCGATTGAGCCGGAGGGCACGAGGATGCGTCCGTCGTCGGCCATGTGCGGGAGCGCCTCTTTGACTGCCGCGAAGACGCCGCGGACGTTGGTCCGGAGGGTGTCGTCGAACGCCGCGTAGGACTCCTCGGGCGCGGGCATCTCGCCGGGGGACCCGTGGGCGACGGCGGCGTTGGCGACGAGCACGTCGATGCGTCCGCCGGCGCGGGCCGCCGTCTCCATCAGGCGCTCCATGTCGAGTTCGTCGCGGACGTCGGCGCGGACGGCGCTGGCGGTCCCGCCGCCGGCCTCGATGTCGTCGACGACCGACTGGAGGGCGTCGCCGTCGCGGGCACAGACGACGACGGTCGCACCGGCGCGACCGAGGGCGCGCGCGACCGCCGCGCCGATTCCGGAACTCGCGCCTGTGACCACCGCGGTGGTGTCGTTCATGCGGGGCCGTAAGGAGGGACCGAGCCTAAAGCTACCCCCCGACGGCGGTCGATTCGGTCAGTCGATTTATGTCCTCTACGTCCTTACGAACGGACATGAATTCTGTCTCGGCTCTCGACTCTCTCGACGGCGAGTCCGTCGTCGTCGTCGGCGGTGGTTTCGGCGGCCTCTCCACGGCGTGCTACCTCGCGGACGCCGGTGCCGACGTGACCCTGTTGGAGAAGAACGAACAGCTCGGCGGCCGAGCCAGCACCCTCGAACGCGACGGCTTCCGGTTCGACATGGGGCCGTCGTGGTACCTCATGCCCGACGTGTTCGAGCGCTTCTTCGCCTACTTCGGCAAGCAACCGGAGGACTACTACGGTCTGACCCGGCTCGACCCGCACTACCGCATCTTCTTCAAGGACGGCGACCGGGTGGACATGCTCCCCGACGTCGCGGCCAACAAGGCCACCTTCGAGTCGTACGAACCCGGCGCGGGCGACAGGCTCGACGACTATCTCCGGAAGGCCGAGCGGAACTACCGCATCGGGATGGAGCACTTCGTCTACACCGACCGCCCGGACCTCACCGACTACATCGACCTCGACGTGTTCCGGTACTCGTGGGGGCTCTCGCTCGTCGGCTCGATGCAGGACCACGTCGAGAACTACTTCGACCACCCGAAGCTCCAGCAGATAATGCAGTACACGCTGGTGTTCCTCGGCGGCGCGCCGAACAACACGCCAGCGCTCTACAACCTCATGAGCCACGTGGACTTCAACATGGGTGTCTACTACCCCGACGGTGGTCTCGCGGGCGTCGTCGACGCCATCGTCGACCTCGCCGAGGAGTTGGGCGTCGAGTTCCACACCGACTCCCCGGTGGCCGAAATCGCCGGTCGCCGCGGCGGGTTCGCCGTCCGCACCGAGGACGGCCGCGAGTTCCTCTGCGACCAGGTCGTCTCCGACGCCGACTACGCCCACACCGAACAGGAGCTCCTCCCGGAGAAGAAGCGGCAGTACGACGCCGACTACTGGGATTCCCGAACGTACGCCCCCTCGGCGTTCCTGCTCTACCTCGGCGTCGAGGGCGACGTGGACGAACTCGCCCACCACACGCTCGTGTTACCCACCGACTGGGACGACCACTTCGAGACGATATTCGAAGACCCGGCGTGGCCCGACGACCCCGCGTACTACCTCTGTGTGCCGTCGAAGACCGACGACTCGGTCGCGCCGGAGGGTCACAGCAACCTGTTCGCGCTCGTCCCCATCGCGGCCGGGTTGGAGGACACGCCGGAACGCCGCGAGAGCTACCGCGACCTCGTCCTCGACGACATCGCCGACAACACCGGCGTCGACCTCCGCGACAGAATCGTCGTCGAGGAGTCGTTCTGCGTGAACGACTTCAAGGAGCGCTACAACAGCACGCAGGGCACCGCGCTCGGCCTCGCGCACACGCTGTTCCAGACGGCGCTCCTCCGGCCGCCGCACGGCTCCGACGCGGTCGACGGCCTCTACTTCACCGGCTCGTTTACCACGCCGGGCATCGGCGTCCCGATGTGTCTCATCAGCGGTCAACTCACCGCCGAGGAGATGGCCGAAGACGCGAGGTGACCGACGACATGGCCGCACAGACCGAGTCCGGCGAGGGCGGTGGGTCCGGCGGGTCCGACGAGGACAGCGACGGCCGACGAGCGGGCGACGGACGGGAAGGCGGCGGTCTTCGAGACCGCCTCGTCTACCTCGCGGTCCTCTCGCGGCCCCGCTTCTGGCTCTACCTCGCCGGTCCCGTCGTCGTCGGCGTCGCGGCCGCCGCGAGCGCCCCCGCCGACCTGTTCGGCCTCGAAGCGGTCGCCCTGTTCGCGTACTTCCTCGTCCCCGCGAACGTCTTTCTCTACGGCGTCAACGACGTGTTCGACGCCGACGTGGACGAGGCGAACCCGAAGAAAGACGACCGCGAGGCCCGCTGGCGCGGCGACCCAGTAAACACCGCGGTCGTCGCCGCGAGCGGCCTGCTCGGCGTCGGCCTGTTCGCCCTCGTTCCGCGGGTGGCGTGGCCGTGGCTCGCCGCGCACTTCTTCCTCGCCGTCGAGTACAGCGCGCCGCCGTTTCGGTTCAAGACGACGCCGCTTCTCGACTCGGTCTCGAACGGCCTGTACGTCCTGCCGGGCGTCGCCGCCTACGCGGCCGTCTCGGGGTCGAACCCCCCGATGCTCGCCGTCGCCGGCGCGTGGCTCTGGACGATGGGGATGCACACGTTCTCCGCGATTCCCGACATCGAACCCGACCGCGAGGCCGGTATTCGGACGACTGCGACGGCCCTCGGCGAGCGCCGGACCTACTGGTACTGCGCCGCGACGTGGGGCCTCGCCGCCGTCGCCTTCGCCGCGGTCGACCTCCGACTCGGCGCGCTCTTGGCGGCCTATCCGGTCGTCGTCCTCGGCATCGTCGCCGCCGGCGTCGACGTGGACCGGGCGTACTGGTGGTATCCCGTCATCAACACCGTCGTCGGCATGCTCATCACCCTCGGGGCTCTCTGGAGGTTCGTCAATGGGTAAAGGCGAGTCCCTGGAGGTGCGTCCGTGAGCGTGAGCGACCTGCGAGCGCGCCTGCCGTCCACCCGGAGCGAGGCGGAGGCGGCGCTCGACCGGCTGGTGCGCGACAACCGCTTTACCATCTCGGTGTTCTTCCCGCTGAACGGCGCGGTGCTCCTCGTCGCCAGTGCGATGGGCTGGCTCCCCGACCCGCTCGCGTTCAACGCGTTTCTCATCCTCCTCGGGACGCTCGTGATGCGCTCGCCGCTCATCGTGGGCGTCCTCCCGCTCGTGACCCGGCGGGCCGCCCTCGGCGTCGGCGCGCTCACCGCCTACGCCTACGCCATCGAGTACACCGGCGTCACCACGGGCTGGCCCTACGGCTGGTTCCACTACGGCGTCGACCTCGGGCCGACGGTCGCCGGCGTTCCGGTCGGGCTGCCGGTGTTTTTCATCCCGCTCGTGATGAACGCCTACCTGCTGTGTCTGCTCCTGTTGGGCGACCGCGCCCGCAACGGGGTCGTCCGTCTCGGGGTCGTCATCGCGGCCGTCCTCGCCATGGACGTGGTGCTCGACCCGGGCGCCGTCGCGCTCGGTTTCTGGGAGTACTACCGCCTCGCCGACGATGCGCGCCTGTTCTACGGCGTCCCGCTTTCGAACTACGCCGGCTGGGTCGTCAGCGCCACCGTCGCCGTCGTCGCGCTCGACTGGTCGTTCGACCGCGAGGCGCTCCTCGCGCGACTCGACCGCACGGAGTTCATGCTCGACGACCTCGTGAGCTTCGTCATCCTCTGGGGCGGCATCAACGCGTGGTTCGGCAACTGGATTCCCGTCGCCGTCGCCGCGCTGTTCGGCGTCGGACTGCTCAAGACGGACCGGTTCGACTCGCGGCTCCTGCGGCTTCCGCGGCGGTTGCCGTGGCGCTCCTGAGCGTTGGTGTTCTCCGGCGGCTGTTCTGTTCTCAGTCCGACTCGACGCCGCGACGACGGCCTCGATAGACGGCCCCGAGTCGTTTCCACTTGAGCAGGCCGAACCCAAGGAGGACGATGCCGAAGCCGAGGAGCGTGGTCGCGGTCACCGGTTCGGTGAACAGCAGCCAGCTGTAGACGGTCCCGAAGCCGGCGATGGCGTAGGTGATGAGATTGAGTTCGACGGAGCCGAGTCGGGGGAGAAGCGAGAAGTACAGCAGGTAGCCGAGCGCGCTCACGACCACGCCGAGGTAGACGAGACCTGCGACGCCCGCGAGCGACGGGTCGACCTCCGCCAGTGACTCCGTCGGGGTCGCGGCGCTCGCGAGGTGGCTCGCGGCGGCGCCGACGACCATCGCCCACGCGGTCTGCGCGGCGAACGGCATCTCGCTGTCGATTCGCTGGGTGAGCACGCCGCCGAGCGCGAAGGACGCCGCGGCGAGCACCAGTATCGCCAGTCCGACGGCGTTCCCTCCGAGGAGATTCGACGGGTCCGGGTCGGTGATGACGACGAGTCCGAGGAAGCCGACGGCGACGCCGAGCAGTTCGACCGGCCCGAACCGCTCGTCGGGGAGAAACAGTTTCGCGAACCCGATTGTCAGTATCGGAATCAGCCCCGCGAGCACCGATGCGACCGCGCTCGGGACGGTCTGCTGGCCGATGTTCTGGAGGATGCCGTACCCGCCGAGTGTCAGGAGACCGGCCGCCGCGACGACCGCCCAGTCGCGTCGCGTGCGGGGTCGCCAGTAGTCGGTGCGCCACCCCGCGTACAGCAACAGGAGAGCCGCGCCGAGGTCGAGTCGGAGGGCGGCGTACAGAATCGGGGGAAACGACGACAGTCCGACCGTCACCGCGGGGTAGGTCCCACCCCAAATCGCCGCCAAGAACACGAACAGGGCGGCGTTTCGGTACCGACCGACGAGAAGCGACTCACCGACCATGGCGTGAGCGGTTGGGAGACAACGGGGTCGCGGGCGTAAGCGAGTCGGCGGTTTGCGGGGGCGCGTCGGGAATCAGTCTCGGTTCGTCGTCAGCCGAGAGCGGTTCGTCGGCGTGTGCGCTCATTACCGAAACGAACGCCCGCGACCCCGGAGTACCCGACGGTTAGTATGCTAACGTCCGTCGCCGCCCCCGACGTTCAGCCGGTCGGTGTCGAGGTCGGCGAGCGCGGAGACGGCGGCTCCGAGGAGCTTTCGCTCCGCGCGTCGGAGCGTCTTCGAGATGGCCACGTCGGAGACGCCGCACCGCTCGCCGAGTGACGCGAGCGACTCTCCCCGCGGCGTCTCGTAGTAGCCGTGTTCGACCGCCGTTCGGAGCACCCGTGACTCGGCCTCGGTGAGCCGGGCACAGCCGTCGAGGAGCGTCGCGGCCTCGTCGAAGTTCCGGAAGACGTCGGCCGCGACCGACCCGCCGAGCGGCGCCTGCTCGACGACGGCGAGTTCGTAGCGGCGGTCGAGTGAGTCGAGGGTCGCGGCCGCGGCCCGGGGCTCGGCGAAGCCGAGGTGCCACCGCTCCCAGCCGTCTCTGTCGCGGAACGGAGCGATGACCGCGCCGCCGTTGGCCATGACCGTCTCGATGGCGGCCGTCTCCGCGAGTACGACGTGGGCCGTCGCGTTCGACCCGCGCTTCCGCTTCAGTTCGAAGCGGTCGACGCCGTCAGCGTCTCTGAGCGCGCGCATGCTGGACTCCAACTGTGACCGCCCCGGCGACGAGGCTTCGACCCAGAGGTCGCACCGTCCAGTCTCGGGCGAGAGATTCCAGTACGGCGTGGTCAGCGTCACGTCGTGCGCGGCGGTCACCCGTCCCAGCGGACAGTCGTCTAACCGGGTGTCGAGGGTGACGCGGTGCATGCCGTGGGCTCTGTCGGCCATCCAGTAAACCGTTTCAGTCGCGGAAAAATCGCGCGTCGCTCAGTCAGAGCCCCAGCGGTTCAGCGACCGGAGCCAACCGGAGACGCGTCCGCTGCGCCGGGTGCGACTGGCCGGCGTCGAACCGGGACCGAACTCCGCGTCGAGTTCGTCGTCGTCCGGGTACGGGACGACGCTGACGGTCTTGAACACGGCCACGGGGTCGCGCCAGACGGCCCAGTACGCCGCGGTCTTCGCGAGGAGCGTCACCTTTCGCCCGAAGCTGAGTTCGGGCGTCGTCGTGAGCGTGTCGTAGCCGAGGTTCCGAATCGACCGGTGGTGGTCGGCGTACAGCACCGCCGAGAGGAGCACCGGGAACTGACAGTCCGACGGGAGGTACTCGATGCCGGCGACGCCGTCGCGGTACAGCGATTCCGCTCGGCGGAGTTCGTCGCGCATCACGTCGGCGACGCGCTCGTCGAATTCGAGGTCGAGTATCTGTTCGGCGTCGACGCCGTGGCGGTCCAGCGTCGTCTGCGGGAGGTAGACGCGGTCGCGTTCGACCACGTCTTCGCCCACGTCGCGCAGGAAGTTCGACATCTGGAACGCCTGTCCTAGGGCCGTCGCGTGCGGGAGCGCCGCCTCGGGGTCGTCGGGACGCATGACGTCGGTCATCATCCGGCCGACCGCGGAGGCCGACCCGTCCATGTACGTCTCAAGTTCGTCGTAGGTCTCGTAGCGGTCCTTCTCGATGTCTGACTCCATCGCGTCGATGAAGACGTTCACATCGTCGGGGTCGATGCCGTAGCGCTCCCTGAGTTCGGCGAACGCCGACAGGACGGGGTCGTCGGTCTCGACTTCGCCGAGCGCCTCGGCGCGGAGGCGTTCGAGACGCTCGCGCTGTTGTGCCGGCGGCGCGGTCTCCTCGGCGTCGACGACCTCGTCGGCGACCCGAAAGAACGCGTACAGCACGTACGTGGCGTGTCTGACGCGCTCCGGAAGGAGGCGCGTCGCGAAGTAAAACGTCTTTCCCGTCCGCTGTTGGATGTCTTTTCCCGCCTCGACCTGTGATTCGTTGAGCATCGTTTCGTGTGCGTGACTGCGTCCGTCATCGGGACCAACTGAGCTGACCGGGGAGGACGGTCATTCGTTAGGTCTCTGCCGACATAACGCTTCGTACCATCGTGAAATCGACCCGGGAACCCGCCGACTTCGCGGTGGTACCAGTGCGGGCGTCTCCTGTCAGGTTTCGTTACCAGAACGTGTCGCTGCAGTCGTAGACGACCCCGTGTTCCGGGCAGACGTACTTGCAGTGGCGGTGGTCCATCGACGTGCCGCAGAAGGGACAGGGTCGCCCCTTCGGGGACTCGATGGCACACGCGTTCCGTCCGGTGTCGTCGTCCATACGAGTTTTCGTAGGACGCGACCGACATATCCCTTACTGCCGCCGGAGGGTCCTGCCGGTTCGAGTCGGGCCGCCGACGAGGCCGAGTCTGCTCCGCCTCGGACACCGGCGAACGCCGTCGGTGCGGCGGCATCGACCAACCCGACGCGCCCGGAGACTCCACCCGAATTTGGTACGGAACTGGAACAACGCTCATGTTCGGTCGTCGCCGAGTCGAACTCGTCGCGTCGAACGGCACCCACGAGAATATTACCGCGCTCGACCAATCAGTCAAACGAACAGTCGATGGAGAAGGCGCTCTGGTATCTGCTCACGGCGACCCGCGGCGGCGAGAATCGCGTCCGCATCATCCGCGTCCTCTCGGAGCGCCCGCAGAACGCGAACCGCCTCGCCGACGAACTCGACGTGGGCTACAAGACCATCAGACACCACCTCGACGCCCTCGAATCCCACGGAGTCGTCGAGGCCGGCGGCGACAAGTACGGGCGACTGTACTTCCTCACCGACCAGTTCGAACGGTACCGCGACACCTTCGAAGAAATCGCGACACACCTCGATTGACCATGGCAATGGACACCCAAATCATGGCGGCCAGCGCCCTCTCGGGCGCGAACATCGTCTTCCTCGCGGCGCTGACCGCCGTGTGGATCCGCAACTACCGGACGTTCCGCACCTCGCTCGTCCTCGGCCTGCTCGCGTTCGCCGTCGTCATGCTCGTCGAGAACGCCGTCGCGCTCTACTTCTTCTTCACGATGCAGAGCCTCTACTCCGGCGACCCTCACGTCCAGCAGGCCGTGTTGGTCCTCCGCGCCCTGCAACTCGTCGCGCTGGCGTTCCTGACCTACGTGACGGTCCGGTGACGACCGACCTCATCGACAGACTTCGGTCCCTCGCTCATCGTCCCAGCCGAATTTGGTACAGACTCGACCCCGATTCGTCACGGAGTCACCCCGAATCTCGAAAAATCGCCTTTAGCCGGTCTCGCGTCTTCGTTCTCGTGGAACCGACCACACGTGAGACCAATGAGAGACACGACGACTCCGACGACGCGACGAACCGTACTCGGACTGACCGGCGCGGGCGTGCTGACTGCCCTCGCTGGCTGTCTGGGTAGTGCGAGCCTTCCGGGCCAATCGGCCGGAAACGGAACCGGCCAGTCCGCGCGGACCTACCGCGTGACGGTGGCGAACCTGACGACGGGGCAGCCGTTCACCCCGCCCGCGGTGGTCGCCCACCGCGCCGGCGTGGAACTGTTCGCCGTCGGCGACCCGGCGAGCGACGCCATCAGGGAACTCGCCGAGAACGGGAACCTCGGCCCGCTCGGCGAATTGGCCGAGGAAACCGACGACGTTCGCGGCGTCGCTGTCGGCGACACGCCCCTCGTCCCCGACGAACTCCCGGCGAGCGAGATGTTCCCCGCGGCCGCGACGCTCGAACTGGAGACCGACGCCAGCGGCGCGTACCTCTCGTTCGTCAGCATGCTCATCGGCACGAACGACGGCTTCGCCGGCCTCGACACCGTCCCGCTCCCGGAGCGGGTGAACGAGTCGCGGTCGTACTTCGCGGCCAGCTACGACGCCGGAACCGAGGTCAACACGGAGGCGTACGGCGACATGGTCCCCCCTGCACAGGCCCTCTACGGCATCGATTCCGGCATCGAGGGAACCGGCGCGAGCGACCCGGACCTCGCCGAGGGCGGCGTCGTCACGCCGCACGCCGGCATCGTCGGCGACGGCGACCTCGACCCCGCCGTTTACGGCTGGGACGACCCCGTCGCGCTGATTCAGGTCGAGCGACTCGACTGAGTCAGCCCCGGCTCGACCGCTCGACAGCGGTGTCCCGTCGCTCACAAGTCACGGGCGGTGGAGAACGAAAAACCGAGGCGTGGACGCCGTCGGAAGCGAACGACCGGGGGAGGTCGTCCGATGAAACCACGTAGCGTACCACGCGGCGAGTGCGGGGGACCCGACCGCGCGATGCTGTTGCAGCTTGCGTCTACCCGTTGTCGGAGCGCGTTGAACCGCTCTGGTGGTGATGGTGGTGGTGGTGGGGGGCGTCCGGTCGGCGAGAGACCGACGCGAACGGGAGGGTCTCTGACAACGGCGATTACCAGTTCGTTATCACCTGTCAAAGCTGTACCGGTGGTTCGGGAACCGCATCACCAGTCGCGTGAGCGTTCGAATATTGCCGTGTGTCCTGTCCTCGGGGCTCTTAAAGCCGTTTCGCCTATCGGTCGCACGCGAACCACGGTTGCGGTCGACCGGCGACGTCCCCACGTGGCTCACTCGCCGTCGCCGTCGCCGAACTTCGCGTACGGTCGGCGGTGGGTGTTCCGAATCAGGTCCTCGTCGGAGACGCGAAGCCCCAGTTCGTCTAACTCCTCGCCGATTCGGCTGAGGTCGTCGCCGTCGACGCCGATGGCCCGGACCATGACGTTCCGCTCGCCGGTCATCACCTCCTGTACCTCGACGACACCGGGGACCGCGGCAGCGGCCTCGGCTAACTCCTCGCGCTCCGGAATCGGGGCCGTACAGACGATGAGCGTGTAAAGTTGGTAGCCCGCGCGCTCGTAGTCAACGTCGGCGTGATAGCCGCGGAGCACCCCGTCGGCTTCGAGCCGCCGGATACGGTTTCGGACGGTGCTGGCCGAGGCGTCGAGTTCGTCGGCGATATCGGTCGACGACGTGCGGCGCGCCTCCGACTGCAACGTGTACAGTATCTTCCTGTCCAACGCGTCGAGTTCTCGACCCGTCATTCGTCCGGCCGTCTGTCGCCTGCGACATTAACTTTCCCGGCACCGTTGTCAGAACCTCAGTTCAAATTGAATAATACACAATTCCCGATAATCTACTACATATACGTCCGGACGGCCGATGCTTTCTAACGGGTCGAACGCGAACGAACCGGACACCGACACAGATGACCCCAACAGAGATCGGTATACGCCTCGTCGCGGGGGTACTTCTCATCCTCGCGAACGGTTTCTTCGTGGCTATCGAGTTCGCGCTGACCCGCGCGCGCCAGTTCACCGAGTCCGAGTTCGTCGACGGCGACTCCCGACTCGAACGGGCCTGGGAGATGACCCAGGAGCTCGAGCTGTATCTCACGACCTGCCAAGTCGGAATCACGGCGTCGAGCATCGCCGTCGGTATCGTCGCCGAACCCGCGCTGGCGGCCCTGTTCGAGCCGCTGTTCGCCGGCACGACGCTCGCAACCATCGGGGCCGGCGCGCTCATCGCGTACATGATTATCAATCTCCTCCACCTCACCCACGGCGAGCAGACGCCGACGTACCTCGGCGTCGAGCGCTCCCGGATGGTCTGTCGCTACGGTGCGACGCCGCTGCACTGGTTTTACGTCGCCATCTCGCCCATCATCAAGTTCGGCGACTGGGTCGCCAAGTGGACGCTCAAGCTCTTCGGTATCGAGATGACGGGCGCGTGGCTCGAAACCGAGACCGACGTCATCGAGTCCCGCGGCCAACTCCGCGAGCGTCTGGACTCGCTTCTCCAAGAGGGCGAACTCCCCGAAGAGCGCCGCGACGAGGTGCTCAACGCGCTCGACGTGGACGAACTCTCCATCAGCGAAATCATGATTCCGACAGACGACATCGTCTCGCTCTCGACGGCGGCGACGCCCGGCGAGAACTTCGACCGGATTCGGAACACGCCGCACACCCGCTTTCCGCTCGTCGGCGAGTCGCTGACGGACTTCCACGGCGTCGTCTACGCGCCCTCCATTATCGACAACTTCGAGGCGCTCCGCGCCGGCGAGCGCTCGTTCGAAGAAATCGCCACGCCGACGATGACGCTCGCCGCCGACACGAACGTCAGCGACGCGTTCGACCAGTTCCAGGCGGAAGACCAAGAGCTCGCGCTCGTCCTGCGGGACGGCGAGGTCGTCGGCCTCCTCACCGCGACCGACGCCCTCGAAGCGGTCATGGGCGAACTCGACGACCCGCTCGACTAGCGTCACCGACTCTTCTTCGGCTTTTTTCGACGTGTGGCCGCGGCTCACAGCGACGGCGTTCCGGGAAAACGAGCGTGGTCATCGAGACCCGCGGACGACTCTCGACGTGTGACGAATCGAAGAATGCCCGGGGTGGGCTCCGAACCCACGATCTCCGCATGTCCCAGGTGCGAGGCCGGCATGACCTCGCGAGGGGCGGAGGCTTCCAAGGCGTTCCGCACCGATTGTGAAACCCTATGAGTGCGGCGCTATGTCCAGCTAAGCCACCCGGGCTCAACTTCCCGTTGTGTGCTGGTTGTATTTAAGCTTCTCATCTCCGACGGCCGCGGGGCGAGTCACCACGCCACTCGATTCGCGTCGTCACCCGCGGATTTATGTCCCAACACTGGGTGCACACACGCATGAGCCAACCGGAGATCGTCCAGTCCGTCCTCGGAGAGGAAGACGTGGTGACGCGCGTCCACCTCGGGGGCGAGGACGAACTGTTTGTAACTCCGACGCGGACGCTCGTCTATCGGGCCGAAGGCCTCCTCTCTGACGAGTCCGTCGACGAATTCTCGCACGCTGCCGAGCGACTGTCCGTCAAGGAAGGCCGACGAAAAGCGAAGCTCTCGCTCGACTACGGTCTCGACGGGAGCGAGACGTTCTCGATGTCCTCGAAGCGACTCGACGACGCGCTCCAGCCCATCGTCGAGGGCGTGCTCGCGGCCGCCGGCGTGACCGACGAGGACGGCGAGCGCGTCGTCCAGACGTTCCGATTCAGCGAACTCACGTTCGTCGTCACCGACGCCCGCGTCGTCCGGCACATCGGCAGCGCGGTCTGGGACGAAGACTACGAATCGTACCACTACGCCAACGTGACCGACCTCGAATTCGAGTCGGGAAGCGTCGCCACGACGGTCGTGCTCACCGTCGACGGCCGCCAAGAGCGGTTCAAGATTCCCAACGAGGAGGCGCGACTCGTCCGCGAGAAACTCGCGCGGGCGCTGTGTGACTACCACGGCGTCGGCAGTCTCGAGGAGTTCCGCGTCCAGATGGAGAAAGCGCGGGCGAACGACGAGTCCGCCGACGCCGACGCCGACCGTGACAACACCGACTTCGGCGCGGGCCCCGACCCGCTGAGCGCGAACCCCGGCGAACTGTCCGACGAGCCGGCGAACGCCACCCGCGCAGAGAGCGACGCGCCTGCCGAGCCGAGCCAACAGACCGCCCGGACGCAGTCCGTCGAAGCCCCGTCCGCGACCGGCGCGGTGGCCGAGGCGAAGCAGGCTGCCGAATCGACGGCGACCGAGTCGGCGTCGGACAACGTCGCCGACGCCGCGGACCTCGGGTTCGAGGGCTCCGGCTTCGAATCGGCCGCCGACTCCGAGTCGGCCGACGCCGGTGCTGTCGATGCCGACTACGCCGAACTCGCCGCCGAAATCGAGTCGCTCCGCGAGGTCGTCGAGACCCAAAGCGAGCAGATTCGCTACCAGCAGGAGCTGGTCGAACAGCTCATCGAAGAACTCCGCCGCGGGCGGTAAGCGAGCCGTTCCGGCCGGTCGCGGCGGTCGCGACCGCTACTCCCGACCGAGCACTTTTCTGATACACGACGAGCCGAACGGCCCGAGTTCGCCGGACTCGAACTTCACGAAGTGGCCCGTCGAGATTGACGCGCCGCACCGGCGGCAGTCGAAGTCGCCCTCGCGCTGGACGACCTGACTCTCGAACCTGACGAACGTGCCGCCGCGGTTGTGACGGATGCGGCCGCCGTCACGCTCGATGATGCCCCGTAGCTCCGCCGTATCGAGGATGTCGCGGGTGAGCGTCGGGTCCGTGGTGACCGTCTCGATGCGGTCGACAACCTCGGCGAGGGAGAGTTCGTCGGCTTCGAGATGCGCGAGGAGGTCGAGCGCGAGTTCGACGCGCTCGTCGCGTGTGGGCTCGGTCACGGTTCGGGAGCCAATCGAACGGGGTCGGGCTAAAGCCCTCCGAAGCACAAAGCGTTTGGTCGCGGCGCGACGACGGACCCCAGAGCTTCCGTGCCCCGTCCGCGCCTCGCCGCTGGCCTCGCGCTCGCGGCCGTCGTCGCCGGCCTCCTGCTCGCGTCGCCAGACGCCGTCATCGGGCGCGCGGCGTGGGTCGCCGCCGACCCCGTTCGGCTCGTCGTCGTCGTGAGCGCGCTCGCGCTCGTCCGCCCGCTTCTCGCGTGGCCGACGACGCTCCTCGCGCTCGTCGTCGGCTACGGCCTTGGCCCGGTCGGCGTGCCGTTCGCGCTGGCGCTCATCGTCCTCACGAGCGTCCCGCCGTTCCTCTTCGCGCGGCGCTACCGCGGGACGACCAGACTGGCCGACGTCGGCGAGCGAACCGTCGAACAGACCGGCTCCGTCAGGGGCGTCGCCGCGAGCCGCCTGCTGCCGATTCCCTCCGACGTGGTCTCGGTGGCGGCGGGCGTCGCCAACGTCCGACTCGGCGCGTTCGCGCTCGGAACCGCCGTCGGCGAACTCCCGTGGGCCGTCGCGGGCGTCATCGCCGGCGCGTCGGTCGAGACGCTCACGACCGAGTCCCTCGCCGCGGCCGTCCGCCCGGAGTTCGTCGTGCTCGCGGCGGTCGCGGGCGTGTCGATGCTCGTCCCGACCGCGTACCGCCGCTACCGGGGCGAGTCCGGCGCGTAGGAAAACAGCGACGGAGAAAGAAAACGCGAGAATCGGTGCGCGAGCGGTGGCGTCTTATTCTAATCTAACAGCGACTCGCCGGTCATCGCGGACGGCTGGTCGACGCCGACGAGTTCGAGGATTGTCGGCGCGATGTCGCACAGCGACCCGCCCTCGCGGACGGTCCGACCGCCCGAAAGCGGGTGGTCGGGGTCGACCTCGGCGGCTTCGTCTTCAGCGGCTTCGTCCTCGGCGGCGTTCTCCGCGGCCGCCTCGTCGTCGCGGTCGGCCGCGAGGTAGACGAACGGGACGGGGTTGAACGTGTGGGCCGTGTGCGGGTCGTCTTCGGTGCCCATGTCGTCGGCGTTGCCGTGGTCGGCCGTGATACAGACGTGGCCACCGTGGGCGCGGACGCGCTCGACCAGCCGCCCGAGCTGTTCGTCGACGGCCTCGACGGCCTCGATGGCGGCCTCGTAGTCGCCGGTGTGGCCGACCATGTCGGGGTTGGCGTAGTTGAGCACCATCACGTTCGGGTCGTCGGACTCGATGATGCCGATGGCCGTGTCGGTGAGTTCCACCGCGGACATCTCGGGCTGGAGGTCGTAGGTCGGCACGTCGGGGCTCTCGACGATGTTCCGAATCTCGCCGTCGAACTCGACCTCGCGGCCGCCGTTGAGGAAGTAGGTGACGTGGGGGTACTTCTCGGACTCGGCCATCCGAAGCTGCGTCATGTCCGCCCCGGCGAGCACCTCACCCAGCGTGTCCTCGGGCTGTTCCGGCGGGTAGGCGACAGAGACGTCGAACGTCTTGTCGTACTGCGTCATCGTCGTCATGAGAATCTCCGGCGGCGTCGTCTCGAACTCCCAGACGGGCTCGATGTCGCAGAGCATCCGCACGAGCTGTCGCGCGCGGTCGGCGCGGAAGTTGAAGAAGACGACCGAGTCGCCGTCTTCGAGGGCGGGCGCGTCGTCGATGACGGTCGGCTCGACGAACTCGTCGGTGTCGCCGCGGTCGTACGACTCGGTGACGGCGTCGACGGCGGTGTCGGCGGTCCACTCCGCCTCGCGCTCGACGATGGCGTCGTAGGCGCGCTTGGTGCGCTCCCAGTTCTGGTCGCGGTCCATCGCGTAGTAGCGCCCGGAGACGGTGGCGACGCCGCCGGTTCCCTGCTCCTCGGCGACTGCTTCGAGGTCCGAGAGGTATTCCTCGCCGCCGGTGGGGCTGGTGTCGCGGCCGTCGGTAAAGGCGTGGGTGACGGCCTCGACGCCGCGGTCGGCGGCGAGTTCGATGAGCGCGTGGAGGTGCTGTTGGTCGGAGTGGACGCCGCCGTCGGAGACGAGGCCCATGAGGTGTACGCGGCCGTCGTGTTCGTCGGCGTGGTCGTAGGCGGCCGTGATGGCCTCGTTCTCGAAGAACGAGCCGTCGTCGATGCTGTCGCCGATGCGGGTGTACGCCTGCTTGACGACGCGGCCGGCCCCGATGTTGAGGTGACCGACTTCGCTGTTGCCCATCTGGCCGTCCGGAAGGCCGACGCGCCGGCCGTCGACGATGAGCGTTCCGAACGCGCCCGCGTCGCGGTAGCGGTCGAAGTTCGGCGTGTCCGCCGCCTTGATGGCGTCGCGGCGGTCGTGGTCGCCGAGACCCCACCCGTCGAGGATGATGAGTGCTGCGTCCATGCGTCGCCGTTCGGCGCGCCGGGCTAACTGTCCTTTGCTCCCGACATGGGATGACAACCGGTGGCGTACTGAGCCATCGAATTCGGATTTTTTCGCCCCGACGGCCTTTTCTTTCGGCGCGCCGTCCGACTCGGCGATGGGTCTGCGCGACTTCGACCTCGACGCCGCGGTGGACGACTGGACGGAGTACTACCTCGGAAACGGCCCGAGCCTCGTCGTCTTCCTCGTCCTCAACGCCGCCGCGTTCCTCGTCGGGGTGAGCTTCTACGTCCACTCCGACCCCGCGCTCTCGGACCTGCCGACGTTCCTCTACCCGCTTTTCGGTGACTCGCCGACCGCCCTCGCGCTGATGACGCTGTCGGCCGCGACGCTCCTTCCGAACCTCGGTCGCCGCGTCGCCGACGCCCCGGTCAACCGGCCACTCGCGTACCTCCACACACTCGCGTTCGTCTGGCTCGTCAAGTACGGGGTCTGGACGGTCGTCGCGCTCAACCTCCGGCCCGACCTCTACATCGGCTTCTCGGGGGCCGCGCTCTGGGACTACTGGGGCATCATGCTCACCCACGCGGGCTTTCTCGCGCTCGCCCTCGTCGTGCCGCGCTACGGTGCAACCACGAAGGGCGCGCTCGGGCTCGCCCTCACGCTCGCGCTCGTCAACGACGTGTTCGACTACGGCCTCGGCTACTACCCGCCGCTGAAGTACGAAGCGGGGGCGCTCCTCGCGGGCATCACGGTCGCCCTCTCGTTCCTCGCGGTGTTCCTCGCGTCGCGGGCGTTCGACCGCCTCTCAGAGACGCCGGAGCCGGCCCCCTGAGCGCCCCGCTCCCGCCCCGACAGCGCCCCGTGAGTCACAATCGCTAATCGCACGACGGCGGAGAGTATCACATGAGTCAGGCTTTTCCCCGCCCGCAGTCTATGACCTCGTAATGGACTCCGCGGTACTGCTTGACCTACTCGGGAACGAAAACCGCCGGCGCATCCTGCGGTTGCTCTCGCACAAACCGTGCTACGTCACCGAGATAAGCGAGTACCTCGGCGTCAGCCCCAAGGCCGTCATCGACCACCTCCGAAAGCTGGAGGACGCGGGGCTCATCGAGTCGCGCACCGACGACCAGCGGCGCAAGTACTTCCACATCTCGCGGAACCTCAGGTTGGAGGTGAACGTCTCGCCGTACGGGTTCGGCGCGAAGAGCGCCTATCCGCCGAGTCCGAGCCTCGACATGGCCGGGCGCTGCCCGCACGTGACGCTCGAAGTCGAGAACGCCGGTACCGACGACGTCTCGGAGCTAGCGCGCGAACTCGGGAAACTGGAGGAACTCGACAACGAACTCTCCTTGGCCCAGCGGTGGGTTCAGGGCCGCATCACCGACGTGCTCGACCGCCTCAACGACCGCCTCGGCGTCGACGCCGACAGCCGCTTTTACGCGGAAATTCTCGCCGCGCTCGCAAACGGGTCGAACACCGTCCGCGGCATCGCGAAGGACCTCAACGCGGACCCCGCGGTCGTCGACAGCGCGCTGCACCACCTCGCCGAGGGCGACCTCGTCGCTCACAACGGCGACCGCTGGCGAATCGACTGACGCCTACAACTCCTCTGTCAGGCCCGCCCGGAGGTCGCGGCCGAAGTAGTGACCGACCAGCCCCGCGAGCCCGCCGCTCGCCGCGCCGACGCCCGCGATGGCGACGCCGTAGTCCGCGAGCAGTTGGACCGCGAAGGGCGCGAACACGGCGAACAGCGTCGAGAGGACGAACGCGAGGCCCGCGGCGATTGCGCCGGCGAGCACGACCTCCGTGTAGTGTCGCTTCGACCCGACGAGGCCGAGGACGAAGCCGGCGGCGGCGATGCCGACGAACCGCCCGACGAAACCGACGATGGGAATCGCGCCGCCGACGAGCAGTCCGCCGATGGAGAGCAGGAGCGCCGCGAGGAACACGCGCGGGGAGAACAGTCCGCTGAGGCGACCGCCGCCGGACGACGCCGACCGACCCGTCTCCGCCGCCTCGTCGCTCTCGCGGCTCACTCCGGAGAGCAGGTCGTCGACGGACTGCTCAGACTCTCGTTGGTCCGACCGTTGCATGTGTACAGGGTCGCGGGCGAGCCTGATGGCTCTTGTGCCGGCGCGATAGATTCCCGTCGAAAAGGAGGCGCGACGCGGTGGTTACGAACCCCGACCCAAGATGAGGTACAGGACGATTCCCAGAAGCGGGGCGAGAAAGACGACGACGGCCCAGAGGAACGCCGGGTGACTGCTGTGTCGCTTCGCGTCGCGGTACGTCCACACCACCATCCCGAGGTACAGGAGGAAAAACAGCAGGCCGATTACGAGCGCGCCTGCGCCGCGCGACTGGAGGAGTATCGTGGGAAGCATACGCTGGCAGACACCCGGTCGGCTAAAATGTCTTGTGTCCGTTATGTCGTGGGCGCAGACAGCTCATTCGTTGCGCCCGTGCGATTCGGTTCTCCCTCAGTTGTCGTCCCGAGTCGCGAGCGAAGCGAGCTACTCGGCGTTTTTCCCTCCAGGTTTTTACCGTGAGTGGGTCGCCTCCGGCGACCCCGAACGGTAAAAAGGTGGGTTTGAAGTCTGCCCCCACGGTATCCCGCGATATGAACGCAGGGGACCGCGTCCGCGTCACCCGCGCGGACGTCACGAACGAAGGCGTGCTCATGCCGTCTTCCACCGAGGACCACCTCGTCGTCAAGCTCGACGGCGGGTACAACGTCGGCATCGCCCGCGAGGGAGCCGACGTTGACGTGCTCGAAACCGACGTGTACGACATCGAAGACGCACAGTCCGAGGGCGACGGCACCTCCGAAATCGAGTTCGACGACGACCTCCCGACCGTCTCGCTCATCTCGACCGGCGGG
Organism: Haloferax sp. Atlit-12N; assembly: GCF_003383095.1. Taxonomy (NCBI): domain Archaea; kingdom Methanobacteriati; phylum Methanobacteriota; class Halobacteria; order Halobacteriales; family Haloferacaceae; genus Haloferax; species Haloferax sp. Atlit-12N. The sequence goes on from NZ_PSYW01000002.1 coordinate 380,195, forward strand.
ACCATCGCCTCGACGGTCGACTACCGCACGGGTGCGGTGACCGCGCAGTTCGACGCCGAGGACGTGCTCCGGGCCGTCCCCGACCTCGCGGGGCGGGCGAACTACCGCGGCCGCGTCGTCGCCAACATCCTCTCGGAGAACATGACGACCGACGTGTGGGTCGACCTCGCAGAGGCCATCGCCGAGGAAATCGAAGCCGGGGCCGACGGCGTCGTCGTCATGCACGGCACCGACACGATGCAGTTCTCCGCGTCGGCGATGTCGTTCATGCTCGACACGCCCGTTCCCATCGTCTTCACGGGCAGTCAGCGCTCGGCGGACCGACCCTCGTCGGACAACGTCATGAACGCCGTCTGCGCCGTCGAAGCCGCCAAGGCCGACGCCGCCGAGGTCATGGTCTGCATGCACGCCTCGGAGTCCGACGACGTCTGCGCGCTCCACGAGGGGACGCGCGTCCGCAAGAACCACACCTCCCGGCGCGACGCGTTCGAGACCGTCGGCGCGAAGCCGCTCGGCGAGGTCGACTACGAGGCCGAGGAGGTCACGTTCCGCCGCGACTACGCCCCCCGCGGCGAGGCCGACCTCGCGCTCCACGCCGACATCGAATCCGAGGTGGAACTCGTGAAGTTCACGCCCGGGATGGACCCCGCGGCGCTCGACTACCTCGACGGGAAGGCCGGCGTCATCATCGAGGGGACGGGCCTCGGCCACGTCCACACCGACCTCATCCCGCGGTTCGAGGAACTCGTGGAAGACGGGACCACCGTCGCCATGACCTCGCAGTGTCTCGAAGGCCGCGTCTGCGACCGCGTCTACGACACCGGGCGCGACCTGCTCGACGCCGGCGTCGTCGAGGCGGGCGACACGCTCCCCGGCACGGCGAAGGTGAAGCTCATGTGGTCGCTCGCCAACCTGGCGGACCCGACCGACGCGATGGGTCGGAACCTCGAAGGCGAACTGACCCAGCGCTCCGTCCCGTGGGAGTAACTTGATGGAAATTCGACCCGCCCGACCCGAGGACTACGACGCGGTCGCCGCGTTCACCCGCGACACGTGGGCCGACCGCGGCGGGTCGGACTACATCCCCGACATCTACCACGACTGGATTTCCCCCGGCGAGTTGGAGCAGGCGACGCTCCTCGTCGATATGGGCGAAGAGACGCCCTCCGACGACGTGGCCGCCATCGCACAGGTCGTCATGCTTTCGGAGTACGAGGGCTGGGCGCAGGGCATGCGCGTCGCCTCCGACTACCGCGAGCAGGGCCTCGCGACCCGGCTGTCGCACGCGCTTCTCGACTGGGCGCGCGAGCGGGGAGCGCGCCGCGTCCGCAACATGATTCACTCGTGGAACGTCCCGAGCCTCGCCAACGCCCGCACCGTCGGATTCGACCCCGGCATCGAGTTCCGCTGGGCGACGCCCGAGCCGGACGCGACCGCCAAACCGGACGCGGTGGTCGGCGACGACGCCGACGCCGCGTGGGCCTACTGGACCGGGAGCGGGGCTCGGACCGAGCTGTCAGGACTCGCGCTCGACCCCGTCGAGTCGTGGGCGCTCTCCGAACTGACCCGCGACCGCCTCCACGATGCCGCGGCCGACGACCGGCTGTTCGTCGTCGGCGACGACCGCGCGACAGGCTTCACCTACCGGAACCGAACCTACTCGCGCGAACGCGACGACGAGGGCGAGGTGACGTGGGCCGAGTACGCGGTCGCCGCGTGGGACGACGCGTCGGCCTGCGGGTCGCTGTTGGACGCGGTTCGACGCGACGCCGCGTCTGTCGGCGCGGACCGGACGCGCGTCCTGCTCCCCGAGCGAATCGATTGGATTTCCGACGCGTCGCTCGCCCGGAGCGACCTCGCGGAGGAGCCGACGTTCGTCATGGAAGCGGACCTCTCCTGACGGGCGTGCAGTTCGCCGTTTTCGACGACGACCGAACGTCGGTCAGTTCCATTCGACGCCGCGGACCTCGAAGCGCGCCCCGCCGAGTTCCGAGTCCCCCACGTCGAACTGCCAGCCGTGCAGGTCGGCGATTCGTCGCGCCGTCGGGAGATGCGGGGAGTTGTAGTCGACGCCGAGCAACTGGCTCGAATCCGCGGTCGCCGCCGCGCGCTCTTCCGGAGACGGGTGGGGTCCGTCGTCGTCGATGTAGAACCCGTCGGCAGTCGTTCCCACGACGACGCTGAACGACGGACCGGGTGAGTCGTTCCGCTCGAAGCAGTTCGTGAGCACCGCGACTAAGAACAGCCCGAAGAGGTGGGTGTCGGCCAAGAGCGACCCGTCGCCGACGACCCGAATCGAGGCGTCGCCCCTGCCGTCGAGCGACGCGACGGCCCGCGCTTGCGCGACGTGCTCGCGGAAGTCCACCGGCGCGAGGTCGATTGTGCTCGGTTGCTCGGCGATGCCGATGCTCCACTCGACGAGCGAGTCGATGCGCGAGAGGCTCTCCGAGAGCGCCACCGCGTCGTCGCCGTCGACCGCGGCGAGGCGCTCGGCGGACGCGGTGGCCGACGCGAGTTGGGCTCTGAGTTCCGAGGCGAGCACGCCGACGAGCGCCGCGAGGTGCTCGTTCTTCTCGTTGACCTGTAGTTCCGCGAGCCGCCTGTCGGTGATATCGAAGTGCGCGACGAGCGCAAAATTCCCGTGTCTCGGCGTGTCTATCGGGACGACGCGGAGGGCGAACCACCGGTAGACCGTGGGCGAGTGACACGGGTACTCAACGGTGAAGAGGTCGCGCTCACCGCGGAGCACCGCGCGGATGCCGTCGGCGACGACGCCGGCAATTTCGTCGGTCCCGCGGGCCACATCGCACACGTCGAGGTAGTTGATGCCCGTCGAATCGGGGTCGCCGACGTAGTCGTTCGCGTCGGCGAACGTCCGCCACGCCCGGTTCGTGTAGACGATGTCTCCGTGTCTGTCGAGGAGGGCAATCGTCGCCGGGAACTCCTCGAACCCGCGTTCGATGAGCGAGACGTCGTCCATCACAGAGCGTACGTCGGGAAACCGTTTGACAGTTTCTACCACATTAGGTCCGAAATACGAGCCGCGTCGCTCGCCGAGAAACGTGTCAGAAAAATCAGCGTTCGTCCGGTCGCGGCCGGGTGCAATCGGCCGCGGATTCGAGTTCGGTCGCGGTCGTGGTCGCGGTGGTCAGTCCGAGGCGACGGCTCGGGGCTTATGCTCGTTTCCCTCTGTACCCGCCATGGCGAGCACGTCGTCGAAGAAGCCGAGCGAGTCGTGAGGACCGGGGTGGGCTTCGGGGTGGTACTGGCGTGTGATGACGCTCAGTTCCTCGCTGGCGAGGCCCTCGGCGGTGTCGTCGTTGACGTTGACCTGCGTCACGTCGAGCTTGTCGCCGGGGTCGGCGACGGTGTAGCCGTGGTTCTGGGTCGTCATGACGACTTTGCCGGTCTGGAGGTCGCGGACCGGCTGGTTGACGCCGCGGTGGCCGAAGGCCATCTTCTCGGTGGTGCCGCCGAGCGCGCTGGCGACGATCTGCTGGCCGAGGCAGATGCCCGCCAGCGGGACCTCGCCGGCGAACTCCTCGACGAGTTCGCGCGTCGCGGTGTAGTTCTCGGGGTCGCCGGGGCCGTTCGAGATGAACAGCACGTCGGGTTCGAGCGCGGACACGTCCTCGGCGTCCGCATCGTAGGGGAGCACGTGGACCGTCGCGCCGCGGTCGACGATGGAGTCCACGATGGAGCCCTTCGCGCCGCAGTCGACGAGCGCGACGGTGGTGTCGCCGTCGCCCTCGAACGTCGTGAGTTCGGTCGTGGTTACCTGCGCGCCGATGTCGACGTGTTCGCTCATGCCCTTGCACTGCGCGAGTTCCTCCTTCGCGTCCTCGGGGGTCACGTCCTCGCCGACGGCGATTCCGACCTTCATCGCGCCCTCCTCGCGGATGGACGTGACGAGGTCGCGCGTGTCGAGGTGGTCGACCGCCGGGACGCCCTCGTCGGCGAGCCACTCGACGACCTCCTCGGTGAACTCGCGTGCGACGGCCGCCCGAGGGTGGACCCGGTCGGACTCGAATCGCTCGGCTCGGACGCCGTAGTTCCCGATGAGGGGGTACGAGAAGGTGAGAACTTGTTCTTCGTACGAAGGGTCGGTCAGACTCTCTTCGTATCCCGTATATGCGGTTGTGAACACCAGTTCACCGCGTGTGCGCCCCGGAACACGGCCACGCGCTTCGACCACGCGACCGTCTTCCAGCGCCAGATAGGCGTCCGACATTACGAGAAACGAACGGAACACGGGTGCATAAGTGTTACTTTCGAAGTCGAGTTACGAAATTCGTAATCGGTAAGTCGCTGGGGACGGCACGTGAGATATGGACGAGCTTGACCGACGTATCCTCGATATCCTTCGACGGGACGCTCGGACCCCCAACACGGAGATTGCGGCCGAAGTCGGGACCTCCGAGGGGACCGTCAGAAACCGCGTCGAGCGGTTGGTCGAGGAGGGCGTCATCGAGCGCTTTACGATTTCGACCCGCACGGGGAACCTGAAGGCGATGATAGAGGTGACCGTCGCGGTCGACGTGGACACCAACGACGTGTCCGAGTTGATGGCCGACTGGAAGGACGTCGACTTCGTCTGGCAGGTCTCCGGCGAGGAGGACATCGTCCTCGTCGTCGACGCCGCCGACACCCGCGCCGTCAACGACCTCATCACCCGCGCCCGCGAGCACGACGACGTGAAGAGCACGAAGACCCGCCTGATTCTCGACGAGCGTCTCGGCTAATCGCGCGCCGCCGCCGCGTGGTCCGCGGTTCGCATCGAAGCTTAGTTGACCCCCGACTCCGACGGAAGGCACATGAGCAACGCAGCAGCCGACGAGGCTACTGAACTCCACAAGAACGCAGCGCAGGACGTTATCGCCGTCGACTCCGACGACAACGCGGAGGGGACGGTCAACCGACTCGATGCCCACACGGGCGACGGCATCCGCCACCGCGCCTTCACCTGCCTCGTGTTCAACGAGGAGGGCCAGATACTCCTCGCCCAGCGCGCGCCCAACAAGCGCCTGTGGGACACCTCCTGGGACGGCACCGTCGCCTCCCACCCCGTCGAGGGCCAGACCCAAGAGGAAGCCACCGAAGAGCGCCTCGAAGAGGAACTCGGCATCTCGCCCGACCAGTACTCCGACCTCCGCGTCACGGACAAGTTCGAGTACAAGCGCTACTACGAGAACGCCGGCCTCGAATGGGAGGTCTGTGCCGTCCTGAAGGTCACGCTCGAAGACACCACACTCGACCCCGACGAAGAGGAAATCGCGGGCATGCTCTGGGTCGACTACGAGCACCTCCACGACCACCCCGAGTGGTACCGTCAACTGCGTCTCTGTCCGTGGTTCGAAATCGCCATGCGCCGTGACTTCGAGTAGGCTCGCCCTCGAAGCCGACGCCCGACGTTCGATTCTCTCGCACGCCCGCGAGGGTGCCGCCCGCGACCCGCCCGCGGAGGTCTGCGGCGTCCTCGCCGGCGACAGCGACGCGCGCACCGTCACCGACGTCCACCCGGTTTCGAACGTCGCCGACGACCCGCGGGTCGCCTACGAACTCGACCCCGAGGAGACGGTTTCGATTATCGAAGCCGTCGAGACGGCGGGCGACGACGCGGTCGGCTTCTACCACTCGCACCCCGAGTCCGACCCCGTCCCGAGCGCGACCGACCGAGAACAGGCGTCGTGGCCGGGCTACGTCTATCTCATCTGCTCGCCCGACGGCCGGATGAATGCGTACGAGTGGACCGGAAACGAGTTCCACGAACTCACTATCGCGGTCGAGTGACTCGTCGGCCTCCCGAAACCCTCGCCGGTACGCCGCGACCGCCGGCACGCTTCGGTGAGAATATCCTTTCTCAGTTCGCAGACGCAGCCATGGAACCCGACCGCTACGACGACCTCGACGGACAGGTCGCGCTCGTCACCGGCGCGAACCGCGGCATCGGCCGCCAGATAGCCGAGAACCTCCGCGACCGCGGCGCGACGGTGTACGCGGGGTCGCGCAGCGTCACGAACGAGACGCCCGAGGGGACGGAACGCGTCCTCCTCGACGTGACCCAAGAGGGCGACATCGAGGAGGTCGTCGACGGCATCTTCGCCGACCAGAGCCGCCTCGACATCCTCGTCAACAACGCCGGCGTCGGCGGCGAGGGCGAGGACATCGTCGCCGAACCGACCGAGCGAATCGACCGCACCCTCGGCGTCAACCTCCGCGGGCCGATGCTCCTGTGCAAGCACGCGGTTCCCCTCCTCCTCCAGTCCGACGGCGGCCGCGTCGTCAACGTCTCGTCTGGCATGGGTGCGCTCGGCGAGGAGCAGTCCGGCGGGTCGCCCGCGTATCGAATCTCGAAGACAGGCCTCAACGGCCTCACCGCCTATCTCGACGGCCAGTACGGCGACGACGGCCTCATCGCCAACTCGGTGTGTCCCGGCTGGGTCCGCACCGACATGGGCGGCGAGGAGGCGAACCGGCCGGTCGAGAAAGGCGCGGAGACGCCGACGTGGCTCGCGACGTTCAAGCCCGGCGCGCCCGCGGGGAAGTTCTGGCGCGACAAGGAAGTCATCGACTGGTAAGCGGCCGAGTCCAAGACCTGGAACGCTGCTCTCTTCTTGCTCTCGACGATAGCTACTCGTCGAACGTCAGCCCGAACCAGACGACGACGAAGAAACCGAGCATGCCGAGAAGAGGAAGTAAAGCACCGGAGAAAGATGAATAGTTACTCGAGGTCATGTAGTAGGTCTGAACGATGAGAAGGAGCGAGATGAACATGAGCCACCGCTGTATCGACAGGAGTTGCGTCTCGGGATCCATACGAACGTGTTCTGCCAACTTGTTATACTTCTGACTACATCGAATTACGTCACCCCGCCGCTCTGCTTCTCGAACGCCTCGTAGTCTTTCCCGTCCAGAATCTCACGCAGGTGCTCGACCGCCCGGTACACGTCCTCGAAGCCGACGTACGCCGGCGCGGGAGCCATGCGGACGACGTTCGGCTGGCGGTAGTCCACGACGACGCCCCGTTCCTTGAGCGCGAGGCTGACGCGGTAGGCCTCGGGGTGTTCGACCGCGACGTGGCCGCCGCGGGCCGCGGGGTCACGCGGCGTGCCGACCTCGCACTCCGGCAGTCGCTCGTCCACGAGGTCGATGAGGTAGTCCGTGAGCGCCAGCGACTTCTCGCGGAGGGCGGCCACGCCGCCGGCGTCCTCGACGATGTCGAGCGCGCCGTCGAGGGGGGCCGCGGACAGCACCGGGACCGTCCCCGACTGGAACGCGCCGGCCGACTGGGCCGGCTCGTAGGTCATCGCCATGTCGAACTGCGTCTCCTTGTCGTTGCCCCACCAGCCGGCGAGGGCGGGCGTGACGCCGAAGTGGCGCTCGTTGACGTAGAGGCCGGCGATGGAACCGGGGCCGGCGTTGAGATACTTGTAGTGACACCAGACGGCGAAGTCCGCGCCAACCTCGGAGAGGCGGTGCGGGACCGCACCGACCGAGTGCGCGAGGTCGAAGCCGGCCAGCGCGCCGGCCTCGTGAGCCGCCTCGGTGATGGTCTCGATATCGAACAGCTGGCCGCTCCGGTAGAGGACCGACGGGAGAAACACCATTCCCACGTCGTCGTCGATGGCGTCGAGCACGTCCTCGGTCTCGATGGTCCGCCCGTCGCGGCTCTCGACCACGCGGAGCGCCTCGTCGGGGTCGCGGCCGGCCGCCCGGAGTTGCGCGCGAATCGCGTAGTGGTCCGTCGGGAAGTCGAGGTCGTCGACGACGATTTTCTCGCCGCGGGCGGGGTCGTAGAACGTCCCGACGAGCGCGTGGATGTTGACGGTAGTGGAGTTGGCGACGACGACCTCGTCGGGGTTCGCGCCGACGAGCGGGGCGAGTCGCTCGCCCAGTCGCTCGCCGTAGGTGAACCACTCCGGGTCGGCGTCGGTCCACCCGCGGATGGCGAGGTCGCGCCACTCGTCGATGACGCGTTCGAGCGCCGCTTCGGCGTCGACGGAGAGCGGGCCGAGCGAGTTACCGTCCATGTACAGTTCGCCCTCGGGGACCAAAAAGCGGTCACGGAGGTCCGAAAGCGGGTCCGCCGCGTCCATCTGGCGGGCGGCCTCGACGGTGAGGTCGTCGGTCATACGCGTGTCGAAGCGCCGGCGCGACAAGTAGATTCACGACCCGCACGGCGTGGTGTTTTTCACGGTCGCCCGCGGCCCACCGGTATGGTTCGCTCCGACGGCGACGACCGACCTGATGGCGAGTCCCGGCCCGACGCCGACGACGCCGACAATAGCGATTTCGACGCCGCGGTCGCCGACCGCGCGGCCGACCTCGACCCACAGGCCCGCGCGGCCGTCGCCGAGGTCGAGCGACTGGGGCTCCCCGAGTGGTCCGCGCTCGGCGTCGAGAGCGCCCGCCGGGTCGAAGACGAGGTGTTCTCGGCCGGCGACGCGCCCGAGGTCGCCCGCGTTACGAACTTCGCAATCGACGGCGAGAGCGGCGAGAGAGCGGCGTCTGTCCACGAGATTCCGCTCCGCATCTATCATCCCGAACCCGGTGAGACGCGCCCCGCGCTCGTCTTCTTCCACGGCGGCCTCTGGGCGATGGGCACGCTGGGTTCAATCGACGGCGTCTGCCGACGGCTCGCGGTCCGTTCGGGTCGCGTCGTCGTCTCGGTCGACTACCGACTCGCGCCCGAACACCCGTTTCCCGCCGGTCTCGGCGACTGCGTGCGGGCGGTCGAGTGGGTCGCGGAACACGGCGCGTCCGTCGGCGCAGACGCTGACCGCCTCGCCGTCGCGGGGACGAGCGCTGGCGGCAACCTCGCGGCCGCGGTCTGTCTCCACGCTCGCGAGTTCGGTGGCCCCAATATCGAGAGACAGGTTCTCCTGTACCCGATGACCGACTGCTCGGCCGACCACGACTCGCTCCGGGAGAACACCGACGGCCCGCTTCTCACCCGCGACGACGTGCTGTGGGCCCACGACACCTACCTCCGGAACCCGGTGGACCGTTACAACCCCTTCGCCGCGCCGCTTCGGGCCGACTCGCACACCGACCTCCCGCCCGCGTACGTCGTCACCGCCGGCTTCGACCCGCTTCGGGACGAGGGCGCGGCCTACGCGTCGGCGCTCGACGCCGCCGGAGTCGACGTCGTCCACGACCACGAGGCCGCCATGCCGCACGGCTTTCTGAGCCTCGCGGCCGACGTCGACGCGGCGGACGCGGCGCTCGACCGGGTCGCGGGAGCGCTGGAAAACGAGGGCTGAATCCGCTTATTCGTCGGCGTCCGACTCCTCGGCCTCGCGGGCGAGTCGGTCGTAGGCGGCCCACGAGGGGTCCACGTCGGGGTGTTCGATTCGCTCGCCGTCGACGACGACACCTTTGCCCGCGACGACGGTGCCGGCGACGCCGACGGGGGTGCCGCGGGCGTCGAGCGCGGCGACCACGTCGTCCGTGACGGCGGGGTCGGTGGCGACGACGAGCGACCCGGCGGTGGTCGAGCGCCACGGGTCGATGCCGAGGAACTCGCAGGTCTCGCGGACGCCGGGGCGAAGCGGGATGCTCGACTCGTCGATTTCGAGTTGGACGCCCGCGCTCTCGGCGATTTCGTTGAGCGCGCCGTGGACGCCGCACTCGGTGGCGTCGTGCATGGCGTGGACGCCGCGGCCGCCGGCCGCCGAGACGGTCATCGCGTCGCGGACGGCGTCGGTCTCGTCGAGTCGCGCCTGCGCGGCGTCGAGTACGTCGGCGTCGAGGTCGGCGAAGGCGCCCGGGAACAGCGTCGTCAGGAGCCCGGTCGCCTCGACGCCCGGCCCCTTCGTCACGAGCACGTCGTCGCCGGGTTTCGCGCCGTCCGGGCGGACCACGTCGTCGTGGTCGCCGACGGCGAGCGCGGTCGCGCCGCCGACCCACGGGTACGAACAGCCGGCGTAGCGGGCGGTGTGGCCGGTGACGATGCTGACGCCGAGGTCGTCGGCCTCGTCGTGCATCGCTTCCCAGAGTTCGGCGAACTGCGCGTCGGTCATCTCGGGCGGGAGCGTAAAGGAGACGGCGAGGTGCGAGGGGTCCAGCCCCGAGACGGCGATGTCCGAGAGGACGATGTCGATGGCGAACCGGCCCGCGCGCTCGAAGCCGAGCGCGGGAAGCACGGAGACGGGGTCGGTCGCGATGGCGACGGCGGTGCCGTCGATGTCGAGGAGGCCGAAGTCGACGCCGTGGGTCGGGCCGAGCGCCACGTCGTCGCGGGCCGCGCCCAACCGCGGGTAGATGTACTCGTCGAAGAACTCGCGGTCGACCTTTCCGAGGTCGGTCATACGCGACCTGCGGGGGCCGCGGGTAAGAACGTACTCATCCGGTGACGACGGGCGTCCCGGTGGGGTCGAGGCCCGGTTGTCGGCGCGGCCGCTCGCCGGTCGAAAGGTGGGACGGTCCCCCGTCCCTGCTCATGAAGAGACGCGGAGACGGTTCGAAGGGGCATGAAAGTCCCACCACCGGACTGCCCGCGTCGCTTCAACCTGAACGCCGGACGTACAAGAACCTCGCTAAGTTCCCTCGATGGACCTATATAGCTCCAATAAGACTGCGGAGAATACTGCCGCTACACCGGAATCGACCGCCGACGGTCAGACCGGACGGTGGCCCGCCTCGTCGGGGGTGTTGTTCGGGGTCCGCCACGCGTCGTCGAGGTGTTCGACGAGCGCGCGGGCGACGGCCACCGGCTCCTCGTGGTGGATCCAGTGGGTCGCCTCCTCGAACGTCTTGAGGTGGCCGTCCTCGCAGAACGCGAGGCTCTCGCGCGCCATCTTCGGCCGGAGGAACCGGTCGCGGCTCCCCCAGACGACGAGCGTCGGGGGTTCGACCGTCTCGACGCGGGGTCGCGGGCGCTCGCGGGCGACCGCCCGGTACCAGTCGACCATCGAGCCGTAGGCTCCGGAGACCGACCACGCGGCGCGATAGCAGTCGAGGTCGGTCGCCGAGAACGTGCCGGGGAGCGCGGAGCCGGTCATCGTCCGCTCCAGGACGGCCCAGTCGCCGACGGGGGCGAGGAGTTCGGGGAGCTTCGGCAGTTGGAAGAACAGGACGTACCAGCTCCGAAGCTGTTGGGCCGGGTCGCGTCTGAGGTGGCGGGCGAGCACCGCCGGGTGTGGGAGGTTCATCGCGGTGAGCGACTGCACCCGGTCGCGGTGGTGGAGCGCCGTCCACCACGCAACCGCGCCACCCCAGTCGTGACCGACGACGTGGGCCTTCTCGTGGCCGAGCGCGTCCGCGACGCCGACCACGTCGTCGGCGAGTTCGTCGATGCTGTACCACTCGACGCCCGAGGGGCGGTCGCTCAGGTTGTAGCCGCGCTGGTCGAGTGCGACGACCCGGTAACCCGCTTCGGTCAACGGGCGGAGGTAGTCCGTCCACGCGTACCAACACTCCGGGAAGCCGTGGAGGAGGACGACGAGTTCGCCGTCTTCCGGTCCGGCTTCGACCGCGTGGAGCGTGACCTCACCCGCGTCGATGCGGCGGCTCGTCGCCTCGACGGACAGCTCCACGTCGTCGCGCGACAGCCCCGATTGCTTCGCCATACCCCTCGCTACGGCGGCGAAGAACAAATGTGCCGCGGCGACGCGCGGCCGTCGTCTGCGAGAAAACGGGTCGGTTCCGCGGCCCGGTTCGGCTATCCGAACAGGCGCTCTCTGATGCTCCGAGAGCGACTCCGTTCGGCTAAGAGGACCGAACACTCCACGTCGTCGACGACGTCCATGACGACGGTGCCGCTGACGAGCCGCGAGAGCAGGCCGCGCTCCGTCGCACCGACGACGAGGAGCGACGCGTCGGTCGCGTGCGACTCGATGGCTCTCTCGACGTCGCCGGTCTCGACGGTGAGTGTGGCGTCGCCGAGGCCGCGCTCGTCGGCCCACTCGCGGAGGAAGCGCTCACCCACGTCCCTGTCTTCGGCGACGTGGAGGAGCTCTATCTCCGCGTCGCAGAACTCGCGGAGGACAGAGGCGATGGACGCCGAAAGGTCGGAGTCCGGGCCGCCGGCGGTCGGGACGAGCACGTGCGAGGGGTCGAAGCCGCGGTCCTTCAGCACCAACACGTCGTAGGGGAGCGCGTGCGTTATCTCCTCGTACGCGCTCTCGGCGCGGCCGGGCGACCCGTGGCTGTCGGGGCCCCAGCCCATGACGACGAGGTCGGCGTTGTAGGTCTCCGCCGCGTCGAACACTTCCTCGAACGACCGGTGAGAGAGAACGGTGTGCGTCTCCATGTCCACGCCGAGTTCGTCGGCGTCGACGCGGGCCTGTTCGAGCAGGCGGTCGGCCTCGGCGAAGTCGTACTCCTCGCGGGCCGATTCGAGAGCGGTCTGGTCCGGCACTTTCACGATGTGGACGCCGACGAGCGTCCCGTCGTTGGCCTTGGTGACGGCCCCGGCCAGCGAGATGAGGTCGCGCTCGCTTTCGGGGTTCGAAAGCGGGACCATGACGCGGTAGCCCCCGTCGGGCTGGACCGACGTGGCGGCCGAGACTGCGGCATCCGGGAGCTGCTCCGACTGCTGGAGCAGGTACTTTCCGAGGATGCCCTGCTTCGTCGCTTTCGTGCGGGCGTAGGCGGCGTACCACACCATGGCGAACACCACGAAGCCGGCCGCGAGGAGGACGATGGTGTTGGCGAAGAACGCGATGAGTGCGAACGACGTAATCGCCCCGAGGATGGGAACAAAGGGGTACAGCGGAACCCGGTAGTCCGGCTGGTAATCCTCGGGGTCGGACACGCGCATCACGATGAGCGAGACGTTGAGCAGCCCGTAGATGATGAGGTGGAGGACGCTCCCGGCGTTCGCGAGGGTGTTGACGTCAGCCAGCAGGATAAACAGGAGGATGAACCCGCCGGTGATGGCGATAGAGCGGTACGGCGTGCCGAACCGGGGGTGAATCTCGTTGAGTGCCGTGGAGACGATTCGGTCGCGCCCCATGGCGAAGTTAATCCGCGAGGAGGCGAGAATCGAGGCGTTCGCGGACGAGGCGGTGGCGAGGAGGCCGCCGAACAGCATCGCACCTGCACCGACCGGACCGATGAGGAGCCGGGCGACGTCGACGACGGCGGTCTCGTTCCCGGCGACGAGGCTGTTGTCCACGGCGGCCAGCACGGTCAGGAGGACGAGCGCGTACACCAGCGTCACGATGACGACGCTGCCGAGGACGGCACGCGGGAGGTTCTTGCCGGGGTTCTTGATCTCCTCCGCGACGGAGGTAATCTGGACGAACCCGAGGTACGAGACGAAGATGAGGCCGGTCACGGGCAGGAGCGGCGACACGCCCTTGTCCGGCGGGACGAACGGTCGGAGTTTGGCGAGGTCCGCGTTCAGGAGTCCGAAGACCGTGAACACGGCGAGGATGGCCAGCAAAATGAGTACGATGGCGTTCTGTAGCTTCCCCGTCTCCTTCGCACCGACGTAGTTGATGAACACGAAGAGGAGGCCGCCCGCGAGGGCGACGAGCTTCACGGCGGAAACCGTGACACCACCGAGGACGAGGCTCGGAATGGGGAGGAACGTCACCACGTACTGACCGAAGCCGGTCATGTAGAACGCGGAGGCGAACGCGAGCCCCATCCAGTTGCCCCACCCGGCGACGCTGCCGAACAGCGGCCCGAGGGCGTGGTTGATGTAGTAGTACGCGCCGCCGGACTTCGGCATCGCGGTGCCTAGTTCGCTGGCGGACATGGCGGTCAAGAGCGCGATGACGCCGCCGAGGACGAACGCGGCGGCCGAGAGCGGCCCGGCCTGTTGGACCGCAGCGCCCGGAAGCACGAAGATGCCCGCACCGATCATCGTCCCGATACCGATGGTCAACGCCGCGAGCGGGCCGAGGTCTTTTGCGAGTTCCTCGTCTGTCATGTTTCACCGCCTTTGTCGGAATCGGCCGGTGGCAGCACGACCACGGGACGGTCGCTGTGTCGAATCAGCTCTTCTCGGACCGCGCCGGAAAAGAGGTCCCACCACGAGCGACCGCCGCGCGGGGTGAAGACGATGGCCGTCGCGTCGGCCTCGTGCGCCGCCTCGAGGATGGCGTCGCCGACGTCGGTCGCGAACCGGAGGTCGGTCTGGAGTTCGATGCCGGCGTCGTCCGCGGCGCGGCGAGCGATATCGAACAGTTCGTCCGCGACCTCCTCGCGCTGTTCGACGCCGGCTTTGTCCGGCGCGCCGCCCGCTTTCTCGATGACGTGGACGACCGAGGCTTGACCGCCGGCCGCGGCGATGCGCGGGAACGCGGTGGCGCAGGTGACTTCGGCGTCGTCCGTGTTCGCGAGCGGAAGCAGCGGACGTGAGAACAGCGGTTCGACGTGTTCAGTCATGTGTCGAACCCGCGAGAGTGGAGTGAGGGAGACGATTCCACCCGGCGGAACGGGATTGTGCCGGGGCGAGCGAGCCCAATTCACAACGTGACCGTCGGGAGTTCATGCGCGGGAGTTGTGCGGCAATAGATTTAGAAGTTCGCAAACCGGGGCACCGCGTCGAAGCGAATCGAACGCGGAGAGAACGCGTTCTCAGACGGCGGTGACCCACGCCCGGTACGCCTCGTCGCGGCCGTAGACCGCCTGAAAGACGCGGTCTGCGAAGCCGGCGAGGCGGTTCGCGTCCGAGCGGGCGGTGATGCGGACGTTCGTTCCCTCGGCCTCTTCGGGACTCTCCAGTTGGTCGATGCGGAACTCGGGGAACTCCGAGAGGAGCGTCTTGAGCCGGTCGAGTTCGTCTTCGGTCACGTCCATGTTGAACGTCTGGTCGGCGAACTGAATCCACGGGCCGGGACCCTCGCCGTCGAGGTCGTCGAGGCGCTCGGCCTCGATAGTGAGAAAGGCGCTGCCGCGGTCGCGGTGTGCCGACACGGCGTCGGCGAAGAGCTTCCGGCGCTCGCGGGTGGTGTCGGCCTCGAATCGAGTCATGCGGGTTGCTACACCCGGGCGGTACAAAAGCGGCCCGCGTCGGGGCGGTGTGCCACGGACGGTGGCGACCGTGACGGCCGCCGACGCGTCAGAACAGCGCGAGAACCGCGACGAGCGCGAGCGCGCTGATGGTGAGCAGTTGCAGTCCGAGGACGGCGAGCGGTGCCGCGCCCGTCTGTCGCATCGCGTCGAGCCGAACGTCGAGGCCGAGGCCGACGAACGCGAGCGCGAACAGGGCGTCGCTGGCGGTGCCGACGGTCGCGAGCGTCGCGTCCGAGAGCAGGCCGAGGTTGGCGACGGCGGCGACGGCGACGAAGCCGACGAGGAACCGCGGGACCCCGTCGAAGACGGCGCGCAGGCCGGTCGCGGCCTCCTCGGCCCGGCCGGCGTAGCGAACCGCGTAGGCGACGGCGACGAAGCCGAGCATGGAGTTGCGCGCGAGTTTGGTCACGGTCGCCCAGCGACCGGCGACCTCGGAGTGGGCGAAGCCGGCCGCAGTGACGGGGCCGGTGCTGAACATGCTCAGGCCGGCCCAGATGCCGAACTGACGGCCGGACAGCGGAAGCAGGTCGCCGGCGATGGGGAACGCGGCGAGCGTGAGCGCGTCGAACAGGAGGACCGCGGCGACGACGTGGGTGAGCGACTCGCCGTCGGCGTCGATGGTGCCGGCGATGGCGGTGGCCGCGGAGACGCCGCAGACGCTCGCGCCGGCCGCGAGAAGCGACCCGGTCTTGTCGGCGAGGCCGAACACGCGCCCGGCGACGGCCTCGACGAGGAGGACGCCCGCGGCGACGGTGACGACGACGAGCGCGACCAGCACGGGGCCGGAGGCGACGAGTTCGTCGATTGCGATGCGAGCGCCGAGCAGGACGATACCCGTCTCGAGGAGGAGCTTCTGCGTGTCGACGCCGGGCCGCGCCCAGTCGGGGACGCCGACCGTGTTGGCGACGACGGCCCCGAAGAGCACGCCGAGCAAGAGCGCGTTGACGCCGGGGACGAAGCCGGCGACGAGCGCCGCCGCCCCCGCGAGGACGACGAGGAGGCCGACGCCCGGTGCGAGTCGCGCGAGCCGGCCGATGCCGGCGTCCGAGCTCTCCCCGGCGCTCACGGCCCGAACGTCGCGAGGACGGTCACGACGACGAGACCGAGGGCGGTCGCGCGCCAGCCGCGTTCGAGCGTACACCACTGACCGTACGCGCGCTCGACGGTGGCCGCGCCGAACGCGTCGCGCATGAGGGACGAATCGCGCATCTGTCGGTGCCACGAGGGCCGCGCCGTTGAACGTGTCGCTTCCGTCTGTGAAACCGGCAACAAAACCCTTGAACACCGCGATAGGACGGCCATGAGAGCTGTAGAACGACGAACAAGGAGCAATATTGTCTCGTTCCTCTGACCGACGCCGTCGCAGAACTCAGTACGTATCTTCAACACTATATGCTCTCGCCGGATGGGGTCAGATATGGCAAAGCGCATCCTCTTGCTCGGAGCGCCGGGCGCAGGTAAGGGCACACAGTCGAAGCGACTCGCCGAGACCTACGGCGTCGAACACGTCACCACGGGCGACGCGCTGCGCGCGAACAAGGACATGGAGACCGAGTACGGGACGCCCCGTTCGTTCATGGAGAAGGGCGAACTCGTCCCCGACGCGGTCGTCAACGAAATCGTCGAGGCCGCGCTGGAAGACGCCGACGGCTACGTCCTCGACGGCTACCCGCGGAACCTCTCGCAGGCGGAGTATCTCACCGAAATCACCGACCTCGACGCGGTCATCTACCTGAAGGTCGCCGAGTCAGAACTCGTCGAGCGTCTCACCGGCCGCCGTGTCTGCGACGACTGCGGCACGAACTTCCACGTGAAGTTCAACCAGCCCGAGGAGGAGGGCGTCTGCGACGACTGCGGCGGCGAACTCGTCCAGCGCGACGACGACACCGAAGAGACGGTCCGCGAGCGCCTGTCGGTGTTCAAGGAGAACACCGAGCCGGTCATCGAACACTACCGCGACGAGGGCGTCCTCGTCGAGGTTGACGGCGAACAGACCCCGGACGAGGTCTTCGAGGACGTTCAGGCCGTCGTCGACGACGCGTAAGCGCGCACTCGGAACGACGTTTTTCGCCGACTATACTCGGAGCGCCGGCGCGCTCGCTCTCGTCTCCAGAGTAAAACCTTGATAACAGCCGGTTGCTAAAGGGGCGGTAATGGCACGAATCGAATCTCGGGTGCGCGACCTCGTCGGCTCCGACGCCGACATGCGCGCCGCCGTCGAAACCGTCCTCGAACGGGCGGACGACGGAGAAGTCGAGTGGGCCGACGTTCGCGACGAGCTCACGAGCGGCCAGTGGGGTCGCCTCATCGAGAAAGGTATCCTCGTCGACGGCGACGAGGGGTTCCGGCTCGCCGACGCGGCGGAGACCCGCGCCGGCCTCGAAGACGACACGTCCGACTCCGGCGGCTCGTCGTCTTCGTCGGTCGATACCGACACCGGCGACTCCTCGTGGTCGAAGTACGACAAGGGCGCGGCCGTCGTCACCGTCGGCCTGTTCCTCGGCTACTCGGTCGCCGAGGTTCGGAACGTCATCGGCGGCGTGATGGACGTGGCGCTCGGCCCGCTGGCCGACATGCTCCCGTTCTACGCCGTCGTGATGGTCCTCGCGCTCGCGACCGGCCTCTACTCCACGCTCCTGCAGGCGAACCTCATGGACATGGAGAAGATGGGCATGTATCAAGAGCGGATGAAGGACATCCAACAGCGGCAGAAAGACGCCAAGGAGCGCGGCGACGACGCGGCGCTCGAGAAGATTCAAGAAGAGCAGATGGAGGCGATGGGCGACCAGATGGGCATGTTCAAAGAGCAGTTCCGCCCGATGGTCTGGATCATGTTCCTCACCATCCCGGTGTTCCTCTGGATGTACTGGGCCATCGGCGTCGGCGGGGGCTCCGACCCGCACATCGTCACCGAGAACATCGTGCTCCCGCTCGTCGGGTCCGTCGAGTGGAAGCAGGGAGTTATCGGTCCCATGCAGGCGTGGATTGTCTGGTACTTCCTCTGCTCGATGGGCTTCACCCAGATCATCCGCAAGAGCCTGAACATCGACATGTCGCCGTCGGCGTCGTAAGCCGACCCGAGCGACTCGAAACGACTCCGTTTCTCTCTCCGTTTCCGCGTCTCACCAGCCTCGGTTCTCTCGCATTCACCCCCGTGAGAAGCCTCCGCAGGGGTCGTCGGCAACGATAACACCTTTTAGCCGACCGCACACAGCATGGATATGTTACTGACCGTCTCCGGACCACCGGGCAGCGGGAAAAGCACGACCGCCGCCGCGCTCGCCGAGGCGTTCGACCTCGAACACATAAGCGGCGGGGACATCTTCCGCGAACTCGCCGCCGAGCGCGACATGACCGCCGTCGAGTTCAACAAACTCGCCGAGGAGGACGACCAGATCGACCGCGACCTCGACCGTCGCCTCCGCGACATCGCGCTCGACCGCGACGACGTGCTTCTCGAATCTCGCCTCGCCGGCTGGCTCGCCGGCGACGCCGCAGACCTCCGTTTTTGGCTCGACGCCCCCGTCGACGTTCGCGCCGAGCGCATCGCCGACCGCGAGGACAAAGCGCCCGACATCGCCCGCGAGGAGACGACGACCCGCGAGGCGAGCGAGGCCAAGCGGTACGACGCGTACTACGACATCGACATCACGGACCTCTCTATCTACGATATCGCGCTCAACACCGCCCGCTGGGGCCCTGACGAGGTGACCGCCATCTGCATCGCTGCGGTCGAGTCCTACGATTCCGAGGCCGACGAGGGCAAGTACCCGGTCGACGGCGTCCGTTACGACTTCTGACCATGCTCCGAGACCCACCCGAACACCGGAGCGTCGACGACCTGCTCTCGTTCGGCGTCGTCAACCTCGACAAGCCGCCGGGGCCGTCGGCCCACCAAGTCACCGGCTGGGTCCGCGACATGGCCGACGTCGACCGCGCCGCCCACTCGGGAACGCTCGACCCGAAGGTGACCGGCTGTCTGCCGACTCTCCTCGGCGACGCGACCCGCATGGCGCAGGTGTTCCTCGAAGGCTCGAAGGAGTACGTCTCCGTGCTCGAACTCCACGGGCCCGCGCCGGCCGACATCGACTCGACCGTCGCCGAGTTCGAATCGAAACTCTACCAGAAGCCCCCGCGGAAGTCCGCCGTCTCGCGTCGCCTTCGCGTCCGCGAGGTGTACGACCTCGACCTCCTCGAAGTGAAAGACAGACAGGCGCTCCTGCGCATCCGCTGTGAGTCGGGGACGTACATCCGAAAGCTGTGTCACGACCTCGGCCTCGCGCTCGGCACCGGCGGCCACATGGGCCACCTCCGCCGGACCGCGACCGACCCCTTCGACGACGCGGACCTCGCCACGCTCCACGACCTCGCGGACGCCCTCGCGTTCGCCGAGGAGGGCGACGAGTCGTGGCTCCGCGACGTGGTCTCGCCCGCCGAGCGGGCGCTGTCGCATCTCCCATCGGTCACCATCGCCAACAGCGCGGCCCGCGAGGTCGCCAACGGCGCGCCCGTCTACGCGCCCGGCGTCTTCGACGTCGACGCCGACGCCTCCCGCGGCGACCTCGTGGCCTGTTTCACCGACGACGGTTCGGCCGTCTGTCTGGGTGAACTCGTCGGCGACGCGAACGCCGACTCGGGCGAGGTCGTCTCGCTGGAAGCCGTGTTAGTCTGAGACCGTTTCGCGCTACTTTCTCCGGCGCTTTTTCTCCGCGTCCGCGAGCGTCTCCGCCTGCTCGTTGACCGACGCGACCTCTCGTTTCGCGTCCGATTTGTCGAGGTCGTAGACGTAGCGCCACGACGCCAGCGGGTAACCGTGCGACTCCTCGGGGCGGTCCGCCGCCGGTTCAGACTCGGCACCGCGACGAATCGACCACCACCGGACGCCCGCGACGCCCAACGCGAGGAGGACGAGGAGCATCGCGACGAACGGGAGGAGTCCGAGCGGGACGCTCTGGAGAGACGTGAACATATGTTGTCATTACTCCCGAGGCGGCAAAAGCGTACTCGTGGAGTGGAATCGGTTTCGTGGCACCGTTCGAACCGCACGACGACGGTGCGATACCGTGGCACGGCAGCCCTTCGCGTCGCCGCGACGAAACGAAGGGCTTAACCGCGAGACACGCATCGTTTTGAATACACCCCGGGACCGTGGGGTAGTGGTATCCTCTGCCGATGGGGTCGGTAGGACCTGAGTTCGACTCTCAGCGGTCCCATACTTTTGCCGACGCAACACGACGAGCCGTGAGTTCGTCAGGACTCTGGCGAGGCACGCCACGTCGGGGGCCGAGTTTACGGAACTGAGCGTCGAGCCCGGAAGTCGCAGCCCGCTCGCGGGGCCGTCTTTCGACGTTCGACTCTCAGCGAGGCCCAGTTGGCGACGATACTACTGCAAGCCAACGGCCTTAGCCGACGCTCATTCCCTGTAAAACAGATACGAAAACGCTAGAACTAGCACCGACCCGACGAAGAACGCCAACAAGACCATCATCCGTCCGTTTGGGACCCGACGAACGCCGCGGAGACACCGCCAACGAGCGCCGACCCAATCAGGAGAAACGCACCACGTTGCCACTCCTCGACGAACTCGATTATCGTCCTTTCAGACATACAACAATTTTTGCGTCGACGGACAAAAATCTCGTGGTGACTCCGAGCGTGACACGGTGTGACTTCCCGTCACACCCAGCAACAACCACCAAAAAACGGCCGAGAACCGCTACTCAGGTCGAGACGGCATCGCAGGTCCAGCCGGGGTCACTCCCCGTCCGCCGGATGAGGTCCGCGCGGCACGCCGGACAGTAGTCGGGGACCGTCGTTTCGCCCCGCGGGACATAGACGCCACCGCCGCATTCCACGCACGCATCGGCGACGACTGTGGTGCAGTCCGCACACAGGTTGAAGTCGTCAACCGTGAGGTCGCGCAGCACTTCGAGCTTTTTGTCCAGGATGTACTCGTCGATAACCGCCTGACAGCTGTGGCACGGCTTCATAGCGATACAGCGTGTCAATTGAGACCATGGCACATATACCTGTCGTCGTCGGTGTCTCTTGTCGCGGAATGTCAGTCGGGCCGGAGGCTCACCGGCGGCGGGAGTTGCCACATTCACGCGCGAGCGACGCTAGCGCGCCCGATGCGAACGTGTTTCACAGAAATCATAAGTGACTCGGTGACGAGTTAGTATTTGCTGCTGTCAGAGGCACGTCAGGGCAACGACCACTCGTTCGCCCGCCACGCACCCCATTCTCCCGCACCGTCTGCTTCGAACGATATCGTCCCCGACCGACTCTCAGCCCTGCGAACTCGTGTCGCCCGGAGCGTCTCCGCGCGTCTCGCCGAGTAGCGCGTCAGTCCCGCGGTGGACCCCCACGAGAACGACCACACTCGCGACGATAATCGCGACCGACTGGGGCGTCGAGAGCAGTCCGAGCGAGACGATGAGCGTCGTCGCGCAGGCCGGCGGGTGGACCACGTCGAGTTCGACCATTCCCCAGCCCGTCGCGGCGACCGAGACCGCCGCGCTCGCGACGAGTCGCAGCGTGTCCGTCGACGCGGCCGAGAGCGACGGGGCGAGCGTCACGCCGGGGGCGACGAGCGCGTAGGTCGCGAAGCCGACGACGGCACCGACGGCGTGGCCGCCGACGATGCGAGACGGACGGGAGTGCCCGCCGCGACGGCGGAAGGCGAGAACGAACGCCGTGGGGCCGAGGCTGGGAAAGACGAACGGCTCGCCGGTCGCCCACGCGATGCCGCCGAGTGCGGCGACGAGCAGGCCGGCGGAGAGCCCCGTTTCGAGACCGCGTCGAGACATGTGACACGCTCTGTCGACGCGGCGTGAAAACGGTGTCTAACTCTGACCGAATCGAACCGGTACCGTGGGACTCGTCGACAGATACCGCGTGCTCCGCACGCCCACGTTGAAGTGCGGCCGCGACGACGGACGGTGTATGTCCGGAGCCGCGTTTCTCGAAGGTGACCGCGTCGAACTCAGAACCGTCGAGTCGGAGCACGTCGAGTTCCTCCACGAGACGGTCAACGACCCGCGGGTTCGACGGGGAATCGCCGCTTCCGACCCGGTGACGCGGGTGACAGAGCGCGAGTGGGTCGAGTCGCGCGGCGACGGCGACGACATCAGCTTCGTCGTCTCGGTCGGCGGCGACCCGGTCGGGACTATCGGCCTCAAGCCGCCGAACGTCGTCACCGGCGCGGCCGAGGTCGGCTACCTTATCGCGCCCGACTACTGGGGCAACGGCTACGCGACCGACGCGTTGCGGACGCTCTGCGGCTACGCCTTCGGCGAGCGCCGGCTCAACAAGCTGTACGCGAACGCCTACGAGACGAACCCGGCGTCGACCCGCGTGCTGGAGAAAGCCGGCTTCGAACGCGAGGGCGTCCACCGGGAACAGGGGTTCGTCGACGGCGGCCACGTCGACGTACTTCGGTACGGTCGGCTCGCCGACGAGTGGCGAGACGAAGAGAAAGCCCGTGACGCCGAAAGCGGGGTTGCAAGCGACGCCGACGGGTGGATATAGCCTAAATCCAGCCCTCTTGGGCGAGGAGTTCGCCGTTGAGGACCGACGCGCCGGCCGCGCCGCGAATCGTGTTGTGCGCGAGGCAGTTGTACTTCACGCCGTGCTCGGTGGCCTGGATGCCGCCGGCGGAAATCTGCATGCCGTCGCCGCGCTCGCGGTCGAGGCGGGGCTGCGGGCGGAAGTTGTCCTCGAAGACGTGGATGAGCTGTTCGGGCGCGCTCGGGAGGTCGACGCCGGGGTACTCGCGCATCGCGGCCGCGACGTCCTCGGGGGAGGCGTCGTCGGCGAGGTCGGCGAAGACGCTCTCGAGGTGGCCGTCGAGCGTCGGGATGCGGTTACACGAGGCGTTGACCTCCGCGCCGTGGAGCGCGACTTCCGCGCCGTCGAACGAGCCCAGAAGCTTGCGGGACTCCGTCTCCATCTTCTCTTCTTCGCCGCCGATGTGCGGGATGGCGTTGTCGATGATTTCCATCGAGGTGACGCCGTCGTAGCCCGCACCGGAGACGGCCTGCAGGGTCGTGACGTCGACGCGTTCGAGGCCGAACTGGTCGAGCGCGGCGAGCGTCGGGACCATCGTGATGGTCGAGCAGTTCGGGTTCTTCACGAGCGCGCCGTCCCAGCCGCGCTCGTCGCGCTGGACCTCGATGAGGTCGAGGTGCTCCGGATTGATCTCCGGAATCGTGAGCGGCACGTCGGGGGCCATGCGGTCGTTCGAGGAGTTCGAGGAGACGACGTAGCCTGCCTCGAGGAATTCGGGTTCGACCTCGGCGGCGACCGACGACGGGAGCGACGAAAACAGGAGGTCGATGTCGTCGGGCACGTCCGCGGGGTCGGTGCTGCCGACTTCCATCGCGGCCACGTCGTCCGGGATGGGGGTGTTGACGCGCCACTTCGCGGCCTCGTCGTATCGCTTGCCCGCGCTCGACTCGCTCGCGGTCAGCGCCGCGAGTTCGAACGTCGGGTGGTCTTCGAGGAGTTGGATGAATCGCTGTCCGACTGCGCCGGTTGCACCGAGGATGCCGACTCGTACTGCCATTACCCGTGTCGTAGTGTGGCACACGCATAAGGCCGTTTGGATTTGAACCAGTATTCGCGGCGTATAGTGCCAGAGAAGTGTAAGCTCGGGCCTTCTATCACGGTCGAACACGTAAATCGTCGTCTGTCGAATCGGCCACCGACGTGCGTTGGTAAAACCGATAGAATAACGTGCGGTTCCCTGAAAGACTACCGCAAATGTTCAGCAAGGTTCTCGTCGCCAACCGAGGCGAGATCGCGGTGCGCGTCATGCGCGCCTGCGAGGAGTTAGGAGTCCGGACCGTCGCCGTCTACAGCGAGGCGGACAAACACGGCGGGCACGTGCGGTACGCCGACGAGGCGTACAACATCGGTCCCGCCCGCGCGGCCGATTCCTACCTCGACCACGAGTCGGTCATCGAGGCCGCGCGAAAGGCCGACGCCGACGCCATCCATCCCGGCTACGGCTTCCTCGCGGAGAACGCCGCGTTCGCCCGGAAAGTCGAGGAATCCGAGTTCAAGTGGGTCGGCCCGTCGGCCGACGCGATGGAGCGCCTCGGCGAGAAGACGAAGGCCCGCGCGCTCATGCAAGACGCCGACGTGCCGGTCGTCCCCGGGACGACCGAGCCCGCCGACTCCGCCGAGGACGTGAAGGCCGTCGCCGACGAGTTCGGCTACCCGGTCGCAATCAAGGCCGAAGGCGGCGGTGGCGGTCGCGGCCTGAAGGTCGTCCACTCCGAGGACGAGGTCGACGAGCAGTTCGAGACGGCAAAGCGCGAGGGCGAGGCGTACTTCGACAACGCATCCGTCTACGTCGAGAAGTACCTCGAAGCGCCGCGCCACATCGAGGTGCAGATTCTCGCCGACGAGCACGGCAACGTCCGCCACCTCGGCGAGCGCGACTGCTCGCTCCAGCGCCGCCACCAGAAGGTCATCGAGGAGGCCCCGTCACCGGCGCTCTCCGACGACCTGCGCGAGCGCATCGGCGAGGCCGCCCGCCGCGGCGTCCGCGCCGCCGACTACACCAACGCCGGCACCGTGGAGTTCCTCGTCGAGGACGGCGAGTTCTACTTCATGGAGGTCAACACGCGCATCCAGGTCGAACACACCGTCACCGAGGAAGTGACGGGCCTCGACGTGGTGAAGTGGCAACTGCGCGTCGCCGCCGGCGAGGAACTCGACTTCTCGCAGGACGACGTGGACATCGAGGGCCACTCGATGGAGTTCCGCATCAACGCGGAGGCCCCGGAAAAGGAGTTCGCGCCCGCGACGGGCACGCTCGCGACCTACGACCCGCCGGGCGGCATCGGCGTCCGCATGGACGACGCCGTCCGCCAGGGCGACGAAATCGGCGGCGACTACGACTCGATGATTGCCAAGCTCATCGTCACCGCCTCGGACCGCGAGGAGGTCCTCGCCCGCGCCGAGCGCGCGCTCGCCGAGTTCGACATCGAGGGGCTCCGCACGGTCATCCCGTTCCACCGCCTCATGCTCACCGACGAGGCGTTCCGCGAGGGGAGCCACACGACGAAGTACCTCGACGAGGTGCTCGACCCCGACCGCATCCAGGCCGCCGTCGAGCGCTGGTCGCCCGAGGCCGTCGCCGACGATGACGACGACGACGAGGTCACGGAACGCACCTTCACCGTCGAGGTCAACGGCAAGCGCTTCGAGGTCAGCCTCGAAGAGCGCGGTGCACCCGCCATCCCGGTCGGGAACGCGTCCGCGGGCAAATCTAACTCCTCCGGCCCGCGCAAGCGCCGCGACGACGGCGGAAACGACGATTCCCAGCAGATTATCGAGGGCGACGGCGAGTCCGTCACCGCCGAGATGCAGGGGACCATCCTCTCTGTCGAAGTCGAGGAGGGCGACGAGGTCGAACCCGGCGACACCGTCTGTATCCTCGAAGCCATGAAGATGGAAAACGACGTGGTCGCCGAGCGCGGCGGCACGGTCTCGCAGGTCCTCGTCTCCGAGGGCGACAGCGTGGACATGGGCGACGTGCTGCTCGTCCTCGAATAGCCCGTTCGACCCCGAGACCACAGCGCCCGAACCGCGAACCTCTTTTCCCGTGCGCCGGTACCGACCTCCATGAGCGACACGCGACGCGCCCTCCTCGACGCACTCGCCGAGGGCCCTGTCTCCGGGCCCGACCTCGCCGACCGACTGGGCGTCTCCCGCGCCGCGGTCTGGAAGCACGTCGAATCACTCCGCGACGAGGGGTTCGGCGTCGAGAGCACCGGCGACGGCTACGTCGTCACCGACGTGCCGGAGTACGGCGGCCCGGCAATCGAGTACGGCCTCGACGTCGACTACGACGTGGAGTTCCACGAGACGCTCGACTCCTCGAACGACCGCGCCCGCGAACTCGCCGCCGAGGGCGCGAGCGACGTGGTCGTCGTCGCCCGCCAGCAGACCGCCAGCCGAGGCAGGAAAAATCGAGAGTGGTCCGCTCCGGACGGCGGCGTCTGGATGAGTCTGCTCGTCCGCCCGGACGAACCGCCGGCGTACGCCCCGCTGTACACGCTGGCGATGGCCGTCGCCGTCTGCGACGCGGCGCGCGAGGCTGGGGTGAATGCGAGCATCAAGTGGCCGAACGACGTTATCGTGAGCGAAGCGAACGATAACCCATCGGGCGCGAAAGCGTCCGACGGTGTCTCCGCGAGCGAAGCGAGCGGAGGTTCACCGGCTCACGCCGGTGACCGTTCGACCGACGTCGACACGCCAGACGACCGCGGCTACCGGAAGCTCTGCGGCATCCTCACCGAGATGGAAGGCGAAGCCGACCGCGTCTCGTGGCTCGCCATCGGTCCCGGAACCAACGTCAACCTCGACCCCACCGACCTCCCCGAGGGCGCGACGAGCGTCGCCGCCGAGGCCGGTCCCATCGAACGCCGCGTGTTCGTCCAGCGGGTGCTCGAACGCTTCGACGAACTTCGCGGCAACCTCGACACCGTCCTCCCCGCGTGGCGCGAGCGGGCGGACACGCTCGGCAGGCGGGTCCGCGTCCACACCGCGAGCGGCGTCATCGAGGGTGACGCCGTCGATATCGAACACCCCGGCACGCTCGTCGTCCGAACCGACGAGGGCGAAAAACGAGTCCACGCCGGCGACTGCGAACACCTGCGCCCGGCCGACGACGGGCGCTGAGACCGCGACCGAACCTGCACCGCCGGTCGGCTAGTTCACTATTCCGCTACTCTCCGCCGTCGGCGGTCGCTGTCGAGTCGGCGACGCCGTCCGTCTCTGCGGGCGACTCCGGCGCGGCGTCGTCCGGAACCTCGACGGCGAACTCCTCCGCGTCGTCGCCGCCGCCCTCGATGCGGACGGTCAGGACGGGGACTTTCGACGCTCGGACGACCTTTTCCGCGACCGACCCGAGGAGCAGGCGGTCGATACCGCCGCGCCCGTGGGTTCCCATCACGATGAGGTCGCACCCGCCGCGCTCGGCGAACTCGACGATTTCCCGACTCGGCGTCCCTTCGAGGACGTGCGTCTCGACGGGGACGCCCTGCGACTCGGCCGCGCGCTCGACCTGGTCGAGCGCCGACTCGGCGTCGGCCCGCAGCATGTCGTCGAGCCCCTCCCACGACGATTCCATCGGGAGCCCCGCGAAGCTCCCCGCGTTCACCACGTACACCCCGTGGAGTTCCGCATCGTGGACGGCCGCTAAGGCCGCCGCGTGGACTGCGACGCGCTCGGAGCCGGCGGAGCCGTCGATGGGAACGATGATTCGGTCGTACAACACCATGACACTTGATAACATTTTCTCGGGGTCGGTAATAACCCTTTGCTACGGGAGGAGTACTGCGAGAATACGTCGGCGTTCGTGAGCGTTCTGCGGCCCGTTGGGAGCGGATTCTGGAGGAGAGGCCGTCGCCCGCCCTCAGAGATACACGTCTTTCACGTCCGCCTGCCCGGCGCGGCGGACGACGGCGCGGACCACGTCCTCGACGCCCGCGAGGTTGTCCGTGTCGCCGTCGAGGACGAGTAGTTTGGCGTCGCGGCCCTCCTCGACGAGGCCATAGTTCAGCCCGGCGATTTCGGCCCCGTTGACGGTCGCCATGCGGAGGACTTCGGTGGCAGAAACGTCCGCCAGCTTGGAGGTGAACTCCATCTCGCGGAACATCGAGGGGCTGTTGAGCATCACGTTGTCCGTGCCGAGCGCGACGGTGGTGCGGTCGACCAGTTCGCGAATCGGCGCGACGCCCGCGTCGGTGACGAGGTTCGACCGCGGGCAGATGACGATGGGTATCTCGCTGTCCTCGACGCGTTCGAGGTGGAGTGCCTCGGGGTGGACCATGTGGACGAGGAAGTCCGGTTCGAGGTCCAACGCGGCGTTGATGTCGTGGGCGTCGCGCTCGCCCGCGTGGATACCGAACAGCTTTCCGGCGGCCTCGGTCGCGTTCCGAAGTTCGCCGAACTCGCCGTCGCGCGCGCCCGACGCGCCGAAGCCGTCGGCGATTTCCATCGCGTCAGCCGTCTCGCGACCGAAGACGACCGCCTCGATGTCGCGGCCGTCGAGCGCCCGTCGGATGACGTCGACGCCCTCGACGCCGCCCTCTCGGAACTCCAGGCAGGCCGCCGTCCCGCCGGCCTCCATCATCCGGAGCGACCGGTGCATCGCGGCGGCTTTCTCCTCGGTGCTGGCCGCGCGGAGGAGCCGGTGTTTCAGCCCGTCCGGCGGCGCGACGAGGTCGTCGAGCGACAGTCCCTCGCCGGCCTCCTTGGCGATGGAGTCGCCGAGGTGAGTGTGGGCGTTGACGAACGCCGGGAGGATGATGTCCGTCGAATCGGTCGCCGTCTCCTCGATTGCGGTTATCGTGCCGTCCTCGACGACGACGCGCCCCTCGACCGGGTCGAAGTCGCGGCCGCGGAGTATCGTACCCTCGAGTTGCATCGCTCTCGAATGCGTCTCGGCGGTGCTTGAACCTCCCGTCTCGGGACGGCGGCTACTCGAACTCGTCGAGCGTCGCGTTGAGGCCGCTTCTGACCTCGGCGACGAGCGCGCCGTCCACGTCGAGACCGAGCACGTCGGCGGCCGCGCGGCCGACTCGCTCTGTCTCCTCGCGCGGGGCGTAGACGCCGAGTCGCCACTGCTGTTCCTGTGCGGTTCGGAGCGCCTGCACGAGCGGCGATTCGCGCTCCAACTGCCGAATCTCGCCGTTGACCATCACCCGCGACGACGACTCGGTCATCGACGGGCGCGAGGGCACGTCGAGGATGACCGACTCCGGCGACACGTCGGCGGCGTCGGCGATGTCCCGCTCGAACCCCGCGAGCGCGTCGTGTTCGGCGTCGATAATCGAGTCGGGGACGTTCGGCAACTCCGCCCAGACGGCCCGCTTGTAGAGGTTGCGAGTGGCCAGTCGCTCGGCGAACCCGCTCGTCGAGTCGGTGAGTTTGAGCGCGACGAGCAGGTCGGGGTCGTCCATCCGACGGAGTTCCTCGGCGTCGATGTCGGGTTCGTCGAGCAGTCGCTCCGACGCGCGCCGGAGCATCGCCTTCGAGATACGCGCGACGTGGTGCTGGTAGACGGTCGGGTTCATGAGCGCGCGGGCGAGCAGGAGCGATTCGGCAGTCTGGACGTTCCCCTCGGCGAGGACCAACTCGCCGTCGACGAACGTCAGCTCTCGAATCAGGCGCTCGTGGTCGATGGTGCCGTATGGGACGCCGGTGTGGTGGGCGTCGCGGACGAGGTAGTCCATCCGGTCCACGTCCAACTCCCCGGAGACGAGTTGCCCGAACTGGCCGTCGCCCTCGACCAAGGCGGCGACGCGCTCGGGGTCCAGTCCCTCGTCCTCCAGCGTCTCGCCGACGGTTCCGCGGGCGACGAGTTCCTCCACGTCGTCGTGGTACTTGCCGGTGTAGCGGTGGGTCACGTCCTCGATGTTGTGGCTGTAGGGGCCGTGCCCGACGTCGTGGAGGAGCGCCGCGGCCTCGACGTGGGCGGCGGCGTCGCCCTCGATGCCGAGATGCGAGAGGGCGCGGGAGGCGAGGTGGTAGACGCCGAGGCTGTGTTCGAACCGCGTGTGGTTCGCGGAGGGGTAGACCAGTTGGACGGTTCCCAACTGCTTGATGCGCCGGAGTCGCTGCATCTCCGGCGTATCGAGGAGGGCTTCGGCCGCGCCCTCGACCTCGATGTGGTCGTGGACGCTGTCCTTGATGGTCGTCATTGTGGGTGAATCGGCCGCCATCGGTGAAAAAGGGTCGGACGGCCGTGCGTCTTCGGCGCTCCCCGCGCCTCAGACGGGCGTCGTCACGCGAACCGGAAGCCCGAGCACGTCCACGGCGGCCGCGGCCACTTCGTCGCGGACGGCTTCGGGCGCGTAGACGCCGAGTCGCCACTGCGTCCGCTCGGCCGACCGGAGCGCACCCACGAGTTCCGAGGCGTCTTCGAGCCGTCGGACCACGCCGTTGACGACGACGCGCGACCGGGACTCCTTGATTCGCGGCCGGGACGGTGCATCCACGATGACCGACTCTGACGACACGTCGGCGGCGTCGGCGATATCGTGCTCGGCCGCCCGCGTCGCCTCGAAGTCGAGTTCGACCACGTCGGTCGGTACGGCGTCGATGGGGGCCCAGACGGCCCGCTTGTAGAGGTCGCGGCGCTCGATTCGGCGGCCGAGGTCGGGCACGCGCTCGCCGAGGGCGACGAGCAGGTCGTGGTCGGCCATCCGGACGAACTCCTCGATTGGCACGCCGTCGTCGACGAGGCGCTCGGAGGCGCGTTCGAGCATCGCGCCCGCGATGCGGGAGACGTGGTGGCGGTATACGGTCGCGTTCATCAGCGCCCGCGCGAGCAGGAGCGATTCGGCGGTCTGGACGTTCCCCTCGGCCAGTACGAGTTCGCCGTCCCGGTACCGGAGTTCGCGGACGAGGCGGCCGTGGTCGATGGTGCCGTAGGGGACGCCGGTGTGGTGGGCGTCGCGGACGAGGTAGTCCATCCGGTCCACGTCCAACTCCCCGGAGACCAACTGTCCGAGGCCGCCCGCGCCGTCGACCATGTCGGCGACGCGGTCGGGGTCGAGGCCGTGGTCGGTCAGGACGTCACCGACCTCGGTCCCGCCGAGCAGGTGGTGAATCTCGTCGTGGTCGCGGCCGGTCCGCCGGCGGATGAGGTCCTCGGTCTGGTGGCCGTAGGGGCCGTGGCCGATGTCGTGGAGGAGCGCGGCGGCGCGGACGTGGGCGGCGCGGTCGCCGTCGACGCCGAGATGCGAGAGGGCGCGGGAGGCGAGGTGGTAGACGCCGAGGCTGTGTTCGAACCGCGTGTGGCTCGCGGAGGGGTAGACGAGCCGGACCGTCGAGAGCTGTTTGATGTGTCGAAGCCGCTGGAAGGCGGGCGTATCGACCAGTTCGGCGGCCACGGGGTCGAGCGAGATGTAGTCGTGGACGCTGTCCTTGACGGCGGTCATAACGGGTGTTGCACGAGAGGAGTCAAATAGCCGAGCATTCGGGTCGGCACGGGGGCAAGGTGGCCGTCCGTACGACCGCCCGCGCCGCCCGCCTCACCGGTCGGGGAACTGTCCGACGACCTGTTCTGCGGTAGCGTCGGCGACGACGCCGACGAGGTGGTCGCGGTAGGCGGGTCGGCTGACGACCCCGGTTCCGGCGCTTTCGACCGACGCTTCGACCGACCCGGCGAGGTCGGGACCGTCGGTGGACTCGAAGACGAGTGGGTCACCCGACAGCGCCGCGTCGACGTGTCTCTCGTGACCGCCCGCGTCGAAGGCCGCGCGCCACGCCACCGCCCCCGAAGGAGCGACCGGATTCCAGCGCGAGCCCCACTCGTCAACGACGACGACCACGACCGGGCCCTCGGCGTCCTCGCCGCGGGTATCGGTCGGTTCGAGGGTCACGCCCCGCTCTGCGAACGACTCGACGAGTGCCGCCGTCAGGTCGTCGCGGACGGCCTCGGGCGCGTCGACCACGAGGACGCCCTCGGTAATCGGCGGGAGCGAATCGACGTTCGACCCGCCCGACGCGGCGGTCGCGGAGGTCGCCGTCTCGTAGTTCGCGGCCTCGAAATCGAGCGCGAGCACGCCGCCGGAGACGACCGCGACGACGAGAACGAGCGCGACCACAACCGCGGTTCGAGGGGACAATTCCATGGTGTGTATTCGTCTCGCGGTGGCGATAGCCGTTCTGTGACGCGTGTTGTCGGTGGTCCGCCCCGTCGGGCTCTGTTGAAAACCTCAGCTGGTGATAGCTTGTCGAGACTGTGCTGAATCCAGAGAGCAAGTCGGTCATTGAGTGACCTAGTATTACAAAAATCAATATGGCTCTCTGAGATATCGACTCCCTTCAAGAGGGTATCCTCGAATTGAAATTTCCTCAGTTGACTCCGGCGTAATAAGATACGCAACCTCGTAACTGAAGTCAGTTGGTTGGATGATTCTGTAGATGTCTCTTATTTCTCCGTGACAGCTCATGTTGACGGCAAACTCTGAGGACGACCGTCTTTCTAACTCAGTCACAGTACATTCGCTGATTATCTTATCGCCCCTATCGCGGGTCAGCCCACGTGACTGAATAAGTTCGTTGTGAAGTAACCTCTCCTCGTATGTGACTGCATAAGTCTGGACGCTCGACTCGGTTAATTGAGTTGGGCGGTCGGGGGCGGATGGAGACGCTTCACTGTGTACAGAAGGGCTGTACGGGGAGTCAGGGATGAAAAATGTAGCCAGAAATAGTAGGCCAATGAAGAGAACCAACTTGTGGGTCTTTTTCATTTTCTGTAACTCTTCTCAGTTAGTATGGGTTGCAGATAAATATTGTTGGGAAATTGAACTGAATGCCTATTTTCGAGAGATATCCTCGCTATTCAGCACGCCGACTCTGTTAGACTTTGAGTATTTCAACGAAGTTCCTGTCGCACGATGGTGGCGGTGGTTCGACCGCCCACAAACCGTTTCACTCGGGGGCGAGGATGCGGGGACATGAGTCTCCGCTCGGCCCTTGGAAGCGCCATCGGCTACGCCCTCCTCGGTCTCGCGTGCCTGTTCGTGGTCTTCGCGGGCTACTGGGCCGCGATGAGCGCCCTGACCGGTCTGACCGCCGGGCGCGTGATGTTCGTCATGTCCGGCCTCGGCGCGGCGCTGATAACCGGCTTCTCAGGCTACTTCGTCAGGAAGGCGGTCGCCGGACAGGTGATGCCGTCGGAGTTCGACGTGTCGGTGGCCTATCGCGGCGGTCGCTGAGGAGGACTTCGTCGGTCTGCGCGACTCATCGACATCCACCGGCGACCGGCCGGCGTCTCCGGTGAAGGAACTTTCAAACGGACACTCGTCCTACGGCGCATCATGGTTACCTTCCTCGCCGGGGGCACGGGCACCCCCAAACTCCTCGACGGGGCCGCCGGGGTGTTCGACCCCGCCGAGACGACCGTCGTCGCCAACACCGGCGACGACGTGGAACTCGGTGGTCACCTCGTCTGTCCCGACGTGGACACCGTCCTCTTCGCCGGCGGCGGCGTCCTCGACACCGACCGCTGGTGGGGAATCGCCGACGACACCACCGCGACCGACGACGAACTCCACCGCCTCGCTGACGCGGCCGGCCTCGAATCCGGCCCGCGCTATCTCCCCGAGTCGGCCCAGACCGCCGGCCGCGGCATCGCCCGCTGGCGGCGCTTCTCCGGCGTCGCGGAGTTCATGGAAATCGGCGACCGCGACCGCGCGGTCCACATCACCCGCACCTCGCTTCTTGACGAGGGGAACTCGCTCACCGAAGTCACTCGGACCCTCGCCGACGCATTCGACCTCGACGTGTCGCTCCTCCCGATGAGCGACGACCCCGTTGCGACCCTGATTCACACCGACGAGGGGACGATGCACTTCCAGGAGTACTGGGTCCACCGCCGCGCCGACCCCGCCGTCCGCGACGTGGAGTTCCGCGGCGCTGACGACGCCACCATCACCGACGAAGTCGCCGACGCCCTCGCAGAACCTGTCGTCGTCGGCCCCTCGAACCCCGTCACGAGCATCGGCCCGATGCTCGCCATCGACGGCTTCGCGGACGCCCTCGCGGACACGCCGGTCGTCGCCGTCTCGCCGTTCGTGGAGGACACCGTGTTCTCCGGCCCCGCCGCCGACCTCATGGCGGGCGTCGGCTACGACCCCTCGACCGCGGGCGTCACCGAGGCCTACCCCTTCGCCGACGCGTTCGTCCTCGACACGGACGACGGCACCGACCTCGACCGCCCGGTCGTCAGAACTGACACCCGAATCGACGGCCCGGAAGACGCCGAACGCGTCGCCCGCGCCGTCGCCGAGGCGCTCGCGGAGGTGTCGTGATGTTCACCCCGCGGGTCGCCGTCGCGAGCCTCAGCGGCGAGTCAGATGCCGCGTGGGCGGACGCCGCGGCCCCCCACGTCGGCGCGGCGTTCGTCGGCGGCGTCGCCCTCGACGACGCCTCGCAGGCGGCGGCCCGCGACCTCGTCGCCCGCGGGCGCTCGGAGTTCCTCGCCGACGACCCGGTCGCCTTCGTCTCAGACCAACTCGACGCTATCGCCGGATTCGACGGCGCGGACCGCTTCGTCGCCGTCAACGTCAGAGCGACCTCGCCCGACCCGATTCGGGAGGTCGCGGCCGTCTGCGCCGACCGCGGTGCGGGTGTGGAGATAAACGCCCACTGCCGACAGGACGAACTCTGCGCCGTCGGTTGCGGCGAGACGCTCCTGCGGGACACCGACCGACTGGCCGCGTACGTCACCGCGGCCGCCGAATCCGGCGCGCCGGTCGGCGCGAAAGTCCGCGCCGAAATCGACGGCGTTGACCTCCCGAGCCTCGCAGTCACCCTTGCCGACGCGGGGGCCGACTGGCTCCACGTCGACGCGATGGACTCCGAGGCCGTGATTGCCGACGTGGCCGCCGCCGCACCCGACCTTTTCGTCGTCGCCAACAACGGCGTCCGCGACCGCGAGACGGCGACCGAGTACCTCGACTACGGGGCCGACGCGGTGAGCGTCGGGCGGCCGAGCGACAATCCGGCGGTCCTCCGCCGGGTCAGAACCGCCGTGGACGACTGGTTCGCCGGGCGCGAGAGCGACGCCGAGTCGGGCGACGAGAGCGGGGTGTCCGCCTGATGGTCGCGCCCGTTACGGACCGCGGATTCGGCCCCGCGCGGCACGCCGAACTCGCGCTCCTGCTCGAGGTCGCCGGCACGCCCAAGCCGGGGAACGTCGACCGCCGCCGCGACCTCTCGGACCTGCACTTCGAACAGTTCCTGACGGGCGCGGTCGGCTCCGCGGCCGGCCTCGAACTGGCGGCGTCGGGCGCGCCGGTCGGCGAAGCGTTCGAAGAGGCGGTCGCCGGCATGAGTCGGCAGGGCGGCGGCAACACCCAGTTCGGCTGTCTCCTGCTTCTCGTCCCGCTCGTCCGGGCGGCCGCCGCGGACGACCGCGACCTCTCGTCCGCCGGCGCGACCGCCGTGGTCGAATCGACCACCGTCGCCGACGCGGTCGGGTTCTACCGCGCGTTCGAACACGTCGACGTGGCCGTCGGCGACGTACCCGAGGACGCTCCCGACCTCGACGTTCGGCACGGCGGCGACGCGGCCGACGCGCTCCGAGACCGCGGATTCACGCTGTACGACGTGATGGACCTGAGCGCCGAGCGCGACGCCAACGCCCGCGAGTGGACCGGCGGCTTCGCCCGGACGTTCCGCGCGGCTGAGGCCATCCTCGCCGATGACGGGCCCGTCACCGACCGCGTCGCTCGCGCGTTTCTCGACCTGCTCGCGGAGGAACCGGACACCCTAGTGGCGACGAACCACGGCGAGGCCGTCGCTCGCGACGTGATGGACCGCGCGGCCGACGTCTCCGACCTCGACGAGGCCGAGGAACTGGCCGACGAGTTCGTCGCCGAGGGAATCAACCCCGGCACGACCGCCGACATCGTCTGCGCGGCGACGTTCGTCGCGCTGGAGCGGGGGGTGCCGCTATGAGCGACGACGAGAGGACGGACGCGGGGCGTCGCGCCGGCGACCGCGACGGCTGGCCCGTCGAGCTCCGCGGCGTCACCGAGGCGGTCGTCGCCACGCTCGGGCCGAACGACCGGTGGAACTTCGCGGCGCTCGGCGTCCACGCACCGGAGTCCGGCGACGTTGGCGACGATGTCTCTCCCGGGTCGCTCCCACCCGCAACCGCGACGACGTGGGGAAACACCCGAACCCGTCGGAACTTCCACCGGCAGGGCGGCGGCGTCGTTCAGTTCGTCTCCGACCCGCGGACGTTCGTCGAGGCCGCGATGACGATCTACGAGCGTGACTCGCCGGTCCTCGACTCGGCCGACGCGTGGGCCGAAGTCGAGGCGACACCGGTCGATTCCGGCGAGGACGGCGGGACCGAGTGGGAAAAGTGGGACCTCCGGCCTGTCGATGCCGCGGTCGAGCGGACCCGGCCGTTCACTATCAACCGCGGCTTCGGCGCGGTCATCGACGCGACGGTGGCGGCCTCGCGCCTCGACGTGCCCGCTTTCGACACCGGCGACCTGCTGGACCGACTCGACTACTTCGCCGAGACGGTCGAGAAATGCGGCGGAAACAGAGAGCGCGAGGCGTTCGCGAGAATCGACGAGTTGACGGGCTGGCGCGAGCGGGCGGCCGCGAGACGGAACGAATCGTTTTAGTGTTCGTCCGGGGAATCTTCCGACATGGCAATCAAGCCCAAGTACGTCAAGCAGCTTGGTAACATCCTGCTGGAGCGATACCCGCAGGCGTTCAACACGGACTTCGAGACGAACAAGGACAGCGTGGAAGAACTGACCACGGTCGAGTCGAAGGGCGTCCGTAACCGCATCGCCGGCTACATCACGCGCAAGAAGGGCGGCCAGGGCGCGTAAGTTCGAGTCAGTCGATTCTCTCTGCGAACACATCTTCTCCAGCCCACGCGGAGCGGCCGCGCCGGTCCTCGCGCGCGCCGGTACTCAGTAAATGATACCCGTACAAATCGCTCCCCTCCGCTCCCCACCGCTCCGCACCACCTTCGACCGGTCCGGAGGAAGCGTTTAGTCCGCCCTCCCGCGATGCTCCGACATGCGCGCCATCGGTCACCGCGGCTGTCCCGCCCTCGCCCCCGAGAACACGCTCGCCGCCTTCGATGCGGCCGCGAAGCGACTCGACTGGGTCGAACTCGACGTCCGACGGTGCGGCTCCGGCGAACTCGTCGTCTTCCACGACGAGACGCTCGACCGCGTGACCGGCGCGACCGGCCGCGTCGCCGACACGAGCCTCGCGGACCTGCGGAAACTCACAATCGGCGACTCCGACGAGTCGATTCCGACGCTCGCCGCGGTGTTCGACGCCCTACCGGACCGCGTCGCGGTCAACGTCGAACTGAAAGAGATCGGTCTCGCCGACGACCTCGCGGCCGTCGTGGGTGACGCGGAACACGAGGTGCTCGTCTCGTCGTTCGACGCCGACGCGCTCCGCGAGGTGCGCGAGGCGAGCGTGCTCCCGCTCGCCTTTCTCTTCGCGGCCGACTGGGGGAGCGCGCTCTCGGTCGCCACCGCGCTGAACTGCACGGCCGTCCACCCGCACTACGACCTGCTCTCGTCGGCGCGGGTCGAGGAGGCGCACGACCGCGGCTTCGAGGTCAACGCGTGGACGGTCCCCGACCGCGAGGTCGCGCGGCGACTCCGAGAGTACGGTGTCGATGGCGTCATCGTCGACGACCCGGCACTCGCCGAGTGAACTACCGAGTCCGGGCGTCGCCGCGGAACGCCTGAAACGCCGTCTGGTTCCGTTGTACGCCGACCGCGAGCGAGACGAGCGCGACGACAATGCAGCCCCCGACAACGGCGGTCGGAAGAACCCCGTCAGGGAGGTAGCCGTTCGCCATCCCGAGTTCGACGCAGGTCCCGGCGAAGACGGCGGCCAGCGCCGCGGAGATGAAGTCGGGTTCTCCCTCGTCGGCGTAGTATGCCGCGACAGCGACGGCGGCGAAGCCGGCGAAAACGGCGTTGAGAAACAGCCAGACGAGCGCGGATTGGACCATGTCGGACGGACTGACGTCGGGAGAAAATGTAGCTGTTCTGTCGTGAACTCGCGGTCGACCCGACTCAGAACCGGTCGACGCGGCCCGAGGCGGCCCACGCGTCGGTCGGCGCGCCGGAGGGGACGCGACGGCTACAGCCCGTGACCGATTCGAGGCGGCCGGCGTACCGCCAGCGCTCCTCGTTCCACGTCTCCTCGCCGTCGTCGGCGGCCGCGGCGGCCGCGGCGACCGACTGGTCGTGGAGATGCGCGCCGACGGCGGCGGCGATAGCCGCGGCCTCCTCGGCGTCGGCGTCGTCCGGAATCGACAATCCAGACAGCAGGTCCCCGCTCATAGCGGGATGTTGCCGTGTTTCTTGTCGGGTTGGGACTTGCGCTTGGAGTTCAGCATCCGGAGGTCGGAGATGAGGCGCTCGCGGGTCTCGCCGGGTTCGATGACGTCGTCGATGAAGCCGCGGTCCGCGGCGGTGTAGGGGTTGGCGAACTCCTCGCGGTACTCCTCGATGAGTTCGTCGCGGCGGGCGTCGGGGTCGTCCGCGGCTTCGAGTTCGTCGCGGTAGAGGATGTTGACCGCGCCCTGCGGCCCCATCACGGCGATTTCGGCGGTCGGCCACGCGTAGTTCACGTCCGCGCCGAGGTGCTTCGAGGCCATCACGTCGTACGCGCCGCCGTAGGCCTTGCGCGTGATGACGGTCATGAGGGGCACCGTCGCCTCGGAGTAGGCGTACAGGAGCTTCGCGCCGTGGCGGATGATACCGTTGTGTTCCTGGTCGGTACCGGGCAGGAAGCCGGGCACGTCCACGAACGAGAGGATAGGGATGTTGAACGAGTCGCAAAAGCGAATGAAGCGCGCGCCCTTCTCGGAGGCCTCGATGTTGAGGGTGCCGGCGTTCACGCGGGGCTGGTTGGCGACGATGCCGACCGAGCGGCCGTCGAGGCGGCCGAAGCCGACGACGATGTTCTTGGCGAAGTCCTCCTGCACGCCGAAGAAGGAGCCCTCGTCGAGGACGCCGTCGAGCACGTCGTGGATGTCGTAGGGCTTGCGCGGCTGGTCGGGGACGACCTCGGCGAGGTCGTCGTCGACGCGTTCGGGGTCGTCCCACGGTTCGACGCGCGGGGGGTCCTCGACGTTGTTCTGCGGGAGGTACGAAAGCAGGTGGCGGATGTCGTCGAGTGCCTGCTCTTCGGTGTCGGTGGCGAAGTGGGCAACCCCGCTCGTCGAGGTGTGGGTCGTCGCGCCGCCGAGTTCGTCGAAGGTGACCTCCTCGCCCGTGACCGTCTTGATGACGTCCGGGCCGGTGATGAACATGTGGCTCGTGTCGCGGACCATGAACGTGAAGTCCGTCAGCGCGGGGGAGTACACCGCGCCGCCCGCACAGGGGCCCATGATGGCCGAAATCTGCGGGATGACGCCCGACGCCTCGGTGTTGCGGCGGAAGATTTCGCCGAAGCCGCCGAGCGACTGGACGCCCTCCTGAATCCGCGCGCCGGCGGAGTCGTTGAGGCCGACGACGGGTGCGCCGACCTCCATCGCCTTGTCCATCACCTTACAGACCTTCTCGGCGAACACCTCGCCGAGCGAGCCGCCGAAGACGGTGAAGTCGTGGGCGAAGACGAAGACGGTTCGGCCGTCGACCTCGCCGTAGCCGGTGATGACGCCGTCGCCGGGGAGCTTCGTCTCCTCCATCCCGAACTTGTGGTTGCGGTGGGTCCGGAACTGGTCGAACTCGCGGAAGGTGCCGTCGTCGAGGAAGTAGTCGATGCGCTCGCGGGCGGTCATCTTGCCCTTGTCGTGCTGGGAGGCGATTCGGTCCTCACCGCCGCCCTTCAGGGCTTCCTCGCGCTTCTCGCGGAGTTCGTCGATCCGGTCTTCCATCGTCATGCCAGACCACCTTCGCTCATTGGAGCAACGGTCCGCAGTCCTCGGTCAAAGGAGTTCCGC
This sequence comes from Haloferax sp. Atlit-12N, assembly GCF_003383095.1. Taxonomy (NCBI): domain Archaea; kingdom Methanobacteriati; phylum Methanobacteriota; class Halobacteria; order Halobacteriales; family Haloferacaceae; genus Haloferax; species Haloferax sp. Atlit-12N. The sequence continues at coordinate 419,649 of NZ_PSYW01000002.1, forward strand.
AATCCGGCAACCCTTACTTCGACAGTTGTCGAAGAATAGATGGAACAATCATCATAGTTGTCGGCGGGCGGGCCGCTTCTCGCGGTCGAGTCGGCCGAAAATGGAGCAGTCGGAGTCGAATCAGTGCGCCGAACGCGGCGGGGAGACCCTACTCAGACGACCGAGTCGGGCTGTCGGAGGCCGAAGAAGGCAGCGGCGGACGCGACGACAGCGACGCCGACGGTCGGCCAGAAGCCGATGGTCGTGTCCACGCCGAAGTGCGTGAGGAGCGTGAAGACGAGGAACAGCGGGAGGACGACCCCGACGGCGAAGAGCCACGGCGTGGCGAAAGACTTCGAGAACTCGCCCGCGCCGGCGGCGAACTCCTCGAGCGCCTCGCGGCCCATGACCCAGCCGACGAACAGGAGGAACGCGGCGAGACCGGCGGTCAGGAGGACGTTCACGAGTGGGCCGGCGACGAAGCCGAAGATGCCCGGGTTGAACGCGCAGACGGTGCCGGTGACGGCGACGAGCGCGGTCATCCCGACGACGGCGCGCCTGCGTGAGACGCCGTACTCGTCGACGAGGAACGCGACGGGGATTTCGAGCATGCTGATGGAACTCGACAGCGCCGCGAGCGTCACGACGGCGAAGAACGCGGTGGCGATGAGCGTCCCCGCGGGGAGTTGCGAGAACGCCCCGGCGAGGCCGACGAACAGCGCGCCCGGCCCGGTGCCGGTCTCGGTCGGATTGATTCCCTGCGAGAACAGGAGCGGGAAGACGACGAGACCGGTGATGACGCCGACGCTCGTGTTGAGGATGGCGATGGCGCTCCCGTCGAAGGGAAGCGAGCGGTCCTCGTCGAGGTACGAGGAGTAGGTTATCATCGTGCCCGCGCCGAGCGAGAGGGTAAACAGCGCCTGTCCGGCGGCGGGGCCGAGGATGGCAAAGAAGTTCTCGGTGATGACCGAGGGGTCGAACCGGAGGAAGAAGGTGTAGCCGGCGGCCGCGTTCGGCTGGGTCGCGGCCCAGGCGGCGAGACCGGCGAGCAGGACGAGCACGGCGGGCATCATGACCTTCGTGCCGAGTTCGATGCCCTTGCGGACGCCCGCGAAGACGATGAGCGCGGTCAGGCCGAGAAACAGCAGATGGTAGAGCGCGGCGTCGACGCCGGCGGAGACGCCGCCGAAGTACTGGCCTGGATTGGTGAAGTACGCGGGATTTCCGCCGACGACCGCGGCCCCGCTTTCGAGGAGATAGCGGATAATCCACCCGCCGACGACGCTGTAGAACGAGAGCAGCGAGATGCCGGTGACGACCGAGAACGCGCCGACGACCCCCCACGTTTTCGACCCCGAGAGGTCCCGGAGCGCGCCGACCGGCGACTTCTTCGCGCGGCGGCCGATGACGAACTCGCCGAGGAGTCCGGGAACGCCGACGAGGAGAACGATGCCGAGATACACGACGAGGAACGCGCTGCCGCCGTTTTCGGCGGTCTGCCACGGGAACCGCCAGATGTTCCCGAGACCGACCGCGCTGCCGACGGCCGCGAGGATGAACCCGAGCCGTGTTGCCCATGTTTCTCGTGTCATTGACACCCATTGCCAGTCCACCAGTAAAAGGGCTTTCGGACCGACGATACGTCATCGGAGAAATTTAACGGTTTTGAGTGGTCTACGCGTGAAAATCGTCGTCGAATAGTCGGAGAAAACGCATCGCTACCGATGATTCCTAACCGCTCGAAAAGCGGGACCGTTCGCCGCCTCAGAGGGGCGGGATGATGGCCGGGCTCTCGCCGAGGAACAGCGTCTGGAGCCCGAGAGCGAGCGTCGCCACGACGGCGACGATGACGAGCGTGCGAACCAGCCAGAGCCACGTCAGGCCGACGCCGTCGCCGAGTCCGCTGCCCTTCATCAGTTCGTCGATGGCGGGCGCGCCGTAGACCCACGCCGCGAAGACGAGGATGCCGAGGACCGAAAGCGGAAGGAGCAGTTTGTAGGCGAGCGTGTCGAACCAGCCGAGCCACGCGGTGTCGATTGCCGACGGGACGCCGAGCAGGAAGATGACGCCGCCGAGACCGACGGCCATCTGCGGGCGGGAGACGTCGTAGTTGTCGATGGACCACGAGACGACGACTTCGAGGAGGCTAATCGCAGACGAGAGCGCCGCGATGAGCACGACCACGAAGAAGACGAGGCCGATTATCTGGCCGCCGGGGATGTCGGCGAACGCGCCGGCGACGCTGATGAACACCGCGCCCGCGCCGCTCGTGTTGGGGTCGATTCCCTGGGCGAACAGGAGCGGGAGGACGACGAGACCGGCGAGGATGCCGACGAAACTGTTCAGGAAGACGATGGTGATACCGTCGCCGAACAGGCTCTGGTCGCCGTCGATGTAGGAGGCGTAGGTTATCATCGCGCCCATGCCGAGCGACAGCGAGAAGAACGCCTGTCCGACCGCGAAGGGGACGATGTCGGCGAAGTTCTCCGTGAGCGCGTTGAAGTCGGGCGAGAGAAAGTACGCGTAACCCTCCGACGCGCCGGGGAGCGTGAAGGCGAAGGCCGCGAGCACGCCGAGGATGACGACGATGCTCGGAACCATCAGTTTCGTCGCCTTCTCGATGCCGTCTTCGATGCCGGCGGCGACGATGCCGACGACGAGCGCCATGAACACGGCGTGGAGCGCGAGCGCGTCCATCCCGGCGGACACCTGGCCGAAGTACTCGGCCGGGGCGGCGAAGTACGCGCCGGTCAGGCTGCCGCCGATGTACCGGAGGACCCAGCCCCCGACGACGCTGTAGTACGACAGAATCCAGAAGCCGGTGAACAGGCCGATAGCGCCCACGACGCGCCACTCCTTGTAGCCGAGCTTCTCGAAGGCGTTGATGGTGTTCAGGTTGGTCTTGCGTCCGATGACGAACTCGGCGAGGATGGCCGGGAGGCCGATGCCGAGCGCCGCGATGATGTAGACGATCAGGAAAGAGGCACCGCCGAACTGAGCGGTCTTGAACGGGAACTGCCAGATGTTCCCGAGGCCGACCGCGCTGCCGACGGCCGCGAGGATGAACCCTGCCCTGGTTGCCCACGTTTCACGTTCGGTCATGTCTATCACCCTGTTGCCGATGTGGGTGTGATAAATGACGCGGTATGCCGTCGCATATCGGAGTGAAAATCGACATAATTCTCCAACCAACTATAGGATGTGGCACGTTCGTCCGAATTCAGACCTCGATTAGCCTCATTTTTCTAACGAGTGTCGTGTTCGTGAATCCCTTGCGCACCGCGTAAAAATTCGTGCGCACCACAACGAATGTCATGCCCTCTCGTGGCGAATGTTGCCACGAGCCAGGCGAGTCAGGCCTCGCCGTAGACCGGGACGGCCGCGCCGCTCGTCACGGGAGTCGCGTCCGAACAGAGCGCGAGGACGGTCCGGGCGATTTCCTCGGGTTTTACCCACTTCTCGAAGTCGGCGTCGGCCATCATCTCGCGATTCATCGGCGTGTCGATGACGCTCGGCATCACCGCGTTCGCGCGCAGGACGCCGCGGTTCTCCTCGGCGATGGTTTCGGTGAGCAGGCGGACGCCCGCTTTCGAGGCCCGATAGATTCCGTCGCCTTCGCCGCCCTCAAGCGACGAGCGGGCCGAGACGCTCACGACGGAGCCCTCGGTCTCCCGGAGGTGCGGAATCGCGTGTTTCGACGCGAGGAACATCGTCTTGAGGTTCACGTCGAACAGGAAGTCGAAGGTGTCCGCCTCCGTCTCGTCGATGGGCGTTCCGCCGCGCCACGTCCCGGCGATGTTGGCGAGGTGGTCGAGACGGCCGAAGTCGGAGACGACTGCATCGACGACGCGCGCCACGTCGGCCTCGTCGGTGAAGTCGCCCTCGTAGAACCGGACTCCTTCGGCCTCGAAAAAGCCGTCCTCGTCGTCGGGTTCGACCACGTCCGCGGCCGCGACCGACGCGCCAGCATCGTGAAACGCGCGGGCGATTGCGCCGCCGAGCGCGCCGCTCGCGCCGGTCACGAGAGCGACTGTTCCGTCGAAGTCGAATGTCACGTCCATGACCGTGCGGTACGTGCGCACGGGACATAATTCGGTCGCGGCTGTGCGCCCGTCGGCGACCGGCCGCGTCGTCACCCTTCCGCGTCGGTGACCGCCTGCCCGGATTGCCCCGGGCACGACGAGGCGGTCCGGTCAGGGCGTGATGACCAGTTTGCCGAGGAAACTGTCTTCCATGACGGCGCGGTGGGCCTCGGCGGCCTCGTCGAGGTCGTAGGTCCGCGCCACGTCGATTTCGAACTCGCCCGCGCCCATCTGTCCGGCGAGTTCGCGCAGGGGAGCCGACAGGTCGGGCGTGTTGAACATGCTCATCATCGTCAGCGAGAGGTCCTTGCCCCGGGCCGACGACGACAGGTCGAAGCCGACTTCCGGGTCGTTCTCGCCGATGCCGACGACGCGACCGCCGTGGGCGGCCACGTCGGCGTCGAACTGGAGGTAGTCGTCCAGCCGGTGGTCGAGCGTCAGGTCAACGCCGTCGCCCGTCGCCGTGTCCACGACGGCGTCGGCGAGGTCGTCGCGGTCGTAGTCGAGGACGACGTTCGCGCCGAGTTCGGCCACCCGGTCGTGGTATTCGGGCGCGGCGGTGGCGATGACGCGAGCGCCGGACGCGGCGGCGAGTTGGACCGCGGCGTGACCGACGCCGCCGGACCCGCCGTGAATCAGGACCGTGTCGCCGAGTTGCATCCCGCCGTGGTCGACGAGGGCGCGCCACGCGGTGACGCCGGCGACGCCCGCGCCGCCGGCCGCGACGAGGTCCACGTCGTCCGAGAGGACCGCGAGCCGGTCGGTCGGGACGGCCGCGAACTCGGCGTAGCCGCCGTAGTGGTCCTTGCCGATGCCGGTGCCGACGACGTGGTCGCCCTCGGCGAAGCCGGTGACGTCGGACCCGACCGCCGCGACCGTTCCGGCCACGTCGACGCCGGGAATCATCGGCATCGCGAAGGGTTGGTACGACCCCTCGCGGAAGTACGTGTCCACGGGGTTGACGCCCGCGGCCGCGACTTCGACGAGGACCTCGCCCGCCGCCGGGTCGGGCGTGTCGATGTCGTCTACTTGGAGCACGTCGCGTCCGCCGTGGTCGTGGAATCTGACAGCGCGCATGGCGAACGATGGGTTCGGGCGGGTGATAAATTCGGACGACTCGGAGCGAATCGCGGTGTTTCGACGCGGCGGTCGAGTCAGTCGACCCTCGCGGGTGCCGAAACACACATTCTCCGCCCGGGACAACGTCGGTTCGTGCCTCCAAGAACGTGCCCCGACTGCGACGTGTCGATGGTGTCGGTCGGCCACAAGACGACGTACAACGGCGACGGCCTCCGCGTCGACACCGATGGCGGCCTGCTCGGCGCGCTCGACCTCCGGGGGTCGTACGTGCAGGCGTACGTCTGCGAGTCCTGCGGACTCGTCCGATTCTACGCCGAGTGAGCGGTCGCGTCGAACCGTTATCTCGGCGGCGAGTAAACGCCCTGCGGCAATTTTCTCGGTCGTACCTGAACGGAGATGAATGGGATTTAAGCGCGTGCCTTTCCCTCCCACGCATGGTAATGAAGCTTCACGAATACCAGGCGAAGGACATCTTCGCAGAGGCTGGGATTCCGGTGCCAGAGTCCCGTCTCGCGTCGTCGGTAGAGGAGGTCATGGAGGCGGTCGAGGAGATCGGATACCCCGCCGCCATCAAGGCGCAGGTACACGTCGGTGGGCGTGGCAAGGCCGGTGGCATCAAAATCGCCATGGACGAGGACGAGGCTCGACAGGCCGCAGAGGACATCCTCGGGATGGACCTCAAGGGCTACACGGTCGACCGAGTGCTCGTCGAGGCCGGCGTCGACTTCGAAAACGAGCTGTACGTCGGCATCACGATGGACCGCAGCGAGGGCAAGCCCGTCGCGATGGTCTCGACGGAGGGTGGCGTCAACATCGAGGAAGTCGCAGAAGAGAACCCGGACGCAATCGCCCGCGAGCACATCGACCCCGCGTTCGGCCTGCACCCGTATCAGGCCCGTAAGGTCGTCTTCGAGGCGGGCATCCCCCGTGACGTCGCATTCGACGTCGCCTCGTTCCTCACGACGCTGTACGACCTCTACGAGTCGAACGACGCGTCGGACATCGAAATCAACCCCGTCATGATTACGTCCGACCGCGACATCGTCGCCGCGGACGCCGTCATGAACATCGACGACGACGCCCTGTTCCGCCACGACGACCTCGCGGCGATGGAAGAGGACGCCTACGAGAACGACCTCGAAGCCAAGGCCGGCGAGTACGGCTTCGACTACGTCCGCCTGTCGGGTAACGTCGGCATCATCGGCAACGGTGCCGGGCTCGTCATGACGACGCTCGACCTCGTGGACTACTTCGGCGGCGAACCCGCCAACTTCCTCGACATCGGCGGCGGTGCGAAGGCCGAGCGCGTGGCGAACGCGCTGGACATGGTCTTCTCCGACGAGAACGTCGACTCCGTCGTGTTCAACATCTTCGGCGGCATCACCCGCGGCGACGAGGTCGCCAAGGGTATCAACGAGGCGCTGGAGAGCTTCGACGAGATTCCCAAGCCGGTCGTCGTCCGCCTCGCGGGCACGAACGCCGAGGAGGGCATGGAGATTCTGAACACGGACCTCGTACAGGTCGAGGGGACGCTGGAGGACGCCGTCCAGCGTGCCGTCAAGAACGCACAGGAGGTGTCCCAATGAGCATTTTCGTCGACGACGACACGCGAGTAGTTGTACAGGGTATCACGGGTGGCGAAGGCAAGTTCCACACCCGCCAGATGGTTGAGTACGGCACGAACGTCGTCGCCGGGACCTCTCCCGGGAAGGGCGGCCAGGACGTGGACGGCATCCCCGTCTACGACACCGTCGAAGAGGCCGTCGACGAGGAAGACGCCAACGCCTCCGTCGTGTTCGTCCCGCCGGCGTTCGCCGGCGACGCCATCTTCGAGGCGCTCGACACGGACCTCGACCTCGTTGTCGCCATCACCGAGGGCGTCCCGACGCAGGACATGGCCAAGGTCAACAAGCGCCTGTCTGAGACCGACACGCGCCTCATCGGCCCCAACTGCCCGGGCATCATCACGCCCGGCGAGTCCAAGCTCGGCATCCTCCCCGGCAACATCTTCGAGGAGGGTAACGTCGGCCTCGTCTCCCGTTCCGGCACGCTCACGTACCAGGTCGTCTCGAACCTGACCGAGCGCGGTATCGGCCAGACCACCGCCATCGGCATCGGCGGCGACCCCATCATCGGCACGTCGTTCGTCGACGCTCTCGAAGCGTTCGAGAACGACCCCGACACGCACGCCGTCGTCATGTGCGGCGAAATCGGCGGCGAGGACGAAGAGCAGGCCGCGAAGTTCATCGCGGAGAACATGGACACGCCCGTCGCCGGCTTCATCGCCGGCCGCACGGCACCGCCGGGCAAGCGCATGGGTCACGCCGGCGCTATCGTCTCCGGTTCGGGCACGGGCACCGCGGAGTCTAAGATTTCGGCCCTCAACGACGCGGGCGTCCCTGTCGGCGACACCCCCAACGAGGTCGCCGACCACATCGAAGACTTCCTCTAAGCCCGCTCGAACGCGGTTTTCAACTCGGTTCGGCTCTTTTTGCACCCTATCGCAACGTCGCGCCGCACAGCCCACAGCGCCCGCCGTCGGCCGCGTTCGGCGCGCCGCACTCTCGGCAGACCGCCGTCCGCCGGCGCGACTTCTCCTGTGCGGACCGCAGGAACATCGTCGGGTCGAGCGCCGTCCCGGTCGGCCCGCTGCCCTCGTCGACCCTGTCGAGGACGCGCTCGACGAGGTCGTCCTCGCGCATGGCGTCGAGCAGCCTGACGAATCCGACGAACAGGAGCGACGGCGCGACGATACAGAAGCCCGCCACGAGCAGGCGGAACTCGGTTTCCATGTGATTTGCTAGCGTTCAACAGCTGTATCGTTGACGCTCGCGTTGCCCGCAGGCACTCGCGCACGTCGACGGCCTGCACGCCGTCGCCCCCAACCCAATTATCTTGTTTGATACTCAAGTGCACGGATTTATGCACCGCATTCCGGTCGGTACGGTAATGGCCGAGAATCTCGTTTTGGAGGCCGAATCACGGCTTCCTGATGCGATTACGGAGAGCTACACGCGGCGGCTCGTCGCCGCGATGCTGCTCGTTTCAGTCGTCGTCGCCGGCGTCGGAGTCGTCCAGTATCAACAGACGGCATCCACGATAGACGAGGACGCCCGCGCCGACCTGCTCACCGAGGCCGAGCGCGAGGCCCTGCAGGTGAACACGTGGTTCGACGAGCGCGAACGTCTCGTGAGCATCGTCGCCGACGACCCCTCCGCCGGGAGCACCCTCGACGGGCGGTCCTCGGCGACCCTGACGGCCGCCAAAGAGGACATGCCCGCCGACGTGGCCGCGCTCCACTTCGTCGACACCGAGACGACGACCGTCATCGGGTCGTCCGAGGAGGGCGCGGTCGGGACGACGCTGTTCGAAGACGGGTCGCTTCCGCTCCCCGCGAGCGCCGACCTCTCGGACGACAGCGTCGAGCGAACCACCGTCTACGTCGAAGACGGCGTCGCCTACATGGGCTTCGTCGCGCCGCTCCCGTCTATCGAGCCCCGCGCAATCGTCCTCGTCGCCGAGGCGTCCTCGCTCGGGGCCGCGCTCGACGGGAACCACATCGACGGCGGGTTCACCCAACTCGTCACGACCGACGGCCGCGTCCTCTACGACGGCGGTGGCGGCCAGTCCAACGTCGCCTATCCCGCCGCCGAGGCGTCCGAACTCGACGCCGCCTTCGCCGGCGAGACGGGCGTCAGCCGCCTCGCTCCCGTCGAGGGCTTCGTCTCCTCGCCGCACGTCGTCGCGCACGTCCCCGTCTCCGGCGGCGTGCTCCTCCTGCACGCCCCCGCGAGCAGCGTCTTCGCGCTCTCTCGGAGCGTCGGTCTCCAGATTGCGACGCTACTCGCGCTTTCCATGCTCGGTTTCGTCGCCTTCGCGCTCATCGTCCGCGGGAACACCGCGCTCCCGCTCGTCGACCTCGCGTCGACCGTCTCCGCGCTCCGCGACGGCGACCTCGACGTGGAACTCGAAACCGACCGGCGAGACGAGTTCGGGCAGGTCGTCCGCGGCGTCGACAACCTCCGCGACGACCTCCGCGACCAGCGCGCCGACGCCCGCGACTACAGCGAGGCGATGACCCGCGCGGCCGACGGCGACCTCCGCGTGCGCCTCCCGACCGACTCCGAGAGCCGCGACATGGCGACGGTCGCCGCCGCGTACAACGAGATGATGGACGACATCGAACGGACCGTCGGCACGGTCAAGACCTTCGGCGAGGACGTGGCGACGCTCGCCGACCGCGTGGCCGACCGCGCCGACGACGTGTCCGCCGCGAGCGAGGAGGTGTCCGCGTCGGTCCAGCAGATTTCCGAGGGCGCGAGCGAGCAGACGGACAGCCTCGTCGCCGCCGCCGACGAGATAAACGACCTCTCGGCGTCCATCCAGCAGATTGCCTCGTCGGCCGACGAACTCGTCCGGCTCACGGAGGAGGCCGAGGCCCGCTCGCTCGACGGGCAGACCGCCGCTACCGACGCTCTCGACGACATCGACGCCGTGCGCGCCGAGACAGAGGCGACCGTCAACGAGGTCCACGAACTCGACGACCGCCTCGCTCAAATCGAGGACATCGTCGAGGTCATCACCGACATCGCGGAGCAGACCGACATCCTCGCGCTCAACGCGAACATCGAGGCCGCCCGCGCGGGCGAGGCCGGCGAGGGGTTCGCCGTCGTCTCCAACGAGGTCAAACAGCTCGCACAGGAGACGAAGTCCTCGGCGGGCGACATCGAGTCGCTCGTCGCCGAAATCGAGACCCAGCGCGACGCCGTCGTCTCCCGCATCGAGCGCATGCGAGCGCAGGTCGAAGAGAGCGCCACGTCGGTCGACGAGGCGCTTTCCTCCTTCGACGGCATCGTCGAGCGCGTCGAGGAGACGACCGCGAGCGTCCACGAGATTTCGGACGCCACGGGCAGTCAGGCCGACTCCTCCCAGGAGGTGCTCTCGATGACCGACGAAATCGCGGGCATCTCGGAGGAGACCGCTGCCGAGGCCGAGAACGTCTCCGCGACCGCACAAGAACAGAGCGCCGCACTCGTCGACGTCAACGGAGACGTGCGCGAACTCTCGTCGCACGTGAGCCACCTCGACGACCTCCTCGACGCCTTCGAGGTCGACGACGGAGGGGAGGTCTCGGCGACCGTCGACGACGTGCTCGGCGACGCGGCCGCCGGCTCCGGTGCGAGCACCGACCCGACCCAGTCGCGCGCTGCATCGGACTCCCACCACGAGCGAGAATCCTCGCCCGCGGACGACTAACATGCGCGTCGACGAAATCATGACCGAGGAGGTGGCGACCGTCGGACTGGGGTCGAGCGTCGCCGACTGCGCGCGAACCATGCTCCGCGAGGGTGCGGGAAGCGTCGTCGTGATGGCCGACGGCGGTCCCGCGGGCATCGTCACCGAGTCGGACGCGCTCCGCGCCGGCGTGGCGAGCGGGAAGCCCCTCGCCGCGGTCCCGGCCCGCGCGGTCATGTCGAGCCCAATCAAGTGGGTCCGACCGGACTCCACCACGCGCGTGGCCGCGGAGAAGATGCGCGAGCAGCGGGTGAAAAAGCTCGTCGTCGTCGACGGCGCGGAGATGGTCGGCATCGTGACCGCGACGGACATCGCTTTCCACCTCTCGGACGTGGCCCGCGGCGTCGGCCAGATGATAGAACTCAAGGACAAGTGGGAGTCGGACCGCCGGTTCCGCTGAGCGTCGCCTCGACGCCTCGACACGCCGACTGCTACCGTCGACCAACTCCGGCGAAGCGTTGATAACGACGTCTCGCTTCTAGTCTCGACGAGTGTACGACCGTCTCGCGTCGATTCGTCCCCGCGTCCGGTCCGGCCTCGAACGAGCGTTCGCGGCGGACCACAGCCCTCACGAGGTCGCCGCCAGTTTCGCGTTCGGCGTCTTCTTCGTGGCCATGCCGACCGCAGGGACCGCCCTCGCGCTGTTCGCCCTCATCGCCTACTTCGTCGAGCGGGCGAGCCGACTCGCGCTCGTCGCCACGCTCGTCGTCTTCAACCCGCCCGTCAAGTGGGCGGTCTACGGCGCGAGCTTCTGGCTCGGGTCGCACCTGCTCGGCCCGGTTCCGGGCGCGTCGGTCGCCGACGTGTCGCTCAGCGCCGGTCTCGACATCCTCCTCCGACAGCTTCTCGGCAACACGATTCTCGCCGTCGGCCTCGCCGTCGTCGGCTACGCGGTGACGCTCCAACTGGCGCGTCTGCACCACCGACGACAGCGGTCGGCGGCACCCGCTCGCGGCGCGGACGCCCGGAGCGACGACGCCCGGTCCGACGTGTCGTCGTGACGCTACCGCTGTGACTGCTCTTCTCTGCCTTCTTCGAACGCCCGGAGCGACTGGATGAGCTTGTAACCCAGATAGACGAGCGCGAGCGGGACGAGGAGCAACAGCGCGAGGATGACGAGTTCCGGACCGCCGGGGATTTGCAGGAGGGTCATGGGCGGAGTTCGCGGGCGGAGGGCATAGTGATTGGGTGGGGCGGGAGACTGTCTGTTCGGTTGGGTGGTACGAGAGACTGTATCAGGAGACACGCTCGCTTCGCTCGCGTGAACCTCACTCGCTCACTACGTTCGCTCGCTGGTTCAAATCTGCCCCAAGAAGTTCGCTCGTCTCGAACGGACACTCACACACGAGGCTCCGCCTCGGTGTTCGTTGAGTTCTCGAAGAAGTGAAATGGGTTGGGGCAGATTTGAACTGCCGGCCCCCTCCATGTCAAGGAGGTGTCATAACCAGACTAGACCACCAACCCGGTGTGTTGCGAACATCGCCGAACGCCGAAACGCGGGAAGAGGAGTGGGTTGGGGCAGATTTGAACTGCCGGCCTCCTCCATGTCAAGGAGGTGTCATAACCAGACTAGACCACCAACCCGGTTACGGTGCTTCCCGCGCCCGTTCGGACGTATCTCTCCGTTGTCCGGGGTTACAATTTAAGCTTTCGAATCGGACTACGTGCGGCGATTCGGGTCACAGCGCGCTCCCACGGTTCGAGGCGGGCGATTCGCTCCGAGCATCGACCGTCGGAGCCGGCGATTTTCGCCAGCCCGACACGCTTAAGCCGATGTACGAATTTGTACATCATAACCCGAAGAAGTACATCGGTGATTACCAATGCAGGATTATATCGAACGTGTGACCGGCGGTGCGGACCTGACTGTCGAGGAGGCGCGCGACGCCGCGCGGGCGGTCTTCGAGGACGCGACCGAGGCGCAAATCGGCGCGCTCCTCGCCGCGCTCCGGGCGAAAGGCGAGACCGAGGCCGAAATCGCGGGCTTCGCGCAGGGGATGCGCGACGCGGCCCTGACCATCGAGCCCGACCGCGGCCCGCTCGTCGACACCTGCGGCACCGGCGGCGACGACTACAACACCATCAACGTCTCGACCACGAGCGCGCTCGTCGCGGCCGGCGCGGGCGCGGCGGTGGCCAAGCACGGCAACTACTCCGTCTCTTCGTCTTCTGGGAGCGCCGACGTGCTGGAGGTCGCCGGCGTGAACGTCGAGGCCGAACCCGAGTCCGTCGAGGCGTGCATCGAGGACAACGGCGTCGGCTTCATGCTCGCGCCCGTGTTCCACCCCGCGATGAAGGCCGTCATCGGCCCGCGGAAGGAACTCGGCATGCGGACCATCTTCAACGTCCTCGGCCCGCTGACGAACCCCGCCGGGGCCGACGCGCAGGTCCTCGGCGTCTACGACCCGGACCTCGTCCCCGTCATCGCCGAGTCGCTGTCGCACATGCCCGTCGAGCGCGCCCTCGTCGTCCACGGCTCCGGCATGGACGAGATCGCGCTCCACGATGCGACCACGGTCGCCGAAATCGACGGCGACGAGATTACGGAGTACACCCTCACGCCCGCTGACCTCGGCCTCGAACAGGCCCCCATCGAGGACGTCGCCGGCGGAACCCCGCAGGAGAACGCCGACGACCTCGAAGGCATCCTCACCGGCGACGTGACCGGGCCGAAGCGCGACCTCATCCTCGCCAACGCCGGCGCGGCGGTCTACGTCGCCGACCTCGCGGACTCGCTGGAGGAAGGCGTCGAAGTCGCCCGCGATGCCATCGAGTCCGGCGCTGCGAAAGCCAAACTCGACGCGCTCCGGGAGGCGTGAGATGACCCGCGTCAAAGTGTGCGGCGTCACCGACGAAGCCGACCTCGCCGCCGTCGACGCGGCCGGTGCCGACGCGGTCGGTGCCATCTGCGACGTGCCCGTGGACACGCCCCGCGAGATTCCTCGCGAGCGCGCCCGAGAGCTGTTCGCCGCCGCGCCACCGTTCCTCACGACCGTCCTCGTGACGATGCCCGACTCCATCGACCACGCCCGCGACCTCGCCCGCGAGGTCCAACCCGATGTACTCCAACTCCACGGCGACTTCGCGGCCGACGACCTCGACTCGCTCCGCTCGACGGGCGTCGGCGTCGTCCCCGTCGTCGACGCGACAGACCTCGACCGCGCACGCGGCCTCGCGCCCGTCGTCGACGCTATCCTCGTCGACACCCCCTCCGCGTCCGGCGCGGGCGGCACCGGCGAGACCCACGACTGGGACGCCTCGCGCGAACTCGTCGCGGCGGTCGATGCCCCTGTGATACTCGCGGGCGGCCTGACGCCCGACAACGTCGCCGAGGCGGTTCGGACGGTCGAACCCTACGGCGTCGATGTCGCCAGCGGCGTCGAGGCCTCCGGCGGCGTCAAAGACCACGACGCGGTCAACGCCTTCGTCGCCGCGGCGAAGACGGCGCTCGGGGCGTCCGACGACCACGAGGAGGTCGTCGCGTGACGGCTCCCGACACCGACCGCGAGGAGTTCGTCTCTCTCGTCGGCGACGCGGACGAACCGGTCGTGACGCACCTCGTGGCCGACCTCGACGTGTCCGTGGACCCGCTGGCCGCGTACACGACGCTCGCCGACCGCAGCGACTACGGCTTCCTCTTGGAGAGCGCCGAGAAGGTCTCCTCCAGCAACCCGCAAGGCGCGTTCTCCGCGCCCGCGACGGTCGCCGACTCGCACGCCCGCTTCTCCTTCGTCGGCTACGACCCCGAAGCGGTCGTGACGGTCGGCCCCGACGGCGTCGACGTGACCGACCTCGGCGGACCCGCCGCGGAGTTCGTCGGCGCGGGCGACGGCGACGTACTCGACTCCCTGCGCGGCGCGCTCCCCGACCTCCCGCGCGTCAACTTCCCCGAGACGGACCGCCAGACGCTCACCGGCGGCTTGGTCGGCTTCCTCGCCTACGAGGCCGTCTACGACCTCTGGCTCGACGAGGTCGGCCGCGAGCGCCCCGACACCGACGACCCGGACGCCGAGTTCGTCCTCACGACCCGGACTCTCTCGTTCGACCACCGCGAGGACGCCGTCCGCCTCGTCTGTACCCCCGTCGTCTCGCCCGACGACGACCCCGGCGAGGTGTACGACGACGTCGTCGCTGAGGCCGAACGCGTCGCCGAAAAGCTCCGGGCGGCGGACGACCCCTCGCCCGGCGGCTTCGAGCGAACCGGCGAGGAAGCCGGCTCCCGCGAGGAGTACGAGGCCGCGGTCAGGAAGACGAAAGAACACGTCCGCGACGGCGACATCTATCAGGGCGTCATCTCGCGCACCCGGAAGCTCCACGGACAGGTCGACCCGGTCGGTCTGTACGCCTCGCTGCGCGAGGTGAACCCCTCGCCGTACATGTACCTGCTCCGGCACGGCGACCGGCGCGTCGTCGGCGCGAGTCCCGAGACGCTCGTCTCAGTCAGGGGCGACCGCGTCGTCGTCAACCCCATCGCGGGCACGTGCCAGCGCGGCTCCGGGCCGGTCGAGGACCGCCGTCTCGCCGGCGAACTCCTCGCGGACGGAAAGGAGCGCGCAGAGCACACGATGCTCGTCGACCTCGGCCGCAACGACGTGCGCCGGGTCTCGACGCCCGGCAGCGTCCGCGTCGAGGACTTCATGAGCATCATCAAGTACAGCCACGTCCAGCACATCGAATCGACCGTCTCGGGGACGCTCGACCCCGACTCGGACGCCTTCGACGCCACGCGCGCGACGTTCCCCGCGGGGACGCTCACCGGCGCGCCGAAGGTCCGCGCGATGGAGATTATCGACGACCTCGAAGACGAGCCTCGCGGCGTCTACGGCGGCGGTGTCGGCTACTACTCGTGGACCGGCGACGCCGACATGGCTATCGTCATCCGGACCGCGACGGTCGAGTCCGACGGCTCGGAAGACACCATCACCGTCCGTGCGGGAGCCGGCATCGTCGCCGACTCCGACCCGACCGCGGAGTACGAGGAGACGGAACAGAAGATGGGCGGGGTGCTCGACGCCGTCCGCCGCATCGAGTACGGGACCGAGGAGGTGTCGCAATGATTCGGCTCGTCGTCGTCGACAACTTCGATTCGTTCACGTACAACCTCGTTGAGTACTTCTCCGAGCAGACCGTCGAGGGCGAACCGCTCGACATCGAGGTGCGAAAGAACACCGCGTCGCTCGACGAGATACGCGACCTGAACCCCGACGCCATCGTCATCTCGCCGGGGCCGGGCCATCCGAAGAACGACCGCGACGTGGGCGTGACGAACGACGTGCTCACGGAGCTTTCGACCGAGATTCCGACCCTCGGCGTCTGCCTCGGCCTCGAAGCCGCAGTATACGCCTACGGCGGTACTATCGGCCACGCGCCGGAGCCGATTCACGGCAAGGCGTTCCCGGTCGACCACGACGGCGAGGGCGTCTTCGCCGGCCTCGAAGACGGTTTCCCGGCCGGGCGCTACCACTCGCTCGTCGCCACCGAAGTACCCGACTGCTTCGACGTCTCGGCGACGACCGACCACGACGGCGAGGCGCTCGTGATGGGCGTCCGCCACCGCGAGCACCCTATCGAATGCGTCCAGTTCCACCCGGAGAGCGTGCTCACGGGGTCGGGACACGGCGTCGTCAGAAACTTCCTCACGTCTGTCGCCGGCTTCGACGTGGCCTGAGAGGGTCGGGTTCAGACGCGTCGAGGGACGACTGCTGAATCCGACTCTGCCGAGCTACCTTCTCTTTTCAGCCGCGGACAGACGGCTCTGCTGCCGCCTCAGAGGACGTTGATGCCGAAGAACGAAAGCAGCAGCAGCGCTCCGACGATGATGGCGGCGATGGTGACCAGTCGCCACGCGACTTTGAGGAACAGTCGGCCGACGAGGATGACGACGGCGACGGCCACGAGCACCACGAGCATCTGACCGAGCGGCCCGGCGAGCAGGCCGCCGAGCTGTAACGGGGTGAGCGCGAGGGGTGTCAGTACCATACCCCGATATGACACCCGTAGAGCGGATAAGCTTGTGGGCGGTCTCGTCTCGTGGTTCCGGTGTGATTTCTCCGCCGAAACGACCGATTTCGGCACCCCTGAGCTACCGGAAGATTTGAACATATGAATTCTGATAGTTGTGTGGATGTCGACTGTCCGGTCTCCCTTTATATCCTCTTCGGTGATGCGGCACCGTTCACCATGTGACGGTTTCAGAGCCGTCGTCTCCCCCCTCACGTTCTACTGGATATCGACGCTACGTCTTGCGATTTCTTGCGGTGAGATTTCACTTCCGCTCCGCTCTAACTACGGTTATGTGGCTTCCGTCCGTTCTATGAATCCGTGCACTTCGGACCCGGTCGTCGGCCGCGAACGTATTTGAGTGAATTTTGATACGTTCGGGGCTGAGAGGCGCCCGAGTCCGAAGCCTTAACCGACCACATCACCGACACCACTATCGTCACCAATGAGCGGAATTTCCGGACACTATCGATGCGACCTCGCCCGAACCCGGCTCGGGCGGGAGGGACAGTAAGATGAGCGACGCGAACCTCTCGACGGACGAACTCGTGCTTCCGGTCAAGCGGACCGAAGGCGAGACCCTCGAAGCGCGGATGACGGGAAACGCCTACAGTAACATTCTCCCCGCCCGCTACCTCCGCAAGGACGCCGACGGCGACCTCGTCGAGACGCAGGAGGACCTGTTCCCCCGCGTCGCGAAGAACATCGCGCTCGCCGAGGCCGTCTTCGAGGCCGAACAGCGCGACACCGAAATTACGGTCACACCCGACCTCATCAAGCCGGACCACCCGCGCCGCGACGAACTCGCCGCGGAGGTCTTCGGCAAGGGCGTCACGGCCGATGACGACGACGCCGAGGCGACCCTCTCGGTGTATAACGTCAACAAGTTCGCCTACGACACCCTCGTTCCCGAACTCCCCGAGGAGGTACGCGAGGTCGTCGTCGAGAAGCGCGAGACGTTCGAAGAGATGATGGGACAGCTCTCCTTTATGCCGAACTCGCCGACGCTGATGAACGCCGGCGACGAACTCCAGCAGCTTTCGGCCTGTTTCGTCGACTCCCCCGGCGACGACATCACCGACATCCACCAGACGGCCAAGGAGGCCGCCGAGGTGTTCCAGTCCGGCGGCGGCATGGGCTACGCCTTCTGGAAGCTCCGCCCCTACGGCGACGCGGTCGGTTCGACCGGCGGCATCGCCTCCGGCCCCATCACGTTCATGCGGACGTTCGACCAGATGTGCGAGACCATCGCGCAGGGCGGTGCGCGCCGCGGCGCGCAGATGGGCGTCATGCGCGTTAGCCACCCCGACGTCATCCAGTTCCTCCACGCGAAGAACAAGGACGTCTCGCTCGCGCACACGCTCCGCCTGAACGACCCCGACGACTTCACCCACACCAAGTTCGTCGACGCGCTCGACGAGGCGCGCGAACTCATCGACGAGGACGGCCGCGTCCCCAAGCACCTCCGCAACGCAGTCGAGGGCCACCTCTCGAACTTCAACATCTCCGTCGGCATCACCGACGGCTTCATGGAGGCGCTGTACAACGACGAGGAGTTCGTCTTCACGAACCCCCGCACCGAAGAGCCGCACGTCGCCACGCCGCAGACGAAGGAAATCTACGACATGTTCGGTCTCGGCGAGTACGTCGAGGTCGGCGAGGTTCTCTCGGTCCCCGCGAAGGAACTCTGGGACCAGATTATCGAGGGCGCGTGGGAGAACGGCGAACCCGGCGTCGTCTACCTCGAACGCGCGAACAAGCAGCACTCCTTCGACGTCGAAAAGCACCCCGACCACCGCATCCTCGCGACCAACCCCTGCGGCGAACAGCCGCTCGAGGAGTACGAGGCGTGTAACCTCGGCCACATCAACCTCTCGACGCTCGTTGCGGAGGACTCGCCCGACTGGCGCGTCTGGTACGACGCCCACGGCGACGAGTACGACTCGCTTGAAGCCGCGACGGACGCCTTCCTCGAAGACGCCGTCGACTGGGAGGAGTTCAACCACCGCATCGAAAACGGCACGCGCTTCCTCGAAAACGTCGTCACGATGTCGGACTTCCCGGTCGAGAAGATCGAAGAGAAGGTCCGCGAACTCCGTAAAATCGGACTTGGCATCATGGGGCTCGCCCAGATGTACATCCAGCTCGGCGTCCGCTACGGCTCCGACGAGGGCAACGAAATCGCCCAGCAGCTCATGACCCACATCAACCACGGGTCCAAGCGGGCGTCCCACGAACTCGCCGAAGAACGCGGCCCGTTCGAGGCATGGGAGGACTCGAAGTACGCGAACCCGACCGAGTACCGCGAGTGGTTCGAACACCACACCGGCGAATCCGCCGACGACTGGGAAGACGGCTACCCCATCCGCAACCACAACACGACGACCATCGCCCCGACGGGCACCACGTCGATGGTGTCGAACACCACCGGCGGTTGTGAACCCATCTACAACGTCGCCTACTACAAGAACGTCTCCGACGACGTGCAGGGCGACGAGATGCTCGTCGAGTTCGACGACTACTTCCTCCGCGTGCTGGAGGCCAACGACATCGACGTCGAGGCCGTCAAGCGCGAGGCTCAAGACCAGATGGCCAACAACGAGTTCGACGGCCTCTCCTCGCTGTCGACGGTTCCGGACGCCATCTCCGAACTGTTCGTCGTGACCTCCGACCTCGCAGGTATCGAGCACGCGGGCGTCCAGTGCGCCCTCCAGAGCGGCGTCGACTCCGCCATCTCGAAGACCTGTAACTTCCCGAACAGCGCCTCGAAAGAGGACATGGACGAGGTCTACCGCTACATCTACGACCACGGCGGCAAGGGCGTCACCGTCTACCGCGACGGCACCCGCTCGAAGCAGGTGCTCACCACGCGCGCGAAGAACACCGAATTCTCCGACGACGAGGAGGCCGCCGAGGCCATCGTCTCGCAGATTCGCGACGTGTTCGGCGACGTGGAGGCGTTCCTCGAATCCGAGGAGGTTTCGGACCTCATCGGCAGCGAACTCGAACTCGCGTTCGCCGACTCCCCGAGCGACGTCGGCAAGAAGCGCCCCCGCCCAGACGTGCTGTACGGCGTCACCCAGCGCATCGATACCGGCTACGGGAAGCTCTACGTCAACATCAACGAGGACGAACACGGCGAGCCGTTCGAGCTGTTCGCCAACATCGGTAACTCCGGCGGCTTCACCGCCTCCTTCACCGAGGCGCTCGCCAAGACCGTCTCCACGTCGCTCCGCTCGGGCGTCGACCCCGAGGAGATTGCGAACGAACTGAAGGGAATCCGGAGCCCGAAGGTCGCCTGGGACAAAGGCGAGCAGATTAACTCCATCCCGGACGCCATCGGCACCGCGATGCGCCGGTACCTCGACGGCGACATCGACAAGGGCTACCCGCAACAGCAGAACCTGACCGAGGTCGAAGCCGAGGCCGCCGCGGCCGAGGACACGAACACCGACGGCGGCGTCGCCGTCGACGACGGGTCCGACGGTAACTCTGACGCCGTCGCGGACCTGCTCGCGGCGGGCGAGAGCCCCGAGTGTCCCGAGTGCGGCGAGATGGACCTCTACTACTCCGAAGGCTGTAAGACCTGCCAGAACTGCGGCTGGTCCGAGTGCTGAACGCGAGACGGTAATTCGCCACCGTCGCTGTCTCGTCCGTCACTCGATTTCCGCTCTTTTCGTTTTGCGCTCTCCATTCCCCACGAGCCAGTTCTCTCTAGTCTCGCTGGCGTGTCCGACACGAAGGTCTCGTTGAGGCCGGCGGGAGAGACACGCCAATAGCGGACCATTGCTCGCCCAGTGACCTCCTCTGCTCGGGGACAGCCATCGCTCTCTCGTGATGGACTGCCCGTCGACGACAGGAGAACTGCAGCGAACTGGAGTGCGACTGTGGAGACCGCGCCCGTATCGCTCCTGTGACTCCACGCTGTTCGAGACGACGTGTATCGACCGACGAGACGAGAGACGCATTCGTCGGCCGTTGTCGTCTGCGTCGTACGTCGTGAACTGCGAGCGCGTCGGCCCACGTCGTCGGTCACGACTGCCATCGGTCTCGGCTCACTCACGGCGGTCGACCAGCCGTCGCCCGGTGCAATTCGTTCTCCACAGGTCGCCGACGGAACGCGAAGGCTGGCCTTCGATGAAACCAAACCACGCACAGCGACTGGGAAGGACAAAGACCACCTCGGTACGACCGCGCGTCTCGGTTCCGTATCGCCGTCTGGTCGTCAAGCGGAGTCGTCGCCACTAGCTGGTGTTGACTTCGAGGTCTACATGTCGCGACGCGACTCGCTGTTTGACTGCGTGACGACTGTCGACGCGAGTGCTGCGGCTATCGGGTCAGCGTCGAAAGAAAGGAAAAACGCCGGGAAGAGTCCCGGTGGTTAGCTGTCGTTAGTTGTCGCGGCGGACCGCGAGGAGCGCAGCGGCGACGAGCGCGACGAGGGCGACAACGACACCGAAGCCGGGCGTCTGGGACGACGTGGTGGTCGTCTCAGCCGTCGTGGTGGCGGCGGTGGTCGTCGTAGCCTCAGTCGTGGTCGTCGTGTCTGCGGTCGTCGTGGTGTCAGCCGTCGTCGTGGTGTCCACAGCCGTCGTGGTGGAGGTTTCCACGGACTCGACGACGTTGCCGTCGACTTCCTCGTCGGACGCGACGCCACCGTCAGCCGTGACGGTGAACGTGTCGCCGACGCTCTGCTCGGAGAAGTCGAAGCTACCGGAGAACGCGCCGTCTGCCTGGACGTAGACCGTCGCGGTCTTCAGGAAGCGCGGCTGCGTGTCACCGTCGGACTCCACGCGGAGCGTGAGTTCCGTACCGGGCGCGACGTTCGAGGAGCCAGAGATCATCTGGTCCGCAGCGTTCGTCACGTTAACCGGGTCGGCGTCGAACGTGTGTTCGGGTTCGACGTGCTCGTAGGAGTCGGTTGCCGACGAGTTGTCGTCAACGAGCGCAAGGTTGGAGGAAGAGACCTCGTCTTCCTCGATCATCTTGAACTGGACGTTGAACGAGTCGTCGTCGTCAACGTTGACAGTACCGGCGTTCTTCTCAGAGGTCTGGAGAACACCGTCGTCGTTCTCGTCGCGGTAGGCGTCGATCTCGTCCGAGTCGAACACGACGAAGTACGTGTCGTTGTCGCCGTCTGCAACAACAGAGGCGTTAGCGACATCGAGGATCTTCGGGTCGCGGTTCGGGTCGGGGTTCGTCTGGTTGATCGTCAGACGGTAGGAGTCGTCGTAACCGTTGCCGGTCGCGAAGAAGTTCGGCGTCTCGTCGTCCTGGGCACCCGTCGTGCCCTCGAGACCGGAGGCCTCGATCTGGACGACAACCTGGTCTTCGAACGCGATCTGGCTGTCTTCAGTGATGTTACCGTTCTCGAGCGCCTCGGTGACCTCGTCGAGGTCCGTCAGCGACTCGCCGGCCGGGGCGGTCCACGTGCGGACCGCGGAGACGCCGCCTTCCTCCATGACGAGGGTTGCGACGTTCTCGCTGTCAGAGACTGCGCTGCCCGTGCGGACTTCGAGGTCGTAATCGCCAGCGTCGATGAGGTTGCTGGTCGCGAGGCCGACTTCGGCCACGCCGTCGTTACCAGACAGGATGTCATCGTCGCTGTCTTCGACGTCGAAGACGCTGCTCGGGTTGTTGTTACCGGAGGCGGTGGACTTCGAGGAGTCCCAGAGGAGGATGACTTCGCCGTCGTCGTTACCGTCTTCGACGGTGACGTTAGCGGCGTAGCCCTGCTCGAAGCTACCGATGGAGACCGTTGCGGTGTCAGTGTTCTCGACGGTCACCGGGATGGAGACGACGTCGCCGCGCTGCTCGGTGATGACGGCTTCGCCGAAGTCGGCGGAGCCCTCACCGGCGTCTTCCACGGTGATGGTGTCGGATTCGACGGAGACACCGGAGGCCGTGTCGGTCACTTCGACCGTGTAGTCGCCAGTGTCGAGGTCGAGGTCGCTCGCGTTGAACTCGAAGTCGTATTCACCCTGACCGTTGAGGTCGACAGTCATGCTCCCGTCGTCGACTTCGTCGCCGTCGTCGTCGAGGAGAGCGATCTTGACGTTCTCGCGGTCGGAGTTCGCGTTGACCGTACCTTCGATGAGGTCCTCGTCGGTGACGTTCAGGTCGTCGATGGAGACCTCGAGACCGAGGTCACGGACCTGAATCTTCTCGTCGAGGGTGTTACCGATGGTGATGTTGTAGCGCTGGAGCTCACGGTCGGACGTGTCGAACGTGTAGACCGCGGAGGTCGAGCCGGTCGAACCGGAGCGGAAGAAGCTCTCGACGTCGTCCTGACTGTCGTCAGATTCGACTTCGACAGCCGTACCGATGCTACCGCCCGTTGCTGCAACGGTCTCGCCCTTGTAGGCGTCGGTGACGGAGACAGAGTTGTCGTCCGTGACCGTGACCGTCGCGACGGTGACCGTCGAGTTGTAGTCGTCGTCGAGACCCTCTTCGAGCTCGTTGCCCTCGGTGTCTTCGACACCTTCGAGGTTCACGACGATGTCACCGGTGTAGAGGTCGTTCGTCTGGATGACGAGCTGACCGGGGTTGTTCTGAGTCGGACCGGAGGAAACAACCTGGTTGGTGACCTCTTCGCCGTCCTGGTACACTTCGATGTTGCCAGCGAAGTTGTCAACTTCCTCGTTGAACGAGAGTTCGAGGAGGTCGTTGCTGCCGTCGTTGTAGTGGACGGCGGAGATGAGCTCAGGCTCGTCGTTGTTGCTGAGGGTAACGGAGTTACCCTGAACGTCAGCAGCCGACGGGTCGGACTCGTTGGTCACGACACCGACGGTGTACGTACCAGCAGTCACACTGCTGGCGTCGAGCGTCTCGTTGAGCTCAGTGTCGCCACCGAGCGAGGTGTTGGACGTGGACAGTTCACCGGAGTCGAACTGGCCGTTATCGTTCGTGTCGAGATAGGCCGTTGCGTTGTCTTCGAATCCACTGAGCGTCGCGTTCACGTACACTGTGTCGTCGGACACAGTACCGGAAACGTTGGACGCATCAGCAGCAGCACTACCCGTAAACGCGATGGACCCGGCGAAAACCGAGAAGACCATCAGCGCAGCGAGGAGTACCGCGCGGATTTGCTTATTGCGTGTCATTGTTGATGGATGTTGCAGTCGGGGACATCGTTTTCGTCGGCCCTCGGACGGAACCAAGCCGGGCAGAACCCGGGCCGAGGCGAGGTACTCACAGATGCCTCCGTGGGCAGGGGTACAGTTTGCTCTGTTGACCGTTCGCGGTAAATACTTTGTGTGATTGAATGGTCTCTGAAACGTTACCAATCGTGTCACACAGGCCTCGAAACCCGATTCTACCCCACAAAGCATATGTACGTCTGTTGAAAATATATCTAGCGCGTGCGCACGCCACCTTGGGTAGGAACGGCGTCCCCGGTTCGCCGGGGGCGTACTCGTTCTCGGTAACTAATTGCTGAGCGGCGGCTGTCCGTAATATCAACATCACGTGTCCGCTCGCCTCGCGCACGTACACTAGATGAAGTAAGTCCGTCCCAGACATGACACACCGAGTGGCGATACGAATGAACACTCTGGAACGTGTCAATCGTTCTTTACAACCCCGTCCGGAAGCGGTGACATTAGGAACTTAAACACCATATAAACACTATATTAATGTCCGAATCGAGCCGCGAAACCATCCATTAATCTGGCACGTAGATTTAAGTTACCCCGGGGATACGAGTCGATTGGACACACCGCGACGGGTGCCGGGCAGGGATGCTGGTCGCACAGCGGCGAACGCGTGCGCACCGGCGTCTTCGGCGAGCGATACCGTCCCGGGTGTCGGACACAACGCATGCAACTCAAACATCTATTCACGGAAGACCGTGCAGTCAGTCCCGTCATCGGGGTTATTCTGATGGTGGCGATTACAGTTATCCTCGCGGCCGTTATCGGTACCTTCGTCCTCGGTCTCGGCGACCAAGTGAGCGAGACGTCCCCGCAGGCGAGTTTCGCATTTGATTACGACGGCACCGAACTGACGATCACGCACGAGAGCGGTGAGCAGATTAACGGAGACCTCGTCTCCATCACAGGCGACGTGAACGTTTCGTCGCCAAACAACAAGTGGTCTGACCTCGGTTCAGGGACAATCTCCGCCGGTGAGTCGGTCGTCATCCAGAGTTCTGGCAACGACGCATTCACTCAAGGCGAGACCGTCCGTGTCGTCTGGACTTCCGAGAGTGGGAGTACGTCGTCTACCCTTCAGAAGTGGACTTACAACGGATAGATGAATTTCAAGCAACTCCTCGCTGAGGACGATGCGGTGTCACCGGTTATTGGTGTCATCCTCATGGTCGCGATTACAGTCATCCTCGCGGCTGTCATCGGGACGTTCGTCCTCGGCCTCGGCGACCAGGTCGGCGACACCGCACCGCAGGCGAGTTTCAGCTTCGACTATCAGGACGAATCATCACTAGATAACCTCACCGTCACCCACGACAGCGGGACGTCAATCGACGCTGAAAACGTCAATCTGACCGCCGATACACCGTTCCAAACGGTTGCATCAGACGACAGCCTCAGCACGGCCAACACTAGCAAGTCCTTCGCAGACATGGGTGTCTCTGACGACGTGACAGCAGGAACGTCCGTCCAAGTCGGCAACAACGATTTCAACAGCGCAACGTTCCGTATCGTCTGGACCTCCGAGAGTGGCAGTAACTCCGCCACACTCCAGAAGTGGTCCGGCCCCGACGCCTAAACGCGACACAACCTTCGCGGCATCGTTTTCTTCGGACCGCTGACCACGCAGAGTGCCGACTCGCGAGAGTGCTATGGGACCCGTCGCCGTCGCTATCGGGACAAACGCAACGAACTCCGGCGAGAAAAGACGGTTTTAGTCGGTACGACGGCGAGCGCCGGATTTAGACCGGGCGGCCGCCCTCGGACGTGCCGACCAGCCACGTCCCGAGCGTGAGCGCGCCGGCACCGAGCGCGAGCGCGTAGGACATGACCTGTGCGGTGTTCGGCAGCATTCCCGGCAGCATCGCGAGCGTCCCGACGATCATCAGCGCCATCCCGATGACGGCTTTCTTCGAACTGAGCAGTCCCATGTCGGTCTCTCCGGAAGCGTCCGATATGGAACTTGCGCTTTTGCTTCGCCGATTACTCGTAGTCTCGCTCCCCGGCGGGGACGACTACGTCCAGCCAGTTCTCCTCGGGGGGAAGCGGACACTCGAACGTGTCGGTGAACGCGCAAAACGGGTTGTACGCGAGGTTGAAGTCCACGACGACCTCGTCCAACTCGTCGAGGGGCGCGTCGGGCGTGAGTTCCATGTACCGACCGCCGTTGTAGGTCTGCTGTCCCGTCGTCTTGTCGCGGAAGGGGACGAACAGCGTCGGCGAGTCGTCGTGTTCCTGCTGATACGCGCCGAGGGTGAGTTCGGCGTCACGGAGTTCGAAGTGGAACGTGGCGACACGGAGATACCGGACCTCGCCGTCGGTCGAGGTGTCCATCGTCACCGGCTCGGGGTCGTCGTGCGTCTCGACCGACGCGGCCACCCGGTAGTCGGGGTCGGGGTCGAAGTAGTCGAGGCCGTCGAAGTCATCCCGTTGTTCCGGTGGAATCGGCGACTGGGGATGCGACCCGAAGAAGTCGTCTT
The DNA here is from genome assembly GCF_003383095.1 of Haloferax sp. Atlit-12N. Taxonomy (NCBI): domain Archaea; kingdom Methanobacteriati; phylum Methanobacteriota; class Halobacteria; order Halobacteriales; family Haloferacaceae; genus Haloferax; species Haloferax sp. Atlit-12N. The sequence goes on from NZ_PSYW01000002.1 coordinate 445,713, forward strand.
TCTCCTCGCGCTTCGCCCGGAGTTCGGAGACGTAGGCGTCGGCGTCGAACGCGTCGGCAGTCATACGCGACGATACCCGCCGGCGACACCTACACCTGACGGTTCGGCGGCGCTCTCACATGCTACGGGGTCAGATGGCGCTTGGCAGTCGAGATGCGCTTGAACTGCTCGCTCGTGAGGTCGATGTCCGCGGCCACGACGTTCTCGCCGAGCTGGTCGACCGTCCGCGCCCCGATAATCGGCGCGGTGACCTGCGGGTGGTGCATGAGCCACGCGAGACTGACCTGTGCGGGCGACGCGCCGACCGCCTCGGCGACCTCCTCGACTACGTCGAGCGCGTCGAAGTTCGACGACGTGAGATACGAGTCGGCGAACCGCTGGTCGTTCGCCGCGCGGGAGTCCGCGGGCGGGCGCTCGTCGCGGGCGTACTTGCCCGTGAGAAAGCCGCCGGCCAGCGGCGACCACGGCACGACGCCGATGTCGTAGTCGGCGCACATGTCGAGGTAGTTCCCCTCTATCTCGCGGTTGACGGCGTTGTACCGCGGCTGGGCGATCGTGAACGGTTCGTAGCCGCGCTTGTCGGCGAGTTCGTTCGCCTTGACGACCTTCCAGGCGTTGGGTTCGAGCGTCGAGGTGCCGAGGTAGTTCACCTTCCCGTCGCGGACGAACCCGTCGAGCGTCCGCATGAACTCCTCGACCGGCGTCTCGTCGTCCCACCGGTGGATGTACAACAGGTCGACGTAGTCGGTGTCGAGTCGGTCGAGGATGCGGTCCATCTGACGGCGGAGATGCTTCCGATTGAGCCCGCGGCCGTTGGCGTCTTCGCGCGTAGGCCAGAAAACCTTGGACGCGACGACGAAGTCCTCGCGGTCGCGCGTTTCGAGCCACTCGCCGATGTACGTCTCGCTCGCGCCGTCGCCGTACATGTCGGCGGTGTCGATGAAGTTCCCGCCGGCGGCGGCGTAGGCGTCGAGCAACTCGTGGGCGCGGTCGCGGCCGACCTCGACCTCGCCGTCGTCGTTCTGCCGACCGAACCGCCACGTCCCGAACGCGAGTTCGGAAACCGTCGTTCCGGTCCGTCCTAGTGGAACCATCGCGAGCGACATACCGAATCCGAAGACCGGGGCGCGGTAAAGCCACTCGATTCCCGATGGTCGAAGATGAGGAACGTGAGACCGTGACAGGTCGGAGCAGAAAGCGTCTGAGGAGCGAGTGAGAATCGCGATGGGACGCGCGGCGGGCGCTCGCGGAGTCGAGAAACGGAGGGCGTGAAAGTGGAGGGATAACGCCGGTTTGGTTCGACGCCCGACTAGAACTGGCGTGTCGGTGCGACGGGGTGTCTACGACCGGGCGTAGTTGTGCCCGAGCACGAGCGCGAGCGCGTTGAGCGCGAGGAGCGCTCCGAAGACGGTGAATTCGCTCGCTTCGAGGCCGCCGAAGAGCAGGGGCAGATACAGGAACGGGAGGGCGACCGCGGCCCAGAAGCCGACGAACCGGAGCGGTGCGGCGACGAGTTCGAAGCCGAGGCGGAGTGGTTGTTCTTCCGTTACGACGTCGCGGAGTTGGGAGAGGCGTTCGCGAGGGACCGTGGATGGGGAGTTCGACATTGGTTGGGGGGCACCTACGACTACATCATGGAGTGGAGGGGTCATAATTACGTGCGAGAATTCCATTCGTTTCATACTCGTTTACTGGTGACTATTCGATAAACGTGAAACTTCATAGGCCGACGAGCGGCCCCCTAACACTTCATAACCGCCTCTAACTCTTTTATTCGTACAACAGTCAGGCGTTCTTGAATAGTCACAGAACCCTGAATCTCCACGGAATTCGCCCGAACGAACACGGCCCCGATTCATTCGGTGACTCGACACGCAGTTCGCCGGGCGGGGCGCGGATTCGACCGTCGTCGGTCCGTAGGGATTTAGCTCGCGAGCGCGACTGTCGATGCGATGCCAGAGCTCAATCGCGTCGCAAAGCGCATGTACAACATCCACCCGAACGCCATGCATCTCTCCGTCGGCGAGGAGATAGCCGGCACGTTCACGCTGGAGAGTGCGGAGTTCTTCCAGACGGACTTTCAGGCCGAGGGCCGGCGCGACGGCGACGAGGCAGTCTACCGGTTTGCGACGACTGAGGACAACGACGCTGTCGTCGTCGGCCGACAGCGACCCGGCGAGGAGGGGTGGACGATGGTCGGAGAAGTGGACTCGGTCGAGCGGACGGACGCGTAGCCGCCCTTTTCAGTCGGTCGAGCGGACGCCGTCGCCGAACCGGTATCGGAGTTCGCGCCGAATCGCCCCGCGCTTCAGGAGGACGAACCCGAGGAAGATGAGCGCGAACCCGCCGACCGTGGACGGCGTCGGAACTTCGCTCAGGAGCGCCCACCCGGAAAGCGCCGCGAAGACGGGCGCGACGTACGAGACGAGGTTGATTTCGATGGGGCCGAGGCGGTCGAGCAGGTCGAAGTAGATGAGGAAGCCGAGCGCGCTCGCCGCGAGCGAGAGGTACGCGAGCGCGGCGACCGACTGGACGTTGAGGACGACCGAGCCGAGGCGCTCGCCGAGGCCGACGGAGACGACGTGCATCAGGGCCGCCCCGAGGAGCATCGACCACGCTTCCATCGTCTCGATGGGCATCTCCGAGTCGACTCGGCGGGTCAGCACCGACCCGAGGGCGAAGGCGGCGGCCGCGCCGAAGATGAGAAGCTTCGCGACCGTGCCGCCGGCGAGGAGGTTGCTCGGGTCGAGTTCCGAGAGCACCGCGACGCCGACGAGGCCGAGGAGGAGGCCGACCACACCGAGCGCGGTGAGTCGCTCGCTCGGGAGCAAGAGCCGCGCGAATCCAGTGGTGAGAACCGGGCTGAGGCTGACGATGACGGCGGCGGCGGCGCTCGTCACGTTCGGGTCAGTCTCACCGATAAACAGGAGCGCGTGGTAGGCGGCGATGAGGAACACCGCGCCGATGGCGATTTCCGTCCACTCGGCCTTGCCACGCGGGACCGGCGAGTCGGTGGCGTACAGCGCGTAGGCGAGCATCACGACGCCGGCCACGTCGTACCGGAGGGCAGCGAAAAGCACCGGTGGAAAGAACTCGAGTCCGGCTTTGATGGCCATGAACGCGGACCCCCAGACGGCGGCGAGGACGACGAACAGGCCGAGGTTTCGGTACCGTGTCACAGCGATGGTGCGCCCGGTGGGAGCCTGAACGTTTCGTTACGGGGTGGTTTCGCCGGTGCCGCGAAGGCGGCGTCGGCCGATGTCAGTACCCGCCGCCCGCTCGCTGAACCCGAGTCAGTCGTCGGCCTCGGCGGCCGCGCCGGCGGTCGTTCCGATGACCGTCACCTCGTTGGAGCCCTCGTAGAGGTGACACGCCGCGGGGTGCGACGCGTCGCCGACGGCGGGCCGCCGCGTCTCGCAGGGGCTCTCGAAGCGCTCGCGAAGCGTCTCGCTGGCGCGGTCGGTCTCGCCTTCGGCGAGATGGCCGAGCGCCGTATCGACGACGCCTGCGACCTCGCCGCGGAGTTCGGCGTCGATGTGTCTCGCGCGCGCCTCCTCGATGAACGCCTCGGTGTCCGCCCGGTCGGGGTCGGCGGCGTCCCAGATGTGGTCGGGGTTCACGTCGCCGACCGCCAGCGCGTCCCGGAGGTCCATCACGGCGCGGTAGGTCTCCTGTTCGATGTCGAGGTCGTCCGGAGGGATGACCTGCGGACACCGCGTCCGGAAGCGACAGCCCGACGGCGGGTTTCGCGGCGACGGCACGTCACCCGAGAGCGCCTCGACTCGGCGGCCGTGTTCGGCCGTGGACGGTCGGGGAACGCTCTCCAACAGCGCCTTCGTGTAGGGGTGTTTCGGCGACTCGAACAGCTCGTCGGTCGGGCCGAGTTCGACCACGTTCCCGAGGTACATCACGGCGACGCGGTCGCAGATGTGGCGGACGACCGAGAGGTCGTGGGCGATAAACAGGTACGTCAGCCCGAACTCCTCTTGGAGGTCGTCGAGCAGGTTCAACACCTGCGCCTGCACGGACACGTCGAGCGCCGACACCGGCTCGTCGAGGACGATGAAGTCCGGTTCGAGCGCGAGCGCGCGAGCGATGCCGACGCGCTGGCGCTGGCCGCCGGAGAACTCGTGCGGATAGCGGTCGAGGTGATTCGCAGAGAGGCCGACCCGCTCTAACAGGTCGGCGACCTTGTCGCGCCGCCACTCGCGTTTCGACTCGGTCTCGGTGGTCTCCGGAATCCCGTGAATATTCAGCGGTTCGGCGACGATTTCGCCGACGGTCATCCGCGGGTCGAGGCTCGAAAACGGGTCTTGGAAGACGATTTGGGCGTCTCTGCGGAACGCCTTGAGTTCGTCGTCGTCCATCTCGAAGACGTTCGTCCCGTCGAAGGTGACCGCGCCGCCGGTCGCCTCGCGCAGTCGGAGCAAGGTTTCTCCGGTCGTGGACTTCCCACAGCCGGACTCGCCGACGAGTCCGAGCGTCTCGCCGCGTTCGACCGCGAAGGAGATGCCGTCGACGGCCTTGACGCTCGTCGGGTCGCGCCCGAGGAGGCTGTCGACGAACGAGTCCTGCTCGAAGTAGTACTTCTGGAGGTCCCGAACCGCGAGGAGGGGCTCAGTCATCGGCGCTAACCTCCTGGTCGGCCGCCTCGGCCGCCTCGGCCGATTCGACGGCGTCGGCGGGGTCGTACTCCTGTTCGGCGAGAACGCACCGGACGCTGTGTCGGCCGTCCAGTTCGTACTCGGGGATGCGGGTCAGACAGTCGGTCATGGCTTTGGGACACCGGTCGGCGAAGTAACACGCGTCGGGCATCTCCGAGTCGAGCAGGCTCGGCACGTTGCCCGAGATAGGTTCGAGGCGGCCCGAAGGGTCGTCCACGTCCGGAATCGACCCCAACAGCCCCTGCGTGTACGGGTGGACGGGGTTCTCGAAGATGTCGGCGAGCGGGCCGCGCTCGACGACTTCGCCGGCGTACATGACGCCGACGCGGTCGCACATCCGGGCGATGACGCCCAAGTCGTGGGTGATCATCAGGATGCTCATCCCCTCCTGTTCCTGCAGGTCGCGCAGCAGGTTGAGAATCTGTGCCTGGATGGTCACGTCTAGTGCCGTCGTCGGTTCGTCGGCGATGAGGATGTCCGGTTCGCCGGCGAGCGCCTGGGCGATCATCGCCCGCTGGAGCATCCCACCCGAGAACTGGTGGGGGTACTCGTCGGCGCGGTCTTCGGGGTCGGGGATGCCGACCTGGTCGAGCAGTTCGACCGCGCGGTCCATGCTCTCGTCGTCGACGTAGCTCTTCGAGGGGAGAAGCGAGTCCACGAGGAGCGAGCCGAGACCGTATCCCTGGGTGCGCGAGCGCGTGCTTCGCGGGTTCGAACGGGCGCGCCGTTGGACCTCGACCGCCTCGGCTATCTGCTCGCCGACGGTTATCGAGGGGTTAAAACTGCTCATCGGGTCCTGAAACACCATGCTGAACGACGGGCCGCGAAGCGACCTGCGGACGCCCTTCGGGAGCCGTCGGATGTCCACGAGGTCACCGTCGACGGCCTCGGGCTTCGACCCGCGGAACTCCTCGGCGAGGTCGGCGTTGCGGTACCATATCTCGCCTTGCGTCACGCGGCCGGGCGACTCGATGAGGTCGATGACCGACAGCGCGGTCACGGACTTTCCGGAACCGGACTCGCCGACGATGCCGAATATCTCGCCGTCTTCGACGTCGAACGAGACGCTTTCGACCGCGTTGACCTGCCCCTCCTCGGTGAAAAACCGGGTGGAGAGGTCGCGGACGCTGAGAATCGTGTCGGCCATCTCAGACGCCCCCCTCCCCTTCGATGCCGGGGTCGAGCGCGTCTCTGAGCCAGTCGCCGACGAGGTTCAGCCCGATGACCGTCACGACGATAGCGAGGCCGGGCATCGTCGAAATCCACCACGCGGTGGACTGGTACTGCCGACCGAGGGCGATGTCGAAGCCCCACGACACGTCGGCCCCGGAGAAGCCGAGGAACGACAGCGCCGATTCGAGCAGGATGATGGCGGCCACCTGAATCGTCGCCAGCACGAGGATGGGCGTGATGGCGTTGGGGAGGACGTGTCTGAGCATCGTCCGCCCGTCGCTCGCGCCGAGGGCCTTCGCGGCCTTCACGTACTCCTCTTCGCGGATGGAGAGCGCCTCGCCGCGGGCGACGCGGGCGAACCACACCCAGTTGACGAGCGCGACGACGACGATGACCGTCCCCGGGAGGACGACCGTCTCGGGCATGCCCGTCGGTAACCCGACCGCCGAGCGGAACGCCGGGGCGATTCCGGTTGTGACGAACGGGTCGGGGATTGGCGCTTGTGCCTGTCCCCAGACGCCGACGAGGGCGATTGCGAGGACGAGCGAGGGGAACGCGAGCATGATGTCCGCGCTCCGCATCAGCAGGTCGTCCACGCGCCCGCGGTAGAACCCCGCTGATAGCCCGACGAGGACGCCGATGAGCGCCGCGAGCGACGTGCCGAACAGCCCGACCAGGATAGACGTCCTCGCGCCGTAGATAATTCGCGAGAGGATGTCCCGACCGTTACCGTCGGTGCCGAGCGGGTGGGCTGCCGTCGCGTTCGTGTAGACGGTCTGCGTCTCGGTGACGACCTGACCGTCCTCGATGACGACGCTCCCGTCTTCCATCTTCGTCACTTCTTTCGTCTCTTTGGTGCTGAAGCCGAGCGGCGGTTGTCGGGAGTTGTCGAGATTCTGTTGAGACGGGCTATACGGGGAGATAAACGGGGCGAAGACGGCCATCGACACCATGAGGACGACGACGACGATGCCGAGCCTCGCGAGGAGACTCCGTCTGAGTTCCCGACGAAGGTTTCTGCGTGTGCGTTCCGATATCATAGAGCGTTAATCGTAGGCCACCTGCGGGTTGACGTAGGCGTACAGGGCGTCAACGAGGATGTTCACGAGGACGAACCCGACCGCGACGATGATGAGCGAGCCCTGTAAGACCGGCCAGTCGCGGGCGTTGATGCTGTTGATGATGAGCGTCCCGAGCCCGGGCCACGCGAAGACGGCCTCCGTGATGACGGCCCCGCCGATGAGGGTGCCGAGCTGGAGGCCGATAACGGTGATGACCGGGATGAGCGTGTTCCGAAGCGCGTGCTTGTAACGGACCAGCGTCTCCGGGAGTCCCTTCGCCCGCGACGCGCGGACGTAGGTCCGTCCGAGTTGGTCGAGCATCCCGCTGCGGGTGAGCCGCGTGATGAGCGCGGTGAAGTACGTCCCGAGCGTGATTGCTGGGAGCGTGATGTGCCACAGCCACGTCACGAAGCCGTCTACTGCCGCGCCCACGTCGCCGCCGGCGAGAAGCATCGCAATGCCGTCGAGGCCGATGGGACGCTGGCTCGTGGGGAACAGGTTCAACTGGACCGCGAGCACGAGGATGAGCATCACGCCCAGCCAGAAGTTCGGCGTGCTGATGCCGACCAGCGAGAACACGGTCGCACCGTAATCCGCGGGCTGGTGACGTCGCGTGGCCGACAGGACGCCGAGCGGAATCGCGATGACGACGGCGACGATGGTCGCCGCGATGGCGAGTTCCAGCGTCGCCGGGAGTTTCGCGACGACGCGCGCCGCGACCGGCGTCCGGGTCACGAGCGACAGGCCGAGGTCGCCGACCGGGATGCCCGAGATGAACTGCCAGTACTGCACGTACAGGGGCTCGTTCAGCCCGAGTTCGGCGATGACCTGCGCTCTGACCTCGGGGTCGACGTCGGGCGGTAACAGCACGTTCGCCGGGTCCCCCGGTGAGATGAACCGGAGGCCGAAGACGACCGTGATGACCCCCCAGATGACGAGCAGCCCCTGGAGCGAGCGCTTGATGAGGAACCTCGACAGCGACATCGACTACTTCTGGCTCATCGCGTACGCGTCGATGCGCTCGTCGGAGCGGGCCTCCCAGGCGATGGCGTCATTGACGCCGTAGACGCTGTACTGCTGGTTCAGGAAGATCCACGGGCACTGCTCGTGGGCCATCGCGTTCGCCTCCTGGAGCGTCGCTTCGCGCTCCTCGCCGGACTGGTTGCCGGCCTGTTCGAGCAGCGCGTCGAACTCCTCGTTTTGCCACGTCGTGAGCGTCCCCTCGGAGGCGAGAAGCGCCTCCATGACGAGGCCGCCGTCGAACGTCGCCTCGCCCCAGCCGATGAGGAACCACGGCGGGCGGGCCTCGATGCTGCCCGCGAGCAGTTCGTCGACGAGCGACCCGAAGTCGCGCTGGCGGACCGTCGCCGTGACGTTCGGTAGCTCGTCGATGTAGCCCGCGACCGCCTGCGCGATTTCGAGGTCCTTCAGGTAGCGCCCGACCGGCGTGTGAAGCTCGATTTCCGCGCCGGCGTAGCCGGAGTCTTCGACCAGTTGTTCCGCTTGGTCGGGGTCGTGCGGGTACGGGTCGAGGTCGGCGTTGTGGCCGACGAACTCGGGGAGCGTCGGCTGGCTCGTCTGCGCGCCGAAGCCGCCGAGGACGTTCTGGACGATGCTTTCGAGGTCGATGGCGTAGTTCATCGCCTGCCGGAACTCCATCGAGTCGAACGGCTCGACGTCGTAGCGCATCGCGTTGTAGATGATGCGGGTCGACGGGGCCGCAGCGACGCGAGCGTTGTCGGAGTTGGTGACGCGCTGGACTTCCTGCGGCGGGACGTTGACGATGAGGTCGGTCTCGCCCTGCAGGAGTTGGTTGACGCGCGTGCTGGCCTCGGACGCCGCGCGGAAGGTGAGGGTGCCGACCGCCGCGGTGTCCTGCCAGTAGTCCTCGTACGCCGTGAGGACGACCTCCTCGTCTTCGGTGTACGAGTCGAGCTGGAACGGCCCGGTGCCGTTCATGTTCTGTCCGATGTACGCCTTGTCGTTGTCCTCGACCCACGACTGCTGCATCACGTCGAGGTAGGTCGCGAACTCGGAGAACACGATGGGGTTGAGCGAGGAGTTGTTGACCTTGACGGCGTTCTCGCCTTCGATGACCTCCGCGCCGGCGACGCCGGCGAGTTGGTCGCTCTGCGGGCTGGCGAAGCCGACTTCCTCGTCGACGACGCGGTTGATGCTGTACGCGACGTCTTCGGGGGTGAGTTCGTCGCCGTTGTGGAACGTGACGCCCTCTCGGAGTTCGAAACGCACCGCGTTCTCTCCGTCGATACGCTCGTAGTTCGTCGCGAGCGCGGTCTGAACCGACCCCGCCGCGTCGCGGGTCAGAACGCCCTCGTACGCGTGGAGGACGACGATGTCGGTCGTCGTCTCGCGGTGGTCGTGGGGGTCGAGACCGGAGGGCATCTGGCCCTGCGTGATGGTCACGTCGAACGAACCGCTGTCCTCCGTCGTCGTTTCGGTGGTCTCAGTCTCCTCGCCGCCGGTCGTCGTCGTTTCGGTGGTCTCAGTCTCCTCACCGCCGCCACCGGAACAACCCGCGAGCGCCGCCGACGCCGCCGCGCCGCCTGCCAACTTCATGTACGACCGTCGACTAATGTGTGAATTGTTATCAGCCATCGAAGGTAGATTGCGTCGGTCGTTCTTATATCCATTGCCTGTGATTCGGCCCCTGCATAGCGTTCTGCCTATATATTGTGCACAGTTATGCTCCCGAGTCATCATCCCCCGAACGCGGGGTACGTTTATTAGGGACTATCGCCGAACGATTTGTATGGCCGTGACCGGCCGTCCCACACTTCGGGACTTGTTCGACGAGTCGCCGACGCCCCACATCGCACACCCGCCGCGCACGCACCAACGGCACTTCTACGTCGCGACGGACGGGTCGTACCGCCCGAACGGCGGCGGACTCGGTGCGGTGATAGAGACCCGCGACGGCGAGCGAGTCGCCCGTATCGCGCTCCCAGACGTGCCGCCGGACAACAACGTCTCGGAGTATCGCGCACTTCACCTCGGACTGGACGTGCTCGCCAATCGCGCGCCGCCGGGCGCTCGCGTCGGCGTCCTCGTCGACCACGACGACCTCGCCGCGAACGTCAACAACGCGGTCCTCGCCGGCGACCACCCCGACTGGAAGTCGCCGAAGCGAATCGTCGTCCCCGCGGGGAGCGAACACCACTGGCGAGGGATTCAAGCCCGCATCGCCGGGTTCGGTGAGCTTCGCGCCGCGCGAATCGACAGCCGCGAGAACCCCGCGCACCCGCTGGCGAACGCGCCGGGCGAGTACGAACACGTCAACCGGCGCGCCGACCGCTGTGTGCTCCCCGACCCGCCGGAGTTCGAGACGGACTCCGGCACGGACGTGAGCTATCTCCCGCCTTCGCGGTTCGAGGGTCGGGCGAGCGACTGACCGCGTCGGCGTCGCCGACGACCCGTTCGCCCCGCCCGTCCGGGGCCGCCGAGCGTGAGCGGTCCCACTCGCCGTCGCCCCGCCGGCGGCCGGTCACTTCACCGTCAAAAAGTTGACAACGCGGAGTGACGACGCCGGACGTATGGACTCCACGGAGACCGTCGATGCGCTCGACCCCCGGCGACACGGGCTCTCGCCACTCGGTGCGACCGCGAGACGCCACGCACGCCGGCTCGTCGCTATCGGCCTCTCGACGGCCGGGTTCGTCTTTGCCATCGTCCGTGACCCCGGACTCCTCTCGCCGACCGCCGGTGTCTCACCGACTGCCGGGGCCTCTCCGACTCCCGGTGTTTCGACAGCTGTCGTCGGTGTCGGCGATCCGACCGTCCTCGTCCGTCTCGAACTGGGCGTGCTCGCCGGCGCTCTCGCCGCCGGCGCCTCGCTCGTGTTTCTCGCCGACCGCGACCCGACGGTCGACCTCCGCGCCGCCTCGGGGTGGTTCGCGCTCGCCGCCGCGGGGTTCCTCGTCGGAACGGTCGCCGCGCGGCAGTTCGCGCCGCCGCTCGCTGACCTGCTGGTCGAATGGGGCCGCGTCGCGGCCGGTTCCCGCCAGTCGGCGCTCGAACTCGAACTGTTCTTCCCGGTCGCGGTCGGCGGCGGCGCGGCCGTCGCCCCGCTTCTGCTCGGGTTACGCCGCGCCGGCGCGCTCTCTCGTCGACTCGCCGGTCGGACGAGAGGGCTGTCGCTCCTCTGTCTCGTCGCCTTCGCCGCGTGCTTCTCGCCGCCGGACTCGACGACGTTCGCGCTCTACGCGGCCCCGCCGGCGGTCGGGCTTGGCGTCGCCGTCGCGTGGGTCGAGTTCGAGTAGGGATTCGAAGAAAAACAGAAGACAGACTGCGCGTTACTCTTCTTGCGCGTCTACGACCGCTGTCGCCGCCAGGTCGAACGACCACCTTTTTTTCGGTTCGAGTTCGCTCCGCTCACCTCTCCGAAAAAAGCTGGACCAAAAAATCCCTCGCTTCGCTCGGGTGCGTTACTCTTCCTGCGCGTCTACGACCGCCGTCGCCGCCAGATTGACGATGTCTTTGACCTCGTCGCCGCGCTGGAGGACGTGGACCGGCTTGTCCATGCCGACGAGCATCGGGCCGATGGCCTCAGCGCCGCCGAGGCGCTGGAGGAGTTTGTAACCGATGTTCCCGGCTTCGAGGTTCGGGAACACGAGCAGGTTCGCGGGGTCGTCGAGTTCCGCGAAGTCGTAGGTGCCTTCGAGGATGTCCTCGACGAGGGCGGTGTCGGCCTGCATCTCGCCGTCGACCGGGAAGTCCACGTCGGGGTCGTCCTGCAGGAGTGCCGCGGCGTCGCGGGGCTTGCGCGTCCCCTCGTTCGTGACGCTCCCGAAGTTGGAGTACGAAAGCAGCGCCGCGCGGGGCTCGATGTTGAACTGGCGGGCGAGTTCGGCGGTGTGCTTCGTAATCTCCGCGAGAATCTCCTCGTCGGGGTCGAGGTTGACCGTCGTGTCGGCGCAGAAGACCACGCGGTTCTTGAACGTCATCATGTAGACGCCGGCCGCGTAGTTTGCGTCCTCGGCGGTGCCGATAATCTGCAGCGGCGGGCGGAGCGCCGAGGGGTAGTGGTGGGTCAGCCCCGTCAGCATCGCGTCCGCGTCACCGACTTCGACCATCACGCTGGCGAAGTAGTTCGAGTCGCGGCGGACGAGTTCTTCCGCCTCGGACTTCGTGATTCCCTTGCGCTGTCGAAGCTCGTAGAGGCGCTCGACGTAGTGGTCCCACTCGCCGTCGCGGGGGTTGGCGATGGTCGGGTCGAAGTCGAGACCCAGCTCCTCCGCCTTGCGCAGAATCGTCGTCGTCTTCCCGACGAGGATGGGTTCGGCGATGCCCTCCTCCTGCATCTGGTAGGCGGCGCGAATCATCTTCTCGTTGGAGCCCTCGGCGAGGGCGACCCGCTTGGGGTTCGACTTCGCCTTGTTGAGGACGACGCGCATCATCTCGCGGGACTTCCCGAGGCGCGCTTCGAGGCGCTCGCGGTACGCGTTCATGTCGAGGCGCTCGCGAGCCGCGCCGGAGGTCATCGCCGCCTGCGCGACCGCGGGGGCGACTTCGAACAGCACGCGGGGGTCCAGCGGCTTGGGAATGACGTAGTCGGCACCGAACTGCAGCGGATGGTCGCCGTAGGCCTTGACGACCGCGTCGGGCACGTCCTGCCGGGCGAGTTCGGCGAGCGCCTCGGCGGCCGCGCGCTTCATCGCCTCGTTAATTTCGGTCGCGCGCACGTCAAGCGCGCCGCGGAAGATGAAGGGGAACCCGAGGACGTTGTTCACCTGATTCGGGTAGTCGGAGCGCCCGGTCGCCATGATGACGGTGTCCTCGCGGGCCTCTTTCGCGTCCTCGTAGGTGATTTCGGGGTCCGGGTTCGCCATGGCGAAGATAACCGGATTGTCGGCCATCGACCGCACCATCTCCTGGCTGACGATGCCGCCGACCGAGAGCCCCGCGAGAACGTCCGCACCCTCCATGGCGTCAGAGAGCGAGCCCTCGTCGACCGGCCTGGCGAACTCGGCTTTGTACTTGTTGACGTCGCCTTCCTCGACGCGCGACTCGGTGATGATGCCCGAGGAGTCGCACATCGTGATGTTCTCCTTTTTCGCGCCGAGAGAGACGTAGAACCGCGCCGTCGCGAGCGCGGACGCGCCCGCACCGGAGAAGACGATGTCGAGGTCGTCGAGGTCTTTGTCCACGATGTCGGCGGCGTTCAGCAGGGCCGCACCGGAGATGATGGCCGTGCCGTGCTGGTCGTCGTGGAACACGGGGATATCCATCTGTTCCCGGAGCTGTCGTTCGATTTCGAAACACTCCGGGGCCTTGATGTCCTCCAAGTTGATGCCGCCGAACGTCGGCTCCATCGCCTTCGTCGCCGCCACGAAGTCATCCACGTCGGCGATGTCGAGTTCGACGTCGAACACGTCGATGTCGGCGAAGCGCTTGAACAGCACGCCCTTGCCTTCCATCACCGGCTTCGACGCCTGTGCTCCAATGTCCCCCAGCCCGAGGACGGCGGAGCCGTTCGAGACGACGCCGACGAGGTTGCCCTTCGCCGTGTACTCGTAGGCGGCGTCTTCGTCCTCCGCGATGTCGAGACACGGCGCGGCCACGCCCGGCGAGTACGCCAGGCTCAGGTCGCGTTGGGTGTTCGTCGGCTTCGTCGTCGCAATCTCGATTTTTCCGGGTGGGTCTTGTCTGTGATATTCCCGTGAGTCGTCGTCCAGTCCCATGACCCACACGTCCTCACGCAGGGGGCAAAAAGCTATTCAACAACGTCGAATTTTGACTTCGACAATAGTCGAACACTCACCGGACGGCGGCGAGGTCGGGACGGTGAATCGACGCCGTCGCGCTCGAAAAATTACTCCGTTTCGATGTGAAGAATTTCCGGGCGTTCGAGTTCGACCGTCTCGTCGGCGTCGGTCACGGTCCGGGTGGGCCAGCGGCCGGTCATGGTCAGCGGCTCGACGCCCTCGTCAGTGACGAGCGCGGTTCCCTCGCTCTTTGCGCCCTGAATGGTCGGGTTGTAGGCGTAGCCCATCGGTGCGTGGACCTCGTCGTCGGCGTCGGGCGTGGCGAACCACTCGCGGCCGGCGAACCCGGCCGCGCCGCCCTGGTGGTGGTTCAGCCACTCCTCGGACTCGCCGACCGAGTCGTAGGCGTCGCGAATGGCGTCGAACACGTCGCCCGCAGTACCGCCCTCCACGGCGGCCGTTCGGGTCGCCGCCAGCGCCTCCGTCTCGACCTGCATCGCCCCCTCGTGGCGGGTTTCGAGCCACTCGGGCGCGTCGAACGCGACGGTTCGCGTGCAACTCGCGTAGAGGCCGCCACGCTGGGCCGTCACGGAGACGAGCGCGTAGTCGCCGAGTTCCTCCTGTTTGGGCGTGTAATGACGGTACTTCTGGGCTCGCCGCCCGCTGCCGACGAGGACAACCGGCGCTTCGATGCCCATCGCGCTGAGCGTGACTTTCAGGCCGGAGGCGACCTCGTGTTCCGTATCGCCCGGTTCGAGTTCGCGGCAGACCCGCTCGACGGCGCTCGCCGCGTCGCGGCCGAGTTCGCGGTAGGCTTCGATGTCGGCGTCGGAAAGCGGCTGGCGGACGGCCGCGACGTCAACGTCCTCGAAGCCGGGCACGTCGAAGTCGGCGGCGGCGGGGGTCGGCGAGACCGCTTCGACGCCGGACGCCAGCGAGCCCTCGTACCACTGGAAGCGGTGGACGCGAACGTCCTCGTGGGGCACTTCCTCGTGGAGCAGGCGGGTCGCTTCGATGTTGTCCGTCACGACGTGGAACTCGTCGCCGTCGTAGCCGGCGGCAGCGACGCCCAACGGCGAGTCGCGGTCGACGACGTTGTCGCCGCCGAGGAGCCACGCGAAGGAGTTCGGTCGGGCGAACCAGACTGCTTCGAGGCCGTTGTCGTCGAGGTAGCCATCGAGTCGGTCCGCTCGGGATTCGAGTCGCTCGTCCATGTTCGCGCGTCCAACCGAACGGACTTGAATGGGACGGCTCGGACAAGTGGGACGAAGCCCGTCGGGTCGTCCGGGGCCGGCCGGTTCCGACTGGTGCCAGCCGTGGGACTGCGTTCCGGGCTGACGCCTTCGAGGACCATACCGACGAAATATAAGTTCGCTCGGTCCTGACCCTCGCGTATGACACCTCGGCTTCGCCGCCTCCTCGCGGGGGCCGCCGCGATGACCGGCGTCCTGATGGTCCTCGGCGTGTACACCGCCGCCTCGGGGGCCGGCCTCACCTGCGCCGGGCGCTGGCCGTTCTGCGACGGCTTCCTCGGCCTGTTCCCGGCCAACTGGGGCAGCTTCATCGAGTGGTTCCACCGCCTCGTCGCCATGCTCACCGGCTTCCTCATCCTCGGGACGACCGTGCAGGCGTGGCGCGAGGGCGTCGCGAAAGGCGTCCGCTACGCGCTCGTCGTCGCCACGGTCATCCTCCCGTTCCAAATCGTCCTCGGGGCGCTCACCGTCACCGAGTACGAGTGGGTCATCCTCACCGCCCACTACGTGGTCGCGACCTCCATCTTCACCGCCGTCGTCGCCGCCGCCGCGTGGGGACTCGTCGACCGCGGCATCCCCCGCATCGCCGACGCGGTCAGACTGGCGCTCGTCGGCGCGCCCGTCATGCTCGTCTTCGCGCCCCACGCGTTCGTCTCCTTCGGCCCGACGACGCAAGCGGTCTACTACGTCGTCGGCCTCGCTACCTACGCCGCGCTCCTCGCGGTCACCCTCTGGGCGAACACCGCCCACGGCCCGCGAGCGGACGCCTACGGTCGGCTCAGATTCGTCACCGCGCCCGCGAGCGTCGTGGTCGTCGCGCTCCTCATCGCCGGCCGGCAGGTGTACGGTCCGGCGCTCGAACTCGCCCACCTCGGCGGGACGGTCCTCGCGCTCGTCCTCGTTGTCGGCGCGGCGCTCCTCGTCCGCGGCGGGCTTCCGGTACCGCAGGCGAGCGCGACGAACGACGCCGACTGACGAGCGGGCCGCTCCTGATTCGTCGGAGCTCGCCCGCGTGTCGGAGGAGCCTTCAATACTCGTACTAATCACGGCAATATTTACAACAGTATTGCCAGAAGTTGTACGACAATCCGAGACCCACGACAGGTCCGACTCCGTTTCGCGGTTGGAGATATATCGCACCCATCTACACAATTCCCGGATATTTTTCGTCAATCTCGGAACGAATTGACGAACGGACCGAAGAAGTGTTATACGGTGCTGTGCTACCTGAGGGCTGTTATGGAACGTCGCACCTTTCTGAAGGGCTCCGCCGGGGCCGCGGCCGCGTTCACGCTGGCCGGCTGTCTCGGCGGCGGCGGTAGTGGTAGCGAGACGATTACCATCGGTTCGGACATCCCGTACCGGCCGTTCGAGTACGAGACGACCGAGGGCGAACTCGTCGGCTTCGACGTCGACATCGCGCAGGCCGTCTTCACCGACGAACTCGGCTACGAACACGAGTTCCAGAAGACGAGCTTCGACAGCATCATCCCCTCGCTCAACAACGGGAACTTCCGCGTCATCATGTCCGCGATGACCATCACCGAGGACCGCGCGGAGCAGATTGACTTCTCGGACCCGTACTTCACGGCGTACCAGACGGTCATCGTGCTCAACGAAAGCGACATCTCCTCGAAGGAGGACCTCCAGGGCGTCACCGTGGGCGTCCAGAAGGGGACGACCGGCGAGAGCGCCGCGGCCAGCCTCAAAGAGGAGTTCGGCGGCGACCTGACGATTCAGAGCTACGACCAAGTGACCGGCGCGTTCGACGCGCTCCGGAACAACCAGGTCAGCGCCGTCGTCAACGACAACACCGTCAACGCGGAGTTCGTCGAGCAGAGCGACAACGTTCGGTTCCTCGAAGGCGCTGGTGCCGCCGAAGAGCAGGGCAGCGAGAACGCCCCGCCGTACCTCACCCTCACCGTCGAGGAGTACGGTATCGGCTTCCGGAAGGACGACGACGACCTGCGCGAGGAGGTCAACGGCGCGCTGCAGACCATCCGCGACAACGGCACGTACGACGAGATTTACTCGGAGTACTTCTCCGGATAACTCGACCAGGACGCGTTTTTATCCCACTACTGTGAGAAACACTACCAATGGCTGATTCCTACTCCGAGGGACGCACCGGAGACGGTGAGTACCAAGAGCAGTTTTTGAACGACAAAACGCTCAGACGACTGGGAGCGGCTGTCGCGGGACTGTTCACGCTCGCGGTCGGCGGCTTCATCGCGGCGATTATCTTCACGCAGGTCGATTTCGAACTCTTCGTCGAAATCATCCATCCGCAGTTCGTCAACGCGTTCCTGCGGGTACTCGGTATCGTTCTTCTCGGAAGTCTGTTGTCCGTCACCGCGGGCATCTTCGTCGGCCTCGGTCGGGTGTCGAACACGAGATTCACGAACACCGTCGCGACCGCCTACGTCGAGTTCTTCCGCGGCACGCCGCTTCTGTTCCAGTTGCTCGTCATCTTCGTCGGGATTCCGGCGTTCTGGCCGCCGGGGCAGTTCCCCATCTCCAACTGGCAGTACCCCACGGCCATTATCGGGTTGACGCTCAACCACGCCGCCTACGTCGGCGAGGCCGTCCGCGGCGGCATCGACGCCGTCCCGGAGGGCCAGATGGAGGCCGCCCGTTCGCTCGGGATGTCCTACGTGCAGGGCATGCGCGAGGTCGTCCTCCCGCAGGCGTGGCGCAACGCGCTCGCCGCCATCGGGAACGACCAGGTCATCCTCGTGAAGGACACGTCGCTCCTGACAGTCATCGCCATCCCGGAACTCATCAGCGCGTTCCGCAACGTCAACTCGACCACGTTCGACCCGTGGACGCCGATTATCCTCGTCGCCATCGCCTATCTCATGATTACGATTCCGCTCGGTAAAATCGTCAACCACCTCGAAGCCCGCGCCGACTGGGGAGGTGACCGCCGATGAGTCTCCTCGAGTTCGACGAGGTTGACAAGTACTTCGGCGAGACGCACGTCCTGAAAGACGTCGACCTGAACGTCGAAGAGGGCGAAGTCTGCGTCATCATCGGACCGTCCGGCTCCGGGAAATCGACGCTGCTTCGCTGTGCGAATCGCCTCGAAGAGATTCAGGGCGGCGAGATTCGACTCGAAGGCCAGTCCATCTCCGCGGCCGACGCGGACATCAACCGCCTGCGCCAGCGCATCGGCATGGTGTTCCAGAGCTTCAACCTCTTTCCGCACAAGACGGCGCGGGAGAACGTGACGCTCGCTCCCACGAAGGTGAAGGGGCTCAAGAAAGGAGACGCCGAGCGCCGCGCCGACGAACTGCTCGACCGCGTCGGCCTCGGCGCGCAGTCGAACTCCTATCCGAACCAACTGTCCGGCGGTCAGCAACAGCGCGTCGCCATCGCTCGCGCGCTCGCCATGGACCCCCACGTGATGCTGTTCGACGAGGTTACGAGCGCGCTCGACCCCGAGCTCGTCGGGGAAGTGCTCGACGTGATGCACGACCTCGCCGAGGAGGGGATGACGATGCTCGTCGTCACCCACGAGATGGGCTTCGCCCGCGAGGTCGGCGACCGCATCGTCCTCATGGCCGACGGCAAAGTCGTCGAGGACTCGCCGCCCGAGGTGTTCTTCGAGAACCCGAAGACCGACCGCGGCAAGCAGTTCCTCTCGAAGCTGCTCTGAGCCGGGGTAGCCGGGCACACACCCGAGATTTTCCAACAAGCTTATCCCCCGAAACGCCGCTTGCTGCGGCATGAACTACGCTCCCCGCGAATTCAGTCACGAGCCGCCCGATAGCGAACGCACCAAGGCCGTCCTCTTCTGTCAGACCTGCGGCCGCGCCGCCGGTATCGACGAGTGGCCCGAACGGACGCGCGACGGCCGCGCGGTCCGACTCGACTGCCCGGACTGCGGCGAGGTCGTCTGGCGCGGGCTTGACGACGAGGCGACCGAAGAACGTCGAGCGCCGACGCCGACGCCCTGAGCCGGCACCGAGCGTCCGGACCGACGACAGCCCTGTTTTACGGAACCATCACTTCGACGCCGACGGTGTCGTAGTCGGTCATCGCGGCCAGCCGCTCGGGAACCTCGTCGAGCGAGACGGTCTTCGTCACGAGCGACCCGGGGTCGACCGCGTCCGACGCGAGCAGCGAGAGCAGGTCGTCCGCGCTCGTTGGGGGCATCCCGCGCGCCCCGAGGAACGACACCTCGTGTCTCGTCATCCAGTCGGTCGGCAGCGAGACGTTCCCCTTTTCGGCCTCGGTCGTCAGGCCGACCTGCACGTGCGAGCCCCGCGGCCGGACCGAACGGACCGAGTTCCGGCAGGTCTCCGCGACGCCGAGCGCGTCGAGCGAGACGTGCGCCCCGCCGTCGGTCAGCCCCCGGATGGCTTCGACCGGGTCCTCCGCGGAGCCGTCGACGACGGCGTCAGCACCGAGGTCGGCGGCCGCGTCCAGCGCGGACTCGCGCACGTCGACGGCGACGACGCGCGCACCGAGGACGTTCGCCACCTGAATCGCCGACAGGCCGACGCCGCCGCAGCCGTGGACGGCGACCCACTGGCCGGCGCGGAGCCCGGCGCGGGCGTCGAGAGCGTTGTACGCCGTCATGAACCGACAGCCGAGCGCCGCCACGTCGTTCGGCGAGACGCCTTCGGGGAGTCGAATCGCGTTGTAATCGGCAGAAGGGAGATGCACCAAGTCAGCGAACGCGCCCTGCGCGGACAGTTCGAAGCCGAGCGCGTGCGGGTGGTCGCCCGTGCAGACGTTGCCGTGGCCGGTCTGGCAGTAGCCGCACGAACCGCAGGCGAGGTTGAACGGCAAGGCGACGCGGTCGCCCTCGCGAATCGTCCGGACGCGGTCGCCCACCTCGACGACGCGACCGGCGGGCTCGTGGCCGAGAATCTGTCCGGACGGAACCGCGTCGTCGGCCCACTCGCCGTGGCCCATCCACGAGTGCCAGTCGCTCCGGCAGATGCCGCAGGCCTCGACTTCGACGACGACGCCGTCGGGGTCACACGTCGGGTCGGGGACTTCGGTCACGTCGAGCGGTTCACCGTGTTCGCGGAGGACTGCGGCTCTCATACGCGCGGTTCGTCGGGCGGCCCCAAAAAGCTCCGCGTGGCGTCAATCCCGGGCGGCGGGAAACCGGTGGGAACCGCGGAAACGTGGCGGAGGGTCCCGTTCAGAAGAAGTCGTCGAGGCCGGACTGCCCGTCGTCGGTCGAGGTGTCGGCGTCGTCGCTCTCGGCCGACTCGTCGGCGTCGCGGTCGAGCACGTCGCCCGAGCCGTCGTCTGCTCCGTTACCATCGTCGCCGTCGGCCGCGGCGTCGCCCTCGACGGACACGCCTTCCATGCCGGCGAACGCGCCGCCAGCGTGTTCTTCGACCAGTTCCTCGCGGAGTTCGCCGGCGTCCTCGACGATGGACTGGACCTTGTTCGTCGTCTCGCCGCTCCCGGTGACAAAGGAGACGTGCGACTCGTCGAACTCGTAGTAGGCAGCCATGGCGACAGTCAGTTCGCGGGGCTTGCAGTGGTGGGTGATAGCCGAGAGGTACGGCAGGACCTCGCGGCGGGCGGTCGCCATGCTGAAGCCGCCCTGTTCCGCGATTTTCTGGACGACGGTGTCGCGGGTCTTGTCGCGGGTCGAGCGGTAGGGCGCGCCGCCGTAGCGGGTCCACCCGCCGCGGGTCCGGTCGCGGGAGGCCGCGACGCCGGCGGCGAGGTTGTCGGTCGCGTAGCGCCAGTAGGAGTAGTTCTGCGTGGCGCGCACGCGGCCGAGCCAGCGGTCGGCGTTGGCGAGGAAGTCGTAGGCGCGGGCGAGTTCGTCGGGTTCGTAGACCAGCGAGACCTTGTCTTCGACCCACTTCGTGAGGTCGTCGGGCGTCTCGTCCACGTCGTAAGCGGTGTACAGCGCGTCCTGTGCGGACTCCTCTTTGAGGACGGCGTCGAGGAACTCGAACAGGCCGACCGAGCGGTCGCGGTCGCCCATGACCACGTCTTCTTCGGTGATTTTCTCGCGCCCCTCGGCGATGGCCTGCAGGTCGTTGACGGCCGAGCGCAGGTCGCCGCTGTTCATCTCGGCGATGCGGTCGAGCGCGTCGGACTCGAACTCCAGACCCTCCTTGCGGCAGATGTCGCGGAGGACGGGAACGATAGAACGGGCGGACACGTCTCGGAACTCGATTTCCTGACAGGCGTTCCGAAGCCCGCGGCTCATGTCGTAGAACTCGTTGGCGATGAGGACGATGGGCTGGCTCGACGACTTGACGAGGCGGGTGACCGCGCTGGCCCCGCCGCGGTCGTAGTTGCCGTGGATGTTGTCGGCCTCGTCGAGGATGACTAACTGCCGGGTGGACGTGCCCGCGGAGGAACCGGCGAGCGTCGCGTTCTTCGCGGCGCGGCCGGCGAAGCGTTCGATGACGTCGCCGGTCCGCTGGTCCGACGCGTTCAACTCGACCGTCTCCCAGCCCATGTCGGCGGCGAGCGCGTGGGCCGCGGAGGTCTTTCCGATGCCCGGGCTCCCGTGGACGACGACCGCCTCCCGGTGGTCGTCCCACGTCTTGGCCCACTCCGCGAGGGCGTCGCGGGCCTTGTTGTTGCCGCGGACCTCGGAGAGCGTCGATGGGCGGTACTTCTCCGTCCAGTCTACCATTACCGGATGGAGGACCGAGGCGCGTTTAGTGGTTGCGGAGCGCCGCGCGCCGGCCGGGCGCGCCACCGGAAGCGCACGGAGTCTCGGGGCGACTCACCGACGGAGACACCGACTCACCACGCCGCCCGCCGCGCCCGGTTCCGGGCGTCGACGAGCGACCAGCCGAGCGCCGCGAGCGTGACGAGGCAGACGACGAACAGCCCCACGACGACGCCGACTCGCCCGACACCCGCGTAGTAACCGGCGCTGTCGATGACGCCGGCGAAAAGCAGGCCGAAGGCGACGAGACTGAGCGGCCGCGCCCACAGTTGGCTCCGGACGAGTCCCACGCCCGTCGCCAGAAGCGACACGCCGGTCAGTCCGCCCAACACGAGCGACGCGAACAGCGCGAACGGGTCGGTCCGCGGTTCCATGACCGGCCCGCGCTCGACGGTCAACACCCAGATGACGAGCGTCACGGCTCCCATGACGAGCGCATAGCCGCCTACTGTTCGCTCCCAGTCCATCTCGTCTCACCTCGTTCCCGTCCTCGCTAGACGCACCCCGGCGACAAATACGCATCTCCACGTTCACGCGAGGGAGAAGGTGCGTACGGCCGGAACGTGTCTGAGTCCGACCGGTCTGCGAACCGCGAGGGAACGGGGATGTTCCGTGTTGTCTAATGTCAATATTCAGAAAACTTATTAGCGCTCTCCGAGTGGATTCCGTTCCATGTTCCCCGATGAAATCGTGACCCCGCGACTCAGGCTCCGTGCCTTGTCGCGGGAGGTCGTCGACCCGTTGGACGCATACGAACACTTCGCCGCCTCGCGGTCGGACACCATCGAGGAAGAGACCGAGTTCGTCACGTGGGGCCCCCACGAGACGCCCAAGGAGACGCTGGACTTCCTCGAACAGGCCGAAGAAGGCTACGAGTCCGCGGAAAACGCCATCTACGCTGTCTTCCCCCGGGACGGTGAGGCCGGGGCGGGCGAGTTCGCCGGCACCGCCGGCTTCAACCCCGAGTGGGACAAGCGCCGGGCGGTCTTCGGCATGTGGCTCCGCAAGGAGTTCTGGGGCCGCGGCTACTCGGGCGAGCGCGCGGCCGCGTTCTTCGCCGCGGTCTTCGACGTGTTCGACCTCGACGTTGCGCTCGCGTACGCCATGCCCGAAAACGAGGCGTCGTGTCGAGCAATCGAGAAGTACACCGACCGATTCGGCGGGCAGGAAGACGGCCTGTTTCCCAACGAGACTGTCGACGCCGACGGGACGCCGCGCGACGTTCGCGGTTGGTCCGTGACCCGCGAACAGTGGGAAGCCGCGACCGGTGGCGACTACGACGCCGAGTTCCGCTGGGAGGGCCGCAAGTGAGCAACCTCTTCCCGGCGGTCGTCGAGACGCCGCGGCTCCGACTGGTTTCCCGCCGCCCGAAGCACGTCGGCGTCCACGAGGCCTACGACCTCTGTTCGGCCCCCGAGATGGACGACGTGACCCGGTACATGCCGTGGTCGCGCCACGAGACGCCGAAGGTGACGAAGGACTTTCTCGACCGCGGGGAGTCGAGTTGGACCGACGCGGAGAGCGCCGACTACGCGATTATCCCGCGCGAGGGAGAGGACGGCGCGGGCGAGATTGCCGGGTTCGGCGGCCTCCACACGGAGTGGGACCGCCGCGTCGGAGAACTCGGCCTGTGGCTCCGCCCGCGCTACTGGGGTCGCGGCTACTCGGGCGAGCGTGCTTCGGCGCTCGCGGCGCTCGCATTCGACGCGTTCGATCTCGAAGTCGTCGCGGTGTCGCACGTCGCAGCGAACGAGAAGTCCCAGCGCGCTATCGAGAAGTACATGGCGGCGCTCGGCGGCGGCCTCGACGGCCGCGAGCCAAACAGCATCGTCATCGACGACGAGCCGGCGGACGAACTCCGCTACAGCGTCTCCCGCGAGAACTGGCTGGCGACGACCGGTGGCGACTACGACGCCGAGTTCCGCTGGGACCTCGACCCCGCCGACGTTCGCTGAGCAGTCACTTATTCTCCGCCGGAAACCGCACCGGGGACCGCGCCGGCGACGACGCGGCCGCCTTTCAGGACCGCCGTCGGGTCGTTCAGCACCGTCAGGTCCGAAAGCGGGTCGTCGTCGAAGACGAGCAGGTCGGCGTACGCGCCGGGTTCGACGACGCCGCAGTCGTCCAGCCCCACCGCGTCGGCGGCCGTCTCGGTCATCGCCCGGATGGCGTCCAGCGGCTCCATGGCGTGTTGCGCCATGAACTGCACCTCGGAGGCGTTGCCGCCGTGGACGTTGAACGGCGTGCCGGCGTCGGTGCCGCCGGCGATTCGGACGCCGGCCTCGGCGGCCAGTTTGAACGACTCGATGTGGCGGTCGTAGACGAACTCGGTCTTCGTCACGTCCTCTTTCGTCGCGGCCTCGGTGTTGCGGACGATGTGGTACGGCGCGGAGAGCGTCGGCACGAGCGTCGCGTCGCGCTCCAAAAACAGGTCGATTGCCTCGTCGTCGAGAAACGTCCCGTGTTCGACCGTGTCGACGCCGGCCCGGATGGCGGCTTTCACGCCCTCGCCGCCGTGGGCGTGGGTCGCGGTGTGGACGCCCCGGCGGTGCGCCTCGTCGACGAGCGCGTGGAGTTCCTCTTCGGTGAACGCCACCGCGCTGGGGTCGCTGCCGGGCGTCGTCACCCCACCGGTCGTCATGAACTTGATGAAGTCGGCACCCAGTTTCACCTGCTCTCTGACCGCCTTTCGCGCCTCGGTCGGCCCGTCTATCTCGCGACCCATGTGGTGGCCGTGGCCGCCGGTGATGGTTATCGACCGGCAGTTGGCGACCGTCCGCGGACCGGGCACGTCCCCGGCGTCGATGGCGCGCTTCAGCGCCACGTCGATGTCGCGCGCGCCCATCACGCGAGCGCCCGTGACGCCCGCTTCGAGCGTCTTCCGAGCGTTTCGCGCCTCGACCAGCGTGAGTTCGGCGTCCGACATGCCGACCACGTCCTCGACGCTTCGCTCGCCCGACAAGGAGAAATGGATGTGCGCGTCCACCAGTCCGGGCGTGACCGTCTTGCCGGCGAGGTCGGCGACCCGCTCGTCCCCGCGGGGGTCGAGGTCGCCGACGGCCTCGATTCGCCCCGTCTCGGCGTCGGTTCGAACGTCCGTCTCCTCGACGACGCGGTCGCCACGAATCACCCGCGCGCCCCGTAGTAACATGCCCATCGCTATCGCACGACGAGACTTGAACGTGACCCTCCGGCATTCGGCGACCGTCGGGCGGTCGCTGGACGCGTCGCCATCAGCACGTATCGACAGCACGTACCGCGAGACGCCCTCTCACGGCGGCCACGAGACATTTACGTGAGAACAACAATCGCTTCCGACACGATGTCAACGACACCTGAATCGACCCGCGATTCCACACCATCGACGCTTCGGTCGCTCGGCAGCGGCGGCGTCGCCGGTCTCGGGGCGGCTCTCTTCGGCTACCTCGTGACCTACCTCCTCACCTCCTCGACCATCGAGAACTCGACGGCCAGCCAAGTGCTCGAAGCCCTCGGCTCCGACATCTCGACGTGGAAGGTCGTCGGCTGGGTGTTCATGAGCGCCCACGGCGTGACGACGACGTTCCCCGGCCTGTTCGGGACGACCTCGTCCACGAATCTCATCGAGGGAATCGAGGCGTTCTCACCGGTGCTCTACGTCGTGCCCGTGGTCGCGCTCCTCGCAGCGGGCGCGCTCGCGACAGTCGTCAGCGGCGCGTCCTCGTCGCGGGCGGGCGCGCTGGCCGGCGCGGGAACCACCGTCGGCTACCTCGTCTTCGCGCTCGCGGGTATCGCGCTGTTCTCCGTCTCCCTCGGCGAGTCAGCTATCAGCCCCGACCCGGTCACGTCCGCGCTCCTCGCAGGCGTCGCGTACCCCGCCGTTCTCGGAACCGTCGGCGGCCTCGCGGCCGCAGCACTCCGGTAGTCGTCGGCGTCCGCCCGCTCGGTTTTCGGGTCTCGGTCTCGTTTTCCGGTTCCTCGCGTTTCCCGACCTCAGAGGTCGCGAGAGACGAGTTCCCCCCAGTGGTCGAAGCCGTAGCGGTCGTAGAACGCCCGCGCCCGGTCGTTCGCTTCGTCCACGTCGAGGACGATTCGGTCGAGGGGGAGGTCCTGCGAGCGCGCGTGGTCCAACACGGCCTCCATGAGTTCGTCGGCGACGCCCGTCCCGCGGTAGTCGGCGTCGAGGAATAACTCGTTGAGAACGGCGGCGTCCCAGATGAACGTCATCCCCTCGGGGAGCGCGAAGGCGTAGCCGACGAGACGAGCGTTGCCGCCGTCGTCACCGTCATCGTCGTCGCTATCGATGCCGCCATCACTGTCCCCGTCGCCCGACACCGCCTCGGCGACGACGACGCACCCGGTGTCGTCGGTCGCGCAGCGCTCGACCCACGAGAGGTAGCGCTCGCGATAGTCGTCGGTGAGCTTCGCCTCGTACTTGGACAGTTTGTCGTCGCCGCCGGTCCCCTCGCCGATACCGAGTTCGAACCCGCGTTTCAGCTCCCAGAACGCGGCCGCATCGCCCGGTTCGTAGGGTCGCACCTCGACGCCGTCGGGTGTCTCGCTCATGGACGCGGATGCGTCGCCATCGGTTATGAACGCTCGGAGTCGCGAGCCGCGGCCGCTCCCCCGTCTCGTTCCGACGACTCACTCCGCCCGCCCGCGCAGGCGCTCCGAGAAGAGTCGGCCGCCGACCACGCCCGCGCCGAGCACGATGAGCATCAGTTCCGTCCCCGACGAGGCTAGTGGGGCGACCCGCTCGACGTTCTCGGGTTCCGCGCCCGGCGAGGGGTCGACGACGGTGCTGTAGTGGAGCGTCTCCGTCGTCGGCGGTGGCGACGACGCCGGCTGTAGCTCGACGAACGTCTGGACGAACCCGCGCGTGCTCGACCACTCGGCGTGCCCGTTAATCGAGTAGAACGCGTCGTGAAGCGGATAGAAGGCGTTGACGCCGTTGGTGAACAGGTCGGGGAAGATGCCGCCACAGAGGAGCGCGGCGACGCCGACCCACGCGACGACGACGCCGCGGGTTCCCCACCGACCACGAATCACGGAGCGTTCGGGGTCCCGTACTTGGGTGTCGTAGGCAATGACCGCGACGAGAGCGAGCGGGAGCAACAGCGTGTGCAGGAGCGCGCGATGGCTCCCGGGCAGGAGCGTGCTGGTGAACGAGTCGAGGTCGGGGACCGCGGCGGCGACGAGCGCGACGCCGACCGAGCGGGCGTCGAACCAGCGACCGAGGAGGGCGGCACCGACGAGTCCGCCGACCGCGACGTGGACGAGGGTCGATGGCATACCGCGTAGTGGTCGGGCGACGACCTTCAGGGTTCCCACGGGGTTCGTCAGGCGACGACTACCACTTTCGACATCCTTTTGCGGCACACTCACGCACGTTGTCGCATGACTCACTCCTCGGTTGGACCGAGGTGTTCGCGATGACCGCGGCACCGCGCGACGACCTCGCCCGCCGCATCGCGGGCGAGATTACCCTCTCGGACGACCCCGGCGCGACGCTCCGGAAGTGGCGGACCGACTTCGACATCTCCCAGACGGCGCTCGCCGAGCAGTTGGACGTGTCGTCGTCAGTCGTCTCCGACTACGAGAGCGGTCGCCGCGAGAGCCCCGGCATCGGCGTCATCCGCCGGATGGTCGAGGCGCTTCTCGATATCGACGAAGCCCGCGGCGGCAGTCGCATCCGGCAGTACGCCCGCGTTCTCTCGGCCGGCTTCGAGAGCGACATCGTCCAGGACCTCCGAGAGTATCCCACGTCGATTCCGCTGGACAGCTTCTACGACGCCATCGGCGCGACGCCCATCGTCGACGGCGACCAAGACCGCATCAGCGGCCACACCGTCATCAACAGCATTCAGGCCATCACGCGGCTCTCCTCGGAGGAGTTCTACCGGCTCTACGGCCAGTCCACGAGTCGGGCGCTCGTCTTCACTGGCGTCACCCGCGGCGAGTCGCCGCTGGTCGCCATGCGCGTCGTCACGCCGACGCCGAACGCGGTCGTCCTCCACGGCCTCTCGGAGGACGAACTCTGGGAGCACGCGCCCGCGCTCGCAACCATCGATGGCTTCGCCCTCGCCGTGACCGACCGCGACTTAGACGAGATGCTCGAAGACCTGCGGAAACTCCCCTGAACTCGCCGCAGTCATCCGTTTTTCGGCCCCTCCGATTCGGTTTCGTTCCGTTCGGTCCCGTTCGATTCGAATTTACAGAGTGTCCGCCTGAGGGCGAAAAAAGCCGAAGGGCGACCGCGACGATGTCCGCCTATGGACATTCGCGACCTCCAATCGCATCTGGAAACGGCGTTCGAGTACCCGGTCACGACCGAGCGCGTGCTCGAACGCGCCGGCGACATCGAGGTGGCCGCGCCGAACGTCGACGACGCGGAGACCGTCGAAACCATCCTCGACCCGCTCGGCACCGAGACCTACGAGTCGGCCGCCGACCTGTACAACACGATACTCGGAAGCGTGAGCGACGACTACATCGGCAGAAAATTCTACGACGATCGGGGCGCGGACCCGGCGGACTCGTGGTCGATACTCCCCGAACAGGCCCGTTCGTTCTGACGACCCAGCGCGAACGCAGGCGCTCGCCCGTCGCTCGGCCGTGCGGTCGGTCTGTTATTCGACGTATTCGTAGCGGCGCTCGTTCATCCGACCCCAGCCCGTGAAGACGAACTCGGCTTCGGGTTGGGTGAACTCCTCGACCTCGATTTCCTTTTCGTGGTTGTGCACGTCGTGGATGAGCTCGTAGTCGTCGAAGGAGATCTCGGTGCGGGCCGCGAGCTGGTCGTCCACGTCCACGGCCTCGATTTCGTCGAGCCACGTCTCTTGGACCGTCTCGGCGTGAATCTCGGCCTGCGCGCCGGAGCCGTACGACCCGACGAGGAGCTGCTTGCCGGTCATGTCCTTCCCCTCGTCGGCGGCGGCGATGAGCGCCGATAGCCGGGCGATGTGGACCGAGCCGGTGTACCAGTTGCCGACGCGGCTGGAGATGTCGAGCGTCGGCTCGATGACGCGGCCGTACCAGTCGCGGTACTGTTCGGTCGTCTTCAGTTCGTCCATGTAGCCGCGGATGGCCTCCTCGTAGTCGTCCCACGTCTCGAAGTCCTTCTCGCGGGGCTGCCGACCGATTTCGGCTTCGAGGTCGTCTTCGATGTCGGTGTCGCGGGTCATGTGACGGAAGCCGAGGAGTGCCGCCTTCCGAACCATGCCGGGGAACGGCGTGTGGAACGGGATGTACTCGAAGAGGTCGGGGTGGGTGCGGCCCGCGACGCTCTCGTAGTCTTCGAGCGCCTCGCGCATGCGGGCGAGGTACACCTGCATGGAGCGCTTGCCGTCCACGGAGGGGAACTGCTGGTTCGGCTTGAGGAAGTCCGTCTCGTCCATGCTGCCGTACCCCTGCTCGGTCGAGAGTTCGACGAGGTCCGGGTCCTCGTCGATGAGCATCGCGACCGCGCCCGCGCCCTGTGTCGCCTCGCCGGGGTCGCCGCGCTCGTAGAGGGCGGTGTCGGTGGCGATGACGAGCGCCGCGCGGCCGCGGTTGCGTCCCGCCTTAATCCAGTTGTAGGCGTCGTCGAGGCTCTGAGTGCCCGCGATACAGGCGAACTTGCGCTCGCCTTTGTTGGCGTGGCGGAAGTCGCCGTCGTACACCTGTTCGAGACAGCCCGCGATGTACGTCGACACCGGCTTGGAGTTGTCGAACGCGGACTCGGTCGCCACGTCGATGCGGCCGATGTCCGCGGGCGTGAGGCCCTTTCGGTCCATCAGTTGCTTGGCGGCGTTCGCACCCATCGTGACGATGTCCTCGTACACGTCCGGGAACGACGACGTGTGGAGACCGAGACCCTTCGTGTACTTCTCCGGGTCTTCGCCCTTCACCGGCGCGAAGGTGTTGGGGAGGTCTAACACGAGTTTGCCCGTCCAAATCTCCATGGCGTCGATGCCGACGGAAGTCATGGTCGATGCTACAGAACCGAGGGATAAGGTTTTGTCGATGGTGAGTTACGTCGGTTGTCGAAGAATCGGATGAGAGCGGTCAGGCGTTCTTGTCGCCCGCGATATCCGAGATGACGTATCGGTCGACCACGATACCATCGTCGTCCACGACGCGGACCTCGATGTCGTAGGTGTTCCCGGTCCCGTAGGTTTCGGTGTATTCGAGGTTGTTCTCGCTCGTCGCGGTACTTCGGACGACGCCGCTGGCCTGCGGTTGCTGGCGGTTGCGGAAGTACACCTCAACTTCGGCGAACTCGTTCGTCTCGACCACTTCGTAGTCAATTCTGTAGCGAACCTGATTCTGATTCGTATTCGATCTATCTGACACCGACACCGAGTCGAGCGCGGGGCTTCCCGCGCGGGAGAGGCCGTCGTTTCCGGACGGGTCGGTCCAGTCCGCGTCGTCGGTCACGATGCGTTCGTCGACGACGACGCCGTCGGCGTCAAGCAACTGAAGCCGGATGTGGTAGGACATCCCGAGCGTCCCGCCGTTGTCCTCGGCGGCGAAGTCGTCGATGGTGTTCCGCGGGTCCGTGCTCTCGTAGATTCCCTCGGCGTACGAGTCGTCCACGTTCGAGACCCACAGCCTGACGCGGTCGAACTCCGCCCGGTCGGTGACGTTGTACGAGGCCTCGTAGTCGGCCTGCGTCATGCTCAGGTCGTCGATGAGTGTCCCCTTGAACGACGGGCTAGACGCCCGCGTCAGGTCGTCGTTTCCGGCGGGGTCGACGCCGTCGGCAACGTCCGAGATGACGCGGCGGTCGACGAGCACGCCGTCCTCGTCGAAGACGCGGATGACCGCCTCGTAGTCGTCGCCTTCGGTCCCGTCGTACGCCGAGTAGCCCGCGATGGTCCCGCGGGGTGCGGTTCCGCTGAGTTCTGCGGTGGCCGAGGGCGCGTCGAGGTTGTCGAACTCGACGCGAATCTCCGAGAGGTTCGACGTGTTCGTGACGTTGTAGTTCAGTTCGTACGTCGCGCCCTCCTGCGTCAGGTCGATGAGTGCGGCACCGCGAATCTTCGGGTCGTTCGACTCGGGGAGTCCCGTGTTCGCGTCGGGGTTGTCGCCGTCGGCAACGTCGGAGATGGTCCGCGAGTCGAGGACGTTGCCCCCCGCGTCCAGCGCCGCCACCGTGATTCGGTAGCGGTCGCCGACGCCAGCGCCGATGTCGTAGGTCGCGAAGCTGCGGGCGTTCGTCTCGGTGACCGTCTGGGTCGCCCACGACGAATCGAGGTTCTCGAAGGTCACGCGGACGCGGTCGAAGTCCGGACCCGCGGTCACGTCGTAGTCCACGCGGTAGCCGGCACCGCCGGAGTTGGTCGTCCGGTCTTCCACGTGCACCCCGTTGATGGCGGTCGATTCCGGGGGCGTCGAAGTGGTCGTGGCCGTGGTCGTCGTTGCGGTCGTCGGAGTTGCCGTCGCCGTGGACGTGGTGGTCGCTGGCGGACTCGTCGTCGTCGGTCGCGGCGTCGGCGCGGGGCCCGGCGTCTCCGTGACCGCGCCGAGCGTCCGCTCCGCGCGGTGGATGACGGTGTTACTCGGTTCGTGGATGACCAACACGAGATACGGATCGCTCCCGTCGAATCCGACGGGGGCGGTCGGTCGCCAGCTATCGCCCGGACCGAACTGCGACTCGCTTGTCGTCGCTCGGCGGTTGATGTCGCCGTCGGTCCCGAGCGAGTACCGGGTCGTCGTGTCCTCGCTTCGCGTGACGACGGCCACGTCGCCGGCGCGGAGGGTGTCGCCGGCGCGGTGCGCGAGCGTCAGGTTCGACCCGTCGACGGTCACGTCGAGTTCCACTAGCGGAGCGTCGTCTCGGTAGTCGTCGACAGCGGCGAGCGCGGCGACGCCGCCGACCGTGACGACCACGACGACGAGGCCTAACAGGAGAATCATCCCGACCGTCTCGCTCTGCGCGCGCGAAGCGACCTGCACGACTGAACGCAGGCGGGTACGATATAAAAACGTACGCGGCAACAGACCTTTATCAGTCCGACCAGTTGACCACCCCAATGGAACTCCTCGACAGCGAACGGGGGCAGGCGGTTCAGGTCGGCGCGATCCTCCTGTTCGGCTTCCTCGTCATCGGCCTGTCGCTCTACCAGGCGACGGTCGTTCCCCAGCAGACGAAGGCGACGGAGTTCGGGGCCTATCTGGACGCCTCGGACGACCTCGTGTCGCTCCACAACGACGTGCTCGCGACCGCGACGAGGGGAGTTCAGTCTGGGGTCACGGTCCAGACCGGCGTCCAGTACCGCCCGCGCGTCGTCTTCATCAACCCCGGCCCGCCGACGGGGAGTCTCACGCTCACGGACTCGCGGGACATCACTATCGCCGGTGCCGACGCCGTCGACGGCGAACCCGAGGCAGTCCGGACGCTCTGGGACGGCGGAACCCGGACCTACGAGAGCAAGGTCCTGCGCTACTCGCCGGACTACAACGAGTTCGACGGCACGCCGATCACAGTCTCCGGCGCGGCGGTCCAGCGCGAGGCCGGCGCGAACGTGGTCCCGCTCGGCGGCCAGACACTCGTCTCGGGGAACCGAATCACCGCCGTCTCCATCGACGGACGAATCGGCCAGACGGCGGCCCGAACCCCGCTGACCGTCGCGCCCATCTCGTCGGCCACGCGGACGGTGACCGTGACGAACGAGTCCGACGAAGATATCACCTTGACCCTCCCAGTCGGGTCGAACGCGACGGCGTGGAGTCGGTCGCCGACCGCCGACCGGATGCTGGAGAACGCCCGTGTGAAAGCCGTCTCCGACCTCGGCGACGGTGCGGACCCGACCAACAGCCTCGTCCGCGTCACCCTGAACGGCTCGTACACCTACGAACTCCGGCTCGCCAAGGTCGAACTGTCGTCCTCGTCGGCCGCCTCGACGGTCGCCAGCCCCGACGGGCAGTATCTCGTCCCGGTCACGACGGGAGCGGCCGCCGCGCCTGACAAGTCGACCGAAGTCGTCGTCGAAGCGCGCGACCGCTACAACAACCCCGTCGAAGGCGAACTCATCAACTTCACCGTTACCGAAGGCGACGCGTCACCGACCAGCAGGACCGTCACGACGACCGACGATGGCCGCGCCGGGTTCGCGTTCACGCCCGCCGCCGACGCGGACGGGCCGATAACCGTCCGCGCGTCGGGCGACCTCGACGGCGACGGGACGGTCGAGGCAATCGAGCAGACGACCTACACCGTTCCGCTGGTCAACGGGAGCGGCAGTGGCGGCGGAACGGGCGCGGGAGACGACGGGTCGACGGGAGAAATCAACCCGCCGCAGGAGGACCAAGACGTCATCCTAACGGGGGCGACCGCCACGAACGGAAACGACGCCGCTCGCATCTCCCTCAACAACACCGGAACGGAGCGCGTCGTGACGAGTTTCCGCGTCTCGTTTTACTACCCCGACCAGGGCGGTAACGGCGCCGAGACCGCGTCGTTCAACGGTTCGCCAGCTCAGAACGTGGGGGCTGATCAGTACACGCTTGGCCCGGACCGAGTCACGCTCCCGTCGGACGCGACGACGGACATCACCATCGACTTCGCGGCGAACAAGAACCTCGACACACGTGGCGACTTCTTCATCCTCACCGTCCAGTTCGATGACGGCGAGTTCGCGACGTACTTCGTCGCGGTCCCGTAGCCGGGGCTCGCGGTCGGAACGACGGGTGGTTCGGTGCCGGGGCGACTCCGGCGCTCTCGGCGGTCGAAAAGCGAGACAAAAACAGCGTGAGAGAGGCCGGGTTCAGTCTTCTTCTTCGACGAC
Organism: Haloferax sp. Atlit-12N; assembly: GCF_003383095.1. Classification (NCBI taxonomy): domain Archaea; kingdom Methanobacteriati; phylum Methanobacteriota; class Halobacteria; order Halobacteriales; family Haloferacaceae; genus Haloferax; species Haloferax sp. Atlit-12N. The sequence continues at coordinate 479,003 of NZ_PSYW01000002.1, forward strand.
TTCGGGCTCCGAAAGGCCGCTCTGGAGGCTGTCGAGACCGTTGACCCACTCGGTGACGAGCCCGAATTCGAGTTCGTCGAGAACCTCGATGTCGAGTTCCTCGCCGTCGATGACGCGGGAGCCGACCTGGACGATGTAGCCGAGCGCGCTGTCGAGGTCGTCGGCGGCCTCGGCGTCCGCGGCGGCGCGGATGTAGGCGTCCATGTCGTCTTCGAGTTCGGCGGGGCCGGCGACGATGAACTCCTCGGCGGCGAAGAAGGCGCACGAGAGGCTCGTCTGGACGCTTCCGATGAGGATTTCGGCCTCCTCGTTCTCCGACTCGAACTCGGGTTCGGCCATGACGATGTCGTGGACGGTCGAAAGCTCGTCAAGTGCTTCCTCTTCGCCCAGCGTGTCGTCGTCGTAGGCGGTCAGAATCTTGGCGATGGCGATGGCCGCGTCGTTCTGGATGTTCATCAGGAGACGGCCGGTCTCCTCGCTTTCGAGGTCCAGGTCCTCTTCTTCGACGCGCGTCAACCAGTTCTGCCAGCGTTCCGGCGAGTAGTATCGTTCCTCGGCCTCGGTCATACCTACAACCTCCCGTGCCGGACTCAAATGCCTTTCTTATCCTGCTTGTGACCGTGTGAGACGACGACGTGGGAGAAGACGGCGCGATTCGACTCGTGCGTCGGTCTCGGCGGTTAGCTCGTCTCCCTGCCTGTCGGTCCCTATCGGTCGAGCGTCGCCTCGGTGTCGACGCCGTAGACCAGCGCGGGCGTCTCGACGTGGGCGTTCCTGACGGCGTCCTCGCGCCCCTCGTCGAGGAGCCAATCGACGCGCCGGGGGACGGTCTTCGGCCCCATCACCGCGCCGGGGCGGTCGGGGTCGTCGATGAAGTCGGTCTCCATGAGGAACGGGTCGCCCCGCTCGGCGGCGTCTTCGAGGCGGTCCTTGTCGCTCATGACGCTCGGCGTGCCGCCGGTCAGGTGGCCCTGCGCGTAGTGTTTGACCACGCGCTCGCCGGGCACGCCGCGCTCGTCGGCCCACTCGGCCACGTCCGAGAGGTCGGTCGTCGACTCCGTGTGGAGTTGGAGCGCGCAGTCGCAGTCCGCCGCGAGGTCGAGGCCGTGTCTGAGGACGGCGTTCGAGGCCTCCCAGACGGCGTCCGTGACCTCGTAGTGCGGGCGGCCGGACTTGAGCGCGAGCGCGTCGCCCTCGCGGACGAACTCGGCGGCGGTCTCGAGGCCAGCGCACATCAGGTCGCGGGCGGCCTCGGGGTCGTAGCCGCGGTCGTCGACGAGTTTCGAGACGAGACCGGGGTGGACGCCGAGGACCGGCCACGCGCGCCCGGGGAGTAGCTCTGAGGCCTCGCGGACAACCTCGACCGTCGTCTCGAACACCGGGCGGAAGTCCTCGCCCGTCTCGACCTCGTGGCCGAGGAGCCACGAGGGCTTGTTGACGACGAGGAGGTGCGTGCCGCCGCTCCGGGCGAAATCTTTCACCGCCTCCAGACCGCGCCCGTGGTCCGGGTCGAGGTGGAGGTGGTTGTCCACGACCGGCGTGTCGAACTCCTGCATGGGCGAGTGGTCGGTCGGGGGAGGAAAAAGCGAACCGTTCGCGGTCGAGTTGGGTCAGGGGCAGTCGGGTCGTATCGGAGTCGAACGGGCCGTCTCCCGACTCAGTCGCCGCCGTCGGCGAGTTCGTCGAGCGTCATCGCGTGGGTCGCCGCGTTCTGGAGCGCGTCCGAGCGGCCGTAGCTCCCCGGCGCGATGGCGACCGTCCGCAGGCCGTAGGCGTTGGCCGTCTCCAAGGCGGGCTTGAAATCGGTGTCCCGCGAGGCGACCGCGATGACGTCGGCGCGGTCCTCGACGGCGTAGCGCGTGAGGTCGACCGCGAGTTTCACGTCGACGTCGCCGCTCGTGACGATGACCTCGAAGCCGCGCGCCTCGGCCGCCTGAATCAGTCCCGGCGTGGCGTGCTCGTCGAGGTAGAGTCGCGCCGCGCTCAACTGTCCGCCGAGGGAGCGAGCCGCCGCCCGGATGTCGTCTAAGTCCACGTCGAACTCGTCGCGGAGGACGTTCGGCCCGTCCACGAAGAGCGCCACTCGGCCCGACGGGAGCCCGTCGGGACCGACCAACCGCCGCAGGAGGTCCATACACCACCTCACCCGGTTTCGGGTTTATAAATTTCGAGGGAGGAGCGACCGAAGCAGGAACGACGATTCGGGAATCTATCGAGGATTTATTTTGGTTTACGAGTTTGTTCCGAATCCCCTTTGAAGAACAGGCTGAAATTGAAATTTCAGTCAAGCTAACAAATATTGCCACGGTCTCCCGAGACATGTGTGCCCATGGCAGGCACACCGAACTTCGACAGACGAACCTTCCTGAAGCTCGCCGCGGCCGCCGGGTTGACCGGCGCGGCAGGCGTGACCACCGCGACGCCCGGTCGGTCCCCCGGCCCGAAGAAAGAAGAGATTCTCGTCGGCGTCTCGAAGACGGCTGACAGCCCGCGAAAGGCCGTCGAGAAGCACGTCCCCGGAAACGCGACGGTCGTCCACGAGAACAAGACCCTCAGTTACGTGGCCGTCAAGTTCCCGTCGGTCGCCGCCGACCGCGCCCGCGAGAACTTCATCTCGGCCGTCACGAAGCGCGACGAGGTGAAGTACGCGGAGAAGAACGTCACCCATCAGGCGCTCTATACGACGAACGACCCGCAGTACGGCAGTCAGTACGCGCCACAGCAGGTGAACGCCGACACCGCGTGGGACACCACGCTCGGCAGTTCCGACGTGACCGTCGCCGTGGTCGACCAGGGGGTCAAGTACGACCACCCCGACCTCTCGGCGCAGTTCGGCTCCGACAAGGGCCAGGACTTCGTCGACGCGGACGGTGACCCGTACCCGGACGTGCTCGCCGACGAATATCACGGAACCCACGTCGCCGGCATCGCCGCCGGCTCCACCGACAACAACGAGGGCATCGGCGGCATCAGCGACTCGTCGCTCCTCTCGGGGCGCGCGCTCTCCGAGTCCGGGAGCGGTTCGACGAGCGACATCGCCGACGCCATCGAGTGGGCCGCAGACCAAGGTGCGGACGTCATCAACCTCTCGCTCGGCGGGGGCGGCTACACGTCCACGATGAAAAACGCCGTGTCGTACGCGACCCAGCAGGGGAGCCTCGTCGTCGCCGCCGCCGGCAACGACGGGAGTGGGAGCGTCTCGTACCCCGCCGCCTACAGCGAGTGCGTCGCGGTCTCCGCGCTCGACCCCGACGAGACGCTGGCGTCGTACTCCAACTACGGCACCGACATCGACCTCGCCGCACCAGGGACAAACGTGCTGTCGTGCTGGACGACAGACACCGAGTACAAGGAGATATCCGGCACGTCGATGGCGACGCCGGTCGTCTCGGGGGTCGCCGGGCTCACACTCGCCGTCTACGACCTCTCGCCGGCCGACCTGCGAAACCAACTCAAGAACACCGCGGTTGACATCGGCCTCTCGGAGAACGAACAGGGCGCAGGTCGCGTCGACGCCGCGAACGCCGTCACGACCGAGCCGGGAAGCGGCGGCGGCGGTGGCGGTGGTGGCGGCGACTCGACCACCTCGACCATCGACGACTCGCTGTCGTCGTCGGCCGACTCCGACTGCTGGAGCTACGCGTGGGAGTACGACTCGCCGTCGCAGGTCGTCGTCGACCTCAGCGGCCCGGCGAGCGCCGACTTCGACCTCTACGTCAACGAGGGCTCGGGGACGTGTCCCACGACCGGGTCGTACGACTACCGGTCGTGGACCACGGACAGCGAAGAGCAGATAGTCGTCGACAACCCCGACACGTCGGCCGACCTCTCGGTGCTGGTCGACAGCTACTCCGGGAGCGGGAGTTACACCGTGACCGTCACCGAAACGGAGTAACGGGAACCTCGACCGCCCGCGAGGCCGCCTCGCGAGCGAACCGATAGCCGACTTCATGAGCAGGTGACCGCCGCGCCCGCGCGCACCCACAACGCGTCGCGCGGCGTCACATTCCAATTCTGCGGGACCTCGCGATGCGCTGATGCGACCGGGGCGCGTACTCCCACTATGGGTGGGGACGAACCGACGGTCACGGTGGGGATTCTGGGATTCCACGACAGCAGGGAGACGAAAGCCATCAGCAACGCGGTCACGGCGCTCGGCCACGAGGCCGTCTGGCTCCACGAGGAAGCCGTCGGCATCGAGGTGTCGCCGTCGGGCGTCACGCTCGACCCCGAGGTCGACGTGGTGGTCAACCGGCTCCTGCTGTCGAAATCGACGACGCCGCTCGAAGACCTCTCTATCGCCAGTTGCTACGCCGCGGTTCGCCCCGTGCTCAACGACCCGCGGAACGTCCTCTTCGCCGTCCACAAGCACGCGACGGCGAGCAGGCTGGCCGCCGCGGGCGTCCCGGTCCCGCACACGTACATGGCCACCGCGGACGCCAAACTGAACGCCGCGCGAGACGGGTTCGGGACGCCGGTCGTCTACAAGACGGCCGTCGGGACCAACGGCGGGGGAACGTGGCTGGTCGACCACGACCGGGCCGTCTCAGCGACCGTCGACGGCCGGCGGGCGTTCATTCAGGAGTACGTCGACGCGGGCGACCACCGCCGCGACCTCAGAGTGTACGTCGTCGACGACGAGGTCGTCGGCGCGATGTACCGCTACGCCCCGGCGGGCGACTGGCGCACGAACGTCGCCCTCGGCGGCGACGTGGAGGACGCCACGGAGGACCTCCCGTCGGAGGCTACGAGAACGGCGCTCCGGGCGACGCAGACGCTCGGCCTCGACTACGCCGGCGTCGACCTCATCGAGAGCGACGACGGCTGGGTCGTCCTCGAAGTCAATCCGACGGCGGGGTTCCGTGGGCTCTTCCGCGCCACCGGACGGTCGCCCGCGGCGGCCATCGCCCGCCTCGCAATCGAGCGCGGCGGCGGGCGCGTCGACCCAGCACTCGTCGAACGGCTCGGGCGCGCGCTCGACGGGACGCCCCCGGCGGACGCTCCGTCGCACGTCCGCGACGAGCGGGTCCCCGTCGTCGGCCACGCGGAGCGCGTGACCGTCACCGGCGTCAGCGGGTCGAAGGAAGTGCTCGCGCGCATCGACACCGCCGCGTCGACGACGCGAATCGCCCCCCGGTTGGCGGCCGACCTCGGTACCGAGCCGCCGGCGTCGGTGGTCGACGACGACGCGCCCCCGCGGGTGGACATCGTGGTCGAACTCGCGGGGGAACGCCGGACCGTGACCGCGGTGCTCGACGAGGACGTGGGTTCGGAGACGCCGCTCCGAATCGGTCGAGACCTGCTCCGCGACTACTACGTCGACGTGCGCCGAGGGGTCCACGGCGACGCGGGCCACTAATCAAGCCGGATATATCAAGCTATTCGGTTAATTGGCTCCACCGCCTAGAACGACTGCGCCCCGTCCCCGATTCGAGAAGCCGTACTTACGCGACACGATTCGTTTCGACGACCCACCTGCGCTCGATAGCGTGGCCGTGTCGCGTCACGTCCCACGCCGGACACAACCCAAGCGCCGGCGCACGGCCGCTGAATCGACCACCGGACGCGGGCCATTCTCCGAAAAACCGACCGACAACGAGCCGACAGTTTCCCGTGGGTAACAATCACGATATAGTTTATAATGATTTACTAAACGCAATGCTGGGTTTTATGTGCCTCATTAACATATAATCGAGTATGTCCCAGACAGCGTCCAGAAATAGCCCAGATACGTTTACAATCGTAAACGAGGTAAACGACCACGGTGCGGCGACGCTCCGCAGCGACAACGGCTCGACGTTCCACGTCACCTCCTACGAGAACAGCAGTTTCCGCGACTACCTCGCGAACCACCACGCCGGCGACCGCGTGCGGATGGACATCGAGCGGGCCGGCGTTCGCGCGAACGTCTGGCAGGTGTCGGCGCTCTACCCCGGCGCTAACGAGTGAGTTCAGACGCGGCGAACGCTCGCGCGCCGTTTGTGACCAATCGGTCGCGTCCGTCCGTGTAAGCTGGACGGTCGCTGTCACGGCGGTGGCGCGAAAAACTGTGGTCGAAACCGGGCGCTACTCGTAGACTTCGAGGACTTTGCCGGCCGCGATGGTCTGTCCCATGTCGCGGATGGCGAAGCTCCCGAGTTCGGCGATTTCTGACGACGGTTCGATGCTGAGCGGCTTCTGCGGCCGGAGCGTGACGACAGCGGCGTCGCCGGCCTTGATGAAGTCCGGTTCCTCCTCTGCGACCTCACCCGACGCGGGGTCGAGTTTCTGGTCGAGCGACTCGAACGTGCAGGCGACCTGCGCGGTGTGCGCGTGGATGACCGGCGTGTAGCCGGCGGTGATGACCGAGGGGTGCTGCATCACGACGATTTGCGCCTTGAACGTCTTGGCGACCGACGGCGGGTCGTCGGCGGGGCCACAGACGTCGCCGCGGCGGATGTCGTCCTTGCCGACGCCGCGGACGTTGAAGCCGACGTTGTCGCCGGGGCCCGCCTCCGGGACCTCCTCGTGGTGCATCTCGATGGTCTTCACCTCGCCACCCGCGTCAGAGGGCATGAACCGGACGTTATCGCCGGTCTTGAGAACCCCCGTCTCGACGCGGCCGACCGGGACCGTCCCGATGCCGGAGATAGTGTACACGTCCTGAATCGGGACGCGAAGCGGGGCGTCGGTCGGCGGCGACGGCTCCGGGAGGTTGTTCAACGACTCTAGGACAGTCGGCCCGTCGAACCACGGCATGTTCTCCGAGGGCTCGGCGATGTTGTCGCCCTCGAACGCCGAGATGGGGATGAAGCCGGCGTCGTCGGAGTTGAACCGTACCTGGTTCAGGAGCTGTTGGACCTCCTCTTTGACCTGCTTGTAGGAGTCCTCGCTGTAGTCGACGACGTCCATCTTGTTGACCGCGATGATGAGTTCCTCGATGCCGAGGGTGCGGGCGAGGAAGACGTGCTCGCGGGTCTGCGGCGCGACCCCGTCGTCGGCGGCGACGACGAGAATCGCGTGGTCTGCCTGCGACGCGCCCGTAATCATGTTCTTGACGAAGTCGCGGTGGCCGGGCGTGTCCACGATGGTGAAGTAGTACTTGTCCGTGTCGAAGCGCTGGTGGGCGATGTCGATGGTGACGCCGCGCTCGCGCTCCTCGGCGAGGTTGTCCATGACGTAGGCGAACTCGAAGCCCGACTTCCCCTTGGACGCCGCCTCCTCGCGGTGCTGTTCGATGATGTGTTCCGGGACGCTACCTGTCTCGAACAGGAGTCGGCCGACGAGCGTGGATTTCCCGTGGTCGACGTGTCCGATGATGGCTAGGTTCTGGTGTGGTTTGTCTGCCATGGGTATCAGGGCGGTGTCGCCCAGTTTGGTAGAATATGACACCCAAAGGTAAATCCGTTTTCCCGGCTCGAAGCGCGTCTCGCACCGGTTCGGACGAGTCGAGGAAACGGGTTATCAGGTGATGCGAAAACTCAGGAAATCAGTCATGTCGCGGCGCAGTCGGGCGAACCGAGCGGAGAGACAGACCCGGCGAACCGTTCAGAACCCACGCATCGCGGCGGCCATGTCGGCGAAGGTGGCCGTGCGGCGAACGGACTGCTCGTGAGCTTTGGACGCGTCGGCGTTATCTTTTACAACAATCATAGTAACTAATTGTATCGGATGGGTAATAAATCTACCTCCGGAGACGACGGATGTCGGGTACCGCGCGGACCGCCGTCCGAACAATATCAAAGGATAAAGTGCTCTTGCCCCCGACGTAGTGGTATGGCTGGCGAGGATATCGACGACGTGGACAAGGCGATTCTGTACGCGCTCCAAGAGGACGCCCGAAACATGTCGTCCGGCGACATCGCGAAGCGAACTGGGACCTCGGACAGCACCGTCCGCAAGCGCATCCAGCGACTCGAATCCGACGGCGTGGTCAAGGGCTACAGCGCGAGCGTCGACTATGGGAAGTCGGGCTATCCGCTCCGAATGTTGCTCTACTGTACGGCCTCGATTCCCAAACGGGGCGAACTCGTCCCCGAGATTCTGGAGATGGACGGCGTCGTCGCCGTCCAAGAACTGGTCACCGGCGAACAGAACCTCCTCGTCACCGCCGTCGGCGAGACGGACAGCGACATCACGTCCATCGCGCAGGAACTCCTCGATATGGGCCTCACCGTCGCCGACGAAGTGCTCGTCCGCACGCACGAGACGACGCCGTTCGGGAAGTTCGACGCCGAGAGACACGCCGAAAACGATTCCTGAGCGGGCGCGCGCACGATATCCTCGCGACGAACGGAGTGTTCACGAATCGGTCACCGAGTCCGACGAGCGACCGCGGTCGCAGGTCGTCGCGGAACGTCGCTCCCGTGTGAACCGTCGCCGGCACTCGGTCGTCGAACGGGCAGATAATACGGCACGAGGCTCGGAACGAGCGTTCTAAGCCGATTTTTCCTTCCAGAACCGGCGGTTCAAGCTGGACCGCACCCCCAAAACCATAATGTTCTTTAATGGCTAATTTGCGAACGATTTGTGAATGTAGGTAGATTTAATAGTCAATCTGTTCTCGGATGGGTGTAAGGACGACCAGTATCGGACACTGAACGCGTTTCGGTGACCGTTCTGGTCAACGACGAATCGAACGATGTCAGGACACAGCTCGAAACCGACGGTCGGAGCACTCCCGGACGCGACGGCGGACTCGCCGCTCGCGCCCGTCGCACTAACGAAGCTCGTGTGGGCGCTGTTCGCCGCGAGCATCGCCGTGCTCTTCGCCCGAGTCCGACTCGGCGGCGCGTGGGAGGTTCCCGGCGTCGTCGCCGTCGACGGCCTGACCGTGCTGCTGTGGGTGGTCGTGACGTTCTTCAGCGGTATCGTCCACAGCTACTCGCGCCGCTACATGGCCGGGAGCCGCCACGAGTCGAGTTTCTTCGCCACCGTGTTCGGCTTCACGGTCGCCGTGATGGCCCTCGTCGCGGCCGACCACGTCGCGCTGTTCTGGCTGTTCTGGCTGGCAATGGGGCTCGCGATGGCGAAACTCATCGGCATCATCGACGGCTGGAATCAGGCGCGGGCCGCCGCGAGCGTCGCCCGCAGGTACTTCCTCGCCAGTAGCGCGTTCCTCGGCGTCGCGCTCGCGGCGCTGTGGTGGGCAACCGGCGCGACGACGGTCTCCGGTATCGCCGCGGCCGCCGACGGACTCGGCGGGCCGGTGTGGCTTCTCGCCTGTGTCGCGCTCGTTCTCGCGGCGATGATTCAGTCCGCGCTCGTCCCGTTCCACGGCTGGCTCCTCTCGTCGATGACCGCGCCGACGCCCGCCTCGGCGCTGATGCACGCCGGCTTCGTCAACGCTGGCGGCATCCTCCTGCTCCGGTTCGCTCCGGTCGTGACCCTCGACGCCACGCTCATGCTCGGTATCGTGGCCGTCGGCGCGACGAGCGCCCTCCTCGGAAAACTGCTCAAGAACGTCCAGACGGACGTCAAGAGCGAACTCGGCTGTTCGACCATCGGCCAGATGGGCTTCATGATTATGCAAGCTGGTCTCGGCTTCTTCGGAGCCGCTATCACCCACCTCATCCTGCACGGGTTCTACAAGGCGCACCACTTCCTCAGCGCAGGCGCGGCGGTCGAACACACCGCCCCGACGAACCACGACGCCCACGAGACCGGCGTCGCGGGCGCGATTGTCGTCCTGGCGACCGGGCTGGCCGGCGGCGCGCTGTTCGCGGCGCTCACCGGGAAGGGAACGCACCTCGACAGCGGGCTCCTGCTCGTGGCGTTCGTCGTGCTCACCACGCTGCACGCGGCCCGCAACGTCGTCGCACATGCCGCGCTTCCGGCGACGGCCCGCTACGGCGCGGTCCCGCTGGTGTTCCTGCCGGCCATCACCGTCTACGCGCTCGCCTACGAGGCGATTTCGAGCGTCCTGTCGGGACTGCCGGTCGTCGAGGCTCCGGCCGAACTGAGCGCGCTCCACGCGCTCGTCGCCGGCGTCTTCCTCGTGGTCTACGTCGCGATAGAACTCGGGGTCCACGAACGGAGCCGGCGTCTCTACGTCGCGCTGTTGAACGCGAGCCAACCCGCCTCCAGCACCGTGCTGACCGCTACGGAGGAATACAATGAGTACTGAACACGCCATCGAAGAGAGTATCGACAAAGCGGCGACGACGGTCGGGTCGGTCTGGCCGATTCACTCGTTCGTGACGGCCAACCCGCTTTCGGGGTTCGAAGACATGCCGTTCGGCGAGGCGGTCACACAGGCCGCGGACCTCGTCGGCGGCCGCGGCTACCCGACTCCCGAGACGTTCGAAGCCGCCCTCGACGACGGGCAAATCGACCCCGACGTGCTCGCCTCGGAACTGGCCGAGCGCGGCTACGACGACGACCCCGAAACGCTGCTGAAGCGCATGAACGCCGCCGAGGCGGAGCCCTCGGACGCCGAGACTGACGCCGATGCCGACACCGCGCGGGTCGACCGCGTGCTGACGAAGTGGCTGTCGGCGTTCCTCGACGAGGGCCAAGCGCACTGGCCGATGCCGGACCGCGAGGACGGCTTCTACAGCGCCTTCCGGTCGATGGCCGCGTACGACGGCCAGATTCCCGACGACGGCATCGTCGCCGACCTGCCCGAATCGCCGACCGAGACCATCGAGTCCGTGGTCGCGTCGTACCCCGAAAGCCAGTGGGTGCCGATATTCGAGGAGCAACTCGCCGCGCTCCCCGGGTGGACCGGCTTCATCAAGCAGCGCGCCGCCGACGGCGGCGAGTGGCAGTCCGAGTACCCGATTACGCTCGACGGCTATCTCGCGGCACGTCTCGCGCTCCTCGACGCGTTCGGCGTCGATGTCGACCCATCGACCGGTCCCGAGACCCCCGAGACCGACACGGCCGACGAACTCGCCGACGCGTTCCTGAGCGCGTGGGAGGCGAGTTACCGCGGCGAGGTCGTCGACCGCGTCGCCGCCGAGAGCGAGGCCCTCGACGACAGCGCCTCCGCCGGCCGCCCGGACGCGCAGTTGGTCTTCTGTATCGACACGCGCTCCGAGGTCATCCGCCGGCACATCGAGGACACGGGCGACTACGAGACCCACGGCTACGCCGGATTCTTCGGCATCCCGATGGAGTATCAGGGCTACGACGACGAGGTGTCGGTCGACGCCTGTCCCCCGATTGTCGACCCGGCACACCGCGTCACCGAGGTCCCGACCGACAGGGAGACGAAGGCGAACCACGACCGCTGGTCGCGCTTCCGCGAGGCCGCGGGCGAGGCTATCGAGGCGCTAAAGACCAACCCCGCCACCGCCTTCGGCTTCGTCGAGAGCTCGGGGAGCGGATACGGGGTCGCTCTCGCGGCCCGTACGCTCGTCCCCGGGCGCGTCTCCGACCTGCTCGGAACCGCCGACGACGCGGTCCCCGACAACCACGAGTTCTGCGACCCAACCGTCCACCACCAACACTCCTACGTCGGCGACCTCCCGGTGGGGCTGACCGACGAGGAGAAAGTCGAGTACGCCGCGACCGCCTTCGGACTGATGGGCTGGGAGGAGTTCGGTCGCCTCGTCGTGTTCACCGGTCACGCCAGCGAGACGGCCAACAACCCGTTCGATTCGAGTCTGGACTGCGGGGCCTGCGCCGGCCACCCCGGCGGCCCGAACGCCCGCGTCCTCGCGGCAATCTGCAACGACGAGACCGTCAAGGCCGAACTCCGCGACCGCGGGTTCGACATCCCCGAGGACACGGTGTTCGTCGCCGGCGAGCACAACACGACGACCGACGAAATCGAACTGTTCGACGGCGACGTGCCCGAGAGCCACGCGGACGACCTCGACCAGTTGCGCGCGGACCTCGCGGTCGCCCGCGAGCACGCGACCGCCGAGCGCGCCGAATCGATGGGAGCCGACGGCTCCGCGGGCGTCAGGGAGACCGAGCGCCGCGCCGCCGACTGGGCCGAGACGCGTCCCGAGTGGGGACTGGCCGGCAACGCCGGCTTCGTCATCGGCCCCCGCGAACTGACGAGCGACCTCGACCTCGATGGCCGGGCGTTCCTCCACTCCTATAACCACGCGACGGACCCCGACGGCGACGCGCTCGAAGCGATTCTCACAGGGCCGATGGTCGTCACCCAGTGGATCAACGCCCAGTACTACTTCTCGACGGTCGACAACGCCGTCTACGGGAGCGGGTCGAAGGTGACCCAGAACCCCGTCGGCAACGTCGGCGTCTATCAGGGCAACGGCGGCGACCTGATGACCGGGCTCCCGCTCCAGTCGCTGATGGCCGCCGACGACAGGCCGTACCACCAGCCGCTTCGCCTCTCGACGATTATCCACGCGCCGGTCGACCGCGTCACCGACGTGCTGGCCGACCACGCAGAACTGACCGAACTGCTCGACAACGACTGGCTCTCGCTGACGGTCGTCGACCCGACGCAGGACCACCGCGCGTTCCACTACGAGGAGGAACTGACGTGGACGCCGGCGTCCGAACAGATAGCGGCCGAGGTCGAAGCGCGTCCAGAGGCGCCGAACGCGCCCGCCGTCGCGGACGACTGACCGGCCTCGCCCCGGACAGACGTCGGCGACCCCGACGGTCTGCGCTTTTCTGACTCTCTATCACCGCCCAGTACGACACGGAGAGCGACCTCGCGGCGTGTCGCAACTCCGGTTTGGGTTTCTGTATCGCAGTAGCCGGTTTATCACTACGATCGTCGTCGCGACCGCGACCGCGCCCGGACGGCAGATTTCGCCATCTGGTTGCGGATTCGTGGTGTTTTCTTCCACAACAGAGGGACGATTCATGCAAGGTGGTGAACATACCGAGCGAACAGATACCAAAGCATTACTTATCGCAGTTCGCAGGGGCCTGTATGGGCCTTCGTAAGCCGCCGTTGTACGGCGTCCACGCGGACGCCGGGGCGACGTTCACCGAGTTCGGCGGATGGGACATGCCTGTGGAGTACGACTCCATCAAGGCCGAACACGCGGCCGTCCGCGAGTCGGTCGGCATCTTCGACGTTTCGCACATGAGCGAACTGGAGGTGTCCGGCCCGGACGCGACCGCACTGATGCAACGCCTGACGACGAACGACGTGACGGCCCTCGAACCGGGTGACTCGCAGTACTCGGCCATCGTGAACGACGAGGGCGTCATCATCGACGACACCGTCGTCTACCGACTCCCCGACCGCGACGAGCGGGTCTACCTTTTCATCCCGAACGCCGGCCACGACGAGGAGATGTACGACCGCTGGACCTCGTTCCGCGACGACTGGGACCTCGACGCCACCGTCGAGGACGTGACCGAGGAGTGGGCGATGTTCGCGGTACAGGGCCCCGACGCCCTCGATTCGGTCACCGACGCCGCGCCCGACGCGGCCCTCGGCGACCTCTCGAAGTTCCAAGCGACGTTCGCCGACGTGGCGGGCGTCGAGTGCTGGGTGGCCCGGACGGGCTACACCGGCGAAGACGGCTTCGAGGTCCTCTGTCCGTGGGACGACGCCGAGACCGTCTGGTCGGCGCTCGACGCGACTCCCTGCGGGCTCGGCTCCCGCGACACGCTCCGACTGGAGATGGGCTACCTGCTCTCGGGACAGGACTTCGACCCCGAGACGGAGCCCCGGACCCCCTACGAGGCCGGCATCGGCTTCGTCGTCAAACTCGACACCGAGTTCGTGGGCCGCGACGCCCTCGAACGACAGCACGAAGCCGGCGTCGACGAGACCTTCGTCGGCTTCGCCCTCCTCGACCGCGGCGTTCCCCGCCACGGCTACGACATCGCCGACGCGGACGGCGAGGTCATCGGCGTCGTGACGAGCGGAACGATGAGCCCGACGCTGTCGGAGCCCATCGGTCTCGGCTACGTCCCCGTCGAGTACGCCGACGACGAGACCGAGATTTCGGTGCTCGTCCGCGGCCGCGAGAAGCGCGCAGTAATCGTGACACCTCCCTTCATCAACTGACAATGTTCGAAATCCCTGACGACCGGAAGTACCTGGAATCGCACGAATGGACCACCACCGAGGGCGACGCCGTCCGTATCGGCATCTCCGACTTCGCACAGGACGAACTGGGCGACGTCGTCTTCGTCGAACTCCCCGCCGAGGGCGACGAACTCGCCGCCGGCGAGGAGTTCGGCGTGGTCGAGAGCATCAAGGCCGTCTCGGACCTCTACGCCCCCATCTCGGGCACCGTCACGGCCGTCAACGAGGAGCTGTTCGACGCCCCGGAACTCCTCAACGACGACCCCTACGGCGACGGCTGGATGCTCGAACTCGAACCGGCCGACGAAAGCGAGTTCGACGACCTCCTCTCCCCCGAGGAGTACCGCGAGCAGACGGAGTGAGATGACGGCTGGAAACGGACGGCGGGTCGGAAGCCCGTACGCCCCACACACCGACGCCGACGAGCAAGCGATGCTGGACGCCGTCGGCGTCGACAGCGCCGAGGACCTCTTCGACATCCCCGAGGAGGTCCGCTTCGACGGCGAGTTCGGCGTCGCCGGTACCGACGAACAGGAGCTCAGGAACGTCATGGCCGACCTGTTTTCGCGCAACGAGGAGCTGACGGAGTTCCTCGGCCGCGGCCACCACGCCCACTACGTTCCGGCGCTGGTCGACGACCTCTCGCGGCGCTCGGAGTTCCTCACCTCGTACACGCAGTACCAGCCCGAAATCGCGCAGGGCTTCCTGCAGGTGCTGTTCGAGTACCAGTCGATGCTGGTCGAACTGACCGGGCTTCCGGTCGCCAACTGTTCGATGTACGACGCCGCGACGGCGCTCGCCGAGGCCGCGCTCCTCGCGAACCGCCTCCGCCGCGGCGCGAGCGGCCACCGCGTGCTCGTCCCCGAGCACCTCCACGAGGGCCGCCTCGGCGTCCTCGAGAACTACCTCGACGGCGCGGAGATGGAAATCGGCGAGTACCCGATGGACGACGGCGCGGTCGACGTGGAAGCCCTCGCGGACCTCGTCGACGACGAGACCGTGATGGTCTACGCTGAGACCCCGACGGTCCGCGGCGTCATCGAGGAGCGACTCGCCGACATCGGCGACCTCGCACACGACAACGACGCGCTGTTCTGTCTCGGAAGCGACCTCGTGGCGCTCGCGCTCCTCGAAGAGCCCGCGAGCGTCGGTGCCGACGTGGTCGTCGGCGAGGCCGGCGCGCTCGGCCTCGGGACGGCCTACGGCATGGGTCTCGGCATCTTCGCCACCCGCGAGGAGTACCTCCGGCAGGTCCCCGGCCGCCTCGTCGGCGTCTCCGAGGACAGCGCGGACATGCGGGCGTTCACGCTGACGCTCCAGACCCGCGAACAGCACATCCGCAAGGAGCGCGCGACCTCGAACATCTGTACGAATCAGGCGTGGGTCGCGCTCCGCACCGCCATGCACATGGCGTGGCTCGGCCCCGACCGCCTCGTCGACCTCGCGACGCAGGCCGTCACCGACGCGCGCGACCTCGCCGCCCGACTGGACGAGCTTTCGGGCGTCAAAGCGCCGCTCTACGACCGCCACCACTTCCGGGAGTTCGTCGTCCGGACGGACCAGCCCGCGCCCGCCATCACGAACGACCTCGCGGGCCGCGGCTTCGCGGTCCACGCCCTCGACGACCACCACCTGCAGGTCTGTATCACCGACGCGAACGCCGACGCCGCGGACGGACTGGTCGCGGCCTTCGAGGAGGTCATCTGATGAACTTCGACCAAGCCCGATTCAGCCGCGACGACGAGTACGAACCGCTCCTGTCCGAGAAGGACAGCACCACCGTCGAGGTCGATTCCGAGGGTGTCCTCCCCGACGACCTGACCCGCGACGAACTGACGCTGCCGGCGCTGTCGGAGCCCCAACTGGCGCGCCACTACACGCGCCTGTCGCAGATGAACTACAGCGTCGAACTCGGGCCGTACCCGCTGGGGTCGTGTACGATGAAGTACAACCCCTCGTTCACGGAGGACGTGGCGGCGGACCCCAATGCCGGGGTTCACCCCGACCGCTCCGACCGGACGATTCAGGGGACGCTCGGCCTCCTGCACGGCCTGCAGGAGTACCTCGCCGACATCGGCGGGATGGACGCCGTGACGCTCCAACCCCCGGCGGGTGCCGCGGGCGAGTTCACGGGCATCCTCGTCGCCAAGGCGTACCACGAGTCGCGCGGCGACGACCGCTCGGAGATTATCATCCCCTCGTCGGCCCACGGGACGAACTTCGCGTCGGCCGCGATGGCCGGCTACGACGTGGTCGAACTCCCGTCCGACGACGACGGCCGCGTGGACATGGAGGCGCTCGACGCCGCCATCTCCGAGGAGACGGCCGCGCTCATGCTCACGAACCCCAACACGCTGGGGCTGTTCGAGCGCGACATCGTCGATATCGCCGAGATGGTCCACGACGCGGGCGGCCTGCTGTACTACGACGGCGCGAACCTCAACGCGCTGCTCGGCCGCGCTCGCCCCGGCGACATGGGCTTCGACATCATGCACTACAACGTCCACAAGACGTTCGCCACGCCCCACGGCGGCGGCGGCCCCGGTGCCGGTCCGGTCGGCGTGGTCGAGGAACTCGCTGAGTTCCTTCCGAGTCCGATGGTCCGCGAGACGGCCGCGGGCTACGAGCAGTACGAACCCGAGTCGTCCATCGGCAAGGTCCACGGCTTCGCCGGCAACTGGCTCGTCCTCGTGAAGGCGTACGCCTACATCGCCCGCCTCGGCGACGCGGGCCTCGCGGACGCCAGCGCCAAGGCCGTCCTCAACGCCAACTACCTCGCCTCGCAGATAGACCTCGAAGTCCCGTACGGGCCGTTCCACCACGAGTTCGCGGCGACCTCGGGCGACCGCGACGCCGCCGACGTGGCGAAGCGCATGCTCGACTACGGCGTCCACCCGCCGACGACGAAGTGGCCCGAACTCGTCTCGCAGGCGATGCTCACGGAACCGACGGAAGTCGAAGACAAGGCGTCGCTCGACGACCTCGCACACGCCTTCAACGCGGCGTACGCCGACTCCGACGAGGCGCTCGAAACCGCGCCCACGAAGACCAGCGCCCGCCGCATCGACCAGGTGTCCGCCGCGCGGAACCCGCGGCTCTCGTGGCAGGCGCTCGGCGACGACGAATAACGAGAAAACTCCCTTTTTCGCGGTTACGCTTCGGCCTTCGCGTACGTCTCGATATCGTCCGTGATGTGGATGTAGCCGTAGTCGCACTCCGTGCAGTGCCACTTCGTCTTCTTTCCGAGGTGGATCTCCATGCTGGCGGCGAGGTAGAACGTGTCGTTGCCGCAGGCCGGGCATTCGCGCTGGATTTCGAGGTCGCTCATGGGGTCGAATCCGTGGTAGTCGTTGTTGAAGATATTGGTTCGCGGGCGGGAGCGAGCTGTGATAAACCAATTATGACGATATAAAATCGAGGTTTCGGCGTCAACTTCCGCGTCTGTCCGTTCAAGCGGGCCGCGTCCCGCCCGCCGAACTCCGAGGCCGCAATCGACGGGGCCCTCCGCGTCTGTCAAAGTATTATCACCGCTCGGACACAGTCGTCGACCGTGTCCCTCCAAATTACGAAGCGCCCCCGCGTACTGTTGTTTCTCGTCCTCACTATCGTGCTGGGCGGTCTGACCGTCCGGGCCGCCGCTCGCGGCCACGCCGCTGTGCAGGTGTTGCTCCTCGCCTCGGTGACGGGGTACGCGGTGACGGGGCTGTTGTTCCAACGAGTTCCGAACGTCGAGCGCCTCGCCGCGGTCCCGCTCGGCGTCGTGGGCGTCGCCGCCTACGCGGTCGGCGCGCCGACGGACCTCCCGGTACTGTTGGTTCTTCTCGGCGTTGGGGGAGCGGTCGACCTCTTGTGGGACCCGACCGGGAACGTCCGGGAGAGCCAGTCAGACTGAGCGCGGACAAGCCAGCAAACGGCTCGGGTGGGCGTTGAAGCGTCGTTGCGTGGTCGCCGAGAGACGAGGCTTCGGGTGCCCGAGTCCCCTGAACGGCGGGGCCGACCGGCGGCCGACGGGGCCGTCGTCACCAGGGAACCAATCCGCCGAACCACTGGTGCACGTAGAGAACAGCCGGGTACGTCGCGGGAAACGCGAGTAGGAACCCGTTCAAGCCCATGAACGCAGCGTTGAAAACGTGGAACAGGACGCCGAGTGAGAGCAGTCCGACCGACAGTTCAATCGGCCGAAGGAGTACGAGCGGGAAAGCACACTCGAAGGCGATGACGCCCCACGAGCCGGCCTGGGTGAGCCGAGGATAGCGGTCGAGAAACCGAAACACGCGGCCGTTCCCCCAGTTGTTCGTCGCGAAGACACCGAGCACCGCTGTCCCGTCCCGCCACTCGTCCGACATCGCCTTACTGAGCCCCGCAATCGCGTATGAGAGGACCGCCTGGGCGGCGACGAACGCCATGGCGGCACGGGCAAGAACGCTCCCTTGGGGGGCGAGCGTGACGAGCAACACCCCGAAGGTAACGATCGTCGCCATCTGGAAATCACCGCTCAGGCCACCCTGACACCGGAAGACGATGCAGACGTCGGTGAAAAGAACGACGAGAAGTCCGAGCGGGGACGGCATCCCGAACGCCGCCGTCGCGCCGACCGCAGCGCCAGCTAAGAGCCGGCAGCCGAGTACCCACCGGAACCGGGGATACGTTATCAGCGGAACGACCAGCTTCGAGGCCGGCCCGGACTCCGCGAACAAGCGGGAGACGTCCCAATTCAGTACCCCGTCGGGCTCGAATCTGCCGCGGGTGGCTAACTGCTCTGCCGATTTTAGAACCGTGTGAACGCCGATAAGGAGCGCCATCACGCGCGTGGCTCCGATGAGTGTGAGCGTTGGAATCATGTTAATCAGTCATCGAGTGAGTGAAATTCCGAGGCGAATACCAGTTCGTGCCCGTCGGTCGCGCGCGAGTACTGCATAACGGCGAACTGTGTGGACTCCCCGAGCGGTGAGTGTTCCTGTGCCGTCACGAGCTGCAAGAGCGTGAGGTACATCGTCGAGAACTTCACCTGACCGAGATCGACTCGTCTCGGTTCCGGGGGAGTTGCCGCTGTCGCCTCCGTTTCGGAATCTGCGCGCTGTTCGTCGTTATCAAAGGCTGACGTGAGACCCTGTGTGAGGTCAAAAAGTGCCTTGCTCCGGTACATCGATGGGTTCCAGACCCACCGGACGATAGCCGGAGGGGCCGACTGACTGAGTTTGTCGACGCTTCGCCAAGCGCTCAGCGACCCGTCGGTTCGACGGTCGCGGTATAATAAGACGTAGTCGTGTTGCCCCGGATGTGGCGAAAAGAAGTTCCACTTCGGAACTATCGCGTACAACGGACCGAGCCGTTGGGAGAGCGCGCTTGCGCCAATCCGGGTTGCGTTTCCTACCGTGGCTCCGACCCACGCACCCAGAAACGCGAGAACGACCGACTGAAGCGGCGTCATCGCGGACCAATTCGGGAGGTTTGCTGCATGATTGGAGCCAGATGGCGTCGTTTAGGCGCCAACCCGCGCCTCGATCAGCTCACTCACCGACTGGCCCGAGTCGGCGTCGGAACTGGCACCCGAGGGAGCCTCGAACGCATGGTTAGCTCGTCCGCTGCTCGAGACGGCAACCGCTGCGATGGTGACGGCGACGACGGCCGCCGCGGCGGTGGACAGGTCGGATTCCGGGTCGAAGTTGGGGACATCTTCGCCCGCCGGAAGCCGGTCGAGCGCATCCCGTTCCGCCGAGTTGAGGCCCGGCGGCGCGACGATGATGTGGAACGTCAGTTCGTCGGCACCTGCAGCCTCGCGGACCCAGAACGACGACGAGTCGATGCGACCTCCATTGAACGGGACGGAGGTGACGGCAATCGATGCTTCGGATGGAATCGCCCGGTCGGCGACGATTTCCCGGTCTCCGTAGCCGAGGTCGAAGCTCGAAACGTCACCGCTCACTTCCGAAGCCGGGCGGGGAGCGACCGACTCGTCGGCGATCTGCTCGGCGATGTGGTCGCGCTCGCTCGCGTCGAACGCCTCGTCTGCGTCGTCGAGGCCGGCGAGCGGACCGTCAGCCTCTCGGGAACAGATCAGCGTGATGCTCCCGCTTAGTTGCGGCGGCACCACGTCGAGTTCTGACCGCGAGAGAACGGTAACTTCGAGGGAATTGCTCTCGATGCTGCTACTACTATTCTCAACGCTTTCACGTTGATTTATGACATTGCCGGACATGTCATCAGGACAATAATGTTAGATGACAATAAAGATACTCCCGGGGTAAATCCGAGCGACTGGAGTGCAGCCCCGTTTGAGGAGGCAGTTTAATTATCGTGATACACGACGAACGAAACGTGCCGCTAGCAATCGAGACCGAGTCGCTCCGGAAGGAGTACGGCGACACCGTCGCAGTCACAGGGCTCTCGCTCCGAGTGGAGTCGGGGAGCGTCTACGGATTCCTCGGTCCGAACGGTGCGGGGAAGACGACGACGATGCGCATGCTCACGACGCTGACGGCGCCGACGAGCGGCAGCGCGCGCGTCGCCGGGGCGTCCATCGAAGACAGGGCGTCGGTGACGAGTCGAATCGGGTTTCTGCCGGACGTTCCGCCGCTGTACGACGAACTCACCGCGCGCGAACAGTTGCGGTACGCGGGCGGCATCCGTGACCTGCCCGCCGAGACGATTCGCGAACGGGTTTCGGCGCTTCTCGACCGGTTCGACCTGTCCGACGACGCCGACCGCCGCCTCGGAGAGTACTCCCGCGGGATGCGAAAGCGCGTCGGGCTCATTCAGATACTCTTGCACGACCCCGAGGTTGTGTTTCTCGACGAGCCGACGTCCGGACTGGACCCGCGGTCGGCGCGGACGATGCGCCGCGTCATCGAAGACCTGGCCGACGATGAGACCACCGTGTTCCTCTCATCGCACCTGCTCACCGTCGTCGAGGCGCTCGCGGACCGCGTCGGCGTCATTCAGGACGGACGGCTCGTCACCGAGGGGCCACTGGACGCGGTGAAACGCAAAGCGCAGCGCGACGGGGAGTCGGAAGGGCTCGAAGCCGCCTTCCTAGAGATGACCGAGGGCCGGAGCGAGTGACCGATGGAGACGATGGTTCGACAGGTCGGACACGTCGTTCGTGTCCGCACCCTCCGCGGGGTCAGACGAGCGCGCGACCGCCCGATGGTGTCTGTGCTCTATCTCGCCGCCGTCTCGTTCGCACTCCTCGCGGTCGTCGGTCGACTCCCGGTCTCCGGCTACGAGGCGGTCTGGAGCGACCCCGGCGCGTACGCGGCCGGCGTCGCCGTTGGGAATGGGAGAGGGGCTGACGCGCTCGACACCGCGCGCGGGCTGTCGGGGCTGTTGGCAGTCGCGACCTGTTACGGTGTGCTCGTGAGAACGGCCCAACGAGAGGACGACGAACGGACGGACCACCGGCGCCTCGCGCTCTCCCCGACGGCGTTTTTCACCGCGGAGCTCCTCGACCAGCTCGCGTTCGCCGGCCGGCTCGTCGGCGTTGTGGGCGTCGCCGGTGGCGTCGCGTTCGCCGCCGGGGCGGCGTCACCGACGACGGCCGTGACTACGCTCGTCGCCGTCGCGGCGCTGGTCGCGACGGCCGTCGCAGTGACGTTCCCGGTCGCGCTGGGAGTCCGAGCGGTGTTCCGTCACTATCCGCGAGTGCGACGGCACCGGCTCCTCTTCGGCGCGGTCTTGGTCTCGGTCATGGGCTTCGCGTTCGTTCGAACCCGGTCGTCCTTCGCGCTCCTGAGCGGGCTCCCGGTCGGTTGGTACGCCGACCTCGCGCTTGTCGGCGCGGGCGTCGGTGCCTCGGTCGGCCGCGCCGTCGCCGCCCTTCTCGGGACGCCGGTCGCGTGGTGGCTCGGAATCGCGACGGCCCGCCGGATAACTGACTACCAACGGGCAGACGCTGGAACGGAAGGAGGAACGCGGGGAGACCCGGAAATCGTCACCCGGTTGCGGGTCGCCGGCGGCCGCCTCGTCGCCCGCGTCGCCTCGCGGCCGACGGCCGCCGTCGCCCGGGTCGTGTGGCTCCGCCTGTGGCGCGAACCGCGCGCACTACTGTTCAGCGGAATCGTCGTCGGAGCCACGGCGGGGGTGGGACTCGTGGTCGTCGAGACGCTCCCGACCGCACTTCCGGCGGTCGTCGCGACGTACGTCGCGGTCGCGACGGGCGCGGGAGTGACGCTCGACCCGCTCGGCACCGAAGGCGCTGCGCTCCCGCTCACCCTTACGGCACCCCACGGGCGCGAACGAGTCGTGATGGGATACGCGCTCTCGGCGGCCATTCCGGGGACCGCGCTGTCCGCGGTGGCCGCGCTCGGAATCGCGCTCTCGATTGGCGCTGCCCCGGCGGCCTGTGTCGGCGCGGCGCTCGTCGGTTCGATACTGGGTGCGACAGCGCCCGTCGTGTCGCTCGCGGCCGGGCTTCGGCTTTCGCCGACGGACGCGGCGACCGGCTCGCGAGGCGTCGGGCTCCCCCCGCTCGGCGCGCTTTCGGCGTTCTCCGTGGTCGTCGCGCTCGTCGGGATGCCGGCTATCGGCGCGACCGCCGCCATCGAGACCGGTTCGATGTCTCTCTCGACGGCCATGACGGTCGCCGTCGCCGCGACCGCACTCCTCGGACTCGGCGTGGGCTGGTACGCGTTCCGGGACGCGGTCGGGCGACTCGACCGGTACGAACCATGAGCCGCCTCGAAACCGCCGAGCCGACGGACAAGGCGAAAAACGCGAGCGACGTTACAGGTCGGAAGACTCGATACTCCCCAGTTCGGGCGTCGCATCGTCGCCGGCGCGCGCCTGCACCTTGCCGATGGCGACGGCGACGACGTAGATGCCGACCGCGACAAGCACGATGACGCCGCCCGCGGTCGCCTCGCCGTAGTAGGACGCGCCGATGCCGAGGAGCACGGCGAGTTCCGCGAGGACGACGGAGACCAGAAGCGACTCCGAGAAGCTTCGGGAGACCTGCGCCGCGCCGGCGACGGGGACGACGAGCATGGCGGCGACGAGGATGACGCCCATAATCTGCATCGCGCCGACGACGACGAGCGCGGTCAGCATGACCATCACGCGGTTGTACCACGTGACCGAGATGCCCGAGACGGCGGCGGCCGTCTCGTCGAACGTCACGTAGAGCAGTTGGTTGCGCGTGAGCGCGACGGTGCCGACGATGACGGCGAACAGCACGAGCAGGATGGCCGCGTTCTCCGCCGAGACGGTCGAGAGGTTGCCGAAGAGGTACTGGTTGATGCCGACGGCGAGGCCGCCCGCGTTGAGGCTGATGAGGACGGTCCCCAGCGCGAACCCGGTCGAGAGCACGATTGCCATCGACACGTCGTTGTAGGCGTCGGTCGCCTCGGAGATGAGTTCGATGAGGAGCGCCGCGATGACGGCGACGACGACGGCGGTCAGGTACGGCGAGACGCCGAGGCTGAACACGCCGTTGAGAAAGAGGCCGACGGCGACCCCGGCGAAGGCGGTGTGGGCGAGCGCGTCGCCGATGAGCGCGAGTTGACGGTGGACGAGAAACGTCCCGATGAGTGGGGCCATCACGCCGATACAGAGGCCGACGAGGATGGCGCGGTGCATGAACTGGTAGTCGAGGAAGCTGAGGCCAGTCGCGTCGCCGACGACGAAAAGCAGGTCGGACCACAGCGCGAGGAACCAGTAGAACGGCGCGAGGACGGCGTCTAACGGGCCCGCCTGCAACACGGCGAACAGTTCGACGGCCATCACGTGCGGCCACCACCCGAACCCCCCGCGAAGGAGGCCGCTGTGCCGAAGGCCCGCGCGAGCGCGTCGCTCTCGACGAACTCGTCGGTCGGGCCGTCGAAGTAGACCTCGCGGTTGAGACAGACGACGCGCCGGGCGTGGTCGGTGACCGCGCCGAGGTCGTGTTCGATGAGGAGAATCGTGATGCCCTCCTCGTTGAGCGCTTCGAGCAGGTCGTAGAAGGCGTCGACCGACTCGGCGTCGACGCCGACGGTCGGCTCGTCCAAGACGAGCAGGTCGGCCTCGCCGGCGAGCGCGCGGGCGATGAAGGCGCGCTGGCGCTGGCCGCCCGAGAGCTTCGTCACCCGGCGGTTCGCGAAGTCGGTCATGCCGACCGTGGCGAGCGCCTCGTCGACGATGCGGTGGTCCTCCGCGGAGAGTCGGCCGAAGCCGACGTGGGGGAACCGACCCATCTTCACGACCTCGCGGACCGTGATGGGCATCTCCTTGGAGGCGCTCGCGTGCTGGGCGACGTAGCCGATGCGCGCGCCGTCGTCGAAAGCGTGGGAGGGTTCGCCGAACAGCCGCGAGGTCCCCTCGTCAGGTCGGAGCAGGCCGAGGATGAGCTTCATCAGCGTCGACTTCCCCGACCCGTTCGGCCCGACGATGGCGACGTACTCGCCGGGGTCGATACGGAGCGAGATGTCTTCTACGACGGGCGTCGCGGTGTAGCCGAACTCGACGTCTGCGAGTTCGACGAGCGGGCCGGACGAGTCGCGGCCGTCGTCGGCGGCGGCGTCGGCGACGTCGCTCTCGGGGGATTCAGTGGACTCAGCGGACTCGCCGTTACTGAGGGCGCTCATTCGAAGTTCCTCCACTCGTCCGCCCAGCCGTCGTAGCCGACCTCCTCAGGCGACTTGTTGCCGAGGACGACCTCGAACGTGGGCATGTTGATGTTGTAGGCGATTTCCTCGTAGCCCCAGTCGTTTTCGACCCAGTCCTCGCGGACGCCCGCGTAGGGGGTGACGGGGAAGTACGCCTCGACGGACGTCTCGGCGATGAGCTGTTTCGCCGGGCGGCGCGTCTCGAAGACGCCCGCGCCGATGTACTTGATGTCGTTGTCCTCGATGACCCGCTTCGCCTCGGTGATGTCCGAGGGCTTCACGTCACCGCTGGCGGCGAGATTGACGACGAGCGGGCGCATCTCGACGCCGTAGCGGACGCCGATGTACTGGAAGGCGTTGTGGGCCGCCAACTGGACGACCTTGCGCGACGCCCGATCGAAGATGTCCTGGTAGTCGCGGTCGATGCGGTCGAGAACGTCGGCTTTGTACGCGTCGGCGTTGTCGCGGAACGTCTCTTCGTACTCGGGGGCGAGTTCGACTAACCCGTCGGTGATGTTGTCGACGGCGGTCTTGGCGCGTTGGGGGTCGAGCCAGAAGTGGGGGTCCTTCCCGCGACCTTCGCCGACGCCCTCCTCGTCGCGGTCGAGGCTCGCGGCGAGTTCCACGAGTTCGACGCCCTCGCGGACGTTGATGAGTTGGGTGTCAACGTCGTCGTCTTTCAGCGTCTGGATGGCGCGGTCGGCCCACGGCTGGAAGTCCTCACCGACGTGGACGAACGCGTCGGCCTCGATGATGTCGCGCGTGACGCTCGCGTCGGGTTCCCACCCGTGACCGTGGAGGCCGGTCGGAATGAGGTTTTTGAGCGTGACTGGCGTGTCGGCCGCGACCTTGCGCGCGAAGTCGTAGAAACTGAAGAACGAGGCGACCACGACGTACTCGTCTTCCGACTCCGACCCGCCGGAGGCGTCGTTCGAGCCGGTGTTCGAGCCGTCGCTTCCGCCTCCCGCTCCGCCGCCACCGCCGAGACAGCCGGCGAGGCCGGCCGTCAACAGACCGGAACCGGCCGCGACGACCGACCGCCGAGAGAGTTTGGGGTCGGACGAATCTGCGTTAGTGTTCATCACTATGTGAAATAGATGCAAGCACCCATATAGATTTGTTGCTCTAAGGTTGAATTTTGACGCGTCTAATTCACCGGTGGCGAACCGCAATAACTCGCAAGACACCGACGACGCGACAGTCGAGACGCGGCAGTCGGGCCCATCGGCGTGCAAATCTCTTTGAGTCGGCGCGTCCAACGGCGGGACATGGGAATCGAACTCTACGCGCTCGATGGCTGTCCGTACTGCGAGAAGGTCCACGACGCGCTGTCCGAGGCGGACGTCGACTACGAGACGCAGTGGGTCGACGCGCTGCACTCGGACCGAAACGAGGTCAAGCGCGTGAGCGGCCAGCGCGGCGTCCCGGTCCTCGTGGACGACGACCGCGGCGTGACGATGGCCGAGAGCGAGAAAATCCTCCAGTACGTCGACCAGACGCTGGCATGAAGATATACACCGGCCGCGGCGACGAGGGGATGACCGACCTGCGGGACATGACCCGCGTGTCGAAGACGAGCCACCGCATCGAGGCCTACGGGACAGTCGACGAGGTGAACGCCCTCGTCGGAACGGTCCGCCCGACCGGCCACGACGACGTGGACGACGTGCTGGAAGCCGTCCAGAACCACCTCCACATCGTGCAGGCTGACCTCGCGAACCCCGACCCCGACGATGGAGACCCGCAGATAACTGCCGACCACGTGGACGAACTCGAAGCGTGGATTGACGAGGCCGACGAGGAACTCGACCCGCTCACGTCGTTTATCCTCCCCGGCGGGAGCGAGACGGGGGCGAAGCTCCACCACGCCCGCGCGGTGTCGCGGCGGGCCGAGCGCCGCGTCGTCTCGCTCGCGGCCGAAGAACCCGTCAACGAGGAAGTCGTCGCGTACCTCAACCGACTCTCCGACGCGCTGTTCGTCTTCGCGCGACTGGTCAACAAGCGCGACGGCGTGCCCGAGGAGTCGCCGACGTACTGAGTCCGAGCGCCCGCGTCACCCGCCGGCGTCGGCGCGGGCGGCGCAGCCGCTCACGAGGATAATGGGACCAGGACGGACGAATCGTGCCCACGGTATCGCCGTCCCGGAAGGGCCAGACGCTAACTGGGACCGACCACGAAGTGTGGCCTGCGTTCCCAGTTTTAGGTATGCCTAAGAATCACTAAAGTGTATCGCTCTTTCCCAGAGAGATAACTCTCGGTAACACGTGACATAACCGTTTTCTCGTCGCCGGGACTATCCGGAGGTATGAACCGACACTTCACCGACGCGCGGTACTACTTCCGACGGGGATTCGAGCACCTGTACGCTGGACTCGACGAGGAGACGGCACCCCTCCGTCGCCGCCTCATGGCGGCGCTCGGGCGGGAAATAGAAGACGAAGCGGAGTCCGAGCCGCAGACGCCACGGGAGCGCGTCGAGTACGGCGCGCGCCGGGCGGCGACGCGGAGTCGCCGGGCCGCCGGGCGGGTTCGCAGTCGCGTGCGGCGACCCGAGTAGGCTCGTTTGTGCCCCCGAATCGGGGCACAACGTAAGTCTTAATTGGCGGCGCGGGAAATCGAAATCGTAGCCGGGTTGGTGGTCTAGCCAGGTTATGACGGCTCCTTCACACGGAGCAGGCCGGCGGTTCGAATCCGCCCCAACCCATTTTCTGATTCCTCGCAACGACGAGCGACAGCGAGGAGTCCGTGGAATCGAAAATTGTCACGGCGGATTCGAACTCAGAGAGACGCAGCGCGACCGAAGGGAGCGACCGTCTCTCGATTAGTTCGAATCCGCTCCAACCCAGACCACACAACAACGAGCGACAGCGAGGCATCCACGGCACTAAACCGGCCACTAGCAGTCAAACATCAAAACAGAACCCGCCCGCCGAGCGCCTACGCGATGTCGTCGAGCGAGACGGCGCTCCCGCGGTCAACCGTAATCCACGACGTCGTCAACTCTTCTGACTTCGGAGAGAAGACCGTCAGTTCGGTTGGGTTCTCCGGGTCGTCATAGATGCATTCGAGGTCGAACACCGGCGCGTCGGCCAACTCGTCGGAACTGTGGGGTGCGGCCGTGCTCATCAGATGGATACGTCCGTCTTGCAACTCGCACACAGCGCGCCGGCGACCGCCTCCTTCGGGACGGAGGTCCCGCATCGAGGGCACCGAGAACGGGTGCGCGAGTACTCCGTGTACGGTGCAATCCGCGAATTCTCGTTGGATTCGCTCATACACGACCAAATAAGACACGAGTACAAGAAGTTTTGGATATTGTGGGTGTGATATCTCAGATTTGAACTCGAATGTAACGACAATCGGAGAAGTAGTTCACACTCCTCAACGTCATAGGGGCAATCGGTACCGGGGTGGGAAGTCAACTACGGCGACGCTCAGTACCCTGCGAGACAGCCAGCGATTCGACACCGTCCCGCTTTCGAAACGCTCAGCCGACCGCGTCACTCAAACTGTCAAGAACTTCGAATAAACGAGAAACTACCCCGTTAGCTTCGGCGACGAACTCGATTTTCTGACAGTTAAAGCGTAGCGTCTCCCGTGAAACATCGTGTTTCGTGAACTGTTGCGGAAAAACTGGTCAACAAGCCCCCAGTATCGAAATCAGAGACAGACTAACCGTCTATACCATCAGGTAAGTTGACAGCCTCTACGCGAAACTATTGAAACTATCTCGTCAGCTTTTGCCCACGGCATTGGTAGACTGTCATCGCAGACACATGAGTACACGAATACGTATCGCCGGCGTTCTCGTCGTCGTCGCCCTCGTCGCGGCGGCGGCGACGGGAACTGGACTGGCGGCGTCCGACGGCGTGCAGTCGGTCGCCCAGCCGAACGCGCCGGCGATCGATACACGGCAGGCACAGGTACAGCAACAGACACAGACGCAGATGCAGGCGGAGTACTGCACGTATCCGAACAACGCGAGCTACGAGTCGTTCGGGGTGAGCAACCTCTCCGCGCCGGCCGGCGTCGAAGCCGGTGAGACGGTGACGGTGTCGGCGGACATCACGAACCCGAACGACGTGCCGATGATTCAGTGCGTCGAGTTCCGTCTGGAGGGTGACGTCGTCGTCCGCACCGGATGGGCGCTGAACCCGAACGAGACCGAGACCATCGCGTTCGAGGTCAACACGACGGGCCTCGAAGACGGGACGTACATCCACGGCGTCGAGACGCGCGACTTCGGCGAGCTGACGACGCTCACTGTGGGCGAACAGCCCGAGCCCGAACCCGAGGAGCCGACCGCGACGCTCCAGTTCGACGACCAGGAGTCCGACGGCAGCAACGTGACCGTCGCGAGCGCGAACCTCTCTGAGGGTGGCTACATCGCTATCCTCGACGAGAACGGGTCGGTCGTCGGTGCGACCGACTACCTCGAACCCGGTGAGCAGGAGAACGTCACCGTCCCGCTCCTCGAATCGCTAAACGAGAGCGCCACCCTGACCGCGCAGGCGCACCTCGACACCAACGACAACCAGACACTCGACTTCCTCACGTCCAATGGGACCGAGGACGGCCCCTACACGGTCAACGGCACGCCCGTCACCGACGACGCTGAAGTGACCGTCGGTGAGGAGCCGACGACTGAAGAACCGACGACCGAGGAACCAACGACCGAGGAACCGACGACTGAAGAACCGACGACCGAAGAACCGACTGACGAACCGACAGCGACCGTCGAGTTCGAAGACCAGAACTCCAACGGGGTCTCCGTTACCGTCGCGAGCGCGACCCTCTCTGAGGGCGGTTTCGTCGTGATTCACAACGAGAGCGGCGACGTCGTCGGGATATCAAACTACATCGAAGAGAGCGACAGTAACATCCGAATCTTCCTCACTGAGTCACTAAGCGAGAGCGCTACCCTAACCGCGATGGCGCATCTCGATACGAACAACAACCAACAGCTCGATTTCCTCTCGTCCGACGGTGCAGAGGACGGCCCGTACACCATGGACGGGTCGCCAGTCACCGACGACGCTGAGGTGACGATTAGCGAGGAACCGACCACGGAGGAGCCGACGACCGAAGAACCAACGACCGAAGAACCAACAACTGAAGAACCAACAACTGAAGAACCGACGAACGAGACGGAGACTCCGCCGCCGACCGAGACGCCCATCGACAACGGAACGGAGAACTGAGACGACGACCGCCGACCGGCCCGGTCCCACCGCCGAGCCGGCTCGAACTATTTTTGACGGGACGCGCCGGTCCGACCGACCCGGCCGCGGTCAGCGACCGAGCGCCGCGAGCAGGCCGTCGGGAACGGTGAGGATACCGAACCAGACCAACAGGACCACGAGCGCCGTGTAACCGATAGAGATGGCGAAGTCCTTGGCGAACCGCCGGGCTGTGTACGGATGCGCCTCGGCCGCTATCGCGTCGACACTTCCCTTGTGCAGCAGGACGAATCCGACCACGTTCGTCAGCCAGTAGCCCGTGATGACGCCCGGGAGGAACCAGCTTCTGGAGACGAGACTCACCGCGACGCCGAACGCGTAGGCGAGCGGGAGGTTGACCACGAGGTCGTTCCACCACGAAAGCGGAGACAGAACGAACCCGATAACGGCCAGAATCCCGCCTTTCACGCGCCGCCGTTCCATCCAGCTAGATGAACGGCCAGCGATAATAGTATTGTGAGTATATGGCACGCAGCGTCTGCGAACAGACCGAAGCCGCGAGGGTCAGTCCGCCGCGCGTGGGCCGTCGCCGACGAGCCTGTCCACGAGCGTCGTGAGGTCCGGGACAGAGAGGTCGGGTTCCGGCCCGAACGGTTCCCACGGCGAGTCCTTCCGGTCGACCCAGACGCCCTGCATCCCGGCGTGTTGCGCCCCCATCACGTCGAACCAGCCGGCGGTCGCGTGGGCGATTTCGTCGATGGGCGTCCCGGTGCGGCCGGCCGCGTGGCGGTAAATCTCCACGTCGGGTTTGAACACCCCGACCTCGTCGGCGCTGACGACGCCGTCGAGGAGGTCGCGGATGTCCGCGTGGTCGACCATCGAGTCGAGCATCTCCGGGTTCCCGTTGGAGACGACGTAGCAGTCGTAGCCGGCGTCGCGAAGGCGGCCGACCGCGTCGCGCACGTCGTCGAACACGTCGAGTTCGTGATAGACCGAGAGAATCTCGTCGCGCTCGGTCGCCGAGACCGACGCGCCGTAGGCCTCCAGCGCGTACTGGAGCGCCGCGCGGTTGACCTCGTAGAAGGGCTCGTACTCGTCGATATGGTTGCCGACGAACGTGTATTCGAGCGACCGCGACCGCCAGAGCTTCGAGACGGGTTCGGGGTCGTCGACGCGCTCGGCCAGCGCCGTTTCGGCGGCCTCGACGTCCACGAGGGTGCTGTACGAGTCGAACGTGACCGTCGAGACGTGGTCCGGGTCGAACGACATGCGCGACCCTACGGGGACGCGGGTGTTAACGATACGCCGGTCGTGCGAACCCGGCGGGAAAAAAGACCGAAGCGTGGAATGGGTCGGCGCTCCTGACGAGCGCGGCGGGAGAAAAGCGGCCTCCTCAGTCGTCCTCCCAGAGGGTCACGAGGATGACCACGTCCTGCATGTCGAACGCGCCGCTGTTCGTGTTCGTCGTCCCGAGTTCGAACAGGAAGATGGCTTGGTTGCTGTCGAGTGCCATCGTCTGCCCGTCGTCGCTGATGTAGGGGGCGACGAACTCGGCGGCGTCGTCCTGTCCGTTGTAGCCTTTTATCTCCGGCACCGGGTCGCCGTCGCGGAGGACCGCGACCTGCCGGTGGTCGACCGACGAGTCGGCCGTGACGTAGCCGTCGGCCGCGGCGATGATGGAGAGCGCGTCACCGGCATCGCCTGCCACGTTGAACGAGTGCGACGCGCCGTCGTTCACGTTGTCCCAGTCGAACGGGCTGTGCGGCACGCCGTCGACGACGAACGTCACGGAGACGGGCACGTCGTACCGCCCGTTCTTGATGGCGCTGCCGAGCAGTTCGAACTCGCCCGTGAAGTCGTCGGAGGGGACGACCTCGCCGTCGTCGATGGTGAAGTCATCTTCGGGCACCGGTGTCGGCGTGGGCGTTGGGGTCGGAGTGGCTGTCGGGGTCGGGGTCGGAGTCGGAGTGGCTGTCGGGGTCGGGGTCGGAGTCGGAGTCGGAGTCGGAGTCGGCGTCGCGGTAACAGCGTTTCTGACCTCGTAGGTCTCGCCCATCCCGCGGACTTCCAGCGGGAAGGTGACGGTCGCGCCGGGGCCGGACGCCCCGTCGAGGGTGACGGTGACCGTGTCGTGTTCGATTTCGGTCACGCCGTCGGGCGCGGTGTACGTGAAGCTCGCGCGGCCCGACTCGTCGGTGACGGCGGTCGCCCCGTCGGTGGGGGCGACGGTACCGCCGAGCGAGGTCGGCGAGGCGACGGTCAGTGTCGCGCCCGCCGCGGGCGCGCCGTACCGGTCGAACGCGCGGACGACGAGCGTCTCGCGGCCGCCGGAGGGGACCGCGGCGTCCTCGCCTTCGACCGCGATGGCGTAGGCGGCGGGGTCGGGTTCGACAGCCTCGCCGACGCCGAGGCGAGCGACGCGGAAGTCGTAGCGGACGCCCGCGTCGAGTTCGATAGTGACGACCGCGTGGTCGCCGCTGGAGGCGTAGGAGACGACCCGTGCGTGGGGTTCCTCGGCCATGAGGTCGACCCACGCGTCCTCGGAGAGGTAGGTCGGCACCGAGATGCGAACCGGGTCGGTGGCGTTGTAGACGGGCAGCGACTCGGTGCGGACGGAGACGGGCGCGAGCGCCACGGTGTCGCCGGCGGTCGTGTGGCCGTCGAGGTCGCCTTCGAAGAAGACGAGCGTGACGGTCGTGCCGCGGACGAGCGACTGGCGGTGGACGACTGGGGTGCCGTCGGTGTCGAGGTACGAGACGCCGCTTTCGAGCACCATCCGGGCCTCGTCGCGCTCGGCGTAGTCGGGTTCGTAGACGATGGCTCCGGTCGCGTAGGTGTGCGCCGAGCCGTTCCAGAAGACCCGCTCGGGGCCGACCGCGGAGACGCCCGTGACGGTCACGGCGTCCGCGCCGTCGACCCGGAACGTCCCGATGCTGTCGGGCGGCGAGACCACGAGATACCGCTCGGGATACGACACATCCGAGTCGACCGCGACGCGACTGCCGGCGTCGACGCCGGAGGCGCGGAACACCTGCGAGTCGAGCGACGCGAGGTCGGTCGAGACGCTGGCGCTGTGGTCGGCCTCGTCGCCGGCGGTCCAGACGGGCGTGCCCGCGAGTTGGACCATGGCGATGACCGACACGACGAGACCGAACGCGAAGACGAGCCCGAGGATTTCGGACACGCCGCGAGAGTCCAGAGAGAGGCGAGACACGGCTCAGACCTCCACGTCGGGCGCGTTCAGTTCGGGCGAGTCCTTGTCCTCGATGGCAGAGTTCGGGAGGTAGATTCGGGTCGCCGCGGTGATGACCACGTCGTCCTCCGCGGAGATGGCGGCCTCGCGGCCGCTGACCATGCCGCTGTCGGAGGTTATCGTCACGTCCGTCTTCGCCGAGGCGATGTTCGCGCCGACGACGAAGATGTTGCCCTCGGCGTCGACGATGATGTCGCCGTCGCCGAGCATGACCACGCCGTTGAGGTTGGCCCCGCCGCGCGCGGAGACGACTTCGAGGTCGGCGTTGTCCTTGACGCCCGAGAGACCGGCCCCGGCGAGGTCGACGCCGTCCGCGCCGTCGATGCGGACGGCCCCTTTGCCGCTGATGTCGGAGCTTCGGGCGCTGACGAAGCCGTTCGTCGAGGTGACGGAGAGGAGGTTGCGGTCCTGCGTGACCGTCAGCCCGCTGTTGTCGAGGTCGATGTCGCCGCCGGCGGTGATTGCAAGGTCGGCGTTGCTTCCCTGCGTGACCGACGCGCCGGAGAGGTCGATTTCGTCGCCCGCGGTCACGTCGATATCCTTCCCCGAGACCGAGGTGACGCTCACGCCGACCGCGGCCAGCGAACCGCTTCCGGCGTCGATGTCGATTCGGCTGTTCGCGCCGGTCGCGACGATGTCCACGTGGAGCGAGACGCCCTCGCCCGCGAGGGTGATGTCGTCGTCGGAGACGATGGTACGGACACTCGGCGGGACGACGAGCCGGTCGGAGCCGGCGTCGTAGACGATGTCGCCGCCCGTTCCGGTGTTGTTGACGCGGTAGTCCGCGCCGTCGAACTCGCCGTTCCCATCCACGTCGGCGTAGACGAATCCGGGGTCACCGATGGCGGCCACGAGCCCGCGGAGCGGGTCGGTGATGCCACCCTCACGGAGCTGCACGTCGAAGGTCACGCGGTCGACGTTCGCGCCCGCGGAGTCCTCGACGACCACGTCGAACTCGTCGGAGACGACGCCGTCGACGCTGCTCGTCGCGGTGTAGATGAACGTCGCGCGGCCGTCGGCATCGGTGACAGTCGAGATGGTGCCGGTGTCGCGCGCGACGATGCGCCCGCTCTCGGCGGTCAGGCCGGGGCTGGCCTTGACGACCACGTTGGGGACGGGGTTGTTCTGTGCGTCGCGGACCTCGACGACGGCCCGGTGGGTCGCACCGGGCGGGACGACGGCGTTGTCGCCCTCCACGTCGATGATGTAGGCGGGTTCTTGGAGCGCGCCGGGGGTGTCGATGCCGACCCGCGAGAGCCGCAGGTCGTACGTCTTGCCGGGCGCGAGTTCGACCGTCAGCGTGTTGTAGTCGGCTCCGGTCGTGTAGGCGATAGAGCGGACGTTGGGTTCGTCGGCCAGCAGGTCGCGCCACGTGTCTTCGGAGAGCCGAGTGGGGACCGAGATGGTGATTGGCGTGCCCGCGTCGGTGACGGTGATGTAGTCGGTGCCGGCGCTCAGGGGGACGACGCTGAAGGTGGCCGCCTCGCCCGTCGCGGTGTCGATGTCGCCTTCGAGGAAGACGAGAGACACTTTGGTCCCGTCGACGAGCGACTGGGTCGCGCCGACCTCGCCGCCGCCGTAGGCGGTGTACTGCGCGGTTCCCTCGTGGACGAGCGAGGGCTCGCTCTGGAGGTACCGGTAGTCGGGGCGGTAGACGAACTGCTGGGTGTCGAACGCGTGTTCGGAGCCGTCCCAGTAGGTGCCGGTCTCGCCGGTCGCGACCGCACCGGAGATGCGGGCCGTCGCGGGGTCGGTCGTCCGGAGGCTGCCGGAGCCGGCGGCGGGCGAGACGAACAGCGCGCGGGTCGGGTAGTCGACGCCGGCGTCGAGGGTCGCGCGGGTCTGCCGGCCGTCGACGGCCTTCG
This sequence comes from Haloferax sp. Atlit-12N, assembly GCF_003383095.1. Classification (NCBI taxonomy): domain Archaea; kingdom Methanobacteriati; phylum Methanobacteriota; class Halobacteria; order Halobacteriales; family Haloferacaceae; genus Haloferax; species Haloferax sp. Atlit-12N. The sequence continues at coordinate 513,835 of NZ_PSYW01000002.1, forward strand.
CGACACTCTCGTCGAACGCGGCGAAGTCGGTCTCGGCCGCGGTGAGGTGTTCGAATTCGGTCTGTTGGTTCCACGCGGGGACCGCCGAAACCTGTACCATCGCGACGAGCGAGACGACGAGCGCGAACGCGAGCATCGTGCCGAGGATGGCCGAGGCTCCGCGGCGGTCACCGCGGAGATGCGAGCCGCGGCGGGCCTCGCCCGCGACGAACCCGCGCAGTACGTGCCTGAGAGGCGATTGCGTGTGTTGGGTGTTGTTGGGAGTGTTGTGAGTCATGGCCTTACACCAGTGCGAAGGCGACGAGCGCCAGCGCGGACAGTCCGAGAGCGTACTTCAGCCCGCTGAGGGCGCTGTTGTCGGCCAGTTTTCCGGCGAGGAGTCCGCTTCCGACCGCCTGAATCAACGCGGAGTGGAAGAACACCACGTGGAAGTTCGCCAGCGGCACCGACGAGATGCCCATGGGGAGCGACTGTCCGTCCATCGACGCGGACGTCGACGGCGCGGACATCTCGGCGAGAGGGCCGAGGTAGCTCGCGCCGAGCATCAGGATGACGAACAGGTAGACGAAGTACCCGATGACGACGATGGCGATGTACGAACCCATCGCACGACGGCGCGACTTTTCGAGTTTGTACCGGTTTCGGGTGTCCTCTGCGGCGACGCTGAGGACGCGCGAGAGGTCGCCGCTGGTGCGGCCACCGCTGGCGATGAGCCGGATGACCCGCGAGAGTTGCGGGACGTTGAGCCGGCTGGCGAACGCCATGAGCGCCGAGTGGGCGTCGTGGTTCCAGCGGATGTCGTTGCGGAGCGCGCGGAGTTCGTCCGCGAGCGCGCCGTTCGACCACCGGGAGACGAGCGCGAGCGCCTCGACCAGGGAGATACCCATCTGGTTGGCGCTCGACAGCAGGTTCAGCGTGTCGGGGAACCGCCGTTCGAGCGTGCGCTCGCGGCGGGTCCGAAGCTCGTGGAAGACCGTCAGGGGGACCGCGACGATGGCGAACGGGAGGACGACGAACCAGACCGTCGTGTTGTACGGGTTCGCGAGCATGGCGTCGAGCGTCGGCGTCGCGAGGCCGAGCACGAGGACACCGACGACCGATAGGAGCGCGAGAGGCACCGTGACGACGGCCGAGAGGTACGGCTGGCGGCGCATGATGTCGAGCGGGTCGCCGATGAGCGTCCGAAGCTCGTACACCGCGTTTTCGCGGCGGTAGTCGTCGAGTCGTTCGTCGACGAAGCCGCCGTCGGAGGCGACGCGGTCGCCGCCCCAGCGGGCCTCGCGGGCGCGCTGGACCTCGCGGCGCATCGCGCCGAGGAAGTTGGCCACGACCGTCCGAATCTCTTCGAGGACGGTCACGTCGTGTTTCGTCCGCACCGTGTCCTGCGTGTACGGCGAGGAGAGCACGTCCACGAGGAGCAGGAACAACGCCATCCCCAACGGGAAGATGAGGTAGTTCAGGGCGTACAGCTGGACGAGCGTGTCGCCGCCGAGGAAGCTGATGACCATCAGGGTGACGATGAGCAAGAGCGGCGCGGCGACGAACGCGGCGACGAACACCTCAGAGAGCATCGACAGCGTCTCGATGAAGTCCTCCTGCTCGTCGCGGGCCTCTTCGAGGTACGTCGCGGACTCGCGGTCGAGGAAGGCGGTCACGTCGCCGCCGGAGTCGAGGACCGACAGCAAGTCGTCGAGGAACTGCTCGAAGTTTATCGAGGGCGTCAGGTTCCGGGAGTTGCGGAGCGCCGTGAACAGGTCGTTGCCGAACAGGTCCATGTCGCGGGCGATCATCTCGAACTCGCGGGACACCTCGCCGTAGTCGGGCGCGTCCGCGACGGAGCGGATGACTTCGAGGAAGCTCATCCCGCCGTGGCTGAGCGCGTACATGTAGACGATGGCGTGCGGGAGCAGGATGTCGATGCTCCGGCCGCGCATCTCGGCGCGGCTCTTGGGGAGGTAGTACCGGGCGTAGTAGGTCCCGGCGGCCGCCAATCCGCCGACGAGGGCGACGAGGGCCGCGCCGAGGATGGGGACCTTGTAGGGGAGCAGCGGGGCGACGTACTGCGCCGCGATGCCGAAGCTCACAGGGCTTGACGCGTTCGCCAACACGCCCGCACGGGCGAGGACGAACGTGAGCGCGAGCCCGACGAGCGAGCCGAAGGTCGCGGTGACGAACGCCAGCTTAAGCGACTGCGTGAGGTACAGGTCGTAGGTCATGCCCACGCGGGTCTGGTTCAGCCAGCGCTGGAGGTCGCGGTGGCCCGCCGGGTTGCGCTTGAAGTACGTGCGGACGTACCCGTAGCGCTGGCGGAGCCGCTTGACCTCCTCGGGCGACTCGTCGAAGTGTTCGCGTGGGAAGTACTGCTCGACCTCGTAGTCGGGCAGGGGGACCGAGGTCGACGAGTCAGCGGGCATCGTCGGCCTCCCGGTCGTCGTCGTCGCTCACGGCTTCGTCCGCGTCCGAGGCGTCATCGGCCGGCGCAGGGCCGGCCTCCGCGATATCGTCGAACTCGGTGGCGTCGTCGCTGTCGCCGACTTCCGAACCGTCGGCGGCGTCAGCGTCGTCTGCCGCGTCGGCATCCGCGTCGTCTGCCGCGTCGGCGTCCGCGTCGTCGTCCAACTCGATGTCGAACAGGTCGGCGAGGAGTTGCTCGGTCTCGGGCGAGACCTCGATTTCTTCGTCGTCGAAGTCGTCGGCCGCGGCGTCGTCCTCGTCGGCCTCGTCGTCGACGGAGACCAGCGAGGTCTCGGCGTAGACGTGCGCGAGGAGGCCTTCGCGGTCGCGCTCGAAGCGGCGAATCATCGCCGACACGGTCAGGTAGTCGTCGACGCCCGAGGCGGCGATGTACCGGAGCACGTCGGCGCGAACGTCGAGTTCGTACTGCAGGTCGGCCTTCGTCCAGCCGCGCTCGGCGGCGATTTCGTCGAGGACGACCGAGTCGCCGACGCGCTCGTGGGCGTCGTTCTCGGGGTTGCGCTTGAACACGTCGCGGAGTTCGACCTCGCCGTCGTCGTCGACGCCGGCGATTTCGGTGACGGCGATGTTCCGGCGGGTCCGGTCGCCGTCGAGGTGAATCTGCTTTTGGACCGAGATGATATCGAGGTCCGAGAGCATCTGAGCGGGCACGCCGAGGGGCTCGTTGCGCATGCGGTGGACCACACCCTCCGAGGAGTCGGCGTGGAACGTCGTGTACGCGGTGTGGCCCGTGGCGATGGAGTGGAAGAAGGTCAGGGCGACGCGTTCTTCCGTGCGAATCTCACCGACCAGCAGGTACTCGGGGCGCTGTCGGAGCGCGGCCTGCAGGAGCGCGTACATCGACACCTCGCCGCGGCCGTCGGCCGTGAACGTGTCGCGGGTGACGGACTGAATCCAGTTGTCGTGCGGGAGCGTGATTTCGCGCGTGTCCTCGATGGAGACGACCTTCGCGTGGCCGGGAACGAAGAAGGACACCGCGTTCATCGAGGTGGTCTTCCCGGAGCCCGTGCCGCCCGCGAAGATGAGCGACCGGTTGTTCTCGATGGCGAGCCAGAAGTACGCCATCTGCTCGACGCTGAAGGTGTTCCAGCGCACGAGGTCGACCGGCGACAGCGGCACGTCCGAGAACTTCCGGATGGTGAAGTTCGACCCGCGGGTGGCGACGTCGGAGCCGAGAGTCAACTGGACGCGGGAGCCGTCCGGGAGGCTCGCGTCCACGAGTGGGTCGGAGACGGTTACCTGCTTGCCCGCGCGTTGCGCGAGGCGGATGGTGAACGACGAGAGGTCGCCGTCGTCGAAGACCACGTTCGTCGGCACGTCCCGGTAGACGCTGTGGAAAACGTAGACCGGCACGTCGTCGCCGTCACAGGAGATGTCTTCGATGCCGGGGTCTCGCATCACGGGGTCGATGCGGCCGAAGTGAATGAAGTCGCGGAGCAGGAAGTAAAACAGCTTCCAGAGCGACCCGTCTTCGACCGTCGCCGCGTGTTCGGTGATTATCTCGCGGGCCTCGTCGTCGAACACGTCCTCGCGGTCGCCGTCGGCGTCGAGGTCGCGGTACAGGAGGCTGTTGCGCAGAATCTTCGTCAGGTCGTCGCGCACGAAGTCCTCGAAGGCGTCGAGGCGTGGCTCGCTCACGTGGTACTGGTGTTCGCGCTTCTCGTGGTCGTACAGGATGGAGACGAACGCGAAGGGCTTGTTCACCCAGTAGTGTTCGACGGCCTCGACGCCCTCGAGGAACGAGAAGTCGAAGAAGTTGTCTTCGATGAACGCCTCCGAGGGCGTCGGCGCGAACGCCGTCTCGTCGTCGATTTCGGCGAAGAACGCCTTCACCTCGCGGAGGACGGCCTCCCGGAGCGTTTCCGGGCGGTCTTCATCCACCGCTTCGTCGGTGAGCGGGTCTTCGACGGGGCCGTATTCGATGCGGTCCGACGCGGGGACCGGTAGTTCACTCGCGCGGGCGGCCATCGCCTCCGGACCGGTCGTGGGGACCAGTTCGGCGGTGCCGGCACCGTCTGCTCGGAACGATTCTTCGCCATCGCGGCGGTCAGTCTGGGAGTTCTTGTCAGGAGACGCCATTCTCTGGAAATACTGAACGGTAGGAACGGCTGTAAGTATGGAGCGACTAGATGTACGAATTCGGCCGGTTAGGCCCGAACTACCGCCGAATTCAGGAACTCATCTGGTCTGCTCCCGATTGGGGTGCGGACCGAGTCACGCCCCGGATTCCCCCGGCCAGGGCTGACAACCGAATGATAGTACGGCGTCCCGCGCGCCACCGTCACGGCCGACGTGTCGGCGAAAAACAGTGACATTCTCCGCGAGAAGAGTGTTAACAATAGTCACAGACCGTCTGTCGGCGGAATTCGCCCCTTCAGCCCCGGCGTGGCCTTGCGATTTCGGTCCTTCCTAGCGGGTGAAAACGGGACGAACCTTCAAGAGAAGCGGCGTTGTATGTAAGGATGTATTATGGATATTGCTGATATCGCCACTCCTGATTTCATCGAGGTCGACGTTGACGAGCGATTAGGCAAGGTCCGCTCAATCTTCGAGCGGGAAAACCCTAAGGGCATCATCGTCCAGGACGACGGCGAGTACGCGGGCGTCATCGGTGAGAAGCAGCTCATCAACTCGCACGTCGAAGACAACACCAAAGCGGCCGCGCTGACGAAGGCCGTCCCCAAGATAGACCGTCACGAGAACGTGCGGGAGGTCGCGCGCATGCTCGTCGAGGGCGACACGAAGGTCGCGCCGGTCTACGAGGGCGAAAAACAGTACGGCATCATCACGCAGGACGCCATCCTCGAGGCCGTCCTCGACCACCTCGACGCGCTGACCGTCGAGCAGATCTACACCGACGACGTGGTCACCATCGGCGAGCGCGACCACCTCGGGCAGGCCATCAACCGTCTCCGCGAACACGGCGTCTCGCGGCTGCCGGTCCTCGACCCGGACGGCCGCCTCACGGGCATCCTGACCACCTACGACCTCGTCGAGTTCATGGTGCGCGACGAGGGCCGACAGGGCAAGCAGGACCGCCGCGGCGACACCGACCGGATGCTCGACCTCCCGGTCTACGACCTCATGACCAGCCCCGCGCGCACGGCGACGCCCGAAGAGAGCGTCCGCGACGCGGTCGCGCGCATGCTGGAACACGACATCGCCGGGCTCGTCGTCACGCCCGCCGACGACGACGGCGAGGTCCTCGGCGTGGTGACCAAGACCGACGTGCTCCGCGCGCTCACCTACACCGAAGAAGAGCAGATGGACGTGCAGGTCACGAACATCGGCCTCCTCGAGACGCTGAGCCGCGCCGACATCAACTCGGCTATCACCGAGGTCGCGGACAAGTACCAGCGGATGAGCGTGCTCCACGCCCACGTCCGCTTCCACGAGCACAAGGAGAAACTCCGCGGGACGCCGCTCATCCAGTGCCAGATTCGGCTCCGCACGAGCCACGGCCAACTGGCCGGGAGTGGCGAGGGCTACGGCGCGGAACACGCGTTCCACGTCGCGCTCGACAAGCTCGAACGCAACGTGCTCGAAGTCAAGGGCTTCGAGGCCGACGAGCGCTACCGCGGCCAGCTCCTCCGCAAGCTGAACGAGCTGTAACGTCGCCGACTGCGCCCGAGAGGAAACGCGAACAGAACACAGGAGCGGGATTCGGCCGGGACGTCCGCCCGGCCGCGTCGACCTTTTTCTATACGTCAGTCGTGGAGAGCCCGCGGTCCGTTATCTTGAACGTCGCCGTCTCCCCGGCGGGTTTCGCGCGGTGCTTTTCGAGCGTCGCCCGGCGGTTGCCGCCGCGGAAGCGGTCGAGGCGGACGACGGTGCCGGTCCAGTGTTCGAGGGTGTGGCCGCCGAGCGCCCGCGTCCGGTCGGTGTCGGGGTCGGAGTACACCTGATTCGTCAGGACGACCGCGAGGTCGTGTTTGCGCGCGAGCGACAGCAGGTGCGTGACCTGCCGAGCGACTCGGCGCAGCGCCTCGCCGCCGTCGCCCTCGGCGGTCCGTTCCAGCCGGTAGAAACCGGTCGCGGAGTCGAGGACGATGAGGTCGGCGCTGGCGGCGAACTCCTCGGCGTCGCGGACCGCCTGTTCTTGATCCTCGAAGTCGTACGCCTCGCTTATCATCAGCCGCGAGGTCACAGACTCCACGTCCTCGGGGGCGACCGCCTCCGCGAGTTGTTGGAAGCGGTCGACCGACAGGCCCTCGGTGTCGATGTAGACGACGGTGCCGCCCGCGGCGGCGACCCGGACCGCCGCCGAGAGCGCGACGTTCGTCTTGCCGGCCGCGGAGGGGCCGTACACCTGCGTGACGGTGCCGCGTTCGAACCCGCCGTCGAGGAGGTCGTCGAGCGCCGTGCACCCGGTGGAGACTGACTCTGTCACGTCAGGTGGTGGGTGCCACCGGCCGAAAAAGACCCCGGTCGTCCGCGGCGGTTCGGGCCGCCGCTTCGGTGCCAGTCCGCGACCGTCGAGGGCGACCCGCGCACGACGGTTTATTCGTCGCCGTCGCCAAGGGAGGGACGTGATAGTCGTCGCCACCGCGGACTTCGACCTCTACCACGAGGCCGTGTCCGAACTCCGGAGCCGAGGAGTCGCCTTTACCACCGTCGAGCCGGGCGACCCGCTTCCCGAGCGGGCGCGGGTCCTCCTCACCGGTCCCGACGACGACCTCGACGGTACGGGTTCCGACGGAACCGTGACCCGCGTGACCGCAACAGGCGACGACGTGCGCCGCGCCGTCGACGAGGCGCTCGCGAGCCTCCGCGGTGGTAGCGGACGGACCGTCGTCGGCGTCGACCCCGGGACCAGACCCGGCGTCGCCGTCCTCTCGGGCGAGACGGTCGTCGCCGCGTTCCACGTCCCGCTTGCGGACGCCGTCGAAGTCATCCGACGCGAGACGGAAGACGCGGTCGACCCCGTGGTCCGCATCGGCGACGGCGCGCGCCTGCAGGGCGCGAAACTCATCAACGACCTCGACGACATCGTGGTCGAACTCGTCGACGAGACCGGGACGACGCCGTACCTCGGAAGCGGCGCGCGCGGCATGGGCGACGTGCTCGCCGCGGTGAACATCGCCCGCCGGGACGGCGAGCGCATCGAATCCCGCGAGATAGAGCCGACCGAGGGCGAACTCACGCGTATCAAAGCACGCTCGCGCGAGGCGTCCGAGGACAACCGCACCATCGACGACGGGCTCGCGCGCCGCGTCGCCGGCGGGGAACTGAGCATCGACGAGGCGCTGGACGAACACCGCTCGCGCGAGGAGTGAGTTCCCACATCGGCTGTTGTGACGCCGTTAACGGCCTCCTAACGGGTTACCACGCGACCGGCCGAGGAGGCCGTTTCGAGCGGTCGACGGGGAAAGAACGCTATTAACGCGACTCTCGGTTTATGAGACGCGCCGTGCCCGAATCATACCTACGTTCCACCGACGCGTATCGCGTGTCGCATGAGCACATCACGCACCCCTGAGGTCGGGCGACGGACGTATCTGAAGGTACTCGGTGTCGGCGCGCTCTCGGTCGGCGCGTTCGCCTCGCCCGCGGCGGCGCACCGCGGGGCGCTCCAGCGCGAACTCGCGTCGGTCCGGGCGGCCACCTCGAAGTACGCCGACGTTCGGAAGGCCATCGCAGACGGCTACGTCCTCGGCAGTCCGTTCGTGCCGGGCATGGGCTACCACTACGTGAACCACCACTACATCATCGAGAACTACGACGACGAGGTCGACCTTACGAAGCCCGCCGCGCTCGTCTACGGGAAAAACGAGGGCAACGGCAAGGAGGAACTCATCCTCGGCGCGGCCGAGTATCTGTTCGACGAGCCACCGGAGTACACTGGCCCGTTCCCGGACCTGTTCCACGGCGACGGCGACGACGGCATGTGGGGCTTCGCCGGCGGCCACTGGGGCCTTCACGCGTGGGTTCACGTGAACAATCCCGCGGGGACGTTCGCGCCGTTCAACTCCCGGCCGCAGTTCAACGAGAGGTGACCGCCGAGTAGCCGATTCGGATTTTTCGCAATCGCCCGGTCGAGCAGTCGGCCGTCTCGATTTATGCCCTCCGGCGACGCGTCTCTCGGATGGACCCGCGAATCACGGTCGTGACGCTCGGCGTTTCGGACCTCGACGAATCGATTCGGTTCTACCGCGACGGCCTCGGCTTACCGCTCCGCGACCGCGACCCGGACAGCGACATCGCGTTTTTCACCCTCGAAGGGACGTGGCTCGCGCTCTACCCCCGCGAGTCGCTCGCCGAGGACGCGACCGTCCCCGCGGACGGAAGTGGTTTCGCGGGCGTCACGATTGCGCACAACGTCGCCGAACAGTCAGACGTGGACGCGGTTCTCGACGCGGCGCACGCGGCGGGCGGCGAGATAGTCAAACCCGCACAGGATGCGTTCTGGGGCGGCTATTCGGGTTACTTTTCGGACCCGGACGGGCATCTCTGGGAGGTCGCGTACCCGCCGTTGACCGAGGAATAATCGAGTCTTGTCGGCGGAGACGGCGGGCCTCACTCGTCGTCGTCGTCCGACACCGCGTCGACGGCGCGGCGCATGACCTCACGGACCGGAAGCCCCGTCTCGTTCGCCACGGCGAGCGCGTCGTCGTACTCTGCGCTTCGGTCGTAGACGACGCCGTCGGCGTCGCTTCCGACCTTGACGCTCACCTCGTAGTCGTCGCCGTCGATAGCGAGCGTCGCCGTTTCGAACTCGCGACGGGCGGTCCAGCGGTGGCCCGCGCCGTGTTCGCGGATTCCGAGCGTGCCGGTCTCGACCGCGAGGCGGTAGGCGACGCGCTCGGCGTCTTCCGGCTTGACGACGACCTTGACGAGGTGGCCGGGGCGGGACTTCTTCATCGTCGTCGGGACGATGGTCACGTCGCGCGCGCCGGCGTCTTTCAGAGTCTCCTGTAGCCCGCCGAGGACTTCGGGCGTCGCGTCGTCGAGGTTCGTCTCGAGGACGGAAATCTCGTCGCGGACGAGCCGCGAACCGCCGTCGCCGACGACCGCGCGGAGGACGTTCGGCCGGTCCGGGAAGTCCCAGCCGCCGGCTCCGTAGCCGGACGACTCGACCGACATCGTCGGGAGCGTCTCGACGCCCTCGGCGAGGTGCGCGAGGATGGCCGCGCCCGTGGGGGTGAGCAGTTCGGCCTCGACGGGGCCGCCGCGGACCGACCAGTCGGCCGCCGCGGTGATGTTGAGGACGGCGGGCGCGGGCACCGGGTAGGTTCCGTGGCTCATCTCGGCCTCGCCGCCGCCGACGGCGACCGGGCCGGTGACGACGCGGTCCACGTCGAGGTCGTCGAGGAGGAGACAGACCCCGACCACGTCGGCGATGGCGTCGTCCGCGCCGACCTCGTGGAAGTGCGTCTCGTCGAGGTCGGTGCCGTGGACCTCGGCCTCGGCCTCGCCGAGCACGCGGAAGATGGCCGTCGCGTCCTCGACGACGCCCGCGGACAGGCCCATCGACTCGACGAGTTCGACGACCTCGGGGAAGGTCCGGTGCGGGCCGTGACCTTCGGCGTGGGTGTGGTCTCCGTGAGAGTGGTGGTGGTCGTGGTCGTGGTCGTCGTGGGAGTGCGAGTGACTGTGTTCGTGGTCATCGTGGGAGTGCGAGTGACCGTGTTCGTGGTCGTCGTGAGAGTGCGAGTGACCGTGGTCGTGCGAATGCTCGTGGTCGTCGTGGTGAGGATGCTCCTCGTCGTGAGCGTAGTCGTGGTGGCGGTACTGGTGCTGGTGGCTGTGCTCGTCTTCGTCGTCGCCGTCAGCGCCGTTGTCGGAATCTCCCCCGTCGTCGCCGTCGGCGCGCAGGCGTCGGTGGTCGTCGTCGTGACCCTCGCCGCGGGGGTCGCCGCCGTCGGTCTCCGGAAGGAGCACGTCGACCTTGGTCGCGAGGATGCCGTTTTTGTCGACCTCGTGGACGCGGTAGGTCACGTCGAGGGCGTCTTCGACGGGCGAGAGGACGGACGGGTCGGCACCGGCGGCGACGAGCGCGCCGAGGAGCATGTCGCCGCTGGCACCCATCCGGCCGTCGAACGCGAGGAGTCGCATGCGTGAACCGTCGTGTTCGAGGGTAAAAACGCCAGCCATCGAGGCGCCGACGCCTGTCCAGTCGGTAGGGATTAGTAGCCGCCCGCCCTACGGTGTGCTAGGCTGTAACCACGGGAGGACGGTGCCTCGGGCCGACCGGGGAAGGACTTATCCGATGGCCTCTCACAGGTATCAGCATCCCCGCGAGGTAATCATGAACGAAGTCCAACTCGAAGTGGCGAAAGCGTACCCGAACGACTCGGGGCGCGGTATCGCCCGTCTTGATCCGGACACCTTGCTCCATCTCAAGCTCTCGCCGGGAGACATCATCGAGATCGAGGGAGGAAAAACGACCGCCGCGAAGGTGTGGCGGGCAGACCGGCAGGACTGGAACACGGATACGGTCCGTATCGACGGGTTCACGCGGCAGAACGCCGACGTGGGCATCGGAGAACGGGTCACTATCCGCAAGGCAGAGGCCACGAAGGCCGACAAACTCGTGCTTGCGCCGCCGGAAGAGGCGAGCGTGCAGTTCGGGTCCGACGCGGCCGGCATGGTCAAACGGCAGATTCTCAAGCGACCCGTGGTCGAACGCGACATCGTCCCGGTGATGTCGAGTACGAACCACCCGTTCATGCGGTCGCCCGGACAGGCGATTCCGCTCATCGCCGTCGAGACGAAGCCGGAGGGCGTCGTCCTCGTCACCGAGGACACCGACGTCGAACTCCGCGAGGAGCCCATCTCCGGCTTCGAGAAGGCCGGCGGCGGCATCACGTACGAGGACATCGGTGGTCTGACCAACGAGATTCAGCGCGTCCGCGAGATGGTCGAACTGCCGATGAAACACCCCCAGATATTCAAGAAACTGGGCATCGAGCCCCCGCAGGGGGTGTTGCTCCACGGGCCGCCGGGCACCGGGAAGACGCTTCTCGCTCGCGCGGTCGCCAACGAGACCTCGGCGAGTTTCTTCTCTATCGCAGGGCCGGAAATTATCTCGAAGTACTACGGCGAGTCCGAACAACAGCTCCGCGAGATATTCGAAGACGCCAAAGAGGAGTCGCCGAGCATCATCTTCATCGACGAGCTCGACTCCATCGCGCCCAAGCGCGAGGACGTGACCGGCGAGGTCGAACGCCGGGTCGTCGCCCAACTGCTGACGATGATGGACGGGCTGGAAGCCCGCGGACAGGTCATCGTCATCGCGGCGACGAACCGCGTCGATTCGGTGGACCCCGCGCTCCGCCGTCCCGGTCGGTTCGACCGCGAAATCGAAATCGGCGTGCCGGACGAGGAAGGCCGCAAGGAAATCCTCCAGATCCACACCCGCGGCATGCCGCTTTCGGACGACGTGGACCTCGACGACCTCGCCGACGACACCCACGGCTTCGTCGGTGCGGACATCGAGGCGCTGACGAAGGAGGCCGCGATGAAGGCGCTGCGGCGCTACCTCCCCGAAATCGACCTCGACAGGGAGGACATCCCGCCGAGCCTCATCGACCGGATGGTCGTCAAGAACGACGACTTCGGCGGCGCGCTCGGCGAGGTCGAACCCTCGGCGATGCGCGAGGTGCTCGTCGAGATTCCGAAGGTCACGTGGAACGACGTGGGCGGTCTCGAAGGGCCCAAACAGAAGGTCCAAGAGAGCGTCGAGTGGCCACTGACGACCCCCGAGAAGTTCCAACGGATGGGCATCGAGGCCCCGAAGGGCGTGCTCCTCTACGGGCCGCCCGGCACCGGTAAGACCCTGATAGCGAAGGCCGTCGCCAACGAGACGAACGCGAACTTCATCTCGGTGCGCGGCCCGCAGCTGCTGTCGAAGTGGGTCGGTGAGTCGGAGAAGGCGATTCGGCAGACGTTCCGCAAGGCGCGGCAGGTCTCGCCGACCATCATCTTCTTCGACGAGCTCGACGCGCTCGCCCCCGCCCGCGGCAACGACATGGGCAACAACGTCTCCGAGCGCGTCGTCAACCAGCTCCTGACGGAGTTAGACGGCCTCGAAGACGCCGGTAACGTCATGGTCATCGCGGCGACCAACCGCCCGGACATGATCGACCCCGCGCTCATCCGCTCGGGCCGGTTCGACCGCCTCGTCCTCATCGGCCAGCCCGCAGAGGAGGGCCGCGAGCAGATTCTCGACATCCACACGCAGCAGAGCCCGCTCGCACCCGACGTGAGCCTCCGCGAAATCGCGGAGATCACCGACGGCTACGTCGGCTCCGACCTCGAATCCATCTGCCGCGAGGCGGCCATCGAGGCGCTCCGCGAGGACTCCGACGCCGAGGAAATCGAGATGCGCCACTTCCGCAAGGCGATGGAGTCGGTCCGGCCGACCATCACCGAGGAACTGATGCGCTACTACGAGGACATCCAAGACCAGTTCAAGGGCGGTTCCCGCGAGGGCCTGTCGCCCGACACCCGCGACGGCGGCCGCATCGGCTTCCAGTAAGCCGGGGGGCGGTCGGTGGCTCTGGTTTTTTAGTTCGCAAAAAAGAAGCGACGCGTCGGGTCGAGACGCGCGCTCAGAACAGCAGCGAGTCGTCGTTGTCTATCATGTAGAGCGTCCGCGCCGCGACGTTGACGGCGTGGTCGCCGATGCGTTCGAGGTCGCGCACCGTCAGCAGGAGTCGGCGCACGTCGACGAGGGCGGTCTCGGGTTCGAGGTCGCCGTCGCCCTCGAAGTCGTCGCCGTTCATGAGGTCGCGGACGATGCTCTGCGACGCGTTGTCACACATCGTGTCGAGGCTGTCGTCGCGCTCCGCCACGGACTGACAGAGGTCGGTGTCTTCGGTCTCGTAGGCGTCCATCGCCTGGTCGACCATGTCGAGTGCGGCGTCGCCGATGCGGCGGATGTCGACTTCGGTGTAGACGTCGTTTTCGGCGTCGATGGCGTACTGCGCGAGGTTGGTCGCGAGGTCGCCGATGCGTTCGAGGTCGGTGATTATCTTGAACGACGCCGCGATGAACCGCAGGTCGCCCGCGACCGGCTGTTGGAGCGCGAGCAGGTCGATGCAGTCCTGCTCTAAGTCGAGGTAGATGCGGTTGATTTCGTGGTCGCCCTCGATGACTTCCTGTGCCTTCCGCTCGTCTTTGTCTTCGAGCGCGTCGAGGGCGTGCCGAACTCGCTCCGAGACGAGTTCGCTGAGATACAACACGTCCTCTTCGAGCTGATTGAGGCGAGATTGGTACGTGTTTCTGGCCATACGTGACGTTCCGGCAGGCGAAGTGAAATTCCTTGTGATGGTTTCGGTGGTCGACTCGCCGATACGTCCTGAACGACCGTGTCCGATACGCGACGCCGGAACGTGGGCGTCGAGTCGGCGGTGCGAACCGAGCGTAGCACAAAACGAGCCGCGAGCCTCGCGAGCGAGAACGAGTTATCCGAACTTACCGGTGATGTAGTCTTCGACGCGCTGGCTCTCGGGGTTCTCGAAGATTTTCTGGGTGTCGTCGAACTCGACGAGTTCGCCGCCGGTGAGGAAGACGGCGGTCTTGTCGGAGATACGCGCCGCCTGTTGCATGTTGTGGGTGACGATGACGACGGTGTAGTCCTCGGCGAGTTCCTCGACGAGGTCTTCGATCTGCGAGGTCGCCACGGGGTCGAGCGCCGATGCGGGCTCGTCCATGAGGAGTACCTCGGGGTCGGTGGCGATGGCGCGGGCGATACAGAGACGCTGTTGTTGGCCGCCGGAGAGGTCGAGACCGGACTCGTGGAGGCGGTCTTTCACCTCGTCCCAGAGGGCGGCGCGCTTGAGCGACTCCTCGACGACCTCGTCGTAGTCGGCGTCGATACCCTGAATCTTCAGCCCGTAGACGACGTTCTCGTAGATGCTCTTCGGGAACGGGTTCGGCTTCTGGAACACCATGCCGACGCGGCGGCGGAGCGCGACGGGGTCGACGTCGTCGTCGTAGACGTTCTTGCCGCGGAGCGTGAGTCCCCCTTCGACGCGGGCGACGTCGATGAGGTCGTTCATGCGGTTGATACAGCGGAGGAACGTGGACTTCCCGCAGCCAGAGGGACCGATCATGGCGGTCACGCTGTTCTCGGGGATGTCCATCGAGATGTCGGTGAGCGCGTGGTCGTCACCGTACCAGACGTTGATGTTATCCGAGCTGATGACGGTCTCGGCGTCCCGCCCCACCGAACTCTCCGACGCAGAGAGCCCGTCGCTCACGTCGGTTTCGACGAGCATCTCGTCGTTCGTCGGGTCCTCTGTTCCGTTCATGGCTTGCTGTTCTCCCTCGGGTGCTTTGTCTCTTTGGCTCATTGGTGGTGTTCAGTTTTCACTTTCGAACTTGTTGCGCAGGACGATGGCGATGGAGTTCATGGCGAGGAGGACCGCCAGGAGGACGACGACGCCCGCCGGGACGGCCTTCGTGTAGAAGTCCTCGCTGGCGAACAGGCTGGACCACGCGTACACCTGCAGGGGCATCGCGCTCACTTTCGAGGAGAGCTCCGTCGGCAGGTTGAAAAGCACGTTCGGCGCGCCGATCATGATGAGCGGCGCGGTCTCGCCGATGGCCCGGCCGAGCGCCAGGATGGTCCCGGTCAGGATGCCGGGGAACGCCTCCGGGAGGACGACGTTCTTCACGGTCTGCCAGCGCGTCGCGCCCATCCCGTATGACGCCTGCCGCATGTCGCCGGGCACGGCCCGAATCGCCTCGCGTGAGGAGATGATGACGATGGGCAGGATGAGGAGCGCGAGCGTCGCGCCGCCGATGAGGACCGTCCCCGTCGGCTGGCCGAGATAGGTGACGAACACGCCGAGTCCGAGCAGCCCGTAGACGACCGAGGGGACGCCGGCGAGGTTCGAGATGTTCACGTCGATGAATCGGGTGAAGGCGTTGTCGGGGGCGTACTCTTCGAGGTACACCGCCGCGCCGACGCCGAGCGGGAACGAGAGGGCGGCGACCGTTGCCATCAGCAGGATGGAGCCGCCGATAGCCGGGTAGAGGCCGGCGTTCTCCGCGGTCCCGCTGTGGGCGCTCGTGAGGAACTGCCAGTCGACCCACGACTGCGGGCCGGCGAAGCCGAGCGCGTCGACCGCGAACGCGCCGACGAGCGACCCGCCGACGACGACGCCCGCGAGCAGGAGGCCGATTCGCTCCTGTTCACGGGTGACCGCCGCGCCGCCGGCGTAGGCCAGCGTCGGGACGAACGCGACCGACGTGACGACGGCGGCGGCGTTGGCGTCGACGCCGAGCATCGGGCCGACGACGGCCGCGAGACCGGTCAAGACGAGCGCCGACGCGCCCGCTGCGAGTCCCGCGGTGGTGTCTTCGCGGATGCGGGCGACGTACTGACCGACGACGACCGCGGCCACGCCGCCGAGGACGAGCGTCAGAATCATCCAGTCGGCCGGGACCACGGGGAGTTGGCGAACGATTTCGGGGATGCTGTGGAAGTACCCCGGAACGCCGACGAGCGACAGGATGAACGCGGCACCGGTCGCGGCGACGCGAAGGGTGAACGGAATCTGCTGTTCGTACTTCGTCAGGACGACGACGAGCGCCGCCGGAACGAGGAGGCCGACGACGTACGACAGACCGGTCAGCGGCGGAATGATATCGACGAAGACGATGGCGACGCCCCCGCTGAACAGCAGGAACACCGCGAGCATCCCGACGACCATCCCGCCGAGCTTGAGCGCCGGGACGTTCCGGCGGGCGAGATACCCACCGACGACGGTCGTGGGGGCGACGAGCGTCAGGAAGAAGGTGAGGTGCCAACCGAGGTCCGCGGTGAGCGGGCGAATCGCGTCGTTGGCGACGTAGACGAGGAGGACGGCGAGCGTGACGATGCCGAACATCGTCGCGGCCAACAGCAGGTACCGGAAGACGGTCCCGGTCGTTCGACTGACCTGTCCGAAGCCGTCGATGTAGCTGGAGTCGGTGTCGGTCGACATCTCAGTACGCCTCCCGGTAGCGTCGCGAGACGTAGTCGCTGATGACGTTCATGATGAGTGTGATGACGAAGAGCACGAGGCCGATGGCGAACAGGCTGCGATAGGCCAGCCCGCCGCCGGTGATGTCACCGGTGAGAAGCTGGACCATCGCGGCGGTCATGGGCAGCGCGCCTTCGAGATACGACGCGGGGTTCAGCGGATTGAGGAACTTCGCCTGCGCGCCCGCGGCGACGGTGACGGCCATCGTCTCGCCGATGGCGCGCGAGAGCGCGAGGATGAAAGAGGAGAAGATACCGGAGAGCGCGGCGGGGACGACGATGCCGGTCGACACGTCGAACTTCGTCGCGCCCATGCCGTAGCCCGCCTGTCGGAGTTCGTCGGGGACGGCGGACATCGCGTCCTCGCTGATGGAGGCGACCATCGGGATGATCATGATGCCGACGACGATGCTCGCAGAGAGCATGTTGAACGTCCCGATGCTGGGGAAGACGACTTCCAGCGCCGGCGTGATGTAGATGAGCGCGAAGAAGCCGTAGACGACGGTCGGGACGCCGGCGAGGATTTCCAGCGCGGGTTTGAGAATCGAGCGCGCCTGTGCGCTCGCGTACTCGCTGAGATAGATGGCGGTGGCGACGCCGAGCGGGAGCGCGATGACGGCCGACCCGATGGTGACCATCAGCGTCGCCGACACGAGCGCCAGCACGCCGAACTCTTGGCTGTGTATCTGCCACGTGGTTCCGGTGAGGAAGTCGACGATGGACGCCGTCTCCCCCGCGACTCCCATCAGCGGGGCTGTCAGCGTGAAGAACTTGGACGCCTCCGTGATGAGAAGGCCGACGATACTGAGGGTCGTCACGACGGACAACGCCGCGCACAGGAAGAAGAACGACCGCGTCAGTAGCTCACGCGGCGCGTTCTCCGTGTTCCGCGTGAGGTCGGTTTCGAGGTCATCTGTGCTCATTGGTTGGATTGAATCGTGGTGTATGAAAAAGCGCTTCGTTAGCCTATTCTGTCGAGGAAGTGGTTAGTTAGCTTCCTCGATGGCGGCGTTGAGGGTGTCGAGCATCTCCTGTTGCTCGTCTTCGCCGAGCGGGACGTAGCCGACCTCGTCGGCGACGATTTCGCGACTGGTGGAGTTCTCCATCCAGTAGCGGGCGAACTCCGCGACGTGTTCCTCCGCGAGCGACTCGCGGGCGGGGTAGGTAAACAGCGGGCGGGAAAGCGGGTTGTACTCGCCGGACAGCGCGGTGTCGAGCGACGGTTCGACGAATTCGCCGGCGTCGTTCTCGATGGGGACGGCCTGGACGGCGTCGGTGCTCTCGCTGTAGTACGCGAATCCCATGTAGCCGATGGCGTACTCGGAGCCCTGGACGCCTTGGATGATGGTGCGGTCCTGCTCGGTCGCGGAGTAGTCCTGACGGTGGCCCGGACCCTCCTCGCCGAGGATGGCCTCGATGAAGTAGTCGTAGGTACCGGAGGCGTCGGTGGGACCGTAAATCTCGATTTCCTCATCGGGCCACTCGGAGTTGACGTCCGACCACGTCGTCGGCGTCGACTCGGCCGAGAAGATGGTCTGGAGTTGCTCGACGGTGAGGCCCTCGCCGAGGAAGTCGTTGTCGTTGTTGACGATGACCGTCAGCGCGTCGGTGGCGACCTTGAGTTCGACGGGGGTCACGTCGTTGTTCTCACACTGCGTCTCTTCTTCGCCCTTGATGGGGCGGGAGGCGTTGTTGAAGTCGGTCTGACCCGTACAGAAGTAGTTCGCGAAGCCGCCACCGGAGCCGGTGGACTGGAGGTTGATGTTGACCTCGGAGTGCTCGGTCTGGAAGCGCTCGCCCATCGCGGTTGCGAGCGGGAACACCGTCGAGGAGCCGGCGATGTCGATGGTTCCCGAGAGCTCGTTGCTCCCGTCACCCGACGAGTCCTCTCCCTCGGAGTCGCCGCCGGAGCCACCGTTGTCGGTGTTGTTCTCCGTACACCCGGCGAGTCCAGCGAGACCGGCCGCGCCCGAGGCAATCAGGAACTTACGCCGCGAAAGACCGCTGTCCGAGTTACGCGTCATCGATTTTGACGAGCCGATTTTGTCGTAAATACCCTGCTATGACGACTATATAGTGGTACGTTCCGGTATGTCCACAACGATTGATAACGTGTGACAAGAACGGGACGAAATCGACGAAAGCAGCCGATTGTTCCATTCGCGGCCGTCTCGTGCGTGGACTTTCCCCGACGTGTCAGGAAACGCAGGACGCACGGGCCGACTGGGACGACGCAAAACAACTACTGAGTGGGCAGTGTTTCGAGCCCGAATCGGCACGAGTCACGTTCGGTTTCGCCCATCACATAAAATACGTCTTCAATATATAGAGATAGACAGTTTTATTGTGTATTGAGAACCACCCACGGACATGGTCGAAACCCGAAAGGTGCAGGTGACGGGCGGTTCCACCTACACCGTCTCGATTCCCAAAGATTGGGCGACGGACAACGGCGTCTCGGCGGGGAGCGAAGTCGAGTTCTATCCGGAGGGCGACTCGCTGTTCTTGACGCCCCGTTCGGAAGAAGAACGCACTGAGGGAACCCTCGACATCGCGACCCTCGAAGGCGACGAGCTCACGCGCGCCGTCATGACGATGTACGTGAGCGGGTTCGACATCATCGCGCTGGAGAGTTCGCGCATCACGACCGACCAGCGGCGGACCATCCGCGAGGCGACCCAGAGCCTCGTCGGCCTCGAAGTGCTCGAAGAGACGCGCGACCGGGTCGTCATCCGCGACCTACTCGACTCCTCCGAACTCTCCATCCACAACGCGGTCACCCGGATGCGACTCATCTCGCTTTCGATGCTCGAAGACGCCATCGCGGCCATCGCCGAGCAGGACGACGACATGGCCCGCGACGTCATCCAGCGCGACGACGACGTCGACCGCCTCTGGATGGTCGTCTCCCGCATCTTCCGCGCGACGCTCCGGACCCCGAAGGCCGCCGAGGAACTCGGCCTCCCCCGCGAAATCTGCTTCGACTACCAGTCCGCCGCCCGGCAACTGGAGCGCATCGGCGACCACGCGACCAAAATCGCCCACCTCTCGTTGAACTTCGAAGAGCCCGTCGACGGCGAAATCGTCGAGGCGATTCAAGAGCTGTTCGAGGAGACCGAAAGCGTCGTCAACGGCGGCATGGACGCGCTGTTCGCCGAGGAGAGCGACGAAGCGAGCCGCCTCGCCAACGAGTCCCGCGAGGCCGTCCAGGCCATCGACGCGAGCGCCCGCGGCATCGACGAACTCCTCCGTGGTCTCGACCCGGCCCGCGCGCAACTGCTCGGCCTCATCGTCGACTCCGTCTCCCGGAGCGCCGACTACGGCGGCAACATCGCCGAGACGGCGCTTCAGAAGGCCGCGCCGACGCCCTGACCGGCCGACCGACTCGCTGACAGCGGCTCGTCGCACGGTTCGATTCAGTATCGTCCGGTCTCGTTTTCGACTTCGACCGAACCACGCCCGCGAGCGACGGCCGCGGGGCTCACGGGGGTAAAACAGTCGAACCGCGTCGAAACGACGACGCGGGGAGAGAAACTTACTCTTCGTCGACGACGACGGCGTTGACCTGTCCGTCCTGGCCGGGGCGGGAGGTGACGCGGGCGCGGCCGGCGCTCGTGTCGATGATGGAGCCCTTCGTGATGATGTTCCGGCGGGCGTAGTTGACGTTCGACGGGTTGTCGACGACGCCTTCGATGTCGGCCTGCGTCACGTCGGCACCGTCGGCGACCTGCGCGACGTTCGTCGAGAGCGCGCGGAGCTTCTCGTTGTTACCGCGGGAGTCGATGATCTGGAACCGGGGCTCGCCGACCGTCGTGGCGGCGGGTTCGCGGCCCAGCTGGTATCGCTTCTTGTTTCGGGACGGCTTGCGCCGACCGCCGGTCCGCTTCCGCTTGGAGCGTCCTTGGTCCTTCATACGGGGTAAAAACCTCGGTGACTACTTGAATCGCTCGAATCGACGCTCGCCGAAGACGGGTGCCACCACGTCTCTCGGGGCCGAAGGCAACGCAAACCGTTTAGTTCGCCCGCGCCCGCCGTCGAACCGATGAGTCTCGACGTCACCGTCGCCGTCCCCTTCCGGCAACACGGCTCGACCCGCCTCGGCGAGGGCGAGTTCGTCGTCGCCCTGTCGCTCGACCGCGACTGGTTCTCCCCGGACCAGGCGAAGCGCCTCATCGACCTCGCCGCGGGTCGCGGCCTCGTCGAGCGCGACGACGGCGAGGTCGTCGCGACGTTCGACCCCGCCGGCGTACAGATTCCCGAGGAGTTCGAACCCGACGCCTCCGTCCTCCGCGAGCAGTCGGCGTTCGAGCAGATTCTCGACGCCTGCGTCGCCGCCGGCATCGAAAAACAGGCCGCCGTCGCCGGCATCAACGAGCGACAGTCCCGCCTCGGCGTCACCGCCGAGGCCGCCGCGGTCCTCTTCGCGCGCGCGAACGACGTGAACGTGGACGACGCGGCCGAGAAAGCAAAGCGGTCGCTGGCCGAGTAGCGCCGTCCCGTTTTTCTGCGCCCGTCGTCTCCCCGCCGCGAAGCGACACCCCGAAACCGTCCGGGCGCGAACGCCCGGCATGGTCGTCGATTCGCTCTCCGACGGGACACGCATCGCTCAACTGCTCGCCTCGGAGGTCACGGGCCACGAGGACGCCTTTTCTGTTCTCTCCGTCGTCGATTCCGACCCCGACGTGGAACCGACCGACGACGGCGCGCTCGCCTACGCGGTCGCCGCCGACGGCGAACGCATCGCCGAGGTGTACGTCCAACCGGACCGCGCCCGCATCGAGTTCATCGCCCACCCCGACGTGACCGCCGAGGCCGCGTCCGAGGAGGGCCTTCGCGTGCGCCCGAAGGCGGTCCGCCCGCCGCGGACGCTCGTGTTCGTCGAGGACGGCGCGCAGGTGAAGTGGACGCTCCCGGCGTTCCGCGCGCTGGTCGCGGCGCTCGAAGCCGGAGACCGAGACGAAGACGAAGAATAGACGCTCGTCGCGCGACCGGTTCAGAGGTCCGCGACGAGTTCAGGAAGCGCCGTCGGCAGGTCGTCGTGGTGAATGTGGGCGACCGCCCGCGGGTCGGGGTCGTCACAACCCTCGCCGAGTACCTGCACTGGGAGCATCCCGGCGTCGTGCGCGCCGGCGATGTCGTGGTGGACACTGTCGCCGACGTAGACGGTCTCCTCGGGTTCGGTTCCGAGCTCGTCGAGCAGGGCTTCGAACGCCCGCTTGTCCGGCTTTCCGGCGGGGAGCGCCCCGGTCACGAGCGCCGTGTCGAAGTGGTCGCGCCACCCGAGTTTGTCGATTTTTGCCTCCTGGGCCACGACCGGCCCGTTGGTGAGGAGGCCGACGCGGTAGGTCGTCCGCAGGCCGGCGAGCATCGCCTCGACGCCCTCGACGGGGACGACCGCGTCGGTGATTCGTTCTCTGTACGCCGTCGCGACGTGCTCCGGGTCGACGGGAGAGCCGTGCTCGTCGAGGAGCGTCTCGAAGATGGGCGCGCGGGTCTCGCGCGTGAGGTTCTCTTGGTGTGCCCGGAGATACGCCTCTCGGGTCAACGGGGGCGCGCCCGCCGCCGCCGCCGCCTCCGAGAGAATCGTCTCGCGGTCCCGCGTCGGGACCGCGAGTGTGTAGTCGAGGTCGAACCCGACCGCGCTGACAGACATCGTCGGTGAAGCGTTGGCAACGGAGCGGTATGAGCGTGCCGGGACCTGTCGAGGGGGCGACCCGTGCCGTGCCGGCTCGCTGCGGGCCAGTCCAAACGACCGCCCACCGACGACGACAACCACTATACCCGTCGGCGACGACGCCGAGATATGACCCTCGACCCCGTCCACGTGGACGACATCGCGTCCATGGCGAGTTCCATCGCTGACTCGGTCGACGACGCCGACTACGACGACCTCGCGCGGACGGTCTGGGAATCGTGGCTCGACCCCCTCGAATCGCCCGACGGAGGACTCCCAATCGTCGAACCGCTCGGCGAACAGCGCCTCCACGCCGCCGATATCGACGACGTCGCGCTCACGGAGTCGCCGTTTCCGACCGTCCACGGCCTCGACTCGGGGACCATCAACCCGACGACGTTCAAAAACGGGCTCGTCCTCGACGTGGCTCACGCCGCGATGGCGTCCGAGCCGTCCGACCTCGACCTCCACCGCCACCGCTCTATCGTCATGGCGGCCCACACCCACGACCCGGTCCAGTTTTTCGACACCGACGAGTGGCTCCAGTCCGACGAGGGTTACGGCCGCCGGCGCGTGCTGAGCGTCCCGCGAGTCAACCGCTACGCCGAGGGCGTCGTCCACGCGCTCGCGCTCTACCTCGCCGAGAGCGCCCACGCGCTCGAACACGCCGACGCCGTCTCCGACCTGCTCATCCTCGACGGGCCGGTGTACCCGAAAGAGCTCCTGAACTGGCGCGACCGCGACGCCGAGCTGAAAGACCTCGCGCGCGACGCGAAGCCGAAGGCCGTCGTGGAGAACTACATCCGCCTCGTCGAGCGCTTCGTCGAGCGCGACGTGCCGCTCGCCGGCTTCGTGAAGAACCCCGGCGCGAAACACGTCGTCCGCACGGTCAGGAAACAGCTCGACGGGAGCGACGCCGGCAGGCGGCCGTGGGTCGACGACGCCGCCTTCTTCGTCAACCTGCTCGAACGCCGGGAGGGTCCCGACGGCGACGAGCGCCGCACCGAGGAACTCACGTTCACGAGCTGGTTCGCCTCGCGCGGCGGGTCGGACCGCCAACTGAGCGCCGAGGGCGAGGCGTTCGGCATCGAGCGCGCCCTCGACCCCGAGGCGTACACGGTGACGTTCTTCGTGCTGTACGACCCCCGAACCGACGTGTGCTACCGGGTCGAAGCGCCCTACGCGTTCACGAAGGACCCCGACCGACGCGCCGACCTGATGCACCACGTCGTCCGCGACGTGGCCGCCACGCGCGGGCCGCCGCTGGCGGTCGAGAAGGCCGACGAACTCGCGCGGGTGAGCATCGGCGAGAAGGCCGCGCTCAGACGAAAGCTCTCGGAGAAACTCGACTCTGACCAGATGAAGAGCTACGACAATATCCGCTGGGTCGACGCCGACGAGTAAGAGTAGCGCGACCGAGGAGCGCGCCTCGGCGGTCGACCGCCCTCAGAGCGACGCGTCGCCCTCGGGAGAGCCTTCGTCGGCGGAGCGGTCCGCCGCGTCCGGCTGTTCGTCCTCCGGCGTCCCTTCCTCTTCGGGCCTGACGACCTCGACTCGTACGTCGTCGGCGGAGACGCCGACCCGCGCGAACTGCGTCTTGACGTGTTCTTTCGCGGCCGACAGCGCCTGCTCGCGGGTGTCGAAGCCGCGGGGAAGCGGCGTGTCGAAGGCGACCCGAATCGTCCGGCCGTCGATTTCGGTCTCCGAGCCGCCGCTTTCGACCTCGTAGAACTCGTCGCAGACCCAGACGTAGGGCGCGTCCTCGTCCGGCGCGCCGCGGTAGGTCGGCGCTTGCTCCCCCCGTTCGAATATCGTACCGGTGAGTGCCGTGCCGCCGCCGTGACCGCGGACCAATAACATAGCCGGGCTAGGGGCGCGACACGGAAAAGTCGTACGCGACGGCCCGAAACCGCGGGATACGGGACCGACCGACACGGGACCGAGAGCCGTCGCCGACGCGTGGCTTTTTACTCGCCGCCCGCAAGCGTTGGAACATGACCGATTTGGGGGATTTCAGCGACTTCGCCGGCGACGACCCCGACGACTCGTCCGACGCGGACCGAGACGAGCCGACCGCTGACGCCACCGGAAACGGGCGCTCCGCGCGTTCCGCATCCGCCTCGGAAACCGAGAGCGCGACCGCCGCGAGTTCGGCCGACGGTGACGGCGTCGATGCCGACCGCGACGACCGCGACGGCGGCGATTCGACCGACGTGACCACCGCGACCGACGACGCGGACGACCTGCAGTTCGACGAGTACGACGCCGACCCCGTCGGCGACGAGCGGGGCGTCGGCGCGATTGCGGTCTCGCAGGGCCTCCGCGTGTCGGAGGACCCGGAGCGGACGGCGCTCCGGGCGTTCGTGACGGCGGGCAACCGCGAGCGCGTCCGCCTCGGCAAGTACCTCATCGTCCCCTACCCGGACGACGAACTGCTGTTCTGCCGCATCGTCGGGCTGGAGTACGCCCAGGAGTTTCAGGCCGACGACGCGACCGAGATTCACGCCCGCCGGGCGATGCGCCGACCGGCCGACGAGTTCGAGGAGCGCGATTTCAAGTTCATGGCCGAACTCGAACCCATCGCCGTCCTGTTTTCCGACCGCGGCGAACTCAAGCGCCGGATGGTCGACCGCGTGCCGAAACCGCAGGCGACGGTCGGCGAGGCTACCGACGCGACGCAGATTAAGACCGGGCTGAAGATTCCCGAAGAGGGCGTCTTTCTCGGCCATCTCTCCGTCGGCGGCGAGAAGGTCCGAACCGCGGCCCGGCCGCCGACTATCGACTACCGACTGAACGACGACTACACCGACGGCGACCCGCTCGTGTTCCGCCACACGCTCGTCGCCGGCGGCACCGGGTCGGGCAAGACCCACGCCTCGAAGAACATCCTGCGGCAGTACCTCTCGCAGGAGCGGAGCTACGAGATGGACGACGGCCGCGAGGTCCAGACCGCGGTCGTCCAGTTCGACCCGCAGGACGAGTACGCCCAGATGCACGACGACAACCCGGACATGGACGCCGAGACGGCCCGACAATACGAGCGCGAGGGCGTCGCCCACGGCGGCCACGACGACACCGTCGCGCTCGTCCCGAAGATGGCCGGGTCGTCGTACCCCGGCGCGAACCACCGCGCCGAGCAGTTGGAGTTCACCATCCCCTTCTCGATGGCGCGGGACCTCCCGTGGCTCGTCGCCGGCAGCAGCCTCAACGACAACCAGTACCCGGCGCTCACCGAACTCCTGAACCGATTCTTCCGGAACTACGGCGATTCGGGGACGTACAAGCAGTTCCTCCAGTTCCTCGACGACCCGGCGCTGAAAGAGGAACTCCACGAGTCGGGGCGAGTCCACGAGGCCACCTTCGACGCGGTGAAGCGCCGAGTTCGCGGCGTGCCGAGCGGCGTGTTTGACCAGGACGCCCGGCCGATAACCGAACTCGACCACGAACTCGTCCGGCCCGGCGGGCTGACGGTCGTGCCGACCTACCATCTCTCGTCGAGTCGGGCGAAGGAGCTGTTCGTCCTCGCGGTGTCGGCGCTGCTCATCGATGACAAACTCTCGAACGACCCGTCGAGCGACCGCATCAAGGAGACGCCGGTCGTCCTCGGGATGGACGAGGCGCACAACTTCCTCACAGACGCCGACACCGTACAGGCGCGGAAGGTCATCCAGAAGTTCACCGAGGCGGCGAAACAGGGCCGAAAAGAGCGCCTCGGTCTGTTCCTCATCACGCAGGACCCACAGGACATCGCCGACCCGGTGTTCAAGCAGGTGAACACGAAGGTCGTGCTCAACCTCGGCGACGAGGACGCCATCAAGAGCGTCAACATCCCGCCGAATCTCGAAGACAAGGTGCCGTACATGGAGAAGGGCCAGATGGTCGTCTACTCGCCCGACAACTCCGAACCCGTCGAACTGACGGGGCTTTCGACCTGCGTGACGCGACACGGCGACTGAGTACCCGGAACGCCCCGCACCGTCCGTCGCAGGCGACCGGGTCGCGGTTGTCCCGGCCCGCGCCCGCCGGGCGGATTTTTAGCCCGCGGCCGAGTAGGCCGCGGTATGGCCGAACACGTGCTCGTTCCGACCGACGGGTCGCCGCAGTCAGTCGCCGCGGTCCGCTTCGCCGCCACGGAGTGGCCGGACGCGGAACTCACGCTTTTGAACGTCATCAATCCCGCCGACGCCGACTATCGAGAACGGGCGCTCAGCGGCTCCGAAGAGTGGTTTCAAGCGGAGAAACGGAAGGCGAGAGAGACGTTCGCCGAGGTGAAAGCAGAGGTGGGACTCGTCGACACCGACAGGACGATCACCGACCGCATCGAGGTCGGCAGTCCTCAGAAGCTCATCGTCGAGGTGCTGGACGGCGACGACGCCGACTACGACCACGTCGTGATGGGGAGCCACGGCCGCACCGGCGTCTCGCGCATCCTGCTCGGGAGCGTCGCCGAAGAGGTCCTCCGCCGGTCGCCCGTGCCCGTGACCATCGTCAGGTGAGCCACGGCGGACGGACGCCACCGAAGCCGTATCTCCCGCAATGCAGTAACACCGGCGTCACCCGGTCGCGCGACGACACGAGAACTGCGAGCACACCGGAATCGGCGGATTCGCCCGGATTGCAACGCCCTATTTGTGTGCCGTTCCTCGCGGGAACCGATGGAATTCGCAGCGGTCGCGACGACCCGTCGCTCGGTCCACGACTACGCCGACGAGTCGCTCGACGACGAGACCCTCCAGACGATATTCGAAAACGCCGTGCAGGCCCCGTCGAGCTACAACCTCCAGCCGTGGGAGTTCGTCGTGCTGCGCGAAGACGAGACACAGCAGGCGCTCCGCGAGGCGGCCTACGACCAAGAACACGTCACCGGTGCCGCCGCGTCGGTCATCGTGCTCGGCAACAAGGACCCCGAGGCCCACGCCGAGACCGTCACCGACGACATGCTGGAGAAGGGCTACCTGCCGAACGAGGAGGTCCGCGACGGCATCCTCGACAACATCGCCGGCATGGCCGACCTCCCCGAACAGGAGCGCCGCGTCTGGACCGTTCGCTCGACGTCGCTGGTCGTGATGTCGCTCATGTACGCCGCGTGGGACGAAGGCGTGGCCACCTGTCCCATCGGCGGCTTCGACGCCGACGCCGTCCTCGACGCGTTCGACATCGACGGCGAGCAGTACGAACCCGTGATGCTCCTGACGATGGGCATCCCCGCCGACGACGCCGACGAGTTGCAGGCGGAGCGCAAGTACCGCCGCCCCGTCGACGAGGTCGTCCACTTCGAGGGCTTCGAGTCCGAACAGTCGGCCGAACCGGCGCCCGCCGACGACTGAGACAGCCGTAACTGACGAATCGCGTTTAGCCCTCTTACGGGAACGATACAGTCGGACACAGACCCTCCGTGAGCCGCGCGGCGAAACGCGGGCTCAGAAAATATTCGCCTGCTGGTAGACGCTGATGCCCTCGTTCGTGAGTTCGTAGGGCTTGGTCTCGCGGGAGTGGTTGGCGTCGCGTATCTTCTGAATCTCGATTGCGAGCCGCGTCTCGCGGAAGTCGTCGTTTCGGACGTACTGGAGAACGAACACGGCGTCGGAGAGGTACTCGACGATACCGTGTCTGGAGACGTAGGGGTTGGACTGGTCCGCCTCGGAGGTGAGCATCGTCGTCACCCCCGCGTCCTTCAGCGACCGCGTGAAGTTGAACACCTCGCTGCGGCGCTTCGAGGGGTGGTCGTACATCATCTCCAAAAGCGAGACGGAGTCGAGGACGAGCCGGTCGGCACCGAACTCCTCGACCAGCCGCGGGAGGTCGTTTCGGATGCTCGACAGGCTGTTCGCCATCTCCACGGGGTCGAGGTCGACGACGGCCAGTCGACCCTCGGCCTCGTGTTTCGAAAAGTCCCAGCCCTTCTCGTCGGCGGTGTCGAGGATGCGCTCGCGGCTCTCTTCGAGCGTGATGTAGACGCCGCTGTCGCCGTCTTCGAGCGCCTTCCGGAGGAACTGCAGGCCGAACGTCGTCTTGCCGGTCCCGGCGCTCCCGATAGTGACCATGAGCGACCGCTCGGGGACGCCGCCGAGAATCATGTCGTCGAGACCTTCGATACCGATGTCGATGCGGTCGATGTCGGAATCGAACTCCTCGTCGTCGAACGACGGCGGTTCCGACTCCCCCGGCCCCGGGCCGAATCCGAACTCGTCGCCGGACTGCTCGCCGCCGAGGCCGCCGCCCGCGTCGGGCATCGGCGCGTTCTCGAACGCCGTGGCGAAGTCGGTCGAAAACGGGTCGTCATCGCCGTCGAAGCGGTCGTCGTCACCGCCGAAGGGGGCGCGGTCATCGAACGACAGAGACTCTCCGCCGCTGTTCCCGGTCTCGGTGTCATCTTCCGACGGTTCGTCCGCGGGGTCCGCGACCGCATCGCTCTCGGGGGACCCGTCGGTCTCACCGTCGTCGCGCTGCTCGCTTTCGTCCGGGTCCGCGTCGTCTGCGTCGGTCTCGCCGTCGTCGCGCTCGCGGAGTGCTCGCTCGAACCAGTCGTCGTCACTCACGGGAGCCACCACCGAACGACAGCGCGGCCGGCGTCCGTGCCTGCCATCACCTCATGGTGGGCAGGCGTCGTGATGAACGTTTCCCGTGTTCGGAGCTACCGCGCGGCGTCGAGCGGAGACGGGGCCGGGCGACGTGACGGTGGGCTTTTGCCCGGGGACGCCAAACCGCGGTGCATGAAGGTCGGCATCGTCGCACAGAAAGGCAACAGCCGGGCCGCGTATCTCGCCGCGGACGCGAGCGAGGCGCTCGCCGAAGTCGACGCCGAGGCGGTCGTCGACGCGGCGACCGCCGAGAAGTTGGGCGTCGAGGGCGTCCCCGTCGAGTCGCTGGACGACTGCGACCTCGTAGTGAGCATCGGCGGCGACGGAACGTTTCTCTACGCCGCCCGCGGTGCCGACGGCGTCCCCATCCTCGGTGTCAACCTCGGCGAGGTCGGCTTCCTCAACGCGGTCTCGCCCGACGACGCCATCGACGAGGTGCTGGCCGAAGTCGCCGCGTTTCGGGAGGGGAGCCAGTCGATTCGGGAGGTCCCCAGAATCGTCGCCAGCGGCGACGGCTGGGAGATGGACCCATCGATGAACGAGGTCGTCGTCCACGGCCCGCGCCGGGGTCACGGCGGCGGCGCGGACTTGGAAGTCCGCGTGAACGGCTCCGTGTACTCCGGCGGCCACGCCGACGGCGTGCTCGTCACGACGCCCGCGGGCAGTTCCGCCTACAACCTCAGCGAGGGCGGGCCGCTCGTCCACCCCGGCGTCGAGGGACTCGTCGTCACCGAGATGGCGGCCGACGCGGGGATGCCGCCGCTCGTCGTCCCATTGGATGCTGCGGTGACCGTCAGCGTCACCGGCGCGCCGTCGTCGGTCGTCGTCGGCGACGGCCGGACCCGACGGACGGTGTCGCCGCCGACGGAGATTCACATCGAGCGGTCCGACTCGCCGGTCCGACTCGCCGGTCCGACCTCTGACTTCTTCGAAGCGCTCGGAAAACTCGACTGAGCGCGCTGCCGCGGTCGGCTACTCCGCAAGTTCTCGTTCGCCCTCGTCCCCCGACGCCTCGGCGCGGGGGAGCGGCGTCCAGTCGATGTCGACCACGTTGTCCGCCCGCCCGCGGAGTCCTGGCCGAGAGACGACCTCGAACGTCCGGTTTTCGGTCTCGCGGGTGAAAAGCGAGTGCGCGAGGACGTTCGCCACGTCCGCGCGGGGGACGCTTCCGCAGACCGAGTCGCCGCCCTCGCCGACGACCACGTCGGCGGTCGCGGGGGCGTCGGTGAGCGCGCCGGGCCTGATAATCGTGTGGTCGAGCGGCGCGTCTCGAAGCCGCGTCTCGCTTCGTTCCTTCGCCGAGAGGACGCCCGACGCGGTGAGAAGCGCGCGGAGCGACAGCGGGAGTCCGCCCTTCGAGTCGCCGACGCCGATGGAGGACATAAGAACGAACCGCTGCGCGCCGGAGGCGGTCGCGGCGTCCACGAGGTTGACGACGCCCGCGCCGTCGACGAGGTCGCCGCGGATGGTTTCGAGTCCCGCCGAGACGCCGACCGCGGAGACGACGGCGTCGGCGTCGAGAACCGCCCGCCGGGCGTCGTCGGGGTCGAGGAGGTCGCCGACGACGACCTCGTCTGCACCGCGCGCTCGGAGGTCGGATTCGGCGTCGGTGTCGCGGGTCAGCGCCCTGACGACGAGGGGCGTCTCGGCCAGCGCATCGAGGACGTGTCGGCCGGTCCGACCCGTCGCACCGGCGAGGAGGACGCGACCGCGATTGCGTGCCATACCCGCGCATGGGGGCGGGGCTCAATAACCTTCGGGAACGCGTCAAAAGTCCGGGTCGGCGGCGGCGGTCGCCGGCCGAGGAAAGAAGAATCGGGTCGGCGGCGAGTCGAAGAATCGAGTCGAGTGGGTCGCGCGCCGTACTGGTTCCTTACTGGCCCCAGTTGGCGACGACGCGCGGGCGCTCGCCGACCGGGAGCACGTCGATGTCCTCGTCGGCCGCGCCGCGCGCTTCGAGGGCCGCCTTCGCGGAGGCGTACGTCGAGAAGTAGCTGACCTCCTCTTCGACGCAGTCGATGAGCGTCTCGCGGTCGCGGGAGACGACGAAGTCGAAGTTATCCTCGCGGAGCATCGTGAGGAAGTCGTCGACGTCCCCGGGCGTGAGCACCTCGTAGTACTCGCCGAAGGCGTCGAGCAGTTCCTGTCCGGCCTCGCTGTCGGCGTCGGGGAACTCGGGGTCCGCGAGGTCGACGTAGATGGTGCCGTCGGCCGGAATCGGGTCGTTAGCCGCCGACTGAGCCTTCTCGTAGGCCTTGCCGAACGAGGTCGCGGTGCCCATGACCTCGCCCGTGGACTTCATCTCCGGGCCGAGACGTGGGTCCGAACCCGGCAGGCGGTCGAACGGGAGGACGACCTCCTTGACCGACACCTGCTCGGGAATCTGCTCGCTCACGTCGAGGTCGGCAAGCGAGTTGCCGGCCATGACTTTCGCCGCGAGCTTTGCGATTGGGACGCCCGTCGCCTTCGAGACGAACGGGACGGTGCGCGAGGAACGCGGGTTGGCTTCGAGGACGTACACGTCGTTCGAGCCCTCCTCGTTCTGCTTGACCGCGAGTTGGACGTTCATCAGGCCGACCGTGTCGAGGGCGCTGGCGATGTCCTCCGTGACCTCGCGGACGCGGGCCATCGTCTCGTCGTCGAGCGAGCGCGGCGGAATCATACACGCGGAGTCGCCGGAGTGGACGCCGGCGGCCTCGACGTGTTCCATCACGCCGCCGATGAGGACGTTCTCGCCGTCGGAGACGGCGTCAACGTCGAGTTCGACGCCGTCGGCGAGGAACTCGTCGATAAGGATGGGCTTGTCGGGGGAGACGCGAACGGCCTCCTCGATGTACTCCTTGAGGTCCTCGTCGGAGTGGACGATTTCCATCGCGCGGCCGCCGAGGACGTACGACGGGCGAACGAGCACGGGGTAGCCGAGGTCGTTTGCGAGGTCGAGCGCCTCTTCCTCGCTGGTCGCGGAGCCGCCTTCGGGCTGGAGGATGCCGAGGTCGTCCATCAGGCGGTTGAAGCGGTCGCGGTCCTCGGCGAGGTCCATCGCGTCGATGGTCGTGCCGAGAATCTCGCAGTCGACGCCGCGGCGCTTGAGTTCCGATTCGAGCGGGTGACCGATGTTGACCGAGGTCTGGCCGCCGAACTGGAGCATGACGCCGTCGGCGTCGATGGCCTCGATGACGTCGGCGACCTCTTCTGCCGTAATGGGCTCGAAGAACAGGCCGTCGGAGGTGTCGTAGTCCGTCGACACCGTCTCGGGGTTGTTGTTGACGACGTGCGCGTCGATGCCCATGTCGCGGAGCGCCTGCACCGCGTGGACCGAACAGTAGTCGAACTCGACGCCCTGTCCGATGCGGATGGGACCGCCGCCGACGACGACGACGCTCTCCATATCGCGGTCGACGCGGAGTTCGTTACCCGCCGAGTCGCCCTCGAAGGGCCCGCGGAAGAACTCGGGCTTGCGTGCGGAGTAGTAGTACGGCGTCTGCGCGGCGAACTCGCCGGCGCAGGTGTCGACCTGCTTGTAGGTGCGGCCGGGGACGTTCTGTTCGACCTCGCCGACGCTCGTGCCGGTCGCCGCGGCGATGCTGGCGTTGGTGTGGCCGGCGGAGGCGGCGGCGGCGAAGCCGCCATCGGAGGCGGCCTCGACCGCTTCGACGACGCGGCCGAAGCGCTCGACGTACCACTCGTGGATGTCGGTCAGTTCGACCACGTCCTCCGTGGTGTAGCCGCGCTCGAACGCCTCGAAGATGGCGTACGGACGGTCGGGAGTCGGTTTTTCGAGGTACTCAGCTTCGAGCTCCTCGTCGGACACTTCGTCCCAGTCGGCGGCGGGGTCGTACTCGGACGAGCGGAGCGCCTTCAGAAGCGACTCCTCGAAAGTGCGCCCGATAGACATCGCCTCGCCGGTGGACTTCATGGCCGTCGAGAGCTCGAAGTCCACGTCGGTGAACTTGTCCTTGGGCCACCGCGGGACCTTCGTGACCACGTAGTCGATTGCGGGTTCGAAGGCGGCGGTGGTCTCGCCGGTGATTTCGTTGGTAATCTCGTGGAGGCGCTTGCCGAGTGCGACCTTCGCCGTGACGCGGGCGATGGGGTAACCGGTCGCCTTGGATGCGAGCGCGGAGGACCGCGAGACGCGCGGGTTCACCTCGACGACGCGGTACTCGCCGCCGGGCGTGCCGTCGTCGTGCCACGCGAACTGGATGTTACAGCCGCCCTGAATGCCGAGTTCGCGGATGACCTGGAGCGCGGCGTCGCGCATCTCCTGGTGGCCCTCGTCGGGGATGACCTGCGAGGGCGTGACGACGGTGGACTCGCCGGTGTGAATCCCCATCGGGTCGATGTTCTCCATGTTGCAGATGATGATACACGAGTCGTCGGCGTCGCGCATCACCTCGTATTCGAGTTCGACCCACCCGGAGATGGACTCCGTGATGAGCACCTCGCTGTTGCGCGAGAGGCGAAGTCCCTTGCGGACGCGGGAGACGAGTTCGTCCATCTCGTGGACGACGCCGGAGCCGGAACCGCCGAGCGTATAGGTCGTCCGCGAGATGACCGGCAGGCCGCCGACGGCGTCGACGGAGTCTTCGACGCGCTCTACGAGGGCCTCCTCGGTGATGTTCTCGACCGCCTCGCCTTCCTCCAGCGAGATGGTCGTCGACTTCGGGACGGGCTGGCCGATTTTCTCCATGCGCTGGCGGAAGAGGTCGCGGTCCTCCGTCGCGTAGATGGTGTCGAGCGGCGTGCCCATGATATCCACGTCGAACTCCTCGAGGACGCCTTCCTCTGCGAGTTCGGCCGTGACGTTGAGTCCGGTCTGACCGCCCAGTCCGGCGATGACGCCGTCGGGGCGCTCGCGTTCGATAATCTCGGAGATGGCCTCGGTCGTGATGGGCTCGATGTAGACCTTGTCGGCCATCTCGGGGTCGGTCATGATGGTCGCGGGGTTCGAGTTGACGAGGACAACTCGCGCGCCTTCCTCTCGGAGCGCGCGGCAGGCCTGCGCGC
The DNA here is from genome assembly GCF_003383095.1 of Haloferax sp. Atlit-12N. NCBI lineage: Archaea > Methanobacteriati > Methanobacteriota > Halobacteria > Halobacteriales > Haloferacaceae > Haloferax > Haloferax sp. Atlit-12N. The sequence goes on from NZ_PSYW01000002.1 coordinate 547,547, forward strand.
CGGAGTAGTCGAATTCCGCCGCCTGTCCAATCTGGATTGGGCCGCTTCCGATGAGCAAAATCGTCCGGTCCTCTGTGCCTTGCTGAGGTCCGGTCGAGGTGTCCTCGTCAGTCATCGTCGGAATCCAATCCGCACATCGTAATAAGTCCGGCGAAAAATTACGAGGTCCGAAACTCGATTGCGAATTTCGAAAAGGTCACCGAACGGCGCTGTCGCGGCCGGGGAAGGCTTTTGACGGGGATCCGAGTATCGGCTACGCATGCCCGCGGTATTCACGACGCCGCCGCCGCTCGACGCCGGGAGCCGGGTCGCGGTCGTCGCGCCGTCGCGTCCCATCGACGAGTCACACTTGGACCGCGCGTGCGCGCGACTCCGCGACGTGTTCTCGCTTGACCCGGTCGTCTTCGAGTCCGCCCGCCGCGATTGGGAGTGGCTCCGGAACAACCCGGCGGCGCGCGCGGAGGACGTGATGGAGGCCTTCGAGGACCCGTCGATACGCGGCGTTATCGCCGTCACCGGCGGCGACGACCAGCTTCGAATCCTTCCGCATCTCGACCCGGCGCGGCTGACCGCGTCGCCGACGCGTTTCTTCGGCTTCAGCGACAACGACAACCTCCGGCTGTTCCTCTGGAACCACGGCATCGTGAGCTACGGCGCGACGCTCCACCCGACGCTCACCGTGGACCCCGAAATCCACCCGTACGTCGAGCGATACCTCCGGCGGGCGTTCTTCGAGCGCTCCATCGGCGTCGTCGAACCCGCCCCGGAGTGGACCGACGACTGGTTCGACTTCGACACCGAAGAACCGAGAGAGTGGCACGACAATCCGGGGCGGACGTGGCGGGGCGACGACCGCGTGACGGGTCGGCTCTGGGGCGCCAACTTCAGCATCCTGAAGTGGCATCTCCAGACCGGTCGCTACCTCCCCGACCCCGAGGAACTGGACGGCGCGGTGCTCGCGCTCGAAACCTCGGAGGACGTGCCGCTGCCCCGAGAAGTCCGGTACACGCTGCGGGCGATGGGCGAACGCGGGCTGTTAGAACGGTTCGACGGCGTCGTGGTCGGTCGCCCGCGAACGTACTCGCCCGGACTGGAGTGGGAACCGCCGGCCGACTACGGCGCGCAGCTCCGCGCGGAGGTCCTGTCGGTCCTCGACGCGTACAACCCCGACGCGACCGCGGTGTTCGACGTGGAGTTCGGCCACGCCGACCCGACGGTCCCGCTTCCGCTCGGCGCGAAGGCGACCCTGGACCCGACGGTAGAGCGGCTTCGAATCGACTGAAAAGCAGGGCGCTCGGCCCGCGCGCTACATGTAGGGTTCGGGGTCGAGGTCGCGCTGGGCGCGGTACTGGTCGACGAACTCGCTCACGTCGAACTGCAGCATCTTCGACTCGAACTCCGAGACGACGTCGTCGTCGTCGGCGTGGCTGACGGCGTGTTCCATCAGTTCCACGACGAGTTCGACGATTATCTCGTGGAGCCTTCGAGAATCGAAATCGGTCACCCAGACGATACCCGCGCCGAGTTCGCCGTCCTCGGACACGTCTTCGGAGACGACGGCCTCGGGGAACTCCTCGAGGACGATGCCCATGAGGTGGGCCGTCCCGAACTCGGGCATGTCGTCGCTCGTGGTCTCGATGGTCTCCTGAAGGATTTCGACGAGGAACTCCGGGAGGAAACGGTCGGGCGGGTGAACGTCCATGACGACGGCGTGGCTGTCGCCGCACGGACAGTCGAACTCCCGTTTGCCCAAGTCGAGTTCCCGGACGCGCTTCGTCTCGCCGCAGGGGAGGTCCAAGACGGCCCCGCGGCCGCCGGGAACGCTCGGTTCAGACATACCCGTGGGTTGCGGTTCTCTCCGTTTAAACGTCGCGTTCTTCGGAATCGTCGCGAGCGAAAAACGAGTCGCGGACCGTCCGTTGCGGTCGGTCGGTCCGTCGTACTGTCGGCGAAAAACGGCGGTGAGTCGGGCGAAGCCGCCCGTCGGCGTCCCCTCAGCGACGGCCCGAGACGTAGACGATGGGGCCGACGATGAGGAGCGCAATCCCGAGGAACAGGTAGTGAGCCTTGCCCAGCGACACCGGGGTCAGAAGGAAGATGAGCCCGAACACCGTGGTGTTGATACCGAGGATCTGCCGGGACTTCAGCGGCAGCGTTCCAACCGTCGACAGGATGAACACGAGCAACAGCGCCTGCCCGATGTTGTAGTCGAGCAGGAAGGTGTCTACGAGCTGAAGGGGAAGCATTCTTGTTTTCTCGGTCGGTTCGAATCGACTATCAAAGTTCCGTTATTCTCGTTGGAAACCGGCGGTCGAACCCCCCGATATTGGGGCAACCGGGCGGTCGGCGCGGTCTTCGGAGTCGGTGAACACCGCTGTCGGCGCGGGTGACGCCCGACGGACGGGGGCGCGCTACTCGGCCGGGCCGGTGATGTCGAGCGGGCGAATCCACCCGTACCAGACGACGAGCACCATGCCCGCGTAGCCGACGACGAACACGACCATCCCGAGGTCGTTGTAGCCGGCCTCACCGAGGAGGCGGCGCGCCACGCCCGGGAGGACGATGCCGAGCGTCACGACCGCCGCGAGGAGGAGGTTCCCCCGCGACAGAAACGACTGCTTCGTCTCGCTCATGTGCAGGGCTCGGGACCGAGGCGACGTGAATCGCACGGTTCGGGAAGCGGCCTTCGACCCCCGTCTCGACGCGCCGAATCGCTCGACTGCGCGCCCGCGGCACCGAAAACCTATATCGTCCCCCGACGCACCGCGGGTATGCACCTCCGTCCCCTCCCCGAGGAGCACCGCGAGACGTACCGCGAGTTCCTCAACTACGCCTTCCGCCCCGAGAACGGCCCCGACTGGTCGGACGAGCGAGTCCCTGACCCCGAGGGCTACCACCCGCGAGGGTTCTACGACGCCCCGCCCGACGCGCCCGTCGGGGACCTCGGCGCGGCCGACCTGCGGACGGTGTGTGCCTTCTACGACTTCACGGCCCGGGTCCGCGGCGAGTGGCACCCGCTCCCCGGTATCTCGGCGGTCGCGTCACCTCCAGAGGCGCGCCGACAGGGCCACGTCGCCGCGATGCTCGACGACCTCCTCGCGGAGTTCCGCGACACCGGCCGGTATCTCTCGGCGCTCTGGCCGTTCGAGTACGCCTTCTACCGCCGATTCGGCTGGGCAACGGCGAACAACTACGCGAAGACGACGGTTCCGCCCGACGAACTCGGGGCGGTCGCCGCCGACCCAGACGGGGAGTTCGTCCGCCTCGACGCCGACGACTGGGCCCGGGTCAAGGACGTGCACACCGCCGCGGCGACAGAAGACCTCGCGGTGGACCGAAGCGAGGGCTGGATTCGCCACCGACTGTTCCGCGGCTGGGACGGCGACCCGTTCGTCTACGGCTGGGAGCGAGACGGCGACCTCCGCGGCTACGTCGTCTACGACGTGAGCGGCGACTGGGAGTCGCGGACGCTGTCCGTGGGCGAGCTCGTCGCGGTCGACGCCGAGGCCCGCGCACAGCTGTTTCGGTTCCTGCGGGACCACGACTCGCAGGTCGACGAGGTCGTCCTCTCGTCGGAACACGAATCGACCCGGCTCATCGACGGCCTGACCGACCCGCGGGCGGCGACGGTCGAAATCAAGCCTGGGCCGATGGTCCGTATCGTGGACGTGCCGGCCGCCCTCGAAGCGGTGTCGTTCCCCGGCGACGCCGCCTGCGACCTCGTTCTCGCGGTCGCCGACGACCGCTGCGACTGGAACGACGGGTCGTTCCGGGTCGCCGTCGACGATGGCGCGGCGAGCGTCGAATCAGTTGGTGACGACACCAATCCGGACGCGACCGTCGAAATCGGGGCGCTCTCGCAACTCCTCGTCGGCGCGCGGACCGTCGAGGCGCTCGCGCGCACCGACCGCCTCTCGGTCACCGGAGAGGAGGCGGCCGACGCCCTCGCCTCGGTGTTCACGGAGCGGGACCGCTACCTGCGCGAGGGGTTCTGAGTGGACGAGTCGAACCGAAATCAGCCGACGTAGCCAGTCGGGTCGGTTTTTTCCCACCGGCCGCCGAAGTGCGGGCGTGGCATCAGTTCCGGTTCTCGTCGCGTTCACAGCCGCCGGCGCGATTCTCGCGTGGAAGGGCGGCGACATGCTCGTGCAGGCCTCGGACCGTTTGGGCGCGTACTACGGACTCCCCGCCATCGTGCAGGGAGCCATCATCGCCGCCGTGGGGTCGAGTTTCCCCGAGCTATCGAGCATCGTCATCGCCACGGTCCGGTACCAGTCGTTCGACATCGGCGTCGGCGCGGTCGTCGGGTCGGCCGTCTACAACATCCTCATCATCCCGTCCGTGTCGGCGATGGTCGGCGAGGGCGGACGGCTCGCCTCGAACCGCGACCTCGTCTACAAGGAGGCGCAGTTCTACCTGCTTTCTATCGCCGTCCTCGTGCTCACCTTCTCGCTCGCGGTCATCTACCGGCCCGCGGCGGACACCGCGAGCCTCGACGGGTTCGTGAGTCCCGCGCTCGCGCTCATCCCGCTGGCGCTGTACGGCCTGTACCTGTTCATGCAGTACCATGACACGCTGGAGCACCGCGCCGAACTCACCGCCGCCGTCAACGACGTGGACCCGAGACGCGAATGGGCCGCTCTCGTGGCGTCGCTCGCGGTTATCCTCGTCGGGGCCGAACTGCTCGTCCGCGCGGCGGTCGGCCTCGGCGACGCCTTCGGCACGTCACCGTTCCTCTGGGGGCTGACGGTCGTCGCCGCCGGCACGAGCCTCCCCGACACGTTCGTCAGCGTCGCGGCCGCCCGGCAGGGAAACGCGCCGATGAGCCTCGCCAACGTCTTCGGGAGCAACGTGTTCGCGCTCCTCGTCGCCCTCCCGGTCGGCATCCTCGTCGCCGGGGGCGCGGTCATCGCCTTCGAGGAGGTCGTCCCGATGATGAGCTTCCTCACGGGCGCGTCGGTCGTCTTCTTCGCCGTCCTCCGGACCGAGATGGCGCTGACGCGCGGCGAGTCGTACGTCCTCCTCGGAACCTACGCGCTGTTCGTCGCGTGGCTGGTCGCAGAAAGCCTCGGCGTGACGAGGTTCCTCGCCTGAGCGGCCGACCGGTCGCGAGCGCGGCCGCCGCGAGCGCCGCCCTCAGTCCGGCGGTTCGACCCAGACCGGGCCCACCCACGCGGTCCCGGGGAACTCGCAGTCCCGCGGGACCTGGGTAATCCGGAGGTAGTACGCGTCGGCGGCCGAGCGCCGGTCGTCGTCCCAGACCGTCCCCTCGACCGGGTCGTCGTCGGTCCACGAGACGGACGTCGTGTACGCCGAAAGCGGCGCGTCGGGGTCCGAGGTAATCGCCTGCGACCGCCACGTCTCGCCGTTTTTCACGACCTCGACGCGTTCGAGCGGGGCGGTCCCCGCGACCTCGATGTCGACCTCGCGGAGTTCGTCTCGGGCGGCGAGGCGGAGCGAACTGTCGTTCTGCCCGGGTTCGACGCCCCCGACGGAGAGAGACGCGAGGATGCGGTGCGGCTGGGTCGTCCCGTAGACGCGGCGGCTCCGGAGGCTCTCGAACACCGCCTCGCGGGTGAGTTCGGGCGCGCGGAACGCCGAGAGACCGCCCGGGTAGCTCCGCTCGTTCCAGACACGCCAGATGCTCGACCAGCCGACGCCGTCTTCGACCCACTCGCGAACGGAGGGGAGGTGCGGGTCGGCGTGGATGAGCGAGTGCCCGGGGTGCGGGCCGTGGTAGTCCGCGCCCGCGACGAGGCCGACCCGGTGGCCCATCGAGAGCGCGTCGCGGACGAAGTGGCCCGACTCGCCGGTCTCGCCGCGACCCATCGCCAGCGGAAACGGGTTCCCCTCGTCGCCCGGGAGTTCGCCCGACCCCCACTGCGAGTACACCTCGACGAGCGGCGCGAGTTCGTCGTCGTACTCGACGGCCGAGAAGTCGAAGGGGTACATGCGTTCGGTCGGGTGATGCGGAATCGTCACGACCCGCGAGTCGCGGGTCGACTCGAACTCGCGGAGGCGACTCCAGAGCTTCTCGTAGGTGTCCGTCGTCCCGCCGCGGGAGTCCAGAAGGACGGCGTCGTCGGCGTCCTCGAAGTAGACGTTGACGTGGCCGCCGCAGTTGGGCTGTTTCGTCCACTCGTAGCCGACGAGCGTCACGAACTCGTCTGGGTCGTTAAACCGGTCGGCGACGCGGCGCGACCGGTCGAAGTACCACCCGTGCATGAGGGCGCGCTGGAGCGACGGCGGGATGAAAAACCCCATCGTGTCGTGGTCGGTGTAGGCGACGACGTCGAGGTCCATCGCGTCGCGGCCGAACCGATACCCCTTCTTCAAGTTCCCCGTGCCGTCCGAGAGCCGCGAGTGCAGGTGGATATCACCCCAGTAGACGCGCTCGTCGGGGGAGTCGGCGGAGACGGACACGGGGTTCGAGACGTACCGTTCGTCGAACCCGGGCCGCGAAAAGGTCAGGTAGTGGACGCCGGGCGTCTCGAAGGAGACGGCGTCGGCGAGTCTGACGTAGCCCTCGTCGTCGCCGGCGAGGGAGACGCGGTCTGGATACGTCGCAGTATCGTCCGTCGCAGACACCCGTAGGTCGCCGTCGTACGCGCCGTGGAGTCGTTCGTACTCGTCCCACACCTGTACTGTGAGGTCGAGCGACTCGCCGACCGCGACGGTCGACGGCAGGACCGCGTGGATGCGGTCGAGCGACCCGGTTCGACTGCGCAACAGGTCGCGGACGGACGGCCGCCGCTCGGCGAAGACGCGCATCGTCTCCGCGAACTTCCCGAGGGTTCCGGTGGGCTCGGCGTCGAACACGCGAGAGGCTACGGACGCGTCGCTAAAGAAGGACGAGGCCGACGAGCACGACGGCGAACCCACTCACGGGTACAGTCGCTCAGAAAACGGAAAACGGACTCGCCGCAAACAGGGCAAGTTGCGGCGAGCGGGGTTGATGATGACCGCACGCGCGGTCAGGGGTCGAGGGGGTCCGAATCCTGTCAGTCGCCGGGCGTGTTACCACGCTGGTACCGGCCGACCATCTTCCACATCGCCGCGTCGAGGTCCTCACCGTCGGCGGCGGACTCAATCTGGCGGTACAGGTGTTCGGAGACGTCGATGGTTGGCATCACCAACACGTATGGCGTGTACGGGTTTAATACTACTGGGATACAGAACTGAGTAAATTTGTTCGGATAGGTCGCTCGCCGAACCGCTGAATCGATAGACAGCGCGGCCCCTCGAACGAACGAGACGGTGATAGTCGAGAGAAACTCGGATTCGAAGACCTGACGGAAGTTCGAGTAGTCGGCTACTGCCGCGCCTGCCGGAGCGACGCACCGTCGAAGCGCTTCAACGCGAGTTCTCCCGCTTCGAGCGGGTCGACGGGCGTGTCGTGTTCGTCGTCCATGTGTTCCATCACGAGAACGCCGACGCCCTCGCGGGAGTCGGCCGTGGAGGTGTGGCCGCACCCGTACAGACAGGTGAGTTCGTATTCCATGTTATTCGGTACCACAATCTATTGCGTGATATAGATTTCTCCGTATTCGTCCGCCCGACCAGCCAGGTACTGATAAGTTTGGACGAATATGTGCAAATAGATGTTTGTTTGTTCGAGGTAATCGAGTATTTGAGTTAAACATTAGCTATCTTCTGTGCCGAGGCAGTTGTGCTCGGTCGAGGCTGTCGAGTGTTCACCGCTGATTCGTCCCGAGGACACGAACGATGGACCGAACACTCTCTCGGTCAGTAGTATCCGCAGAAGTTGGGTGGCCGGGGAGTTTGAGCCCCTAACTCGCATCGGCAACGAATCGTTGCCAACGGGAGTGGGCCAACGCGGATTTGAACCGCGGGCCTCCCGGTTATCAGCCGAGCGCTCAACCTGACTGAGCTATTGGCCCAGGTAAGCGCATTCACTCGTTGTGCGCTGTTGATTTTAAGACTTTCTTTTCGGAGGCGCGTTGGTGCGTGTTAGTGAATGTCGGCGTCGTCGGTCGATTGCGGGACCGGAATTGCGAGCAAATCGCGCGGCTACGTGCGTACAACCCGCCGACGAGAACCGATACGAGAAGAGAACCGACGCGCTACTTGGAGTCGTTGCCGTCGCCGTCGAACCGGTAGGAGTCGGGGTCGGCGTCGTAGACGCCGTCGCCGCCGCTACTCCCGCTACTGCCGGTCCCACTGCTTCCGCCCGAACCGTTTCCACCGCTCGGGCCGGGCGAACCACCGGGGCCACCGGGACCGCCGGGACCGAAGTCGCCCTGCGGGAAGCCGGTCGTCCAGACGTTGCCGGTGACGAAGCCGTCGGCGCGCTTGTCGAGGTACGGCTTGACGACGAAGCGCTTGAGCACCTCGCGGATGGGGTACCGAGTCACCGGGATGGCGAGCAGGAAGCCGATGGTGTCGGTGACGAGCCCCGGCGTGAGGAGGAACGCGCCCGCGGCGATGAGCAGGCCGCCGTCCATGACCTCGTTCGTCGGGAGGTCGCCCCCGGCGAACTTCGACTGGAGGCTTCTGAGGGTGTGTCGCCCCTCGGCGCGGACGATGAGCATCCCGACGAGCCCGGTCAGGACGACGAGCGCGACCGTCGGCACGAGGTTGATGTACTGCGCGACGACCACGAGTAGCAACGCGTCGGAGAGGGGGATGAGGAGCAAGAGCGCCATCAGCGTGCGCGTTCGCATGGGCGACACTACCGGGTCGCGACCCATAGCCCTTTTGTCCCGCCCGCGGCGCGCCGGCCTCCCGAATCCGTCCGCGATGGCCGTCGAGGAACTCGCGCGACCAGCCGACGGCGACCGGTCGTGCCACGAGGGCTCGAAGCGCTTACCCGCGTCCACCGCGGATGGGTGGACATGACCGACGAGACGCGCGTCGAATGGCGAGAGTGGGGCCCCGACGCGTTCGCCGAGGCGCGAGCGGCGGACAAGCCAATCCTGCTGTCGCTGTCGGCGACGTGGTGCGAGGACTGTCACGAGATGGACGCCGAGACGTACGCGGAGCCGCGAATCGCGGCGAATCTCAACGACGGCTTCGTTCCGATTCGGGTGAACGTGGACCGCCAACCGCGCATCCGCGAGCGGTACAACATGGGCGGCTTCCCCTCGACCGTCTTCCTCGCGCCCGACGGCCACCCCATCACGGGCGCGACGTTCATCGGCCCCGACGGCATGCGGCAGGTCATCGACCGCGTGCGTGAGGTGTGGGAGAAGAAGGGCGCTGACGCCGGCCGTCTCCCGCGAGCGCTCAGAGGCGACCTCCCGCCCGCGGGCGAGGTTTCCCCCCGAATCGAGTCGCACCTCGCCGGCCAGTTGGAAGTCGCCTTCGACGAGGCCCACGGCGGCTGGGGCGACGCCGCGAAGTTCCCGCTCCCGCGGACCGTCGAGTTCGCGCTGAAGCGCGACCGAAGCCGAGCGCTCCGGTCGCTCGACGCGATTCGCGACGGCCTGTACGACCCCGTCGAGGGCGGCTTCTTCCGCTACGCCGACGACGCCGCGTGGTCGAAGCCGAACCGCGAGAAGACGCTCAAATCGAACGCCGCGCTCCTGCGGGCGTTCGCCAACGGCTACCGCTACACCGGCGAGGACGCCTACCTCGACCCGGCCGCGGGAACCGCCGAGTTCCTCGTCGACTCGCTGTGGACGGGAACCGGCTTCGCGGGGAGCATGGGTCCCGCCGCGGGGACGGACTACTACCTCCTCGGGAAGGAGGGCCGCGACAACGCGCCCGGCCCGCGGACCGACCTCACCGTCTACGCCGGCGGCAACGCCCTCGCCGCGGACGCGCTGTTGGTTCTCGCGGGGCTCACCGACGACGAGCGGGCCCGCGAGTTCGGCTCCCGCGCGCTCGCTCGCGTCGCCGAGGACCTCGTTGACGACGGCGTCGTGACCCACTTCCGGTCCGGCGGCGACGTGGGCGAGACGCTTCTGCTCGAAGACCAAGCGCGCGTGGTCGCCGCCGCCTGCCGCGCCCGGCAGGTGCTCGGCGACGAGTCGGTGGCGGGCGACCCGCTTCTCGATTTCGCCGCCGATGCCGCCGACGCCGCCATCGGCGAACTGTTCGACGAGGGCTCGTTCCTCGACGGCCCCGCGAGCGGCGAGGCGCTCCTGTCGTCGCCGCTCCGACCGCTCGACGGGAACGTGGAGATGGCGAACGCGCTGCTCGACCTCGCAGCGCTCACGGGCGACGAGCGCTACCGCGAGGTGGCACAGGAGACTATCGCGGCGTTCGCTGGCGCGTGGGACCGAATCGGCGTACAGATTGCCGCCTACGGGACCGCGGCGGCGCGTCTGCTCCGCGACCCGCTTCTCGTCGAACTCAACGACGGCGTCGGCTCCGACCTCCACCGGGCGGCGCTTCGCGTCGCGGACCACGAGGCGCTCGTGGTTCCCGACGCCGACGCCGACGACCTCGCCGACGGGACCGCGCGCGTCAGCGCCGGCGAGACGACGGTGGACGCAACCACTCCCGAGGAGTTGATGCAGGCGGTCTCCTCAGTCACGCCCGACGCCTGACCGCGACCGGCGGCAACCGAAAGCGGGTGTAAACATCCGGTTTGTTTATCAAGGAGAAACGTGACGGACGGTGCATGACCAGTCTGCGAGACCTCGGGTTATCCGAATACGAGGCCCGTGCCTACCGCGCGCTCCTGCGGACGGGCGCGACGACGGCCAAGGAGTTATCGCGCGCCAGCGACGTGCCTATGGGCCGCGTCTACGACGTGCTGAACAGCCTCGAACAGTACCACCTCATCCGGAGTCAGGCGGCTAGCCGGCCGAAGAAGTACGTCGCCGTCGAGCCCGACACGGCGCTCGACCGCCTGCTCGAATCGAAGCGCCAAGAGCTGGCCGAGAAGGCCGAGCAGTACGAGAACGTCGTCGCCGAGTTGACCGACGAACTCGACGCCGCGGAGCCGGTCCACGACCAGTTCTGGACGGCCGCGGTCGGCGCGGACGAGACCATCGACCTGCTCGTCGAGCGACTCGCGGCGGCCGACGACTCGCTCGTGATGGTCGCCGGGACGCCCTCGCCGCAGTTCGACCTCGACGCCGTCGGCGACCTCGTCGTCGACGAACTGGAGGCCGCGCTCGACCGCGGGGTCGAGGTTTCGATGCTCATGTCGCCGGGCCTCGTCGACAACCTGCCCGAGAGCGTCGGCCAGAGCTACATGAACCGGCTGTCGAGCGCGGAGAACTTCCACGTGCGAACTGCCGAGAACGTCACGGGCGTGTTCAACCTCATCGACGACGTGGAGGTCTGTATCGAGGTGCCGAACCCCCTCAACCCCGGACAGGCGTTCGCCATGATAGACCTGAAAGACCCCGAGTTCGCGGCGAACCTTCGAGAGACGTTCGACCCGCGCTGGGAGGAAGCGGCACCGCTCCCGCTGTAGGCGAATCGGAAAGAGAAAACGGTCGGCTCCGGATTCGGAGCCCGTTTAGGCGTCGAGTTCGTCGCGGAGCTGTCCCAGCGTCACCTCGCGCTCGGCGTGCGCGTTGTGCTGGTGAATCGACTCGTCGTTCGACTGTTTCATGTGGACCACCGCGTCGTCGCCGAGGTGGTCGAGCGCCTCGATGGACATCTCGGCCATCGAGCGGACGCAGTCCTCGACGAACTTCGCGTTCGCGTGGGCGTGGTAGGTCATGTGGTCCTCGTCGGGGCGCTTCGCGAGGTTGTAGATGCGCGCCGACATCGAGTCGCGGGCGATGTCGATGAGGTCCATGAGGTCGACCTCGGGCGAGCCCTCCGTCTCGACGGTGAGCGTGGCGTGGCCGCGCTGGGAGTGGCCCGGCTGGGGGACCTTGTCGAGGAACTCCTCGATGGTGTCGTCGTCCACGGAGAGGTCCTGCAACACGTCGCGGGCGCGGGAGGCGGACATGCCCTGCGAACAGGGGCAGACGGTCATGCCGACCACTTCCGCACCGATTTCCTCGCGGGTGCCCTCGTCGGTCGCGGTGGCGCTGGCGATAATCTGTGCGGTGCTCTGGGTGGAGAGTCCGCTTGCGGGGGTGTCCTCGCGGACGACGAGTTCGGCGGTCATGCTGACCTCGGCGGTCGTCGTGTACTCGTGTTTCGCGAGGAGGCGCTCGGCGGCGTCGCCACACATGTCCTCTACGCGGTAGGCCGGCTCGGAGACGGCGGCTTCGAGGACCTCGTCGATGACCTGCATATTTCGGCTCATGTCGATGCCCTTGCGGCCGCCGGGGAGGTCGACGAAGACCTCGAACTCAGCCATCAAGACGAGGGGTCGCTTCCCGTCGCGGGCGATCTTGACGAGCTTCTCGACGCCTGTGACGCCGACCTGGCTCAGCCCGACGGTCACGTCCGGCTGGGAGGCCTGTACGTCAGGCAACTGGTGACTCATCGAAGAATAAAAAGTGCCGTTGCTGATTAGTGCTTTCGATAGGGGAACCGAATCGCGGGCGAACGCGCCGCTGTGTTCCGACTACGGCCAGTCGTCGCGACCCTCGTCTTCGAAGGGGTCGGCGGGGGCGTCGTCGTCGCCGGCGAGCACCCACTCGGCGGCCTCGGCGGCGTCCTCGACGGGGAGGTACTCCCAGCCGGTTTCCTCGGCCACCACGCGGTCCTCGTCGGACGTGCCGACGAAGACGTGCCGGTCGGTGTCGAACTGGCGCATCACGTTTTCGAGGCTCTCTTTGACGCCGCGCGGTCCGGAGAAGAAGTCCTGCCGGATGCGCTCTTTCCGGGTGAAGTTCGTCACGACGTAGGTCGGCTTCTCGCTCACCACGCCGATGTACTTCGTCCACGTTCGGGCGTCCGAAAACGCCGCGTTCGGGTCGCCGAGCTGCTTGAGCGCGGAGAGTTCGAACGCGAGCGTCATCGTTCCTTGGCCGCCACCTGTTGCCATACCCGGCGATAGGCGGCGACGCGTGGAAAACGACTTCGGTCCCGGCCGTCCGCGAGCGAGAGACCGTCGGCTCGGGAGCGACCGGGTCGGGCGGAGAACGCGAGCGACGGGACGGACGCAGCGAGATTACTGGACGCGGACGTAGTCGGTGAACACCACGATGTCGCCCCGCGAGAGCCGCGAGGTGGTCGGGTCGATGTCGAGCGTGCCAGCGGGGCTAGCGGTCGCGAGTGCGTGCTGGGTTCGCTCGCTCAACTCGTCGAAGTGGTGGACCCGAGCGCCCGGCGGCACGTCGGTAACGGGTGCGACGGTCGGCGGCGCGGCGACTGCTGGGGAAGACGGCGACTGTCCGTCTTTTGATGACATATGGTAACACACATCATGAATGGAGATAAATGTTTGGCCGGCGGAACGACTGTCTGGGAGCGCGTAACGAGGGGCAAAAGAGAGCCAAGAACGAGAGGCGAACCGCGAACGCGGGCGAGCGCTCGGCGAGCCGACGCCGGGCGGCCGCGCGCAGACGCGGCTGGCCGGGTGAAAACAGCGGGAGCGGGTCCCGAGTTACTGTTCTGCCGCCGCGCCTTCGAGGTCGTCGAGCTGGAAGTCCTGCTTCACGAGGATCTCCTTCTGCCCGCTGACGTCGACCTGTTCGCGCATGAGCTTCTTGTACTTCGTCTGCGGCGAGAGGTCGCCGATGAGGACGCCGCCGACGATTTTGCCGTCCTTGATGGCGAGGCGCCGCCACTCGGTGTCGGAGTACTTGGCCTCGACGTGGTCGTCGCCGAGCGTCGGGTGGCCGAACGAGAGGAACGGGAAGTCGAAGTGGGTGATGGAGTACGACGAGACCCAGCGGAACTCCTCGGAGCCGTAGTCGACCATGTTCTTGGCCGCGATGGTGCCTTGCTCTTTGGCGGAGCCCCACGCGCCGTTCTGGGCGCGGTCGCCGAGGATGAGGTCGTGGAACTCGGTGATGTCACCGGCCGCGAAGATGTCATCGTGGTTCGTCCGCATGAACTCGTCCGTGTAGATGCCGTTGTCGTACTCGATGTCGGTGCCACCGAGAATCTCCGTGTTGAAGTTCAGGCCGATGGCGATGCCGACGAAGTCGGCGTCGTAGCGGTCGCCGTTGGGGTCGACGGCGGTCGTGACGCGGTCGTTCTCGTCGACCTCGAAGTGGTCGACGCCGGAGTCGAAGACGGGTTCGACGTTGCGCTCGCGGAGCGCCTCGTGGATGATTTCCGCGCCTTCCTCGGAGAGCGCGTAGCGCCACCACGCCTTGCCGCGCATGAGGTACTTGCCCTCGACCTCCTGTGCGGCCGTGATGGCCGCGAGGTCGATGCCGAGCAGGCCCGCGCCGATGACGACGGAGTTGTCCGCGCCCTCGATGTGCTCTTTGATGTCGCGGGCGTCCTGGAACGTCCAGAAGTGGTGGATGCCTTCCGCGTCGGAGTTCTCGACGGGGAGTTGGGTCGGCGTGCCGCCGATGGCGAGAAGGAGTTTGTCGTAGTCGTACTCGGTGCCGTCGTGGGCGGTGACGGTGTGGGCCTCGGGGTCGATATCCGTGACGAGCGTGTTGAGTTCGAGGTCAACGTCGCGGTCGTCGTACCACGACTCGTCGTGGATGGAGATGGGGGCCTCGGGCAGTTTGCCCTTGGCGAATTCCTTGATGAGAATGCGGTTGTACAGCGGTTCGCCCTCGTCCGTGATGATAGTGATGTCGGCGTCGGGTTCCTCTTCGCGGAGTGTCTCAGCCGCTGAGGCCCCGGCGATACCGTCGCCGACGATCACGTACGATTGGCTCATGACCCGACGTTTGTATTCGGGGTTAATGTGGATTGCTATCTCCCTCATGATTGTTTCGCAGGCGGAAATCGGGGCGAGATGGGGAGACGGGAGCCGAATCGCGGGTGTTACTGCGTCTCACTAAGCCGCTCGGTGAGGCCGCCGTCAGCGGCGGCGGGGCACTCCGACGGTGCCGACGCCGCGTCGTCGCCGCCGCGAGCGAGTGCGCCGCGGGCGAGGCCGCGGACGTGACCGGGAACACCGCTGGCGGCGACGGTACCGACAGCCCCGCGAACCCCGACGACGCCGGCGGCGAAGCCGAGCGGCCAGCCCAAGAACAGCGCCACGAGACCGAGACCGGGTGCGAGCGGGGCGACGAGCGCCGCGACAGCGGTGGCCGTGAAGACGCCGAGAACCGCCGCGACCGCGACGAGAGCGGTCTCTGAAAGCGTCCTGAATCGCCGCGGAAGCGTCTCTCGAACGTCGCCGCGGCCGGGATGAGTATCGTTGAACATGGTCGTTCTCCTCGTTTGGAGAGAAGACCGCCGACACCAAAAGAGTAATCTGAATTACATTTCTGTAAGCGGGCTTACCGTAGCGCGCTTATGCAATCTTCTCGACAGCTTCGACCGCGGAGTCGACGACCGAGAGTTCGTCGTCGAGGTCGACGACGAGGGCCTCGTCCCCGTGTTCGATGCGGACGCGGACGCGCCACGGCTCCTCGGAGACGACCGTGAGCGCGTCGTCGCCGACGACCCAGGGGAACCGCCAAAACGGCGTCCCGCACACGTCTTCGCCCCGCGAGGAGAGGAAGCCGAGGACCGTCGACTCGTCGAGCAGGACCAGTCCCACGGGCGAGACGGCCTCGTAAGCGCACTGGGCACAGCGGTGGGTCACGACCACGTCGAGGTCGAACGGGTCTGCGTCGCGGGACAGCGAGGTGCTCGTCGTCCCGCCGCACTCGGGGCAGACGCCGTCGGCAGCGAGGCAGTGGAGGTGTCGCACGCGCTGGTCGAACGCGGACAGAAGCGCCTCGGTGGTGCGGCCTTCGAGGCCTCCGGGCGGGAACTCCTCGTGGGCGTGGGTCCGCGCGCAGTCCGCACAGGAGATGGTGAGTTTCTCGTCGCCGTAGTCGGCTTCGAGCGACCCGCCGCAGGCGACACAGGAACCGGGTGCCGAGAACGCCGGGAGGACGGGGTCTTCGTTGAACGTCCCCGCGAGCACGGCGCGGACGACCTTCTCGCCGGCGTGGCGGAAGTCGTAGCCGTCGTCGGTCTTGCGGACGAACTGACCGCGGAGCTTTCCGAGGTGGTAGTTGAACCGCGCGCTGTCGTCGACGCCGACCCGTCGGCGGAGTTCGGAGAAGGGGACGGGTCGGTCGGGTGACTCCCAGAGCGCTTCGAGGATGGTGAGTCGGGTCTCGTCGGCGACGATACCGAACGCCTCGGCCGGGGAGATGCAGTCGTCGCATTCGAGGACCGAGTCCTCGCGGACGGATGCGGAGTCGCTCATACCCCTCACATGCGGGCGAGTCGCATTAAATCACGTCGTGAAATTTCGTTCAGGAACCCGAGACGCGCGTCGTGGGCGCGTCCGGACCGCGCGCCGCCGTCCCCGGAGACGTGGTCTTTAGGTGTATCCGACCCGAAGCGAACGACGAAATGAAGATTCGCCAGAACATCCGCCACTTCGCGACGAAGAAGGCCCTCACCATGCCGGTCATCGGCGACATCGCCACCGAGAAGATGGTGGACCTCCACGTTCGCATCTTCGGCGAGCGCGCGGACCCCGACCGCAGAGAGGAGCGCGAAGCCCACATGGCGGCGTTCTTCGAGTGCACCTTCGACACCTACCTCGCGGCGCTCGACGCCGGCTACCCCGAGGCCGAGGCCCGCGAGATAACCCACGTGCAGGCCAACTTCGACTTCTACAACCACGGCTGGACCGAGATGATGGAGATTCCGGTCGACGAAATCGAGGCCCACTACGAGCGCTACGAGGAGTTCTTCGAGCGCCACGGCATCGACATCGCCGAGCCGCTCGGCGAGTTCCGCACCATCGACATCCCGGACGCGCCCGCGACGCTCGACAAACTCGACGACCCCGACCACCCCCACGCGGAGGGCGGCTTCGCCGACGACGTGTACGTCGAGGACGACTCGGGCGAGGTCGGCGTCGGCGGGGCCGACGAGCCCGAAGACGTGGACGTGTCGGCCGCGCCGGGGATGCAGGACGTCGACAGCACCGACGAGAAGACCGCGTAGAAGAGTCCGCGCGGGGCCGAGTCCCGCTCAGTCGTCGGACGGCACGCGGGGGCCGACGTCGACGACGCTGTTTTTCCACGTCCCGCGGGTGAACCACGCGAACGCGAGCAGCGCCACCCCGACGTTCGAGAAGGCGATGCCGTACCAGATGCCGGTCGGGCCCATGGAGAAGAACTCCACGAGCACGAACGACGCCGGGATGCGCAGCACCCACAGCGAGATGAGCGAGAACACCATCGCGGTCCGGGTGGACCCGCTCCCGCGGAAGCCCCCATTGACGACGTTGAACGCCCCGAGGAACAGGAACGTCGGGCCGATGATGCGCAGATAGTCCACGCCGATGGCGATGACCGCCTCCTCGCCGGGGATGAACACCGCGACGATGGGTTCGGCGAACAGGTAGGCGGCGGCGGAGACGAACACCAGCGCGGTGACGATGATGCCGATTCCCCAGAACACCGCGCGTTCGGCGCGCTCGGCCTGGTCAGCGCCGAGGTTCTGGCCGACGACGGTCGAGGTCCCCTGCGCGAGGCCGATGGCCGGCAGGAAGACCAGCGAGTTGAGGCGGTTACCGATACCGAACGCGGCGACCGCAGTCTCGGTGCTGGCCCCGCCGGCGTTGACGGCGGCGTAGGCGACGAGCGCCGTGAGGGCGGTCACGCCGAGCGCGCGGGTGGACTGCTCGATGCTCGACGGCGCGCCGATGCGGACGATGCGCTCGACCATCTCGCGCTCCGGAATCAGGTCGCGCGGCGAGAGGCTGATGCCGACCCGCCCAGAGAGCAGGAGCCAGAAGCCGACGAGCGCGCCGACGCCGCGGGAGAACACCGTGGCGATGGCCGCGCCCTGCACGCCGAAACCGGTGAAGCCGGTCGCGGCGAACAGCGACTGTCCGAGGCCTTCGAGACCGAGGTAGCCGAACAGCGGGTTCCCGTTGAATCCGAGGATAAGGAACGGGTCGAGAAAGACGTTGATGACGACGCCGAGCGCCATCAGGTACATCGGCGTCTTGGTGTCGCCCCACCCGCGGAGTAGCGCCTGGAAGATGAAGAAGCCGAACATGAACGCGACGCCGAGGAAGATGGTGCGCGTGTAGTCGACCGCCAACTGGTGGACTTCAGTGCCGGGCGTCGTCCCGATGAGCGGGAGCAGTATCGGCGTCAGCAGATAGCCGATGAGCGCGAACCCGGCCGAAAGCAGGATGACGAATCCGAGGGTCTGGCCGGCGGCGCGGTCGACCGCGCCGTGGTTGCCCGCGCCCTTGTTCTGGGCGACGAGGACCGTCCCGGCGACGGTGAAGCCGCCGCCGAACGAAATCATGAGGAAGACGAGCGGCCACGAAAACGACAGCGCCGAGACGGCCTCGGAGCCGACGCGGCCGACCCAGAAGGTGTCGGCGAGGTTGTACGCCACCTGCATAATCTGCGAGAGGACGAGCGGGAGCGACAGCACCAACATCGGCTTGACGAGGTCGCCGTCGACGAGGTTGACGTCCTTGGCCTTCGCGCTCATTCGTCACCCTCCTCGCGCACGAGGTTCTCGACGACGAACTCGTCGAGCGCGGCGCGGACTTCGGTGGGCGCGTCGGAGGCGGACTGGCTCGCCGTCTCGGTTCCCGAGGGGTCGGTCACGGCGACGCGCTGGAGGCGCGCGCCGTCGAGCGCGGCGAAGAGGAGCGACGCGGTTCGGTCGGCGTCGACCTCGCGGAAGTGGCCTTGCTCGATGCCCTCGCGGATGATGTCGGCGAAGCGGCGGCGGATGACCGCCTCGTTGCGGGCGATCTGCTCGCGGTAGGCCTCGACGTACGGGGCCTGCGTCCGCAGTTCGTTGAGGGCGAGTCCGAAGCGGTCGTAGTCGCCGTCGTCGTCGCCGTCGGGGACCATCTTATCGAGGAGGATCCGGAGGCGGGTCTCGGGGGCGTCGCCCTCGGTCGCGGCGACCCGCTCCTCGAAGCGGTCGAACAGGTAGCCGAGGAACGCGACGAGCAGTTCCTGTTTCGTCCCGTAGTGGTAGTGGAGGAGGGACTTGCTCTTTCCGGCCTCGTCGGCGATTCGTTGCATCGTCAGGTCCGCGTAGCCGTGGGCGCACAGCGCCCGGTAGGTCGCGGCCATCAGTTCTTCGTGGACCTCGGCGGGGACCGACTGGTCCGGCGTTTCGTCTGCACTCACTAACTGACTAGTCAGTCAGCTACTTAAAAAGAAGTTGCGAACGAGAAACAAGTTGCCGGTAAGTGTGCGACTGCGCGGCACGAGACGCGACAGCACGCGGGAAGACGACCCACCGCGAGAAGTCAGAAAAAAGCCCGAGAGAGTCGGCGGTACGGTCGCGCTACAGGCTGCGGTCGATGCGGTCAGCGACCTCGTAGCCGGCGACGATGCCGCCGTTGAGCGACCGTTCGGGATACTGCGCTTCCGACGCCATCCCCGCGTAGTAGACTCCCTCGGCCACGTCGTCGCCGAGATCGTACGGCACCACGAGGTCGAGGTAGCCTCGTTCGTACACCGGCCCCGCCCGCGGGTTACGTGCGATTTCGAACTCCTCGATTGCCGAGCGGTCGAACTCGGGGAACATGTCCGCTATCTCGTCGAACCACGCGTCTTCGACCTCCTCGTCGCTCATCTGCCAGAGCTCTTCGTGCGGCCCCTGGACGTAGCTCGCGACGTACAGCAGGTGGTCGCCGCCGTAGCGCTCTTTCGGGACGAAGTTCGTGTGCTCGATGAGAGACCCGAACGGCGCGTCGTGGGCGATGTTGAGCCAGTAGGTGTCCATCAGCGACTCCGACATGGTCGCCAGTCCGCAGACCGCGCCTTGGAAGTCGATGTCGCAGGGGAAGCCCGTGAGGTCTTCGAGCACGTTCGGCATCGTCGCCACGACGACCGACTCGACCTCGTGGGTTTCGGTCCCGTCGTCGGTGTCGACGGTCAGCGTCGAGACCGCCTCGCCGTCGGTGTCGAGTTCGGTCACGCGCGCGCCGGTCTCGATGTACTCGCGGCCGACTGCCTCGACCAACGCGTCGATGAAGGGCGCGAAGCCGCCGTCGAAGTAGCCGAGTTTCTCGCCGCGCAGCAGGTCGCGTTCGCCGCGGAAGCGCACGCGGCCGAGGAACCACGACGCCGACACGTCGTGTTTGCGCTCGCCGAACTTGCCGTCGAGCAACGGGTCGACGAAGTTGTCGTAGACGCCGCGGGTGGTGTGCTCGACGACGAACTCCTCGATGGGGGTGTGTTCGTACTCCGCGAGTTCCTCGTACGCGTCGAAGTCGGGGATTCCCCCGCGCACGTCGACGCCGAGGGTGAGCATGCCGAGGCGGAACTTGTCGTAGAGGCTCATGTGGGGGTAGGCGGCGATTTGCCACGCGGTGTCGAGGGGGTGGACGATGCCGTCGACGTAGTAGGCGTTCTTGCCGATGCGCCACTCCAAGTCGTCTTCGAGGCCGAGTTCCGCGGCGAGTTCGACGATAGTCTCTTCGGACTTCGAGAGGTGGTGGTAGAACTTCTCGATGTCGTCGCCCTTCGTGTCGTAGGTTGCGGCGAGGCCGCCGAGAGAGTCGGCCGCCTCGAAGACTCGAACGTCGTGACCCCCGTTCTGGAGTCGGTACGCCGCGGCGAGGCCCGCGATGCCGCCGCCGACGATGCCTATCATATCCGGACGTTCGAGGTCCGGCTGAAAGTCCTTTCTGATTAACCGGCTCCGGAAATGACGGGTGGTGTTTTTTAACCCCGCTCGACTGAACACCGGGCATGCACGGCGCTCCGTACTGGCAGGCGACACCATACACGATCCCCATCGGGGTCGGTGCGGTCATCTTCGTCGTTCTCGCCGCCTACCTCTTTCGCCGCCGGACGGCGCGCCGACTCGTCCCCGGTGCGACCCTCGGCGCGGTTCTGTTGTTCGCGTCTGGATTCTGGATGGGAACGTACGCGCTCGAACTGTCCGTCACGGACTTCTCGGCGAAAGTGCTGTTGAACCAACTCGGCTACTTCGGCATCGCGCCGCTCCCGCTCCTGTGGTTCGCCTACGTGGTGCGCCACGCGGGCGTGAAACTGGAGTCCCGAGTCGCGTGGGCGGCGCTCGGGTCCGTGCCGGTCGCCGTCGTCGCGCTCGTGCTGACGAACCCGTGGCACGGCCTCATCTGGACCGACCTCTGGCTCAACGCCGACCACGGGTTCGTCGTCCTCGTGAACGAACACGGGGTCGCGTTCGCCGGCTTCATCGTCTACGCCTACGTGCTCATCCTGCTCGGCTGTGGTGCGCTCGTCCAGACGTCCTTTCGGTCCGACGGCGTGTACCGGAAACAGACGCTCGGCCTCCTCGGCGGCGGCCTGATCCCCGCGGTCGGAGGTCTGGTGTACGTCACCGGGTTGAGTCCGACCCCGGGACTCAACATCCCTGTGCTGGCCTTTTCGGTCGCCTCGGGGGCGGTCGCCTGGAGCGTCTTCCGACACCGCCTGTTCACGCTCGTCCCCGTCGCGTGGGAGTCGGCCGTCGAGTCGATGCACGACGCCGCGCTCGTCCTCGACGACGACGGGCGCGTCATCGACGTCAACCCCGCGGGCGAGCAGTTCCTCTCGCTTCCCCTCTCGGACGCCTACGGACAGTCCGTCGTGCGCGTTCTCCCCGCGGAACTCGTCGACGCGCTCGACGGCGTTCCGGAGTCCGATGCGGAGGTGGAGACGACGGTCCCGACGGACGACGGCGAGCGCGCCCTCCTCGTGGAGACAACGCCGCTGGGCGACAAAGCGAACATGACGGGGACGCTCGTCCTCGTCCGCGACGTGACGGAACAGGTCGAACGCGAGCGGCGGCTCGAACGCCAGAACGAGCGGCTCGACGAGTTCGCGTCGGTGGTCTCCCACGACCTGCGGAACCCGCTCACCGTCGCCCGCGGCTACCTCGAACTCGCGGCCGAGACCAGCGACGACGAGTACTTCGAGCGAATCGAGGACGCCCACGACCGGATGGAGGACATCATCGAGGACCTGCTCACGCTGGCCCGCGAGGGCGAGACGCTCACCGACGTGACGCCGGTCGCCCTGCGGACGGTCGCACAGGAGGCGTGGGACAGCACTATCGTCGGCGACACGACGCTCGACGTTCGGGTCGACCGGACCATCGCCGCCGACCGAGGTCGACTCCGGCAACTGTTCGAGAACCTGTTTCGGAACTCTGTAGAACACGGTTCTACAGGCAATCAGACTGCGTCTGGTGACGCCGTCGAGCACGGCGGCGAAGACGACGACGCGCTCACCGTCACCATCGGCGCGCTCGACGACGGCTTCTACGTCGAAGACGACGGGTCGGGCATTCCGGAGTCCGAGCGAGCGGACGTGTTCGAGCGGGGCTACACGACCCACGAGAACGGGACCGGCTTCGGCCTGCCCATCGTCAAGACGATTGCGGACGCCCACGGTTGGTCGGTCAGCCTCGGCGAGTCGGACGCCGGCGGGGCGCGGTTCGAGTTCACCGGCGTCGAGAGCGACCCCGACCCCGCGAACGCGGAACAGTCGACGAGCGACTGAGCGCGCGGCGAGGGGTCGGTTGCGACGTTCGCCACATTTTTATCTGCGATAAGGCAACAGCGGGGCATGGTTACGGTCCGCGCACCCGCCACGAGCGCCAACCTCGGAAGTGGGTTCGATGTTTTCGGCGTGGCTCTCGACCGCCCCGCCGACATCGTTCACGTCGAACGGGCGGACCGGACGACAATCGAAGTGACCGGCGTCGGCAGCCAGTACATCCCGACCGACCCCGACCGGAACGTCGTCGGCGCGGTCGCGGAGGCGCTCGACGCCCCCGCGCACATCCGCATCGACAAGGGCGTCCGCCCGTCGTCCGGACTCGGCTCGTCGGCGGCGAGCTCGGCCGCCGCCGCCGTCGCGCTGAACGAGCTGTACGACCGCGGCCTCTCCCGCGAGGAACTCGTCCCCGTCGCCGCCGAGGGCGAGGCGGTCGTCTCCGGCGAGGCCCACGCCGACAACGTCGCGCCCGCGCTCCTCGGCGGCTTCACCGTCGCGACCGACGAGGGCGTCACGACCGTCGACGCCGACATCCCGCTCGTCGCCTGCCTCCCCGAAATCGCGGTCTCGACCCGCGACGCCCGGCGGGTCGTCCCGAGCGACGCCAGCATCGAGGACATGGTCCACACGGTCGGCCGGGCGGCGACCCTCGCGGTCGGGATGTGCCGCCGCGACGCCGACCTCGTCGGCGCGGGGATGGACGACCGCGTCGTCACGCCCGCGCGGGCAGAACTCATCAACGGCTACCACGCGGTCCGCGAGGCCGCCCTCGACGCGGGCGCGTCCGGGGTCACCGTCTCGGGTGCCGGTCCCTCGGTCCTCGGCGTCTGCCAAGCGGCCGACCGTACCCGCGTCGCCGCCGCGATGCTCGAGGCGTTCGACGAGGCGGACGTGGCCGCCCGAGCCTACAAGACGCGGGTCGGTCGTGGGGCGGAAGTATTCGAACTCTGAGTGGTACAGAGAGAACCACTCACACACTCTATTCTCGTCTTTTCTGACTTCTGAGCTACTGTAACGCGTTGACGCGGTCGGTGGTAACACGATTCCGAGAAGACTTTTCTCACTATCACGATATATTCGAACCATGGAACGAGCACTCGTCGTCGTCTCCCCCGAAGAACGGTCGCAGCGAATCCTCCGCGAGGCCGGCGAACTGGCCGCCGGCAGCGGCGCGGAACTCATCGTCCTCACCGTCCTCCCGGACGAGGAGTTCGAACGGACCCGCTCGGCGCTCGCCAGCGTCGGCTCCTCTGACGTCGTCTACGGCATCGACCAGGCCATCGAGTCGGCCACCCGTCGCGCCAAGGGCGTCGCCCGCGAGGCGTTCGAGGGACTGGACCTCGACTACCGCATCGTCGCCGACATCGGCCCCGAGGCCGACACCATCCTCGAAACGGCCCGCTGGGAGGGCTGCGACCATCTCTTCATCTCCGGTCGCCGCCGCTCGCCCGCCGGCAAGCTCATCTCCCGCGACCTGACGCAGTCGGTCATGCTCAACTTCGACGGTCCGGTTACCGTCCTCCTCGGCGAGGAATCGTCCGAGGACGCGAAGGAGAACGAGAAGGGGAAGTCGGGACTCCTCGCCTGAAGCGGGCGGCGCGCCGAGTCGGAAAAAATCGAATCGAAAATCGAAACGGCCGGTCCTCTGTGGATTTCGCCGGTTAGACGCCGCGGCCCTGCAGCTTGTCCTCGTCGGCCATGCCGACGTTCGCCTCGCCTTTCATGCCCTTGCCGATGCCGGAGGCGATGTCGGCGAGCGTGTCGGGGTCGTCCCAGTTGTTGACGGCCTCGACGATGGCCTCGCCCATCTGTTCTGGGTCCTCCGCGCCGAAGATGCCGGATCCCACGAAGATACCGTCGCACTCGTGGTACATCATGAGCGCGGCGTCCGCGGGCGTGGCGATGCCGCCGGCCGCGAAGTTGACGACGGGCAGGCGGCCCATCTCGGCCGTCTCGTGGACGAGTTCGGCGGGCGCTTCGTGCTCGCGGGCCCACTTCTCGCGCTCGTCGAAGTTGAGTCCCGTCAGGCTGCGAATCTGGTGTTTGATGGTGCGCTGGTGCGTGACCGCCTGGTTCACGTCGCCGGTGCCGGCCTCGCCCTTGGTGCGAATCATCGCCGCGCCCTCGTTGATGCGGCGGAGCGCCTCGGGGAGGTTGCGCGCGCCGCAGACGAACGGCGAGGTGAACTCGCGCTTGTCGATGTGGTAGTCGTTGTCCGCCGGGGTGAGCACCTCGCTCTCGTCGATCATGTCGACGCCGATGGATTCGAGAATCTGCGCCTCGGTGTAGTGGCCGATACGGGCCTTCCCCATCACCGGGATGGAGACGGCGTCGATAATCTCCTTGACCGTCTCGGGGTCGGCCATCCGGGAGACCCCGCCGCGCTTGCGGATGTCGGCCGGGACGGCTTCGAGCGCCATGACGGCGACCGCGCCGGCTTCCTCCGCGATTTTCGCTTGCTCTGCGTCGACGACGTCCATGATGACGCCACCCTTCTGCATCTGGGCGAACCCGCGCTTGACGAGTTCGGTCCCGCGCCGAAGCTCCTCCAGGTCGGTCTCCTCTGGCATATCCGTCGCTTGCGACTGGGTTTACTTAAGCGGTCGCTTCCATCCGTCAACAGTTCGCATTCCACACAGGACGTGTTTCGGTGGGCGACCCCGGCCGCAGTCACCGAGACCGGCATCACTTTTGCATCCCCCCGCTTCGGCGTGAACATGGACACGGCGACCCGACTGCGCCGACTGCTCGACGACCCCCGCCGACTCTTCGCCGACGACGACCTCCCGGCGGGAACCGACCTCCCGCGGTGGCTCGCACCCCTGCCGGAGTGGCTGGAGAACTTCGGCCTCAACATCGCGTGGCTCGTGGTCGTCATCAACCTCGTCGGGACCGCCTTCGGCTTCTGGTACTACGGCTACCAGTTCAGCATCGAGCCGACCGTGATGTGGCCGTTCGTCCCCGACAGCCCCGTCGCCACGCTGTTCATCGCGCTGTCGCTCGCGCTCTGGAAACTCGGGCGGTCCAACGAGTACGTCAACGCCCTCGCGTTCTTCGGCTGTCTCAAACTCGGGCTGTGGACGCCGTACGTCCTCCTCGTGTTCAAAAGCGACTTCTCGTACCTCCACTGGGCGATGTACAACTTCCTCTTCTGGAGCCACCTCGCCATGGTCGTCGAGGCGTTTCTCATCCAGCGGTACGCCGAGTTCCCGTCTCTCGCCGTCCTCGTCGCGGTCGGCTGGTACGCCCTCAACGACCTCGTGGACTACTTCGTTCCCATCGTGGGCACGCCGCACCACACCCTCATCCCGGCCGAGCCAATCGTCGACGGGGTCGTCCAGCACGTCTCGCCCGCCCACGAGTACGCCGCGGCGGGCGCGGTCCTCCTGACGGTCGCGGCGACGTACCTCGCGCTCACGACGCGGGTCGCGAAGCTCGAACGTGGCGGCATCGACTGACCGAGAACCGACGACCCGTCGGCCGACTCGGACGTAGCCTTTTGCCTCGGCCCGCCCAACCAACGAGCCATGCGCCTCTTCGACCGCGTGGCCGACCTGCCGCTGACCGTGGAGTCCGTCTCCCGCAACCGCTTCGAGAGCGACACGTCGAGCGGCTTTCTCCGCAAGACCACGGTGTTCTCGCTCGCCGGCGACGGCGCGGTCGGGCGCGGTGAGGACGTGACGTACGACGCCGAGGACCACGACGCCCTCGCGGACGCCCCCGAGGACGCCTTCGACCTCGCCGGAAGCTACGATTCCTTCGCCGAGTTCTCCGCGGCGCTCGACAGGGTCGACCTGTTTCCGACGAAAGACCCCGAGCGCGAAACGGCCGAACACTACCGGCGCTGGGCGCTCGAATCCGCCGGCCTCGACCTCGCGCTCCGACAGGCCGGCACCGACCTCGAGTCCGCCGTCGACCGCGAGCGCGACCCGCTTCGGTTCGTCGTGAGCACCCGCCTCGGTGACCCGCCGTCGGTCGACCGCGTCGAGATGCTCCTCGACCGCGACCCCGACTGCGAGTTCAAACTCGACCCGACAACGGATTGGTACGACGAGCTTGTGGCGTCGCTCGCCGCGCACGACCGCGTCCGCATTCTCGACCTCAAGGGCCAGTACGAGGGAACCGAGGTGGACCAGGAACCCGACCCGGAACTCTACGAGCGCGTCCTGTCGGGCTTCCCCGACGCGGTCGTCGAGGACCCGGCGTTCACCGACGAGACGCGCCCGCTGTTCGACGGGCACGAGGGCCGCGTCTCGTGGGACGCGCCGATTACCGGCGTCGAATCCGTCGAAGCCCTCCCGTTCGAACCGTCGTGGCTGAACGTCAAACCCTCGCGGTTCGGCACGGTCGAGTCGCTGTTCGACACCATCGAGTACGCCGACGAACGCAAGATGTCGCTGTACGGCGGCGGCCAGTTCGAACTCGACGTGGGCCGCGACTACATCCAACTGCTCGCGTCCGTGTTCTACCCCGACGGCCCGAACGACGTGGCTCCCGGCGAGTACAACCTTCCCGAGCCGCCGGCTGGCCTGCCGACGAGTCCGCTCGTCCCGTCGGCTGAGCCGTCTGGACTGGACTTCTGAGAACCGAAAACCACACTCCAAGGAGACGCGCTGAGGGGTGCGCGCGCCGCGCTTACTCGCCTTGCTGCACTTCGAATATCTCGTCGGCGACGAGGCCGTGGGCCTCTTCGTGGACTTTCGCTCCGGCCTCCTTGTTCGGTGCCTCGAAGAGGCAGAAGACCGCGCCGTCCGTCTCGTCGACCCAGTAGTGTTTGTAGTTCACCCCGTACTTGCCCTGCGTCTCGAGGTCGGCGCGGTGGGCTTCAGCGACGTCTTTCGCACTCCCCTTTACGTTCCGGTGTACGTCCATGTATAGCGGCATGGGTGCTAGAGGATAGCATTCCAGAGCGGATAATCGTTCTTGAGTATTCATCAGAATATTCTGATATAATTGTCAGAGATTCGCTCAATCGAATTACCTCTGGATGAGCCCTCAAGAGATAGTGTCAATCTATATTTAGGAAAGTACCGCCGCGCCGACCGTGGCATCCGGTCGCCCCGGTCTAAAACGGGTCGTCCGCGGTCGCCCTCTTTCTCGACTGTTTACTCGTCGCTCGTCCGGAACTCGTCGCTGTCGGCGTGGGCGCGGACCCACAACTCGCCGATGCGGGAGAGGCGCGTCCGGTAGGATTTCCCGCGTTCTTCCTGTTCGATGTAGCCCTTGCCGCCGGGGCCGAGGCGGTCGACGTTGTAGATGACCTTCGACCGGAAGGAGTCGGTGTACTCCTCGTTCATCTCGCGGGCGAGCGCCTCCGCGAGTTCGGAGACCGACCCGAACTCGCCGTGTTCGCCGAGTTTGAACAGGATGACCTCCTCGAACGGTTTGACGTTGGAGAAGGAGGCCACCGGGAGTTCGACGATGTGGCGGCCGTCAATCTGCTTCGCGCCGATGGTCGTGCCGCGCTCGTCGAACTCCGACAGCAGGTCGGAGGTGGCGTCGAGGCGCTCGCGGATGCGGTCGGCATCGATTTCGCCGGATTCGAGGAGGTCCTGCAGGAGCGCGCGCTCGGTTCGCAGTTCCTCGGCGAGTTCCGTTTCGAGGTACTTCTCGGGGGCCGTGTAGTAGGTGTGGATGCGCTCGCGGTCGGCCTGTCGCTCGACCATGATGGAGTGGGCGGCGGTGGCGAACGCGAAGGAGACCGGCCGGGGCATCGCGCTCACGTTGACCCACACCTCGCCGGGTTCGTCGTCGTCGCCGCGGAGTTCGTCGTCGGCGTCGAGTTCGGCGTTGATGAGGTCGTACGCCTGTTCGAACGCCGCGTCGTAGTCGTACACGTCGTCGACGATGACGCGCTCGGTCTCCGCGCCGAGGAGGTTCTCGAAGTCCTTACCGAGCTTGCCCGAGAGGTTCCGCGAGTACTCGACGTTCGCCTCGCTCCCGACGGCCCCCTCGAGGAGGATGACGCGGTCCACGTCCAACTGATCGCGGATGAGCGGCGCGATGAGTCGGTCGTAGTCGAACCCGACGGGAACGATGTGCGTCTGCATACGTGGTACGGTGGTGTGGCAGTTATAAAAACTCCAAGACTGGAAATGAACGACTAATTAGACATATATGCACCATACATAATCAAAGAAAGGATGAAACAAAATGATATGGGAGAAACATAAATGACGAACGATGAGCTACAAGAGACAGGCAGAAGATTTTGCGCAGTTACTACTTATCGCAATTCGAAAAGTCATCAACGACTCTGATTTTGATTTATCCGAGTTTCCCAGGTGGTCTCGCGCGGCCAATATTCGACTGGCAGAGTTGAATAATAGTACAATAATTTTCTACGAACGTACACCAGAAGACCATGATCAGATCATTGAGTATCGAGAAGTGAAATCAGATGTAGAATTTGTATTCCCTCAGCGCGAATCTGGTTGTGAGAGTGTCATGTTTGATTTGACGAGAGATGATAACGATGAACCTGCACTCTCATCTGTTTCAAATCTCACGCTATCAATTAGCTCATCCGAACAATGTTTTACCAACACCCATCATAGTCATAACCACCTATCATTCCTTTTTCACAATGTCGTAGTACAATACGAACCAGAAGACCAGATAGAAGCGGTACGTTATGTTCCCTTTGCTCTCTTTGTGCCCTCCCAACACGTCGCAAACTTTGACAAGTTTTGGAGTGAGTGTGCCGAGCAAGTGATGAGAGCTATACTTCCTCATGAGGAGTTACCTACGGTAGAATATCGATCAGAATCAATGGCCGAGAAAGGAATTTTATCATGTGTCGATGATACTGTGATTATTCTGGGCAATTATGATGATCCATTTGAAGATGAACTCCGGCAGATTCGAGATTATCTAATTCGGCTGGGCTACGATGCCTTCTTAATAAAGGATCTTCCTGCACCAGATGAAATGTCATTAGAAGAAAAGGTGAAATTGTGGACTACTGCGTCCCGATTCTGTATTATGGTTGACAGAGACGCATCAGGCCACATCAAAGAGTATGAAATAGTGAAATCAGAACGCAAACCACTAGTGTTTCTTCGTCCAGAAGATCGGGGGTCAACGTGGATGATTGGTGATGATGAGCTTGTTGATCTAAATTATATAAAAACATTTGAGTTTTCAGGGTCACCCCTTGGCAAAACTAAAGAAGGGGTTCAGTGGGCGGAGAAGTTGCTTAAAGACCGCGGGAAAAAATATCCTGAGTTTTATCCTTGGAAAAGTTCTGAATGAGTTCATACAGTCACACCCGAAATGGCTATCAAATACCCAACTAATCCCGAGAGTCGCGTTTTCTCAAGGTAGCCCTTCATAGTCTTTCAACCGCTCCCACGCCAGCCACGCCACCACCCCGCCGACGAACGCGACGCCCAGATTCACCGCGACGCCGACGACGCCGATGGCGACCACGAGCGGGTAGCCGTCCGCGCGGGACAGACTGGTCAGACTCGTCCGCGCCAGTTGCAGGCCGATAATCGCCAAGATGACGCCGAGCATGGCGACCGGGTAGGCGGCGACCACGTCCACGGCGAACAGGGCGACGAGGACGTAGCCGACGCCGAGAATCACGTTCGCGCCGGCGGTCCGCGCGCCGAAGGCGTACTTGCCGGCGACGCCGCCGCTGCCGTGGCACATGGGAAACCCGCCGAAGGGGACCGCGAGGAGGTTCATCGCGCCCATGCTGGTGGCGAGTTCGTCTGCGGAGACGTCGCGGTCGAAGTAGTCCGCGAGTAGGACCGAGGTGGCGAGCGCGGCGTTGCCGACGGTCATCGCCAACTGGGCGATTGCGGCCTCGGCGGCCGAAAACGAGAGGGTATCGAGCGAGAGCAGTCGGGCGTCGCCGACCGAGGGGACGGTGAGGGACAGGTGTCCCACGTCGGCGAAGGCGACCGCACCACCGACCGCGAGGACCGCGAGGGCGCTCACGTTCGAGCGTCTGGTGAGGAGGGCGACGGCGGCGACGGCGACCGCGAGGCCGGCGAGCGGGAGGTCGCCCGCGCCGAGTTCGAGCCCGGTCGATAAGAGGACGAGCGCGACGCCGAACTGGACGCCGCGGACGACCGGCGCGCCGATGTAGCGACTCACGCGGCCGAGCGAGCGGGTGCGACCGATGGCGAGGAGGACGACGCCGAGGCCGAACCCGGCGAGGAGCGCCTCGCCGGTCGTGACCGTCTCGGCGAGGACGAGCGCGGCCAGCGCCTTCATCGGTTCGACCGAAAGCGGGGCCGCGTAGTACAGCCCCCAGACGACCTGAAACACGCCGAACCAGACGAGCACGACCGCCAGCGAGAGGTCGGTCAGGCGGGCGACGGCGACGACGATGGGGAGGACCGTAACCGAATCACCTACCGCGCCGGTGAACTCGTGCCACTCGAAGTCCACCACGAGTTCGTCGCCGTACGGGAAGGAGACGCCCATTTGGATGGTGATTCCGCGCCGACAGGGAAATGTATTTGCGTAATCAGGAGACGGAACGATGGTGGGGTGGTGAAACTGGTAGTAGTTACGCCCCGCTCGACCGGCGGAACCGACGCTCACTCGAACGTCGAGAGGTCGAAGTGGACGCCGCCGCGGAGGTAATCGACGCCCATGAACAGCATCACGGGGGCGAGCAGGAGCGCGAACAGTCCGCCGAAGTACGGGTCGCCACGGGGGTCGAAGACGGACGAGAGGCCGTCCACGAGTATGGCCATCCCGAAGCAGACGTAGCCCGCGCCCGCGACGACGTGCCACCGGAGCGTCGTCGCTCCGAGGGCGACCGACTCGCGGACGCCGGCGACGACCAACAGCACACCGGCGGCAGCGAACAGCGCGAACTGGACGACCGAACCCGGGTGAGAGAGCGCGCCGAGAAGCGCGAGGGCGACCGCGATGAGTAGGTCGAACACCCCGACGACGGCGAGGAATCGACGGTCCATATGCACCACTCTCACCAGTTAAATGTAAAACCACCCACAGTTTGTGGATGGGCTGTGGCGGGTGGTCCGACCGCTCACCGCGTCGTCGACAAGTCGCCCGACTCGACGACGGTGGCGAACTCCCGGTTCAGGTGCGCCAGCGCGGTTCGGTGCATCTCGTCGGCCGAAAAGCGCTCGCCATCGTAGCTCTCGCGGTCGAACGTCGCGGTCGCGTCCGCGGGGAGGTACACCTCGAAGCCGAGATTCTCGGCCATCCGGGTGGTCGTCGAGACGCAGTGGTCGGTCGTGAGGCCGCAGACGACGAGCGTCGAGTGGTCGCGCTCGCGGAGCCACGCTTCGAGGTCGGTGCCGATGAAGCCGCTGTTGACGCGCTTCGTGAACACCGGTTCGCTGTCGGCGGGTTCGGCCTCGGGTTTCCACGCGAAGCCCTCGCCGTCGCTCCGGAGCGGCGAATCGGGTTCGGTGGAGTCGTGGCGGACGTGGACCACCGGGCGGTCGGCCGCCCGCCACGCCGCGAGCAGGTCGGCGACGCGCGCCTCCATCTCGGGGTTGTTGCGGTCGCCCCACGCGGGGTTGTCGAAGCCGACCTGCATGTCGATACAGACGAGGACGGCGTCATCCGGGAGGTCGGCGGCGGTCATCGGTCGGCCCTCGAATCGGTGGCCGACATCAGTCGTCCGCCGGAGCCATCGGCACTTTCGGGTGCTCGCGAGTGATGCGAATCGGGCACTCGTCGGGCGCTTGCGACTCGTCGGACGAGAACATGTACTGCGGCCACTCGCGGTCGCCTTCGACGCCCCAGTCGCCGAGGTCGGCGTGCGGGCAGACGCCGTCGTACTCCTCGATGCGGTTCTGGATGACCTCGCGGGCCTTCTGGCCGGCCTCGGTGTCGGCGGTGATGCCGTCGAACAGCGCCCGCGGCTGGAAGGTGATTTCGAGGCCCCACGGGCAGTAGCGACTGATGCGCTCGTCGTAGAACGGCGCGCGGGTCGTCGGGAACATGGGTTCGCCGCCGAAGGAGAACTCCCACTTCGGGTCGTCGGGGCCGGTCGGGATGTCCGCCGGCCACGGTTCGGGGTCGTTGACGTGGAGGAACTGGAGGACGTGCCAGAGGTGTTCGTGGTAGTCGGCCTCGGTGAGGTCCTCCGCCGGCGGCTTGAAGAACGCGACGAGCGAGCACGCCTCGGAGTAGTCCGGGTACACGTCGAGGTATTCGAGGAGCGTGTCGCGGAGCGCCAACAGCGCGTCCTTGTCGGTCATCGAATCCACGAAGGTGTAGAGGGCGTCGCCGTTTCGCTCCGACTCGATGCCGAAGTAACACGGGAACGGCGCGCCGTCGCGGTCGTCGAGCATCGTCTCGCGGAACGTCTCGTAGTGCTTTCTCGCCCAGTCGGGGAGGTCGCCGTCGTCGAGGCGGCGGCGGAGCACGTCCTGCTCCATGAGCACTTGGTGACCCGACTCGTTCATGCGCGTCAATTGGAGTCAGCGGCTTTGAGAGTTCGGGTTCGGGGGCCGAACTCGACCCTCGAAACGGCGGGTGACGACCCGCAGCCCAGCAGTCGAAGTCGCCTTCGGCCCCGCCGTCAGAGCGGGCGGTCGAGTTTCAGATATCGCGTCTCGTAGCCCATCGACTCGTAGCACGCCCGGGCGGCGTCGTTGTCGGCGTGGACGCTCAGCGCGACCCGTTCGCACCCGCGGTCGCGGCCCCACTCGTGGGCCCGTTCGAGGAGAGCCGTGCCGACGCCCTCGCCCCGCGCCGCGGGCGCGACGTAGAGGTCTTTCACCTTGGCGACCGACCCTCGGGCGAACACCGGCGGCGACTCGGAATCGGCGACCGTGACGTAGCCGGAGAGCGAGCCCTCGTCGAGGTCCGGCCCCGAGACCGACCCCTCCGCGGCCGCGACGGCGACGAACGTCCGGGTGTCCTCGTCTTCCACCTGCTCGGTCCGGTAGTCGAGCGCCTCGGCTCGCACGTCCGCGTCCTCGGCCAGCGCGTCGTAGTCGTCGATGTCGCCCATCTCCTCGGCGAACGGGAGCCACAGGTCGTCAACCAGTGCGTCCACCTCGTCGGCCCGAAGCGGTCGAATCTGCATGAGTCACCGACGACTCGCGGCGGTGTCAAAAGAGTAACTGTATTGAGCGGTCGGTGCGGTTCGTCGTGCCGACCCCACTCGGGCCGGGGACGACCGCCCCGTCCGCTTCACTCGATTTCGAGGCCGCCGGCGTCGGCTCCGTCGTCCGCGCCCTCGTCCCACTCCAGTTCGAACTCGATGCTCAGTTCGTAGGGGCCGCCAGCGGGGCCCTCGCGCTCGGCTTTCACCTCGAACGTCGGCGACGCTGGCGGCTCCATCGTGACAGTCTGGTCGCCGGACTTCAGCGTAATCGGCTCGCCCGCGTCGAGTTTGTCTGCGACGGTGCGGAGGTACGACGCGACTTCGGCACGAGTCTGTCGGTTCTCGGACTTGAACAGCACTTCCTCTGGCATAGGGGGAGTGTTACTCGCGCAGGCAGATAAGGTTCGTTGCGGAGAAGAACGGACCGTCGCGGCGGGGTCAGTCGGCTCGGAGGCCGTCGGTGAACCGGGACTGGTTCTCCTCGGGCGCGGCGGCGGTCATCGCGGAGACGCCGACGGTCAGGACCGCGGACAGCGCCATGCCCCAGAGGGCGTAGTCCCACGTGAGATAGGTCGCGCCGAACAGCGTCATCGACCCGACTTCGATTGCGGGAACGAACACGTGCGCGAGGTAGAACGCCTGCGAGCCGAGGATGCCGGCGAACATGCCCGTTCGGGTCGTCTTCGCCCAGTAGAGCGCGACGATGACCGGCAGCGCCATCTGGGCGAACCCGCCGAAGGCGGTGTCACCGACCGAGACGAGCGTGCCGGGGCGGAACAGGCTGGCGACGAACGTGAGCGTGGCGAACAGGGCGACGCCGATGCGGGCCAGCCACGCCTCACGGGCCTCGCTCGCGTCGGGGTTGACGAACGGTCGGTAGAGGTCGCGGGTGAAGTACGACGACCCCGAGAGGAGCATCGAGTCCGACGACGACATCATCGCAGCCATCGCGCCGGCGATGACGAGCGCGGCGAACCACACCGGCGTGTACTCGTTGAGGAGGACGGGCAGGACGTTCGCGCCCTCGGGCACGGTGATACCGAGGCCGGCAGCCCACGTGCCGAGGATGAACGCGGGCACGAACAGCAGGACGACGAGGACGGGCCACAGGGCGAACGAGCGCTTGAGCACGGCGCCCGACTTGGCGACGAAGAAGCGCTGGTTTATCTGTGGGAACATCGCCACGCCGAAGGCGATGGTGACGGCCGACGAGATGATGAACTGCGGCGAGTAGAGGCCACCGCCGAGGGCGAGGAACTCGGGTTTGTTGGTCGCGAGGGCGTTCGACAGCGCCGTGGGGCCGCCGGCCGCGGTGGCGACCCAGCCGACCGCGAGCCAGACGACGCCGAGCATGAACAGCCCTTGGAGGGTGTCGGTCCACGCGACGCCCCGGAGTCCCGCGATGACGACGTAGGCAATCATGAACACCGTGATGCCAGCCGCGCCGGCCCAGTACGGGACGATTCCGTTCGTCAGGCCGACGATGGCCTCGCCCGCGCCCATCTGCTGGAGCATCACGTACGGGAACAGCCAAAACAGGCTGATACCGGCGACGACGGCGCGCAGGCGGGTCGAGCCGAAGCGGTCGCCGAGCATCTCGCCGAGGGTGACGTAGCCGTGGGCGCGGCCGACGAGCCACTGTTTGTAGCCGACGACGTACCAGAGGATGGCGAACAGCACGCCGTCCATGACGCCCATCACGAGAATCCACTCGGGGCCGGCGCGGTAGGCGAGGTCGGGGCCGCCGAAGAACGTAAACGCCGACAGGAGCGTCGCGAAGGTGGTAAACAGGAGGACGACGGTGCCGATGGAGCGACCGGCGAGGTAGTAGTCCTCCGCGTCGCGGCTGGTCAGGCGGTAGGCGAGTAAGCCGACCGCGAGCGCGACCACGAGGTACGCGCCGACGACGCCGAGTTGGATACCGAGCGCCGAGACCATCAGCGACCCTCCCCGACGATGCCGCGGTCCCACGCCGTCCGGGCGAACAGGTGGAAGACGACTGCGGTCAGCCCCATCCAGCCGATGTGCCACCAGAGCCACAGCGGCAGGCCGGCGAAGACCCTGCTGTCGCCCCAGAGGAACCACGGAACGGCGAACGTCACGAGGATTGCGAAGACGGCAACCCAGCGATAGTCGATGCGCACTCGCGTCATTCGTAGGAACGATAATCGACAATGAGGCGTAAATCTTACTCTATCGACCTACGTTGCCCCTCATTGAAGAACTATTTTCTTCAACAGGTGCGGTCGAACGACGGGAACCACCCACGGACGCGCACACGGCAGCGCCGACGCGGAAGGCGGGGTCGTTCGCGGGCGAATCGGCCGCCGGAACAGTTTCCAGCGGCGCGTGCGACCGTGGAGACATGGACTTCGGCATTCAGCTCTACTCGCTTCGCGACCTCGACGAACCGACGTCGGCGCTCGTCCGCCGCGCCGCGGACGCCGGGTTCGACGGCGTGGAGTTCGCAGGCGTCGACGACGCGGCGGCGGTCCGCGCGGCCCTCGACGATACGGGTGTCGCCGCTTCCGCGGCCCACGTTCCCATCGAGGACCTCGAAGCCGACCTCGACGCGGTCTGCGAGCGATACGGCGCACTCGGCGTCGAGACGCTCGTGGTTCCGTATCTGCCGCCCGAGGCGTTCGCCGACGCCGACGCAGTAGACGAGACCGCACACCGACTGGACGACCTGACCGCGAAGTGCGACGACCGGGGCGTCAGACTGCTCTACCACAACCACGACCACGAACTCGCCACGGTCGAGGGCGAACCCGCGCTCGACCGGTTAGCCGAGGAGTCCGGCGTCGGTTTCGAACTCGACCTCGCGTGGGTGCTCGCCGCCGGCTACGACCCCGTCACGTACCTCGACCGCTACGCCGACCGGACCCCGGTCGTCCACCTGAAGGACGTCGTTCTCGACGCCGACGCGGAGCGCGGCGGCCGACCCGTGTCGCTCGGCGAGGGCGAACTCGACATCGACCGCTGTCTCGCGGCCGCCCGCGAAGGATTCGTCGAGTGGGCCGTCGCCGAACACGACTTCCCCGAAGACCCGGCGGCGTTCTGCCGAGACGCCGGCGAGTTCGTCGGCGCGCACCGAACTGACGAGGAGGCGTGACAAATTACGCGGTCGGTCAAAACGGCGGGAGAGCGACGATTCGCCGGCGTTTCGCGGGACACGGAGTCGGAGTCGAACACTCCGCGACCGTTCGAATCGTCGGCCACGATAGATATTTCCCTCGGGCGCAACTTATATAATGACGTTCGTGGGTCCGGCCCATGACATCATCACAATCATCACATCACCACCCCCAACGGGGTGACTTCACCAATGGACGACACTGCAAAATATCTCATTCACGCTTCCATCTCCGCCGACGGGGTCGTCGAACGGAGCGACGTCGTCGGGGCCGTCTTCGGCCAGACCGAGGGCCTCCTCGGCGACGAACTCGACCTCCGCGACCTCCAACAGTCCTCCAAGGTCGGTCGGATAGACGTACAGATAGACTCGGAAAACGGCCACTCGTTCGGCCAGATGACCATCGCCAGCAGCCTCGACAAGGTCGAGACGGCCATCCTCGCGGCCTCGCTGGAGACGCTGACCCGCGTCGGACCCTGTCAGGCCGTCATCGAGGTCACGAACATCGAGGACGTGCGCGAGGCCAAGCGACGGATGGTCGTCGAGCGCGCCAAGGAACTCCTCTCGGAGTCGTTCGACGACACCGTGATGAGCTCGACCGAAATCCTCGAAGCGGTCAAAGAGAGCGTCCGCGTCGAGGACATCACCGAGTACAAGGGCCTCCCGGCCGGCCCCCGCGTCGCCGACTCGGACGCCATCATCGTCGTCGAGGGGCGCGCCGACGTCCTCACGCTCCTCCGTTACGGCATCAAAAACGCCGTCGCCGTCGAGGGGACGAACGTCCCCGACGCGGTCGCGGGGCTCACCCAAGACCGGACCGTCACGGCGTTCCTCGACGGCGACCGCGGCGGCGAGCTCATCCTGCGCGAACTCTCGCAGGTCGGCGACGTGGACTACGTCGCCTTTGCGCCCGACGGCCGGTCGGTCGAGGACCTCGACCGCGCGTCGGTCGTCCGCGCCCTCAGGAACAAGGTCCCGCTCTCGTCGCTCCCGGACGACGGTGACGGTGACTTCCGGGCCGCCGTCGCCGCCGCCAACGGGACGGGAGACGTTCCGACGGACCCTCGCACGGAGTCGCCGACGACTGACGCGTCGTCGACTCCACCCGCAGACGGCCCCGTGAACGGGCCCGCCGACGCGGTCAGCGAAGCGCCCACCGAGGGCGGAACCGGCGGTACCGTCACGGTCGGAAAGCCCACCGAAACCGCGAGCGCGGACGCCGACGCCGACGTTGACGCGAACGGCGGGGTGCTCACCGAGTCCGAGGTCGAAGCCGTCGCCGAGTCGGTCGAGCCGGCCGACCAGCGACCCTCGCTCGCCGACCACGTGCGCGAGGTCATCGCCGACGAGAGCGGCATGGCCCGGCTCCTTGACGACGACCTCGGCATCGACGACGAGGTCGCGGTCGAGAAGGTCTACGACGCCGTCGAGTACGCCGACCCCGCCCCGGCAATCGTCGTCGTCGACGGCGAGGCGAGCCAGAAACTCCTCGATATCGCGGCCCAGTGCGGCGTCGAACACGTCGTGGCGCGCTCGGCCGGCGAGTACGTCAAAAAGCCCGTCAGCGTCCGCGTCAGAACCGCGGACCAGTTCCTCGACTGAGACGGAACGCGGCCCGACGCCGGCCGAGACGGTCAGCCCTCGCTCGATTCGAGGACGAACCGTAGTCCGTCGTCGCCGTCGAACGCGTCCGGAATGCGGGCGTCCCGGCGGAATCCGAGCGCCTCGTAACAGGCACGCGCGCCGTCGTTCTCCGGATGGACCAGCAACGTGAGCGGCGCGTCTGACGCTGGCCGGGAGTCTTGGTACGCTTCGACGAGCGCGGTGGCGCGCCCCTCGCGCCGGTGGTCGGGGGAAACCGCGAGTTCGGTCAGATGCGCGCCGACGGCGAGCAGGTAGCCGACCGGCCGGTCGTCGGCGTCGACGGCGACGAGCAAGGTTCCGACGGCGGGCCACGCGTCCAAGAGGTCGGGGGAGGGATGCGAGACGAGCCGCTGGAGCGATTCGACGGCCGGCACGTCGGTGTCGTGGGCGGGGCGGACGCCCGTCACGGCCGAGTCACCCCCGTCACAGCGGAATCCAGACGAGGACCGCGCCCAGCGCGCCGGCGAACGTGGCGAGGAAATTGACCGCCTGATTGCCGAGACCGGCTCCCTCGACCGTCGCGCCGAGCAGACTGTCGACCGTCATTCCGACGAGTCCGCCGGCGAGAATCGCGAGGGCGGCCGTCTGCGCCGGCAGGGGAAGCACCAGCACGCTCACGCCGGCCACGAAGGCCGCGCCCAGCGCGCCGGCGACTTCGCCTTGCCACGTGACCGCGCCGTCGGTCCCGGCGGGAACCGGTTTGAGTGAGGTGATGAGGCGTGGCTGGTCGAACAGTCCGCCGATTTCGCTGGAGAGCGTGTCGCTCATCGCGGCGGCGGCCGACCCGGCGAACGCGAGCACGAGCAGGTCGCTGACGAACGGGTAGCCGAGCGTCTGCGCCACGGCGTAGCCGACGACGGAGACGAGCGAGACGCCCGAGTTGCCGAGGACGTTGCCGGTCCCGCGAGCGCCGTCGTTGTCCTCGGCGACGCCGCGTTCGGCCTTGCTGTCGTAGCGGAACTTGGTGGCGAGCGCGCCGACGCCGAAGAAGGAGACGAGCACGAGCGCCCAGCCGAAGCCGCCGAAGACGACCGCGAAGAGAAGCAGGAGCACGCCGGTAATCATGCCGGCGACGGAGGCCGTGCCGAGGGCGTAGGCCGCGTAGCCGAGCGCGACCGTGAGGGCGAGCGCCACGCCGGTCTGCGTCGGCGACACCGGTCCCGCGAGCACCTCGACGCCCCAGAGGACGAGCCCGATAGAGAGCATGACGAGCGGGTCGTCGCGCTCGTAGAGGACCGTCCGGAGCACCGCGCCGACGAGGCCACCGACGGCCGCGAGGAGGGTGAACCGGGCGAGAAGCACCGCGTCACCCGTCAGCGACGCGATTGCCGCCTGTCCCGCGGTGCCGGCGAGGACCGCGGCCGCGACGAAGCCCGCCGCACGAAGCGACTCGTCGGACGTTCTCGAATCCACCAGTCGCGCACCGAGGTTGCCGTATGCGAGTGTCAACACCGCGGCGGCGAACACCGACAGCGGCATCGTGACGCGCGGGACCGTCGCCAAGAGGGCGAGGCCCGTCGCGGCCAGTGCGAACCCGGCGAGCCCGTTGAGCCGGCCGTCCTGCCGGTCACCGGGCCGCGCGAACAGCTCGAAGAGGGGGCCATCGTCGACGACGAAGGCCGCCAGGAGCGCGACTGCGGCGAAGGGCGCGAACGCGGCCGCGCCGAGACTGGGGGCCGCGAGGGCCAACGTCCCGACGACCGCGAATCCGCCCGCTCGCCGTACCGTGGAAGTCACACCATCCGGTATCCCCGACGCGCACTTAACCCTCCCGACATCACCGACGACCGCACCACTGCGGGTCCGCGGGTCGGCGGCTCCCCCGGCGAGTCCCGGTTGCGATCCGAACCCGAAGCGTTAGGAGAATCGCCGCGAGAACGACTCCCGTGGGACTGTACGACTCCTACCTCGCCCTCCGATTCCGCCTCGACGACGCCGACGCTCCCGAGCACGTGGCGCTCGTCATCACCGAGCGCGACCTGCTGGAACAGGGCGCGTACGAGACGCTCGAAGCGTTCGTCGGCTGGGCGTTCGAGTTCGGTAGCGACCGCGTCACCATCTCCGTGAGCGTCCTCGACGAGGCGGTCGTCCCGACGCTCGCTCGCGAACTCCGCGACCTCGACGTTCCCCAGCGAGTAGAGGTCCGCGAGCCCGGCGACACCGAGCGCGCCGACGCCCCGGTGCAGGTCAGCATCGGTCTCGGCGGGAAACGCGAGTTCGCCTCGGTGGTGCAGTCGCTGGCCACGGAAGTCGAGGAGGGCGCGCTCGACCCCGACGACATCGATGCCGCGGACATCGAACAGCGGCTCGTGTTCCCCGACGAACCCGACTTCGTGGTCAAGACGGGCGCGGAGCGCCTGTCGGACTTCATGATTTGGCAGTCCGTGTACGCGGAACTCTACTTCACCGACGTGAACTGGCGGGACTTCAGGAAGCGGGACTACCTGCGGGCGTTGCGGGACTATCAGGACCGCCAGCGGAGATTTGGCCGGTAGGCCAAATCCCGTGGCGACGTTGCCGACACCCCTCCTCGACCGCACAGATATGTTGATTGAGTAGCAACACGGTCCCAATGCCCTCCACCTCACCCAATAGAACAGACCTGCCCCCGCCGCCATCTCCGCCCACCGAGTGGCTCAAAGACGGACACGTCCTCCTTGCGCTCTCGCTGTTACTCATCCTCTGGCTCAACCAGCCCGTCCAGCCAGACTGGCCGTGGGCGCTCGTCGGCGTCGCTGTCGTCCCGCCGTGGCTGTTCCTCGAATCGCGTTACGAGGGCTGGCGCTCGTGGGTTCCGACCGTCGCCTACGGCGGGGCGGTGCTACTGTTGGGGCCGCGGTACGAAGCCGAGTTCGTCGCCATCGTGCTCGGCCAGAGCGTCGCGTTGCTGGGTTGGTTCTGCTGGCGGGCGTTCCAGCGGCGGGTTCGCCGGTAGGGTGACCCACCGCCGTCTCTCAAACGGCTGTTTGTGCGTACAGAAGACATATTGTTAGACCGCTGAACTGTCCGACATGAACCGCCGCGAGATGTTGGCACTGTCGGGGGCGCTCGCCGCCGCGACGATAGCCGGCTGTACGGGCGACGGGCAGTCGGCCGCCGAGACCGAGACCGAGGCGACGACCACCGCGACGGCGACCACGGACGCGCCGACAGAGACCCCGAACGACGAACCGCCGACCGGCGAACCGAGCGTGGACAACGAGCAACTGGCCGCGCTCGCGGCCGGCAACGCCGAGTTCGCCCTCGACCTGCACCGACAGGTCGCGTCCGAACAGGGCGGCAACCAGTTCCTCTCGCCGTACAGCATCTCCGTCGCGCTGGCGATGACCTACGCGGGCGCTCGCGGAACGACCCGCGAACAGATGGAAGCGACGCTCCACTACACGCTCGGGGAGGACGTTCACCCCGCGTTCGCAGACCTTCAGGCGGCGCTCGAAGCACGGGAGACGGCTCGGGACCCAGTCGATGGCGGCGAAGCCGACGCCTTCCGATTGGCCGTGGCGAACGCGCTGTGGGGCCGCGAGGGGTTCGCGTTCTCGGAGGCGTTCCTCGACAGCCTCGAATCGAACTACGGGGCCGGACTCCGACGGGCCGACTTCGCCGGCGACCCGGACGGCGAGCGGGAACGAATCAACGAGTGGGTCGCCGACCAGACAGAGGGCCGAATCGAGGACCTACTTCCGGCTGGCTCCGTCACGCCCGACACGGCGCTCGTGCTCACCAACGCCATCTACTTCATGGCGCAGTGGGCGCACACGTTCGACCCCGAGGACACTGAGGACGGGACGTTCACCGCGCTGGACGGCGCCGAGTCGACGGTGCCGCTCATGCGGCAGGAACTCAAGGCGAACTACGCCGACCTCCCGAACGCGCAGGCCGTCGAACTCCCGTACGTCGGCCGGGACGTGTCGATGGTGCTTTTGCTCCCGGACGAAGGTGAGTTCGAGTCGTTCGAGCGGAGTCTGACCGCGAGCCGACTGTTCGGCGTCTTCGAGGAAATGCAAGAGAGAATCGGGGACGTCGTGCTCCCGCGGTTCGAGTTCGAGACCGAAGTCCAACTCTCGGAGGCGCTGTCGAACCTTGGGATGCCCGCCGCGTTCGGCTCAGATGCCGACTTCGGTGGAATGGCCGAGGGCGACGGGTCGGGCCTCGCCATCGACGAGGTGTTCCACAAGTCGTTCGTCTCCGTGGACGAGGAGGGGACCGAGGCCGCGGCGGCCACGGGCGTCGTCGTCGCGACCTCGCTGCCGCCGAGTTGGGGCGAACTCCGGTTCGACCGGCCGTTCCTGTTCTGCATCCGCGACAGGCCGACGGACGCGATTCTGTTCTACGGTCGCGTCGTCGACGCCGGGGCTGCGCAGGGCGACGAATAGCCGCGAAAACAGTTCGGACGGCCGACTCAGTCGGCCGTCTCGTCGGTCCGCTTCGCCAACTCGGCGGACACCTCGTCGGCACCCGACGAGGGGAGTTGCTCGCGGAGGCGACCGGCGACGGTGCGGGCGTCCTCTAACTCGACTTCGGCGACGGCCCGGACGAGCGTGACGGCGCGCTCGGTCCGGGTGCGCTGCCACGACTGCTCTCTGGACTCGTAGGTGCGGATGCCGCGCAGGAAGTCGACCTTCGAGAACTCCGGCCAGTAGGGTGCACAGAAGTAGACCGCGGCCTCGTTGCCGTTGGCGTGCCACGGCAGGAAGTTCGAGGTGCGCTCGTCGCCGCCGGGGCGGATGATGAGGTCCACGTCGCGGACGGGCTTTCTGGACAGGCGGCGGTCCACCGCCGACACGTCCACCTCGTCGGACGAGAGGTCGCCGCGGTCGACCGCTCGACAGACGTCGCGTGCGGCCCCGAGGAGTTCCGCCCGGCCGCCGTACGCGAGGGCGATGTTGAGCGTGAAGCTGTCGTAGTCGGCGGTCCGAGTCTCCGCGTACTCGACGGCGTCGCGGACCCGGTCGGGGAGCATCTCGACCTCGCCGATGGCGCGGACGGCGACCTCGCGCTCGTGGACGCGGTCGGCGTCGGCGAACTCGTAGAGTTTGTCCTCGATGAGGTCGAAGAGGGGCTGGCGCTCGTGTTCCGGCCGGTCGAAGTTCTCGGTCGAGAAGGTGTACAGCGTCAGTTCCTCGATGCCGAGTTCCTCGCACCACGTCAGCACGTCCTCGGTCGTCTGCGCGCCCGCCTTGTGGCCGTCGGGGGCGTCGTCCCCGTTCTTCCGGGCGTACCGGCGGTTGCCATCCTGGATGATGGCGACGTGGGTCGGTCCGTCGTCTATCTCCCGGTCGAGCACCCGCTCGTAGGCGCGCCGAAAGCCGCGTTGGACCCACCCGAACATGTACCGTCGGTTGCATTCCGGGGCTATGTGTCTTGTGGGTTACACCGTCACACGGTGTACCGCAGCTGGGTGGTCGCCCCAAAATGACGGGCCATCACGGCGGGCGACGAATCGCCATCCGTTTGTACCTCCCCGAGAAGACTCGGGTATGAGCGAGACCATCGACGAGGACCTCTACCAGCGGACCCTCGCGCTGCTCGAGCCCGGCGATATCGAACTCGTCGGCGCCATCGTCCACACCGACCTCACCAGCCGTGAGGACCTGGAGATGCAGGAACTGACCGTCGAAATCAACGAAGTCATCGCCGAGCACGCCGGGAAGGGCGACGCGTGGATTTACGCCGGCAACGACGACACCGACTTCTCGTCGAACCAGTTCCAGGGCCTCTCCGTCGAGGACGACGAGTTCGTCTGGGAGTGCCAACAGCTCGTCCGCGACGGCACGTTCGACCTCGTGTTCTACTACGAGGCCATCGCCGACCAGGACGCCATCGTCGAGGGACTCGAAGCGCTCGACGACGTCGACCGCGTCACGCCGGTCCCCTGACCGCGGCGACTCCTCGGCGTTCGAATCCTCCTTTTTAGTTCGCGAGCGGGGGCACTCGCTCTGTCCGCGTCGGCCGTTCACGGACGGTTCGCCGGGCGTTCGATTCTGTTCGCTGCGGTGAGAACAAGCGAGGCGTTTATCCGCCTCGCATCCCGAGTGATGCGCATGATACAGGCGGACGCGGACCTCTCTCGTCTCGACCGCGCCATCGTCAACGCCTTCCAGGGCGGCTTCCCCGTCGTCGAACGTCCCTTCGAGCCTGCGGCGGCCGCGCTGCGCGAGCGCGGGGTGGACGTGACGGCGACCGACCTCTGCGAGCGGG
Organism: Haloferax sp. Atlit-12N; assembly: GCF_003383095.1. NCBI lineage: Archaea > Methanobacteriati > Methanobacteriota > Halobacteria > Halobacteriales > Haloferacaceae > Haloferax > Haloferax sp. Atlit-12N. The sequence continues at coordinate 592,008 of NZ_PSYW01000002.1, forward strand.
TTCGGACGCTCGACGAGGAGGGCGTTCTCTCCCGGTTCGGCGCGCTCGTCAACGCCGAGGAAATCGGTGGCACGGCGACGCTCGTCGCCATGCACGCGCCGCCGGAGCGATTCGACGAGGTGGCCGAGCAGGTGAACGCCCACCGCGAGGTCGCGCACAACTACGAGCGCGAGCATCCCCACCTGAACATGTGGTTCGTCGTCTCGGTCGCCGAGGCGTCGCGGGTCGAGGAGGTGCTCGGCGACATCGAGGACGAAACGGGCCAAGCGACGTACAACATGCCCAAGCGCCGCGAGTTCCACGTCGGCGCGAAGTTCCTCCTCGACGGACCCATCTCGGACGGCGACCTCGACCTCTCGCACCTCGGCCCCGACGTGGAGCCGACAGACGCGCGCACCCTGACGCCCGACGAGCGCGACCTCGTCATGGAGATTCAGGGCGGCCTGCCGATTACGGAGACGCCCTACGCCGACGTGGCCGAGGCCATCGGACAGGAGCCGGCGTGGGTCGTCGAGACTATCAAGCGGTTCAATCTTGAGGGGAAAGTCCGCCGCGTCGGCGTCATCCCGAACCACTACGCGCTCGGCTACTCGGAAAACGGGATGACGGTCTGGAACGTCCCCGACGACCTCGTGGCGGAGGTCGGCCCCAAAATCGCCTCGCTGGACTTCGTCACTCACTGTTACCGCCGGCCGCGACACGAGGGCGTCTGGCCGTACAACTTCTTCGCGATGACCCACGGCCGCTCCGAAGAAGAGAGCGAGGCCCGCATCGAACAGGTGCGCGAGGTCATGAGCGACTACTGGGACGTGGGCGACGACGACTGGGACACCCTGTTCTCGACGCGCATCCTGAAGAAGACGGGAATCAGACTGGACGAACGAGCCGAGGCGAACACGGAGTGAGATGATTCCGCTGGTCCACGACCTCTCCGACGAAACGGTCGTCGTCTTCGGCGGGGGGCCCGTCGGCGCGCGGAAGGCCCGTCGGTTCGCCCGCGAGGCGCGGACCGTCGTCGTCAGCCCCGAGTTCGCCGACCGCGACTTCGGCGACGCGGAACTCGTTCGAGCGGCTCCCGCGCCCGACGAGGTTCCCGACTGGGTCGAGCGGTTCGCCCCGGCGCTCGTCGTCGCGGCGACGGACGACGACGCAGTGAACGACGCGGTCGTCGCGGCCGCCCGAGACGCCGGCGCGCTGGTCAACCGGGCCGACCGGAGCGGCGAGCGCGACGCGGGGAGCGTGGTCGTCCCGGCCACCGTCGAGGACGGCGACGTGTCGGTCGCCATCACGACCGGCGGCGCGAGCCCCGCCCTCTCGAAGCACCTCCGAGAGCGCATCGAAGCCGAGTTGGAGGGGGCAGGCGAGATGGCCGCGTTGACCGCGGAGCTTCGCGCGGAGCTCAAGGCGTCCGACCGGTCGCCAACTGAGCGCCGTGATGCGATTCGAGCGGTTGTGCGAAACCCGTCAGTTTGGAAGGCTTTACGTACCGGCGATGCAAACCCCCGCCAAGAGGCAGCGCGCGTGATACGAGACACACAGCGAGGTGATTTATGAGAGATTCGGGCGTCATCTCCGGTGTGAGCGTCGCCCACGACCGGGCCAGCGTTCGCGAGATAGAAGCCGCTTCGAGCGACGACGTTCAGACCGTCGTCGAGCGACTTCTCACCCGCGACGGCGTCTCCGAGGCGTTCTCGCTCCAGACGTGTAACCGCGCCGAGGCGTACGTCGTCACCGACGACGCGACCGACGGCCGCCGCGCGCTCGACGACTTCGCTCCCGACGTCCGAGACGGGAGCGTCCGCCACATGGACCACGAAGAGACACTCCGCCACCTCATGCGCGTGGCGTCGGGGCTCGAATCGCTCGTCCTCGGCGAGGACCAGATTCTCGGACAGGTCAAAGCCGGCATCGAGGCCGCCCGCGAGCAGAACGCCATCGGCCCGATGCTCGAAGACGCGCTCATGAAGGCCGTCCACGTCGGCGAACGCGCCCGCGAGGAGACGGCCATCAACGAGGGTGCCGTCTCGCTCGGGAGCGCCGCCGTCAGGCTCGCCCGGGCTGAACTCGACGCCCCCATCGGCGAGGTCGAAGCCCTCGTCGTCGGGGCCGGCGAGATGGGCACGCTCGCGACGAAGGCACTCGCGTCGGTCGACGTGGGTGACCTCGTCGTCGCGAACCGGACGGTCGCCAACGCCCGCCACCTCGCCCACGAGGTTCCGGGCGTCTCGACCGCAACCGGACTGGGGGACCTCCGTGGTCGCCTCCGCGACGCCGAACTCGTCATCACGGCAACGAGCAGTCCCGAGTACGTCGTCACGCCGGACCAGTTGGACGACGCCGGCGAGACGATGCTCATCGACATCGCCCAGCCGCGGGACGTCGACCCCGCCGCCGACGACCTCGACGGCGTTCGCGTCCGCGACATCGACGATTTGGAAACGGTGACAGACCGGACCGCGGAGCGCCGCGAACGCGCCGCCCGCGAGGTCGAGGCGATGATCGACGACGAGTTCGACCGCCTGCTCGCCGCCTACAAGCGCAAGCGCGCCGACGAGGCCATCAGTTCGATGTACGAGGCCGCAGAGCACGTCAAGCGCCGCGAGGTGTCGACGGCGCTGTCGAAGCTCGAAGCCCAAGGCGACCTCACCGACGAGCAGCGCGAGACGGTCGAGTCGCTCGCGGACGCGCTCATCGGTCAAATCCTCGCCGCGCCGACCAAGAGCCTCCGCGACGCCGCCGGCGACGACGACTGGACGACCATCCAGACCGCCATGCGGCTGTTCGACCCCGGCTTCGACGACCTCGGCGCGTCGGAGTCGGCCGACCCGTCCGAGCCGTCCGGGCCGTCTATCGAGTTCTCGGGCGAGCCGCCGGAGGACCTCGACCGCGAGGCGCTCGAAGGCGAGGTGCCCCGGCGCGTCCTCGAACAGCTCTCGGACGACTGACGGCGGGCGAAGCGGCCGACCGGCGAACCTTCTTATCCGAACGCGGAGCCACTCCGCGACGATGTCACCGCCCAGACCGTCAGCGACGACTCCCGTTCGCCGCGTCCGTCCCGACGCCGACCGCCGACGAGCCGTCGTCCGCGCGTGTCCGACCGTCGGCCGACGCCTCGTGAACCGCCTCCGAGCGCGAGCCCGCCGCCGTCTCGTCGAGGCGACCCCGAGACGTCGAGTGTGCGACCTCGACGACGTCGCCCGGGCGACCGTCGTCGGAACCGTCGCCACCGTCGCGGGCGACGGGCCGGCCGTGGAACGCTGGGTCGACGACGAGAACGCGGGCAGCAACTGGCGAGGCGAGCGCACAGTCGTCGGCCGCGCGACCCGCCCGTTCGTTCTCCGAGACGCCACCGGCGAGGTCCGGGTCCGCGTCCCGCCGGCCGGAAGCGTGGTGTTCGTCGGCGACGGAGACGACGGAAACGACGGAAACGACGGAGAGACCGGCGTCGTCGCCCGCGGCGACGAGATATCGGTCACGGGGCGAGTCGCTCGCGGCCGTGGCGGGCGGCGGCTCCTGACGGGGCCGCGGTTCGTCGTCCGCGCGGTTGGGACGTGACAATCCGGCAGAATCCTTATCGGGGTGCCACCCGACGGGTTCGGCATGGCAGACCTGCTCTCGGACGATGAAATCGACGCACAACTCGGGTCGGATTGGGAACGCGACGGCGACGAAATCGTCCGCGTCTACGAGTTCGACGACTACCTCAACGGCGTGGCGTTCGCCGCCAGCGTGGGCGAGGTCGCCGAAGAGGAGTTCCACCACCCCGAAATAACGATTCGGTACCAGAAGGTCGAGGTCCGCCTCACGAGCCACGAGGAGGGCGGAATCACCGAGAAGGACCTCCGACTCGCCGACCTGTTCGACGACGAACTGTGAGCGACGAGGGGACCGCGACGCTCACCTACGTCTTCAGGGTCCGCTTCCGCCTCGATTCGGCTTCGGGCGTCGAAACCGACCCGCAGGAGTTCGAGACGACGGTCCACGTCACGCCGCCGCCGCCCGGCGAGGAGGGCTGGCTACTGTTCCGCGACGCGCTCTGGCGGGGCGAGGTGAACGACGAGCGCCACGCTCGCGACCTTGCGGCGTCGTGGCTCGATGTGCCCGTCGTCTCGTGTTCGTTCTCCGAACTCCGGGGCGACGAGGCGTCGCTGGACGCGTTCCGCGAGGCCGTCGCCGCGGACCTCGACGCGTTCAACGCCGACTCGGTCCGCGAGGTGCTCCACAAGTACTTCGGGAGCGCGATTCGCGTCGAATCGACTGATTCCTGACGCGGGGGAAGACATTTATCCACGCCTGACGTACTGTATTGTCCGAATGGTCGCCGATGACTACGATTTCTGGCTGTTCGACCTCGATGGGACCCTCGTCGATGCCGAGTGGTCGTACACGCGCGACGTGTTCGACCGCGTCGGTGACCGACTGGGCCGCCAGTTCACGGACCGCGAAGCCGAGACCATCTGGCACGGTCTCGGCGGCGCGCGCGACCCGATGCTCCGCGAGTGGGGCATCGACCCCGCCGAGTTCTGGCCCGCGTTCCACCGCGAGGAAGACCCCGCAAAGCGAGCAGAAGTGACGTACCTCCACGACGACGCCGAGCGCCTCATCGAAGAGATTCACGCCGCCGGCCGACCGGTCGGCATCGTCACGCACTGCCAACAGTTCCTGACCGACCCCGTGTTGGACCACCTCGACGTGCGCGACTGGTTCGACGCCGTCGTCTGCTGTACCGAGGAAACTGGGTGGAAACCCGACGCCGCGCCGGTGCGACGCGCTATCGGCGAACTGGGACTCGACGACCGAGTCCTGACCGACGGCGGCACCGCGGGCGTCCTCGCCGGCGACGGCGAAAGTGACATCGGGGCCGCGTGGAACGCCGGCTTGGACGGTATCCACGTCGAGCGCCACGGACCCGAACACCGCGGGCGCTGCGTGCTCGGCGAGTACCGCGTCGAGAGCTTCGACGACCTCGTTCGGTCCCGCTGAACGGGGCGATTCCGCTCGAAGCGGTGCTGCGACGGGAGCGGCAGTCCACAGACAAAGAAATCGACGCTCGGGAGAGGGCGCTCAGGATAGCGTGTGTTCGGGCGTCGGGCGGGCGAAGATATCGCCGGTGCTCGTGACGGCGACCTGAATGTCCTCGTAGGGGAACCGGACTTCGATGCCGGGACGCTCTTCGGCCTCGACGACGGGTCGAAGCAGTTCTTCGAGCGCGTCGGTGTCGATGTACTCGTACAGTGGGGTTTCGATGGCCGAGAGCCCGCCGTAGGACTCGACGGCCTCGACCACGACGATACCGAGTTCCTCGTCGCCGAGCCACTGCCCGACGAGCTCCCAGTTGTCGTCGAGGCTGAACGTGGCTTCGGCGGCCGCGTCGGCGTGTTCTTCGAGCGCCTGCGTGACCGCGGAGGCGCCGACCGCGAGCGCGGAGTCGACGCTGTCGTCGTCGACGAGGCTCCGGACCCGCTGGAGGACCGTCGCGAGGTCGCCGGGGCCCGCTTTCTGGACGTACTCGGTGACGCCGGCGGTCGAGGCGACGTCGGCGACCTCGGGCCACGATTTCGCCGTGAACAGGAGGATTGGGATCTCGGCGTGTTCTTGCCGAACGGCTTTGACGAGCGGCACCCCGTTGGGGAGCACGAGCGAGTCGCTCACGACGCAGTCGACCGACTCAACCGAGATAACGCCGAGCGCCTCGGTCGCCGACTCGGCAGTCAGAAGAGAGACGGCGTCGAGTTGGCGGAACGCGGCTTCCGAGAGGGCGAGCATCTCGGGGTCGTCGTCGACGTGTAGGACCTTCAGAGGGCGGTTCATATACCAGTTGTACACGCTACGCCGATAAAAACGTTCTACTTATTTTATACTTCAGCGGGAGATGAATATCTAAACGGATCACGGCCGGTTTCTAAAGGGTTACGTCGTCTTTCAGTCCCTCTCGAACCCTACGAGGCCGTCAATCGCGTCGTCGCTCGTCGCGAGCGCGTCGCGAAGCGAGGCGACGCCGGCTTTCTCCGTCCGGGCGGGATTCGCGAGGACGGCGACCCGCTGTTTTCCGAGCGAGACGAAACCAAGCCCGAGCGAGTCGGCGGTCGCGCGGAGGCCGAGACCGGCATCGGCGCGGCCGGCGGCGACCGCCCTCGCGGGGCTCTCGAACGCCTTCGTCCCGCGGTCGAACCCCTCGATTGCCTCGACGAGTTCGTGTCGGGTCGTCCCGCGCTCGTCGGCGAGGGCGGCGACGGCGTTGCCGAGGTCGGTCCGCAACCCGGAGTTGGAGTCGCGGTTGATGAAGCTGAGGTCGTCGTCTACGAGGTCCGCGAGCCCGGACACCCCGTCGGGGTTGCCGTCGGGGACGACGAGCCCCCACTCACGGGTCCACGAGCCGAGTTCGACCGCGTCGATGCCCTCGGTGGCGTCGCCCCGGTCGCCCGCGACGACGGCCACGTCCGAGATGCCGTCTCGGAGCCGTCGCAGGCCCTCCCGGGAGCCGAATGGCAGGTACCGCGGCGACGACACGCGGTCGAGCAGGCGAGAGAGCGCGGGGTCGTCCTCGCCGACGCCGAGCAGTTCCGGCGCGCGAACGTCGGGCGAGAACAGTTTGACCGTCACCGACTCACCCTCGGCGAGGTACTCGACGTCGGCCGGGACCTCGACGACGCCGTCGGCCTCGACGAGACTCGTCGTCGCGCCGGACCCCTTATCCACGGGGTAGACGAGCGTCTTCCCGTCGCCGTCGGCGACCAGTCCGACCGGCATGAGCCGCGTTCGTCCCTCGGCGTATCGCTCACGGGCGGCCATCGTTCCCTCGACCGTCGCGGTTCGAGGCTCTGAGAGGCCGGCGGCGTCGCGGATTGCCGGCGCGACGAACGTCCGGAAGATGGTGAGCGCGGAGACCGGGTAGCCGGGCAGGCCGACGTAGGCGCTCCCCTCGCCGAGCGTGCCGACGAGCATGGGTTTCCCGGGCTTGACGGAGACGCCGTGCAGCAGGAGCTCGCCGCGCTCTTCGACCACGCGGTAGATGACGTCGACCGCGCTCGCGGACGTGGAGCCCGACGAGAGCACGAGGTCGCACTCGTCGGCCGCCCGGCGGAGCAGGCGCTCCATCTCCTCGTAGTCGTCGCCCGCGTGGGGGTAGAGCTTCGGGACGCCGCCGGCCTCTTCGACCCCCGCGGCGATGGTGTAGGAGTTCACGTCGTAGATTTCGCCCGCCTCGGGGCGCAGTTCGTCGCCCGGCCGGACGAGCTCGTCGCCGGTCGAGACGATGCCCACGGTCGGCTTCCCGCGGACCGGCACCTCGTCGAGGCCGAGCGCCGACAGCAGGCCGATTTCGCGGGGCGTCAGGCGCGTTCCGGGGCCGAGTGCGCGAGCGCCGGCGGCGATGTCGGTTCCGGCGGGCATCACGCTGTCGCCGGGGGCGACCGACGAGTAGACGACGAGCGAGCCCTCTCGCTCCTCGGTTCGCTCCACGATGACGACGGCGTCCGCGCCCGGCGGCATCACCGCGCCGGTGGAGATTTCGACGGCGGTCCCGGGGTCGACCGTCACGTCCGGTTCGTTGCCGGCGTGGACCTCTCCGATGAGGTCGAGTTCGGCCGGCTCGGCCTCGTCCGCGCCGAAGGTGTCGCGGGCGTGGACGGCGTAGCCGTCCATACTCGCGCGGTCGAAGCCGGGCACGTCGAGTTGGGCGTCGATTCGCTCGGCGAGGACGCGGCCGCGGGCGTCTTCGAGCGCCACCGTCTCGGCGTCGGGCGTCAGGTCGAGCGACGCGATGGCCTCGCGGGCGTCCGCCGGCGAGGCGAGGTCGCGGAACTGCTTTCTCATGCGGACCACTCCCAGCCCTCGACGGCGACCGTGTCGCCCTCGTCGTAGCCCTCTATCTCCTCGGGGACGACGACCCAGCCGTCTGCGAGCGCGACGCTGGAGAGGATACCCGACCCGCTCGTCCGGGTCGGCTCGGCGGTCGCCTCGTCGCCCGATGTGTCGAGTTTGACGCGGGCGAACGTCCGCGTACCCGGCGAACTCGGGATTTTCCTGGTGAGCGTCGCTTCCTGCGTCGGCAGGGGACGCTCGGGGAGCGAGCCGACGTGCTTCAACACCGGGCGGAGGAACTGGAAGGCGTTGACGACGCAGGCGACCGGGTAGCCGGGGAGCATCACGACCGGCGTGTCTTCGACCACGCCGACCGCGACGGGGTGGCCGGGTTTGAGCGCGACGCCGTGGACCAGTACCTCGCCGATGTCGTCGATGACCTCGGGGATGAGGTCGCGCTCGCCGACCGACGACCCGCCGGTGGTGACGACCACGTCGTGGTCGAGGTCAGATTCGACGGCTTCGCGGAGCAGGTCGGCGTCGTCGACGACGATGTCGCGGTAGCTCGCCTCGCCGCCCCAGCGCTCGACCAGTCGGGAGACGGTCAAGCCGTTGGTCTCGATGACCTCGCCGGGGCCGGGGTCGGATTCGACGAGTTCCTCGCCGGTCGGGATGACCGAGACGCGGGGGCGTTCGAACACCGTCACCTCCTCGACGCCGACGGAGCGAAGCAGGCCGATGTCCGACGGACGAAGCTCGTGGCCGGCTTCAAACAGCGGCGTTCCCTCGCGCACGTCCTCGCCGCGCTCGCCGACGTTCTCGCCCTCCGCGAGGGCGTCGAACACTTCGAGTTCGTCGCCGAGTCGTTCGGTGTGTTCGACCATCACGACAGCGTCGGCCCCGTCGGGCACGTCGCTGCCGGTGTGGACGCGGGCGGCCGTCCCCGGCTCGACCGGGCCGTCGACGATTCGGAGGACGTTCGGTGAGCGGCCGCTCGCGCCGAAGGTGTCCGACGCGCGGACGGCGTAGCCGTCCATGGCTGCGCGGTCGTATCCGGGCACGTCGGCGGGGGCGACCGCGTCTTCCGCGAGCGCCCGGCCGTCGGCATCGGCGAGCGGTCGGCGCACGGTTCGGTCGTGTGGCGTCGCCGCCGCGAGGAGCGCCTCCCGGGCGTCCGACAGCCGTGTTCGTTGCTTGAACCCGGCCGTGCGTCGGTCGTCGTGGTTCATACCGACCCTTCGGTTCGGGGGGCAAAAAGCGTCGGCCTCGGACGCGTCGGCGGGCGATTCCCGTGCCGCATTGTTTGCGTCTTCGCGCTCGCGCGCTCGCGCGAGACCGCCGGGTTTTTCGACCCCGACTCCCTATGAGCGTTCATGTCAGCACTGCGCGACGCGCTGTCCGACCTCCCGGACGCGGTGTTCGCCGACCTGTTGGAGTCCGAGACGTCCTACCTCTTGGTCCTCGACCTCCCGGGCGTGACCGCCGAGACGGCGGAGCTCCGTGTCGAGAAGGGCAGATTGGTCGTCGAAGCGCGACGCGACAAACGGCTTCCCGCCGAGTTCGACTACGTCCGCGAGGAGCGCCCCCTGTTCCTCGATGCCGAGGTTCCCCTTCCGCCTGACGCCGTGGCCGACGAGGCCGAGGCGTCGATGGAACGCGGGACGCTGGAGATTCGCCTCCCCAAGCGCGAGGCCGCCTCCGAGCGGACCATCCCCATTACCACCGGCGACGAAGACGCCTGACGAGGCGGGTGGTCACGCTGGTCAACCTCCGCGCCTATTGGCGGTTCCTCGTCGTCCTGTACCAGTTCTTCCCGCTTATCGTCGCGTACACCCGTGACAAGCGGAAATACCTCCTGTTCGGCGGGGGGCGACGCGTCACGACCGAGATGCGCGTCAAGCGCGCCGACGTCCTCTTGGAGTCGCTACTGACGCTCGGGCCGACGTTCATCAAGCTCGGACAACTGCTGTCGACGCGCCCCGACATCCTCCCCCCGGAGTACATCGAGGTGCTCGGAAGCCTTCAGGACGACGTGCCGCCCGCGCCGTGGGACGAGTCGAAGGCTGTCCTCGAAGCGGAACTCGGTCCCGTCGGCGAGGCGTTCGACTCGTTCGACACCGAGCCGATAAGCGGCGCGAGCCTCGGACAGGTGTACGTCGCCGAGTACGAAGGCGAGAAAGTGGCCGTCAAGGTCCGCCGGCCCGGTATCGAGGACCTCGTCGAGGCCGACCTCCGGGTGATTCGGTGGTCCATGCCGCTGCTCATGCGGTTTATCGGCGAGGGACGGGCGTTCTCGCTGGAGAACCTCGCCGACGAGTTCGCCAAGACCATCCGCGAGGAGATGGACTACGACGAGGAGGCCGAGACGCTCGTCGAGATTCAGGAGAACTTCGCGGACGACGACACGCTCGTCATCCCCGAACCGATTCCTGAACGCTCCGACGACCGGGTGCTCACGATGGAGTACCTCCCCGGGACGAAGATAAACAACATCGACGCGTTGGACGACCTCGGCGTCGACCGGACCGAACTGGCGACGAACCTCCAGCGAATCTATCTCCAGATGATCGTCGAGGACGGCGTCTTCCACGCCGACCCTCACCCGGGGAACCTCTCCGTGACCGACGACGGCCGCATCATCTTCTACGACTTCGGGATGCACGGCGAGGTCGACCCGTTCATCCAGGACAAAATCGTGGAGTTCTACATCGCCGTCGCCAACCAAGACGTCGACGGCATCCTCGACACGCTCATCGAGATGGGGACGCTCAGCCCGAACGTCGACCGGCAGGTGATGGGCGACGTGATGGAACTGGCCATCGCCGACGCCCGCGGTGACGACATCGAGCAGTACCGCGTCAACCAGATCCTCGAACAGGTCGAATCGACCATCTACGAGTTCCCGCTTCGGCTCCCGCGGAACCTCGCGCTCGTGCTCCGGGTCGCCGGCGTCGTCGAGGGCGTCTGCGTCACGCTGGACCCCGAGTTCGACTTCATCTCGGTGGCGACCGACTACCTGACCGAGGAGGGCTACCGGGAAGAGAGCGTCCAGAAAATCATCGAGGGCGTCGGCCAGCAGGGCCAAAAGACCGCCCAGTCGCTGTTCCGCGTGCCGCCCAAACTCGAACGCGTCCTCGACCGGGCGGACCGCGACAACCTGACGCTCAACGTTCGGCTGGAGGACAACCGCGGCATCCTCGACAAACTGGCCAAGCGGCTCATCTACGGCATCTTCCTGTCGTTCGGCTTCGTCTCGACGGTCATCATCTACGCGTTGAACCCGGAGAACCTCGTCGCGGTCGGCGCGGCGGGCGCGCCGACGGGCGTCGTCGCCCTGCTCCTCTGGCGGTCGTTCCGCTCGCGGAAGGGGATCCGGGCGACGCCGCAGTTCACCCGGCAGAACCTCAAAGAGCGCCGCAGAGAGTAATCAAAGCTGAGAATCGAACGCGTAATTTTATCGGCTCCCGCCGATACACTCTCGCTCATGACGGAGTGGCGACCGGTGTTCGTGGGGGTGTGTCTCGCCGCATGCACCGAATCGCTCGTCTACGCGATGACGGGCCAGTTCACCCTCGTCGGCGGGGTCACAGGGAGCGCGCTCGCCGGATACGTCGTCGGCACCGACCCAGCCGACGGCGGGTGGCACGGCCTCATGGCCGGCGTCGTCTGGGGCTGTCTGCTCATGCCGGTCTCGGTGCTTCTCACCTTCCTCGAACGGACGCCGATTCTCTTTCCGTTCCAGTACCTCATCCCGATGTTCGAGACGGCAGGCGAACTGACGACCGCCATCATGCTGGCGCTCGCGCTCCCGAACGTCGCATCCGGGGCGCTCGGGAGCCTCGCCAGACGGGACGCGGCGGGGACGTGGTTCGACCCGGAGATGGCCGAGGTCGACGCGGTCGAAGACGCGTGACCGAGCGGGCCGACGCCCGCGATTTTCACGGTAAGGATTCGCGTGCGAAGACGGTTCCAAACCGTTTATACCCTCCATCCGATAACGGAGAGACATGGCGAAAGAGCAGAAGCAGGTGCGCGAGCTCCAAGAAGGAAGCTACGTCATGATGGAAGAAAAGCCGTGCAAAATCAACGCCTACAGTACTGCCAAGCCGGGCAAGCACGGCAGCGCGAAGGCGCGCGTCGAAGCCCGCGGCGTCTTCGACAGCAAGAAGCGCTCGCTCTCCCAGCCTGTCGACGCGAAGGTGTGGGTGCCCATCATCGAGCGGAAGCAGGGTCAGGTCGTCTCCGTCACCGGTGAGGACGCCCAGATCATGGACCTCGAGACCTACCAGACGTTCACGATGCGCATCCCCGAGGAAGAAGACCTCAACCCCGAAGACGAGATCGAGTACCTCGAGTACGAAGGCCAGCGAAAGATCGTCTAAACCGGGGGTCACAGAGATGTTCCCCGGAGCAATCGCAGACCGCGAGGTCGCCGACTACGTGCTTCTCGGCGCTCCGCTCGACATCTCGACGTCCTTCCAACCCGGAACCCGTTTCGGACCGAATCGAATCCGTCGGTTCGCCGAGTCGTTCGACGACTACGACCGGCGCACCGACCAGTTTTTCACTGACTTACGCGTCCACGACGCGGGCGACGTCCGCGCGTGGGACGACGCACCTGAGTACGTCGAATGGCTCGCCGGGAGCGTCCGCGACGCCATCTGGGACGACGCCGCCCCAATCGTCCTCGGCGGCGAGCACACCGTCACCGCCGCCGGCGTCACCGGCGTCGAACCCGACGTGTTCGTCTGTCTCGACGCCCACCTCGACCTCCGCCGCGAGTACGACGGCAACGAGTGGAGCCACGCTACCGTCACCCGCCGCGTCCTCGACGAACTCGGCGTCGACGAGGCCGTGATTCTCGGTGCGCGAACCGGCTCACCCGACGAGTGGGAGCGCGCCGAAGCCGACGACGTGACCGTGGTCGAACCCGAGGCCGTCCCCGACTGGGAGCCCGAGTTCGACGACGACCAGTCCGTCTACCTGAGCGTCGACATCGACGCCGCCGACCCGGCGTTCGCACCCGGCACGGGCACCAAAGAGCCGTTCGGGCTCACCTCCCGGGAGATGCGAGACGTGGTCCGAGCGGTCGCGCCCCATACCGACGGCTTCGACGTGGTCGAGGTCAACGACCGCGACGACGGACAGGCCGCGTCGCTGGCGGCGAAGCTCCTCCGGGAGTTCGTCTTCTCGCACGCCGCCGGGCGGGCAGACGAGTAACCGACCCGCGGCAAACCCCGTTCCTTACAAGTCCCCGAGTCACGACTCCCCGGTATGCAGCTCTCCGACATCGTCGCCCGACTCGACGAGACGCTCGCGACCGACGACTTCGCCGACGTGGACGCCAGCGCAAACGGCCTGCAGGTCGGCCCCGAGGAGAAGTCGGTCGAGAAGGTCGCCTTCGCGGTCGACGCCGCGGAGGCGACTATCGACGCCGCACTCGACGCCGACGCGGACCTCCTCGTCGTCCACCACGGACTCGTCTGGGGCGGCCTCGACCGGGTGACCGGCCGCGACTTCGACCGCATCGAGCCGCTGCTTCGCGGCGACCTCGCGCTCTACGTCTCGCACCTCCCACTGGACGGCCATCAGGAACTCGGCAACGCCGCCGGCGTCGCGGACCATCTCGGCCTCGCGGACACCGAACCGTTCGGGTCGCTCGGACCGATTCACATCGGGCAAGCCGGGGAACTCGCGTCGCCGAAGACCGCCGACCAAGTCCGCGCGTCGCTCGACGAACTGGACGGGAGCGCGGGCACGACCGTCCTCGATTTCGGCCCCGACGAGCTTTCGTCGGTCGCGGTCGTCACCGGCTCCGGCGTCGATTGGCTGGACGAGGCTATCGACCGCGGTGTCGACGCGCTCGTCACTGGCGAGGGCAAACAGAAGGTGTACCACGAGGCGCGCGAGGCCGGAATTTCGGTGTTCCTCGCGGGCCACTACGCGACCGAGACGTTCGGAGTGCGGAGCCTGCGCAACCTCGCCGACGAGTGGGGACTGGAGACCGAGTACGTCAGTCACCCGACCGGGCTGTAGGCGCGACCGAGCGCCCGACACCCCATCGCACGGTCCCGTCGGACCGGGGCGTTCAAACGCTCGGCCGACGCACTCCTTCGCATGAGCGACCACGACGACGACGGCTACGAGATGCCGGACCGAGAGGAGTTCCAACACGACCCGCTGGGCCACGCCGAGGTCCGCGGCGGCATGACCGTCGGCGAGTTAGTCGAGCAGTACGGCCACGCGGGCATCGGCGCGGCCGACGTGCACGAGGCCGCCGACATCTACGCCGAGATGCTGGCTGACGACGACTGCACGGTGTTCATGTCGCTGGCCGGCGCGATGGTCCCGACCGGGATGCGCAAGGTCGTCTCCGACCTCATCCGCGACGGCTACGTGGACGCCCTCGTGACGACGGGCGCGAACCTCACCCACGACGCCATCGAGGCCATCGGGGGCAAGCACCATCACGGACGAGCTCATCCGGACCCGTCCAGTTCCCCCTCGCACGGCTCGCGGGAACACGGTGCTGAGCACCACGGCGAGAAGACCGAACGCGAGCACGACGAGACGCTCCGCGACGAGGAGGTCGACCGCATCTACAACGTCTATCTCCCGCAGGAGCATTTCGCGCTGTTCGAGTCGCATCTCCGAAGTGAGGTGTTTCCGGCGCTGGAAGAAGAGGGAACCGTCAGCATCGCCGACCTCTGCCGCGAACTCGGCCGCGCTAACAGCGAGGTCAACGACCGCGAGGGAATCGACGAAGACGCCGGCGTCGCCGCCGCGGCCTACGAGGCCGACGTGCCCATCTACTGCCCCGCAGTGCAGGACTCCGTCCTCGGCCTACAGGCGTGGATGTACTCGCAGACCTCGTCGTTCTCGCTGGACGCGCTGGCCGACATGACGCCGCTGACCGACCTCGCGTACGACGCGGACACGGCCGGCTGTCTCCTCGTCGGCGGCGGCGTCCCGAAGAACTTCACGCTCCAGACGATGCTCGTCACGCCCGGCGCGTACGACTACGGCGTCCAGATTACGATGGACCCGTCCGCGACCGGCGGCCTCTCGGGCGCGACGCTTGACGAGGCGCGCTCGTGGGGCAAACTGGAGAAGGACGCCCGCAACACGACGGTCCTCGGCGACGCGACTATCATGCTCCCGCTGCTCGTCGCCGCGGCGCGCGAGCGAATCGAGTAACGCCGCAGGGCCCGCAGACGGCCGCGGCGGACCGCTCTCCCGGCCGGCGCGTGCATCGCGTCAGGTGGGATACTTTTTTGCCCGGTGGGAACCCTTCCACGCCAACGAATGGCACGAAAGGGTGCACAGGGCGTTCGCGTCTGCCTCGACATCTGGCACCCGGACTGCTGGACGCTACAGGTGACGAAAGAGACGAGCGGTGGCCTGCTCGGTCACGGCGTCCACGAGATAGACGGCCTCGCAAACGGGCGTTTCACTGCCTACGCCGACACAACCGAGGAGGTCGACGAACTGCTCGCGGCCATCCGCGCGTCCCCGCTGACCGAGTCGGTATGGGAGACCGACGAACACGACGGCGACGTCGGGGTCCCGGGGAGCGCGGCCCGCGGCATCGTCGTCCGCTACGAACTCCAGAACTCCATCAACGACGCCCTCGTCTCCCGGGGGTTCATCCCCGACGAGCCGGTTCGGATGCAGGGCGGCCGCGAGCGCTGGACCGTGCTCGTCCACGAGACGCGCCAGACCGTCCACGAGCGGCTAGAAGAGATTCGAACGGAGCGAAACGCCGATATCGACGTGGAACTCATCACCGCCCCCGAAGACGGCGGCGGCATGTTCCGGACCGACGCGCTCTCCGAGCGCCAGCGTGAGGTGTACGAACTGGCCCGCCGCCGCGACTACTACACGTGGCCCCGCGAGGTGAGCGCCGCGTCGCTGGCGGCCGAATTGGACATCTCGAAGGCGACGCTCCTCGAACACCTCCGGAAAGCCGAATCGAAACTGCTCGGCGACTACTGACTCCGTTCTTCGGGTTCTCGGGTCGAAATCCGGCGGGTTCGCCGTCCACCCCACTCATGAGAGGGAGGGGTACTTTACGCGACAACTGACCCATGTGATAGCATGTCATCGGTAGACGTGAACGACGGACGGAGCCTCTCGCGGGACATCGGACTGTTCGGCGCGGTGAGCACCGTGGTCGCGGGCACTCTCGGCGCGGGGCTGTTCGTCACCCTCGGCACGGCGAGTTCGACGACGGGACCGAGCGTCATCCTCGTGGTCGTCCTCTCGGGGCTGCTCGCGATGAGTATCGCGCTCAACTACGGCTGGATGGCGACTATCTTCCCCGGCGCGGCGGGGTCGTACGCCTACGTCTCGCGGACGTTCGACAGCCGCCTCCCCGGGTTCGTGGTGACGTGGTCGAAGTGGCTCGGCTACATGGCCGCCGACGCGGTCCTCGCCATCGGCTTCGGGAGCTACTTACAGGTGTTCTATCCCTCGGTTGACCCGACGCTGGCCGGGTTCGGGCTGCTCACGGTCCTCTTTCTGGTCAACCTCGTCGGCGCGAAGAGTTACAGCGTCTCGCAGAACGCCATCTTCGGATTCCTCATCCTGTCGATACTCGTGCTCGTCGGTCCCGGGTTGTTGAACATCGACGCCGCGAACTACCAGCCGTTCTTCACCGGCGGCTTCGACGGCTTCGTCGCCGCCGCGGTCCCGCTGTTCTACGCCTACATCGGCATCGCCGTCGCCGGGCAGATGGGCGCCGAGGTGAAGAACCCCTCGCGGAACCTCCCCCTGGCGATGGCCGGCGGGACGGCCATCCTCATCTTCCTGTACGTGCTGACCGCCGGCGTCATCTACGGCGTCGTCGGCGACTACACGGTTCTCGCGAACTCGGCGCGGCCGCTCTCGACGGCCGCGGAAGTGTTCCTCGGCGATATCGGCACCGCCATCGTCGGCATCGGCGGTCTCCTCGCCACCGCGTCGTCGGTCCACGCGGTCATGGCCGCGGGCATCAAGATGCCCTACTCGTGGGCGTGGGACGAGGTGTTTCCCAAGAAATTCTCGGCGGTCTCCGACCGTTTCGGGACGCCCCACTGGTCGCTGCTGACGCTCTACGTCGTCGCCTCCGGGCTCACCTTCTGGAGCACCGGCCTCAGCCAGGCCATCGCCATCGCGACGTTCAGCTACCTCATCGCCTACGCCGCGGTGTCCATAACGGTGCTGTACGTGCTCTACAGCCGCACCGACCTCCGCGCGGAGGCGGGCTTTTCGCGCCCGTCGCTCCTCACGGTGACGGGACTCGTCGGCTCGCTCGGCGCGGTCGGCCTCCTGACCGAGGCGTACAAGGGCTCGCTGTCGATTTACGTGCCGTGGGTCGCCGTCGGCCTCGTCGTCTTCGGCGTCTACTGGTACCGCGGCCAACAGAAGGACCACGACGTCGAGGCCATCCTCGGGACGCTCCCCGGCGTGCCCTCCGACGAGTACAACCCATCGGTCCGCGGGGTGAGCGATGACTGACGACGCGACGACGCGCGGTGACCGCTCGGGCGACTCCGACTGCGACCGCGACCCCGACCCTGACTCCGGCCACGACCTCGATTCCGCCCCCGGCGTCGCCCCCGACGAGACCATCGACCTCTTGCAGGAACTCGTGCGGATTCCGAGCCCCTACTTCGAGGAGGCCGAGATAAGCGAGTTCGTCTACGACTGGTTGGACGCCCGCGGGCACGACCCGGAGTACCACCACGTGAGCGAACCGGACATCACGGAGTACGAGGGCGACAACGTCGTCGCCCGACTGGCGGGCTCTGACCCGGACGCGCCGACGCTCCTGTTGAACGCCCACATGGACACCGTGAAACTGGTCGAAGACTGGGACGAAGACCCGTGTTCGGGTCGCATCGAGGACGGGAAACTGTACGGACAGGGCGCGTGCGACATGAAAGGCGGCCTCGCGGCCGTCATGACCGCCTTCGACGCCCTCGCCGACTGCGACCTCGCCGGCGACGTGCTCCTCACGGCCGTCGTAGACGAGGAGGGACCCTACGGACTCGGCACCGACCGGCTCATCCGCGACGGCGTCGTCGACGACTGCGACGCCGCTATCGTCACCGAACCCGGCCCGATTCTCGCACAGGAGGACATCGAGAACCCGGCACTCCTGCTCGGTGCGCGCGGCCGCTACTTCTACGATATCGAAGTGCGCGGGCAGGCCGCACACGGGTCGAAACCGGACACTGGCGTCAACGCGGTCGTCGAGGCCGGGAGGCTCGCGGCCGCACTCGACGACCTCGACGTGGGCGACCACCCGAAACTCGGTTCGGGGTCGACCTGCCCGCTGAAAATCGAGGGCGGGAGCCAGACGCTTTCTGTCCCCGAGCGCGCTCGCCTCATGGTGGACCGCCACGTCGTCGTCGGCGAGACGCTCGAAGACGCCCGCGCCGACGCCGAACGTGCCGTCGAGGAACTCGGCTTGGAGAGCGAGGTCGACGTCGGGTTCCGCGAAGCGCCCGACGAAGGCATCCGGTACGGCCCCTACGTGACCGACGAGGACCACCCGCTCGTTTCGGCCCTCACAGACTCCACCCGCGCCGTCGCCGGCACCGACCCCGCCTACGGCTACTTCTCCAGCGTCGGCGACTTCAACTACCTCGGCGACCGCGCCGGCCTCCCGACGGTCATCGTCGGCCCCGACGGCGAGAACATCCACGCCGCCGGCGAGTTCGTCTTCACCGACGACGTGGTCGAGGTGGCCGACATCGTCGCCGACGCCGCCGTCCGGTTCCTCGGCTGAGGCGGCGGTCGACGGTCGGGACCCCGCCCGAACCGACTTCGGCCCTCCGGGTCGTGGCCCGCGCGTTCTCAGCGCCGAGAACCGGGCGCAAACACCTAACAGCCCCGGCCGGTACCTCGGACGCAATGACAGCGCCCCCGCTCACGTCGGTCGTTTCGGCCCGCACCGACGTCGAACTCGCCTCCGTCTTCGAGCGCGTCTGGGAGGCGCGGGGCTATCGGACGCGCGTCCGCTTCCGCGGCCCGGACGTGCACGTGGAGGCCACCGGGGAGACGCCCGAGGGCGCGACGCGCGAACTCCGAATCTGGATTACGACCACCGGAACCGTCACCGCGGACAAGACGAGCGCGTTCGTCCGGCGGTGCGAGCGAGCCGGTATCGAACCCTACGTGGCGGCGGTCGGCGACGGCCGCGTCGCCCCGGACGCCCACCGCCGCGGCCTCGTCGTCCTCGACGCGCCGACTATCGCCGTCGAAATCCGAGAGGCCGGGGTCGAATCGTTCGTCCGCGACCTCACTGCCCGAGAGGAACCGGCGACGAACTGGCTGGGCGACCGGGCCGAAGGCGGCGACGGCGATGGCGACGACACAGAAGGCGAACACGACGAGTCTGAAGGCGATGACGCCGGTCGAATCACCCGTCGCGAGGCGCTCAAAAAGGCCGGGACCTACGTCGCCGGCGGCCTCGTCACGTACCTCGCCGTCGAGCAGGTCTCCGATTTCGTCCAGCGCTCGCCGAAGCTCCGCGCCGCGGTCGCCCGCCGCGCGGCGTGGGTCGACGACCACCTCACCGACGTGTCACTCCCGACCGTCGAGTGGTCGATTCCGACGCCGCAACCGCTCTCCGAGGAGTCGACCCTGCCGAACCAAACGACTGCGGTCGCGACGCCGACGAACGCGACGACGATTCCCTACGCCGACCTCCGGACGAACCCCGAGTCGTACGCTGGGACGACCGTCACGTACACCGGTCGCGTCGAGGAGACGATGGAGCGCGGCGAGGCCCGGCTGGCGCTTGTCGCCGTCGAGGACGACCGGGGGCGACTCAGCGGCGACGTCATCGCACGATGGCCGACCGGACGCTTTTTCGACGGCGATATCGGCTTTCGACTGCTCACCGACGAGCGCGTCCGACTCTGGGGCGTCGTCGCCGGCGAAGGGTCGATTTCGGGCGGCGTGCAGTACCCCCGTATCGACGTATCCGTGTTGGAGAAGACCTGAGCGAGTCGGTTGCGGGACGAACGAGACCGATGGTGATTACTCGGTCGCGGGGCGAGAACGAGGTGGCCGATGACGACGGCACCGTTCCGAACCGAACTAGGCACTCGGTGATGCGGAGCCCTATGAGTGCCGAGGCCATCTTCTCCGAAGGTCAGACGGTGGAGGAGACCGTCGAGTCCGGAGGGTTTGACCGAGTTACTGTGAGTCGAAGTAGCGAGCACGAACGCGCCGACCGCGGACGTAGTGGCTGACGTACGCCCGCGCGTACATCAGGAACAGCGACAGGTATCCCTCGTCGCGCTCGCGCCGGGCGGAGGTCGCGACCTCGGTCTCCGGGTCGTAGACGACCTCGCCGTGGTCCTTCAGCCGCAAGGAGAATTCGGTGTCCTCCATGAACGGGAGCGTCTCGTCGAAACCGCCGTGAGCCTCGAACGCGTCGCGGCGGTAACTGCAGTTGAACGTCGGCTGTTGGACGAACCCGACGGGCCACGAGACACGGTACCAGTAGTCCGAGAGGAGTTTGAACAGGGCGCGGTGCCGGAGGGAGTCCTCGAGCGGGCGCGCCGGGCCGCCGACGCCGACGACGTCCGGGTTGTCGTAGTGTCGGCGGTGCGTGCGGACCCACGCGGGGGGAACGACCGTGTCGGCATCGGTAAAGAGGACGATCTCGCCGGAGGCTGCGTCGACGCCGAGGTTGCGCGCGGCACCGGGACCGCGCCCGTCGTCTCGGACGACGATATCGCAGGCGGGGTGGTCGCGAGCCACCTCGTCGGTGTGGTCCGAACCGGCGGCGACGACGACCACCTCTGCGGGCTGACGGTCGAGCGCCGAGAGACATCGCTGGAGGTTCGCGGGCTCTTCGTACGCGGGGACGACAACTGATAGTGTTGTCATTGCTACATTAAAAATAACAATCTATTGAAGATTTTGCGGATCGCCGCGAGCGCGGTGGTGGCGACCGGGCGGCGGTCGGGCGGCGCTCGCAGAGAGCGAACCACTTTTGGGCCGATTCGTGAAACGGACCCCATGCAGCGACTCGAGGAATCCCTACACGAAGCGCCCATCATCGACAAGGACGGCTACTCCTATCTCGTCCATCCCATCAGCAACGGCGTGCCGATGCTCGACCCGCAACTCCTGCGCGAGGTCGTCGTCGGCATCACCCGCGCCGCCGACCTCGACGTGGACAAAATCGTCGCCCCGGAGGCGATGGGCATCCACATCGCCACCGCGCTCTCCCTCCAGACGGACATCCCGCTCGTCGTCATCCGCAAGCGCGAGTACGGCCTCGACGGCGAGGTCGCGCTTCACCAGACGACCGGCTACTCCGAGTCGGAGATGTTCATCAACGACATCGAAGACGGCGACCGCGTGCTCGTCGTGGACGACCTGCTTTCGACCGGCGGGACGCTCGCGGCCATCTGTGGCGCGCTCGACGACATCGGCGCGGACATCTCGGATATCGTCGTCGCCATCCGGAAGGTCGGCGAGACGGCGCTCGACGACACCGACTACGAGGCGACGAGCCTCATCGACATCAGCGTCGACGAGCACGGCGTCGAGATTCACTGAGTGGAGCCAGTTGCGGTCGGTGCAGTCGGTGCGGTCGGTGCGGTGTCAGTTCCCCCCACTCGCCCGTTAAGTATGCACGTCTGTGCCCAACATCGCGCATTAAGTGCAGTGAAATACGCTCGAACGCGAAACTATTATTGAACGGGAGTCGCTCGTGGCGAGTACAGATGTCAGACGAGAGCGGTGAACTCGGCCTCGAATACGAAATCGACGACCGGCCACCGTTGCTGGAGTCGATTCTCCTCGGGATACAGCACGTCTCGGTGATGATTGTTCCGGCGACTGCCGTGGCGTTCATCGTCGCGGGCGCGGTCGGCCTCGGCGTCGCCGACACGGCCTACGTGGTTCAGATGGTGCTCCTGTTTTCGGGGCTCGCGACCGTGGTACAGGCGTACGCCGTCGGGCCGGTCGGCTCGCGGCTCCCCATCGTGATGGGGACGAGTTTCACCTTCGTCGGCGCGGCGACGACCATCGGCGTCGATTACGGCTTGAGCGCGGTGTTCGGCGCGATTCTCGTCACCGGCTTCCTCGTCGAGGGGGTCATCGGCTGGCAGTTCGACCGCATCAAACCGTTCTTCCCGCCGCTGGTGACGGGGCTCGTCGTCGTCATCATCGGGCTCTACCTCGTCCCGGTCGGCATGGACTACGCCGCCGGCGGGGTCGGAGCCGCCGACTACGGCGCGGCGCACAACGTCGGTCTCGCAGCTCTCGTCCTCGGCGTCGCAATCGCGCTCAATCTCTTTACTGACGGCATCACACGACTCCTGAGCACGCTTGTCGGCATCGCCGTCGGCTACGCCGTCGCCGTCCCGCTCGGCGTGGTGGACTTCGCGCCCATCGGCGACGCGGCGTGGTTCGCGATTCCCCGCCCCGGCGCGTTCGGCGTCACCTTCGAACCGGTCCCCATCATCACCTTCGCGTTCCTGTTTCTCGTCTCGGCGATGGAGACCGTCGGCGACATGTCCGGCATCACCGCCGCCGAGGGGCGCAACCCGACCGACGAGGAGTTCCGCGGCGGCCTGTTCACCGACGGCTTCATGAGTTCCATCGCGTCGGTGTTCGGTGCGTTCCCGGTCACCTCGTTCTCGCAGAACGTGGGCATCGTCAACTTCACCGGCGTGATGAGCCGGTACGTCGTCGGTATCGCGGGCGTCGTCCTCGCCGTCCTCGGCCTCAGCCCGAAGGTCGGCGCGGCGGTCGCGACCATTCCGAGCGCCGTCTTCGGCGGCGCGGTCCTGCTCATGGCCGGCATGGTCGCCGCCAGCGGCGTCCGCCTCGTCTTCCTCCACACGAACCTCGACCGCCGGAACATGGTCGTCGTCGCCGCCTCGCTCGGCCTCGGCCTGGGCGTCGCCACGCGCCCCGACGCGCTTTCGGGGCTCCCGCAGGCCGCCGCGACGTTCTTCGGCCAGCCGGTCATCGTGACCGCGCTGACAGCGCTCGTGCTCAACACGCTCGCGCCGGGTGACCAGAGTCCGCTTTTCGACGCGGTCGACTCGTCGGCCGCCGCGGACGCTGCGTCCGACGCGGACGGGGGCGCGTCAACCGACGACTGATACGCATCGAACTGATGGTAACTGGTTTCGGTTTCAGTAGTCGGTTTATATTTCGTGTCTCGCGACTGTCGGGAAACCGTCCGGATTACCAACGAATTCATTTCTTCTCGCCGCATTACATCTTCACGAGATGAGCGAGCAGCGGGTCACATTCAACGGGGATACGCGGGTACTGTACCGGCAGGCGGTCAGAACGCCGCTGCCGGACGAGGACGCCGAACGGCTGTTCCACGAGAACATGATGAACATCGCGGACGCCCAAGAGCGGAAGGCAGACATGCTCGCCGACCCCGATATCTCCCTGCTCGAAGCCTACGAGACACAACTCGAAGGCATTGCGAAGAGCTACAAGCGGCGCTGTCGCCACATCGCCGGCGACGATTACGAGAAGATTGCGATGGCGTACAACCGCGGCGAGCGCGACGACCGCGTCGGCGCGCTCACCGCCTACTACTTCGAGGGGCTCTGGCGGATGCAACAACGAATCACCGTCACCGACATGCTGTTTTTCCCCATCATCCTGCGGTATCCCGACTGCTTCACGGTCAACATCCGCTTCGCCAGCGGCCACACGACCACGGAGTCCGTCCTCTACGAGTCGCCGGAACACTCCACCGAGGAACTCGACGGCGAGTACGCCGAGCGCTACTACAACGAGAGTCTCTACTCGCAGAAGGAGGCCGCCGAGTACATCAGAGACACCGCGGAGATAATCCGCGAGGAGTTCCCCGGCCCCGACGAGTCGACGTTCGAGGAGCGACAGTACGGCGGTATCACCTCCGCCGGCGGCCGGAAGGGACCGGTGTTCTCGTCGATGCTCAAGCGAGTCGAGCCGGACCCGAACCGGTTTTCGGAGCCGGTCGACGAACCGACGCTCGTCGAGGAGGGCGAGGAGGCTCGGCGAACCGAACGTGAGCTACTGCCCGAAGGCGCTATCGTCCTCTGAAACGGTCGCCGCCGTCGACCCGCGCTTCCGTCGCGCTCGGGAGTGCCTCCGCGGCCGGAGTCGCCCCGTCGTCCGCGACGTCGAACCGGTCGAGTGCGACCCTGAGGTCGCCGGCGCGCTCGGCGAGTCTGTCCACCCGCTCCGCGACCGACGCGAGCGCCGCCGTCTGTTCTTCGGTCGCCGCCGCGGCCTCGCGCGCGCCGGCGCTGGTTCGGTCGCTGATGGCTGACACGTCTTCGACCATGGCGGCGACTTCGGTCGTCGCCTCGGCCTGTCGGTCGGTCGCGCGGCGAATCTCCCGAATTCCCTCGGAGGTGTCGGCCGCGTCGTCGACGATGGTGTCGATAGCCTCGACGGCTTCCTCGATGGTCTCGGAGCCCTCGCCGACCCGCGTCCGGGTCTGTCTGATGTCCGCCGCGGTCGCGTCGGCCTGCTCGCGAACGCGGTCGATTGAGGCACCGATTCGTCCGGTCGCCTCCTGCGTCTCCTCGGCGAGTCCCTTCACCTCGTCGGCGACGACGGCGAAGCCGTCGCCCGCCTCGCCCGCGTGCGCCGCCTCAATGGAGGCGTTGAGCGCGAGGATGTGCGTCTGCGAGGCCAGTTGGTCGATGAACTCGACCACGTCCTCGATGTCGGCGACGGCGGCCGCCAGTTCTTCGACCTGCTCGACCGTGCGGTCGGTCGCCGTCTCGATGGCCCGTAGCTCCGAAATCGCCTCATCGGCCGCGTCGCGGCCGCGTTCGCCGCGAGAGACCGCGGCCTCGGCGTTGTCGGCGACCGACGCGGCCGAGGCGCTCACCTGCTGAATCGTCGCCGAAAAGTCGTTGACGCGGTCGGCCACGTCGTCGAGGTGTTCGTCCTGTCGGACCGCGTCGTCGAGGATGTCGGTCATCGACTCGGCGACCGCCTCGCCGGCGTCGTTCACTTCGGCGACGCCCGCGCTCGTCGTCGCGCTCGACTCGGCTACCGCCCGGCTGAACGTCTGCGCGTCGGCGATGACCGCCCCGAGTTCGTCCATCGTCTGGTTGTACGCCCGTGCGATGTCGCCCATCGCGGCGCTCTCGGAGTCGGGGTCCATCCGACAGGCGACGTCGCCGTCGGCACAGCGCTCCATGACGGTGCGGTACTCCTCCGCCTTCGTTTCGAGGTGGTCGTTGAGGGTCTCTGCCTCGTTCAGGCTCGTCCGCAGGGACTCGCGCATCCCGTCGAAGGAGTCGTACAGCGTTCCGAACTCGTCGATACGGTCGGTGTCGAGGTCCACGTCGAGGTCGCCGTCGGACATCTCCTCGGCGCGCGCGGTCAGTTCACCGAGCGTCCGCGTGGTCCGTCGGCCGACGACGACCGCGACGGCACCTAACGACCCGAGCGCGACGAGTATCGTCGCGAGGAGGCCGCCGCCGACGCGGTCGCGGACGCCGTAGGCGCTCGCGGCGGGGACCGAAGTCGAGAGCGTCCAGTCCACGCCGTCGAGTTCGGTGTACGCGACGACGTTCCCGCCGGACCGACCGAGGGCGGTCGCGCTTCCGTTCGCAAGTAGGCCGTCGTCGGGGGGCGCGATACTCCCGTTTTCGGCCGTCGAGACGATAGCTGACCCGTCCGCGGCGTACAGCGTGGTCTCGCTTCCGGCCATCGTCTGTTCGGTCGCTGCGAGGCGAGCCGGGAGGCTGACGGTGACGAGGACGACCGACTCGGCGTTCTCCGGTGGTTTGCTCGCAAGGACGAACGACACCTGGTCGTCGACCGGCGACCGGAACGTCGACGAGGAGACGTACACCCGCTCGGGTTCGGGATTGACGTTCCGTTCGAGGTCGCCCCACGGGAGGCCGACCGCGGCGGCCGACTCGCCCTCTAGCGAACTGGCGGTGCTCTCTTTGATTTCGCCGGTCGCGTAGTCGACGTAGTGGATGGCCGTCACGTCGGACTGGCCGAGTTCGCCGCTCCGCTGAAACAGGTAGCTACTGGCCGCCTGCGAGTTGCCGAGTTGGAACTGCCACGTCGAGGACGTCGTGCGGGTCTGGAGACGCTTGCTGGCGAGCCACGATTCGAGCCCGTCAGCTTGGAGGTCCGCGGTCGCCGTGAGCTGTTGTTCGACCTGTGCGTCGAGTGTGTCGTGGACCTGCGTGTAGGTGACCGCCCCGGCACCCGCCATCACCACCATGGCGACGAGGACCGCCGCGAAGAACTTCCGAGCGTAGGTGCGGCGAATCGCCCGCGGGACCGTCGCCGAGACGGACGGTCGCGGAAATCGGTCGCCGAGTCTGTCCGACAGACCGTCGGGAAGCGCGTCCCGAAGGCGTGACCAACGTTCTCCCATCGGGCGAGAGTTTCATTTCATCCGTGATAAATTCGACTACTATATAGTACTAATTGAACGAACATCCTCATGGAAACCACACCCAAAATCGGCGCAGGAAACGGAGTATCTCTAGATGCCAAATACAAGACTTATCGCCCCTATATCCGATTTTACCAGTAATCGCTTGGACGGAGACTCGTCCAGTTTGAGTGACGATACGAGACACATCTGGCGTGTCTTTGACGAGTCTCACTTTCAGAATATATAGTTTCAAAATCGAAAACGGACAGAATCTCTGTCGCACGACGGTATAAGTATCTCTCCGCCGAAGACGAGATATGGACGGTCATGCGCGCGGGTCGCGCCGCGAGACGCCCCGGGACGTGGTCCGGTTCTACCTCCTCGACCACCGGACCACGGTCGGCAAGGCCATCGACATCGCGCTCCTCGGACTCAATCTCCTGTTCGTCGGGGTGTTCGTCGCCGAAACCTACTCGCTCTCGGCATCGGTCGAGTCGATGCTCTGGTCCGTCGAGGCCGCCGTCTCTATCGTGTTCCTCGCAGAGTACCTCCTCCGCCTCTACGGCGCGCGGGACCGGACCGCCGAACTGTTCAACGTCTACTCGTTCGTCGACCTGCTGGCTATCTTGCCGACGCTGACGGTGCTCGTGCTTCCCGTCTCGTCGGTCGCCGCCAACATCGGCTTCCTGCGGGCGATTCGGGTGGTCCGTGTCCTCCGGTTCTACCGGTTCACGCGCGACGAGGAGTTCTTCTTCGGCACCGTCTCCGTCGGGACACTCCGCGTGATAAAACTGCTGTTGACGGTGCTCACCATCTTCTTCGTCGCCGCGGGGATGTTCTACTCGTTCGAACACCGTGTGAACCCCGAAATCGGGACGTTCGGCGACGCGTTCTACTTCATCGTCGTCGCGCTCTCGACGGTCGGATTCGGCGACATCGTCCCGGTGACCGAGGCGGGGCGGTGGGTGACGGTCGCCGCCATCCTCGCGGGCGTCATCCTCATCCCGTGGCAGGCGAGCAAAATCGTCAAGGAGTGGGGCCACCGCGACAAGATCAGCATCACCTGTCAGAACTGCGGACTGGCCTACCACGACGCCGACGCCTCCCACTGCAAGTCCTGCGGCCACGTCATCTATCAGGAGTACGACTCGCGCGAGTGAGAACGACCGCGGCCGCAACGCGGCCACAACCGCGGGTCGAACCACCGCCGCTGTTCGAACATGAATATTTATTATAGATTGGTCTGTACTGCCGGGTACAACAATGTCGGTCGTACGCGTACATCGCTAACTCTTCTCGTCGCCGCACAGCCGTCCGACCGACCCGAAACCCAACGAAATCGTGAGCACAAACGCCACCCCGACCTACGAACCGACCCTGCGAACAGACCGCGAGCCGACCGCCGAGGGCGAGACTCGCCCCAACGCCGACCGCACCGACCCCGCGTCGGGCGTCGCCCGGTGCCAGCGCCAGTTCGAATCGACGCGCACCGAGCGCATCCACAACCTCGTCGACCGCGAGAACCAGTCGATGCCCCGAATGAACCGAGAGTCCGCGTCCGACTGAGGCGCGACAGCGGCTCACCGTGTCGTACTCCCCGCGTTCGCTTGCGGAGACACGTCGCTTGAAGTGAGTGGCCGACGCAGGAGGGAGCGATGCGATTGGCACGGATTCGAACCGACGACGGAGTGGTGTCGGGCCGGTACGACGACGGCGTCGTGACGGTCGACGGCGAGGAGTACGAAGTCGGCGTCGACGCCGAGTTGCTCGCGCCCTGCGAGCCGACCGCGCTCTACTGCGTGGGCCGGAACTACGCGGCGACGGTCGACCAGATGGACTACGATATCCCCGACCAACCGGACTGGTTCATCAAGCCGCCGGTGTCGGTGCTCGACCCCGGCGCGGACATCGAGTACCCCGACTGGACCGACGAGCTGACCTACGCCGGCGAACTGGCCGCCGTCATCGACCGCGAGTGCTCTGACGTGGCCGAGGAAGACGTGGATGAGGTGGTCCGCGGCTACACGATTCTCAACGACCTCGACGCGCTCGACCAGCCCGGCCGAACGGCTCGAAAAGCGTTCGACGGCTCCGGGCCACTCGGCCCGTGGATAGAGACCGACGTAGAGCCGTCGAACATCGACATGACGACCCACGTCGGCGGCGAACTCCGGCAGGAAGCCAACACCGAGCGCATGCTCTTTTCGCCCGCCGAGGTCGTCTCGTTCCTCTCGGAGCGCTACACCTTCCAGCCGGGCGACGTGATTTCGTTCGGCAGCCCGGCGAACCCCGGACTGGTCGAACCCGGCGATGACGTGGAAATCTGGTACGAGGGCGTCGGCACGCTCACGAACCGCGTCGTCGACGGCGAGTAAGGAGACGGCCGTCGAATCGCCCGACTCAGTTCAGCGCCTCAACCTCGTCGGCGAGGTCACCCGGCTCGTCCACGGGACCGTTGACGAACAGGCCGTGCGCCATCACGACGGCCGCGAGGGCGCTGAAGCCGACGAGCGTCGTCTGCGGCTC
Source organism: Haloferax sp. Atlit-12N (assembly GCF_003383095.1). Classification (NCBI taxonomy): domain Archaea; kingdom Methanobacteriati; phylum Methanobacteriota; class Halobacteria; order Halobacteriales; family Haloferacaceae; genus Haloferax; species Haloferax sp. Atlit-12N. The sequence continues at coordinate 620,722 of NZ_PSYW01000002.1, forward strand.
CATCGAGGTGAGTCGGCCGGCGACGACGCCGGCGACGAGGCTCCCGAGGATGCCGAGGAGTACGAGGTCGTAGTACTGCCACGTGTAGCCCATGGAAAGGCGTTCGAGAGCCAGCGCCGAAGGCGTGGCGCTCGGTTCCGCCGCCGAGAGTAGTGAAACGAACTTCGGCGCACCGGTGCTTCGCCAAGGACGGTCACGGAACGGCTATACGTCGCCAGACACTCGAACCCCTATGGAGTATCAGACTGCGCTCGACCGAGCGCTCAACGTCCTACCGGAACGAAACGTCGAACAGGAACGCCTCACGGTGCCGGACCCGTCCGGCGAGACCGACGGCGCGTTCACCCGCCTCACCAACCTCGGCGAGATTGCGGACGCGCTCTCGCGGACGCCCGCGCACCTCCACAGCGCCATCCAGCGCACCCTCGGGACCAGCGGTCAGCTGGAAGGCGACCGCGCCCGCTACAGCGGGTCGTTCTCCATCAACGACTTCGAGGAGGCCATCGACGGCTACGTCGAGGAGTACGTCATCTGCTCGGAGTGTGGCCTGCCGGACACCCGCCTCGTCACCGAGGACGGCGTCGACATGCTTCGCTGTGAGGCCTGTGGTGCCTTCCGTCCGGTCCAGAAGCGCTCCAGCGTGAGCAACAAGCGCCAGCGCGAGGCCGTCGAAGAGGGCCGCACCTACGAGGTCGAAATCACCGGGACCGGCCGCAAGGGCGACGGCGTCGCCCAGCGCGGGAAGTACACCATCTTCGTGCCCGGCGCGCAGGAAGGACAGACCGTCCGCGTCTACATCAAGAACACGAGCGGGTCGCTCGCGTTCGCACGACTCGCCTGAGCCGGGCGCACGCGTCGAACCGACGCGGCGGAACACGAGTCGCTCGGCGACCGATTTCCGCGCACAGTCTCATATTCTCTCACCGCGGTCGCTTCTTTCGCGGGCCGAGTCACCGACATCGGTGACGCCCGCGAGACGCAGTTATTCGTCTTCGTCGGCCTCGCCGCTCTCACCACCGTCACCACCGTCACCGCCGCACCGACCGCGGAGGCCGAACAGCGCGACGAGGAGGAACACCGCTCCCTCGACGCGCGCCGCCGTCACCACCCACGGTTTCGCCGTCATCTCGCCGCCGTCCTCGTAGGCGAGGCGCGTCATCACCGCGACCAGTTTGTCCGGAACGAGCAGTTCCACCAGACCGAACGCCGCCAACAGGGCTCGGAGCATGTCCGAATATCGGTGCGGAATCGGTGAAAAGGCGACGCTCGTTCCTACGACGCGGGAGCGACCGTTGTTCGCGGGACGTCGCGGGCGTCGTGGCCGTCACGGTCGCCGCGACCGTCGCGGCCGACCGAGCCACAAGTCGTATCAGGCCGCCTCGAATCGGTCACGTCATGCGATTCGAGGAGCTACAGCGGCTGTACGACGGCGCGGACTACTATTGGGGGACGGAACCGAACGAACTCGCGACCCGGACTGCGGACGCCGTCTCGCCGGAGACGCACCCCGAAGTCGTCGACCTCGGGGCGGGTGAGGGGCGCGACGCGGTCCGGTTCGCGGAGCGCGGCCACGACGTGACGGCGGTCGATATCTCGCCGAACGGTCTCGACAAGGCCGAACGACTCGCCGAAGAGCGGGGCGTCGAACTCACGACCCGGTGCGCCGACGTGAACGACCTCGCGTTCGAGTCGCGCTGGGACGTGGTCTACTCCATCGGGACACTCCAGTACGTCCGCCCGGAGAACCGCGAGTCGCAGTTCCGACGGTTCCGCGAGGCGACGCGCCCCGGCGGCGTTCACGCGGTGTGGGCCTTCGTCGACCACCCGGAGGTCGCGCCGGCACCCGATTGGGGTGAAAACGAACACCTCTACGACCCCGGCGAACTGGCAGGCTACTACGACGGTTGGGAAGTCCGCCACAGCGACGAGTATGTCTTTGACGACGACTCCGCGGGCGAATCGCACCGACACGCCTGTGAGGAGTTGATTCTGCAGAAGCCGAAGTGAGTTCGGAGGCCGACTGTTTCGACTCAGCCGGTTTTTTCGACTCAGCCGGTTCGGTCACCGCCTCAGAGCGTTCACCCGCCCGACTCGAACCCCGCGACGAACGCGTCGGTCGCGTCCCGCCACGCGGCCGCGAGGGCGTCCGAAAGCGGGTCGGCGTCCCACGGATCGACCGCGTCGCGGTCGTCCAGCCACGACACCACCCCGCGGACGCCTTCTTCGAACTCGACCGTGTAGCGGAATCCGAGGTCGGCCTTCGCCCGGCTGTTGTCGAAGACGGTGCTGTACTGGAAGTGGTCTCGGAGCATCCGCGTCCGGTCGGGCGCGACCGCGCGAAGCACCTCGGTGGGGACGTGAACGAGGTCGGGGTCGGGCGCGTCGAGCGCGGCAGCGACGCGCTCGTGGTACTGGTTCCACGTCATCGTCTCCTCGCTCGTGACGTTGTAGGCGCGGCCGCCGACGCCCGGGCGCTCGACCGCGCCGACGAACGCCCGCGCCACGTCGTCGCGGTGGCACGGCCCCCACAGCGAGGTGCCGTCGCCGTGGACGACGATTGGCTTCCCCTCGCGGATTCGGTCGATGTACGACGAGTCCATGCCGAGCGTGTGGACGAGCGTGCCGCCCTCGCCGTAGGTGTTCCACGGGCGGAGGACGACCACCTCGAACTCGTCGGGGTCGTGCGCGTCGAAGAACAGGTCTTCGGCGGCGATTTTCCCGGCCGCGTAGTCGCTGACCGGCGGGTTCCGCGGACTCGATTCGGTAACGGGGTTCTTCGGCGGTGGTCGGTGGTAGACGTCGATAGTGCTGCAGAAGACGTAGCAGTCGGCGACGGGCCGGCAGATTTCGACCGCCTCGCGGGCGGTCTCGGCGTCGAAGCACGCCATATCGACGACGACATCGGGCGTCGCGTCCCGAACCGCGCCGCGAAGCACCGACGGGTCGTCTCGGTCGCCGACGACCCGCTCGACGCTCGACGGGAGGTCGTCGTCGGTCTCGCCCCGCTGGAGGCTGGTCACGTCGTGGCCGGCGGCGACGAGCCGCCGAACGATTCCCGTGCCGAGCAGTCCGGTGCCGCCGATGACGAACACGTCCATGCGTCGTGAGGCGCTGCGGGCGGTGATAAACCCCCGACAGCGGAGCGACAACACTCATTCTGTCCTAAAGCCAATAATTGATTATGAAAGTATATCTCACAGACGGAACCAGCTTCGAGTGCGGCGGCTACAAGGCGCTCGACTCCGGCGGGGTCGTCCTCACCGCCGACAAGAAGCGCAAACACGTCGTCGGCTACGTGCCGGCGGACGCGCTGGTCTACGTCCTCCCCGACGACGTGGCACCGGGCGATTCGCTCGCCGAGGACGGTGTCGGAGACGACGCGGGCGACGTGTCCAAAGATGACGAAGACGAGGCCGAAGGTGACGAAGACGAGGCCGAAGCCGCCGACGACGGAGACGAACACGAGACCGGCGAGAGCGGGACCGACGACCCCGACAGCGACGACCCCGACCAGACCACCGTCGAAGCCGGGGTCGACCCGGAAGTGCCCGGGGTTACCGGCGTCGCCGACGGGGTGGCCGAACACACCCACGCCGACCTCGCGGCGCGCATCGACGAGGTTGAAGGCCGAGTAGACGGCCTCGACGGTCGCGTCGACGCGATGACCGAACAGTTGGCGACGGGCGTCTCGGTGGGTGGCGTCGGTGCCGAGGCGGCCGCCGAAGAAGCGCGGGACCCCGAGGACCCGCGGAACATCCGCGGTATCGGCGAGGCGTACGCGACCCGGCTCCGAGCGGCGGGCATCGACACCGTGTCGGCGCTCCGCGAGGCGTCGGACGAGGAACTCGCCGCCGCCGCGGACGTGTCGGCGCGGCGGGTCACCGACTGGAAACGGCGGGCCGAGCGGTACGCGGAGCAACAGGCCGCGGACGGTAATTCCGAACCGGAGAGTGACGTAGACACCGAAAACGAGACTGACGCCGACGACGCGACCCGTGACGGGTAGCCGCTTGCACCGCTCCCGTTTCTGGAATCGCGTCTCCCCGCGCGAGGTCCGTCCCGCGACCCTCGTCCCGCGTAGTTCCCATCACGCGGGAACTGGCGAAGAGGGTGATACTGTCCCCGCCTAACTCCCAGTTGATGTACGACACAATCCTCGTGCCGATAGACGGGAGCGACTCGATGCAGCCGGTCGTCGAAGACGCCGCGGAACTCGCCGCAGAGCGCGACGCCGCCGTCTCCCTGCTCTACGTCGTCGACGAACGCGCCTTCCTGACGCTCGCCGACGAGCGCGTCGACGAGGTGTACGAGGAACTCAGGTCGCAGGGCGAAGCCGCGCTCGCCGACGCCGCCGAGACGATGGCCGAGTACGGCGTCGACGCCGCCACGGAACTCCGCCGCGGCGACCCGGCCGAGGAGATTCTCGCGTTCGCCGAGGAGATAGACGCGGCGCTCATCTCGATGGGCACCCACGCGCGCTTCGAGGACAACATCCTCGGAAGCGTCTCGCGGTCGGTCGTCGTCCAGTCGAAGATACCCGTGCTCGCCACCCCCATCGAGCGACGATAACCCGCCCGCGTCGGGCGATCGAACACGTCACAACACCGAAACGGGGTCCGAGGTCCCGTGTCTCGCGTATTTTTCCGATTCTCGCCGGGGCCGGTCAGCCGCCGGTTCTCGTCGCGTCCGACCAGTCCCCGATTCTCGTCGCAGTTCCGTTCTCGCCGCCGATTCAGAGTCGCAGGAGCAACAGGAGGACGCCGAAGAACGTCGAGGCGGCGCTGATGAGAAGCAGGCCGCCGCTGAGGACGAGCGTGCCGCCGTCGAACGTCGGGGTCGTCCCGCTGGCGGCGACGTTCATGACCGACATGCCCGCCGAGAGGTCGGCGACGGGTGCGAGGACGGCGATACAGAACGTCAGGAGGCCGGCGACGACGAGAGCGTAGGGCGTGAACGGAGGGCTCCGCCGAGTGGGGTGGCGGCGGACCGGGTAGCTGCGAGACATACATCACGTACGTCACCACCCTAGTTTGGTACGTGTCGACTACTCGCAGGAGACGAGCGTTAGACCCGTCCTACCGCCGTGATTCCGGGTTTCTCGGCGTGACACGCGCGCCGTCGGTCGCCCCCCGCCAGTCGGGCGGTTTTCGGCGTAATTTGGGCCTAACTCCGGGCGGATTCACGGTGGAGTCGTGTTCGAGTTCGGAAAATCCTCTTTTAGCCGCTGAGCGACGGGAGAGACGAGGAAGAAATCATGAACAGACTCACAACGCTCGGGGTGGCGCTCGTCGTCGCCTCGCTCGTCTTCGCGGGGACGGTCGCCGCCGCCGGCGGCCTCGGTGTCCAGACCCAAGCATCGGAGACCGTCCAAGCGACCGACTGGACCCCGGTCCGAGCCGACGGCGGGTGGCACGGCCCGTTCAACGGGACCGCGAACGAGACCCGGCACGCGCCGGGCGACCGCCTGCAGGACCGCTTCAATCTGACCGACGAGCAGACCGACGAGATCCAGACGCTCGTCGCCGACCTCCGCGACGACGACGCGACGGCCGACGAGATTCGGACCGCCGTCAACGAGAAACTCACCGAGTTCGGCGTCGACACGTCGACGCTCGCCTGCGGTGGCGACGGCGGCGCGCGACACCATGCGGGCGGCCCCGGCGGCTTCGGGCCGCGCGGTAACTGACGCCCGCGGTCCCCCGCTGACGACTGCCCCCAGCAATCCACTCCCTTCGAACGCCTTCCAAACGCACCCCGCTGAACGCACCCCTGCCACGCACGACTCCACCGCGGGCCTCCGACGGCGCGGACCCGAGGCCTGCCGTTTTATTACGTCCGGATTTGACGATTTAGCCGGATGCGACGTGTGCTGTGGTGGCTAATCGGCGGGTCGCGCGGGGGGCGAAACCGCCTGCGAATTATCCGCGCGCTCGACGACATGCCGATGAACGCCAACCAACTCTCGAACGAACTCGACCTCGACTACAAGACCACACAGCACCACCTGGAACTCCTCGTCGAGAACAACGTGTTGATGACTATGGGTGACAACTACGGAAAGACGTACTTTCTGACCGATCAGATGGAAGCCAACCTCGACGTGCTCGACGAGGTGGCTCGGAAGGCCAACTTAGACGACGTCGCGGTCGGAGGTGACGACGCGTGAGCGACGCGCCCAACCGCGACCCGCTCCGACGGACCGCGGTCGTCGTGGTCGTCTCGCTCGCGGTCGCCGCGCTCGTGACGTGGTTCGGCCCCGACCTGTTCGTCCCGCACAAGCCGGGCGCCCCCGGTGGCCCGCCCATCCCCGACCTGTTCGTGCAGCTAAAACTGTTCGTCTCGACGTACAACCTCGTCGCGCTCGGGTTCCTCGCGGCCACCTACGCGATGCTCTACCGGGAGCTTCCGAACCGGTTCACCCTGAGCCTGCTGCTCTTCACCGCGGCGTTGCTCCTGTACGCCCTCACGTCGAACCCGCTGGCGTCCATCCTCCTCGGGTTCAGGGGGAGCGGGCTGGGACCGTTCACATTCCTGCCCGACCTCTTCGCGGCCGTCGCCGTGACGTTCCTCACGTATCAGAGTTCGGCGTGAGGAAGGCGAGGTTCGCGTTCGGTGTTCGTCGGTCCGGTTCGCTGTCATCTCTTCCGACCTATTTTTCGTCCGCCTCGAAATCGAGCGCGACCGAGTTGATACAGAAGCGCTTGCCGGTCGGCTCCGGCCCGTCGTCGAAGACGTGGCCGAGGTGGCCGCCGCAGGTCGAACAGACGACCTCGGTGCGGTCCATCCCGTGGCTCAGGTCGCGCCGAAGCTCGATGTTCGAGTCCTCGGCGGCGTAGAAGCTCGGCCACCCGCAGTTCGAGTCGTACTTCGTCTCCGAGTCGAACAGCTCGGTCCCACAGCCGGCACAGCGGTAGACGCCGTCGTCGCTCCGGTCGACGTGCTCGCCGGAGAACCGCGGCTCGGTCCCCTGTTCGCGGAGGACGCGGTAGGCGTCCTCCGAGAGTCGCTCGCGCCACTCGGACTCGGAGAGGCTGAATTCGCTGTCGCTCATGCGTTCAGAGAGGGTTCGGACGCCCAAAGGTTCGTCGGCTGCTCGCGTCGGAGGTCGGCCGGCTATCCGCGTCGGAGGAACTCCGGCAGCCGAATCCGAGAGAAGTCGTCGCCGCCACCGTCGAGGACGGACGCTCGGCCGACGGCTTTGGGAATGCCCTGTTTGTCCGTCGGCTTCTGCATCGTCACGTCGGCACGCCCCGCCGTAGATGGCGATGTCTCCTCGTCGACGAGCGCCTCCCAGACGTCCTGTTTCGAGTCGTACTCCGACTCGTTGCGGGCGACCCGCTGTTTCCCCTCCTCGAAGGCGAGTTGGAGGACGCTCCGGCCGTAGGCGGTCCCGGCCTGCCGGCGGATGCGCTCGAACTCGCCGCGGTTCGGGTGACCGAGCGCGCTGGAGACGCCGAGGGCGTACATCCGGCGGATGGCCTCCTCGTCCGAAATCGTCCGCCAGTCCGTTCCGAAGACCCGTTCGTACATTGTTGTGGTTACCTCAGAGGTCGACCTTCGACCGGGGGTCGACGACCAGTCCGTTGTCGGTGAACTCGAGCGACCGGATGTTGCAGTCGATGTTCGTCCCGCGCATCTTGATGACCTGGATGCCGCGCGTCATGCCCGTCGCCTCCAGATAGTTGTGGAAGAACACCACGCCGTGGGCGAGGAAGTGCTCGTCGGAGTACGACGAAGGGTCGGTCATCTCGGAGATGAGAAGCGTCGTGGCGTCACCCTGCTTGAGCGCCGTCAGAAACCGCGTCATCTCCTCGGAGCCGTTGGCGAAGAACAGCCGGAGCAACATCGTCGAGTCGATGACGAGGCGGTCGACCTGCCGGGAGTTGACGAACGCGACGATTTTGTCGGTGAGGCTCTGGACGCTCGACGACCCCCCGCTCTGGGAGAACTGGTTGAGGATGTGTTTCCCCTTCGGGCTCACGAGATTGATGAAGCGAAAGCCCTCGGAACTGGCGAGCGTCTCGAAGCCGAAGTCGAAACTCGACATGTCGTTGACGAGTTCGTCCTCGGTCTCGTGCATGGTGATGTACATGCACTTCTCGCCGTTACGAAGCCCCTCGGCCATGAACTGCGACGTGAACGTCGTCTTCCCGCTCCCCGGCGGTCCGCTCAGCACGTACAGTCGGCGCGGGAGGAAGCCCCCCTGGATGAGTTCGTCGAACCCGCTTACCCCACTCGGAATCCGCATGGTCGGACACTCGCCCGTCTTATTATAATCGTTCCGGGACTAGTATCGAAATTGAGACTTCGAGACGGTGCCGAGCGACTGACTCGTCACTCAGGAAACAGTTCAGCCTCAGATTCGATACCGTCGATGGCCCCCACGTCGCCCGCGTCGAGTTCCAGCGAGACGGCGTCGAGGTTCGCCCGGAGGTGGCGCTCGCTCGACGCCTTCGGGATGGGACACAGCCCCTTCGCGGCCAGCCACGCGAGGCTCACCGCTTCGGGCGTCGCGTCGTGTTTCTCCGCGACTGCGACGACCTCGTCCACGTCGCGGACGCGGCCCCCCGAAAGCGGCGAGTAGGCGACAACGTCGTAGCCGTGTTCCTCGGCGTGGTCGAGGAGTTCGGGGCGCTGGAACAGCGGGTGGTACTCTGTCTGGTGGGCGACGAGCGGCGCGTCGAGCAGGTCGAGCGCCTCGTCCAACTCGGCGACGGTGAAGTTGCTCACGCCGACGCCGCGGGCGAGGCCGTCGTCGACGAGTTCGTCGAAGGCCGCAAGCGTCGCCTCGGGGTCGTAGGTGTCGATGGGGCGGTGGACATACAGGAGGTCGATGTAGTCAGTTCCGAGCTTTTCGAGACTCTCGCGGGTCGTCCGGCGCACGTCGGCGGGCGCGAGGCTGTCCGCCCAGACCTTGGTGGCGAGCGTCACGTCCTCGCGGGGTACGCCGGCCGCCGCGAGCGCGTCGCCGACGACCGCCTCGTTCCCGTAAATCTGCGCGGTATCGACGTGGCGGTAACCCAACTCCAGCGCCGTCGTCACGGCGGCGGCCTCGTCGGGCGTGTCGAGGCCCATCGTCCCGAGGCCGATGCGGGGAAGCGACCGGGTCATCGAGACGGCGCTCCGTTCTCGCGGCCGCCGTCAGCTGCAGGGCCGGACGCGGTGGACGCGTCGCCGACGACCGGCACGCCGTCGAGTTCGAGCAGGTCGTCGAGGCCGGCGATTTCGTGGGTCGGATCGGGCGTCGGCGTGTGGTCGGCGCGGTGGCCGCGGCGGATGAACGCGGAGTCGACGCCCGCGGCCTCGGCGGCGGCGATGTCGCTGTCGCTGTCGCCGACGAACAGCGGCGATTCGACGCCGAGGTCGGCCATGGCGCGTTCGAGGTAGTAGGGTTCGGGCTTCTTGCGGTGGAGACTCGTCATCGAGGGCTCGCGACCATAGGCGGTGCCGAACAGGTCCGCGGCGTCGAGGTGGTCGACGACGAAGTCGATGGTCGCCTGCTGGTTGCTGGAGACGATGCCCATCGGGGCGTCGATGCGGCGGAGCGCGTCGAAGTCGTCGTAGGGAACCTTCTGGCCGTCGGCGATGGCCCGCTGTTGGGCGGCCGACTGGAGTTCGTCGCGGACGCGGAACAGCGTCTCGGGGTCGAGGTCGTAGGGCTCGGCGGCGGCGCGCACGTCCTCGGGCGTGACGTGGATGACCACCTGCTCGACGTGGTCCGGGTCGGGGTCGGCGACGCCGAGTTCGGCGAAGGCGTCCCACGTCGCGTCGCGGAGGGGAGTGAGTTCGACGAGCGTGGTCAACACGCCGTCGTGGTCGAAGATGACCGAGTCGTACATACCCGGACTCCGGCGGCGCGACGTGAATCGTTTTCGCCTCCGGCCGGGGTGGAGGCGTGGGCGCGGTCCCCAATCCCGCCGCGTTGCGAGTCTTTTAGCGCCTCGAAGCCTCACGTTTGACCAATGCTGGCTGGACTCACACGCGGGGTGGCGAGATGACTCGCGACGTGTGCATCGTCGGAGCCGGGGCCGCTGGGGCTGGCGCGGCCTACGCGCTCCGCGAGGCGAACGCGAACGTCACGATTCTCGAGAAGAGCCGCGGCGTGTGCGGGCGCGCCGCGACGCGCCGCCGACACGGCTGTCGGTACGACCACGGCGCGAACTACGTGAAAGACTACGACCGGCGAACGGCGCAGCTCGTCCGCGGACTGGGCGCGGACGGGTTGGTCAACATCGACGAGCCAGTCTGGACGTTCGACGGCGACGGCGTCATCTCGGAAGGCGACAACCGAGACCAACACAAGTGGACGTGGACCGAGGGCATCACCCAACTGGCGAAGCGCCTGCTCGCGGAGACCGAAGCGACCGTCGAGCGAGAGACGCGCGTGGCCGCCATCGACCACAACCCCGACAGCGGCTACTGGTCCGTCGTCGACGAGGCGGGGACGCGCCACGGCCCGTTCGACTCGGTGCTCCTGACGCCGCCGGCCCCGCAGACGGCCGGGATTCTCACCGAGATGGGCTGGGGCGACCAGTGCATGGTCGCGCTCCGCGAGGCCATCGGGAGCGTCGAGTACCGGACGGTTCGAACCGTCGTCCTCCACTACCCCTTCGAGCGCGAGGAGCCGTGGTACGCCCTCGTCAACCCCGACAAGACCCACCCGGTCGGCTGGGTCGCCCGCGAGGAGTGCAAGGAGGGCCACGTCCCCGACGGCGAGAGCCTGCTCGTCGTCCAACCGAGCCCCGAGTGGTCCGAGGCGCACTACGACGACCCCCTCGACGACGCGGCCGACGAGGTCGCCGGGATGGTCGCCGAACTCCTCGACGACGAGCGCCTGCGCGACCCCGACTGGGTAGACGACCAAGGCTGGCGGTACGCCCTCCCCGACGGCGTCGCCGACCGCGAGATACTCCGCCGCGGGGAGTCTCACGGCCTCTACTTCGCTGGCGACTGGACGGTCGGCGAGGGCCGGGTCCACGCCGCGCTCTGGAGCGGCGTCGACGCGGGCGAGCGAATCGCCGAGCAGTAGAAAAGAGGCGACGGCGACAGCGTCGGGAGCCGACGCGACGACCCCGGCGCGGGGTCAGCGGGCCGCGTCTTCGACGTCCTCACCGTACACCGACTCGCCGCGCTGGAGTCGCGCGGCGATGCTGAACGTCTGTTCTCGCTCCCGGCGCGTCGGCGAGTGCGCCGCGAGGTAGCGCGCGACGCCGACGAGAAGCGTCCGAGCCTCCTCGGGCGGCCGCGTCGCCGCCTGTCTGAACCCGGCTTCGAGCGCCTGATAGGTGTGGAAGCCGGCGTCCTCGCGGAGCAGCGCGCCACCGAGTTCGCGGCGGAGCCTCGCCGGATCGCCGCCGCCGTCGAGGAACCCCGCGACCGCCCGGCCGGCGTCGTTCACCCGCCCCTCGGCGTCGAACGCCGCGGACAGCGTTTCGAGTGCTTCCGCGGGGTCGGCGTCGGGGGCCGGGTCGGGAAGCGGGGCCGGCGGCGTGTTCAGGAACCGGTCGAGGTAGACGTTGATGGCGGCGTCGAACGCGCCGCGGTAGAGCTCTTTCGCGCCCGTCCGCTCGGCGAGCCGATGGACCGCGTTGGCGTAGGTGAACGTGTGGTGGACCGTGTTCCAGTCGCCGAACTCGTTGGTGGTCGAGAACCGCGCGACGCGGGTCCCGGCGGCGAAGGCGACGACATCGGCGAGTTGGGCGGGCGTCGCGCCGCTTCGAATCGCCTCGGTCAGCGCGTCGACGATGACGTGTGGGTCGTCGCCGAGGAGGGTATCGAGCAGGTCGTCCGGGCGGGACCACGTCTCGCCCGCGCCGGCGGCGACGTGGTCGTCGAGGTCGGCGAACACGTCGTCGAGCGTGCCCGCGAGGTCGATTGGGCGACGCCACTCGGCGGACTCCTCGGCGCGGTCGGCGCGGGCGAGTCCGCGGACGAGGCTCGGGAGGACCTCGTCGGCGCGGTCCCAGCCGACGTGGTCGAGCGCCTCGCAGGCCTTGTTCACGAAGTCGAGAACGTGCCCCGTGTCGAGGTAGCGGTGGTCGGTGGCCGCGGCGGCGACCATGCCGGCGAGTTCGGCGTCGTCGTGCCCGGCCGCGATGGCGGTCCGGAGGACGCGTTCCGCGCCGTCCGGGTCGCGGACCTCGACGTTCTCGCGGAACCACGACCGCAGGCGGTCGAAGTCGGTGTCGGTCGCGCCGAGGGCGTCCTGTTCGAACTGCGGCGGTTCGTCTGAGACGTCGCCCGCGACGTGGACGAGCCCCTGATAGAGCGCGCGCTTTCGGTCGTCGGGGGCGAGGTCGGAGAGGACGTTCGCCATCGCGGTCAGGATGGTGAGCCCCGACCCCCAGCCGTCGCGCCGGTAGCGACAGCCGAACCGGACGCCGGTCGAAAGCGGCTCCGTCGGCTCGACGCCGGCGTCGAGGAGGCCGATGACGGACTTCGCGACGACCAGCCGGAGGTTCTGTTCGAGGCCGTCTTCCAGCCGGTTCGACCAGCGGACCGCCGGCGGGTCGTCCGGGTCGGGGTTCGGGTCGACGTAGACCGTCCCGTCGCGCACCTCCACTGGGTAGGTCCGCACGTCGTCGGCCCACGGGTCGAAGGTGTCGCCGCAGGAGAGTTCGAACCGGGCGTGGTGCCAGTGACAGGTCAGCACGCCCTCGTCAACGGTGCCGCGGGCGAGGGGGAAACCCATGTGCGGACAAGCGTTATCTGTGGCCCTGACGGAGCCCTCGTGGTCGAAAAGGACGATAGAGCGTCCATCTAGCGCGACCAGTTCGCGGCCCGACTCACGGAGGTCCGCGAGGTCGACGGCGGGGCGAAAGCGGTCTTCGGATGCCATGTGCACACGTTCGACACGATAATTCCTAAAGATTCGCTGAAGCGAATTTACGTCGGCGACATGATGTTTTCCCGAAACCACCGTTTTCGAGGCCTCAAACATCTGGTTTCGGTGTTCACCGACCGATGGACCGCAGTGCCGCGAGCTAGCACGATTCGGGCGTGTCTTTTTCGTTACCGAAGCCTAACGAGAAGTCGTGTCCGCGCTGACCGTCCGCATCGACCCCCACGTGCACTCGGAAGGCTCGTACGACGCGCACGACCCGGTGGAGCTCATCTTGGAGCAGGCCGCCGAAATCGGGTTGGACGCCGTCGTCGTCACCGACCACGACGTCATCGACGAGTCCCTTCGAGCGGCGCAACTCGCACCGATGTACGGCCTCGTCGGCATCCCCGGCGTGGAAGTCTCGACGGCCGACGGCCACCTCCTCGCGCTCGGCGTGGAGGAGCTTCCGCCGCGTCGTCGCCCGCTGGACGAGACGGCCCGCTGGGTGCGCGAGCGCGGCGGCGTCGCCATCGTCCCGCACCCCTTCCAGCGGAGCCGACACGGCATCGGTCGCCGTCGGCTCGGCCGGTATCACGACGCCGCGGGCGGCGACGCCTTCGACGCCATCGAGACGTACAACTCGTGGCTCTTCACGGGTTACAAGAACCGCCGCGCCCGCCGGTTCGCGGCGAACCGCCAGTACCCCGGCGTCGCCGGCAGCGACGCCCACAAAGTCGGGTACGTCGGCCGCGCCTACACGGAAATCGACATCCCCGACGTGTCGCGCGCGTCCCTCAGCGGTGACGACATCTTGGACGCCATCCGCAACGGCTCGACCGAGGTGCAGGGCCGGCGGACGCCGATTCCGACGAGCACGAAACACTACGCCGGCGCGGCCGGCCGAAAGTCCGCGTACTACGCCAAGCGCGGGGCGCTCGGGAGCGCGCTCCTCGCCAAGAAGGGCGCGTTCAAATCCGGCTACTACGCGAAACTCGGCGCGCTCAAGAGCGGGTCGCTGGCGAAGACCGGCGTCGCGCAGGCCGCGCGGATGCTCTACCGGATGTCGCCGCTCTCGCGGTAGCGGGCAGTAGCGCGGCCGCCGGCGCGAGCGTCGAAAAGCGAGTTTTGTTCTGTCCTCAGTCGTCCGAACTCACGAGTTCCTCGTACTGCGCGCCGGTCTGCTTCAGTTTCGCCGTCGAGTAGAGTCGCTCGTGGTCGAACGGCAGGTGGTCGGCGGCGAGTTCGTCTATCTTCTCGTCGACGGCGTCGGCGTCCCGGCCGTGAATCATGGTAAACAGGTTGTACTCCCAGCCCTGTTCGGGGCGGCGCGGCCGGTGATAACAGAGCGTGACGTACGGGAGGCTCCCGACGGCCTCGCCGCGGGCGTCGAGTTCGTCGTCGGGGACGTTCCAGACGACCATGCAGTTGTTCCGAAAGCCGGTGACGATGTGGTTGACGACGCAGCCGATGCGCTTGATACAGCCGTCGGCGAGCAGACGCTCGACGGCGACGAGCACGTCGTCGACCTCGGCGTCGAGGGCGTCGGCCACGTCCCGGTAGGGCGTCTTCGACAGCGGGAAGCCGCCCTGAATCTCCACGAGCAGGCGGGCTTCGAGCGACGAGAGGTCGCCGGTCGCGTCCTCGGAGATTCGGGTGGCGCTCACGTCGGTCGCGCCGAGGCTCTCGCGGGCGAAGCGGTCGTCGTTGACGATGGGGAACTCGAGGTCGATGTAGTAGTCGGTGAGCATCGGGAGGTTCAGCACCTCACAGCCGGTTCGCTCCTCGATTTCGGCGAGGATGCGGTCGCGCGCCTCGCGGGAGCCGGCGGTGACGACGAACCACATGTTCCACTCGTGGGCGCGGCGGTAGTTGTGGTTCACCTGCCGGTAGCCGTTGATGAGTTCGGCGACCTCCTCGAAGCGTTCCTCGGGAGCCGAGACGGCCGCGAGCGTCGAACTGCCGATGACCGGCGGGTTGAGGACCGGCCCGAACCGCCGGAAGATACCGTCTTCGCGGAGCCGACGGACGCGGTCGAGGGCGTCGTCCTCGTCGATGCCTAACTCCGCGGCGACGACGCGGAACGGCCGCCGTTCGACCGGGAAGCCGCTTTGGTATTCGTCGATAAGCGCCGCATCGACCTCGTCGATGCCGTCCCGCCAATCGTCCGACAACGCGCTCATTACCCGGCGTTAGGAGTCGGGAAGCCTATCGCTTTCGGACGGCGTCGTCGCTCCCGGGCGACGGGACCGAACGGGACGTTTTTTGACCGCTCGCCCGAACACAGGCGCATGGCAGTAGTCGACAGCGAGTTCGGGGAATGGCCGCTGAAGCGTCTGATGACGGAAGTCGTCGGCACAGGGACGAAGTCCGCCGAGGACATGAGCCGCGAGCAGGCGTCCGAGGCGATGCGCCGCATCCTCGCCGGCGAACCGGACCACACGACGCTTGGCGCGTTCTGGCTCGCCAACCGCTGGAAGCACAACAACGCGGAGGAACTCGCCGCCTACGCCGACGTGATGGCCGAACGCGTCGAGTACGCCGAACCCGACGCCGACCCCGTCGACTGCGGCGCGAACTACGACGGCAAGGGCAAGACCGCCATCCTCGGCGTCGCCGCCGGCGTCGTCGCCGCCGCGGCCGGCACACCCGTCGTCGTCCACTCCGGCGACCGCGTCCCGACCCAGAAGCAGGACGCCTACAAGCACGTCCTCGACGAACTCGGCGTCCGCACGGAACTCGACCCCGAGGAATCCGCCGACATGGTCGACGACACCGGCTTCGGCTTCTACTATCAGCCGCGGTTTAACCCCGCCATCCACGCCCTCTGGGAGCGCCGCGACAACATGGGCGTCCGGACGTTCGTCAACACCATCGAGACCATCGCCAACCCCGCGAACGCCTCGGTTCACCTCGGGTCGTTCTACCACCTCGCGTTCGCCAAGAAGATGGTCGACACCTTCGAGGCGAGCGAGCACCACGACCTCGACCGCGTCCTCATGTTCCAGGGCATGGAAGGTTACGACGACATCCGCCCCGGCTACACGAAGGTCGCCGAGTGGACCGCCGGCGACGACGGCGAGGCCACCTTCGACGACTTCGACATCGAGACCGCCGAGTACGGCATGGACTTCGAGTACGACGACCTCGGCGTCGACGAGGACGACGTGGCCGGCGACTCCGCCGAAATCACCGAAGCCGTGCTCGCCGGCGACCGCGAGGACCGCTTCGCCGACGCCGTCGCCCTCAACGCGGCGCTCCGCATCTACGCCCGCGAGGACGCGGAAACCATCGACGAGGGGCTGGAGATGGCCCGCGAGACCATCGCCTCCGGCGACGCGGAAGCCGTGCTCGAAGACCTGCGCGCGTTCTAAAACCGACTCGAACGCTCTCGCTTCAACACGTCGGCCCTACCGACTCACCGCCGACGTACCGAACTGACTCCACGCCCACGACGTAGACCGATTCTGACGACGCGTCGGCGTGTGACCGGTTCGTGCTGTACCAGTACGGATGCGAGACGCGGACCGTCCACCCGTCGAGGCTCCGGCCGACGACCGACGCCGACTCGTCGCTGACGGTCGCCGACGTGCCGTACGTCGTGACGCACTCGCTGGCCGCCAGTTCGGTCTGGAGGCGCGTTTCTTCCGCCGCTATCGCCCGCCGTTGGGCCTCCCTGTCGAGGACGAAGACGGTGCCCGCCGCGACGACGAGGAGAACCAAGAGAAGCGAGAACGCGGCGCGGCGGTCCATACACGCCCGACCGCCGGCTCGAATAACTGTTTTCTGCCCTATATGTCGAGGTCGCCGTCGGCCTCGTCGAAGGGGTCGTCCCCTTCGGTGTCGCCCTCGCCGTCGTCCAGCGGGAGCGCGATGCCGACGAGCGTCTCGCCGCCCGTGACGGTCGCCTCGCGGGCGATAGAGTAGACGAGACCCGCGCGCTCGGCTTCGACCTCCTGCAGTACCTCGTAGGTGGTCGGGTCGTACACCCAGCCGAGGTGGTCGCCGGGGCGGACCTCGCGGCCGAGTTCGACGTCCTCGCGGGCGACGAACAGGCCCGAGGCGGCGGCCTGCACGCGGCCGAGGTGGTTGCGATAGATGCGGCCGTCCCACGACTCGACCGCGCCCGAGAGGATACCCATGTCGCGACAGACGTTGAGCACGCCCTCGACGCCGGCGACGATGGCCGGCTCGACGAGCTGTTTGTTGTGGGCGAGTTCCGGGGTGATGGAGGGAATGCCCGCGTTCGTGGCCGCCACGCGGAGTTTGCCGTCGAAGCTCCGTTCGGTCCACTCGTCGTCGGCCTCGTCGCCCGCGGCCTCCGCGAGGAGGATATCGACGCCGAACGCCCGCGCGAGGTCGCGGGAAGCCTCGTCGCCCCGGAGGTAGACGGTGTGGGTGAGCATGTCCGGGCTCCCGGTGTGGAGGTCGATGATGGCGTCGGCGTCGCTGATGTACTCCCAGAGCTTCGCGGCCATGCGCTGGTGGAGCGACCCGTCGGCGTCGCCCGGCCAGACGCGGTTCATGTTGGAGTTGACGGAGTCGAGCACCTCGGGCGTGACGTAGGAGACGCGGTCGAACGTCAGCGGGTCGGCGACGGGGACGGCGACGACGCGGCCCGAAAGCTCCGCGCGTTCGAGGCGGCCGTGCAGTCGGCGGAGCACTTCGGTGCCGTTGATTTCGCGCCCGTGTTGGGCGGCCTGCACGTAGAGCGTCGGGCCGTCGGTCCCGTCGGCTGGTTCGTAGGTGTGAACCGTCGTCTGTACCGGGACGCCGGAGGGAAGGCGAGTAAGCGTCACGGTCTCCGCGGTGTGCATATCCGACGCATCGCGGTGGGGTGTCTTGTAGTTAGGGGAGCGAGAAAGGCGGACGAGTCGGGGCGATACCGGGCGTCAGTTCCGGTCGTCGGACGTGTCGATGCCGAACGGAAGATACAGCGGACACGTCCGGCGGAACCCGGTCACGAGCAGGATGACGCCGACGGCCGCGACGAACACGGCTCCGAGCGCCGCGGGCACCGGGCCGAACCCGAGCGAGAACAGCCCCGCGTAGCTTCCGACGCCGCCGACGACGAGGAGCGCGCCGAGCGCGAGGCGAACAGTCCGGTCGAGCGTGCCGACGTTTCGTACCATGCAGTAGTGCTTGTTCTCCACAATACATTAATCCAGCGCAGGTTCCGAGCGGACGGGGATAACGGAAAAGACGCGTCGGTTACGAGCGTTTCAGTCGTCAGCCGGCGCGCCACCGGCGGAGCCGCTCGCAGACCGGGAGAAGTAGCTGGCGAGGAGCGGGCCGGTGATGTTGTGCCAGACGCTGAACAGCGCTGGCGGGAGGGCGGCGGCGGGCGAGAAGAACGACAGCGCGAGGGCCGCCGCGAGCCCGCTGTTCTGGAGGCCGACCTCGAACGTCGTCGTCCGGACGCGGTCCTCGGACATCCCGGCGAGGCGGCCGGTGCCGTAGCCGGTGCCGAGGCCGATGGCGTTGTGGAGGACGACGGCCCCGATGGCGGCCGCGCCCGCACCGAGGATGGTATCGACGTTGAGGCCGACGACGGCCGCGACGATGGCGACGATGCTCAGGACCGAGACGAGCGGGAACACGTCGAGGCCGACTTCGGCGACCTCGGGCGCGTTGCGGTCGAGCACGAGGCGGAGCGCGAAGCCGAGGACGACCGGGATGAAGACGATTTGCAGGATGTTGACGAACAGGTCCATGAAGCCGACCTGCAGCTGTTCGCCGGCGAGCGCGACGACCCACGCGGGCATGACCAGCGGCGCGGCCAGCGTGGTGACGGTCGTGATGGCGACCGAGAGCGCCACGTCGCCTTTCCCGAGGTAGGCCATGACGTTCGAGGCGGTGCCGCCGGGGGCCGCGCCGACGAGGATGACGCCGACGGCGAGTTCCGGCGGGAGCGAGAGGACCACCGTGAGCGCGTAGGCGGCGGTCGGCATGATGAGCCACTGGGCGAGCGCGCCGATGGCCACGTCTCGCGGGCGCTCCGCGAGTCGGCGGAAGTCAACGGGTTGGAGCGTCAGCCCCATCCCGAGCATGATGAGCCCGAGGAGCGGCGAGATGTAGGGCGCAATCCACGTGAACAGGTCCGGTTGCGCCAACGCGGCGGCCGACGCGAGGAGCACGAGGCCGACGAAGTAGGTGTTGGCGAGTTCCGACAGCCGTTCGAGGGTCGAGCGGGCGTTCATTCCGACCGCCCTCCGTCGAATTGTGATGTCATCTCACACCACTCGGTCGCGGGGGAGAAAAACGTCTGTCGGTGTGACAGTCAGCGGAACCGACCGGAAGACCCGGGCCGAACGGGGTCGTGCCACCGACCGTGAACCGGAGAGCCGCGTCACCGGCGACGAACCGGAGGCGGCACGGTTTTCACTCGCCCGCCCGACGGGTCGAGTATGAGCGACAACCCAACGGCCACGCTCCACACGAACAAGGGCGACATCACGGTCGAACTCTTCGAGGACAAGGTCCCGAACACGGTCGAGAACTTCGTCGGCCTCGCGACGGGCGAGAAGACGTGGGTCCACCCCGAGACGGACGAGACGATGGAGGGCGAGCCTCTCTACGAGGACATCCTCTTCCACCGCATCATCTCGGACTTCATGATTCAGGGCGGCGACCCGACAGGGACCGGCCGCGGCGGCCCCGGCTACACCTTCGACGACGAGTTCCACTCGGACCTCAGCCACGACGGCCCCGGCGTGCTCTCGATGGCGAACCGCGGCCCCAACACGAACGGCTCGCAGTTCTTCATCACGCTCGACGCCCAGCCCCATCTCGACGGCAAGCACGCCGTCTTCGGGAAGGTCACGGACGGCATGGACGTCGTCGAGGACATCGGCTCTGTCCCGACCGACCGCGACGACAAGCCGGTGTCCGACGTGGTCCTCGAATCGGTCGACGTCGAGCAGTAAACGCCGCGAATATCGGGACGGCCTCGGTCGGTGGCACGCGCCCGGTCGCATTCGCCGGAACGACGGTCCGGCCGCCGTTCGAACCGTCGGCGCGGTCGAGCCACGCCGGTCGCGTGACCGTCGTCTCGCCGACCGCGTCGTACGCGAACCAGACCTCGACGCCGAGGCCGTCGCGGGTCTCGTAGGTGACGCGCATCGAGCGGACGAACCCGTCTTCTTCGACGACCGCTTCGACCCGATAGTCGCGCGACCGCGGGAAGTCGGTGCCGCGGCCCTCGATTCGGTACAGCGCCACCTCGTTTTCGACGCTCGCGTTCGCCGGGGTCGTCACGCGTGCCACGCTCGTCTCGTCCGCCGAGAGGTACCAGTCGAGATAGCGGGCGGCGCGCGAGGCCTGTCGACCCGGTCCGTCGCGCACGTCCGGGTCGAGGACGCGAGCGGCGACGCCGTCCGGTTCCGCGGGGCGGCGGGCGTATCGCGTGCTCCCGTCGGCGTACGCGTCCTCCGAGGCAGTCGGGCGCGGGAACGCCCTGAGTCGCCCGGCGCGCTGCACCTCGGAGACGTAGACGTGCGGGGCCTCGACGTGAACGACCTCGACCTCGCGGCCCGTCTCGTCGCCGGCGATGGACTCGCGGTAGCCGAGCGTCCAGCGGTACGACCGGTTCGCCGCGGCCCTCCGGTGAGCCGCCGCGAGGAGCGTCGCGTTCTCGACGCCTGCGGTAGTCACGCCGGGAGCGACCACCCGCGGTTCGGGCGTCGGCGTCGGGTCGGAAGTCGTCGCCGCGGCCGGCGTCGGGGACGACGGCTGTTGCCCTCCCAGCGCGTCACCGAGCGTCGGCACGCCGCCCGAACCGGCGGTCACGACGACCGCCGCGAGGAGGAGCGCGACGAAGAGGAGCGGCGCGACCGGGAGCGACGAGAGCGCGGGAGGAAGCACGGACGCGAGCGGCCCGGTCCGCGCGCCGCCTGCGCGCTCCGCACTTCCTGCACCACCGCCTCCGCCGTCGGCCGGCAAGTCGGCGAGGCGGACGCCGAAGTGGTCGGCGACGAGGTCGTCGCCGCGGCCGTCGGGGAGGCCGTATCGGACGAGTTCGTAGAGGTCGTCGACTGAGAGGACGCGGGCGTCGTCGGGGGCCGCGCGCCGAGTTCGCGCGGGGTCGCCGAGCGCGACGACGACTGTCGCCTCGTCGGGAACCGACGGCGACAGGGAAAACCGAGGACGGGAGCCGACCGCGAGTCGCTCGGTTCGGTCGCCTCGGCGGGCGACGACGAGGCCGTCTTCGACGGTCGTTTCCCACCCGCGGGCGGTCCAGAGGTCGGCGAGGAATCGGCGGCGGTCGCTGGGGCCGGCGGCGCGAACCAAGTCGCCGAAGCGCGAGCGACGAGACTGCCGCATCGTCCGGTATTAGGGCTCGATAGCGAAAGCATCACCGGGCGGTCGCTGAGGGGCGGTCGCTGAGGGGCGGTCGCTGAGGAGCGGTTACTGAGGCTCGTCGCAGCCGGCCGGTCCGTTTCGACTCGGTCCGGCTCGGACAGACCCGCTCCCACCCGGTCAGCGGTTCGCCGAGTTCTCGTACTCCGACAGCCGGGCCGACACCTGCTCGTCCATCGTCGCCAACACGGCGTCGAGGTCGCGGCCGTCGAACAGTTCGGACAGTCCCTCCGACACGATGGTCCTGACAGTCGTGAAGGGGCCGACGCGAGCGCCGCGGGTGGCCGGCGTGTCGTCAGTCTCGGCCAGTTGGTCGAACGCGACCGCGAAGCCGGGGTGCTCGTCGAACCAGCCGTCGTCGCGGAGGAGGTCCCGCGTCCGCCGGTGAACCGGGAAGTAGCCCGTCCGGCGGTGCCAGCGGCGCTGTTGTTCGGGCCGGGTCAGCCACGCGATGAATTCACCTGCGGCGGCCTGTTCCCGGGATTCGACGCCGTCTGCGACCCACAGCGACGCGCCGCCGACGACAACGCCCTCGCGTGACGACCCGGGCGCGGGGAACCGCCCGACTTCGGCGGCGAACCCACGGTCGGCGGCCCCTCGAACGACCGACGAGGCGCTCGAACTGGAATCCACGAGCATCGCGGCGCGGCCGTCGAGGAACGCCTCGCGCGCGTCTCGCCGGGCCTCGACGCCGGGGTCGAACAGCAGGTCGTTTTGTTCGAGGTCGCGCCACCACTCGAACACCCGCGTCCCGACCGGACCGTCGAGATTCGAGGTTCGGGCGGTACCGCTCCGCCCGTTGTCGGCGTCGAAGAGGCACTCGCCGGCGGCCGCGAACCACTGCTCGACGAACCAGCTGTAGTTCGCCCACGTCGCGCCGTAGTCGACCGCGCCGCTCGTCTTCAGCGTCGCCGCGGCCGAGGTGACCTCGTCGAACGTCGCCGGCGGGTCGTCGGGGTCGAGTCCGGCCCGCTCGAACGCGTCGGCGTTGTAGTACAACACGGGGTTCGAGGCGTTGAACGGCATCGACCAGAGCGCGCCGTCGTGGCGGTAGTAGTTCGCGATTTCGGGGACGAGTTCGCTCGCGGACGCCCCGTCGGGGAGCACCGATTCGACGGGGGCGAACGCCCCGCTGTCGAGGGCACGCTGGGTCCCGACCTCGTACAGTTGCGCGATGGTCGGCGGCGTTCCAGACCGGGCCGCGGCGAGGGTCGCGTCGAACGTGCCGCGGTAGCTCCCCTTCGACGCGGTGTCGACGCGGACGCCGTCGTGGTCGGCGTTGAACTCGTCGACGAGCGACTCTAACACCGCCGCCTTGTCGCCGGACATGCCGTGCCAGAACTGGACGACGGTCTGTCCGGACTCGGTCGCCTCGGCGTGGAGGCGGTAGCCGTCGATGGAGTCCTGAAGCTGGGCCGCCTGGTCCGAAAGCGCGTCTATCTTCGTCACCGCCTCGGAGAGCGATACGGTCTGTCGGCGCGCCGACCCGGCGGCGTCGGCCGCGAGCGCCGCGGTTTCGTCGCTTATCTCGCCGACGCCGTCCGCTTGGCTCACGACCTCTTGGGAGGTCGCCGCCTGCGAGTCCGTGGCGTCAGAAATCTCGTGGAGGCTCCCGTTCGTCTCCTCGAGGTCGGAGACGACGCCGTCGAGCGCCGACAGCGCGTCCTGAATCGTCTCGCTCCCCTCGTCGAGGCGCTCGCTCGTGTCGGTGATGTCCTCGACCGTCGCGGCCGACTGGGCGCGAATCGTCTCGATTGTCGATTCGATGTCGGCGGTCGCGGCCTGCGTCTCCTCGGCGAGCGACTTCACCTCGTCCGCGACGACGGCGAAGCCCGAACCGGCCTCTCCCGCGCGGGCGGCCTCGATGGAGGCGTTGAGCGCGAGGATGTTCGTCTGCTCCGCGATGTCCGAGATTTTGGTCGCGATGCCGGTGATGTCGTCGATGCGGTCGTCGAGTTCCGCGACGCGCTCGACCGTCGCGTCGGTCCGCTCGCCGATGGCCGCCAACTCGTCGATGGCGGTCTCGGCGGCGCGCTTCCCTCGGTCGCCGCGGTCGACGGCCTCGTCGGTCGCGTGCCTGATTTCGTCGGCGGAGGCCGCGACCTCCTCGATGGTGGCCGAGAGGTTCCGCATCTCGTCTGCGACCTCCTCGACGCTCTCGCTCTGCCGGCGCGCGCCCGCCGCGATGTCGTCGACGGAGCCCGCGACCGACCGGCTCTCCTCGCGGCTCTCCTCGGCGGCGTCAGCCACGATTCGGGTCGATGCCGAGACCTGGTCGGCGAAGGCGTCGACGTTCCGCATCGCGGTCTGCCGCTCCTCGAACAGTTTGTTGAGGAGGCGGGCGTGGCGCGCGAGCGCCGGGTCGTCGGGGACTTCGACCCGGACCGTCAGGTCGCCCTCGATACAGCGTTCGATAGCCGCGGAGAGGTCGTCGAGGTCGTCGAGCGCGGCGTCGGTATCGACGGCGGCGGTCGACTCCCCGTTCCTCGTCTCGATAGCGGCCGAGGGAGTTCCCCCGCCGTCGCTTCGCGCGTCGTCGTGTGTCTGCGCGCCTGCGCCTTCCGATTCAGCGTCGTCGTCCGCGCGCGACCCGAGCGCGGCCCGGACGGAGGCGCGAACCGACGACACTCGTCTCCGGAGGTGGCTGTCGTCGTCCATTGGTCCAGAAGATTTCTGGTCGGTGATAAGACCACGCCCCTGAGTATCAAATCTGAAGAACGGATTCGTGACTGGTGCTGCGTCTGTCGGTGACTCATTTAACGGGAGTAGCCCAATGTGACCGGATGTCACGGATATAATACAGTACGCCCACTCGCCGTATCTCGGATTCGAAGCCCGGCAGGTGAGCTTCGACAGATGTACCAGAAGTTCGAGGCGTTTCGTGAGTCTCGGCCCGCACGGTCGTCGCGCGACCGACAGCGCAAAGACCACCGCGTGGCAAGGGCCGACGATGAGCGAGGAGTCCGAGCGTCCGAAGCCGAGCGACTTCGGAACCGACGAGAACGCCCCGCCGGTCGACGAAAAGCCCTACAAGATAATCTTCGAGGCGAACAAGTGCTTCGGGGCCGGCCGGTGCGCCGAGGTCGCCGACAACTGGGAGATGGACCTCGAAACCGGCCTCGCCCGCGCGAAGTCCTACTTCGTCGGCGAGGACGAACTCGACGAGAACATCGAGGCTGCGGAGGTCTGCCCGGCGAAGAAGGGCCGCGGCGTCATCCACGTCATCGACCGCCGAACCGACGAGGAGCTATCGCCCGACCCCGACGGCGACGGGACGCTCTCGGTCGACTGGTAAAGCGAAAGCACTTTTCACCCCCTCGGAGAACGGGAGAGTGCGCGGGGGTGGCTGAGCTAGGCCAAAAGCGGCGGACTTAAGATCCGCTCCCGTAGGGGTTCGCGAGTTCAAATCTCGTCCCCCGCACTTGTACCGAGGAACTACGTGACGAGTGTCAAGTGCGGGGGACGAGATTTGAACACGACGAGTCGCAGCACCCGAGCGACAGCGGGGGTGACCGTCTCGGCACGGTTCACAATCTCGTCCCCCGCACTCGCTTCTGCGAACGATAGTGAGCGGAGTAACGGCTCTGGAGACGTGCATAAAAACTCGAGCCAGCGGCGATGCCCTCGTTGGCTACGCCGGTAGTTCGACGCCGAGTTGCGAGAACAGCGTCGCCATGCTCGCGGCGTCTTTCACTTCGACGATGGTTCCTTCGTCGATGCGGCGGTAGCTGAACCCGTCGACTTCGACCTGCGAGCCCGTCGGCTCGATGCCGCGGAACGTCCCGAGATGCGTGCCGCGGAGGGTCCACCAGACCATCACGGCGTCGCCCTCGGCGACTAGCTCGTTGATTTCGGTCGTCGCGTCCGGGAACGCGCCGTCCCACTCGCCGTGCAGTTCCTTGATGTCTTCGCGCGTGACGAGCGCCTCGTCGGACCCGCTTCGCGTCGTGGCGATGCGGACGGTGTCGGCGTACAGTTCGTCGAGCGCGTCGAGTTCGTCGCGGTTCCACGCCCGGTCGAACTCGGTTCGAATCAGGGTGCGGTTCTCCTCTGTGACCGTTCGTGTCGACATGCGTACCCATCCGGCGTCGCCGCGGCGACCAGTCCGGCCTCGCACCAACGCCATCGTGGAGTACGACCCGCGAAAGCATAGTGTAGTGCTACCAGATAGCATCCATCAGCGGATGGGCGTCGTGCGGATGAGCGGCAGGGATGGCTCAGCAGAGGCCGGCCGGATGCCGCGACCGGCGACCACGTTATCTCGGTTCCCCGCCAACGTGTAGGAATGGCTTCGACGCGTAGACACCGCTACTCGGATGGACAGGGGTTCGGCGACCCGTACGACGGGTTCGACCTCGGACCCCCGACGTACCTGGTGAACGGACGGCTCGTCGACCCCGCGGACGACCACGTCCTCGCCGAGCTGGTGGACGAGGCGGAACTCGACCCCGAGGCGGTCGACGCGGCGGCGCTCGTCGAGGTCGGACTGGCCTACGTCGCCATCGAGGAGTACGAACAGGCCGTCGACAGTTTCAGTCGGGCGGTCGCCTACGCCGACGAGGACTCGCCGACGGCGTGCGAGGCGTGGGTAAACAAGGGCGTCGCCCACGCCCAACTCGGCGAGTACGACGAAGCAATCGGCGCGTACCGCGAGGCGCTCCGCATCGACGACGACGGCGAGCACGCCGCGGCCGCGGAGACGAACCTCGCGTACGCGCTGTGGGAACTCGGCGACTCGTCGGGGCCGCTCGACCGCGCCGAGCGCGCCGTCGAACTCGACCCGCGACTCCCGCAAGCGTGGTACAACCGCGGCTTCTTCCTCGCCGAACGCGGCCTCCACGAGGAAGCCGTCCGCTGTTTCGACACCGCCATCTCACTCGGACTGCGCGATAGCTCGGTGCGG
The DNA here is from genome assembly GCF_003383095.1 of Haloferax sp. Atlit-12N. Taxonomy (NCBI): domain Archaea; kingdom Methanobacteriati; phylum Methanobacteriota; class Halobacteria; order Halobacteriales; family Haloferacaceae; genus Haloferax; species Haloferax sp. Atlit-12N. The sequence continues at coordinate 646,803 of NZ_PSYW01000002.1, forward strand.
GGCGAGCGCGAGCGGTCCCTCGCGCTCCTCGAAGACGCCGTCGAAAACGAGACCGAAACCGAAGCGTCGGTGGACTCGACGCCGCACCGCGTCCGCGACTCCGGAGCCGACGCCGCGAAATCGGACCCCACCGACGCGACTGACCCAGCCGTCAGAGAGTGAGGCGAGTAGGACCGCACCCACAAACATTTTGACAGTTCGACTAATGAGATGTAATTAGACCGTGTCACCCGGACTCCTCATCACGAGATTCGACGCCACGCTCCTCGGGATGGCCGTCTTCCTCCTCGTCGGGGCGGTCATCGGCGTCGTGTCTGCCCTCCCCACGCCACTGGCCACGGGTGGCGGCGCGACCGGGGCCGCCGCCCTCGCGCTCGGTGTCACCGTGAGCGAACTGTAGCCGATTCTCGAAACTCGTACTTCGGTGAGAGCTAAAGCTCCCGATTTCTTCAGATAATATCACACTTGATAACTAGCGGGACAACGCTTTACGTCGCTCTCTTGCTACCAAGTGGCATGAAGCTCGCCACGCTGGTTCCGGCGGTGCTCAGGCGGAGCTACCTCCGGAAGTTTCTGTTCGTTATTCTCCTCGTGGCCGCGGTGATGGGCGGGTTCGGCCTGTACGTCTCGGACGCGGTCGGAACCGAGGTCAGAGCCGACGCCCACAGCGACCTCGAGATGGTCGCCACGTTGGAGGCCGAGGGACTGTCGAGTTGGATGGACGGCTACGCGCGGACCACCCGGATGCTCTCTGAGTACGAGACCGTCCAGACGGGCGACCCCGACACCATCGACGAGACGCTCGAACGCGAGAAGGACACGCTCCCCGACGAGGTGATGGCTATCCACTACGTGAAGCCCTCGAACCGCGACATCGTCCGCAGCACCGACGGCGTGATAGAGGCCAAGTCGGTCTCCGACCTCGGCCTGTCGTGGACGACCGGGTCGCTGACGATGTACGACCCCGACGCGGTCGCCATCTCCGAGGTCTACCGCTACGCCGGGAGCGAGCGCCTCGCCTTCCTCAGTCCCGTGGCGGGACGGGATGGAGCGGTGATGGTCGTCGTCGACGCGACGAAGCACGCCGAACTGCTGAGCGAACCGGTCGAAGGCTCACAGACCCGCGTCGTGACCGAAAAGGGCGTCATCGCCTTCGACAAGTACGGCAAGAACGTCCTCACGACGTACCGCGAAGGGTCCGAGACGCCGGCGCTCGACGCCGCACTCGGCGGTGAGACCGGCGTCATCGAGCGCGAGGGCGACGGGGAGGCCGGGGACGAAGTCGTCGCCTACGCGCCCGTCTCGGGCACGAACTGGGCGGTTCTCGTGGAAGCGCCGCAGCGTAACGCCTACGCGGTCGCGCAGGTCGTCGAGCGCGACGTCGCCGTCCTCATCGGCGTGGGCCTCGCCGGCCTCGCGCTGGTCGGGGTCGTCATCGGCCGCAACACGGTGCTGTCGCTCCGGCGACTGCGAACCAAGGCGGCGGCACTCGCTGGCGGTGACCTCGACGTGGACCTCGAAACCCACAGAGTCGACGAGTTCGGGGCGCTGACGAACGCGTTCGCCGAGATGCGCGATGGGCTACGCGAGCGCATCGAAGACGCCGAAGACGCCCGACGCGACCTCGCAAGCGCCGCGGACGACTACCGCGAGACGATGGATGCCGCGGCGACGGGCGACCTGACGGTTCGCACGTCGGTCGAACCGGACGACGAGGCCATGGCGGCCGTCGGCGACGGCATCGACGCGATGCTCGCCGACCTCGAAGCGACTATCGGACAGGTCGCGTCGTTCGCGGCGACCGTCGACGCGGCGGGCGAGCGCGTTACCGCCGGCACCGAGGAGGTCAGCGCCGCGTCCGAGCGGGTCGAACTGGCGACGGCCGACATCTCCGACGGCGCGGCCGAGCAGGCGACGCTCCTCTCGGAGGTCTCCTCGGAGATGCAGGACCTCTCGGCGACGGTCGAGGAAGTCGCCGCCTCCGCCGACGAACTCGCTGACCTCGCGGGTGACGCCGCGGAGCGCGGCGAGGCCGGGCGCGACGCGAGCGCCGCCGTCCACGACGAGATGGCGAACATCGACGCACGCGTCGCGGCCGCGGCTGAGGGCGTCGAAGCGCTCCGCGACGAGGTGGCGGACATCGGCGAGGTTGTCGACCTCATCGAGGACATCGCCGACCAGACGAACCTGCTCGCGCTCAACGCGTCTATCGAGGCCGCCCGCGCCGGCGACGCGGGTGCCGGCTTCGCCGTCGTCGCGGACAGCGTGAAGGCGCTCGCCGGCGAGACCGCCGACGCGACGACCGAAATCGCGTCGTCCATCGAGTCCGTCGAGGAGACGGCCGACGAGACGGTCGATGCGGTCACGGCCGCCCGAGAGCGCGTCTCGCGAGGGTCCGAGACGGTCGAAACCGGCGTCACGGCCATCGACGAGGCGGTCGACCGACTGGAGGAAGTCGACCACGGCGTCGCCGCCATCGACGAGGCGACCGCTTCGCAGGCGTCGGCCGCGCAGTCGGTCGCGCGCCTCGCGGACGAGGCGGCCGAAATCGCCGACGAGACGCGAACCGAGGCGGCCGACGTGGCCGGCGCGGCCCACGAACAGAACGACGCGATGGTCACGGTCGCCGGGAAGATGCAGGAGCTATCGTCGACGACCGACGAACTGCGGGCGCTCGCGGACCGGTTCGAAGTACGCGAGGAAGGAGCGCGCGACGGCGTCGCCGACGCGAGAGAATCCGGAGCCGAGGGCGATGCAACTGCGGCGGATGAGACGGGTTCCGAACCGATTTCGTCGCCGACGATGGCCGACCTCGCGACCGACGGCTCGGGCGGGGACGGCTGAATCGGGAAAACGCGAATCTATCCGCGACGGTCCGGGCGAGAACTGACGCGGCCGCGTCGCTGGCGGAGTGTTGCTACTTGCATATCGCTCGGGTCAGTTGTTCGATTCGAGCGCGCGCGAACGCGAGCCGACGGCTCTTCGATGTGAGTTTCGTGAGAAAGGGATAGGCAGCCGCACGGGAGCGGCCCGCGCGGCAAATGCCGCCCTAGATTGGTCCCCGCTGACGCTTCGGCCCTCCAAAGCGAAGCGTCACCTGAATGGAGTGCGGCGAGATACTTAAACGTGCCGCCATCCGCCCAAAACCACCGCAGGCGGGCGATTAGAGGGCGCTCGCGACGCAACGGGCTTTTCTCCCGTCGGGACCTTCGTCCGGGCATGAGCGAAGACGACATCCCCGGTCGGGTCCGCCGCGCGTTCGGCGACCACGGGTCGTTCGAACCGGTCGACGACCGCACCTTCGAGTCCGTGACGACGCCGTTCGACGGCACCGTCAGCGTCGCGGCGCAGGAGAGCGGCCACGTCGAGTTCGGCGTGGAGGTCCGCGTCCCGATGCTCTCGGCGGTCGCCGACGACGTGGCACCCGTCGTCGAAGACGGCTGGTACGAGACGTTCGAACTCCGCCTCGAAGACGTAAACGGCGTCGTCGCCGGCGACCACGACCTCGACCCCGACGTGACGCGCGCGGGCGACGAGGCGGTCGTCCGAGCGAGTTTCGCCGACATCAACGAGCGCCGCGGCGTCGACGACGCCGGCGCGGTCATCGACTACGTCGAAGGCACGTTCGTCGAGGGAATCATTCCCGGCTACGACTACGGCGAACCGGTGACGAGTCTCATCCAGAACGCGCGAGACGCCGCCGGCGCGGGCTTCTAAACACGGGAACCGAGCACTTCTGTAGCACTTCTGTTTGGTCGGGTCGGTCGGTTCAACCGCGGGTCGGGTGGGACCCTGCGGTCGCTTCCGACTCAGTCCATCGCGATGTACGTCTGAGTGTCCTCGATACCCGGAACCGACTGGATGCCGCCGGCGATGTCTTTCACGTCGGCGGGGGTGTCCACCTCGACTTTCACGATGAAGTCCACGTCGCCCGCGACGATGTGGGCGCTGACGATGCCGTCCGAGACGGCCAGTAGCTCCTGTTTCAGCTGGTCGATACTGTCTGAGACGGGCGCGGCCTTGACCATGATGTAGGCGTAGACCATCGTCACGCACCTCCCGGCGCGGTGACGACCTCGTCGCCGACGAGCAGTTGTCGCACGTCGTTGAGCACGTCGAAGTCAGCGAGGACGGCCACGCGGTCACCCGTCTCAAGCGAGTCGTCGGCAAGCGGGATGCCCATCGGACCGTCTTTCTTCCCGAACGCGAGGACGCGGGCGTTCGCCGGGAGCGCCACCTCCTCGATGCTGTAGCCGTTCATGGGCGACTCCTCGGTCACCGTCACGAGGATGACCTGCAGGTGTTGGGCGATGTCCGCGATGGCGCGGATAGACCCGCCGAGCAGCGCGTTCTTCGCACCGATAGCGCCGAGACGCTCGGGGTAGACGATTTCGTCCACTTCCTTCGCGTACTTCTGGTACACCTCCTCGCGGTAGTCCTCGTCGACCCGGAGCACCGTCCGACAGCCGAAGTGCTTGCCGATCATGCACGCCGCGAAGTTCACGTTGAGGTCGGCGGTGAGCGCGCCGAGGGCGTCGGCCGCCTCGATACCGGCGTCGACGAGCACTTCCTCGCGGGAGCCGTCGCCTTCGACCACGTCGAAGTCTGCTTCGCGGGCCCGTTTGACCCGGTCGCGGTCCAACTCCACCAGGACGATGTCGTGACCCTCCTCGCGGAGGACGCGAGCGGTGCGCAGCCCAACCCGTCCAGCACCAATGATAACGAACCGCATGATAAGACGGTATGTCGGCGGAGGCAAATAACCTTCCCCCGATTCGACCGAAGGGGCCGCGCTCGGTCGAAGCAAGGCTTTTGACGACTGTGGTAGAATATCTCACGCATGGTTCACGCGTTCATCATGGTGAAGACCGGAGCCGGCGAGTCGGAACAGCTTCTCGGTCCTATCCGCGACTTCGAGACGGTGACGGAGGCGCACATCGTCGCGGGCGCGTACGACATCATCGCCGAGGTCGACACCGACGCGGTCTACGAAGTGCTGAAGACGGCGTCGAGCCGCGTCCAGAGCTTAGAGGGCGTCGCCGACACGAAGACGTACATCTCGCTTGACGACTGAGGGACCGCGCGCTCAGCGCTCGATGTCGAACGGCCCGTTGCGCTCGACGAACGCGACGTGTTCCTCGCGCTGGCGGGCGAGCTCCGGCGGCAGCTCCTCGTAGACGTTGTCGAACAGCTCGTCGGCCCCCGGTTCGGGCGTCGCCTCGGCGCGCTCGACGGCCTCGCGCAGTTCCTCGTCGGCGTCGTCACGCATGGCGTCGAGCGCCGCGTCGTCGACGACCTCCTGCTCGCGACAGAACGACTCGAAGCGGTCGAGGGGGTCGCGCGTCCGCCACTCGGGGAGTTCCGGGTCGTCGTCGCGGTAGCGCGAGGGGTCGTCGGCGGTCGTGTGTGGCCCCTGTCGGTAGGTGAGGCTCTCGATGAGCACCGGCTCGCCGGCGCGGGCCTTCTCGAACCCGCGCTCGACGGCTTCCCTGACCGCCAGCGGGTCGTTTCCGTCGACCTGCATGCCGTCCATCCCGTAGGCGTCGGCCTTCGCCGCGATGGACTCACTGGCGGTCTGGCGCTCGCGGGGGAGCGAAATCGCCCAGCCGTTGTTCTCGCAGAAGAAGACGACCGGCGCGTCGAAGACGCCCGCGAAGTTCAGGCCCTCGTGGAAGTCGCCCTCGGAGGTCGCGCCGTCGCCGAAGCAGACCAGCGCCCCGTAGTCGTCGCCGCGGTAGTTCGCGGCCATGCCGACGCCGGCGGCGTGGGGAATCTGGCTCCCGATGGGGACCGCCTGCGGGAATACCGGCACGTCGTGGTCGGAGTCGTACTCGGCGTGGCCACGCCGGAAGAGGAGGATGTCGCTCGGCGGCACCCCGCGGGCGAGTTGGAGGGCGTTCGACCGATAGGTCGGCAGCAACACGTCGTCGTCGCGCATGGCGTGGGCGGCCCCGATTTGAGAGGCCTCCTGTCCGCGGAACGGCGGGTAGCCGCTCATCCATCCGCGTCGCTGGAGGGCGAGTGCACGCTCGTCGAACCGTCGCGCTCGAATCATGTCGCGGAGGGCGGCGCGGGCGTCGTCTGCGGTGAAACCCGTGTCGTCCAGCCCGCGCTCTGCGATGAGTCGGTGCATGGCGGTGAGTCACGGTCCTTCGTGATAAACGTCACCCGTCCGCGGGGTCGCTCCGGCGGGCGGTTCGACCGACGGCGGCGCGGGACGAGCGGGTCGCCGAGAGCGACAGGCCAAAGACTACCGCCTCCATAGGTCGGCTATGGTCTCGGTGGTCAACCTCGTGCTCATGGGCGCGGTCATCGCCCTCCACACGCTCGTCGCGGCGGTCATGACCCGCTTTTTCCGCCTTCGACTGAAGACGCAGTGGGGCTACATCCTGTACGCCCTGTTTCTGATTCCGCTCGTGCTGTTCGTCTCGACGCTGGTGTTCTCCGGCGTGTTCGGCATCGGCGTTGACCTCGGCAGCCCCACCGCGGCACTCGGCGTCATGATAGGGATGCCGCTGGCGCTCGGGTTCACTATCGACACGCTCTACGTCCCGCCGCCGGAGGAGTACGAGAACCTCCCGAACTCGCGGTGAGTCGCGAATCGGGTGGCGGTTATTCCGCGAGAATCTCTTCGAGCGCTGCCTCCACCGCGTCGAGCACGTCCTCGGGCGACTGCGTCGCGTCGACGCGGACGAACCGCTCCGGTTCGGCCTCGATGAGTCGCTCGTAGTTGGCGCGCACGTCCGCGAGGTACGCCGCCTGTTCGAACTTGTTCGTCGCGCCGCTGCGCGCGGCGGCCGTCTCGGGGTCCACGTCGAGGTAGATGGTCTTGTCCGGCGGCCGAGTGAACGCCGTGTGGATGCCTCTGATGTATTCCATCGGGCGTCTGAGGTCGCTGTCGCGGAGCGAGGCGGCCTGATAGGCGTACCGCGAGTCGGAGTAGCGGTCGGAGATGACGAGGTCGCCGTCGGCGAGGGCGGGCCGGACGACCCGCGAGAGGTGGTCCGCGTGGTCGGCGGTAAAGAGGAACAGCGTAGCGAGCGGGTCGGCGTCGTCGTCGGCGATAGCGCGGTTGACGGCCTCTCCGTACCACGAGTCCGACGTGGGCTCGCGCGTGAAGACGGCGTCGGGGTACGCGTCGTGGAGCGCCTCCCAAACGGTCGTCTTCCCGCTCCCGTCGAGCCCTTCGAGCGTGACGAGCATACCCTACCAACTCGGCGCTCCGGAAAAAGCGCGCCGAAGCGAGCCGCCGCAACGATAATGTCAACGCAAACCGATACGTGAGACTGTGACATCCACCCGAGAGTGGTGGAACGACCTCTTGCCGAGGGAAAAGCCGTACAGCGTCGTCCGCTTCGACGAGAGCGTCCCCCCGACTGACACGTCGTTCGCGACGAAGCAGTCCGAGGTCGACCACCCGAGCGACGCGCCCGACGAGTGCCTCGAGGCGGCCGAAGAACTCGTCGTCTACGACCAAGTCGGTCGGATGGTAAAGCGCACCGACGGCTCGGTCGCGCCCTCGGTTCTCTTCTGAGCGGGTCCGCGCGGAAACCGTCGCCGCGGGCCGGAAAGTCGAACGCGTCCTTCGAGGAGCGTCGTTCCCATCGGAGCGTTCCCCGGCGAAATCGACCTCTATTCCCCGTTAGCTTTACCCTCATTCCGCCGAATATTACGCCATGAAAGTCCTTGTCCTCGGCGGAACCGGCTTCGTCGGTACCAACCTCTGCCGCGAACTGCAGTCGCGGGGACACAGCGTGACCGCGATGTCGCGGAGTCCGAACAGCGAGGACCTCCCCGACGGCGTCGAGAAGGCGATGGGGGACGTGACGGATTACGACTCCATCGCGGGCGCGTTCGAGGGGAAAGACGCTGTCGTGAACCTCGTCGCGCTCTCGCCGCTTTTCAAACCGGACGGCGGCTACCGGATGCACGATATCGTCAACTGGCAGGGCACCGAAAACGTCGTAAAGGCCGCCGAATCGCACGGCGTGTCGCGACTCGTCCAGATGAGCGCCCTCGACGCGGACCCCGACGCCGATACGGCGTACATCCGCTCGAAAGGCAAGGCCGAGAACGCGGTGAAGTCGTCGTCGCTGGATTGGACGATTTTCCGACCGTCGATTATCTTCGGCGACGGCGCGGAGATTATCTCGTTCACGAAGCGGCTCAAGGGGATGTTCGCGCCCGGCGTCCCCCTGTATCCGCTTCCGGGGAACGGGAAGACGCGCTTCCAACCCATCTGGATCGACGACCTGACGCCGATGTTCGAACGGGCGCTCGAAGACGACGAGCACATCGGAGAGACCTACGAAATCGGCGGCCCGGAGGTGATTACGCTCCGCGAGCTGACCGAGATGGTCTACGAGTCGGAGGACAAGTCCATCACCATCGTCCCACTCCCGATGCCGCTGGCCCAAGTCGGACTCACCGTTCTCGGGGCGGTCCCGGGGTTCCCGATGGGCGCAGACCAGTATCGGTCGCTCAAAATTGACAGCACGGTCCGAGACAACGATGCGGAGGCCTTCGGCGTCGACACGTCGTCGATGAAAACGTTCGAACGCTACCTCGCCGACCGAAACTGACGGAAATTTAACCGTTAATCGAGATTAGGAAGTTATGAACCTCGGCTCATTTCGCCGGTATCAGGGCCTACCACGCTATAATGACTGATTAACACCTGTTCCGAGTCGCCGTTTTTCGGCGATAATCTGACGCTGGGAATACACTTCCCCATCACAACGCTTATGTCTGCGTTCGTACTGCAATTCACGCAATGGCGAGGGGACCGAACCTATGAAGCTCGCAATGATCGGATTCGGGCAAGCCGGGGGAAAAGTAGTCGACAAGTTCGTCGAGTACGACCGTGAACGCAACGCTGGAATCGTCCGCGCTGCGGTCGCTGTAAACTCCGCGAAAGCTGACTTGCTCGGATTGAAGAACATCCCGAAGGACCAGCGCGTCCTCATCGGCCAGTCCCGCGTGAAGGGACACGGCGTCGGTGCGGACAACGAACTCGGTGCCGAAATCGCCGAGGAGGACATCGACGAGGTGCAGGGTGCCATCGACAGCATCCCTGTCCACGAAGTCGACGCCTTCCTCGTCGTGTCCGGGCTCGGTGGCGGCACCGGCTCCGGCGGCGCGCCGGTCCTCGCGAAACACCTCAAGCGCATCTACACCGAACCCGTCTACGGCATCGGCATCCTGCCGGGGTCCGACGAGGGTGGTATCTACACGCTCAACGCCGCGCGCTCCTTCCAGACGTTCGTCCGCGAGGTCGACAACCTCCTCGTGTTCGACAACGACGCCTGGCGGAAGACCGGCGAGTCGGTACAGGGGGGGTACGACGAGATCAACGAGGAGATCGTCAACCGATTCGGCGTGCTGTTCGGCGCCGGCGAGGTCAAAGACGGACAGGAGGTCGCGGAGTCCGTCGTCGACTCATCGGAGATTATCAACACGCTCGCCGGCGGCGGCGTCTCGACCGTCGGCTACGCCTCCGAGGGCGTCGAACCGCGGAAGAACAAGGGCGGCGGCCTCCTGTCCCGGCTGACAGGCGGCGACGAGCCCGACGACAACCTCGACACCGCACACACGACCAACCGAATCACGAGCCTCGTTCGCAAGGCTGCGCTCGGTCGACTCACGCTCCCGTGTGAGATCGAAGGCGCGGAGCGCGCGCTGCTCGTCCTCGCTGGTCCGCCGGAGCATCTGAACCGGAAAGGCATAGAGCGCGGGCGGAAGTGGATCGAGGAGCAGACCGGTTCCATGGAAGTTCGCGGCGGCGACTACCCGATTCCGGGCGCGGGGAAGGTGGCGAGTGTCATCCTCCTGTCGGGCGTGACGAACGTCCCGCGCATCAAGGAGCTACAGCAGGTCGCCATCGAAGCGCAGGATAACATCGAAGAGATCCGTCAAGAGAGCGATTCGAATCTGGAGAACCTCATAAACGATGACGAAGACGAACTGGAGTCGCTTTTCTAAGCTGGCGCTCGCGCTCGTCGTGCTCCTGTCGGCCCTCGCGGGCCCGGCGGGGGCGGTGAGCGTCGCGTCCGAGGACGTTCCCAACGAGGCGCAGGTCGGTTCACAGGTGACCGCGGCGGCCACCCTCGATGAACTGTACAGGAACCCGCAACTCGAATCGTGGACGCTCGCGGGCGAGACCGACCTAGAAGACGTGACGTGGACCGTCACGTACTACGACCAGACGGGTGCGAAAGTCGACCAGCAGTCCTTCGACGGGCAGAATTTCAGCGGCGCGCAAGTCGCCGCTGGCGACGGCACGAGCGAAGTGGAAATCTCCGTGACGGGGACCGTCCCCGAGGTCGAGGCGTACTCCTACGACCCCGCGCAGACGTTCACGCTCATCTCGCTCGACCAGACCCGCGAAGGTGGCTCCAGTAACGATATCGACACGTGGACGGCCCACCACTACACCGAAGACAGCGCCGCCGCGCGCGCCGAACTCGACAGCGCGCAGGCCGCGATTCAGAGTGCGAGTGGGGCCAACACGCAACAAGCCCAGCAGACGTTCAACAACGCTGTCGAAGCGTTCAACGGCGAAGAGTTCAACCTCGCGACGAACCTCGCCAACGAGGCCGAGACCAGCGCGAACCAGGCACAGCAGTCGAGTCAGACGACCCAACTGCTCATCTACGCCGCGGGCGGCCTGCTCGTCGTCGCGCTCATCGCCGGTGGATTCCTCTACTGGCGGTCCCAGCAGACGACCTACGACAAACTGGGCTGATTCTCCGTGCGAGTCGTCGTTCCCTTCGGGGGACGAACGCCGAAGACCCGACTCGCCCCGTTTTTCGACGCCGACGAGCGACGCGAGTTCGCCGTCTCGATGCTCCGCGACGTGCTCGACGCGGTCCGCGCGGCCGACGGTGACCCGAGCGTCGTCGCTGACGCGCCCGTGTCGGTCGATGCGCCAGTCACCGTAGACGACCGGCCGCTCACCGACGTCGTGGGCGACAAACTCGATGAACTCGGCGGCGACCCGGTCGCGGTCGTCATGGCCGATCTCGCGCTCGCGACACCCGCCGCGCTCGCGCGGCTGTTCGAGACCGACGGCGACGTGGTCGCCGCGTCCGGCCTCGGCGGCGGAACGAACGCGCTCGTCGTCCGCCACCCCGACTTCTCGGTCGACTACCACGGCGCGTCCATCCTCGACCACCGGCGAATCGCCCGCGACGCCGGCTGTTCGTTCGCGGAGGTGGATTCGATGCGACTCGCCGTCGACGTGGACGAGCCGTCCGACCTCGTCGAAGTGCTCGTCCACGGCGAGGGCCGCGCCCGCGAGTGGCTGGTCGACGCCGGCGTCCGACTCGAACGCGGGTCGGGCAGAGTCGAGGCCGTCCGCGAGCGCCGATAAGACCTTAATGGTCCACGATAAACATTGACTGGCGCGGTTGTCCGTCTGCCCGGCGGGAACTGAGGCAACGTGCGCCGCGCGCTTCCGCGTCGCGAAGACGACGTGGAAGTCGAAGTGGAGTCCGAACGTCGCGACGACGACGCGAGTCACACTCGCAACCAACTCGGGGCGAGCGCCTGACGGCGCCTCGGACGGGCCGGAGACGTGTCTGGCACCAACTATCCGGCCCCGAGCTCGACTTCCGTTTTCCTGTCTCTACGTGCGACCCGACCCGCTGCCGTATCGGCCGCGAGTGACACGCTTTTAATGGCTCGTCACACACCGAGAGGTATGTTCCCGGGTGCCGACGAGTACGGAGTCGACCTGACTATCGACGACGCCGACGTGGAGCGACTGCTCGCCGTCACCCCCGACGACGCCGACGCGCCGGCGTCGCTTTCGTTCTCTCGGAACGTGTTCATCCCGCTAACGACCGCCTGCCGGTACACCTGCACCTACTGTACCTACTACGACGTGCCCGGCGAGGCGACGCTCATGTCCCTCGACGAGGTCCGTGAGACGGTCCGCACGGGCGCTGACGCGGGCTGTACGGAGGCGCTGTTTACCTTCGGCGACGCCCCCGACGAGCGCTACACAGAGATTCACCGCCAGCTCGACGAGTGGGGCTACGACGATATCCTCGACTACCTCGCGGCGGCCTGCGAGGTCGCGCTCGACGAGGGCCTCCTGCCGCACTCGAACCCCGGCGACCTCACCCGCGAGGAGTTCGCCGACCTCGCGCCGCTGAACGCCAGCATGGGCGTGATGCTGGAGACGACCGCCGACGTGGCCGCCCACTCGGGCAATCGGCGGAAGACGCCGGGCCAGCGGCTCAACACCATCCGTGCCGCGGGCGAGGTGGGCGTCCCCTTCACGACGGGCATCCTCGTCGGCATCGGCGAGACGTGGCGCGACCGGGCCGAGAGTCTGCTCGCCATCCGTGCGCTCCACGAGCGCTACGGTCACGTGCAGGAGGTCATCGTCCAGAACGTCGTTCCCAACGAGCGGTCGGACTACGAGCGCCCCTCGCTCGACACGATGCGCCGGGTCGTCGCGATGGCGCGGGTCGCACTCCCCGAGGAGGTGTCGGTGCAGGTGCCGCCGAACCTCTCGGCGGCGGCCGACCTCGTCCCCTGCGGCGTCGACGACCTCGGCGGCGTCTCGCCGGTCACCGACGACTACGTCAACCCCGACTACGAGTGGCCGGCGCTCCGGGAACTCGTCGATATCGCCGACGAGGCGGGCGTCCCGCTCCGCGAGCGACTGCCGGTTTACGAGCGGTTCCTCTCCGACGAGGGCCGCGGCTCGACGGACGAAAGCGGGGACTCACGCGGGACTGTGCCGGACCGCGAGTGGCTCCGCGAGCCGATTACCGACCGGCTCAGCGCCGACGACGTTCACGGGCGGCGGTTCCGGAACGTCGCTCGCGGCGACGGTCCGCTGTCGATTCCGCGGTGAGAGCGGCGCGGCCGTCGGCCGACCGTTTGGTGTCGTTTGCTACCGACGCCGGGCGAGAACAGAGTAGAGTGCGACGAGCGCGGCGGTCACCGCGGGTGCGCGGCCCGAGAGCTGTGGCACGCGTTTTCTGACGAGCGTGTAACCGACGCCGACGGCGAGGCTGGCGAGGAGAATCCCCCGCGGGCCGCCGCCGAGCGTCAGGAACCCAGGCACCGAGAGCGCCGCGGCGAGCGCGAGGTCGCCGGGAGAGCCGTCGTAGGCGGCGAGACGGCGGGGTTCGACCCAGCCGCCGAGACTGCGGACGTAGACGCCGCGGTCGGTCCGCGCCTCCCACGGGCGAGCCTCGCTGCTGCCGCCGAGGTAGTCGGCCGCGCAGTGGAGCGCCGCCGCGACGAACCCGGTCGCCGCGGCCGCGGCCAGCGGCTCGCCCGTGACGAGTGCGACCGCGCCGAACCCGAGCGAGCCAACGACGAACGCCTCGACCTGATGGAGCGTCTTGCGGTGGACGCCGACGACCATGTCGAGGTCGGGGAAGACGCCCCCGACGAGCGCCGCCGTGACGACGAGGGGCGCGGCCGCGGGGGCGACGACCACGACGGCGGCGGCGAGCGCGAGGCTCATCGCCACGTGCGTCGGGGCCATCACGGGGCGAACACCCTCCGAACCGGTCGAAGCCGTCGAGTCGTCATCGCTTCGCCTACTCGGCGACCGAGACGTATGAGTTTCGTGGTTGAACCGAACGTCCGCGGGCGCGCTCGTCCTCGCGGACACCGCGCCTCAGATGCCGAACCACTCGGGCATCCGCTTTCTGAAGCCCGTGTAGAACAGTGCGACGGCGACGCCGACCGCGACGGCGACCCGGACGCCGCCGGAGAAAGCGAGGAAGCCGGGGACGGCGAACAGGAGCGTCAGCGCGAGGTCTTCGGGCGCGCCGTCGTAGCGGACGAGATAGCGGGGCCGGAGCCAACGCTTCGCGGGGTGGACGTACACCGCGCGGTCGGAGGTTCGGTCCCACGGCCGGAGTTCGTCGCCCGCGCCGAACCAGTCGGACGCGGAGTGAAGCCCCGCCGAGAGGAAGAAAAAGGCGACCCCGACGGTGAGCGTCGAGGGCGAGGCGACGGCGACGGCTCCGAAGACGGCGGCGGCAACGCTGTAGTAGACGGGGAAGTGTAGCGTCTTGCGGTGGACGCCGACGAAGAGGTCGACGTCGGGGAAGACGCCGCCGACGAGCGCGCCGACGGCCGCCGCGGTCGCGAGTTCGGGAGCGACCCAGACCAGGGGCGCGGCGAGGGTCAGCCCCACGGCCGCGTGGGTTGTCGCCATCATCTCAGTCGTCGGCAGTCGCCGGGTCGCGGCGGCCGTCGAGCAGGGGCGTCCCGTCCGCGCGGGGGCCGAGCATCGGGCCGTGGGGGCCGTCGTCGGGGTCGATGGGTCGGCGGGTCCGGTAGTCGGTCGAGCGTTCGACCGGCCGGCGGCCGATGGCGGTTATCATGTCGACGTAGTCGTCGAACGAGCGGAACTCGCCGAAGCCGCCGCCGGCGCGCTTCGTTATCTCCTCGGAGAGAATGGTGCCCATGAGGTCGTCCGCGCCGCAGTTGAGGAGCTTCAGCGCCTTCGCGTTCCCGAACTTTACCCACGACGACTGGATGTGGTCGACGTTGTCGAGGTAGAGTCGCGCGACGGCGACCATCAGTTCGTCCTCGTCGTCGGACGCGCCGCCGGTCACGAGGCCGCGGTCGTACAGCGGCGTGTTCTGGTGGATGAACGACAGCGGGACGAACTCGGTGATGCCGCCGTAGCGGTCCTGCAGGTCGCGAATCACGTCGAGGTGGAGCACGCGATGCTTCTCGGTCTCGACGTGGCCGTACATGATGGTCGCCGTCACGTCGAGGCCGGCTTCCATCGCGCCCTCCATCCCGGCGACCCACTCGTTGGTGCCGATTTTCCCGGGGCAGATGACCTCGCGCACCTCGGGGACGAGAATCTCGGCGGCGGTTCCGGGCGCGCTGTCGAGACCCGCGTCGGCGAGGCGGCGGTAGACCTCCTCGTAGCTCCAGTCGGTGCCGCGCTTGGCGTGGTAGGCCTCTTCGGGCGTCATCGAGTGGACGTGCGCGCCGTCGACCGACATCGCCGAGAGCTGTTCGGCGTAGCTCGCGGGGTCGATGTCGTACGCCTCGGGCGGCTTGTAGTTCACCTCGGCGGCGGGGTTGTCGTAGGATTCGAGAATCTCGCGGTGTTCCTCGTCGAGCACGAGCGCGGGGTGGAGGCCGGAGACGGACGTGACCTCGTAGATGCCCATCTCGACCGCGTCGGCGACGATGTCGCGGGACTCGGCGGGCGTCTTCGTGAAGCCGCCGTGGTCGGCGTCGGAGTCGGACTCGAACAGGTGGGCGGTGTTCTTGAAGTTACAGAACAGACAGCCGGTGTTGCAGGCCGTCGTCACGTTGTTGTTGAGGTTGGCGACGAACGTCACGTCGTCGCCGACCATCTCGGCGCGCCGCCGGTCGGCGGCTTCAAGCACGAGTTCCTTGCGTTCGGGGTCGATTCCCTCGCGGTCGGTGCCCGTCGTGATGAGTTCGACGCCGTCATCGACTGTGAGGCGCTCGCCCGCTCGCGCCTTCGCCAAGGCGTTCTCGAACGACTGGTCTGTCTCCGGGACGTGTTCGAACCCGAAGTCGTCGTGGGCGGCACCGGTCATGCTCGGTTGAAACGCGCCACGGTCCTAAAAACGGGGCGGTACCGGAACACCGACCGCGGGACGCCGCGGCGGAGAAAGCATTAGGCCCTCCCGCCGTGTTGTGTCGGACATGGAACACTCCCCGTCTTCGGAGACCGAATCCTCCCTCGGCGACGACCGCGAGAGCCTGCTGTTTTCGGCGCTCGTCGGCGCGGTCGCCAGCGTCGTCCTCTCGCCGCTTCCAGGGTCGACCGTCCTCGGCGGCGCGGTCGCCGGCTACCTGACCGGGAGCGACCGCGAACTCGGCGTGAAGTCCGGCGCGGTCTCGGGGCTGTTCGTCAGCCTCGTCGGCGTCGTCCTCGGTATCGTCGTCTTCGGCTTCTTCAGCATCTTCGCCATCGGCGTCGGCCCGCGCGGGTTCGGTCTCGGCATCCTCGGCATCGCTATCGTCGCGCTGTTGGGCCTCGCCTTGCTCCTCGTCTACACCGTCGGCCTCGGCGCGCTCGGCGGCTACCTCGGCGCGTACCTCCACGAGGAGTTCGCCTGAACTCAGGGCTCAGCTTCGACGCCGGTGAACTCGAAGCGAGCGCCGCCAGCCGTGCTTTCAGTCACCGAGACCGTCCAGTCGTGCGCGTCGGCGACGTTCGAGACGATTGTCAGTCCGAAGCCGATGCCGGCGGTGCCGGTCGAAAAGCCGCTGTCGAAGATGCGCGAGCGGAGTTCGGGCGGAACGCCCGCGCCGTCGTCTTCCACGTAGAAGCCGTCGTCGAGCGCGCCGACGGTGACGGTGACGCGGGCGTCGCCGCCATCGGTCGGTTCGGATGCTTCCGGCGAGCCGTGTTCTACGGAGTTCCGAATCAGGTTCTCGAACAGTTGGTGGAGCCGGCCCGCGTCGGCGACCACGGTCCGGTTGGACGCGACGACGAGCGTCGCGTCTCCGGTTTCGACGTGCTCCCAGCACCGCTCTGCAGTCTCCGCGAGGGACACGGGCGTCGTGGCGAACGCGTCGGTTCCCTGCCGCGCGAGGACGAGCAGTTCCTCGGTCAGCGCGTTCATCCGGTCGTGCGCCCGCGCCACCGCCGCGAGGTGGTCGTTATCGACTTCCTCACGGGCGAGGTCGAGGTGGCCCGTGGCGACCGAAAGGGGGTTGCGGAGGTCGTGCGAGACGACGCTCGTGAACTCGTCGAGCCGGCGGTTCTGGGCTTCGACCTCGCGTTCGACGTCCCGACGCGCCGTGATGTCCGTGTAGACCGCGTATATGGTGTTCTCGCCGACTGGAACCGACCGGAGGAGGAAGTCCTTCTCGCCGTCGGCGGTCCGCCTGCGTACCTCCGTCTGGACGAAATCGCCGGCGCGGACCATCTCCGTGAGCTTCGCGGCCTCGTCGAGACGGTCGTCAGGCGCGACCACGTCGTCGATGGCGCGGCCGACGACCTCGGATTCGTCGTAGCCGAACGTGGCCTCGAACGCCGGGTTGACCGCGCGGATGACGGACTCACCGTCGACGAACTCCGAGTCGATGATGCAGTCGGCGCTGTTCTCGAACAGGGCGGCGTACTGGTCGCGTTCGACCCGAAGCCGACGCTCGAAGCTGAGCCGCTGGAGCGCCGCGTTCGTGTGGGCGACGAGCAGTTCCGCGAGTTCGAGGTCGATTTCGTCGAACGCGCCGGTCTGTTCGGAGACCGCCTGAAACACGCCGAACGAGCCGATGGCGACGCTGAGCCCGGAGCGATAGTCGCCGAACTCGGGGCGGCCGAACGCGTGGAGTTCCATGTCGACCGCGCGGTGGGACTCGCCGGTGCGGAACGTCTCGCCCATCGCGCCCGCGTCCTTCGGGACGGGTCGGAGTTCGCGGTCGGTCGGCGTCGAGGACTGCGCCCGCGGGACGAACCAGTCCGTCTCGGCCTCGAAGGCGAAACAGATGTCGAGGTTCAGGATGCGCTCCGCCGCCTCGACGGTCTCCTCGTAGATGTCGTCGGCGTCGGAGGCCGACGCGAGTCGCATGGCGACGCCGTGGAGCGACGTTATCTTCCGCTCGGTGCGCTGAATCCGGTGTTCGAGCCGAGAGACGATGTCGCGCTCGGTGCGCTGGGCCTGCGAGCTACGGTAGCGGGCGACCGCCGCCCGGACGCGGTCCGCGAGGCGGTCGTAGGAGATAGCGTCGACGTCATCAGAAACGCGGTGGACCGTCGGGTCGGCGGCGAACGGGTCGGTGTCGCCGTCGTCGGTCCCGCTGGGGCCGAGGAGGACGACCGGGACGTCGGGGTGGTGGTCGCGGACGAGCGCGACGACGTCGGCGGCGGTGTGCTGGCCGAACTGCCGCGGGACCAAGAGGCAGTCGACCGTCCGGTCGTCGATGCGGGCGAGCGCGGCACCGAGGTCGAACTCGACGGTGACGGACACGTCGTGGCGGTCGAGCGCGGCCGCGACGGCGTCCGCCCGTGTGCGGTCGGGTGCGACGAAGAGAACGGACGGTGCCGTCCCCGCCGACGCCCCCGGCGAGGGAGACCGAGTCATGCACCGACATGACGGGGAGAGAGCATCAATTGATTGGTGAGTGTGACCGGGGGTTCGTAGCGCTTGGCCACCACCTATTTGCCGCGGGCGACGTGAGCTAGCGGCCCGATGTCCGACGACACCGAAGCGGACGTGACCGACCGCGAACCGAGCGTCGAAGACGACGACGGACACGGCGTCACGGTCGACGGCGGCGGCGACGCCGGCGCGTCGTCGCCAGAGGAGTCCGAGGAGGTCGACGCCGAGCGACCGGACGATGCCGAGGAACCGGACGCCGAAGACGAGATGAGAGAACAGGAAGCGGCCGAGACGGAGAACGTCGACAACCACCGCGACGACGAGCCGTTCGACTCCTGACGGGGCGGCAACGCGGTCGCGTTCAGACTCGTTTGACTCGTTTTTCGACTTCGGGGAGGAACGCCGCGAGGTCCCCGCGGACGACCCGGTCGGCGCGGTCGTCGTACTGCGTCGCGTCGAAGTTGACGACGACCAGCGAGCCGGCCTCGGCGGCCCGACCGGCGAGGCCAGCCGCGGGGTGAACCGTCAGCGACGACCCGAGCGACAGAAACACGTCGGCGTCGCCGGCGAGGCGGTTCGCCTCGCTGTAGGCGACGCGGGGAAGGCGCTCGCCGAACAGGACAACGCCGGGCTTGAGCAGGCCGCCGCAGTCGTCGCACGTCGGCGGCGCGTCGCCGGCGCGGACCGTCTCGAACGCAGGGTCGGCGCCGGTTCGCGCGCCGCAGTCCTCGCAGACGACCTCCGCGGCGTTGCCGTGGAGTTCGACGACGCGGTCGGAGCCGGCCTCGCGGTGGAGTCCGTCGGTGTTCTGCGTCACGACCGCGTCGAGGACGCCGCGCGATTCGAGGGTCGAAAGCGCGTCGTGGCCGGGGTTCGGTTCGACGCCGTCGGGGAACATGCGCTCTTGGAGGCGGACGCGGTCGCGCCAGAAGCCCGCGGGGTCGTTGACGAAGCGGTCGCGGTGGAACGACACCGGGTCGAACTCGGTCTCCCAGATACCGTCGTCGCCGCGGAAGTCGGGGATGCCCGAAGCCGTGCTCATCCCCGCGCCGGTGAAGGCGACGGCGGTGTCGGCCTCGCAGAGTCGTCGGGCGACCCACGCGGCGTCTGATTCGAGGGCAGCGTCCATAGCCGAACGGAGGGTACAGCCGCGAAAAAGCGATACGATTCGCCCGGTGCGCGCGTTCGTGCATAAATTCGACTCGTCGCCGACCGAGATACGCACGGAAGTGGAAGGTTCTTAGTGGGATGAGTCCAGAGGACGACCATGACCAGCGTGAAGGACTTCCGCGTCGAGGAGGAGCCGACGGCGACCGACCTCGGGCGGGGCCGCTTCGTCTTCTCGGACCGCTACTCCGTGTTCGACTGGGGCGAGATGCCCGACCACGTCCCGAACAAGGGCGCGAGCCTCTGTCTCATGGGCGCGTACAACTTCGAACTGCTCGACGTGAACCACGTCCCGACCCACTACCTCGGGGTCGTCGAAGACGGCGAGGTCAAGGAACTCGGCGAGTGCGAGTCGCCGCCGACGGAGATGGCCATCGAACTCACGCAGGTGCCCGACCTCCCCCACGAGGACGGCGCGTACGACTACGACGCCTACCACGAGGCCGCCGGCGACAACTACCTCATCCCGCTGGAAATCGTCTTCCGCAACACCGTCCCGGTGGGGTCGAGCCTCCGGCGGCGCGGCGAGCCCGCAGACTACGGCCTCGACGCCGACGAGTGGCCCGACGAGGCCGTCTCCCTCCCCGAGCCGGTCGTGGAGTTCTCCACGAAGTACGAAGAACAGGACCGCTATCTCTCCCGCGAGGAGGCCGACGACATCGCCGGGAAAGTCGACCTCGACCGCCTCGAAGAACTGGCGCTCGCCGTGAACCACGTGCTGACGGAGCGAGCCGAGAAAGCCGGCTTCGACCACGAGGACGGCAAAATCGAGTGTCTCTACCACGACGGCACCGTCAAGGTCGGCGACGTGGTCGGCACCTTCGACGAGAACCGGTTTTCCTACGGCGGCCAGCAGGTCTCGAAAGAGGTCGTCCGCCAGTACTACAAGCGCGTCCAGCCCGAGTGGGTCGAGGCCGTGAAAGACGCGAAGGCCGAGGCCATCGAGACGGGCGAGCCGAACTGGCGCGAGAACTGCGCGGTCGAACCCGACCACCTGCCCGCCGACATCGTGGAGGCCCTGTCGGACCTCTACTGCGCCGGCACCAACGCCTACGTCGACCACGACTGGTTCGACGCGCCGGCCATCGAGGACGCCGTGGCTCGCGTTCGGGACCTGTAGTCGGACACGGGTCGGGAAATTCGGGATTCGTCTGTTCTGTGTCGTTCTGTTCTTACTGTCCGTCGTCGTCACCGACGAGGAACCGCCAGCCGCGGCGGGAGAGTTGGACGACGCCGAGCGCGAAAAAGACCGTCGCACCGGTCACGACGCCCGGTTCGACGCCGGGGAAGAGCGGGATGAGACCGAGTTCGTGCGCGATGAGGAGGACAGTCGCCACGAGCCACAGCACGTAGCACCCGAGCGCGACGCGATAGCGGAGGGAGACGGGCACGCCTCCGAGTCGCGGCGGCGGCAAAATAGGTCTGGTGGGAGTCGCCCCGCTCAGCGTCGACTCAGTCCTCGGACGGCTCTGGCGCGAGCGCCTCGCGCTCGCCGAGGGCGTCGATGATGCCGTCGACCGGGCGGTCGGGGTTCGACGCCTGCGCCTCGCGGGTGAGGCCGAGTTGGTAGCGCTCGGGGTCGGCGCTCTCGCGGAGGCTGGTGCGGCCGCGGTGGACCGAGACGTCGTTGTTGAGGTGAAGCTTCACGGCTTCGAGGAGCGCGTCGGCCTCCAGCGGCTGGCCGCGCTCTTTGATTTCGTCGATGGTGGCGTCGTCCGGCACGTCGAAGGCGCGCTGGGTGATGATCGGCCCTTGGTCGAGGTCGGTCGTCACGTAGTGGGCGGTGACACCCGCGATGCGGACGCCCTCTTCTTTCGCCTGTCGGTAGGCGGCCGCGCCAGGGAACGCCGGGAGCAGCGACGGGTGGATGTTGATGATGCGGTCCTCGTAGCGGAAGACGACGTTCGGGCCGAGGATGCGCATGTAGCGCGCGAGGACGATGAGGTCCACGTCGTACTGTTCGAGGAGGTCGAGCAGGCGCTCTTCGTTGGCGGTGCCCTTCTGGTCGCCGATGTCGTGGAAGGGGACGTCGTAGTGGCTCGCCAGCGGTTCGAGCGTGTCGTGGTTGCCGATGACGACCGAAATCTCCGCGCCGAGGTCGTCGTTGGCCCACGCCTCGAACAACGCTTCGAGGCAGTGGGACTCCTTCGTGACGAGAACGGCGATTTCGCGGGTCTCGCGGTCCGAGGGGAATCGGACCTGCACGTCGACGCCGAGGTCGTCGCCGAGGTCGGACAGCGCCGCCCGTAGCTCGTCGCGGGTGCAGGTCATCTCCGCCGTGTCGGCGTGGAGGGTCATCCGGAAGATTCCCTCGCGGACCGCTTGGTCCAAGTCCTCGACGTTGATTCCGCGCTCGAACAGCAGGGTGGTCACGTTCGCGATGAGTCCGGTCTTGTCTCCTCCGATGACCGTGATTTCGGTGAGTTCGCGAGTCATACCGTCACCTCCAGCTGTTCGAAGCTGAACATACACCGTCCTGCGTCGGCGAGCGGTAAACCGCTGTCGTTCTCCGCAAGCGAATCCCTCGGGAACGACCGTGAATCACCCGTGAAAAGGAAATAGCCGGCGTGCGCGCGCGGCCGTCTACGCCAGTGGGAGCACCGACGAGACGATAAGGACGACGACGAGACCGGTCACGGAGATAATCGTCGTCAGCGCCGTCCACGTCTTCAGCGTCTCCGCCTGCGTGAGGCCGCCGATTTCCTTGACGAGCCAGAAGCCGGAGTCGTTGTACCACGAACAGATGTTGCCGCCCGCGCCGATGACCATCACCAGATACGCGGTGTGGACCGGAAGCTGGCCGGTGAGTGGGGCCATGATGCCGGCGGCCGTGAGCATCGCCGCGGTCGCAGAGCCCTGCGCGATGCGGACGATGGCGGCGATGAGCCACGCGGTCACGAGAAGTGGGATGCCGAACCCTTCGAGGCCGTTTGCGAGGTACGAGCCGATTCCGGAGGCCGCGAGGAGCGCGCCGAACGCGCCACCCATCGCGGTGATGGCCGCAATGTTGCCGCCGCTTTTCAGCGCCTCGGTGAGTTCGTCCTCCCAGTCGGACCGCGAGAGGTCGGACCAGCGGTAGTACGTGTAGGCCGCGGCGAGCGCGGCGACCGTGAGCGCGACGTTCTTGTCGCCGATGAACGCGACGAACGGCCTGACCTGCTCGACCACCGGCGTCACGCCTTGGAGGGCGTTGACGACGGTGAGCGAGCCGACGAGCGCGACGGCGATGATGATGGGCGCGGTGGATTCGAGGAAACTCGGCAGGGACGACACGTCGCGCTGAGCGCGCTCCTGCAGTTCGTCCGTGGTCGTTCCCATCGCGTCGCGGAGGGGGATGTCGAGATGACGGTTAATCCAGCGGCCGTAGACGAGGCCGCCCATGGTGGCCGACGGGACGGCGACGGTGACGCCGATGAGCATCGTGGTACCGATGTCGGCCCCGATTTCGCTGGCGACGGCGAGCGGGCCGGGCGTCGGCGGGATGAACACGTGGGCCGTCGCCGCGCCGGCCCCGACGACGACGAGGTAGAGCGCGTAGTTGTCGCCCATCCGCGCCCGCATCGACCGCGCGAGGGGAGCCATGAGGTAGAACACGCTGTCGAAGAACACGGGGATGGCGAGCACCGTACTGCTTCCCCACAGCGCGATGTCGCTGTTTTCCCTCCCGACGAGCGACTGGAAGGAGCGGACGATGCGCTGGGCGGAGCCGCTTTCGAGCATCGACTTCCCGATGATGGCGGCCATCAGGATGGGAATCCCGATGCCGGCCATCCCGTTGCCGAACGCCGTGGCCGTCCGCGTCGCCGCGTCGGCGAGCGCGAAGTCGGGGACGAACGCCGCGTTGACGAGGCCGACTGCGAACGCGGCTATCGCCAAGCCGACGAACGCAGGGAGGTCTAACACGACCAGTAGCAACACGACCAACGCGAGTCCGATGACGAACGTCAAGAGCGGACTCTGTGCGAATTCGATTGCCATGCGTGAGATGCTGTCTCACTCATGCTATAAAAATGATTATCATATATCATATGTGTAATTATTATTTGTACTATTTATGAAGTAATTATTATGAATAATCGAACAATCGGTCCCTCAAATCCGGGTCAGACGCGCACCCTCGGACGACTCAGTTATTCGGCCGGTGTCGGACGACCGGACATGTCCGGTTTCGATTCTCCCCTCGCCGCCGACCCAGACGACGACGCGGAGGACGTCTTTTCACTTCTCGCCGACGAGACGCTCCCTTCACCGTCGACGAGGGACTCGAAGTACACGGCGTAGAACGCTCTCCAGCCCCGTAGCCGCCGCCCCGCAGGCACATAAGCATATCCGTGTATATCAAACACGACCCAAAACCGTTTTTGCACATCACCACGCATCGCCACCTGATGACCACCTACACCGCGACGGTGACGGTGCGCCTCAAGCGTGGCGTGCTCGACCCCGAGGCGGAGACCACGAAGCGCGCGCTGGAACGACTCGGGTTCGAACTCGATGCGTTGCGCTTTACCGAACGGTACGAAGTCGACCTCGACGCGGCCGACGCCGACGAGGCCGAAGCCCGCGCCGACGAGATGGCCGAACGCTTGCTGGCGAACCCGACCATCCACGACTACGAGGTCGCGGTCGCCGAGGCCTGAGATGATCGCAGTCGTGCAGTTCGGCGGCTCGAACTGCGACCGCGACGCCGTGCGCGCGCTCTCCGACCTCGGCTTCGAGGCCGAGCGCGTCTGGCACGAAGACCCGCTCCCCGAGGAAGCGACGGGCATCGTGCTCCCCGGCGGCTTCTCGTACGGCGACTACCTCCGCGGCGGCGCGATGGCCGCCCGCTCGCCCATCATGAAGTCGGTCCGCGAGGCGGCCGAAGAGGGCGTCCCCGTCCTCGGCGTCTGCAACGGCGCGCAGATTGGCTGCGAGTCCGGACTCACCCCCGGCGCGTTCACGACGAACGCGAGCGCCCGCTTCCAGTGCGAACACGTCTACCTCCGCGTCGAGAACGCCGACACGCGCTGGACCGCGGCGTACGAGGAAGGCGAGGTCATCGAACTCCCCATCGCCCACGGCGAGGGTCGCTTCGAACTCGACGACGAGCGCTACGAGGAACTCGAAGCCGACGACCGGATTCTGTTCCGCTACTGCGACGAGGACGGCAACGTCACCGACGAGGCGAACCCCAACGGCTCGCTCGGGAACGTCGCGGGCGTCCTCGGCGACAGCGAGTCCGTCGCGGTGCTGATGCCGCACCCCGAGCGGGCGTCGCTACCGCAGCTCGGTAACACCGACGGTCGGGGCGTGCTGGCGGGCTTCGAGGGGTAGGGTATAAAAAGACCGTCCGCCGCGGTGGCGGGCGGCACGGGGTCGGTTGGCGAACGTAGCGGCATACACGATGAGCGATGTTGGAGTGTCGAGGTTTCCGACCCGCGTACCGCGTGCTATGGGGCGAGAGCGCAGGGAGCGTCCGTGGCGATCCACGCCTCGGCGTTCTCCTCTTCGCGAATCTCGAACCACCCATCCGCGTAGTAGACGGTCTTGTACGTGTGTTTCGTCATGATGGCGGGCGGCTCGGATGGACACGTCCGAACCACCGAATATGACAACGACTCACACCCTCTTTGATACGAATATCCTATCCAACGGTTAGGTGCCTGTTACTTTCGGATAGCACTCCCTAACGCGGTCGAATCGGAGAAAACGAGCCGAGATACTGGACGAACGGTCGGAGATGCCGGCGGGAGACGGTCCGGTCCGAGACGAGGGTCGTTCGTCCGCGCGAGCGACGTGAGCCCGGGTGGTGCGACGGAACGCGCCGGCCTACTTGACCAGCGGCATGTTGTAGCTCGTCTCGTTGTCGAGGACGAACTCCCACGTCGCCTCGCAGTCGCAGGACACCTGGTCGAAGACGCTCGGGTCCTGCCGGAGGTTGAAGTCCTTGACCGCTTTGAACACGAGTTCGTCACAGTCGCCGCAGTTGTGCGCGCCGCGCTCTTGGCCGCCGCCGACGGGGTCGGAGACGACGATGGCGTCCACGCCGACCGTCTCGCGGAGCGCGTCGGCGACCGACCAGAGCCACGGCGGGCGGTAGCCGCCGTTGAAGAACAGTTCGTCGACCATCGTGTAGCGCTGGACGTTCGTCGGGTTCATCGAGACGGTGTGGCAGTTGTCGACCGCCGCACACCGGCGGATAGAGGACTTCATGTCCTCGAGCGCCTCGGGCTCCGAGAGGAACGGCGGCTTCATCAGGAGGTACGCCTTGACGCCGCCGCCGGCCGCGGCGGCCTCCTCGCAGGCGTCCTCGAAGTCGGCGAAGTCGAAGTACTTGTTCACGCAGTCGTGGCGGACGCGGTCGGTGGCGGTTTCGAGACCGATTGCCACGTCGGTTTCGAGGCCGCGGTCGGTGAAGTCCGCGAGTTTCTCGCGCGTGACGAAGTCCGGCAGCGACTCGACGACCATGCGGTCGCGGTCGGCGAACGTCTCGGCGATGGCGTCACGGGTCTCGGCGGGTACCTCGCGCTCGTCGAGGAACGAGCCGGAGGTGTAAATCTTGATGAGGCCCGCTTTCTCGCCGTCGTCCATCTCCTCGGCCTCGTGGTCGAGACAGACCTGAATCTGGTCCATCAGCGCCTCGTGGGCGACGGTGCCGCCTTCGACGGACTCGGCGACGTAGCCGCACATCGTACAGCCGCCGGCGCGCGCCCACCGGCAGCCGCCGGTGTTGAGAATAATCGTCAGCGAGTCGTAGACGCCGTCGGGCGTGTTGTCCTCGTCTATCCACACCCGAGTGGGCTCGTGGGGGTCGTAGGTCTTCTGCTTCCGCGAACGGATGTCGCGCATCACCTTGTTGTGCGCGTCCATCCCGCGTCCCCGCTCGTAGACCTCGGGGCTCGGCTTACTCATTGGATACCCGTATCGGACGGGTGCGTAAAGCGGCTTCGTCTGGCTTCGGTCGGCGGCGGGCGGCGGCGGGCGGCGGCGGCCGCCGACCCTCACATGTTCCGTGAGATGTACCGGTCGATGTCGGCGACGAGCGACGGGCGGAACGTCCAGTAGCCCTCCCAGCGCTTCGGTTCGGTCTCGAGCGCGAGGAGAGCGACGGGTTGGCCCGGACTCACACCGTCGATAGCTCGCTCGTCGCTCGGGGTTCCCTCGTCGGTCCCGCCGTCCGACTCGACCGCTCCGACCGGCCCGCCCTCCGGCGGCGTGTAGACGACGAACCACGAGTCGTAGAAGTCCTCGGTGTAACCGCCGTGGGTCAGGAGGTCGGAGTTAGACGACGGGGTCCAGTCCGGAATCCCGTAGACGTGGGTCTGCACGTCGGTCGACGCGACCTTCTGGTAGACCGCTCGCGTCCCGCGCTCGTCTTTGATTCGGGACAGCCGCTGGAACGACGACCGGAGTCTCCCGTCGCCAGCGCGCCACGCGTGGCGCTCGATGTACCGCGAAATCGCCACGAGCAGCAGTTTCTCCTTGTCGGATTCGGGATAGCCGCGGAGGGAAAACGGCACGTCGTCGAGTCGCGTGAGGACCGACGGGAGTTCGAACGCGGCGAGGTTCGCCTGCCCCGTCTTGTAGAGGTCCGAGTTCACGAGGAGGACGGTGTTCATCACCACCTCCAGCGGCGAGGTCGCGACGACCTCGCGCCCCTCGGGCGTCTGCTCGGTGAGCACGACCACGTCGTCGCCGCGGGTGTCGTTGGACAGTTCGTCGACATCGACCGGCTGGTCGGCGAACGTGGTTTCGAGCATCCGCTGGACGGGGTCGGGAGCCGAGCGATTGACCACCGACAGCGACCGACTCGCGGCGTCGATCGCACCGAGAAAACTGTCGAGTCCCATCTGGTTCGTGGAAACGACTGACCCCCGACGAAATAGCTGTTTTGGAGGTCGGAGCCGCGACGCGGCGACGGGGACGGAGATGATGGTCGAACGCGGCACCGCAGCGACAGACGTTCATATGCGTCGCGCCCGTAGGTGGCCCATGGAGCGCCGCACGCTCCTCTCGCTTCTCGCGGGCGGCGTGGCCGGACTCGCCGGGTGCGGAACGCCCGAAGGCGAGACGGAGACGCCGACCCCCGAGGAGGGGACCGACCCGCCGACCGAGACGCCGACGACCGAAGCGCGCGTGGAGCGGTCGCTGACGCTCTGGAACCCGACGCCGGACCCGGTGTTCACGACCGTCGTCGGCGTCCGCGGCGACCGCGACGTGTTCTTCGAGAACCGCGACCTGCTTCCCGGCGAACGGACCGCGCTGTCGGTCGCGGTCCCGACCGGGGAGACGGCGGTGCTCGTCGAGACGGACACCGGCCTGCGGGCCCGGTCGGGATGGGTCGTCGACGCGGCGTTCGAGGGGCTGGAGGTCGTCCTCGGTCGGGACGGCGCGGAGTTCTGGCGGACCGTCTCGTGCGACGCCCGGGGAGAGTGCTCGCTCGCGGCGGCGACCCCCGACGACGGGCCGAGAATCGACCTCCCGCTCGTCGGCGACGGCTCCGCGCGATGGTACGCACCGGCGGGCGTCGTCGTGGAGAACCCCGGCCCCGAGACGACCGCTCGGCTCCGCATCGACCTCGGAGACACGGTGCTCGTCGACCAGGCGTACCGCGTTCCGTCGGGGGCGCGGCTATCGATTCCGGTGACGTACCGAAGCGGGGACTACCGCGTCGAAGTCGAGACCGACGAGCGACGCGTCGAGTCGGCGTGGCCGGTGCCCGACCAGCCGACGAAGTATATCGACGTGTCGAGCGGAGCGACGGGCTGTGGTCCGGCGAACACGACGCTCACGGTCGCCAACCGCGACGACGAACCCCATCGGCTCTCGCTTCAGGTTACCCCCGAGGGTGACGGCGAGCCGTTCGACCGCACGCTCGCCCTCGACCCCGGTGAGGTCCGCGAACTCGTCCCCGTGACGACCTCCGGGGCGCACGCCCTGTCGGCGAGCCTCGAAACCGGGGCGGCGGTCTCGGGGACGTGGTGGTCGTGCCCGCCGCGCGGCCCCGCGAGCGTCGTCGTCGACGCCACCGGAACCGTCTCGTTGCGGGTCGCCGGCCCGCAACCGGGATGAGTCGCACGGATTGCCGCAATCCCGTGACGGACCGGCGTTGGTCCACGACGGGGTAACCTCGAACGGTTACGTCGAGGTGGGAATCACTAACCCGACAGCGACCGTATATAATCAACGAGGATTACAATGACTGAACTCGGTGGTTATCACGACAGGGTCGCTCGGGTGGACCTGTCATCCGGCGACATCGCGTACGAGGGTATCGACGACGAGGACGCGCGAAAGTACATCGGGGCCCGCGGCCTCGGCGTGAAGTACGTCTTCGACCAGGGACCGGACGTGGACCCGCTCGGACCGGACAACCTCCTCGCGTTCATGACGGGGCCGCTCACCGGCACGCAGACCGTGATGAGCGGTCGCATCGCGGTCGTGACGAAATCCCCGCTCACGGGGACCGTCACCGACTCGCACCACGGCGGCTGGAGCGGCGCGCGACTCAAGTGGTCCGGCTTCGACGGCCTGCTGTTCACGGGCAAGTCCGAACACCCGGTCTACGCGGTCGTCGAAGACGGCGAACTGACGCTCCACGACGCGGAGCACATCTGGGGCTGGGGCGTCCACGACACAATCGAGGAGCTCGAAGGCGAGGTCGAAGGGAGCCTCGGCAAGAACCTCTCGATAATGGCTATCGGCCCCGGCGGCGAGAACGAGGTCAAGTACGGCTGTATCGTCAACGAGGACGACCGCGCGTCCGGCCGCGGCGGCACGGGCGCGGTCATGGGCTCGAAGAACCTCAAGGCAATCGTCGTGAAGTCCGGCACGCGGATGCCGAAGCCGGCCGACGCCGACACGTTCAAGCAGGGCTACCAGCAGGCGATGCAGCTCATCCGCGAGTCCGAGGTCACCGCGCCCAACGAGGGCGGCCTGTCGCTGTACGGGACGAACGTCCTGATGAACGCGGGCGAGGAACTCGACGGTCTCCCGACGAAAAACGGGAAGTACACCTCGACCGCGGCGATGCGAGACGCCGAGGGCGCGGACATCGACTCCGAGCGCGTCTCCGGCGAGAACGTCCGCGAGAACATCCTCGTCGACGAGCCGACGTGTCACTCCTGCCCGGTCGCCTGTAAGAAGGAAGTCGAGGTGTCGGTGATGCACAAAGGCGAGGAGATGAACGTCCGTGGCGAGTCCTACGAGTACGAGTCCGCGTACGCGCTGGGCCCGAACTCCGGACACACCGAGCGCGACGAAATCGCCGTCATGATCGACCGGTGTAACGACATGGGCGTCGACACCATCGAGATGGGCAACATGATGGCGATGGCGATGGAGATGTCCGAGCAGGGCAAGCTCGACGGGCTGAGCGAACAGCTCGACTGGGGCGACACCGAGCGCATGATCGACCTCATCACCGAGGTCGCGAACCGTGAGGGCGACCTCGCAGACGCCCTCGCCGAGGGCGCAAACGGCCTCGCCGAGCGCTTCGACGCCCACGACAACTCGCTGGCCGTCAAGGGCCAGACCATCCCGGCGTACGACCCGCGCTGCATGAAGGGCATGGGCATCGGCTACGCCACCTCGAACCGCGGTGCGTGCCACCTCCGCGGCTACACGCCGTCCGCCGAGATTCTCGGCATCCCGGAGAAGCACGACCCCCACGAGTGGCGCGGGAAGGGCGAACTCGTGGCGCTGTTCCAGGACATGCACGCCATCTCAGACTCGTTCGACATCTGCAAGTTCAACGCGTTCGCGGAGGGCATCGAGGAGTACGTCCTGCAGTACAACGGCATGACCGGCCGCGACGTGACCGAAGAGGAACTGCTCGAAACCGGTGACCGCATCTACACCCTCGAGCGGTACTACAACAACCTCGCCGGCTTCGACGGTGCCGACGACTCGCTGCCGGGACGCTTCGTCGAAGGCGACGAGGCGATGCCCGGACAGGGCGCGTCCGAGGGCCAGTTGTGCGAACTCGACGAGATGAAAGAAGAGTACTACGCCCGCCGCCAGTGGGTCGACGGCGTCGTCCCCGACGAGCGTCTCGACGAACTCGGCATCGACATCGGCCCCGGCACGGGCGTCTCCCGCGGCGACTCGCCGGCACCCGCCGACGACTGAACCGACGGCTGGACCGACCACCCGGCCCGACCCGGTCGCGGCCGATACCCACCCGAATCACGCTTTTTCCGACCGATTGCGACCCGTAGTGGTGAGTCCGCCGACGAGCGCCGCGGCGGCCCCACCGAGGCCGCCGAAGACGACGCCGAACACCAGTCCAGAGAACGCCCCCCAAAGCGGGAGGCCGACCGAGTCGCCGTCGAGGTCGGTCGGGTGGAACCCGGTCGAACCGATGCGGACGAACCCGTCCGCGTTCGGGGGCACGTCGCCGAGGCCGACGCGAGCGACGAGCGCGGCGACGGCGACGGTGGCGGCGAAGCCGAGCGCGACCGACGACCCCGTGACGAACCCCTCGGCGGGGCGTCGGGACCACGCCGTGAGGCGCGCCGTGACGACGCCGGCGAGAAAGAGGCAGGCGGGCGGCAGCGCGCCCAGCCAGTACCACGAGTCGGCCGCGCCGTCGAACCCGTCGACGAGGTTTCGGAGGACGACCGCGCGACCGGGGCCGGTCGTCTCGACGAGTCGAACGGGCAGGCCCATCGCGCCGCCGAACGTCCAGACGGGGACGAACACGGACGGGACGGGTTTCCCGGCGGTCATCTCGGTCGCGGCGTCGAGCGTGGAAAACGAGCCGTCGGTGGCGAGGGCGAGCCAGCCGGCGACCGCGAGCGTGCCGACGACGAACGCGGCGACGCCGGCGACGAACCCGGTCGGGAGAAGGGCGCGACCCTCGCCGTCGCGGGGGAGCGAGTAGAGGCGCGGAGGTGGGGAGGGCATGCGTGCGACCGTGGTCGCCCGCGAAACGAGTATCTTGGGGGAGGCGACGGGTCACCGAACGGGGCTGACGGCGGCTCAGACGACGAACCGGAGGACCCAGAGCGCGCCCATGCCGACGAGGATGGTGGCGAGCACGCGTTCGGTGTACCACGCGGCGAGCGCGGCCAGCGCGCCGGCGACGAGTTTGTCGTTGCCGACGGAGACCGCGAGGTCACCGGATGGGGCGAGGAGCGCGGGGAAGACGAGCGCCGCGAACACGGCCGCAGGGACGTACTCCAGCGCCGATTCGGCCGCCGGCGGCACGTCGTCGATGCGGCCGAACAGGTAGATGAACGACCCGCGGATGGCGAAGGTGAGGACGCCCGCGAGAGCGATGACGAGCCAGACGGTCGCCGAGTCGTAGCCGGTCGGCATTCAGGCGTCGCCTCCGAGCGATTCGACCGCGAGACCGGCGAGGACGCCGACGACGGCCGCGACGATGATGTCGAGGTGGAACGGGACGCCCGCGACGACGACGCCGGTGGCGACGAGGCCGCCGACGAGACACGACGCGCCGGACGCACGGTCCTTCAGCGTGGGGACGAGCAGGGCGAGAAAGACGAGGGGCGCGGCGAAGTCGAAACCCCACTCGGGCGGGAGCCCGGAGCCGAGGAGCGCGCCGGCGACGGTCGTCACCTGCCAGACGAGCCACAGCGACGCGCCCGCGCCGACGTAGTACGCGAAGCGGTCGGTCTCGCCGTCGCGGCCGTAGCGGGCGATAGAGACCGCGTACGCCTGGTCGGTCAGGAGGTACGACGCGAGCGCCTTCGACCGGGCGGTCAGGTCGCGGAAGTAGGGCGCGATAGAGGCCGAGTACATCATCGTCCGGAGGTTGATGACGACGGCCGTGCCGACGACGATTGCCAGCGGCGCGTCTGCGCCGAGGAGTTCTATCATGGCGAGCTGCGACGCGCCCGCGAAGACGAGACTGGAGAAGCCGAGGGCGTGCGCGACCGACAGCCCCTGTTCGACGGCCGCGACGCCCGCGACGAGGCCGAACGGCGCGATGCCGAGTTGGAGCGGCCCCGCGGCCCGGACGCCGTCGAGGAGGTCGGAAGAAACGGTTGGCATCTGTCGGTAGCAGGTCGCCGCCCCCGAAATAGCCGTCTATCGTCGGGCAGTTTGCCGGCTTTTCGGCCTACCGCCTGACGACGGCGACCTCACGGATTTCGAGCGCCGTCTCGAACTCGTCGCGGCGGTCGGCGTCCGCGCCGACACGTCGGAGGTGTTCGGCGTGTGCCCGGCGGACCGCGTCGACCTCGCGGTGCGAGAAGTCTAGGTCGAGTCCCTTCGTGTCCCAGTGGCCCAGCGGGACGAGAAACACCGCCGTCTCGTCGTCCTCGTGGACGCATTCGAACCCCTGTGCGTACTCGGTCGCCCGGCCGTCGAGGTACGCCTGCGCCCGGTCGAGCAACAGTGGGAGGCTGCTTGCGGGGACGCTCGCCTTCGCGGCCGCAAGCATGATTGCCGTACCGTCGATGGCACCGCCGCGGGGCGCGCCGTCGTCGCCGTCCGGCGCGAGGCGCTCGCTGAGTCGTTCGCGCCCCGGCCGCCGGTCACCGTCGGCACCCACGGTCATCCCCCCGCGCGCATCGCCTTGCGGGCGAATCGCTCGACGAGGTCGTCGAGCGTCTCCTCGTCGCCCTCGAACGCGAGCTGCACCTCGGTGAGTTGGATACTGCTCGTTATCGTGACCACCTCGGTCTCGATGTCGACGGCCCAGTCGGGGCCGACCACGCGGCCATCGCCGTCGGCCTCGCCGCCGAGTCCTTCGAGGTACTGAATCGCGAGGCGGGGCGAGATACCGCGGAACGCTCGCTGTCGACGCGCCACGTCAGCCCCCCGCGACCGGCGGGAAGACGCTCACGGCGTCCCCATCGTCGAGCGTCGTGGCCATCCCGTCGAGGTGGACCACTTCGCGCCCGTTTTTCAGCACGTTCACGTGCGGCTTGACCTCGCCGTCTTCGATGAGTCGGCCGGCGAGACCGTCGTACTCCGCTTCCAGCGACTCGAGGACGTCTCCGACGGTCGCGTCGTCGTCGACCCGCCAGTAGATGGACTTCTGGCCCACCACCTCCCGAAACGTCGCGAAGAAGCGCAATTCGAGTTCCATACCCCTTGTCGGCGTCCACGAGACAAAAAGGTACGTCGCGGGCGGCCACAGCGAACGGTTGGCCGGACTTATCGGAGTCACTAATTCAAATAAACTGCAAGATTATCGCCTGAAAGATCTCAACCAATTAAGTAGAAAGAGCGTCGAAACGTCTCGCTCGACGGGACATTCCAAGCGGCTTCGATACCGACCCGCGCGGGCCGGATAACTGCGGTCGGTGCGAACCGTTCGACAACGGTCGAATCATCCCCAATTAGTGTCGAACGACCCGGCCGATTACCGTCCCGCGTCGCGGACTTCGATACGACCGACGGACTCGACGGTGACGACTAAATCGGCGTAGTCGAATTCGAGCGACGCACCCGTCACGCGCGGTGCTCCGGGCGCGTCGCGGCCGAACAGGGCGTCGAGGGCGTCGGTGTCTACGTGCTCTGTGAGTGGCGGTAGCTCCGTCGGGTCGCGGCGCGTGTGTTGGTTCACAGCCGCGGCAACCGCCTCAGAGATCGGCTCGGTACGCTCGCAGTCGTACCAAACTCGTGTCGGTTCGAACTCGTCTCGTACCTGCGTGTCTGATGTGATGATGGTTTCGTCCCCCCAGTATCGTCTGTTCGATACGTTGGTTCGACGTGTTATATTTCTTGCGTACTAACGGTATGTCCCTTTGATAGTGTTTATACAATGCAATATTGGGTTGAGAACTGACCGCTAAACAGGACCGGGAGCGGCGAGCTATCGGAACATCGAGTCAGCGCGAGAGGGACAAAAGAGGGAGAGAACAGAACAGACGAGAGCGGAGCAGACGGGAACGCGACCGCTGTCTCGACACCGCGCGGACTGGCCCGGTCAGGCCGCGGGTGCCACGTCGGTCCCCCACGTGACGCGCCGGTACGACTCGTCGAGGGCCTGCGCGTCCTCGGGGAGGAGGGCCGCGACGAGGAACGTCGGATACTGCTCGAAGTGGTCGACCAGCGCAGCGATGCGCTCGGCGTCGATAGCCTCGACGGAGTCGAGCAGCATGAACGGGACCTCCTCGTACACCTCGTGGACGAGGTAGCCCGCGAGGGCGAACACGAGGCCGACGACCTCGCGCTCGCTCTCGCTGAGGTGGTCGATGGAGTCCTCGTACACCGCGCCGGAGTCGGACGCGCGGACGATGTGGAGTTCGAACTGGGTCTTTTCGACCTTGCGGCGGCCCTCTCGGACCCGGCGTTCGACCTGCTCCAGCCAGACGCGCTCGATGTTGTCGTAGCCGAGGAGGTCGAGGACCGTCTCCATCTCCTCGTTGAACGCCTCGACGGCCGCGGTCGTCAGCGACCGAATTCGGGTTCGCGCATCCTCGAGTTCCTCCGTCACCTGTTCGCGCTCGAGTTCGAGTTCCTCGCGCTCGTCGAACCGGTCGTCGAGCGCGTCGAGGTCGTCGTGAACCGACGCGAGATCGTCGCGCGTCCGGTCGAGCGTGAACTCGACCTCGTTGAGCTCCTTGTGGAGTTCGATGAGGTCGCTCTCAGCCTGCCCGCGGAGGTCCGACGCGTCGGCTTCGAGCGATTCGACCCGTTCGGCGAGCTCCTCGCGCTGGTCGGTCAGCGAGTCGATTTGCCCGGTCCGGCGGTCGAGTTCGTCTTCGAGGCGCTGGAGCTTATCCCGGAGCTTCCGGCGGTCGCGCTGGGCCTGTTCCGCCGCCCGCATCGAGCGTTCGAGTTCGTCGAGTTCGCGGCGAAGTTCGGCGCGTTCCTCGCGCTGTTCGTCTCTGACCTCGCGGAGGCGGTCGGTCGTCCCCCGAATCTGGTCGCGGTCGACCTCGGTGCCGCAGGTCCAGCAGGTGATGGTCTCCGAGGAGACGAGTTGGTCCGTCACCGAACCGCCGCCGACCGCGCCCAGCGAGTCCTCGACGAGGTCGGCCTTGCCTTCGAGCACGTCCTCCGTGTACTGGACGATGGTCTGAAGCTCCGAAATCGTCGAGTTGAGCGACTCGATGCGCGACCGAATCGACTCGATGCGGTCGTTCGCCTCGCCGCGGTCGACCTCCTCGGCCTCGAACGAATCGAGTTCCGACTGGAGTTCGGAGCGCTCCTCGCGGAGCGATTCGACGCTCTCGCGCTCGCTCTGGAGGCGGAAGCGGACCGTTTCGAGGTCCGACCGCGCCGACTGCAGGTCCGACAGCACCTCGTCTAACGCGGCTTGGTTCTCGCGTTGCGATTCGACCGTCTGGTCTTCGGCCTCGATTTCGGCTTCGAGATCGTCGCGCTCGGCTTCGAGGTCCTCGATTTCGGCTTCGAGATCGTCGCGCTTCGATTCGAGCGACCGGCGGTCGGCCTCGAGCGAGTCGAGCGAGTCGAGTTGTGTTTCTACCTGCGTCCGTCGGGTCTGGAGGCGCTCGATTTCTGCCTCGATGGCGTCGGTGTCGACCGGTGCCATGATGACGTCGTGGAGGTCGCGCTCCGAGACGACGGCCCGGCGCGCCTCGTTCGACCCGAGGAGGAACGCAAAGCGGTCCGCAGTCGTCGTATCCCGGAGGTACGGCGTGCCGTCGGTCGTGACCGACCCGTTCTCACGGGAGAAGACGCGGGTGTACGTCCGGCCGTCCAGTTCGAGTTCGACCGACCCCTCGTCGGCGTCTCCCTTGAGACTGGCCGCGTCGCTCCCGAACGCGCCCATAAGCGCGCGCAGGAATGACGTTCGGTTCGTCGCGTTGCGCCCGGTCAGAACGGTGACGCCGGGTTCGAGCCCGACGGTTCGTTCGTCGATACCACCGATGTTTCGTATACGGACAGTCGCCGTCTGAAGTGCCTCTGAATCGTTCATGTTTCGGATGTGGTGTGTTGGTGAGCCCGAATCGCTACTCGTTTCTCTCCTGTTCGCAGTCGCAGTGCCCGGAGTTGAGCAGCGTCGTCGGGGTCATTCGAGTGTCACAGTCTGTGCAGGTGACACGGATGTCTACTTCGACCTCGTAGGTGCCGATGAAGACCGCTTCGGCCTTCACTAAACGGTCGATAACATCGATAGTCACCGTCCGCAGTCGGGATCGGAGCTTCCGAATCGTCGCGAGTCCCGACTCGGTCGCGCTCTGTCCGTCTTCGTCGTCGTCTTCACGTTCGACGTTTCGGTGTCGCTTGAGGTAGTTATACACCGACTAGTAGGAGATGATATCCGACTCCAACTGGTCGATGTCGACGCCGCGCTCGCGGAGCGTGTTCCGCGCGTCGGTGCGACTCCCCGCAGTCACGTCGTCGCTGGTCAGGAGTCGGTAGAAGTTCTCCGCCTCCCCGTCGAGGACGTGCGCGCCGGCCTGGTCCAGCGCGGCCCGGATGAGTCGCTTGTTCACGTCCCCTTCGAGTTCGCGGAGGCTCCGTTGCTCGCGACCCTCGCCGAGCCACGCATCGACGAGGTCGTCACCGAGGCCATCGAGACCGTACCGGTCTGCGATGCGCTCTATCTTCGGACCTCGGCCGCCGCGGCGGGAAACCGTGCTTCCAGAATCTCGCATTGTGACCTCGTTACCCGGACCTTAGCGTGCAGTACCCTAAACGTTACTTATGGATTATCAGAGATGATAAAACTAGAACACAAACGAGTTACACGACATACGCCGACGTTCTTACGGATTCCGGGGAATAAATGAGAGATATCAGTAAACTAGAGAACTACCCACCGCGAGACGGCGGTCGGTTTTTGTCATTATTCCTCACGAACGGTCACCCAGAGGTGGACCTCCCGGTAAGCGTTATCAACCGTCGGCGACGCCGGCGGCGCGCCCTCGTAGAGGAGGTACGTCAGCCGCAGGCGCTCGCCCGTCATCGTCGGGCGGACCTCGTGCGGTTCGTGCCACGTCTCGTTGTGTTCGAGTCGGGGCGTGAACGTCCGAAGTTGCTCGGACTCCAGTACGGTCGTCGAGTTGTTCGACACCTCGACGCGCTGGAGCACGGTGACGACGGTGTAGTTCACCGTCCGGTGCTCCTGGTTGCCGACGCCGAGGACGAGCGACGCGGGTTCGCCGCGGACGAGTTCCTCGGGGTAGTTGTCGGCGGTGAGTTCGTCGTCGCCGTCTTCGGTCAGGAGGTACAGTTCGGTGAACGACTCGCCGTCTTTCGGCACCGCCACCGCGTAGCCGACGCTGGCGGTCGCGAGGACCACGCTCGCCACGAGGACGACGTTCAGCATCGCGTCGGTCCCCGACGCCGGGTTGAACAGTTCGTCGCGCGCGGCGGCGAACCAGCGCTGGTAGGGGACTTCCAGCCGTTCTTCTTCGGGGAGCGCCGACCGGCGGGCCGCCGCGAACGCCGTGGCGACGAGCGTGAAGCCGCTCACGGCGACGAGGATGGGCACGAGTCGAATCCCCCACGGCGTGAAGTTGAGGACGAGTCCGAGCAGGGGGACGACCGCGATGCTCGTCCCGAACGAGAGCGCGACCCGCTCGATGCCGTCGATACCACCCATCCGGTCGTGGTCCTCCGGGGCGTCTATCGGCGGACCGCGCTCGGGGAACAGCGCCGCGATGAGGGCGTAGCCGGGGATGAAAAGCACGAACGGCAGGCCGACGACGACTCGGAGCGGCGTCCCCTCCAGCCCGGGCGTGAGCGTCGCGACGAGCGTGAGCGCGACGCCCGCGACGACGACCGCGAGGTCGGCCGGGAGCGTGCGGAGCGGCTCGGGGAGGAACAACCGCCAGTCTTGGCGCTGCGACATCTACCCGAAGTGGGAAACACGAGCACAAAAATCATTTGTCAGCCGCCGGGGCCCGCAGCCGCGCTACTCGACCGGGCCGACCGGCTCCGACGCGTCCGCACCGTCGCCCGACTCGGGCGAGTCGAGCGCGCCGGTCTCCTCCCGGGCGACGACAGAGCGGGCCGTCTCGACCAGTTCGGCGGCGTCCGCGTCACTCACTGAGAGTCCGCTGTAGGCCGCGCGCTCGTAGCCCGCGGTGAGCGATTCGAGGGCGTCGGCGGGCGCGACGCCGGCGTCGACACACCGGTCGCAGAACTCCCAGTGCGTCGCGGCGTCGTCGACGTCTGCGGCGGCCGAAAGCGATTGTCGAACGCCCGCGTAGGCGACGACCACCGCGTCGTTCGGTCGCCCCGCGTCAAGCGCGTCGGCCGCCGAGTCCAGCGCCGAAGCCTCGGTCGCCGACGGTTCCGGCGCGGTCGAGTCGTCGGAGCCCGAGGCGGCGGACTCGTCGGCTGTCGGCGTCGCCGCGGACTCGCCAGCGCCGTTCCGCCGGAGGAGAACGGCGGCGACAAGGCCGACAACTGCGGTCCCGGCGATGACCCACGCGAGGGCGAGCGGGTCGAACGGGAGCCCGCCAGAAGCGCCGTTTCCGGCCTCGCCCCCGGTGGCACCGTTCGAGAGCCGGATGCTCGCCGTCGCGTCGGACGATTCGAGGTTCGTCT
Source organism: Haloferax sp. Atlit-12N (assembly GCF_003383095.1). NCBI lineage: Archaea > Methanobacteriati > Methanobacteriota > Halobacteria > Halobacteriales > Haloferacaceae > Haloferax > Haloferax sp. Atlit-12N. The sequence goes on from NZ_PSYW01000002.1 coordinate 685,475, forward strand.
TCTCGCCGTCGAACGCGGCCGAGACGGTCGCGTTCTCGGCGGCCACGCCGCTCGGAAGGTCGATAGTCGTCCGGTACGCGCCCGACTCGCCGGTCGTCGCCGACGCGACTTCGCGCTCGTTGACGCTGACGGCGACCGACTGGCCGCTCACGGCCTCGCCCTCGTCGGTTTCGAGACGACCTTCGACGACGACCGTTTGGGCGGTCGTCTCGCGGGCGCGCACGTCGAGCGCTGTCCCCTCGGTTTCGAGCGGGACCGCGACCGTCGCCGGGGCGAACGCGACCGCCCTGCCGTCGCCGTCGGGCGCGATTCGAATCGACGCCGCGTCTGTCGCGGTCGCGGGGACGGTCGCCGAGACGGCCGACGCGCCGCTTTCGTTTGTCGCCGGCGCGGTCGCCGACGACCCGGCGAAGCTCGCCGAGACCGGGTAGTTCGACACCGGCGTCCCGTTCACGCTGACCGTCGCGCGAACCGAGACGGCGTCGGCGTAGCCGTAGGCCGGCGCAGACGGCTCCGACAGGCTTGCGGTCGCGTTCACCTGCGAGACGGCGACAGGGACGACCCGCTCCGTCGCCTGATACATCGACGCGTCATCGGGCAGGTACCGGACCGTGAGCGACGAGGTACTGGTCGGAATCCGCGCCGGCCGGTAGGTCAGTTCGAACGAGCCGTCGGGGGCGACCGCGGTCTGAACCGTCCGCCCGCCGACTGCAAAGCGGGCGGTCGCCGTCTCGACCGGCGTGCCGTTGTCGGCGACGAGCGCCCCCGAGAGGACGAGCGGGTCGGTAAAGGAGATGTTCCGGTCGTAGTCGGCGACGGTGAGGTTGGTGGCGACGAACTCGCGGGAGACGATTTCGTCGCGCTGCTCGGAGACGTTCGCCTGTACGTCCGCGATTTGGGCGCTACTCTCCGCGAGGTCGCCGTCGGTCCGGTTCGAGATGACGTCGAACGCCTCCAACAGCCGCTCTGACTGGGTCTCACCGTCCTCGGCGAGTCGCGTCAGTTCGCGGGCGAGTTCGCGGGCGCGCTCGTCGTTGCCGGCCCGCCTCGCCGCCTCGTACTCGCGGCGCGTCTCGCGGAACTCGCTGACGGTGTCGACGTACTCCCGCTGCGTCTCGCCGACTGACTGGTACTCCTCGCTCGCGCCGTCGCCGCCGACCTCGCCCTCGACGTCGACGTACTTGCCGAGCGAGTCGTCGTAGTCGTCGCCGAGCGCCGCCTTCGCGGCCGCGTACTCGCCCTGACTGAGTTGCAGGGTACTCGCTCCGATGTCACCGTTGAGTTCGCCCGAGAGGTACGACAGCAATCGGTCGAGTTCGTTCTCGTCGTCGACCTCGTCAGGATTCTCGTGGAGGACACCAGTGCTGTTGTTGTTCGTCGCGTTCGCGGTCTGCTGCAGCGGACCCGTGGTCGGTCCGAACGCCGATACTCGGTCAACCGCCCCGAGAGACGCCGGCGCGTCCGTGCTCGGGACGGGCGCGTCGGCGGCCGCTCCCGCAGAGACCGCCGCTACCGGCGCTGTCGCAACGAGACAGCCGACGACCAACATCATCCAGAGCAACCGCACCGGGCCGCCCGATTCACCACGCACTACCCGTAGCCAGACGGGGGGACCTAATGGGTTTTGGCATTCGCCGACTTGCTCCGGCGGTCCCGGACGCGTGATTCGCAGACTGCGATGCGTTAACGCCGGGTTTAACGCCCCGGTCAGACCGCGAACGCGCCGCAAATCCCCGGGTCAGCGCGGCCGACTGCGGCCCGCTTCAACACAAACATTCAACTTGGGCGGCACGAATCGAATCCACGATGCTTCCGACCCGCCGATGGGCCGCGCTCGCAGGCGTCGCCTGCTTCCTCGCCGTCTACGCGGTCGTCCTCGACGAGCCGACGCCGCTTTTCGCAGCCAGCGGCCTCGCCGCGTGGCTCGTCGTCGCGCAGGTCGACGCCGTCGGGACGATTCGCGCGGTCGACCGCGACCTCTCGGCGAGCGTCTCGGTCGAGCCGACGTCGGTGTACGTCGACGACCGCGCCGCGGTGACGCTGACGGCGTCGCTGTCCGAGGCCGTCGACGCGCCCGTCGAGGTCGAACTCGTCGCGCCGCCGAGCGTGAACGCGCCCGAGCGGGCGCGTCGGACGGTCGCGTTCGACCCCGGAGAGACCGCCGGGTCGGTCACGTGCAGTGTCGAGTTCCCCGTCGCCGGGCGAATCGCGTTCGACGAGGTCGAAGTCGACATCGAGGACCGTGCCGGCTTCTTCACCGAGACGCTGGCGCTCGACGCCGACGCCCGCTGCCTGGTCGAACCGCCGGCCCCCGACGGCATCCACGTCGGTCGCGGCGGCGAACTCGTCGGCGCGTCCTTCGGCGACCACTCCAGCGACCAGACCGGACCGGGACTCGTCCCCCACGAGACGCGGCAGTACCTCCCCGGCGACACGCTGTCGCAGATCGACTGGAAGACCACCGCGCGCATGGACCACCCGTACATCCGCGAGTTCGAGTCCGAATCGGATTATCTGCTGTCGCTCGTGGTCGACTGCGGTTCGAACATGAACCGCGGTCCGACCGGGCGAACAATGCTTTCGTACGCGCGCGAGGTCGCGCTCGGCCTCATCGACGCCGCCGACTCCCACAGCGACCCCGTTTCGGCGCAGTTCGTCGGCGACGCCGGGACGACCTGGGAGTTCGGCCCCTCGTCGTCCTCGAACGCCTACCAGACGATTCGGCGGCGACTGCTCTCGATAGAACCGACCGCGCGCTCGCGTCGTCCGGTCGGCACGTCTCGGCCGGTCGCCCCCGAAGACGCCCGCGAGCGGAGTCGCCTCCTCGAGGGTGACGACTCGGCGTTCGCGACGACGCTTCGCCCGTACCTCCGCGACGGCGAGAGCTACGTCTCGCGGGTCAGCGACCGGCCGATTTTCGACGCGGTGAAGTCCGTGTGCTCGCGGTCCGACCGGCAGGACCACCTCGTGCTCGTCACCGACGACTCGGCGAGAGTCGAGACCTACGAGGCGGTCGTCGTCGCGTCCAAGCGGAGCAGCCAGACGAGCGTCTTCCTCACGCCGACGACGTTCTTCGACGACGCCGCCGGGAGCGCGGGCGACACGGCCGGAGTCGTCTCCTTCGAGGAGTTCCGAAAGCGCCTCGAACGGCTCCCGAACGTCACCGCCTACGAGATAGCCCCAAAGAGCGCCATGGACCTGGCGACTGACCGCGCCACCACAGCGGAGTGAACACCGATGGAGACACCTGTGAACCAGAGCGAACGGACGATTCGAACCGTGTTGGACGCGAACGAACTCACCCCGATGGACGTGGTCGGCGTCCTCTGTGTCACGCTCGTGGCGGGGCTGACGAGCGGGCTGTGGGGCGTCGCCGCCGGCGTCCTCGTCCTCGCCGCGGCGACGGCGACGACGGGACCGCTCGCGTTCGTCGTCGCCCAACTGACCGCCGTCTCGTTTTTCGGAGACGCGAGCCTCGTCGCGCTCGGTGGCGCGCAGCTCGCGGCGTTCCCGCTCCTCGCGAGCGCGGCGTGCGCGTGGCCGCCGGACCGGTCGCGACTCGCTCGGCTGGCGGCGGGGTACGTCGTCGCGCTCGGGGCGGCGTGGGCGCTCTGGGCGACACTCCGGTGGGCGTGGCAGGCCACGCTGGTCGCCGTCGTCCTCGCGGCGCTCGTCGCCTACGGACTCCACCGCTACGAACGCGTCGCGCTTGGCCTCGTAAGCACGTCGGACACGGGGGCGGGGCGATGAGCGCGGACAGCCCCGCGGACCGACCCGACCGCGAGTTGGCGAACGGCGAGACCCGTTCCATCGTTTCGGCCGCGACCCGAGGCGACGGCGACGCCGGTCGGGGCGACACCGACGAGTCGACGCCCGGCCGCGCCGAAGTCGCCGACCTCCGGCGCGAGAACGCCCGCCTCAGACAGCGCTACGAGGCGCTCCGTCGAGGTCGGTACCGACAGACCGCCGTCGCGCTGGCCGCACTCGGCGTCGCCGGTCTGCTCGGGGGGGCGCTGTTTCCGCCCGTCAGGGAGACGCTCGTCGTCCTCGGCGCTATCGGGCTGTTCGCCGCCGCGGTGACGCGGTATCTGAGCCCCGAGCGGTTCATCCCCGTCGGCGTCGGGTCGTCGGTGTTCGGCGCGCACGCGAGCAACCACGCCGCCGTCGTCGACGAACTCGGCCTGCAGGACGTGACCGTCTACGTCCCCGACGCCGACCGCGACGCCGTTCGGCTGTTCGTCCCGGAACACCGCGGCTACGCGCTTCCCGACGCCGAGGCGCTCCGCGACACCTTCGTCGTCACCGACGACGAACTGGCGCGCGGCGTCGCCTTCAATCCCAGCGGCGGCGGCCTGTTCGACGAGTTCGAGCGGAGCCTCGACGGCCCGCTCGGCGACGACCCCGAGACGCTCGCCCGACAGACGACCGACGCCCTCGTGGAACTGTTCGAACTCGCCGAGACCGCGACCGCCGAGACGGACGCCGCCGACGGTCGCTTGACGGTCCGCGTCGAGGACTGCCGGTTCGGGTCGGCCGAGACGTTCGACACGCCCGTCGCGTCGTTCGTCGCCGTCGCCGTCGCCCGCGGCCTCGACGCGCCGGTCGTCGCCGAGGTCGCCGCCGGCGAGGAGATGGACTTCGCCGTCACCTGCCGGTGGGACGTCGAAGACGACGAGGAAGTCGAGTCGTCCGCGGACGCGGCGTCAGCGGTCGAGCGCGAGGCCGAAGAAGCAGAAACAGAAACAGAAGCCGACGAGCGATAGCCGACCGCCCTCAGTCGTCGTCGCCGGCGACGGACGGCGTCGCCGACTCGTTGAGGTCGACTTCGGGCGTCGGAACGGTGTCGACGACCTCCTCGACGACCTCTCGGGGGTCGCGTCCGCTGATGTCCGCCTCGGTCCCAAGGACGAGGCGGTGCGACATGATGATGGGTGCGAGTCGCTTCACGTCGTCCGGAATCACGTAGTCGCGGCCGCGAATCGCCGCGGCGGCCTTGCCGGCCCGGAGGAACGCAAGCGACGCGCGGGGCGACGCGCCGAAGTCGACCGCGGTGTGCGTCCGCGTCGCGCCGACGAGGTCGAGGATGTAATCGAACACCTTGTCGTCGACGTGCACGCCCGTGACGACCTGCCGGGCCTTCCCGATGTCGGCGTCGTCGATGACGTTCGAGATGTCCGAGGGTTTGAGCGACGGCGAGCGGTCGAAGCGTTCGAGAATCTCCCGCTCGTCGGCCCGCTCGGGGATTTCGACGACGACCTTGAACTGGAAGCGGTCGCGCTGGGCCTCCGGGAGGTTGAACGTCCCCTCGTACTCGATGGGGTTCTGCGTGGCGACGACCATGAACGGATAGGGGAGTTTGAGCGTCTCGCCCTCGATGGTCACCTGTCCCTCTTCCATCGCTTCGAGGAGGGCGGACTGCGTCTTCGGCGTCGCCCGGTTGATCTCGTCGGCGAGGACGACGTTCGAGAAGACCGGTCCCCGCTGGAGTTCGAACTCGCCGAGGTTCTCGCGGTAGATGTGGGTTCCCGTGATGTCCGCCGGCAGCACGTCGGGCGTCATCTGAATCCGCTGGTAGTCAAGGTTCGCGGCGTGGGCGAACAGGTTGGCGATCGTCGTCTTGGCCACGCCGGGGACCCCTTCGAGGAGGACGTGCCCGTTCGTCAGCAACGCGATGGTGAGCGCCTCTATCGCGTCTTCGTTCCCGACGAGGAGTTGCGACGTCTCGTCCAGGATGGCCTCGTAGACCTCTTCGGGAGCACTCATATACGAGACATTCGGGACGGCGACCACATATAACTGCGGTCTCGGTGCCCCGGCGAGCGAACGGGCCGAACGAGCGGGTCGACAGAGCCGGACGCCCGCAGCGACAGAACTACGAGAGCCGGCCGCGGCGGGCGACGAGCGCGACTGCGCCGACGACGACCCCGCCGAACAGGAGTTGGAGTCCGCCGGAGCCCCGGAGCGCCCGGAGCGCGACTTGAAGCGGCGGGCGCTCCTCGGCGTGCGAGAAGTCCAACACGACGGTCGTCCGGTCGGCGACGAGCGCCTCGGCGAACGCCCGGTTGTCCGGCCGTTCGAGCATCGCGTTGATGAACACGCTCGGGTCGCTCACGACGACCACGTCGCCCGCGCCGAGGCGCTCCGTGGTCGCGACCGGGTGCGATTGGAGCGTCTCGCTCTCGTCGAGTTCGCCGTCGTCGTCGCGGTCGAGATACGAGAAGTTCGACGAGCGGACGAGAACGGTGCTTTCGTTTTCGGTCACCGTCGCCGGGTGGTTCAGCGTGAGTTGCGACACGTCGCGGGTCAGCGGGTCCGCGGCGACGCGCGTCGCCACCGGGAGCGCGCCGGATTTGTACTGGTGGCGGTCGTCGCGGAGCGGCGTCTGGTTGATGCGCGCCGACGCGCCCAATCGGGCGAGCAAGTCGTTGGCGTGCGGCCTGAAGTCGTCGGCGACGACGACGGTGCCGCCGGCCCGAACGAACGCTTCGATGCGGTCGGCCTCGGCGTCGGTGTAACCCCGCTCCGGCGAGATGACGAACGCGACGGTGCCCGCCGGGTCGACCTCGCTGTACTCGGTGGTGTTGTAGACGACCTCGGTCTCGGTACCCGCGTCGGACGCGACCCCGCGGATTCCGGAGCCGCCGTCCCACGCGGCGTTGAACGCGCCGTAGGTGGACGACGAAGTGCCCGCGCCGACGCCGACGCCGAGGAGCATCGTGACGAGGAGCGCCGCGGCCAAGAGGTGCGGGTAGCCGACCTCGCGCGAGCCGACGCGCACTCAGAACACCCCCGGCGGGAGGATGTCGAGAATGCGTCTGACCACGATGTAGCCGAAGGCGACGAGGCCGCCGCCGATGAGCCATAGGAGCCGTCGCCGCCACGCGGGCGTCACCGCGACCGGCGCGGTGAGTTCGACGACGACGAGGAAACCGATGAGGGACACGACGAAGACCAACTCGTACGAAAGCGAGTCGAGGAGGACCAAGACGAGCGTCGCGCCGAGCATCCAAGCGAGCTGGGCGCGGATGAATCGCTCGCGTCGTGCCGTTGCCATGTACGGTCGTGGACGGTGCGGGATAACTAAACTATCGCTTGCGGGGACCGACCCGGCACGGTCGGTGGGGGAGTCGGTGCGGCCGGTGACGAGAGACGGGAACGACTCCGCGCTCACCCTTCAATCGGAGCGGTTTCGCACCGAGAAGTACAGCCCGGCGACGAGGAGAGAGCACACGGTGAGAAGTATCGACGGGCCGGGAGCGGCCGTCTCCGTCGGTGGCGCGGCGGGTTCGGTGGTGGACGCTGCGGTTTCGTTCCGTCCATCCGTCGTAGCGCTCGCCGTCGGTGACGACGACGCGACGGGCGAACTCGTGTCGTTCGCGTCCGCATCAGCGCCGCCCATCGCCGAGACCGTCAATTCGCCGGCGGTCGATTCGGGGTCGGAATCGGCTCCGTCGCCGCCGTCCTGTGACGACGAACCCTCACTAGTCGTGCGTTCTGCCGCAGTCGTCGTGTTCGAACTCCCCGCACCAACGACGAGACTCCCGTTCTCGACGGCGGTGATTCGATAGCTGACACCGGCTTCGCTCCCGACGTCAGTCACGTCCACCCCAATTGGGGTCGTCCCGTTCGCGCTGCTCTCGACCGTGACGGTCGCGATAGTGATAGGCCCCGACTGCGACGTGTCGATGAGTGCCCCGTAGAGGCGAACTTGCGACCGCCTGTCGTCGTACGTGACCTCGTTCAGTCCGGGGTCGGGAACGAACGACGCGTTAGAGACGGTGGCGACCGACTCGTCGACTCGGACCGTCACGTCGACCGCGCCGACGCCGCCACCGTCGAGGTCGCGGACGACGAGGTCGTAGGTCGTCGTCGACCCGACTGCCGCGTCTTGGGACGCCGGTGTCACGGCGACCGACACGTCGTTCTGTGCTGTCACTCCTCCGACAGGGGCGGCGGCGAGGCCGAAGCTGACGAGCACGAGGAGTCCGAGCGGGACGACGAGCGCCTGTCTGGTAGACATTCGGGGTTCGGTATCCGACCTGTTAAGAGTCGGACTACTTTTTTGTTCCGGGACCTGCGGACGCCGGACCACAGACCGTACCTCCCGACCCAAGGTATAACGTGAATATGTGTGTTTTACCAGTTCGTCTGCCGTCGGCGCGACCGGTGGATGTTTTAGGTCTGTAGTTGCGATGGCCACTACCCCTCGAGTAAGATGCTCGCCGTCACAGCCGCGCGCTTGCGAAGACGCCTCCCGAAGAGATGATTCGAACGCAACGAGGGACGCGGGTCGCCGTCGTCGGCATCGTGTTCTGTCTGCTCCTGAGCGCGACGCTCGCACCGGTCTCCGAAGCGACGCGCCCGCCCGATGTCGAGTTGGGAGGGTCCGAGCGGGGCGCACCCACAGCGACCGTCGCCGACCTCGCGACGACCAACAACACGACTGCACCAGACGACGAGACGACTAACAACACGACTGCGCCCGACGACGAGACGACCGAGGACGGCGTTCTCTCGGGCGCGGCGGCGTATCAACTGTCGCGCGCGGCGTCGGACGAACTGGTCCCGGTCATCCTCGTCTTCGACGACCCCTCGCGCGAGTCGGCCGACGCGCCCGACGAGTCTGAGACGACGCGCGCCCGACTCAGAGCGACGACCAACCGAACGCAGTCCGACGTGCGCGAGTTCCTCGAAGCGCGGCGGGAAAGCGGCAACGTCACAGACGTGACGCCGTTCTGGACGCGGAACGCGCTCGCTGTCGAGGCGACGTCCGGGGTCGTGCGAACGCTCGGCGGGATGCCGAACGTCTCCGCGATTCACTACGACCGGCCGATTTACGCGACGGGGTCGGTGTCGCCGAGCGTCTCCGCGTATCTGGACTCGCTGTCCGCGTACGGCGAGACGGTCCGACCGGACAGCGCGCGGGTCGCGGCGAGCGGAACGGAATCGTGGAACCTCGAATCGATTGGTGCCGACCACGTACGGAACCGTGGAATCTCCGGCGCGGGCGTGAACGTCAGCGTCATCGACAGCGGTATCGACGACAGCCACCCGGCGCTCCGCGGGCAGGTCGTCCGGTGGACGGACTTCGTGGGCGACACCTCCCAGCCGTTCGACCCGTGGGGCCACGGCACGCACGTCGCGGGGACGGTCGCCGGGCGGGCAGACGCGAACAAATCGGTCGGTGTCGCACCCGAAGCACGGCTGTTCGGCGCGCGCGCCCTCGACGAGGACGGACAGGGCAGTATGTCAGACGTGATGGCGGCGATGGAGTGGAGCGCCGAGAACCGCGCGGACGTGGTCTCCGCGAGCCTCGGTGCCAGTCCGTTCCCGCTCGAATACCGCGGTGAGCGGGCGGTCCGGCCGAACGGGACTGAAGCGAGCGACATCGAACTCTACGCGAACGGCTCCGGCGTGTACCAAGCCAGCGCGCGGTACGACGGGTTCAAACCGGCGTACGTCTACGTACTCGTCGAACCGACGCAGGTCGGCGGCGAGCGGATTCAAAGCGACGAGCGACGGGCCGAAGTCATGCGGAACCTCTCGGTGACGCTTCGAGACCCCGCGGGCGAAACCCCGCTCAGGGGCGTCGACGCGGGCTGGTGGTTCGAGGACGGCCGCGTACCGGAAGCAATCGCGTACCAGCGGTTCAGCCCTCGGAACGAGACGGCAATCGAAACCCCCGGGAACTGGTCGCTCGCCGTCGAGAGCGACCACCCCGAGTCGGTGTCGTATCGGTACCGGGCGACGGCGTACTACCCGTCGAACGGGAGCGACCAGTTCTCCCGGTACGTCGACTCGCTCGTGACGACGACGGACACGGTCGCGGTCATCTCGGCCGGCAACGCCGGGTTGCTCGGGAACCGCTCGGTGGCGAGTCCCGGCGCGTCGGAGGGCGCGATTACGGTCGGTGCGGCGCGGCAGACGACGTCCGGCGTGACCTCGTTTTCGAGTCGCGGCCCGGTCGGGTTTGGAGACGACCGGCGGCCCGGCATCGCCCTCATCGCTCCGGGAGAAAACGTCACGTCGGCGTACTCGACGTCACAGCGCGACGAGGCCGAACCGTACGTCACGCTCGACGGGACGTCGATGGCCGCCCCGCACGTGAGCGGCACGGTCGCGCTCCTCCTCGACGCGAACCCGAACGCGACCCGCGCCGACGTGACGCGAGTCCTCCGGTCGACGGCGCAACCGCTCCCACAGACGGAACCAGCCGTCGGCGCGGGGATGCTCGACACGTGGAGCGCGGTCAACGAGACGGCCGAACTGCCGCGCGCCGTGACGACCGACGCAGCACCGCCGAGTGACCCCGACGGTGACGGCCGCTACGAGGACGTCAACGGAGACGGAAACGTGACGCTCGCGGACGCGCAGGCGCTGTTCGCCAACCGCAACGCCGAGACGGTCGAAGGCACTCCGGAGGCGTTCGACTTCTCCGGAAACGGCCGCGTCAACGTCGTGGACGTGCAGGCGCTGTTCGCGGAAATCCGGGCGTAATAGCGGCGTCGGTCAGGAGGAGGCGGAGTCCGGAGCCGTCACGTTCACCCAGAGGTGGACCGACTGATAGGCGTTTGCAGCCGTCGGCTCCGCGGGTGCCGACCCCTCGTACAGGAGGTAGGTGAGTCGGAGTCGGTCGCCGGTCATCGTCGGCGTGACCGCGTGTTCGGTCCGCCACGTCGCGTTGGCCTCGACCGACGGTCGGTACCGGGTGAGCGCCTCGCGTTCGAGGACCGTCGTCGTGTTATTGGCGACCCGGACGCGCTGGAGTTGCGAGACGACGACGTAGTCGGTGGCCGTCCCCTCGTGGTTGCCGACGGCGACGGTGAGCGACGTGGGCTCCCCCGCAGTGAGTTCCGTCGGATAGTCTTCCGCGGCGAGGTCCCCGGACTGGTTCCCCGTCAGCACGTATATCTCGGAGAAGGACTCCCCGGACCCAGGAGCGGCGACCATGTATCCGCCCACCCCGACGGCGAGCGCGAGGCAGAGCACCAACACGACGGCGAACGCCGCGTCGGTCCGCGACCCGGACGAGAAGGGGTTCGGGTCATTTGGGAGACTGGACCGGACCGGGACGCCGAAACGTTCGCCCTCGGGGAGGGCGGCCCGCCGACGCGACCCGACGACCGCGGCCGCGACCGTGAGTAGCCCGATGGCGACGACGATCGGAACGAGTCGAAGCCCCCACGGCGTGAAGTTGAGGAGCAGTCCGAGCGCCGAGACGAGGGCGACGCTCGTCCCGAACGAGAGCGCGACCCGTTCGAGGCCGTCGATTCCCGTCCGGCCGGCCGCGTCGGCGTCTCCGCTCGCGGCGACCGCCGGCCCCGACTCCGGGAACAGCGCGGCGATAACTGCGTAGCCGGGGACGAAAAGCACGAACGGGAGGCCAAGTACGACCCGAAGCGGGGTGTCGCGGACGCCGGGAAGGGTGACTGCACCGCAAGTGAGGACGGCCACCACCACGACCGCGAGCAGGTCCGCAGGGGCGGTGCGAACCGAGCGCGGGACGAGCGACAGCCAGTCCGTGTCGGAGGTCATCGGCTATGGGTGCGACAAGGATTCACTAAAAGCGGTCGGTCTCACGCGTCTTCCGCGCGCGAGAGCGTGTTCAACACTTTGAGCGAGAGTTCGTTCGAAGAGATCTCTCCGTCTCGGTACTCGGCGAACCACGACGACTTCGCGTACCACGTCCCGAAGCGGGACTCGGGGCTGTCCATGACCACCGCGTTCAGGCGCTCGGCCTCCCAGCCGCTTGCGACCCGATTGAAGAAGCCGCCGGCAATCGTGCCGATTTCCCCGCCGACCTCCTCGTACTGGTCTTCGTTCGAGACGTACGTGAGTTCCACCGCGTTCACCGGCGGTTGCGGGAGGAGTTCGACGATGGAAATCTCCTCTTGTTGGAGGAACGACCGAAACTCGTCCGCCTGCTCGACGTACGGGGAGGGCGTTCTCGTCGGGAGTGTCGTTTGTGTTTGGGTCGACGTCTCTGTCTCGGACTCCTGTGCACAGCCGGCAGTTCCGACGACCACCGCAGAGAGCGCAGTAAGGAACCGGCGTCTTCGCATATGCTACTCACATGACTACCCGCCTTCTTTAATGTGACCACGGCTGCGAAACGGCCGAAGTGTTGTCGGTTTGAATGAGTATCAATACAGCTGGACAGTATTATTCAAGCATACAACTCTGAATAAATCCATGGGTGATACAGAAGTATTTTATCGCTCGTATCAGATGAACATACCATGAGGCCTACGACCAGCAACAGGACTAAACTCTTGAGTTTAGTTCTGACGGGGGTTGTGGTTCTATCGATGGTGGTAGGGCCCGTTAGCGCGAGCACCCTCGCCTCAGCAGACGCATCGGCCTCACTCAGCGGAGGGGGTTCCGCTCCGATAGACGGAGCGACAACACCCGCGGTGAGTGACGAATTGAAAATAGACGCCGGAGAGAACGTCTCCGTGTGGCAGTATTCACTACTGACACTCCGGCCGAATAACCCGGCGGCATCGAGCGAGTTTGTCACACTCGACGACGTTCCGTACATCAGCCACGAGATGCGGAACACGAACATTTTCGTCGGGACGAGTGACCTGGAGACCAGCTTGGACAAAAACCGAATCTACGTCTTCAACAAGACGGAGATTACCGCGACCTTCAATCCGGGCAAAGCCGGAAAGAGTAGCGTGGTCGACGGGGAGAAAGTCCAACTGGTCGCTGTCCACCTGAAGGAGGGCGCAAAGCAACCAGGTGGTATCAGTGACATCGGCAAACTGCTCACGACGAGTGAAGACACGAACGCCGAGATCGTTCGCGAGTTCACGGGGGAGAGCGGAGAGCAGAACTTCAAATTCACCCCCGACAAGTCCGGGCAGTACATCTTCGCGACGGTCCTCGTCGACAACAGCACCGACCCGGGACTGGTGCAGGGCTCGTCGCCCGGTAACCTCACCGCCGAAGGGAACGTGACGGTCGTCGGCTTCGACCACTTCCTCGTGCAGGACGGTCGGTCGACCGTGACGCCGCCGGAAGTCGCCGCAGTCGGCAACGACGTGGAGGTCGACGTGGACGCGTCGAACCTGGGAACGAACGACGTTTCGCACACGACGATTCTCCTGAACGAGTCCGTCCTCGGCGACCAGCAACAGACGATTCAGCTCAACGGGAGCGAAGTCGAGGAGATTCAGTCGTCCATCGACCGAATCGAAGGGGCGACCGACGTGAAGCCCGGAACGAACTTCGCCGGGAGCACGCTTCCCGCGAGTCGCTACAACGGGAACACGAACATCGTCTCGCTGCTCTCGCGGCTCGCCGGTGAAGACAGTGTGACGCAGACCGACGACACGGTCATCTACACGAGTATCAACGGAACCGTCGGCGGACCGAAGGAAACGGTCACGCTTCGCACGACGGAGAACTTCACCCCGGGTAACTACTCGGTGGTTCACTTCGCGACCGCACAGAACGGGACGGCCACGCTGAGCAACAAGGCGAGCGTCGAACTCGTCGACGGCGTCCAGCTCAACATCGAGCCGAGCGCGGTCGAAATCCAGCAGGGCGACAGCGTCACGCTCAACGTCACCCGGGCAGACACCGGCGACCGCGTCGCTGGTGCGAACGTGACCTACAACGGCAAGACGTTCACGACCGATTCGAACGGTCAGGTGACGTTCACGCCCGTCGAGTCCGGAACCGCGACGGCCACGAAAGACCCGTCCGACGGAACCGCGTACATCTCGTCGAGCGTCGACCTGTACGTCATCACGCCGGAAATCGTACTCACCGACTACAACGTCTCGTCTACCTCGGTGACGACGGACGAGACGGTAACGGTCAACGCGACCGTCGAGAACAACGACTACTTCGGTGGGAACTTCACGCTCGACCTCAAGCGTGACGGCCAGACCGTCGAGTCGAAGACGGTGTTCGTCGGCGAAGGCGAGACTGTTGTCGAGCAGTTCGAACTGAGCTTCGACACGCCGGGCACGTACGATGTCACGGTCAACGACGCGACGCCGACGGCCATCGAGGTCAGCGGCGTCCCGGACATCGTCTACTCGAACCTCACGGTTCCGAGCCAGGTCTCGCCCGGTGACACGACCGTCGTCAGCGCCGATGTCAGCAACAACGGAACCGGTGCTGGCGAGTACAACGCGTCGCTCGTCATCGACGGCCAGACCGTCGACTGGATGAACGGGACACTCGCGCCCGACGCGTCCACGACGGTCACCTTCGAGAAAGACCTCGGCCCCGGCACGTACCAGATCGCGATCGACGGGCTTCCCGCCCAGACCGTGACTGTCGACACGCCGGCGAACCTCGAGTACTCGAACCTGCAGGTCAACGCGACCGAAATCGGACTCGAAGACGATGTCAACGCGAGCGCGACGGTCACGAACACCGGCGACGTGTCGGACACGTTCACCGCGACGCTCTCGGTCGACGACGAAATCACCCAGACGAAGGCTGTGACGCTCGACGGGGGCGAATCGAAGACGGTCTCCTTTACCGTCACCGACCTTGCTCTCGGTGAGCACACGGTCCGTATCGGTGACCTCTCGCCAGAGACGGTGACCGTGAAGGCACCGGACATCACGCCGACGCTTTCGGTCGAGACGAACGTCACGAAAGGCGTCGTGCCGGTCAACGCGACGGTGAAGAACCGTGGTAACGTCGAGGCGACGGGCGTCGACGCCATCGTCGAGGCGAAAGCCGACGGCGGTGGGTCCTGGGAAGAACTCGCCAGTCGGACGGTCGACCTCAACGCCGGCGAGTCGGTCGCTATCAACACCACGCTCGCACGCGTGGACGCGCGGAACTACTCCGTTCGCGTCGTCGCGGACCCGGATGACGAAATCGCCGAGGCGAGCGAGACGAACAACGAGGTCGACGCGCGCGTCACCGGCGGCCCGCTCGCGAAGGGCTACGTCAAGCTGCCCAACGGGAGCGCCGCCGTGGACGACCTCGTCTACACGAGCCGCACGAACCCCGGCGACGAGCCGTGGTTCGTCGGCCAGACGTTCACCGACGAGAACGGTCGGTTCCTCGTGCCGGTCGTCAACGGAACCGCGCAGACGATTGCGTACGCGCAGGACGGAGCGAGCGGCTGGAGCGGTGACCACCCGCGCGACGGGTCACCGGACATCTACTCGCTCTACACGACGAAGGGAACCGAGCGGGTCCTGAACGTCGGAAACACGACGCTCCCCGACGCGGGGCTGCTGAACGTCACCGTCGTCGACCAAGGCGGTGACCCGGTGGAGAACGCGACGATTGCGGTCCACCACAACAACGACGGCACGCGTTCGGGTGTCGCGTACAAGTCCAACGCCGACGGGCTCTTCCCGGCCGGTGAAGGCGACAAGACCGGCATCGAGGTCCGCGGCGACATGGAAGTCCGTGTCACGCCGCCGGAGAACGACCGGTTCGTCAACCGGACGTACTGGCAGAACCTCACGGTCGACACGAGCGGCGCGAACCTCACCTTCCGCCTCGCGGAGGGTGCTGACCTCTCGCCCGAACTCGACGTCGAACAGCGACAGCGGTTCAACGACGGCGTGAACGCCTCCGTGACCGTCTCGAACGACGGTCTCGTCAACGTCTCGAACGCGACGGTCAACCTGACGGTCGAGGCCGCCAACGGCGAGACGGAGACGTACACGAAGTACACCGGAAACCTCTCCGACAGCACCGACGCGCCGAACAACGAGACGACGCTCAGCTACGACCTGACCGAGTTCGCCAGCGAGGAACTCCTCGGAACCCTCGCACAGGGCAACGCGCGGGTGACCGCGACGGTCGACCCGGCGAACGAGATTCCCGAGACGGACGAGACGAACAACCAGGCGGTCAACACCACGCGCGTGGTCTACGCCGACCCGACCGTCCGTATCCAGGGTCAGAGCACGGTGCTCCAGAGCCAGAGCGCGACGCTCGTCGTGTTCACGAAGAACAACGGTACCGCGCCGACCGGTGAGTTCAACGTGACCGTCGACTACGACGACGGCACGACGGAGAACATCACCATCGGAAACCTCGGTGTCCAACAGCCCAACACGACCCGAGTCACCCACAACTTCGCGTCGGGTGGCGACAAGGTCGTGCGTGCGAGCGTCTCCGACGGCGTCCCGTTCGACAACAACGAGTCGACGAAGAACGTCACGGTGAAGCCGTACACGCTGAGCATCGAGAACGACGACATCTCGGTGCCCTCGACGGTCGTGAACAACTCGACTGTCACCGTCCTCGCCGAGTTCGACACGAACTACCCGTCGGACGTCAACGCGACGGTTTCGCTCCCCGCGGGGCTCGAACTCGTCGACGGGCAGCACGCTGAGAAACAGGTTCGCGCGACAGGCAACGGCGGGTCGGCCGCCTGGAAGGTCCGCGGCAACACGACCGCAGACATCGACGACGCGCAGATAGACGTCACCGTCGAAGCGTTCGGCCAGAGCGACACGGCGTCCGCGACGACCAACGTCACGGTGCCGAAGGTTCGCTACACGACGACGAACGCGACGACGCTCGAGTCCGCGGGCGAGACGCAGTCGCTCGCGCTCAACATCTCGGACGCGACGACCTACGAGCACACGCTCAACGTGACCGTGCAGGCCGGGACGGACGGGCGGACGCTACAGGGTCTCGAATACCTGTTCTCCTACCCCTACTGGTGTGTCGAACAGACGACGACCCAGATGATGTCCGCGCTCCGGACCGACCAGTACTACCGCGACGGCGACATCCCGAGCAACTACGACCGCGACCGTGCGAACAGCACGATTAGCGCGGGTATCAGCAAGCTCGCCGACGAGCCCACGCCCGGTGCGTTCGTCAACATCTCCCAGCACGACAACGGTGCATGGAGCATGTACGGCAACAACCCGCGCGGTGACCTGTTCTACACCATCTACGCCCTGCAGGGCGTGAGCGCCGTCTCCGACGACGCGGTGCAGAGCAGTCGCACGGACGTGAACGCCAGTCTCAAGAACATCAACCAGAGCGGTGCGGTGCTCTGGCTGGCAGACAAACAGCGCAACGACGGAAGTGTCCGTCCGAACGGGTACTTCCTCCGCGACAGAACCTCCGCGACCGCCTACACGACGGTCGCAATCGACCGCGCTGGCGACGACCTCAACGCGACCGCACAGACGGCCGCCGACGAGTTCAGCGTCGACGCCGCGGTCCACCTCATCGAACAGCAGAACGGCGACGGTAGCTGGGAAGCCGGTTCGAGAGAAGCGCAGGCGACCGCGTACGCGGTGCAGGCGCTCGCCGCAGTCAACGACAGCGACACCCTCCGGACGCAGGTCAACAGCGAACTGAGTTCGGGCAACGTGTCGATGGCCCTCGACAGCGGTGTCGAGTGGCTCGTTGCGAACCAGCAGGCGGACGGCTCGTGGACCGGTTACACGAACTCGCCGTACTGGAGCAACACCGGTGAGAAGGCCCGTGCGACGGGCAACGCGATTCTCGCGTTGAACGCCGCAGAGGGCTACACGGCAGCAGGCAACGATACCGTCTCCGACGGTGTCGGCTACCTCGTTGGAATCTACCAGCAGGGTGGCTCCTTCGGTAACACGCGTGCGACCGGCGTCGCAATCGACGCCCTCACCACGGCGGACCAGCGGAACGCTGGTGCGCAGACGGTGACGGTCGAAATCAACTCGACCGTCACGAAGGACGTCACCGTCGACGGCAACACGCCGACGGCCACGGTGTCCTTCACCACTGACGAACTCGAAACGCTTCGTCAGACCGGTAACATCACGCTGACCGTCGATAACTCGACTCGAGTCGTTGTCGGTGCCGAATCCGAACAGCTCGTCAACGAACAAGAGTACGAGGACGCCAACTGAGGAGAACGATGACACGAAAACTCTCAACGACACTGGCTGCCCTCCTGGTCGTGGCATCGATATCGTTCGGTGTCGGTCCGGGTGTTGTGTCCGCTGCGGACGACCCGTTCAGCGTCGCCATCGACGCGCCGGACGACCTCAGCACGAACGGCAACCAGACGATTGCAGTAACGGTTACGAACAACGACAGCACCGCGCTCCTCAACCCGCTCGTGGAGGTTCCGATTAGCAGTCCGGTCGGACTCCCGAACGGGGCCGAAGACGCGGTGTACGTGAACGACACGTCGGACCTGCGGGACGCGGCCGTCCAGCAGAGCACGATTTCGACCGGCGACGCCCTGGTCATCACGGGCGAAGTGGTGCCGGCCGGCGAATCCCGGACCTACCACTTCAACGTGACCGTCTCGTCGGCGGGGACCACGTCGCTGACCGCTGACGTGCGCCCGCTGTACAACGAGCCGAACAACGTTCGCACGAGCGAGCAACTCGACGTGAGCGGCGTCGGGACGGTCAACGCGAGCGTCGTGGACAACGACGGAAACGCCGTCAGTGGCGCGTCCGTCGTCCTCGACGGGCAGACCCAAGCCGACTCGGTCAGCGAGACCGTGCTCGAAGGCGACCACACCGTCGGCTCGAGCCTGACGGACGCCCCCGAGTTCACCGTCGGCGTCGGCATCTCCGAGACGGCATCTGTCACCTTCGTCGACGGTGACGACAGCATCCAGCCGGTCGCCTACGTCGGTGAGGAACCGACGCTCGTCGGCGACTCGACGTCGGAGTCCGACGGGGACGCGAAGACGCCCGTCAACACGACGGTGTCCGTGACCATCTCGAAGAGTGACGGCACGGTCGTGTACGATATCGCACCGCCGAGCGACAAACCGCTCCGCGGAAACGGCGTCGCGACGACCGACGCGAACCTCGTCGAGCAGACGACGGTCGACGGTGAGACGCGAGTTCAGCTCAACCAGACCGGCGTCGGAACGCAGGTCTCCGTGGAGTTCGAAGGCTACGAACTCGGTAACGTCGACCTCGACGGCGACGTCGACGCGGACGACGCGTCCGACATCGCACAAGCCGCTTCGAGCGGTTCCGACGCCGCCTACGGCGACGTCAACGGCGACGGGCAGGTCAACGCGGTCGACGCGATGCTCGTCCAGCAGTACAGCGAGAACAACCGTGATACCGACTACACCATCGGGGGTGCATAACTCATGAACACGAAACAGCTACTCGCGGTCGTGATGTGCACCGCCATGCTCGTCAGCACGGTCGCCGTCGGCGCTGCCGGTGCCGCGACTGCCAAGACCGTCTCGGTCGACGCCGTTGGCTCGCTCGACGAGCGCTCCGCGGACTCGGCGGCGACGCTTACCGCGTACAACGTCGAAGACGCGGACGGCATCGGGTCGTACGAACTGAACATCAGCTACGACGACAGCCTGGTCGACGTCTCGGTCGCCGGGAACTCCCGGTTCAACGTGGAGACGACCGACCACGGCAACGGAAAGCTCACCGTCGTCGGGTACACGGGTGAGACCTCCGGTTCGACCGGAAACGTCTCGCTCGCGGACCTGACGGTGAGCGCGCAGTCCGTCGGGAGCGACACCGCCGCGTCCATCGACGTCACCGTCGAATCGATTACGGACACGAGAGGGAACCTCCTGTCCCACAGCGGCGACACGACGACCGTCGACGTGAACAACATCGACGGCAGTACGCCGACGCCGACGCCGTCCACGCCGACGACCACCCAAGCACCGTCTGGTGGCGGTGGTGGCGGCGGCGGCGGTGGCGGCAGTGTCCCTGACAGCGGAACCTACGAGAGCGTCCGGCTCTTCTACGGTTCGGAAGTCAGCGCATCGCTCCCCGGTGGCTCCACGGTGACGAACGTCGACCTGGCGTTCGGGAGCCAGGGAACCGGCGAGGTCATCGTCCGCGAACGGACGAGCCTCCCCGGAACCGTCGGTCGACCGTCGAACGCGGCAATCGGGTACGTCCAAATCGACGTCCCGAGTTCCCTCCGCGACTCGCCGTCGACCATCACGCTGAGCGTGAGACAAGACCGACTCGACGAACTCGGAATCACGGCGCAAGACCTCGCGGTCGAACGCTACAACGACGAAAGCGGTGAGTGGGAGACCCTCGACACGCGCGTCGTGAACGAGGGCGACGGACGGGTCGTGCTGGAAGTCGACACGCCCGGCTTCTCGTACTTCGCCGTGACGTCGACGCAGGCCGTGACGACGACGGCGGACGACGGTGGTGACGACACCACGGCCGACGACGGCGATGGTGACGACACTACCACGTCCGACGACGGCACGCCCGGCTTCGACGACGAGACGACGACCGGAGAGCCGACGACGACTGACTCGGTCATCCCCGGCTTCGGTGTCACCGCCGCGCTGATTGCGCTCGTCGCAATCGCGCTCATCGCGGTGCGACGCGAATAAGTTCGCGTCACCGTTCTCGGTTCTTTTTTGGTCGACCTGTGCGGACGACTCGCTTCCGAATCAGAGAGTCACGCACGGCGCTGTTGAAATCCGTAGGTACTGCTAGTTTGTTGCGTTCGTGGTGAATAGCGGGCGCGAGTTTACCAAACAAGTACTCCCCCGGTTACCTGCGCGGAGCCGGTCTGTCACCCGACTCCACCGAACGAGAGGATGGTGGCTGACAGGAATTCATCGCACCGAACAACGTTCGAATCTCCCCACGAGCGATATCGAACTGTACCTGAAAGCACTCGTTTTCGCCCCAGTCATCGACTAATTGTTCCACGTCCGATGTTGAGAAGGTGACCTCGACTCGGGGATTCCGAGCAGTCACCGTAATCTCGTAGGTGACATGTTGCCCCATCCACGGTTCAATGACTTCAACCATATCAGCGCTGTTGAGCGTGTGCGCTTGTTCGTACACAGAGCGGCCGTCTCTAAGAACGGTGATGTCGGCAGTAGTCTGAGCCTCCCGGACGTTGAGCACGCTGATCTTCCCGAGGCCGACACGTGGCGACGCTGGTTCATCACGAAGCGGGAGAGAACCCAGACAGCCTGCTCCGAGAGTAACGAAGGGGACAGCAGCGATGAAGCGGCGACGCATAGCGGAGGGAGCCATTGTCGAATGGTACGTAGAGGGAGGTAAAGAAAACCGCGCGAGGAGAGCAATCGGTCGTCTCGATTACGAACGCCGACGGAGGAGACTGACACCGACGAGGCCGACGATACAGACCAGCGCAACGCCGACCGAGCCCCAGAGAGGAACGGCGGTCTCAGTCGTGGTTTCGGTCGTCGGTTGCATCGTCGTCGAAGGCTCCGCGGTCTGCGTCGACGTCTCCGTTCCGTCCGTGTCGGTGGAGTCCGCCGTCGAAGACGACTGGTCGGCGTCGTCCGAATCGTCCGAATCGTCCGCGTCGTTCTCGTCATCCGCATCGCTCGTGGGCGTCGGCGAGTCAGTCGTCTCCGCCGAACTCCCTCCGGAGGACCCCGCCGTCGTATTCGATGTGGTCGACTCGTTGGTTGCGGTCGTCGTGGTTGTCTCGGTCGTCTCCGTGGTCGTCGTGTCGTCGGACCCGCCCGACGAGTCCGAGTCTTGGAGCGACCCCGCTTCGACGACGCTCACCGACTGGGTTCCGCTCACGGCGACCATCTCGTTCTCACCGAACACTTCGTCGTCGGTCTGCGCGGCCGAATAGAGGCGATAGTCGCCCGTCGAAAGCGACCCGACATCGACCGTCGCCGTGTAGTTCAGCCCCGTCTGTTGGGTCGCAGTCGTGCGGACAGACGTCGATTCGTTCCCGAGAACGACCTCGACGCCGGCCGGCGGCGACTCAACGTCGCGACTGACCTTCGAGAGGTTCACTTCCACGAGGAGTTCGTCGTCGGCTTCGACGCGGTTGGCCGCGGTCTGTTCGACGTCGAACCCGTTGATGACGAACGGCTCGACCGCGTAGACGGTTTCAGTACCGTTCGTGAGCGCGATTGCGTACGTGCCGGGACTGTATCCATCGAGCGAGAACGTCTCCGAGGCGGAGCCGCCGCCGCCGACGTATTTGCTGTCGTAGAACCGCTGTTGACTATCGACGACACGGATGGAGTACGAGTCACCGGACGGCCCGTCGGCCGAAACAGAGACCGTTCCATCCTCGGACGCGCTACCGATGGCTTCGATAGTCTGGTCTCCCCACTCAGTCGAAACCGTTCGGTCGGGGATATCGAGGTCGTCGTCGATGTCGACGTCGTAGTCGGCGCTCTGTGCGGCCGTCAACGGGGCGACCGCCGAACACACTAACACGAGCGCCAAGAGGAGGGCACGGGACGAGTGCATATGCGCACCCTACACCCGTCTGTGGTAAGTGCATTTTCATGACGAGCCGAACAGTCAGCGGTGGAGCAACCGCCCGACGTTGAAGCGAACGAAGGGCGTCGCCGCGATGACGGCGCTACAGACCGCGAGACAGACCGCGCCGAGGGCGGAGACGCCGACCAGCAACGGGGTGAACGGAACGGTGAGTCGAATCCCGAAGACCACGAGCACGTCGAGTCGCGCGAGCGCCCACAGGAGCGCCGCCGCGAGGCCGAACGAGAGGACCGCCGCGGGAATCGCGAGGCGGACGGCGTCGGCCGCGAGAAGGGCGAGAATCCGCCGCCTGCTCGCGCCGGTCGCGCGGTAGATGCCGATGACGCGACGGTTGGCGTGTACCGCCTGCGCGAACGTCGCCGTCGTGCCGCCGATGGTGCTCAACCCGGCGAGCGACACGAGCACGACGAACAGCAACTGCACGTTCCCGAAGACGTTCTCGATGGCCCGTCCGATACCGGTTCCCTCGGTGTACTCGCCGCGGCTGCTGAGCGTCGCCGCGACGCGCTCGTCGCCCGTGACGCGGTAGGTCGCCGTCGAGATGACCGACCCGTCGACGACCAGCCGGAGGTCGTACGTGCCCGGCGGCGGGTCGTCACCCAGTCCGACCTCGGACGCCGCCAGTTCGATTTCCGAGACGTTCCCGCCGGTCAGTTCGACGGTCCGCGTCTGCGTGCCCCCCGGCGAGACGAGCGTGAGGTTGCGGACGAGGAACCGACCCCACGGGTTGGCGACGCGCGCCGTCACCGTCGGATTCGTGAGTCGCGACCCGGTGGACGGCGAGACCGTCAGCCGCCCGCCGAGTCGCTGCGGTGCACCGCGTTCCACGGTGAGTGTGTGTTCTTCCGCGACGTAGCCGTCTTTCGAGAGCCGCAGCGTGTACGTGCCCGGTTCGTTGGGAACGCCCATCGGCACGCCGCCTCGGTCGTTGGTCGTCGCACTCCGACCGTCGAGCGTGACGGTCACGCCGGAGACCACGGTCTCGTTCGGCGTCGTCGCTGGCACGACGAGCGTGGACCCTGGCGGCGCGCGAGTCGGGTACTCGGACGGAAGTTGGAGCGTGTTCGGCCGGTACACCGTCACCGAGCGGGTGACGCCGTCGGTGGCGAGTTCGTACGTCCCCGCGGTCTCGAAGCTCGTCTCGAACGACAGCCGGGTTGACTCGTCGCTCCCGAGCGTCACGTCTCGTTCGAGGGTCTGGTTCCCCACGCGGACCGTGATCGTCTCGGTCGCCGCGGCGGACCCGAGGTTCCGGACCGTCGCGCCGAAGCGGTACGTCGCGTTCGTCTGGACCTCGGACGGGCCCGAGAGGCTCGTCACGAGCAGTCCCGACGACCGATTCTGCAGGGACGCGAGCCTCGACGAGGCGTTTTTCGTCCGAATCAGGTGCACCGTTCCGGGACCCGTCGCCAGCGGCTGTGTCGTTTCGAGCGGGACGACGAGTTGGTCGTTCGTCACGCCGCTCCCGGTGAACGCCCCGACGATTGTGACGCGTCTGACCCCGGGCGTGACGCTCCCGCCGAGCGTCACCGTCTCGCCGACTTCGAGCCCGAGCGTCCGCGCGAGGTCGGTTCCGACGACGGCTTCGTCGGCGCGCTGTGGGGCTGTGCCCGCGACTAACGACGCGTCGGTGACCGAGCTG
Source organism: Haloferax sp. Atlit-12N (assembly GCF_003383095.1). NCBI lineage: Archaea > Methanobacteriati > Methanobacteriota > Halobacteria > Halobacteriales > Haloferacaceae > Haloferax > Haloferax sp. Atlit-12N. The sequence continues at coordinate 709,319 of NZ_PSYW01000002.1, forward strand.
AACGCCGTGTAGTTCGCCCCGCGAACGAGGTACGGCGTCCGGCCTCGTGTCTGCGCGTAGATGACCTCCGGGCTGGCCGTGATACCGTACGACCGGAGGACAGTCGCGTAGTTCTCGTCGATGCGGCTGTTGAGGGGGTGTGCGGCACCGCTCTCGACGACCGTCCCGCTCGACGTGGTCGCGAGGGGGGCGAGCGCGCCGCCGATAGAGCCCGTCAAGAGGATGATGAGCATGAAGACGGCGAGCGTCGCCGCCGTGGGGGTAAACGCCCGCCAATCGACGAGCGTCGGTGAGGTGACCGTCTGTAGGCGCCGAATCGGCGCTGGCCATCGACCGGTGGTCCGGTGCGGTTGGTCGAATCTCGGGTCGCCGCGGATGACCGGGAGGGCCGCGAGGAACCCGGCGAGGAGGCCCATCGCGAGGAGGAACCCGGCGATGGCGAGGAGCGAAACCGCGATGTCGGCGGTCACGGTCGTCTGAAGCGACACCGGGAGGCCCGCGTACGTCGCGGCGTTGACGGCGCCGTTGGTCACGACCACGCCGAGCGCGTAGCCCAACGCGACGCCGACGAACGTGAGCGACAGCACGCGGCCGAGGAGAATCGCGAGGATGCGCCACGGCGACGCCCCGGTCGCACGGGCGACGCCGATGAGGCGGGTCCGGTCCCGAATCGACATCTTCGTCACGTTGTACACGACGACGAGAATCAGGAGCCCGCCGGCGAACGCGGCGACCGAGAGCGTCCGGACGACCTGCGTGATGCCGCCCGCCAGAAACGGAAGCGCCGCGATGAGCGGGACGCTCGTCGCCGACGCCGGGCGTCCGGATTCCCCGGTGTCGAACACGAGCGCGCCGCTCGTTCCCAGCCGCTGGGCGGTGTCGGTGTCCGCGACGTACCACGAGTCGGGGAACAGCGTCTCGTCGACGCGGTGCGGCGAGACGGTCGTCGAAACCGCGTTGTCAGGGCCGACGAACTCGACCTGCTGTACCGTCGATACCGGCCCCGAGACGCCGTCTGTCGGTGCCCTCGGCAGTGCCGCCGCTTGCCACGCGACCGACGCGCCCGAAATCGTCCGCGGCGCGTCCGGTGGTATCCCGACCACGCGGCGGGTCTCGCCGTCGGGGAGCGTAACGGTGGTGACCGCGATTACGACCTCGTCAGCGGACGCAGTCGCGACGGCGTCGTCGTACGACTGCTCGTACGACACCGTCGCCGAACTCGACAGGTCGGAACTGAGCGTTCCGGTGTAGGTGGCCGCGGTGAGCAACAGCAACGCGGCTCCGAGGAGGAACGCCGTCGTGACGGCGACGACCGCGATGCTCAGCCACTCGCGGCGCGACCACCTCGAAAGGAGCGCTGTCGCATAGCGCATGTTATCCGAGGCGGCTCATTGCGGGATGCGCTCGTCCGATTTTCGGCGGAGCGAGCCGTCTATCAGCACGTGCGTCTCCTCGAACTGGTCGGACAGCGTGGGGTCGTGGCTGATGACGACGAGCGCGGTGTCCGTCTGGTCTTTGACCCGGAACAGGAGGTCGAGAACTCGTTCTGCGGTTTCCGGGTCGAGTTGCCCCGTCGGCTCGTCGGCGAAGACGACGTCCGGCCGGTTGGCGAGGGCGCGGGCGATGGCGACGCGCTGTTTCTCCCCGCCGCTGAGCGTCGCCGGATACTGGTCTTTGAGGTCTAAAATGTCGAGGGCGTCGAACAGCGTGTCGAGCCACGCCTCGTCTCGGCTCCGGGTGTGGTCCTGCGGGAGCGCGGCGTTGTCCCACGCGGTCAGGTCCGGGATGAGCTGGAAGTCCTGGAACACGAACCCGATTGCGTCCCGCCGGAGGACGGCGCGTTTGCGCTCGGGAAGCGCGCTCGTGTCGTCGCCGTGGACGTACAGCGAGCCGCTCGTCGGGGTGCTGAGCAGTCCGAGGACGTTGAACAGCGTCGTCTTCCCGGCACCGCTCGGGCCTTGAATGAGGAGGGAGGTGTCAGGCTCGACGGTGATGGAGACGTCCGCGAGAATGGTGGAGTCACCGCGTTCGACGGTGAGCGAATCGCCGCGCAGTACGGGGCCCGTCATCGATATGTTCCCTTCATGCTTCACCTATGTATAGTGTACGGCTACTCGGTCAGACCGTCTGGTTCGTCGCGGCCGCGCACGTCGCGTTCCCGACCGGCCGGGACACCGAGACGGGGTCGTTCCCGGTGTTGGCGTAGACGACGTTGCGCGTCGCGGTCCACTCGGCGTACGTGGTGGCCGAGACGGTCCCCGGTGCGTTCGGGAAGAGGTGGGCACCGGTCGTCGTCCACGACTGCTGCGAGATGACGAGACAGTCAGGGCTTGGCCCGCCGGAGAGCCAGTTCGCGACGGCGCTGTAGCCGACCTGTGCCTTGAAGTAGTGCGCGCCGACCCGCGTCAGCGAGTGGTCGCTCACCCACGGCGCGTCGGTGTGCGTCGACGCGAACCGGACGCCCTCGAACTCCGACTCGTACGTCGTCGTCGGAACCGTCGCGGTGTCCATCGTGAGGTACGCGAGCGGCGCGGTGGCGAGCGTCGAGACGAGCACGAGCGCGACGAGCGCGAGACGGAGCGTTCGTCCCAAGGTCGAACGCGAGACGCCCTGCAGGAGGCGCACGAGAACGACGCCGACGAGCATCGCCGCCGGGACGTGAAGGAACGTCTGGGCGCGCATGACCGTGTCGTAGTACTCTGGGGTGAGCGACGCGGTGAGGCCGAACCCGATGATGGTGACCGGCGCGAGGAACATCGCCGTCGGTATCGCGCCGCCGCGGTACGACTCGAACAGTTCGAGCCCGAAGGCGGCGGTGACCGCGAACACGCCGAGAATCGCGACGAGCCCCAAGATGAGCGGCGGCGTCTGGGTCGTCCCCGGGAATATCGGCGAGACGGCGTTGAGCCCGACGATGGCGAAAAAGGAGCCGACGACGGCGAGGTACGAGACCTGCTTGACCCGGCGGCCCGTCTGTTGGACCCACACGATGCCGATGGCGAGGAGGATGAGCCACGCGAGGAAGAGCCCGGGATAAGCCATGACCCGATTCACGTACGGGACGCTGAGCGTCGTCGATGACTCGGCGAAGCGGTAGTACGCGAACATGTACGCCCAGAAGGCGACCGCGAGTGCACCCGGCCCGAGCACCGACCGAAGCGAGAGCCGCACGGAGACGTGGCGCACGACGAGCGCGGTCACGACGAGCGCGGCGATGAACGTCGAGAACGTGTGCGTCATCGGGAACACGGCGAGGAGCAGCCCGACGACGAGCCACCAGCGGAGGCGCTGACTGCGGAGCGCGAGATGCAGGCAGAACGCGAGCGTAATCACGAGGAGGATGCCGAGAATCTCCTCGTCGGGAACGGCGGTCCGACGGAGGAACAGCCCCTGAATGGCGAGGAGTGTCGCCGTCACCGCCCCGACCGCCGTGGCGGTGTCGTCGCGCGACCCGCTGTCGCGGAGCACGCGCCGAGCGACGACGCCGCCGACGAAACAGATAATCCCGCCGACGACCGTCGCAAGCGGCTGAATCGCTCGGAGGGGAACGGCGTCGGTGACGAGCGACACGACGCTCAGATAGGTGCTGAACACGAGGTTATCTGCCCGCTGCGTGAGGGGGAGCGACCCCGTCTCCGTGGCCGTCTTCGCTAACCACGCGTAGTCGAACCCGTCGAGCGTAGAGGGATAGCCGCTCCAATAAAGGGGGAGGGCGCGGAGGGCGAACGCGAGGGCGACACCCGCGATGAGAATCACGAATCCGCGGCGGCGTCCGTTACTCATTGGTGATACTTCCCTCTCCCTCGGGCGTCGGTATATGTCTATCCACTAAGAGTGCGGCAGGGTCCTGCAGCAACAGATAGCCCGTCGCGAGACAGGCGCTCGTGACCGCGAGTCCGAGGCCCGCGAGAACCATCCCGGCGACGACGCCGGGCGAGAACACCGGCGTGAGCGCGACGCCGAACACGCGGAGTTCGCCGAGTGACAGGAGCGCCGTCACGGCCGCGGTGGCGATGGCGAACGCGGCGACCGACGCGACGAGGCCGACTTTGAGCGTGTCGAAGAGGACGAGTCGGAGAACGTCGGTCCGGCGCGCCCCGGTCACGCGGTACACGCCGATGGTCTTCCGAACGCCGTAGGTGCTCCGCGTGAACGCCGCGGTCGTGCTCCCGACCGTCATGAGACTCACGAGCGCGACGACCGCGGCGAGGAGCACTTCGAGGTTCCCGAAGACGAGCTGAATCGCCTGTGCGATGCCACCACCGCTCGTGTAGCGACCGCTCCCCGCGAGCGCCGTCGCCAACCGCTCGTCGCCCCGGACGCGGTAGGTGAGCGTCGTCTCTTCGCCCGCGCCGACCTGCGACGAGATGGTGTACTCTCCGGCCGGCCGCTGGGGGAGAGTCGCCGAGACGCGACGGTTCCCACCCGGCGCGAGCGAGACGGCCCGCTCGACGTTCGTCCCCGGGCCGCGAATGGTCACCGTCGCGTTCAGCCGCTGTGCCCACGGGTTACTGAGTCGCGCCGTCACCGTCGGCGACGTGAACAGCGTGGGGGCCTGCGGCGAGAGCGAGAGCGTCTGGACCGGTCGCCGAGTCGCGTCGTCGGAGACGGTGAGCGTCGTGTTACGCTGTTGGCCGTCGGCGCGAACCGACACGACGGACGTCCCGGTCTCGTTGAACCGGACGCGGGTCGCCCCGCTCGCGTCCGTCGTCTGGGTCTGACTCCGGTCGTCGACCGAGACCGTCGCGTTTGCGACCGGCTCACTGCCCCGCGAGACGCTGACTCGCGGCTCGCTCCCGACGGGTATCGACGCGGGGACAGTCACGCGAAGTGGCTCGACGACGCGTCCTCGCTCGTCGACCGTCACCGACTTCGTCACGTCGGCCACCGAGAGGGAGACGGTGCCTGCCGGCGGCGTCTCGAACGCGACGAACGTCGTCGTCGACCGGCGACTGGGCACCGAGAGCGCGGCCTCCGCCGTCGCGTCGCCGAGCGTGACCGAGACGGGCCGCGAGGCGTCGCTCAGCCCGAGATTCGTGGCCTCGACGGCGACGCCGAAGCTCCCATCACGACGGGTGACCGTCGCGTCAGTGACCACGATTGTCGACGTGTTCGCGTCCCCGCTGGCGAGGCCGCTGGTTCTGATAAACTGAACCCCGTTATCCCCCGTCGTTGTGAGATGACGCGCCGTGTCGAGCGACACCAGCAGTTGGTCGTCTTGGACACCGGTCCCGGCGAACCGCCCCACGATTTCGATTCGCGTGATTCCGGGGGTCGTGCTGCCGCCGAGAACGAGCGTGTCGCCGACCGCGAGGTCGGTCGCCTCGGCGAGGCTCGCGCCGACGAGCGCCTCGTCGTCACCGGTCGGCTCCCGTCCCGCCGTCAGCGTCGTGTGCGCCAACGACTCGTACGCGGAGTAGTTCACCCCCCGGGCGACGAACGGCGTACTGCGGTACACTTCGAAGAGGAGAATCTCCGGGCTGACCGCGACGCCCTGACTGCGGAGCGCGGACGCGTACGACTCCGGAACGTTACTGGCGATGGGATGCGGTGCGTCCGGTTCCGTAATCGTCTGCTGTCCGACGCCCGACAGCGGGCCGACCGCACCGATGACAGCCGACAGCAACAGCACCACGCCCATGAACACGCTCAGCGTTGCGACGGTCGGTACGGTCGCCTCCCACCCGAGCAGTCGCGTCTCGAACAGTCGTTTGAACGGCGACCGGGAGCCTTCGACGGTCGGCTGTCCCGGCGACGACAGCCGGTCCAGCGGTTTCGTCGCTTCCGGGTACGACGCGGTCAGGCCGGCGACAACGCCGGCGACGAGAAGCACGGCGGCCGCCAGTCCAAGCAGTTGGACGACCGTCGGCGTGAGCGCGAGCGCGAGCGAGGTCGGGAGGCCAGCGTACACGGCCGCGTTCAGGACCGCACGGACGAGGATGACGCCGATACTGTATCCGAGCGCCAGCCCAATGGCCGCGAGTGTGATGGCGCGGAGCGTGTACACGCCGACGATTTGCCGCGGCGTCGCGCCCGTCGAGCGGAGCACGGCGATGTCCGGCCGCCGCTCCTTGACCGTGAGTCGGATGACGCTGTACGTCGTCACCCCGACGAGAATCCCGCTCGCGAGCGTCGCGAGTTGGAGCAGGCGGACCAGTTGGTCGGTGCCGCGGACGAAGAACTGGAGCGCCGACAACAGCGGCGTCGCCGGCTCGCCGTCCGCCCGTTCGATGGTGACCACCTCGGTCGCCTCGAACGCCGAAACCGTCTCGGCGCGGGTGACGTACCAACTATCTCGGAGGACCTGATGGCCCGAGCGGCCTGCGACCGTGACCGTCGTCGCCGTGTCGTCCGTTTCGAGCGTGGCGGTCTCACCGGAAGGCGGTCCGCCCACGACGGCGAGCGTTCCGGTGGCCGGTCGTGGGAAGTCGATTGTCTGTCCCCGGACGGTGAGGTCCGGCGCATCCGGCGGGATACCCACAATCGTCGCGGGCGTCCCGTCGACGGAGGCGCGAACCAAGACGAGTCGGACTTCAGAGTCGCTCGCGCCCGCGACATTCGACGGGGAGGCCGCGCGCTCGACGTGATAGCTCGTCCCGAACTCGTCGGAGATAGTCGTCGTCTGCTGGCCGAGCGAGACGCCGAGAATCGCGGCGCCGACGAGAAACGAGACGGTGAGGGCGATGACGAGCACCGCGAGTGTATCGCGCGTCTCCCAGCTGAACGAAAGTGCTCGACGGTAGCCCATTAGCGTTCTCTAACGCGAGACTCACGAGCACTCACATTAAGTGTGTGTGGTTCCGCTGACACCCCCTCCGACCGGGGACTGCACGTCCGCGGGAAGTCGGAGACTCGGGAGCGTACTGGAACTCGAAAAACGGTTACACGTCGATGCCTCGACTCCCGACCGCTCACTCGGATGGAGCGAGTCGAAAGCGAGTTACTCGGCCCGCAGACGCGCCGCACCGACGAGCGCGACCAGCGAGAGGAGCGCCGTCAGCACGCCGAAGCCCGGCGCTTGGCTCTCCGTCTCCGTCGGCGTCTCGGTCGTCACCGGGTCGGAAGTCGTCGTGGTCGGCTCGGCGACCGTGACCGTCGCCCACTCGCCACCGACGGAGAGGTTGTACGTCCCCGCCTGCTGGAACGCCGGGAGGAACACGACGGTCGATTCGTTGCCGGGGTCGAGGTCGGAGACGGTTTTCGTCGTTCGGACCGCCCCGCCGACCGTGAGGTTGACCGTCGCGTTCGTCGTCACGTCGCCGTCGTTCAGGACGGCCGCCGTGACTTCGACGTTCTCGCCGGTCTCGACATCGGTCGCCCCGACGGAGAGGTTAGTGACAGTTGTCGACGCCGTATCTCCGTCGCCGCCGTCGCCGGAGCCACTGTCACCATCGTCGCCGTCGTCACCGCCGCCCCCGGAGCCATCGTCCCCGGAGGAGGTCGCCACGTCGAGCTGTGCGGAGCGCTCCTCATTAACCGTGTAGTCGTTGCCGTCCTCGTCGCCGAGCGCGTTGACGTGAGGCGTGACCTCGGTTTCGGCTGCGCTCGTCGCGTTCCCCCTGACCGTGACGGTCGCGACGACCACCGAACCGGTCTGGTTCGTGTCGAGTCCGTAGCCGGTGAGCGTCGCAGAGCTGTTGTCACTCGCGTACGTCGTGTTGTTCTCAACCGTCTCGTGACTGAACGCGACCTGCGTGATGGCCGCCGTCTCGTTGGCGACCGAGAACGAGATGTTCGCCGCGCCGACGCCGCCGGAGGCGTTCGTCACGACCACGTCGAACGTCGTCGTCTCGCCGTTCCCGACCGTCTGGTTCGTCGGTTCGAGCGCAACGGCCGTCGACCCGGCCGCGGCGCTCACCCCGGGTGCGACGGCGAGCGCGAGCGCCAGCAGCAGCAGGAAGCCGTGCCGCGCTTTCAGTTTCATCTCGCATCCCCCAAACGGTTGGACACTGTCCAGATGACTCGCATTGAACCGGTCGTGTTCGAAGAACTCATAGTTAGTGTCGGATTGTCCGTCGAACCATCACGAGTCACGCACGGCGTGGATTGCGCGAAGCCGCGTCGGACGGCGGTCGGCAGCAGCCCCTCACGCGTCGTACTGCCGTGAATCGCCGTGCAGGCACGTGATTACTCCGACGTTCACGATATGACAAGAAGAATCAACCATGCTAATTGTTACGGTCAGTCGGAGGGTTGCCACTTCTGACAGGTGGCGGTCGTCGCAGGGCCGAGCGAGGTCACGTCACGCGTGGGCCGCCAGACGCGCACCGACTTTGTCGACGACGTCGAACAGCGCCTCCGGAAGCGGTTCGTCGTCCGGGAGGCCGACGGTTTTCACGAGGTCCGAATCAGTCGTGAGGCTGGGTGGCCGAGATGTCTCCCAACCGGTGACGACGACCGGCTGGGAATCGTCGACGCGACGAGTGACGCGCGCGGCGACCCCGCCTCGGTAGGACGGCGGTGCGTGGAGACAGACGACGACCGTCGGGTCTTTCGACGACGCGAGCTGGCGAAGCGCTTCAGTCTCGGTCACGTATCGGATTTCGACGTCGCTCTGCGGGTGCCAGGCCCGCTCTGGCGGCGGTCCATAGACGAGAACTCTCGGTGGCGGCCCCATGGGTACTCGTACCACACTTCGCAGAGCAGACATATAAATATTAGATACACTGACAGATTCGACGTCGTGGAGGCGATACCGCTACACGGCGTCTCCGAACATCGATGAGAAGGACACGAGAGATTCCGAGAGCCGACTCAGTCCTGTTTTTCCTTCCGCTCTCGCGTAATCATCGACTCGCGGATGTCCTGTAACCGCTCTGTGCCGCGGAGTTCGGACATGTTTACGCCGAGCGCGTCAGCGTCCTCGTCGGTGGCGACACCGCTCGTGAGGATGCTCCGGACGCCCTCCTCGACGGTCATGTCGATGTCGTACACGTCGTCGGCGGGGATGTAGGTGAGCAGGCCGCCGGTGACCGGGTTGGGCGCGAGCGGGAGGAACATCGAGACCATCTCGTTGTGGCCGGTCGACTGTTCGATGGTCGCGGGGGAACCGCCCGTCTGGAAGCCCAGTACGTACACGTCGTCGTCGAAACACTGGACGAGTTTCACGTCCTGGAACTCGTCGGCCCCCTCGTCGAGGACCACGTCGCCCATGCGGCGGAAACTCTTGTACACCGTGCCGACACCCGGAATCGACGAGATGACGAGGTCGAACACGCCGATGATTTTCTCGCCGTACTGGTTGCGGCCGATGGTCCCTACGACCGCGACGATGGCGAAGAGGACGAGCAGGGCGACCAGTTCGGTGAAGAAGTCGACGACGAACGAGTAGATACCGAGGTCGATGAGGAGCGTGATGAATTCGACGCTCTCGAAGCGGCCGATGATACCTGCCCAGCGTAGGAGTTCGATGAACGGTTCGAGGGCGTTTCTGACGAAGTCGATGCCGACGCGCAGGACGTACAGCGTGATGACGATGGGGATCATGATCGCCACGCCCGTCAGCAGGGTGTTATACACCCGTTCGTACAGCGATTGACCGGTCTCTTTGGCGCTCACGGCGAGCGTGCCCGGCGAGCGCGGAGGGTCTGCGGAGGACACGGCCGGAGATTCATGTGGGTCGTAAAAATAGTGTCGGCAATCGAACTGTCCAGATTTGTGAGGCGCGCTTCGGCGCAGTCGCTCGCGGGGGTCCGGTGACGAACGAGTCAGTCGAGAGCGGGGAAAAACGGGGACCGAAGCGGGCCAGATGGATTCGCGGGAGCCGTGAGCGACGACGGAAGCCGAGACGGTGGCCCGTGCCGTCTCGAAGGCGGGGTCAGGAGACGACTTCGAACCGACCGACCGAAAGGTCGACCGCGAGCTGCTCGCGCGGGTAGACGAATTCCTCGTCGTCGTACATCGTCCGGACGGTCTCGTCTTCGATTTCCACCACCGTCTGTTCCGTACACAGCGTCGAATGCCGGATGGTCGAACCCTCCGTAATTACGTGCGGGGCGACCTCGAGTGTTTGTGCCATCGTTTCACTAACGCACGGTATCGGGTATAATTCTTTCGCAGTTCTCGGCGATTGGCGTCCAAATGTAGCTATATAGTGGTATTGTCGGATGGATTGTACACTTTCTGTTGCAGTTGCCTTCACACCGATACGCGTCACTCTGACGGACCCGTACGGTCGAGTAACGACGGCAGTCGGGCGTCGGATGCGCTGCTATCGGGAGCATCACCACTCCCGGTCGGTCCTCACGTGATTCGACGTAGGCGGCGAGTCGGCGGTTCGCCTCGGTGCGTCAGTCGCGCCCGAACGGGTCGTGCTCGGGGAGTTCGTCGTCGAGGACGGCCGCCGCGGCGTCGACAAACGCGTCGTGCGCCGACAGCGCCTCGCGGAGCGCCTCGTAGTAGGCGACGGTGTCGCCCGCGAGGAAGTGAGAATCGACCCGCCAGAGCGTCCGCCCGGTGCCGAACTCGCCGGCCGGGAGGTCGTCGTGTTCGTCGCGCACCTCGTCGAGCGCCGCGACGAGTCGCTCGCGGAGCGCCGCGTACGGCGAGTCGCCCGAGAAGTCGGCGTCGCCGTGGATGCCGTCTTCGAGGTGGAGTTCGAGGCGGAACTGTCCGCGCTGGAGGGCGCGCGGCGTCGGGTAGTGCTCGAAGTGGAGGTCGAAGCCGCGGTCGCGGCCGCGCTCCCACGCCGCGGGCGTGACGCGGCCCCACGGCTTCCCCGAGTCGAGGGCGTGCCACGTGTGGGGACCCTCCGGCGGGGACGCACGGAGGTAGTCGGCCCACTCGTACTGGAGGACCTCACGAGCGAGCTTCGCTACGGCGTCGCGGGTCGCGTCGACCTGTAGCTCGTAGTCGAAATAGAAGCTCGTTTCGTCCGCGGTGTCCGGGCCGTTCATACCTCCCTGCTAGACGGCCACACGGATAAAGATTCGACACAGACCCCCGAGGGCCCGTGTTCGCTCAGTCCTCGCGCCGCGCCCGGCGTCCGACCCCGAACAGGAGCGCCGCGATGGCAGCGACCGCGGGAACGACGTCGAAGCCGGGGACGACGGTTGCCGTCGTCCGGCGCTCGGTCGTCTCGGTCGCGGACTGCGTGTCTGTCGCGCTGGCGGTCGTCGCACCGTCGTCAGTCGTCGTCGGACTCGCGGGCGACGCGGTTGCCGTTGGCGACTCCGCCGCCGACTCGGTTGTCGAAGGCTGGTCGGTCACGTCGTCCGACTCGTCGTCCGCGTCGGAATCGCCGTCCGACCCGGAGTCCGAACCGTCGTCGGTGTCGTCGCCATCGTCGCCATCGTTGGTCGAATCATCGGTGTCGTCGCCGGTGTCACCGCCACTGTCGCCACCGCCGGAACCCCCGCCACCGGCCGACTCCGAGACGGAGAGGTCGAGTCCCGACGTATCGGTGACGGTGTAGGAGTTCCCGTCCTCGTCGCCGAGGGTGGACACGGACACGTCGAGCGCGCCGTTACCGGTTGCGTCGGCGGTTTCGATGGTGACGGTCGCGACGGCGACCGAGCCGGCGTCGTCGGTGTCGAGGCCGACGACGCGAACCGAGGCGACCGTCCGGTCCTCGTCGTACGACACGTCCTGCAGTCGCGGGTCGGTGCCGTCAGGGGTGGCGACCTCGGCGATGCGACCAACCGACGCGTCGTCGAGTTCGACCGTCAGATTGTACGCGCCGACGCCGGCGTCGACGCTGTCGACGACGATGTCGAACGTCCGCGTCGAGTCGGGTTCGACGGTCGCCGCGTCGGTTCCGAAGCCGACGGTCGTGTCGGTCGCAGCGAGCGTGGGCGGCGCGAGGGCGCTCAGACAGACGAGCGCCGCGAACGCCGCGAGTGCGGTCCGGCCGGTCCAATTCGAGTTCGGCTTACGCATTCGTCGAGGCGAACAGCCGCTGCACGTCGCCCACGTCGACGCGGCCGTCGTCGTTGAGGTCGAACGCGGGGATGCTCGACTGGACCGGCTCGGCGTCGCGGTTCACGAACAGCGCCTGGGCGTCCACAACGTCCACGCTGCCGTCGCCGTTCACGTCCTCGAAGGTGCCGTCGCCGTCGTGGTCGGCCATCTCGCGGCCGTTGCCGGTGAGGTCGCCGGGTTCGACGCCGACCGGGCGGTTGTCGATGCGCGACACCGCGTAGGCCGTGCCGTTGGGGTCGTAGGTTGCCGTCTGGGTCAGTTCGAGCGCCGTCGAACCGCCGAGCGCGACGCCCTCGACCGTCACGGTCGCCAGAACCTGCGAGTCGTTCGCGTCGTCGGCGGCGTCGATGCCGGCGGCCTCGATGTGGACCGTACTGCCGTCGTCGCTGACGTTGACCGCCGCGAAGCCGGGTTCGTCGGGGAACTGCACGCCCGTGATGCGGGCCACGCTCGAATCGCCCACCGTGAGCGTCAGTTCGTACGCGCCGACGCCGTTGGCGGCGTCACTCGCGGTGATGTCGAACGTCCGGGTGTCGCCGAGGGGGACGGGCTGGCCGTCCGAGCCGACCGCGAGCGCGACCCCGTCGGCCGGTTCAGGCGTCGGGTCGGGCGTCGTCGCCTCACCGTCGAGGTCGGCGTTCAGCACGGCCGAGTCGAAGTTCTCGTACTGGCTCGAATACGCGCTGTCGGTGTAGTCGACGTAGAGGTCGACGCCCGAGTCCGGCGCGGTCACCGGCGTCCCGAAGGCGTCGAGGTCGCTCGTCGGCACCGTAACTGTGATGGTGCCGCTCGCACCGTCGTAGGCGACGTTCGTCGTCTCGACGTAGCCGCCGTTGCGGTCGGCGAAGGCGGCAGTTCCGCTCACGCCAGTCACGCGCGAGGGCGCGTCGATAGTGACCGTCGTCTGGCCGTCGCCGCTCGTCACGTCGACCGCGTCGGCGTCAAGCGCCGTGTCGACCCGGCGCATCCGGTCGTCGGACTCGGTGTCGACTTCGGCGGCCGCGATGGTCGAGCGGTTCTGCAGGTAGCCGATGACGCCGTCGGCCATCGTCGTGTCGTTCAGGACCGCGACGCGCGGCTTGTCGGCGAGCGGGTAGCCGCTGCCGCCGTCGGCGATGTAGGAGTTGGTCGCCAGCGTGTACGTCGCCGAGTCGTTGACGGGTTCGCCGTTCACCGTGAGGTCGCGAATCGTCGCGTCGCCCTCGCCGGGCGACGAGCTATCGCTGTGGGGCACCCACTCGAAGGTGACGCCGCTTACCTGCTGTTGGGTCTGGGTGCCGTACTGGTTGTCCATCTCCAGCGGCGTGATTTGGCTCTTGACGACCTCGCGGAGTTCCGCGCCGGTCACCTCGACCACGACGATGTGGTTGCCGAACGAGAGCGTCGAGGTAACCATCCCGCGGGTGATGTTGAACTCCTCGCCCGCGGCGTAGTCGCTCGGATAGAGCGTGTCGCGGATGCCGCCGGCGTTCGTCACGGCCACGTCGGCACCGGTGTAGCCACGGACGCCGTCGGTGACGAGGTGGCCCGTCGCGGAGTCGTCGGTGTAGCTGGAGCCGACGCCCGTGTGCTCGGGCATGACCGCCGTCGCGAGTTCCGTGTTGAGATAGTCCTCGCGGAGCGGGTTGATGTACGTCTGCCACGAGTCGTTGCGCGGGATGTCGGTCGTCACGTCGACGAGTTCGCCGGAGGCGTCGGTGACGCTCCCGTTGTCGACGGTCAGTTCCATCCGCATGATGGCGTTTGCCTTGCCGGTGGTCTCGCCGATGAGGACGCCGTTGGTCGTCTGCGGCGGGTAGCGCTGTTGGTCGTCGCCGGAGACGAGCGCGTCGATGCCGTCGACGTTCCGCGCGAGGTCCTTCGAGTCCGGAATGCCGACCGGAGCCAGCGCGACGACCACGTCAACGTCTTCCTCGTTTCGGAGCGTGTCGACGGTCCGCTGGGCGGCGGTCGTCGGGTCGACGACGGTGTAGCCGTTGCGCTCGATGACGCCGTCGGTCTTCGCGTTGATGGCCTCGTCGGTCAGGCCGAAGAAGCCGACTTTGACGCCGCCGCGCTCGACGACGGTGTAGTTCTGCGTCCCGGGGAGGTTCTCGCCAGTCTCCTCGTCGACGACGTTGGCGAGGAGCCACGGATAGGTCGACTCGTTGGCGATGGCCTCGAAGACGGCGAAGTCGTTCGTCCCCGCGTCCTCGTCGTAGTCGAGTTCGTGGTTCTGGACGACCTCGGCGTCGGGGTCGATGAGGTTCATCGCCGTCACCGGCGGCTCGTAGCCGTGTTCTAAGCCGTCGTAGTTGCGGAGGGCGTGCGGGCTGAGTTCGTCGCCGCCGCCGGCCACGAAGACGGGGCCGGAGGCGTTCGCGCGCTCGCGGTTGATGAGCGTAATCATTCGGCCGAGCTTGTCGTCGCCGGAGCCGGCGGCCGCCTTGCCGATGTCGTTGAAGCCGACGAGCGTGATTGTCGTCGCGTTCGCGCCCGCGGTGTCGTTACCGGCGTCGCCGCCGTCGTCACCGCCCGCGGGGGCGGTCAGGTTCGTCACCGACGCGGGCTGAATCTTGTACTCCTCGAAACTGTAGAACACCGGTCCCTCGATGGCGTCGGCGGTGCTGCCGACCTCCGAGGGTGTGGTGTCGTCGCCGGTCGTCACGTCGTCGATGGCGACCGCTCCGGAGCCGTCGGTGACGGCCCACTCGCCGTACTGGCCGGGCGTCGCCGTGACTTCCACGTCGCGCACGCTGACGAGCACGCTCTCGTAGGCCTCTTGGGAGACGTTTTCCGTCGCGAGACTGGTCGCCTCGGGGACCGACCCGCTTCCGGTCGTCGACAGCGAGGCGCTGTCGTTCGTCAGGTCGAGTTGGGTCAGGCCGTAGTACTCGGTGACGGGCGCGTCGACGCGCACCTCGTCGCCGGGGGTCGCGTCTGACGACCCGCCCGCGTAGACGTAGACAGCGCTGTGCCGCACGTCGGCCGCGGAGGCGTTCTGCAGGAAGAAGCCGTCGGCGTTCGTCGCGGTCACCGTCCCGGTGACGCTGACGAACTGCCCCGCGTAGGCCGAGGCGTCGCCGTCGGTCGTGTTCGACTGGAGTTCGGTGATGGTCACGGCCGCCGGCGCGGACGCGTTCATCGCCGACTGGACGTTCGAATCGAGTGCGCTCGCGTCCTCCCCCGCCGCGACGCCCGCCGCACCGGCGGGGAACGTCGCGGTCGTGAGTACTAACACCAGTAGCACCGTTACAGTACGACTGAGAGTGGTCTGTGGTGATGTGTGCGGAGGCACATCAGTCCGCACCGTGGCGGGTGTGATAACCGCTGGTAAGTGTGTTATATAGATGACAGAACTGCGATAGAGAGGTTCGTACGCCGTGGTTCGGTTCGGCTTCGCCTCGGTGGACACAACCCGACATCATCGCGCGGGGACCCCGGTACGAGCCGTTGGCCATCCACGGGGTGTTAGTGGTACGTACTTCCGGTAGCCGCAATAGGTATATTTAAATCCATTGGCCAATTGCGTGCCAGTTGAGAACGGTTTTCCACCTCCTCGATCCGGTGGTCGCCCCCACCGTGAGACCGTTCTCTCTTTCCCCCCTCGAGTTGCGTACACTATCAGTATATGCCAATAGTCTCTACTATCCAAATTTATATCAACATCTGCTAGAACAACGTGTACGAGGACGAGAACGTTATCACCCGATGCTGATAGCGTGACTCTCGTTCTCGTTCCATCCTCCCCCATCCGGGGGACCCCACCACCCTTCGGATATCGCTCCGCTGTGTCTCGCTACTGAGTAGAGGTGAAGCCGCCTGCAACGAGCCGATGCGCCTCGCTTCGAGCGTCACCACGAGCGACCCACTACGATAGCCGAGTTACTCGTTCGCGCCGAGTGCGGCGTGTACTCGCGTTCGAACGTCGGCAGGGCTCGCCGCCGACGCGTCGCGCCGCGCCATCCGTCCGGTGACGAGGTCGAGGAGGTCGAGCGCGGTCAGCACCTCGCGGACGTCGGCGCGGTCGAGTCCAAGGCGGCGCTCGACTTCGTACAGCGTCTTCGCGCCCGAGACGGCCGCACACACGTCTTCAGTCGAGCAGTCGAGCGAGGAGACCGACGCGGGAAGCGGCGGAAGGGTGGCCGGGCTGGGCGCGTCCTCGGTCGCCTCGCTCGTCTCGTCTGTGTCGACCGCGACTGGCTCGGCGTCCGAGGCCGAGTCCGTCTCAGCGTCAGACTGCGACGCCGACTTCGGTTCGGACGCCGATGCCGACTCGGCGCTCACGTCGGATTCGGCGTCGACTTGCGTGTCGCGTTCCGCCGCGTTGGCGGTGTCGTCGCCTCCCGACTCGGGAGACAGTTCCGTCTCGCTCGGGCTGTCCCCATTGGAGTTGCTCGGGTCGGGTTGCCGTGGTTCGTCGCCCGACTCGGTCGACTCGCTCGAAGACGCCGATTCGGTCGGCGCGCCGTACGACTCCGGTTCGTGAATCCCGTGTTGAATCATCTGGTTGCGGACGGTCTGGGGAGTCACGTCGACGCCGAGCGCGTCGGTCATCTCTTTGAACGTCTCACAAGCCTCGTACGCCTCGCGAAGTCGAACGGGGTCGCGGTGTGCCGGCACCGAGTCGGTGTCTGTCTTGGCGTCCGCGTCTGGCTCCGTGTTCGTGCTGGTGTCCGGTGTCGTGACCGTATCCATGTCCGGACTCTCCTCCGTATCCGCCTCAACGGGGCTGTCCGCCACTACCGGTGCGGGCTGGTCCTCCCCCGTCGTTCCGTCTCTCGTCGTCGGGGCCGCAGACGCTATCGTCGGCGACGACGCACCGGACGTGATGGAGGCGCTGCCTCCCGAGCCACGCGCCCCGGAGCCGTCGGCTCGGGCAATCGGTGCGTCCGCCGGCTCGGAGTCGCTGTCGGTGGCGGCGTGCTCAGTCGACAGTGACTCTTCCCCGGCGCCCGCGGCCGCCGGAGGTGCGAGCACCACATCGAGTTCGAGCCGAAGTCGGCCGTCGGTCATCGACGCCACTGGTGACGACACGGAGAGTCGGTCCGGGTCGACCGCGCACTCCGACGCGACATCGTACTCGACGGTGACCGAGGCCGCTGTGCCCTCTTCACTTGGCTCGTCCTCGCTGGTCAGTTCCAGCCCGTGAATCTCTCCTGTCGTCTCCGAAAACTGTTCGAGAACCGCCGTGAGTTCTCGGACGCTTCTAACCACTTCCATATGAGGATGTCAACTCCGTCACATCGCATATAATTTATTGCCGCCGACATCATCTAGTAATATATATTCTATACAGACTTCGATTCTCTTGGCTCCCGGTGGTGAGCGGCCTGAAGCGGTCTGTAGCGCACGGTCGTCGCGCTCGACTGTCGCCCTAGCTGTTTTTATGACTCTGAGGCCACAGTACGTCCGTATGGACGTGTCCCTGCTCCACGATATCGCGCCGTTCAGCACGGAGCAACGTGCGATGCGAATCCTGTTGGTGGACGACGACAAGCCGATGGTGGAGCTGTCCGCGACGTTCCTCGAACGCGAACTCGCCGACGCCGAGACGGCGACGTACACCGACCCGGAGCCGGCGCTCGACGAGCTCACTGACGGCGGGTACGACTGCGTCGTGAGCGACTACGACATGCCGGGAATGGACGGACTCGAACTGCTCACGGCGGCGCGCGAGCAGGGCATCGAGATTCCCTTCGTCCTCTTCACCGGCAAGGGAAGCGAGGAGATCGCCAGCCGCGCCATCTCCGCCGGCGTCGACGAGTATCTCCAGAAGGGCGGCCCCGAGGAGTACCCCGTGTTGGCGAACAAAGTCTCGAACCTCGTCGAGAAGTACTGGGCCGAGACGCACATGCGACGCGGCTTTCTCGCCATCGAGTCCGCCGAGGAAGGCATCGGTATCATCGACGGCGACGGCGTCTACCAGTACATGAACGAGGCGTACGCCGCGCTCTACGACCGCGACCGGACCGAACTCATCGGGGAGCATTGGGACATCCTCTACCCGGACGACGAGGCCCGGCGCTTCCACGAGGAAATCCTCCCGCAACTCGAAGCCGAGGGGTCGTGGCGCGGCTTTTCGACCGGCGTCACCAAAGACGGCGAAGCGGTTCCCGAGCGCCTCGTGTTGACCCAGATGGACGACGGCGGACACGTCTGTATCGTCCAGGAACTCACCGAGGTCGACGCGTTGCGCGCGGAGGTCGAACTGAAAAACCGGGTGCTCGACGCCCTCGACGTCGGCATCGTCGTCACCGACCCCTCGCAGGACGACAATCCGATCGTCTACTGTAACGAGGCGTTCGAGGCGCTCACGGGCTACGACGCCGAGTCGGTGACGGGTCGCAACTGTCGGTTCCTCCAAGGTCTCGAGACGGACCCCGAGACGGTCGCCGAGATTCGGGCCGCGCTCGACGCCGGCGAGTCGATTTCGACCGAGATTCGCAACTACGACGTCGACGGCGAGCCCTTCTGGAACCGTCTCGACATCCATCCGGTTCGGGACGACGACGGCGCGCTCGAATGCTTCGTCGGCTTCCAACGCGTGGGCGACCGCGACGGCGACGCAGACAACGCGGACTCGCCCTGACGCGAACGTCGCCGCAGTCGCCGACGACTATACTGGAAACGGTGGGGTGTCGTACCCGCGAGGAAGAATTACAACCGCGGGACGCGTCGTCTGTATTCATGTCCCGACGGACCCGCCTCCAGCAGTTTCTCGTCCTCGCCGCGTTCCTCTTTGCAGTATACTGGATCGTCGATGGCTCACCGCTCATCGCGGCCGGGTGGGTTATCGTCGGGCTGCTCAATCTGTACACGCTCAGACGCGAGGACGCGGCCGACGACGACGCAATCGACGTGTGACCGCAGAAAAGCGAGGGCCGTGTGTCGGTGTCGTTATTCGTTCGACGCGCGCTTGAAGAACGCGACCGCCGCGCCGAACAGCGTCAGGTTCTGCAGGAACGAGGTGAGTTCCTCGTCGCGGGCGTCGTCGTCGACGGCCCAGAAGTCGTGCATCGTCGGCGTGACGCCGGCGAAGAACGCCGCGACGCTCGCGGCGGCGAGTTTGGGGAGTTTCCAGAGGCCGATACCGATACTCCCGCCGAGGAGTAGGCCGCTCGCCGCGGGGACGAGTCGGTCCGCCTCGGGGACGCCCTTCGCCTCGGCGTAGGCGATGCGGCCGTCGAGGTCGGTCAGGTTACGAATCGCGAGGACGGCGAGACCGCTCGCGAAGAGGGCGCGGGCGAGCCGCGATGGCGTGCTGCGTTCGGATTCGTCGGGGGCTGTCATCACCTTTCGAAAACGGAGTTCTAATTATAAGGGCTCCGATTACGAATCTGCCAGTAGGCTTTAGTACGCGAAACGGACCGTTCCCGAGTTGACGTTCCCTTGAATCTGATTCGCCTGTTTCAGGTATATCTGCCCGCTCACGCCCACGTTTCCGCTCACTCGCGACCCGGAAAGCAGATAGAGGTTCTGTCCGCCGTTGACGTTACCGTTCAACCTCGCGCCGGAGCGGAGGACGATGTCCTCCGAGACGCCGACCGACTCCGTGACGGTCGCCCCGCTCAAGAGGAAGAGACTGCGCGCGTTGTTGATGTTGCTCCTGTGGGTGACGCCGCTTTCGATGACGACGACCGCGCCGTTGGCGTCGATAGGCGTGTCCGAGTCCGCCGCGACGTGAATCGCGTTACTCGGCGGCGACGGCGGGGTCGAGCCGTCGGAGCCATCGGAACCGCCAGCGTCACCGGAGCCGTCGCCCGAACCCCCGGACTCACCGGCACCGTCACCAGAGGGCGCTTCGTTCGTCGCGACGATTGTGAGTTGTCCGGTCGGCGAGCCGTTCCCGCCCGCGGTGGTGTCAATCGTGGCGTGGAGCGCGGTCGACTCGCCGCTCGAAAGGGACTGGACGCTCGGCGAGGCGGCACTCCCGACCGCGAACGTGACGGTCCCGGCTTCGAGCGCGATGGTCGCGCTCGGGGCGGCGGTGGGGTCGGCGCTCGGCGCGTCCGTCGAGACGCCGACGTACGTCGTGGACCCGTCGGCCGCGTTGTTGGCGATGGTCACGATGTCGGTGACGGTGGTGACCGCGTGCTGGTTGAAACCCGCCTCACCGGGGCCGCCGAGGTCGATAGTGAGCGTCCCCGTCGCGGAGTCGTCGGTCACGTAGACGCCGTCGCCGGTGAGCGTGAGAAACGCGCTCGCGTCGCCGGCCGTGTCCACGCTGACCGCCCGCTGTGCGCTCACAGTCGCAAATGCACCGCTCCCCACGAGTGCGCCCCCGGCAGTCAGCATCGACCCGAACCCGAGCAGCACCGAACGTCGCGAAGTCATGTCAACCCTACCCGGTATCGGGCTAAAGTATTAGCCTGCTATCTCCCCGGAAAGGAGAGCTTGAACACGCCCGAAACCGCCATAATCACTCGTTTCACGCGCTGATGGGCCGGTATTCTGGCGTGCGCAGCTACGGACTGTCTGGGCTGAAAATGAGACACGCGTCTCCCGCACAGTCGCACCACGCAAGGGGGCGAGGTGGGCCCGCGGTCAGCCCTCGTGTCGGGCGGTTCACCGTGGAAAACGCTTACCACAATTCCGAGGATTGGTTTACGCATCATGTCCTCCCTCGCCGACGCATCGAACGAACCGATTCGGGTTCTCTACGTCAACGCCGACGTCGAGTTCACGGAGCTGGTCGAGACGAAGCTTCGGGCGACGGGGTTCGGGTTCGACTGCCGCACCGCGACGCGGGCCGAGGACGCGCTCGACGCACTCTCGACCGAACGGGTCGACTGCGTCGTGACCGCCTACTCACTCGCCGAGTCCGACGGCCTCCAACTAACGCGGGCGATTCGAGAACGCGACGCCGACCTGCCGGTGATTCTGTTCACCGGGCAGGGCAACGGCAGCCTCGACGACGAAGCCACGCACGCCGGCGTCTCGGACTACATCCCGCTTCGTGCGGACCGGGACGACTTCGCGCTGCTCGCACGCCGGATTCGGACGCTCTCGAACGCCGAACAGGCGAGACGCGACGCCGAACGGGCGCGGACACAACTCGACCGCGTGCTCGAACGGACGACCGACGGCGTCATCACCGTCGACGACGAGTGGCGCATCGAGTACACGAACCGGCAGTTCGCCGAGCGCTTCGGCCGCAACCCGGACGAACTCGCCGGCGACGGGTTCTGGGAAGCGTTCCCGTCGCTCCGTGGGACCGAACTCGAAGCCACGCTCCGAACGGCGATGCGACGCGGCGAAACCACCTCGGTCGACCGGGCTCGTACCACGCCGTTCGGCCACGGCGTCGACCTGCGCGTGTTCCCCGACGACGACGGCCTCACGATGTTCTCGCAGGCGACCGCTACCGACCGTGGCCGCACCCGGGAACAGCGCCTCGACGCCGAGCGAAGCGAGACGATTCTCGAACAGATTCACGACGTGGTTTTCATTCTCGACGCCGACGGGACCGTCCAGTTCGCCAACGCGGCGGCGGCCAGGCTCTTCGGCGCGACGGGGGCGTCGTCACTCGTTGGGTTGTCGCTCCGGGAAGTCGTCGGCCGGCACGTGTCGGACGATGACGCGAGCGAGTTCGTGCGAGCGGTCGCAGACACGCTCGACGCCGCCGAAAGCGACGGGGGGACGACGGGGCTGTACGACGCCGACTTACAGGTCGACTTCACCGACGGGAGCGGCACGCGGACGTTCGACGTTCGACTGACGCCGTTTCGCCGGGCGGGCGAGTCTAACGCGCTCGTCGTCGCCCGAGACGTGACCGAACGGAGCGACGCCCAGCGGCAGTTAGAGCGCGAGCGCGACGCGCTGCGCGAACTCCAGTCGGTGATGGCCGCCGAGACGCCGTCGCCCGACGAGCGCCTGTCGAGCCTGATTGCGGTCGGCTGTCGCACGCTCGGGCTCGATATCGGCATCGTCTCGCACATCGACGGCGACGACTACACCGTTCGGGCGGTCCACCCGTCCGACGCCGGCATCGACGTCGGCGACCGCTTCGACCTCGCGTCGACGTACTGCGAGGAGGTGGTCAGCCAACACGAGGTGTGCGCGTTCACAGACGCGGCAGCCGCGGGAAAAGCGGACCACCCCACCTATCGAGAATTCGCGCTCGAATCGTACATCGGAGTCCCGCTCGTCGTCGACGGCGAGCGCTACGGGACGCTCAACTTCTCGAGTCCGTCGCCGCGGGCGACGCCGTTCGGAACGCTCGAACACACGTTCGTCGAACTTCTGTCAGAGCTCGTGAGCGCCGTGCTCTCGCGGAGCCGCGACCGGGCCGAACTCGAACGCCAGCAGTTCCTGTTCGACCGCGTCCAGGACATCGCGAACATCGGCATCTGGGAGTACGTCCCGGCAACCGGCGCGCTCGAGTGGTCGGCCGGCATCAAGCGGCTTCACGGCGTCGACCCGGACTACGAGCCGGAACTCGACGACGCCATCGACTTCTACCATCCAGACGACAGAGACCGGATTTCGGCGGCCGTCGCAGCGGCGGTCGAAGACGGTGAGCCGTTCGACCTCGACCTCCGACTCGTCCGGGCGGACGGCGAGATTCGCAACGTTCGCGCGTGGGGGCATCCAGTCGACAGCGACCCCCACGACGGCCGAGTCGTCCGTGGCGTCTTCCAGGACGTCACCGAACACACCCAGCAGGCGCGTGTCCACCAGACGCTCGCCGAGGAGTACGAAGCCCTCCTCGACACGTCCGGCGACGCGATTTTCCTCATCGACGTCGACACGTCCGGTGACGACCCGAGCTTCGAATACGCTCGCCTCAGCACCGGCTACGAGAACACGACAGGACTCAAGACCGACGACGTGCGGGGAAAGACGCCACGAGAGGCCTTCGGCGAGGAACGTGGGGCAGAGTTGGAAGCCAACTACCGCCGCTGTGTCGAACAATGTGCCCCGATTTCGTACCGCGAAGAGCTCCCGCTCGGAGTCGACGCCCGCTTCTGGCAGACGGGACTCGCACCAGTGATCGTCGATGGCGAGCTCATTAGAATCGTCGGCATCGCCCGCAACGTCACCCCGCAGGTCGAGCGGGAGCGTGCGCTCGAAACGACGAACCAGCGGCTCGAATCGCTCATCGAAGCCGCACCGCTCACCATCATGGAAATCGACACTGACGGCGACGTCGTCCTCTGGAACCGGGGCGCAGAAGAAATGTTCGGCTGGTCCCAAGACGAGGTCATCGGGGAGCCGAACCCCATTATCCCCACCGACCGTGGCGTCGAGTTCGAGGCCCACCGAGAGCGGGCGCTCCAAGGCGAGCGAATCCGCGGCAAAGAGGTTCGCCGCGAGACGAAAGACGGTGAGCAGTTAGACCACCTCCTGTCGGTTGTCCCGCTTTCGGACGCCGACGGGGAGATAACGAGTGTCCTCGCGGTGCTCGACGACATCACCGAGCAAAAGCAGTTAGAGCGCGACCTGCGCGCGCTGCAGGAGACCGCCCAAGCGCTGAGCCGGGGGCAGACGAGCGACGAAATCGGCGACATCGTCGTCGACGCGGCGAGCAACATCCTCGGCTTCGAAATCGCCGGCGTCTGGGAGTACGACGAGCGGGACGACTCGCTCTTGCCGATTACCGAGACCGCGGCCGCGCGCGACCTCTTCGGGCCGATTCCACGGTTAACTGCCGGCGAGAGCTTGGCGTGGCAGACGTTCGAGTCGGGCGAACCGCAGGTGTACGACGACGTGCCCACCCAGTCGGGGCTGTACAACCCCGAGACGAAGATTCAAAGCGAAATTCAGATTCCGTTGGGCGAGTACGGGCTCATGTTCGCCGCCTCGCCGTCAGCGTCGGCGTTCTCCGACACTGACATCGACCTGTTTCGCATCCTGAGTGCGACCGTCGAAGCCGCGTTCGCCCGCGCGAGTCGCGAAGCGAAGCTCCAGCGACAGAACGACCGCCTCGATACGTTCGCGAGCGTCGTCGCCCACGACCTCCGGAACCCGCTGACCGTCGCCATCGGCTTTCGCGAACTCGCACAGGAGACCGGTGACACGAGCTACCTGTCGAAAGTCGAGTCCGCACACGGCCGGATGGAGCGACTCATCGAGGACCTCCTCACGCTCTCGCGGGGAGCGACGACCATCAAGCAACCGACGCAAATCGACCTCGCGGCGCTCGCGGCCGAGGCGTGGGGCTACGTCGACACCGACGCGGCGACGCTCACGACGATTGACGACCTCAGCGCCGTCGCCGGCGACCGCGGGCGGCTGACACAACTGTTCGAGAACCTGTTTCGGAACGCGGTGGAACACGGTGGCCGCGACATCACGGTGACTGTCGGCCCCCTCGACGACGGTGCGGGCTTCTACGTCGAAGACGACGGCACCGGTATCCCCGAGTCGCATCGCGCCGACGTGTTCGACCACGGCGTGACATTCAGCGAGACGGGAACCGGCTTCGGACTGTCCATCGTCGCCGACGTCGCGAGCGCACACGGCTGGCAAGTGGACGTGTCCGATGGCACCGACGGCGGTGCGCGGTTCGAGTTCCGGACAGAGCGGTGACCTGACCGAGCGCGGTCAGCCGTCGTAAAAGTCAATGAAAAGCCATTTTCCCAACGCGAGTGAAATCGTCCGGACGATGGTACGCACTCGTCTCACACCGCCGACGTTCGACCGCGGCGCGTCGCTTCCGACTGTCACCTACCTCCTTCTCGTCACCGCGCTGAGTGGGTTTCTTTTCGCCGCGCCCCACGGCTCACCCACGCCGCTTTTGGGACTCGCGTGGAGCGGCCTCCTCGTCGCGCTCGCGGCCGGTGCGCTTCGGGTTGAGGGCGTCGCACTCCGGTCTTTGTTCCCGTCTCTCCGGGCGTTCGGCGCGGCGGTCGCCGTCGTCGCCGCGTTCTGGGCGGCGTACAACGTCGCCGCGGCCGGACTCGCGACAGCCGGCGTCGTCGGCTTCGAACCCGCACTGTCGCGGGTCGTCGCACACCCGGCTCCGTATCTCGCTGCGCTTCTGAGTTCGTTCGTGCTCACGGCGCTCCCGGAGGAACTCCTGTTTCGTGGCTACTTTCAGCAGAAGGCGATTTCGCTGGCCGGCGGCGATAGTCGTCGCGCGGTCATCGGCGGCGTCGCGGTCGTCGCTGTGTTGTTCGCCGTCTTCCACCTGCCTCGGTGGTTCATCGCCTCGGGCCACGGCGTCAGCGCCGCACTCGGAACGCGACTGTTCGGGCTGTTTCTGGCCGGACTCGCCTACGGCGGTGTCTACGCGCTTACGGGGAATCTCTGGGTGGTCGCGCTGTTCCACGCGACGATGAACCAACCGCCGTTCATCGTGACCGTCGACATCCCCTCGGACCTGCATCTCGTCGCCGGCGTGGTCGAATACGCGGGGATTCTCGCCGTCGTGGTGCTCGCAGTTCGGCTGACCGGTGTCGGTGATGGGGAATCCGTGTGGGCCCGCGAATGGCACTAATATCTCGAAACCGACCGGTACAGGCGATGATTGGCAGATTCTCTTCCTCGGCCTGAGCATAGAGGTCCGTACTGCATTCCCTTTTCTATCGACTGCTGTCCGCCGGAAACGCTGTGGCCACCGTCTCACAGACTCTCCGACTGCACTCCGATTCGGGCCGAAACACGTCACGTTCCAAACCCGCCGATTGTGTGAACTTGTTGAACATTCATAACAATTAACCAGTCGCGAGTTGACATCAGTTTGTGGTCTGTTGACATGGCAAACCCAAAGCACTACGTCGTGCTGGAAGGCCTCGGTGCCGGAAAGTCCGACTACACGATTCAGGCGACTGGCGACATCGAAAAAGCAGGCGGCAGGCTCGGCGGACTCCCCGTCACCACAGGTCCCGGAGACCAAGTGTCCGGGAGTACGGCAAACGGAACCGTCTGGGGGAAGTCAGACGGCTTCCGAATCTACGGCGGCATCAAGTCCATCAGCCTCGAAAATCCCGACCACGTACAGGTCCACACAGGAGCCATCGCTGGCGGTCCGGGCGACGGCGACGGCGACCTGTGTGAGGTCGTCGTCCGCGCGGAGAAAGTCGAGTTCGTCAGCGGGCAAGGTCCGGGTGAAGGCGCGCTCGAACTGGAGATCGAACACGACATCCGCGGCGGGCAGTCCGAACACACATCGCTCAGGCTCCCAACGGGGGCGACGCGAAACATCGGTGTGGCGATTGACAACTTCAAAGTTCCCCGAAATGGGTCGGAACCGAAGACCATCGTGACGAAAATCACGGAACGAGAGGTACCTTCGGACTGGTTCACTGGGACACCGGACGAAGGGAGCGAGCCGGTCGATATCACGCTCGCGTGCGACAACCCACAGCAGGTGACCAACACGGTCCCCATCGACTCCGACCGTGGGAACCCCGGCAAGGTGAAGGTGTACTACACCATCGACGACCTCGACGACTGAGGGGGCCTGTCCCCCGTTCGGTCCTCCCGCGAGCAACAACCATTATGATGCGGTGCGGTCACGTTTATCTCACAAATGGACTCGCCTCGTGACACGCCGCGTTCGCTCTCGGAGTCGTCGCCTATCGACGTCTTGCACGTCGACGACGACCCCGAGTTCTCGACGCTCGTCGCGGCGGCGCTGGAACGCGAGCGCGAGCACATCACCGTCCATACCGAGACGGACCCGCGGGTCGCGGTCGACCGGGTTCGGCGCGACGGCCCGACGTTCGACTGCATCGTCTGCGACTACGATATGCCCGACCTCGACGGCCTCGACGTGCTGGCGAGCGTCCGGGCCGAGTATCCGGAACTCCCAGTTATTCTCTTCACCGCGAACGGCAGCGAGGAAGTCGCCAGCGAGGCGATTTCGGCGGGCGTGACCGACTACCTCCGGAAAGGCGACGACACGAGTCAGTATCAACTCCTCGCCAACCGCATCGAGAATGCCGTCGAGCGGTATCGAGCCTCGCAGTCTCTCACTCGGGGACTGACGGCCATCGAGAACGCGACTGATGCAGTCTGCATCCTCGGCGACGACGGCACAATCGAGTACGCGAACGCGGCCTGTACTGCGCTGTTCGGCTACGAGCGCGAGGAACTCCTCGGTCGCCACTGGGAAGCGTTCTATCCCGACGACGACGTGCAGACGGTCTCCGATTCGATACTCCCCGAAGCGCGCGAGAGTCGGTGGTCGGGACAGTCGTCGCTCGTGCGGAAGGACGGGAGCCTCGTCGACGTGGACCACACGCTCACGAGCACGGCGGACGGATCGCTCGTCTGGACGCTGTCGCGCGTCTCGAAACGCGACAGACTCGAAACGAAACTGTCGCGTCGGGAGCGGGCAATAGACGAGGCACCGATCGGCGTCGTCCTCACGGACCCCGACCAAGCCGACAACCCCATCGTTTACGTCAACGACGAATTCACCAACATCACCGGATACAGTCGTGACGAAACCCTCGGGCGAAACTGTCGGTTTCTGCAGGGCGAAGCGACGGACGAGGCGGCGGTCAACGAGCTTCGGGCGGCGGTCGACGAGCGCGAACCCGTGACGACCGAACTCTTGAACTACCGCAAGGACGGCACCGAATTCTGGAATCGCGTCCGCATCGCCCCTATTTTCGACGACGACGGGAGCGTCGATCTCTTCGTCGGCTTCCAAGACGACATCACGCCGCGAAAAACTTACGAGGAACTCCTCCAGTCGAACACCGCCCGACTCGAAGCGCTATTCGAGCACTCGCCGGACCTCGTCATCGTGCACGACGACGGCGGAACTATCCAAGACGTGAACCAGCGGGTGTGTGAGGAACTGGGCTACAGCGAGGCCGAACTCGTCGGCAAGACCGTCTGGGACCTCGACCCTTCGTCCGAGCCCGACCGCGCGAGGGAGTTCTGGACGGAGCTGCCGACCAACAAGCCACACCGCTTCGAGGGAGAACTCGAACAACGCGACGGGACGACGTTCCCCACCGAGATACACCTCATCCAACTCAACGTCGAAGGCGAGAATATGTTCGTCGCGATGATTCGCGACATCAGCAAACAGAAGGAACGCGAGGCCGAACTCGTCGAACAGAACGAACGGCTCGACCGCTTTGCGAGCGTCGTGAGCCACGACCTCCGCAACCCGCTGCAGGTTGCCATGGGCCGCCTCGAGATGCTCCAAGACGACTGTGACAGCGACCACCTCGACGATATCGACCGCGCGTTGGACCGCATGGACGACCTCATCAGCGACCTGCTCGTACTCGCCCACCAGGGCGACGACGCCATGGAGGTCGAACCGGTCGGGCTGGCCGACCTCGCACGGGCGTGCTGGCAGAACGTCGTGACCGACGGTGCGACGCTGACCGTCGAGACCGACGCCGTCGTCGACGCCGACCGCGACCAGCTTCAGCAACTCCTCGAAAACCTGTTTCGGAACGCCGTCGAGCACAGTTCCGACGACGGCGACGGCAACGGCGACGTGACCGTCACTATCAGCGAGACCGACGACGGGTTCGCCATCGAAGACGACGGCCCCGGCATTCCCGAGGACGACCACGACACCGTGTTCGAAGCCGGCTACACCACGTCTTCCGAGGGCACTGGCTTTGGCCTGAACATCGTTTCGCAGGTCGCCGCCGCGCACGGCTGGACGGTGACGGTCTCGGAAGGAGCCGAGGGTGGTGCGCGCTTCGACTTTCGGGTCGACTGAGCCTACGCGTCGCCGGCGTCGAGGTCGAACTGCTCGTTTTCGGAGACCGCGTTCAGGACGACGCTCGTGTTCGACTCGCGAATCGGCGCTTCGTTCAGAAGCGCCTTGATCTGGCGGTTCATGTCGTCTGTGTTTTTGAACTTGCCGACCGCGAGGACGTCGTAGTCGCCGGTGACCTCGTACACAGAGACCATCTGCGGCTCGTTGGCAAGCATGTCGGTCACATCCGTGAGCGCGCTCCCCTCGACTTTGAGGTGCATGACCGCGGTCACGTCGTAGCCGAGCGCGTCGTAGTCGAGACGCGGCGTGTAGCCCTCGATGATGCCTTCGTCTTCGAGATCTCGAAGGTGGTTCGAGATGGTCGTCACCGAGACGTCGAGCTCTTCGGCGAGGCTCCGGAGACTGCGCCGCCCGTCTTTCAACAGCGCATTAATGAGGTCAGAATCCAAGTTTTCGTAGGTCATATGGGCCTCTTTGCAGTTGATTGTGATTAACCTCCCGGTTGAAGTTGACAATCCGGTGAATTGTCGTTGCAAAAGTTGCTTGAACGCTCGTCATGGGCGCGAGTGCATGGGACTCACCCGTGGTAGACTCCGTGTTGCCACAGCAGGTCGCGAGCGACGGCGACTTCCCACGTCACGGCGTCTTCGAGGGCCGTCCCCTTGCGGGTCGTCTCGACGACGTACCCGGGAAGTTTGCGGTCGCCGTACACCTTGTGGACGAACAGCGGTCGCGAACCATCGAGGAAGTTCCCGCGGTCGAAGTCGTAGTACGACGGGTACTCCGAGGGGTCGACGTACTGCTCGTTGACGGAGTTGCACGCACTTGCAGCGTTGTCGGGGGTCGCCCAGGTCGGGAAGACCGCCTGCCCGACCCTCCCGTCGTGCTTGTAGATGCCGCTGGAGCTGTGGAGGTCGACGACGACGTCGGGGTCGTGCGAGACGAGTTCGTCCCAGAGCGCCCGCGCGAGTCGGGACATGGGCTGCGCCCCCGTGGGGAACTGCCGGTTTAGGTCGCCGTCTTCAGTGTATCTGGCCCCGATGCTGATTGCGGGCGCGTTCGCGTAGGGGACGACGACGAGTTTGCCGCCGGTCGGCCGGAGATGCCTGATATGGTTCGCCGCGTGGTAGCCCTGGGGCTCTTCACCGTGGATACCGCCGACGACGAACGCCGTCGGGCCGGATTCCACCGAGTCGATGACGTAGACGGGCGTTTCGTACTTCGTTCCCGGAAGGAGCGAGTGGGTGCTGACCGAACCCTCGTTCACCCGGTCGAAGCGGGTCCGAATCCAGACGAGAACGTCACCGTAGTTTGCGTCCTTGTGGTCGCGGAGCAGGCGAACTCGTGGCACGCCAGAGATGCCGTAGCGGACGGCTTCGTCGGTCGCCGAGCGGACGAGGCTGTCGTAGCGGTCTTCGTAGGCGCGGTTGGCGATTTTCGTGATGTTTCGGACACCCGCGAGGTCCATATAAGACTCCAACCGAGCGTGGGTGTACGTCTTGGTCGTGAAGTTCCAGTACATGAACTCGAAGAACTGCCAGAAGTTCTCCGGTTCGACGTCCCAGACGCCGTGAGCGGCGCGGGCGGCGCGGGCTTCGCCCTCGTCGTCGCCGACGAGGTAGGTGTCGATGGCGTCCGGCCTGTACGAGAGGAACCGCAGTTCGAGGTTGAGGTCGCCCGTCAGGACGTACTCGCGGACGATGTCTTCGAGGTTGTGCTGGACGAAGTACTGCGAGGAGTCCGACAGGAAGTTCACGTAGACGACGAGCGTCGGGTTCGAATCGTCGGTGCCCATCGTCGGGTGAAGTCGGTCACTGAGATATGGTGCGGTCCCGACGACGCCCGGTGAGAACCCCGCAGCGGCGGTGCCACCCGCGCCGAGTAACCCCGCCCCTCCGACAGCGGTCGCGAGCGAGCGACGGCCGAGTGACCCTCGCTGCGAGTCGCGAGTCGCAACACGTGGTAACAACCGAGACTGGTCCGGATTCTGACGAAGGGATTCGAGGTACTCGTGCACGCTGTGAACACCTGCCTAGAACACCCTATCGAGATGACAAATAGATGCTGGTACTGTGTGAAAAACCGAACAATCGGCGAGTATGGACGATAGTTCGGTTAATCCAAAATATAAGACAGATGTTATTATTTATCGCCACATTCCTTTCATCGTGTCATTCAGTAGCAAGTATCGCGTGGACGTGTAATCCCGGCAATAACATCACGAATCCACGACCTGCCCTACCGGACGCACATTCGTCTGGAATGAGCGCGACCCACGTGCCCCGTCTGGGCGCGTGAGCGGCAGAGAGGCACCCAATCGCAGTCGACCGGTCGGCCCGCCCACGAGTATCGAGAGCATGGTGATGGTTTGGAACCCAACGCACGTCTCGGGGCAGTTCCACTCCATCACACGCACGTCGTCGTTTCCCCACCGAGCCATGACAGACTCTTCAGACACCGACACAGCACGTACGGAACTCGCCGTGAACCGCAGAGATGTCCTCAGGGGCATCAGTTTAGCAGCGCTCCTGTCGGCCGCGGGGACGACCGCAACCGCGGCACCGACACAGGACGACCGTGACGACGCTTCCCCCGAAGAAACGCCGCTCAGCGAGTATCGGGAGAACGTCGTCTGGTATCGAACTGGCGACAAGGCCGGGCGAGAGCAGTTCAGAGAGGCCGTCTCAACGCCTGACGGTGGCATCACGACGTTCGGCCTTGCAACCACGTCCGACGACGGTTCGGAGTCGTGGCAGTACACGTGGGATGCCGACGGTGACAAGCGGTGGGCAACCCTGCACGGTCAGTCCGGAGTCGACGTCGCGTACGGCGGTGCGAGAACCGCGACCAACGGTTACGTGTTGTGCGGTGCAACGCGTGGTCGCTGTAGCCAGCAGATGTACGTCGTCGAAACCAACCGAAACGGCCGTGCGCGGTGGACACAACGGTTTCATCTCGCGACGTCTGCCGACGACCGGGCGAACGACGTCGTTCAGACGCCCAACGGTGGGTTCGTCGTCGCGGGAACGTCCGGCGACGACGCGGCGCTGGCGAGACTCAGTTCCGACGGTGCGGTTCGCTGGACGAGGACGTACGCGGGTGGGACGCGAACCGAAATCGCGTCAGTAACCCGAGCACATGATGGGTTTACCGTCGCCGGAACGCGCACGAACGACGACGACACCACGGAGTTCCTCATGGTGCGGACCGACGCGGCGGGACGCGAGCGATGGCGAACGTCCTACGCAGCCAACGAAGCCAATCACCTCGGCGAGTGTATCCGGGTTGGCGACGGCTACGTCTTCGCGGGGACGACGCAGGCGGACGACGACGTCACCACCGACGCGCTGTTCGTCAAGACCACGGCGGACGGCGACGTGGTCTGGACGAAAACCTACGGCGAGGAGGGACAGGAGTTCACCGCTGACGGAATTGCCGCCCTCGAAGACGGCTACGCCGCGGTCGGGACCCGAAGCGTCGACATCATCGGCCCGCAGATGTGGCT
Organism: Haloferax sp. Atlit-12N; assembly: GCF_003383095.1. Taxonomy (NCBI): domain Archaea; kingdom Methanobacteriati; phylum Methanobacteriota; class Halobacteria; order Halobacteriales; family Haloferacaceae; genus Haloferax; species Haloferax sp. Atlit-12N. Next base: position 741,367 of record NZ_PSYW01000002.1, read on the forward strand.
CAACGGACTCGACGAGAGTGGGGACCGCACCTGGAAGTACACGTTCGGTACTGAGCGTGTGGAACAACCGTACGCAATTACGACGATGGGGAGGAACGCGCTCGGTGTCTGTGGATACCGGAACCCGCCCCAGCGACGTGATGAGTACGACGGGTTCATGACGAAAATCACCCGTCCAAATTAGACGACTGCGGGGCCCACACCCGAGCCACGGACCGCATGCGGTCCACAGCACAGTTTAAATCTCAGTTTTAGATATTGGTTTTAATCAAAATGTCCAATGGTTTAACATTCGTGATACAGATAACTAGATAATGAATGACACTAACCGTGATCCAACCGCGAGCCAAGACGACTCGACACCAGAGGCGTCTGACAACGGTGAGAACCAGGGTCTGGGGTTGGACCTGAGCCGTCGCGGGTTTCTGAAAACGTCGAGTGTCGGCGTACTCGGGACGCTGTTATCGAGCGATGGAGTCTCCGCGACGGGGTCACCGCGGAAAACGCGGGCGACGTTCTACACCGACCGGAAGCGTCACGCGGCCCGCGAAAACATCGCCTCGTACGAGTGGGCACAGGCGAGACGCAACGGCATCGTCTCGGCCGCGAACAAACTGCTCAATCAGTTCTCACTCGACGAGTTCTGGGAGTACGTCGGCTCACAGAACATTCCTCGGACGGCGTGGCTCGCCGAGGGGACGGCCGGGTATTATCCGTGGTCGAGCGAATGGGATCCGAGAGACCCCGCGGCCGGGGCCAGGTATGCGGCGAAGCCAGATACACAGTGGCACATCACGAACGGAGAGTACACCCTGCCAACGAACGATTTCGAGGCGTACCGTCGGAGCGGTCTCGACGAGACGGGCGCGTTCGACCCGTCGCTTGCGGACCGGTCGCTCCTCGTCAACGAAACGCATCCCGAGATGGGAGAGACGTGGGGCGTCGATGACGGCCTCGGGTGGGTTGACGAGAACGGTGACCTCGGTGAACCGGGCGTTCGGTGGACACCGGTCGGGTGGGCGCATCACTGGAACGTCATCTACGGCATGCGTTCGATGCTGGAACACCTCTCCAAAGCCTACCTCTACACCGAAGCACAGCGGTATGCGCGCGCTGCGGCAGTACTGCTCGACCGACTGGCCGACGTGTATCCCGACATGAGCCTCCAAGAGACGGTGTATTTCGACGACGGGGGATACACAGCAGTGAACGGACTGCCGAACCCGACCCACGGCGGGACGGGCCAGGGGAAACAGATCGGCTCAATCTGGGAATCCAGCTGGGTCAAAGCGGTGATGAAGGCCTACGACGCCGTCTTCCCCGCACTCGACGTCGATTCCGAGCTCACGAGGACGCTCGACCGGAAGGCGACCGAGTATCCCGCGTTGTCAGCGAAGGACACTCCGAACGCCGTCCGGGCGAACATCGAAGAGGGATTCATCAAGCAGATGCTTCCCGGGGTCAAGCAGGCACAGATTCGTGGTAACTTCGGAAATCACCAGCAGACGTTGGCGCTCTCGGCCGTCATTCAAGACGACCGAGACGGGTATACCGACGAAGCGCTCGATTTCCTTTTCAAAGCTGGCACACTCGAAAAAGAAACCGACGGAACGGCATTTGGCCGCTGGTACATCACCGGTGGCGAGTTGCTTTCGAAGTTGCTCACCGACTTCGACCGCGACGGCTTTCCGAACGAAGCGAGCGTCCACTACAACAGTCTCGTAACCCGCTCATTCGGAGGTGCCGCTGAGGTTCTCAACGGGTACGGTGGCTACTCTGGCGCAGATCTATACCGCAACCCGTTCGTCAACCAAGCGTTCGAGAATCAGTCCCAACTGACGTTCCTCAACCGATACGTTCCCCGAGTTGGAGACACTGCCGGGACGGGCAGCCCCGGGTTCGACGACATGGTTATCCCGGACCTGCTGATCCGAGCGTACACGAAGTACAGAGACGAAGACCTCGTTAAGTGGCTCTATCAACGCAACGGAAACACGAAGGCAGGCCTGCGAGGTGACATCTTCGACGAGCGCCCCGAGGAGATCGGAGAGGCACTCGATGCGGCGCTGAACGCGACCGGGCCGTTGAATCACGAGAGCACACAACTCGCGGGGTACGGCTTCACAGCCCTTCGAGCGGGAGACGCCAACGAGGGAACGGGCCGTGGGGTCTGGACGTACTACGGGCGGAACGCGTTCGGTCCAGACGAGGGCTACGGAACCAGTCACTGCCACCGCGACACGCTCAACCTGGGGCTGTTTGGCCACGGACTAAACCTCTCGCCGGACCTCGGCTATCCGGAAGAGACCGGCGACTGGCCGAAGCGGTGGAACTGGACTGCCAATACGATCAGCCACAACACCGTCGTCGTCAACGAACGACAGCAGGACCGCCAGTGGGTCGCCACACCGAAGCGGTTCGACCACACAGACCGCGTCCAGCTGCTCGATGTCGATGCCGCCAACGTCTACGAAGAGACCGAGCGGTACCGCAGAACGACCGCCCAGATCACCATCGACGAGGAAACCTCGTACGCGGTGGACTTCTTCGCTGTCGCTGGTGGGTCCGACCACCACTTCAGTTTTCACGGTCCCCCGACTCCGACCGACCGCGTGACGTACGACCTGCTTGATGGGGTTTCGGAGTTCATCGCCCGCGAGGGGGCAGGAGCGGTCGAACCATCCCACGACGTGACCTACGACGGTGACGACCGGTCGATACGTATCTTCGACCCCTCGGACGAGTCGCACGACTGTCGCGGACTGTCCGTCGCCGCGGACGCCGACGTGGAGGCGCGGGTGTACGTCAATTCAGAGCTGACGGGGACGGAAGACTACCTGCAACACGTCCAAGCGATCTATCTCGGTCAAGACGACAACCGTCGACACGTCTGTGCCGGAATCGGCAATCACGGGCCTGGTAACAGCCCGCGACTCGGGATTTTCTCGCCCGACACGAACACCTGGGAGGCGTTCACGTCAATCGACGGCTGGGACCAACAGACGTGGTACGAACTCACTGTCTCGACACAGGGGACGACCGTCGACATCTCGCTCGAATCGGCGGCCGATGGCACGACTCACGCACAGGGGACGTACGAGCTAGCGAATGAGACCGACGAGCGGGTCGGTATCTTCGGTGGGTTCGGAACGCGACAGACGGGAAGTCTCTACTTCGATGGGTTTTCTGTCAACGGCACTGCGGTCGACTTCCTTCGGACGGATTTCGATGAGAAGAGCGGTGTGTCGACCGACTGTCTGTATCTCACACCGCAAGACCAGGGGACGTATGCCGGCCGAGACGTGCCGAAGCCCGGCGAGGGGGAGCGCACGGACTACAACGAGACCGTTGGAAACGGCTTCAACTATCTCTACGACGTCAAACGTGACACAGACCCCAGCGGCTTCTTCAGCGTCGAGTGGAACGCGCTGGACTACTGGGACGTTCGGCCACGCGAGGCCGACTCCGTCCGGTTGCGGCTAACGATGCTGACGGCGTGCGACGATGTCGCAATCGCCACCGGTGACCCGCCGCAGCGGTGGAACAACCCGAAGTCGCTGAACTACCTCCTCGCCCATCGACACCCCGAGGACGGCCAGTCCGTCTTTCGGTCCGTCATCGAATCGTACGAAGACGAGCGAGCGGTCGCCGCTGTGACCGGCGCCCCCGTCGAGAGTCGCGACCCCACCGCCCGTGCAGTACAGGTCGAACTGAACAACGGACGGACAGACTACATCCTCTGTGCGACCGCTCGTCCCGATGATGAACCGACCGAGCACACCGTCGACGGCGTCTTCACCTGTGACGGTGCGGTTGCGGTCTACTCCACCGACAGCGATGGGAATCACGAACACGCCTATCTGCTCGATGGGTCGACGTTGACAGCCGACGGCGACCAGTTACTCGACCAGCAGCCCCGTATTGAGGGCGTCGTCGACGACTTCACGAGGTCGCTCTCGCTCGACAACGAACTGCACGTCAGCGTGACGAACGGCCCACTCGACCCCGGCCTCATCGAAAAAGCGGTCGGCTCGTGGGTGTACGCCGACGCGGTCGATGGCCGAAACGGAGCGTACGAAATCGTCGGCGTCGAGAACGTAACGAGCACCAGCGCGACGCTCAAACTCGGCGAGCAGACGACGGTCAAACAGTTCACCGACCCGAGCAACCCGGACGCCGGTTACGACTACATCCTCGAAGAACACGGACGGTTCGTCATCCCGCTGCGCACCACGTGGTCGGGATAGCCGCCCCATCAGCCTTCGTCCGGTCGCGCGCACCCGTTCGGCCCCGCGCGTCGACGTGGTGGGGGTGCACTACTTCTTCAGGCCGAGAATCCACTCGCACTTCCCGCAGGGCGTCTTGCCCGTTCGCTTGGCCTCGGCGCGGGTGACCTCGACGAACCGGCCGTCGCTGTGGCCGCCGCAGACGATGTCGCCGTCGTCGTCGAGTTCGTGGTACGCGTAGCCGCCGGTGTACGCACCATTGGGGGTCGTAGCCACGCGGTCGTCGTCGTCGCGGGTGTCCTGTGCAGCGAGTTCGCTTCGCTGCTCGCTCGTGGGTTTCTGGTCGATGTGCTCTCGCGTCGGCATCCGTGCAGGAACACTCGCCCGGCGGCATATGTTTATTTCGGCCGCGACAGACCGTGAAAAACCGTCATAGATACCCGCGGCGCGAGATGGGTTCTTGTCACCAGTTCGTGCTCGGGCTAACTGTTATTATACCTCGTTGCACTATATCAGACAGTGTCCGAAGAAACAAAACAAGGTATAAACATCTGCCTTCCCGTCACCCCCGGTGATGACGCGAAGATATTCAGGCTCCACGCGGCCGACGACCTGCTTCGACTGCTCGTCGACGCCCACCAGTCAGAGTTCACGATAAAGGAGCTGTCCGAGATGACCGACCGGAGTCGGTCAACAGTCTGGCGGGCAGTCGAGTTCCTCGACGAACTCGACATCGTTCAGGTGCGAGAGACGACACAGCGAAAGTACGTCTCTATCGACCCCGCGCGACTCCAGAAAGACGACCCGATACTCGGCATCGAACAGACCGAGTACCACGCTCCGGTTCGTACGTTCGTAGAGCGCGTCGAGACAGTGGTCGAGAACTCGGACCAAGTCGACCAACTGCTCGGCGTTCTCGTGTTTGGGAGCGTCGCTCGCGGTGAGGCCGACCGGAAGAGCGACATCGACGTGTTTGTCCTCGTTGACGGCGACCGAACGACTGCTCGTCGTGTCGTCTCGAACGTGGCTAGTGAACTCGGCGAAGAGCGATTTGACGGCGACCGGTACACGTTCGAACCGTTCGTCGAGAGTGAGGGGAGTTCGATCCGAGCGGGCCAAAAGCTTCGAGAGATATTCCGAGAGGGAATCACCGTCTACGGTGGCGACGAGTTCCAACGACTTCGGACGACGGTGATGAGTCGTGAGTAGTTCTCGAATTGAGACGTTGGTCGACGAGGTGCAAGCCGCCTTCGACTATCGGCCCGAAAATATCGAGGAAGGGCTAGAGACGAGCGAGGCGGACGTCCTCCAGCTCCGAAAGTCGTGTCGACTACTCGCGGGTGCAGGAACGCTGCTGAAACAAGGGTTCTACACATTGGTAATCGAGGCGTCGTTCGTCGCGATCGAGCGCGTTGTCGAGTTCAAACTCCTCGAAGGTGGCATCGAACCGCGAGACCTTCCCGGAACACACCCCGGCGTGTACACAGAAGCAGCGAGACGCGGGATTCTTTCAGAACACGTCGCCGAGAGTCTCCAAGATCTGTGGCGGAACCACCGTGCGAAGACGTACTACCAAGATGGACTCGCAGCGAGAGAGCGCGCAGAGATGCTATACGAACTCGCGTCGGAGACCCACGAGTACGTCGTTAATCAGTCGGCGAAGAAACACGAGTGCATCTGCCAGTGATTGAACAAGAAGTCCGGCTGGACGAGACACCCCACGTTTCGTTCGCTCACGAGAGCGCTGCCCTCGTGAACGCAGTCGACTCCCACTCACACTCTCCGGTCAAACCGTGCGGAAGGGACCGCCCATCTAGTTTAGGCGAAATCCTTTGTCGGAGTGGGCCGATGGAGCCGACAATGAGTCGGACGCTCGAACTCACTGGCGCGCGGCTCAGCTACTTGCTGTACGCGGTCCAACTAGCTGTGCTCGCATTGGTCCTCGCGTTCGTCGTGCCCGCACTCGAGTACCCAGTCAACATCTTCTTGGGCGGGTTGTTCGCCGTGGTCATGCTCGCGTCGGTGGTCGCGCTGTGGCGGCGTGCGGCCGGACGAGACGGGGGCAGCCAGCTCGGAACCGCGGACGACATCACGTATGACCCGGTTGCCGAGCCCGGGCAGGCCGCCCGCGACAGGTGGGAGAAAGCCGTTCGACGGCTTCCCGGGTTTGATGACGAGAAGTGAGACACCGTCCTCGGTCCGTCTGTAGCGAGGTTCAGGGAGTTAGGCCATCTCGGGAACGGGAAAGTCGAACAGTTCCGCGCGAAGCTGTTCGGGTGACTCGGTCTTTCCCCACTGAATGAGTTTCCCCACGAGCTCGGGGTCGGAGAAGTCGACGTGTCGCGCCCGCTCGTCGCCCCAGTCGTAGACGTGCTTCGGGAGCCAGTCTGCCCGTCGCAGTTCCGCGAACAGCAGGCCAGCGGCCTCGTCAACGCTCGCGTCGTCCGCCCGGTAGGCGTCCAGTATCTCGCCCATTCGTCGGTGTATCTCGGCTTTCTCCGGCACGAACGGCGCGCCATCGCCCGGCGTCGGTTCTTCGAGAAGCGAGTCGAACTCGGCGGGCTGTCCCGACGCGAGGTAGGTAAAGCAATGCCGCTGGAGATACAGGTCGTGAAACAGGACCTGCCCCAGCCACATCTGGGTCCACGCGTTCCAGAGCCGGAAGTCACCCATCGATTTGTACGCGTTGCTGATGACCCGGTCGTTGGTCGCGAGTTGGCGGCGGTGCATCTCGTCGATGGGCGCGAAGCGCGTCGCCGAGAACTCGTCGTCTTCGAACGCGTCCAGCAGCAGGTTGGTCGACACGAAGACGGATTCGAGGGTGTTCACCAGCCCGACCGCATAGAGCGGGTCGACGAAGCCGTAGGTGTTGTTGGTCAGGTAGTGGCGGTGCCCCGCGGACTGATTGGCGGTCCGCTGGAGTCTCCCGGTCCGGACCCACGGTCGCACCGGCGTCGCCGACTCGACATGGCGTTCGATGTCGGGAAACTCGGCGATGACTCGGCGAGCCTCTCGCTCGGCGCTGACCGACTCGTCTGTGGGGTACTGCGTCCGGTCGAGCACCAACCCGACGCTCGCCTTGTTCGCCTCGGAGCGCTCGAAGTTGTCGAAGGGAATAATCCACATCCATCCCCCGTCGAACACGTGGTGGAGCGTCCCGTCGTGGAGGCGGTTAGACTGTCCGGGGCGGGCAGCCTCGTCGAGTAGCTCGTCGAACGGAGCGAGCCCTTCGACGTGCGTGAAGATGGCGCGCGAATCCGTCTCCAACTCCGGCGCGTCCTCGCGATACCCCATCTCGTCGGCGAGGACGGAGTTCCCGCCGGTGCCATCGACGTAGAACGTCGCGTCGATACGACCGCGGTCGGTCGTCACGGCCACCTCGTCTTGCCCGATGTCCACGCCGGTGATTTCGGTCTCGTCGAGGTACTCGACGCCGTACCGCTCGGCGGCCGCGACCAGATACTGGTCGACCTCCGAACGCAGGAGGTGGCTTTCGCTGTAGAACGGCAGGCTCGGCGGGATCAACTGGTGGCTGTGGTCCGTCGCGACCGACTGGCCTGGCTCGTGGTACGCGAAGCCGATGGAGTGTTTGATACCGCACGACGACGTGACGTTGTCGACGATGTCGTTGGTGTCGCTGAGATACTGAATCTCCGGGATGCCGTGGTACTCCCCGAGAATCCACATCCACATCGAACTCTGCGGGAGCATCGCCTCGCCGACGGCGAACCGCGGATGCGACCCGGCCTCCAGCATCACCACGTCGAGGCCGTGTTTCCCCAGAATCATCGCGGTGAGCGATGCCGACATCCCGGAGCCGCCGATAATTACGTCGTAGGTGTCGGTCGTTGGTGATTCTCCGTTGCCCCGGTCGTCTCGTCGCCCGTGCTGTCGATTCTCGTCGCCCGAATCGGTCTGCCCTGTCCGTTCCATATCCTGCTCGACGGACAGATCAGGATTATAGTCATTCCCTGAGACGGCGTCTCAGGTCGTGAGACACGGTTCACGCAGCATACAGATTTTGCGCGGGAGTGGCTACAGCCCGGTACTCATCTGCGTCACGTCGAGCCTGTCCGCTTCGCGCTTGTAGCGCCGATAGAGATCCACGGCCCACTCGCGAGCCTCGGGGTCATCGGTCGTGACGGAGGCAATCGGGAGGGCTGTCTCGTCGTCGAAGCCGCCGACGATGACCACGTCGTCGATGATGCCCATCGTGAACGGCAGTCCGGGGTGGGTGTACAACGCGGGCGCGTCAGCCGACGCGATGGTGTCGAACGCGTTCTTCGAGGCGTTTCGGTCCGCTTCGAGCGCCAGCGGCGTACAGATGGCCTCGAAGTCCACGTCGTTTTGGGCGTGCTCGATACCCTGTTCTGTGACCTTCGGCGGGCAGCCGGCGACGACCAGACTCCGCGAGCGGTCGAACGACGCGAACTGTTCGAGCCACGGTTCGATGGGCGCGTTCGGGTTCTGCGGCGTGGCGACGTGGAGATCGGCGTCGGCAAACAGATGGACGTGACGCGTGAACTCCGGCGCTGAAATCTGAGCGAGCAGGGGTTCTAATCGGTCGGCCGCAGCGATTGAGCGCTCGAATCGGGACACGGCATCGGCCACGGCACAGCCCGCGCCCGTCGTCTGGTAGCCCGTCGCCGTCTGTTCGAGCAACTGCCCGTCCGTGAGCGCGGACGTCCACCGATAGGCCGTCGCACGAGAGATGTCGAGTTCATCCTGGAGCGTGGACCTATCGAGCGGCCCATCACGGGCCGCATCCAACAGCGGTGCCTGGTCCAGCAACTGGTGTGAGTCCGGTCCGTGAGGAGTCATGTTCTCGGAACGGACCTGCAAACTGTAAGTGTATCTCTAGAAGACTGTCGAGAAATCGAGGATGACTGAAACTCGTCTGTCGACGACGCTGCCGTCGCGACGCGCCGACCGGGCGAACAACTCACCGAATCCGGTCGTGAATCTCGAGGAACCCGAGCGACCACACGAGTGCCCCAGCCAGTCCGGTGAACGCCGATGCGTTCCCCAAGAGCCCGAGCCACTCCCCGTACAGGACGCCCGCGTTGAAGCCGAGGAAGAACCCGTCGAACGACGCGATGGTCTTCGCACGGACTCCCGCGTAGCGTTCGAGGACGACGAGCCCACACAGGAGGACGACAGACCCGGCGAGGAGCGCACCGCCGATGTGTACGAGTGAGGCCTGCCGGCCCACCGTCGACTCGACGTACCAAAACGGACCGAAGGGCGCACCGAGAGCGACAGCGATGAGCGCGTACGTCCCGAGCCGTTTGCTCGTCTCGCCGAGTGTGTGGGTGTCGGTCATTTCGTATTCGTGTGTCGGTTCGGGGAGTGAAATAAGTCCGCGCCGTCTCGTCGGGGGTGTTACTGGAGACCCCGACCGGGTGGGTCACCGAGGAGTCCCTCGCTCCGGACCAGGATGTACAGGAGGATAGGGCCGACGACCAGGAACAACACAAACAGCAGGCCGATGAGTCCCTTGAGTATCGACTGTACGGGAACCATATTCTCCGTCTTCAGTTCGAGTCGGAAAAATCCACTCCCGTTGGTGGGGCGAGTCAGCGTACACCCACACATTCTCCCGCAACAACGTGTCCGCTGTGGCCGTCGTCGCGTCGACTCCAAGTCGGCCGGCAATCGCGGCCAAATTCGGGCCCTCTCGACGAACCCCCATTTCAGGTCGAACGGGTCGAACTAACCGTTCAGACGGCGACAGACGGGAGACTGTGGACTGTCGCCGACGCGCGTCGTGCCTGCATCGAGACGCCACTTCGAGGCGGATTTCCGCGTTCGGAATCGGTCGATACACCCCATCCACGACTGGGTGTACCGGGGAATTGACGATTTTCGACCCTGCCAAAGCGACGACGAACGGCCGTCGAGACGGCATTCGCAGGGGGACTGTGAACCTACAAATACGCCCAGGGAGGGTGTGAGACGGCTGCAGGCCGGAATTGGGTAAGGCGACGAACGCCACACAGCCGGCGTCGATGGCCGCCCGGATGCGTCACGAATCGACGCGAATCGAGTACACCCTTGCGGAGAATCGGCGTCCATGTACACCCCTGCATGTCGGGGGTGTAGCGCGTGTCTCCCGGTTCACCCTCGCTACCAGGGGTGTAGAATCAGCCGGGTATTTCGGCAGGGGTGTATCGCGGTGGGCGGCGTGGTAGCGTCGGCGCAGTCGTGAATGGCTGGCTGTGGAGTGCGCCGGTTCGCCGTCTACGGTTGTGTTAGATTCTCCATACGAATCGGATGCCTCGGACTGTCGCCAGCGCGGCATCGCTCCGGTGTGCGTCCGCAACTGAGTGGTGAGACCAGCGCGTTACAGGTGGGCGAACGACGCCAAGCGTACCAGCCCGCGGTCGACCACTCGCCGTGAAACGACTGTTGAAACCTCCCGGTATGTCTGGCGAGTTGCTGACTAGTGAAGTGCCAACAGAACCACGAAAACCCGAGCAGAGCGACTCCCAACGATTCAACGGTGACGGCTGTCAGGGGAGCCGTCTCGATATGTTGGGATTCGATAAACAGGACCCCCGTGGTCAACAGTTCACTACATAGCACTAGTGTCAAATATTATAAGTTCTTAACGTGCCCGCCCGAGGGCATCGGGTGTGGAACGAACACACCAGACGAGCGAAATCGGGCGTCGAGCTGTGCTCGGACTCACCGGCGGAACCGTTCTTGGACTCCTCGCAGGGACGGCTGTCGCGGGTAACGACACGGCGGCGGCTGGCTCCGAGGCTGCGGGTGGGTTTTCGGGCGTCGAGAACGTCGCGTTAGAACAGATCGGCCGGTACGAGTCGGGGCTGTTCGACGAGGGTGGGGCCGAAATCATCGCCTACCACGCCCCCACCCAGCGGCTGTTCGTGATCAACGCCGAGCTTGGCGGCGTCGACGTGCTGGACGTGTCGGACCCGACCGCGCCCGAGAAAGTCGGTGCGATCGACGCCGCGAGCGAGCTCGACGACGTGAGCTCCGCGAACAGCGTCGCGACGTCCGCCGACGTCGTCGCCGTCGCGCTCGAAGCCGAGGTCGCACAGGACCCCGGGCAGGTCGGCTTCTACGACCCCGAGACGCTCGACCGCCTGGGGACGGCTCCGGTCGGTCCGCTGCCGGACAAAGTCACCTTCACCCCCGACGGAACGCGGGTGCTCGTCGCGAACGAGGGCGAGCCGACGGACAACTACGCGTACGACCCCCGTGGCTCGGTCAGCATCGTCGACGTGTCCGACGGCGCGGCTGCGCCGACGGTCAGCACTGCCGACTTCACCGCCTTCGACGGCAAGGAAGACCAGCTCCGAAAGCGAGGCATCCGCATCTTCGGGCCGCACGCGAGCGCGTCGCAGGACTTCGAGCCGGAGTACGTGGCCGTGAGCGACGACTCGAAGACGGCGTGGGTCTCGCTGCAGGAGAACAACGCGATCGCGGAGGTCGACATCGACACGGCGACCATCACGGACCTCATGCCGCTGGGCTTCAAAGACTACAGTCTAGCGGGGAACGAACTCGACGCGAGCAACGAGGACGGCGGGGTCAACATCCGGAACTGGCCGATCAACGGCATCCTCCAGCCCGACGCGATCGGCGCGTACAGCCCCGATGGCCAGACCTATCTCGTGACGGCCAACGAGGGCGATAGCCGGGATTACGGCTCGTTCAGCGAGGAAGCGGAAGTCGCGGACCTTCGACTCGACCCCGAGGCGTTCGACTTCGACCAGATCGAGGGGATCGACAGCGTCGAGGAACTCCAGCGGCCCGAGAACCTCGGCGCAAAAGGCGTGACGACGACGCTCGGTGACGTCGACGGCGACGGGCGCTACGAAGAACTCTACGTCTTCGGCGGGCGGTCGTTCAGCATCTTCACGACGAACGGCACGCGAGTGTTCGACAGCGGGAGCGACTTCGAAGACATCACCGCCGAGCGATTCGGCGACCAGTTCAACAACGACAACAACGAACACGACCCTGACGGCCGCAGCGACAACAAAGGTCCCGAGCCCGAGGGGCTGACAATCGGGCAGGTCGGCGACCGGTACTACGCGTTCATCGGCCTCGAACGCATCGGCGGCGTCATGGTGTACGACATCACCGACCCCGAGTGTGCCACGTTCGTCGAGTACGTCAACAACCGGGACTTCTCGGTCGACATCGAGGCGGCCATCGAAGACGGTGACGCGCCCGCCGGCGCTGCTGGCGACCTCGGTCCGGAGGGACTGGACTTCGCGACCGCCGAAGAGAGCCCGGTTGACGACCCGCTCGTCTTCGTCGGCCACGAAATCAGCGGGACGACGGCGATATTTCGCGTGACGAGCGACACGAGCGCGGACGCCGCGGTCGGGTCGTGCAGCGCCGACTCACCGGGGAACGGGCGTAAGAACGGACATGGAAAGGGCCGTGGCAACGGCCGCGGCTCGTGAGCTAACGGTGTCAACTGCGGGTCCGTAGCGGGCGACGGCAGATACACACGGCGAGCACCTCGGGGGTGGACGGCACTCGACGCTGTCCGTGGTGACGAGCGACTCCGCGTCGCGAATCATGTGACCCCGAGGTGGCCCACTCGGGCGGTGCTCCTCTCCGTGAGCCCACGGTGGTTAGCTTGCAGGCTTTCGGACTACACGTTGTTTGTTATGTCAGTTAACCCAAACAGCCGCACGTCATCTCGCTTTGCAACCGCTTTTCGGACAGTTTGGGTCGCCCCGCTCCGAGTAAACAGTGCATACTCTTTGTCGACTTCTCCGCCACTGTCAGGGGTCCATCTGATTTCTTCTGTGTGTTCTTCGAGTGACGCAAGCGCACTGTAGTCGAGCGGGGCATTCGTGAATTTACACTCGCCGACGACCATCGTACCCTCCGTAGTGAAACCGACGATGTCGACTTCGTGTTCTTTGTACCACCACCGGCCGATATCTAAGAACGTTTTATCCGGATACAGTCCAGGAAGCGCATCCTGGCAGAGGACTTCAAACTGTGAACTCACGAAGTCAGGGAGTTCGGGCTCGATGACTGCCTCATACGCTTCGTCGCCCAATCGCTCGTATCGGTCTTCGTTCCCGTAGACAAATCGGAACCAGAACCGAAACAGTGGGTCGAGAATCCGGTAGCGGCCACGGCGGGAGCGAGCTTTCTCTTCTGTGAGTGGAACTTCGCGTTCGATGAGCCGAAGGCGTTCTAGTTTCTGGGTGTAGGTCGAAATCTGCTTTCCGTCGATTCCAACCATCTGTGCAATCTCATTTGACGTGGTATTCCCTGCAGCGATGGCCTTGAGAATCGCAAAGTATCGATTCGGCTCAGTTAACTCAGTTCGGAGGACGTACTCCGGTTCGTTGTGGAGATATCCCTGCTGTGAGAGGAGGGAGTCAGAAATCACAGTTCCAAGGTCGTGCTCAAGGTCGATGCCATCGAGATAGTATGGAACACCACCGAAGACACCCCATGCAAAAATCCGGTCTTCAGGCGTGTAGCTTTCTGGGAAGAACTCCTGGGCAGCAGCAAATCCGAGTTGTCGGAGATCGATTTTCTCGGTGAATCGCCCGTAAAGCGGGCTGTTTCCTAACAGGGTTGCTTCCTCCATCATGCTAATCGATGATCCAACGAGGATGAGTGTTCCACTCGTGTTCTGGAGGCGTTGGTCCCACAATCGCTGAATCACCGAAGGGATGCTCTTGTCGGCGTCGATGAGATATGGAAATTCGTCGAGTACGACAATTCCGCCTTGTTCGACAAGATATCCGAGTAGTGACTCCCAATTCTGTTTGATATGCTCAATGCCAGGGAAGGAATCTGAGGCGGCGTCAACGAATTCGTCAAGTTGCACCTGTGGTGTCGTCTGCGTCGCTTGGTATACGACGGCATCATCTCGCTGCGTGAGTGAGTGTTGAACGAGCTGCGTCTTTCCGAGCCGACGCCGTCCAAAGATGACAATCATCTCTGGGCTGTCGGACGCGTAGCACGCTCGCAGCCGAGATAGTTCGCTTTCCCGATCCACAAACCGTTCCATGATCCTCACCTCTCCTCGCACGCAGTTAACTATGCCGAATAACCAAATTCAAAATAGGCTATTCTGAAATAGGCTATTTTCGAGTACGGAGACTCACATGATTACGAGGAGGAAGCCCACGGCTGAAGCCGTGGGAGGAATCCGACCCGCTGTATGCAGCACGCACATTCTGTCAGGCCCAGGGGAGTTCAACAGAGCCGTCCCTTCCTATCGAGACTGAAGCGTCGATTGCAGGCGTGTTAGCGCTTGAAGCGCGCTGAAACAGATGAAGTCGTGGGGTACGGTACTGCTTCACATCGCCAGCACGAATTTCGTCGTGTCCCCGAATCCTCGGTGTGGACTGTTCAATACGGTCTGCTCGCTCCCCCCACGACTTCATCTGTTCTTGCGGGACGTTCGCGTCTTCGGCAGTGACTGGGTCACGAACGAACCCTTCGCTTCCGATGGGCAGTGCGTATCGGAAATCGGAGGGAGAAGCCACGAGAAGCAGCTAAAGGCGTCCCCAGAACGCAGCGCGTTCTGGTGTGCGAACGAGACCGCTGGTCTCGTCAACGCTGGAACCCCGAGCGTTGAGGTATTAAACGCCCGAAGCGGACACCCGTTCAATTGAGTCCGAGGCTCAGTTTGAGTGCATCGTCAACTTGTTCCATCGTTCCAGTAGCCAGGTTCCCGACGACCGAGTGAATCCGCTTTTCGATAGAGACGACACGAATCTGGTCAAGCCGGACTGACGAATCCTTCTCGAATGGTGAGTTGTCCGCTTCGACCAGTACTTCGAACGGGTAGCCACGGTACGTGCCTGTCGCAGGTGCGACAATAGTCGTACTCGAATTTGCGTTCCCGACATCGTTCTGGATGACAACTGCCGGCCGGGTCTTCTTCATCTCGTGGCCTTCAGCAGGATCCAATCGGACGATGACGACGTCACCGCGTTGAACGTCCGTCTCCTCGCTCATTCATCCAGCCCCTGCCACGCTTCGTCCGACGTGTCGTCCCACGCTTCGGCCAACGATGCCGCACTCTCAGAGGCTTCTTGATAGGCAGCTGCGAGTTCGTCTTCGTCAGGGTGGTTGTTTTCGACTTCCACTACAGCGATGGTCACGCGCTTGTTCGCGTACTCCGTCCCGAGATAAATTCGACCTCGGTCGTCGGTGTCGTTGGTTCGCAGGTCACGGGCGTCTATTTCCATCGTGATACCCACTATAACCCACTACAACAAATGCTTTACCCACTATTGCCCACGGCGTAGATCTAGTCAGTACCGCCATGACGTCGGTCGTGGGTGATGTAAATTGCCTGCGTCAGCACGTGTTTGTTCTCTGTGCCAGCGCTGTTGGAACGTCTCGTCGAGAACTCGTGGGGCGTATTTACACTCGCGGGTGCTGAATAACGACTATGACCGGTGATCGACTCCTGAGTACCGAGACGAAGACGACGCTCGTGTTCATGGTTCTCGGGCTTACCGCCTGGTACCTAGCACAAGAGTATCTGGGGAACGGGCTTGTCGAACTCGTCGCGCTGTTCGGTGTGGGTATCGTCGTCCCGACGTTGATCAACGAGGCCCGTCGGCAGTCCGGAGAGTAGGGTAGGGACGTTCTCGGATGGGCTGTTGGGTTGGAGTGCGACTAGTCCCGCTCTTCGAGTGCCGACACCTGTTCGAGCAGTTGTTCGAGCAGACGAGTTGGACGGTACCGGACACACCCACTCCGGCGGTCGTGTTCGATGACGCCCGCGGCGACGAGTTTCGGCAGCGAGACGTGGTGCAGCCGCTGTTCGACTCGTGCTGTCTCGTCACCCGTCCGCTCGACGAGAGACTGGACGAGCCGCTCGACAGCCACAGTCGCTTCGTCCGCGTCACGGAGAGAGTACAGGACGTGGCGACGACGCTGTTTTGCGATGACGTCGCAAAGCTCTCCGATTCGATCAGGTTCCTGCTGCGACGACGGCACGTCGAAAGTGGACATCTACAGGTTGTTCTATCGAGGATGGAATGAGTCCCCTGCCTGACCCTCCCGGGTGTTTATCTATGACCCCCACATTTTATTATCTGGTGAGGGGTGCTACCAATGCTCATAGCAGAATTCACGATCGACCATCCGATCTTGCTCACGGCGTTACGGGAGATACCCGACATTGAGGTCGAATGGGAAGAGACGTATCAGGGGCCAGACGACCGGACGCAGATGCTCTTTTCCGTGCGGAGCGACGACTTCGCGGCGGTCGGGCGGGCGCTGGCTGACGACCGCTCAGTCACGAACCCAACCGTCTTGGACGATACGGGTGACCGCCGATTCTACCGGGTGGACTTCACTCCGGTCGGAGACGAGACGAATCTCATGCCCGAGTTCATCTCGGTCGGGGGCGTCCTTCAGCGTGCGGTCGGGACCAACAGCGGCTGGCGGTGTCACGCCCAGTTCCCGAGTCGAGACGCGTTCAGACACATCATGCAGTTCTGTCGTGACCACGAGATCGACATCTCCGTCAAGCGACTCTACGAGGAGACGTACCAAGACGGACCCAGTGTGTCGCTGACGGACGCCCAACGGGAGATGTTGGTTGTTGCATCTGAGTGTGGGTATCTGGAAATTCCGCGGACGTGTTCGCTGGCCGACCTGGGAGAGCAGCTTGACATCTCGGATAGCTCTGCGTCCGAACGGTTTCGCAGAGGCGTGAAGCAACTCGTGCAACAGACAGTCGTGAACGAGTCGGCGTCTGCCCACGGGTAGGTCGTTGGCTCCCGCTGTGATTCACGTGTCTCGCCGTGTGCTCTCGTTCTGTACGCCGTTTCTGTGGCGTCTCACATCTACGAGACGGACCGTGTGCTCCGGATCAGCTATCGACGACGTTCTCGATGAGAACTGCCCCAACGAGGTACACCGGGCCCAGATACAGAATCGCCATCACGGGGAACACGATGAATATCGGTGTGTGACCATCACCGGTCTCGTATACCTGTGCAGCCAACAGCACGACGATCAAGCCGAGGAAGAAGTCCGTCCGGTCCATGGGCTGGCTTGGAGCGGGCCTTCTGTTAGTGTGGTGTGTTCGAGTCGTCAGCGAAACGGCAACGAAGGACTGTGACCAGATCGGCGTCGAGTCGGTGGTTCGCCTCTCGGCGTGCTCGGCGACGAGTAGTAGTGCTATTCTCTCGGACGCGTGAGCAGCACCTCGACGACGCGACGCCACTCGACTTCGAACGCGACGGCGTACGCGATGCAGAACGCGCCCAGCCAAGAGAGCCCGGTCTGCAGCGTCGGATACAGCGCACCGACGTGTCCGTCTCCACCACCGACGAGCGTGGTGACAGCGGTCCCGATCACCAACGCAACCACGGTAAAGCCCGTCAGCTGTCGGTAGCTGGGTTGGTGGGCGCTATTGACGAGAACTGCAACGACGAGCGCCACGACGACGGTCGAGACGATGCTGGGCCGCACAATCGGGGTCGGCCCGAACGCGTGCTGGACCGTCGCACGCACACCGACGCCGAGTGAGTACTGGAGGATGAGAAGCGAGACGACCCCACGCCCCACTTGTTGAGCGTACGTCGACATTGCTTCGGTGGGCGACTCGGAGTCGCTCACGAGTCAGCCTCCCCGGACGCGACGTACCCGCGGACCGACTCGTGCGTTCTCACGTAGAGATTGCCGTCGGCGCTCGCCATACCGTCGGGCGTCGACTCCGGGAGTGCGTGCCGAAACCGCGTCGAGCCGTCGGTCGTGTCGAGCGCGATGACGGCGTCGTCGCCGGGGATGTACAGTGTCTCACCAGCGATGACGGGCGGGACGAACGGAGTGACTCCCCCGACCGATACCGACCACTGTCGAGTTCCGGTCGCCGCGTCAACCGCCATGGCGACGCCGCCACCGACGCCGTACACACGCTCGCCGTCGGTGACTGGCGATATCGACTCGGCACGGTCGACAATCGGGGTCTGCCACTCGACGCTCCCATCGGTGGCCGCGAACGCAGTCAGCCGCGGTCCACCGGCGTAGATGCGCCCCTGGCTAATCGCGGGGAGCGCGAACGCCTCGAACGCCGGCGCGTCGGCGGTCGTTCGCCAGTAGACGGAGCCATCGACTGGGTCGCGGCCGACCAACTGCTGGCTGTTGCTCTGTGCTGTGGTTCCGGTGAGGAGGAGTGGGGCGTCCACGTGGCCCTCCGTGCCCGACGCGAACGCGAGTGGGACCTCGGCGGTCACCCGCGACCAGCGCTCGAAACTCGTCGCCTGGTCGAGTGCGACGAGGGAGTCCTCGGACCCACGCGAGACGCCGGCGACGACGAGGTTGCCGACCGGGAGGACGTGCTCGAAACTACTCGTCGTACGAAACGCCCACGTCGACTGCCCGCTTGTGGCGTCGAGGCCGTACAGCGTCACTCCACCGACGACGTACAGGTGGTCGCCGCTGACGGTCGGGCCGGTCTGGAGGAACTCGAAGGGGGCGCGACTGGTGAGGACGCTCGGGGCGTTCTCACGCGGTCGCGTCCAGTCGGGCTGGCCGTCAGCACTCGCGAGCGCTCGCACCGTGTACCGACCGACGGTGTACACCCGGTCGTGCGTCGCCACCAGTCCCGGGGAGACGACAGTCGCGGATTCGACGGGCTGGTGCCACGCCTCGACGAGGCCGTCTTGGGGGCCGGGCTGTGGTTGAAAACTGGTTCGTCGCGGCGTCCGTTTCGCCATCGGCCACTCGCCGGCGGGGACTCGGTGTTCGAGACTGAGCGGCGGGCGGACGGCGTCCGACCCAACCACCGCCCCGAGACTAATCGACGCGGCCCCACCCAGCGTGGCTAGCAGGCCGCGGCGTGAGACGAGCGATTCGGAGGGCATACTCGTCGGTTTTGCGCTCGGGATATAGTGTCTGTCGCTGTTGTTGACATGAATACAGTCATCATGGTGTTCGCCCGGAGTCCGTGCGGTGCTGTTCAGACAGGTGTGGCAGTTGTATGACTGTGATACCGATTCGGTTCTCGTGGCGGTCGCTCAGCCACCCCGGGACTGCGATACCGACCACCTGAGGGAGACCACACTCGTGCTGTCGGTCGTCGAACAAGAGTCAAATTTACAATAACTCCGCCGACGATAGTGGATCCATGGATTCGGCCCTCCGCAGACACCTGCTGTTGATCGAGTTCTACCTGCTCGTCCTGATCGTCATCGGCGTGTTCAGCTACGGGCAGTTGGTCCCGCAATCTGGATACCTTGGCCTTGGACTCATCGGCCTCGTTGGAATACTGTATCTGGCTGTCTACGACTCGACCGGCTGACCCATGCTGAATTTCACGCCCGTCGGGGCGTAGTCAGTCCTCGTCGAGATATGGTTTTTCGATGTGTTGGTCGCCGCCGATAAGTGACGTCAGCCATCGCGTGACGATGTCGAACAACACGACGAGTGGCCTCAGTACACGTTCGACGTACGAGATTGGGCGGGCGACACGGAGACTCCAGGATTCCGCGTGACCGAGGCCGTAGGATTTCGGCACGATTTCCCCGAACACGAGGACGAGCACGCTCACACAGAGTGTTGCAATCACGACGGTGTATCCGGGGGGAACGAACCGTGCAACCAGCAGTGTGACGATGCTGGTGATGGCGATGTTGACGAGATTGTTGCCGACCAACAGTGTGACGAGGAGTCGATGCGGGTTCGCGCGGAGTTGCTGGAGTGTGCGGCTGTCTTTCGTACTGTCTTCGGTCGCGGGCTGCATGTCATCCGGGAGCGAAAAGATCGCTGACTCGCTGCTGGAAAAGAACGCACTCAGCAACAACAAAATCACGACTGCGACGAGTGACGGCCCCAAAATCGAGTATGTATTCATATCACACTCGTTCGCTGGTAGGGGTATGAATATCGGTGGTTGGTTGGCGCGTTCGTGTCCGAGTCGACTGGCCCGACCGAGACCGACCAAGCCTGAGCGCTGTGTGTTCCTGTTTCTGTGTCGGTCAGTGCGGACTCCCGCTCACTAAGGAGTTGACTCCTCCACGCCAGGGGGCGCGAAAGCCGTCACTCACTCAGTGCGGCAGGCAACGTGAGAGACACAACGGTTCCTCGAGGGACGTTTTCGTCGATTGAAATACTGCCGCCTAACTGTGTCATCAGCCAATTGACCATCCACAACCCGGTTCCCCGACCATGCAGGAGGGGTTCTTCAGTACCCATCTCGAGAACCTCTTGTTCCATCTCCGGAATGCCCGGGCCTGTATCTGCGACCTGAATACGAACTCGCTCGTTGTCGACTCGGGAAATGGAAACCTCGACTGTCGGTGACGCGTCGTGAGTATGGACAATTGCGTTCTCTATGAGTTCAGTAAGCGCCATCTCGAGGGATTCTTCGTTTCCCTTCACGCCGACCGCTTGTTTTTCGACGTGAATACTTGCAGTGGGATACTGGTCGGTGAACTTCGAGACGAGTCGATCGACAACTGTCGGGACATCGACGTAGTACCGCACCGGACCACGTTCTAACACACGACTCAGCTGCCGGGCATTTTCAGCCAGCTCAACCAACTGCGTCGCGTTGTCAGCAATCTTCGAAAGCATGCGACGACTATCATCAAGTGGAAACGAAGCCGTTTCAGCGAGGTACGTCTCAAGTGGATCGAGTGCTTCCAGTTCTTCTGCCAGTAACTCTGCGTTCCCAATGACGACGCCAAGTGTATTCCTAATATTGTGCCTGAGAACCCGACTCAACACCATCAACCGTTGGTCACGGATTTTTCGGTCGGTGATATCCTGGATCACGCCCCTGAGAACGGTGGTCTCACCACGTTGTACCCGATCGCCCCTACAGTAGACCCATCGCTCACGTCCTTCGGCAGTAATCAACCGGAGTTCAACACCATACGGTTCGCCGGACGTCAGGCACTGTTGGACCACCTTCTCGATTGTTTGTCTGTCCGCTGGATGGATGAACTTGAAGGCATCCTCTACTGTCGGGTTGTACTCCGGCGAGACATCGTGGATTTGTCTCGTCCCCTGTGTCCACCACAGGTCGTTCGTTTCGGGTATCAGTTCCCACCCACCAATGTCGGATACGAGTTCTGTCTCGGCAAGGTGTTCTGTCGCTCGTCTGAGCTGCTGCGCTGTGTGTTTTTTATCAGTTACGTCTCGCCCAACACCAATCAGACGCTCCGGGTCGTCTCCGTCATCGTAGGTCACTTCCCCCTGTGCAGCGACCCATCGCTCTGTGTCATCGGCAAGGCGGAACTCGGTCACGTAGTGCCCGGTCTCTTCAACTGCGACCTCCAGTGCGTGAACGACGCGCTGTGTGTCTGTCGGATGAACCTGACTCAAGAAGTCATCAAGGTCGGCGATATCTTCGAACACAGTCTGCGAAGGAGGATACAGCGAGACAGCATCCGCGGAGATATCCCAGTCCCAGATAACGGTCTCTGTGGCCTGGAGCGCATATGCCATAATCGAGGCCGAGTTGTCGCCCGGTCTGTAGTTTGTTGACGATTCGTTCCCAGGACCCGTCATGTCGGTTATATTGATTGCGTATCACTTCAATATTACATATCAGTTCAATATTACCCGGCGATATCAGAGTGTGATACTACTGCTCCCCGACCAACGCATGCTCACGACAATCGACGTCACGGGACTACAGCGTGATGCAGTCCAGCAACGACTCCGCTTGGAGGTCGCCGTTGATGATAATCGTGAAAATAGCGTGAGATATGAGATGAACGGGGCCTGTTGGATTGGATCGCTTTCGCGCTTCGATGCGAAGCCGATACATTGAGAGCGCCGGTCGCAACGACTGTGCAGTAGGCATCGCAATCGGCGTGGCGCTCGGGGCGGGGCTGGGAGCCGGGTTGTCGATGGGGGAGGGTGTGTTTCGCGTCGACCCAACCGTAGTTTTGGTAGTGTGGCGACACACTAGGCTTTCACCAAGTGGTTCTAGTGGTCAGTCATGAGTAGTGACCCAGTAGACGCTGAAAGCACGGTGTCTGGGAACCAAGCGACGATTCCAGCACGGATTCGTCGAGAACTGGGGATCGACGATGGCGACCAACTTCGCTGGCATCTCGAAGACGACGGAAGTATTCGAGTTCGTGTCGTCCAACAACGGAGTGGGACGTTTGCGGATTTCGATGGCTATGCTGTCGACGAAGAAACGGACGCCACCGAGAACCATGACGCGTGGGGCGTCGGGGCGGAGTAAACGAGAGTGGGTTTTCTCCGGAAACGGTGGGGTGTATTGAGCGTCACCCTGCCCTCACGTTTGGGACTGTGTCGTCCTCAGGTTCGACGCCGAGTGTCCGCGCTCGTTTCCTGCAGTTCGAGGCGTGCCGTCGCAAGGTCCCGTTCCGAGGCTCCGAAGAATCCCTGCGTGAAACCCGCCCCGAACATCGCATCGACGAGTGCGTCACCTCGCTCGGGGACGTCCTCACGGTCCACGACAGTAGCGAAGCGAAACGTGTGCGAATTCCCTGTCGCAGCGTCAAACGTCAGTTGCCATCGGTACTGTCTCGCCGACCGGCCAGTACCCAGGTACAGGTTCGAGTCGGCGTTGTCATCGTCACCCGGCACAACGTCTCCAGCGTGAGAGACGAGTGATCCGGCGTTCCACCTGTGTTCGACCGTCAGAGAGGCAGTTTTCCACCCGCTCCTCGCGTGATAGTTCGACCCTGGAATAAGTTGATACGTGGTGACGAGGGCGTAGCGGCCGGTCGCCTCGAGGTCGTGAACCGACGCTGACTGTCGGACGGTTCCGTACGTCGTGCTCCCCGCCGTCGTCGTGTCGGTGGCCACGACGGGGCTGTCGCGTTGACCTGTCGACGGGACTGGCTCCGGAGCGGAGGTGGCTGGTGGAACGGAAGGCTCGCCGGCACCCCAGTTCGCCCCGAGGACGCCGACGACTCCGGCGCTGGCGACCAGTCCGAGAAGCGTGCGACGGTGCATCGTTCCGAGCGAGTCGCTCCGCGAGTGAATCTCTGTTGGTGTACGAGGACGGAGTGTTCGACGCACTCACGAGAACGACCGTCTCAAGAATCGCGCCACTTGTGGCCACACTCGACGCACGTGAACAGCCGTACCTCGTAGGAGCCACCCGGTTTCGGCATCATCTGATAGTTGGCTCGGTCGCTGTCGCAGTCGTCCGCCGGACAGGGCTCCTGCATCGTCTCGGAGGAGTCTTGGGTCGCGTCGGCCACGGCGGGTGCGCCGTCGTCTCGCTGTCCGTCCTGAATCGACATGGCTGCTTCCGCTTGCGAGTCCCGCGGTTCTTCGTGTTCGCAGGAGCGACACACCCACGTGTCACCTTCCGTGTGCATTAGCGACCCGCATTCGGAGCAAAATTGCATCGTTGGCGGGAGTATACGGCTGGCCGATATATGTGTTAATTTCCGCTTCGTCGTGGAGGAGTGGCATCTCCACACCGTGTTCGAGTAGCATTCATGGTGTCAGTAACCCACTCTGCCGGGTGTCTAAGGCGATTTTGGGTAGGTTACGGTTCTAGACAGCGATTGTGGTCACGGGGGGACCCGTTTTGGCTTAGTCGTCGTCGATACTCGACCCTGCCCGATTCGGCGAACTCGCTCGCTCGGCACCCGTCGAGTCGCTCGTGCCGGAGAGGAGTGGCTCAACTTGCTGGAATTCCAGGAGCATGCCAGCGATGGCGATGACAGAGATGAGTGCAAATGGGAATCCAGTGATGATTGCCGACGAGCGGAGCGCGTTGATACCGCCACCGACGATGAGTAGCGACGCGAGCCCGCCCATGAGGGCCCCCCAGATGACGCGGTTGACAGTCGAGGGGTGTTGCTTCCCACCTGTCGTGAGCATCCCGAGTGCGAGTGTCGAGGAGTCAGCAGACGTGATGAAGAATGTGACCACGAGGAACAGAAACACGGCCGAAAGCACGCCACCGAATGGCAACGAGCCGAACAACGGGAAGCCGGAGACGGCAACGCCGTGTTCGGCAACCATCTCGAGCATCGGTGCGATGTTCTGCCGTTCGAAGAAAATCGCACTCCCGCCCATCGTGAGGAACCACGGCGTGGTCGCAACGGTTGAGCCTACGAGTGCCGTGGCGACGACTTGCCTGATCGTCCGGCCGCGTGAGATCCGGGCTACGAACAGCCCACCAAATGGTGCCCACGAGAACACCCATGCCCAATAAAAGACAGTCCAGTTGCCGACCCACTCGCCAGATCCCGTCGCGTTGGTGTACAACGACATCTCGAGGAAGCCAACGAAGTAGCTCCCCATCGCCTGGAGGCCCGTATTCATGATGTAGTTGGTTGGCCCCAACAGGAACGTCATGACCGTCAGGACGGCGAAGACGCCCATATTGAACCGTGAAATTCGGGCAATACCCTTCTTGACGCCGAGTGCAACCGAGGCGGTGAACGCAACCGTCAGCCCCGTGATTACCAGTACGGTCCCGGTATCACCGATCGAGACGCCGAAGTTGTACGCCAGCCCAGTGAGGAACTGCTCTCCGACGAATCCCAGCGTGGTTGCGATCCCACCAATCGTCGCGAACACGGCCAAGATATCGATGCCTTTCGCTAGAACGCCGTCAAGCTTGTCGACGCCGACGAATGGCGCGATAAGCGTCGACACCCGCATCGGGGCATCCTGACGGAACGCGTAGTACGCAATCGGGAGTGCGACGATGAGGTACGGAACCCAGTACGAGATCCCCCAATGAAAGAGGGTGTACTGAATTGCCCCGACTGCCGCGGTCGCCGATTGGGGTTCGCCCCCGATGAGTGGCGGCACCGTCTGATAGTGACTCAACGCCTCTGCAGGGCCCCAGAAAACGATCCCTGCTGCAATGCCTGCCGAGAACATCATCGAAAAGTACGACAGCAGCCCAAACTCTGGGTCTTCGTCTGGTTTGCCGAGTTTGATGCGTCCCCACGGGCCAACCATCAGCCAGAGGCTGAACATGACCATCAGGAACATCGTTCCGATGTAGACCCACATATACTCCGTCCAGAGGAACGTATTGATCTGTTCCATCGCGTTTGCAGAGGCAGTGGGGTTGCTGAAGAACACGATAATCGCGAGCAGCGATACCGAGAATCCAATCCCGAAGATGGTGAAGTCAAGTTCGTCGACGAACCGTTGTATTGGGGTGTTATTTTCTACCATTCGGAATGATGTCTTCCGTCATGGTGTCTCTAATTTCGGGTTGAATATGGCTCCTGTTTAAGTCAACGCTGTTCTCGACGGTGCCAGTCTTCCAACGATTCAGGGCAATTGACGACGAATTTACAGTAACGCTCCGGAAAACGTGTCACTCGGACAATGCGATGGGTGTCTCGGCAGGGTGTCACTCGGTGCGAGGGGTGGGGGACAGCCGAGTTACCCTGTCGGCGTCCGGTTTTCAATCGCAACGAGCGACTCGTCGAGCGCCCTGAGTACGTCACGGTTGGCTGGTTTATCGCCCCACGAGTACCGAGACGTCGTGGTTCTGAGGCCGACTTTTGCACCGACGACGAGGGATGGAGCTGGTTCGCTCTCGCTGTATCCCTGCGTGTCGAACACGTCGTTGAACGCATCGCTTCGAACCCACGACAGCCACGTTGTTTCAGCCTTTTCACCGAGGAGTGCAAGCACTCGGTCATCGATTAGCCACTCGACTGCCTGTGTGGCGTCGGTGTCTGTCTCGTCGGGGAGGACGAGCAGGTCGGCGTTGTGGGGTGCGCTCACGGTCTCGATGTCTGCGGGGGTTGAGAGGTCGACTCCATCGGCGATGTAGACTGGCGTCACGTCGAGCCGCTCGTACGATGGTTGTTCCGCGTTCGAATCGTCCGGTGGGAGGGCCGAACACCCAGCGAGTGAACTGAGGGCGGCGATGCCGCACGCACGGAGGGCGTTCCGGCGGGTGTACTGTTGCATGGAATCGAGTTAGTCGGCGGGACTGAAAATATGTTCTTGAAATAACTAGGTTCGGTTGGTTCCCGCAGGCGAACCGCGGTCGTCTCTCGTCTGGTGGACGAACACGCACGCGATAGGTTCTTGTCACTTGACGAAAGCAACCACGTATGGACGGCAAACGAGTCCTCGTTACTGGCGGTGCCGGATTCATCGGTTCGAATCTCGCCAACTCTCTCGCAGAAGACAACGACGTCATTGCAATCGACGACCTCTATCTCGGGACGCCCGAGAATCTGGATGATGCCGTGGAGTTCCACGACATGACGGTCCTCGACGACGACCTCCCGACCGAGGGCGTCGATGTGGTGTTCCATCTCGCGGCGCTGTCGTCGTACAAGATGCACGAAGAGAACCCGACGAAGGGTGCTCGTGTGAACATCGAAGGCTTCGTCAACACGGTCGAACAGGCCCGGAAAGACGGGTGCGACACCGTCGTGTACGCGACGACCTCTTCGATCTATGGCTCGCGGACGGAACCCTCGCCGGAAGACATGCCCGTGGAGTCGCGGACGGGCTACGAAGCGTCGAAGTTAGGCCGTGAGCGCTACGCGGAGTACTTCCACCACCACTACGACATGCAACTGGCTGGCATGCGTTTCTTCTCTGTGTACCAGGGCTTCGGTGGCGCAGAAGAACACAAAGGCGAGTTCGCGAATACGGTCGCGCAGTTCACCGACAAAATCGCCAATGGTGAGTCGCCGGAGCTGTTCGGTGATGGGTCACAGACGCGTGACTTCACCCACGTCGATGATATCGTTCGGGGGATCGAACTCGCGGCCGACGAGCGACTCCAGGGCATCTACAATCTCGGGACTGCCGAGAGCTACTCGTTCAACGAGATGGTCGACATGATCAACGAGGTGCTTGGGACGGATGTGGAGCCTGAGTATGTGGAAAACCCGTTCGAGGTGTACGTCCACGACACGAAAGCAGACTACTCGAAGATACACGAGGCGACAGGGTGGGAGCCTGAGATTTCGTTCGAGGAGGGAGTCGAGCGGGTTTGTGAGCCGTATCTCGACTGACGAAGGAGTTCGTGGTTCGGCTGGGGGGTTTTGCGTTTGATTTTCGAGGTGGTCAAAGACGGTTCATCTGGGAGTCAGTTTCCAAGAAACCGGTTCAGTTCGGTAAATTCGTCGGATGAGAGAATCACCTCAGATCATCAATCGTCAACACAGTATTCACACCTTGGTCAATCGCTACCCGATCATACGGTCCACCAGCGTCACTTATCGCAGTGTTTCTCCGCTCCCTTTCGAACCGCATCTCTGTGCTTCTGGGCAATTGGGTCGGCCTTTTCGATACGCGGCGTCGTCTCTTCTCGCTTTGAAGACGTTTCCTCAATAAGTTGCTCCATGCGGGCGAGAATTTCTTTGGGGTCGTCTTCCGAGTCAACCATGGCTATACTCCTACAAAGAGTGGGAATGAGTATATCCGATTTGGTCAGTTGACCTCGTTCATCCCTAAGCAATACGTCTACAGAAAACACGCGGGTATGCGCTCGCACTATGTATCAACGCAGAGTGCCTCGGGCCTGTCCCTGTGGTACTTCACTTGGCGTCTTGACGCGTGACTTCGGCTACGCACACGGCCTACTTTCTCACCCCGCGTCGGTCCGCAGAGTACGCATACAGGTAGGTACATACGAGAATCGCCGCGCCAAGGCCAACCATATTCTGTAGGAGATCTGTGACCGTCACGACGAACATGAGCGAAAACACGCCATAACACCCGAGGCCGGCAAAGAGACACATGGTGAACCGCTTTCGAACCCAGTACAGCTCGTGTTCGCGTCTCTGCGGGTGGCCATCGACTACCGGCCAGTACGAGCCTGCGATGAAGCCGATCGCAATTGCACACACGAACAGCAACAACAGAGCTTGCGCATTCCCACCCAGTAGCTCACTCGGTGTCCAGTGGGTGACGGCACTCACGGCGAGGATCGACGCGCTCCCGACCGTTGGAGATGCGATGGCGGCGATACCAGCGCCCTGGCAGGCGGCCATGAATCGAGTCAGCGGGTCGGGACGAGTGGGACCGTACGATTCGACCGACATCGTGAGCGAGTCCACTCGCGGCTCGTAGTTGGCTATTACGGCCGGGGGTCTCGTCAACGTGGGCTGGCCAACTTCGATGCTCATCACACCCGTTGTGATTTGTCTCGGTTGACTCGAAGCTTCGAACTCGTTGTATTCACTCACACTACCCGTGTCCACAGAGAGGCTTTTTCGAGTGCTGCTGCTAGCTTGGGGGGCTGTCCCCGCGGTGGGTGTCGACCGCGCGGCGGCGTGGAGTCGGTTATCGACTGGTGATCACACCCTCGTCAGCGCCACCTCATCACAACGTCCGTGATGCTGCTCGAGGCCGTTGGTGTCTCCGCGAGTTCCGAGACAACGTGTTCGGAAAAGATGACGCGTTTGGTCCCGCGGCGTTTCACAATCTTCACACCCGCTTTCCCGAGGTCATCGAGAAAGTCCATGACGCGACTGACGGTTTGGGTGTGGGGGGTATGGCCTTCCTTTGCGTGGAGGACGGTGCGAATGGTACTCGAGTCGAGTGCGAAGCCTGCGGGGACGTTCGTGGCGTACTCTGTGATGTCTTTGGCGATGAAGCGAGCGCGTTCTTGATTGGCGGTGAGTTTCGAGACTGCCTTCGAGGGAAGCCGGATGAGTTGTTGGAGTGGCGAGAGCTGTGTGTTGGTCTCGTCAGTTGGTGTGTCGTCGGATTCGACGGCGTAGAGGCGCTGTTGGAGATGCTTGCGGTGGTCCGTCGCGGCGTCGAGTTCGGCTTCGAGTTCTTGGGTGCGGGTTTCGTAGTCAGCGAGTTGGTCGCGTTGGGATGCGATTGTCTCCGCTTGGGCATCGACTGTGTTTTCGAGTTGTTCGGTGTCGGCCTCGAGTTCGTCGACGCGGTCTTCGAGTTCGTCGATCCGGGCGGCGAGGTCTTCGATGGAGGGCTTGGTCATTCGTGGCCCTCCGTGTGGGGTGGCTGTGCGACGAGACCTTTTTGCGTGGGTGGTGTGTTCGGAGACATGCGGTTGGGGTTAGACCGCACCGGATCCGTGCTACAACACGGGTCCTTTCTGAGAGGACCTGATGACCCGGTGAGTCGTTACGCTAGCTAATTCAGTCCACCCACTTCAAATTAGTCACTAACTGGTGACTAATAACCACAATATGGTGACTATTATCTAACATATCGATTCTGTTAACAGGATGTTCTAACTTGGGACTGTATGCGCAAACGGGGGGATTGGATGAAGCCAACTGACGACCAGATTCTAGAGATATTGGGTGATTCTGGACTCGTATTGACGCCTACTGTTGTCGCATTCAATGCTGGGTTCGACCGCTCCCACGTGAATCGACGATTATCTGAATTCGTCGAGAAAGGACTCGTGACACGTGTTGAACGAGGCAAATACGAAATCTCAGACAAAGGTCTGGGCTATCTATCCGGGGATGTCGACGCATCCGAACTGTAGTATCTGAACGCTGCTCTTAGTCTTCTCGCGGATCACTCACGAATTCGAAGAGCCGAGTTGGTTCGTGGACCAGTTTCACGTAGTCGCGAGCCTCGGAGAGACTCCTGCGTCGGTGACGAGACGTGCGTTCAAATCCGGTGCAGACGCTACCGACAGCTGGTAACTGAACGGCACCCACGATTAATCTCACAGGGAGCCGTCAAAACAGCCAATGTCGATATATCGGTCATCGAACGGGAGACGCGCAGTAGAGCAGGTCTACACCGAAGCCGTCGAGGAGCTTGCATTCGACGTGGACGAAACGTACGTCGAAACGCGGCATGGCGAAACCCACGTCCTCATCGCGGGGCCTGCGGATGGACAGCCCGTTATCGTCTTCCACGGCGGCAACGCCACGAACCCGCTGACACTCGGCTGGTACAGCGGCCTGACTGATGAGTATCGATTGATCGCGCCGGATACTATCGGGCAACCGGGCCGGAGTGCCGAAACACGAGTTGCTCCCAACGGAGACGGCTACGGTGAGTGGGTCGTCGATCTCCTCGATGCATTCGATCTCGACGCGGTACCGATGATCGGTACCTCGTACGGTGGGGGGATTGTTCTGCGAACCGCAGCATACGCACCAGCGCGAATCACACGTGCTGGGCTCGTCGTACCAGCAGGATTCGGGACTGGAGGGCTCGTGTCGATGTTGAACGTCGGCATTCCGGCGCTCCTCTATCGCTTCTTGGGACGCGACTGGCTCTTAGCACACGCACTGAACGCGATGGGGACGCAAGCCGATTCAGACCCCCTCGTCCGAGCGACTGTTGGTGCATCGCTTCGGTATGTAGACCTCGAACGCGAGTTCCCGAGTGCGACTGCCGACGAACTCGAGGAGTTTACGGCACCCGTCGCGTTGTTCGCCGCTGCGAACGACCCGTTCTTTCCCGCCCCCGCGATTGTTCCTCGCGCCCGCGCTCGTTTGTCGAACCTTTCGAAAACCGAGGTTTTGGACGATGAGAAACATCTCCTCTCGCCAGCCGGACAGGAAGCAGTTACGTCGTCGCTCTTGGCGTTTCTGTCAGAGTGAGTGGTTCCGACGCTCAGTTACTGGATTCCAGCACAGACAGGGCCGGCAATACTGAGACGGGGAGCACTCGTGAGGAGACGGTGTTCAGGGGGTACGTTTCGAGTGTATCTGCGGGTGAGTCGTCGGTTCAGGCGGTGGCTTGGGTGTTTACGCTGTCACCAGCGACCGTCGATGGCACGCTTGGTCGGTTCGGCCTGGTCGGTCAGCGGAGTCTCGTTTCGTCCAGGGACCAACAGATGATCAACGGGGGGCTTAGAACGACTGTGGAACTCAAGTACGTCGAGAATCCCTTCGAGGAGTACGTCCACGGCACGAAAGCCGACTACTCGAAGATATACGAGGCGACAGGGAGGGTGCCCGAGATCTCGTTCGAAGAGGGTGTGCAGAAGGTTTGTGAGCGTATCTTGAGGGGAGTGAATCGACGAGAGTGAGAGTACATTTCGTGTCAGTAGCCTAGAACTCACTTCATAGGCTTGTCAGTGGACTCCCCTTCTTCCTCCGAGACGGAGCTGGCGTTGAAATCACCGTTCAGGTTCAGCGTCCCTGACGCAAGCGCACACTGACTGGGTGCGCCTCCACTCGAAGTCGTTTGCCCCGAGTGGAGTTGTTTCACGAGTTTGCGAGCGATATTCTTGCTCGCGTTGTAATCCGCATTCAGTTCGTACTCACACTTCTGACACACGAACCGGTGTTTCGATTGCCGATTCGACTTGTGTGTGAATCCACACTTTGAACAGCGTTGACTCGTGTATGCTGGGTTGACCTGTCGAATTCCGACATTCAGAACCTCTGTTTTGAACGCAACATACTGGTACAGGCGACGGAACGCCCATGCATGAAACCGCTTCACGCCGCCCATTCGCGTCCGAATATCTGTTAGATTCTCAAATGCGATGTGCGTGCAGCCGTGAGTGACGGCTTCTTCGAGAATCAGATTCGAGGCGCGGTGCAGTTGGTCTTGCATCCAGCGGTGTTCGCGGTTACTTATCGACTGAATCGCCAGATGCGCCGACCGCGTTCCAGACTGCTGCATTGAGCCACGAGTCTTTTCAAACTCACGACGACGGTGGTTCATCTCATCAGCGTTCCCGATGAACGCACCTGTTGAGGTTACAGCGAGAGAACCGTCTACGTTCAAATCAACGCCAAGGACTGTTTGGTGCTTGGCATCGGTAGACTGTGGTGTGCTGGAGTCACTTTCATCAATAGCCTGCATCATTCTCGCGTGAAGGTAGAACGACTCTGTGGACTTGTCGTACTGCAACGTAGCCATGCGAAACTCGAACTCTTTGTTCAAGAGGTAGTTCCCAATCGGTGTGCTATCAGGTTCTCTCGGAATTACATAGTCACACTCAACCCGGCCGTTAACTGTGGCAAGCGAAACGCGGTCTCGGTGGAACGTCGCAGAACGCTTGTCGTAAAGAATGCTCCACGCCTTGAAGTGTGGTTGACTCGTCTTGTCGCCATTCTTGAGTCGTTCGACTCCGGCTTTGGTAGCCTCAATACCGCGTCGGATTCCTTTCTGGACGAGGTTTACGACGAGCTCTGTTTCCTCACGGAGTGGGTGATAGAGCGCATCATGTGCTTCCAGATACGAAGTCACGCAGTAGTCGTGAGGATATCT
Source organism: Haloferax sp. Atlit-12N (assembly GCF_003383095.1). Taxonomy (NCBI): domain Archaea; kingdom Methanobacteriati; phylum Methanobacteriota; class Halobacteria; order Halobacteriales; family Haloferacaceae; genus Haloferax; species Haloferax sp. Atlit-12N. The sequence continues at coordinate 773,691 of NZ_PSYW01000002.1, forward strand.
CCACGCCCAGTCAGCTGCTCTGTTAGCACAGTGAAGAAATTGGTCTTTGGTTTGATGGAGATCATCGCACCGCTCAGTAGGCACGTCGAGCTTCACTTTCACGGTGCGAATTATCCCCGTCACAGGAGGGGTTGGCCCCGTCATCGCTTTTAAACATACACATGCGAGTGGACACGTAGTGAGTAATCGCTTCTGAGCGGTGCGACTGGGAACCTCACTACGTTTTCAGAGTGTGTCTACACAGAAACCCGGCTGCTAAACCCAGAAGTCAATCTGGTTTGCTATCAATATTCGATTGGTGTTCGGATGACTATGTGTCCTCGAACGAATGTTCGACCCTCACCAGCGTCCGTCGATAGCGCGCTCGTAGGCCGCTTCGGCCTGGTCGGCGACGCTTTCCCAATCGTACTTCTCGGCGCGTTTGGTCGGTTCGGTCGGCGGCGTCTCGCCCGCGAGTGCTCGGGCTAACGAGTCTGCGACCGAATCGACAGCCAAGAACAAGGAGGGAGTGGTACCACAAATACGGTTCCTGTGCCACCTAACCAGTTCGTGCGCAAAGCAATCAGTCGCTCAGGTGGCGTGCTATGGAACTACCCAGTCATTCGTCACCCTTCACAGGAACCGGGAATTTGTAGTCGTACGCCATGAGCGTATTCGAACGCCGCAAGTCGTCGAGGAACGTCCGTGCATCGTAGTCACGAAGCCGAATGTACAAACCAGACCCGTCCTCGATGCCCTTCTGTCTGACTGCGTAGTTGTCGTACCCCAATCTATCGACCTCTGACTGCAAGTGTTCGACGCACGACTCGGGAAAGCCGTGGGTCGCAAAGGAAACGCGCGGCGCACCGCTATCTCGGATTGAGCAGTTCCCATCACCCCAGTACCAATGCAGGAGTGCAGTCTTGTCGAGATGGTAGTCCTTCGGGACGATTTTGCGGTTGTTCTTCTCGTCCCTGACTTCGTACCACTCCTCGTACATTCGCTGGAGGAGGGGCTGCGGTCGTGACGAGACTACCCAGGACGTGTAATCTTCGTCTGTGAACTGGTTCAATCGGGTGATCGAGTTCGGCTGTGACTTCGGGAAGAATCCATCGGGAAGTTTTGTTATCAGCCGACGTGCGTGTTCTTCCGTCGTCGTCGAGAGTTGGAAGAAACACGACCCATCGTATCGGGAGTGTAAGCACCCATCTCCAAGTAGTTCGCCTTGGATTACCGATACCTGAGATGGACTCAGTCCGTGGTCAGTCGTCTTCGGGAGCGAGATGGGGTCGGCACCCGCCTTTTCAAGATGGAACCGAATTGCGACCGGGGACGTGTCGTACTGGTCCGCAAGCGACTGGAGGGAACTCCGACGTTCGTACGCTTCGACCAGTTCCTCTCTTCGGTTCGCCAACTGCGTGTACGCCGGACCACCATTTCGCATTGCGACATCGTGGTCCTGTAGACGGCGGTGAATCGTCGGTGCAGAGACATCGAACACGTCCGCAATCTCACGGAGCGACTGTCCCGCTTCATAGCGCTCAATGAGTTCGTCAACTCGCTCGTCGAGCCATTCGTACCGCATCCGTCAGGCCCCCACCGAGGACGTTTGGTAGTCGTAATTCTGTTCAACAGACTCTTGTCTATCTCTATCTGAGTTGCTCATGCTTCGTCTTGGGCGAAGCACGGGGCGGTGTCTCCAGCACCGTCCTCTCCTTTGAGGCGACCCGTGCTTCTCGATAGCTGCTACGGACGGTGGCTATTTAGAATTTTTGCTTAGCAAAATGCTTGGCAAACAGTTCGATTACATGCTTGGTAAATTGCTGAGTATTATGCGTACGGAGTCAGAACTGCGCGCCATACATGGTCAACGAACGCTACGAACCAAACGAACGGGAGGAAGTGGTCCTCGAGTTATTCAAGCAGGGGCGGCGTTCCGGTTCGCCGTGGGGGCGTGTGAATCCGCTGTATCTGCGTGAGCATTCGGATCTGGAGAAAGGCCAGGTCGAGTACGCGCTTCGAAATCTGACGAATGCCGGCTGGATTACGCAGTTAAATCGAGGTGGGTTGTATGAGTTGGTGGAAGATCCGCGAGAGTAGGTTTGTCCGTCGAGATTGTTCGTTATTGTAGGTAACCTAGGTCTTCGAGTTTCTGCTTCGTGCTCTGGCTCATCTCAACTGAGTCATTCACAGATGCCTCCTCAAACGAATCTAACCACTTGTCTAGTGCTTCTTCCAGTTTCTCACTAGTTTCAATATCTGACTGAGAGATGTCCGTCTGTTCCGTGGGGGATTCTTGTAAGTCGAATAGTTGAATGTCTCCGGTTGAGTCACGAATCAGCTTGTATCGACTCGACTGTATTGACTTCAATTCTTTGTCATAACTCTCCAACTTCTTTTGATCAACACCTGTCTGTTCACTCAACCGCTCGACTGTCGGTTGCGGTGATAGATACTCTGCGTAGACATACTCTCGTTCTTCATCAGTCCGTTCTGGAGTAATTGCCTCCCCTTGGATGTGTTCCGGTGTACTCACTCCTGCAATCTCTAACATCGTCGGGAACAGATCTAATGTCTGAACCAACTGGTCCGTACTATCTGTTCCGTTGAACTCTCCTCCATGGATAATAAGGGGGACGTGAAGGAGTGTATCGTGGACAGAGTACTGATGATCCATCAGGCCGTGATCTCCTATGTTCTCACCGTGATCCCCTACGACAATGAAAACTGTATCTTCCCACTCCCCAGTTGATTTGAGTGTCTGTATCAGTTCACCGATCTGCTCATCTAAATACGCTATTTCTGCACGGTAGAGTGCTTGTAGAAGCTCAAATTCATCTTCAGAGATGTCGGTTGAGCCCGCCACGAACTCCCACGGCTCTTGTGGGACCTCCATCGCCTCCTCGTACGAAGTGTCAGGAGGCAAGAACTGCTCTGTGAACTCTTTCGGAGGTTGATAGTCCAGGTGTGGCTCTAAGTAGTTAATAAATAAGAAGAAGGGATTGTCGCTGTGCCTCCCCTCTAGGTGTTTTTGAACAAGTGCATTCGTTCGCTGTGCACCGTAGTCGTTCCGGCGATAGAAGAACTGTCCGTAGATTCCATTCGCAAGATTAGCAAGTATGTCCTTGCTGAACAGTTCCGAGAGTCCTTTCTTGATTAGCTCTGTACCATTTGAGGTGAGTTTGATTTCTCCGAAATCAGTATCTGACTGGATGTATTGCCAGACCTTGTAGAACTCATCAAAGCCGCTTGCTAATCCAAACTCGTCTGTCACCCACGCATTGTTTGTTATTCCAATGGTGTCGTATCCTGACTCAGAGAGGAGTTCTGCTACAGTTGGAAACTTCCCATCGTATCGTTTGTGACCTGCGTGAGTACCATGCTTTGAGGTATACGTCCCAGTAAACATTGAGGTATGGGACGGTAGCGTCCAAGGAGCGTTCGCGTATGCGTGTGTGAAATCTGAACCCTCGTTCGCAAGCGTTTCTAACGTTGACCCGGGTGTATTCTTTCGAACGAATCGCGTGTCGGATGCACGGGCCGTATCCATTACGACGAGAACAATATTCTCACTCATGCTGGTCACAGATATCTACTCATCCAGTTGAAGGGATAATAATGTTCTCTATCCTCAGGAATGTTCTTACTAGACCTTCCAAAAGAATATAACCAACTTGGTTAGATAGTCCTACCATCGTGACTACCGAACGAGAGACCACACACGGAGCCTCAGACTCCGGTGATCTCACAGTCTTAGCACTAAATAAGCGTAGCTGGTGCCATTCTAAGGCAGGTGGTTCTGAACTCAATCTTGAGGAGAGTCTAAAGCGCCTCGCAGAGAGAGGACATGACGTCCATCTACTAACTGGATCTGACGAGGGACGGAATCCGGTTGAAGAAGACGACTCAGTATCGATTCGTCGAGTAGGTTTTGACGATCGTCTTCCAGCCCCTTGGGACGTCGTCTTATCCTACCTTACAGTCAGTCTCTACTTCTATGTGTACTCGTTTCGTGTGTCACCAGACATCGTCTATACCGTGAATACGCCACTACCGTGGCTCATTGTAACCCGACGGCCTCGTGTTGGAATCTTCCATCATATTGCGATTGACTCCTTTTTCGAGACGCACCCCTTCCCACAGAACCTACTTGGCTACGTCTCTCAGTGGGTCGGTGTGCTTCGAGAACGAGGTAATCCAACGGTAAGCGTAAGCCCAAGTACAACCCGTGAATTAGTTTCGAGAGGACATGAGTCCCAGAACGTTCATGAGATCCGAAATGGATTAGACCTCGGGACGTACTCGCCCGGAGAGACATCACCAGTACCTCGTGTTCTGTATGTTGGTGGCCTCGAGCGCTACAAAGGAGTCGATAGAATCCCTGAGATCCACCAGTCTCTGACTGAGATTTTTGACTCGACTGTTCACATAGATGTTGCTGGACGTGATGGCCCAGTCAAAGAAGAGATTGAGACATACTGTGCTCAAGTCGAGTTCGCTCACTTCCACGGGTTTGTTTCGATGGAGAAAAAAATCGATCTCCTCCAGTCCGCATGGGTTTTCATTGCCCCAAGCAGAGTAGAGGGCTGGGGTATCGCGGTACTAGAAGCAAACGCCTGTGGGACCCCTGCCGTGGGAAGCGATGTTAACGGGCTTCGTGACTCAATTAGAGACGGTGAAACCGGGCTTCTTGCAGACGGAGCGAATTCAACTAAGTTTGCAGAATGCGTCGACGAGTTACTGTCGAACGAGCAGAAACGGGAGTCTTTCGAGGTAGAAGCCCGATCGTGGGCAGAACAGCACTCTTGGGAACAGACGGTAGACCAACTCGAAGAGTTGTTTGAGTCAGTCTCATCTTGAGCTGAGTGACCTGTAGCAATCCTCGAGACGGTCTATCCGTGAACGTAAGGAGAAATACTCTTCTGCCGTTTCTCTTGCACAGTCACCCATCGAAGCGAGACGACTTGGATTGCTCGCCATCTTCTGAATCGATTTCGTAAGCTCCTCTGGATTTCCGGGAGGTATGAATATACTATCTTTCCCATCTTGTATTCCGAGCGGGTTCTCGGACAGCTCTGAGGCAACTACTGGCGTCCCAGATGCGTATGATTCAATCATGGTTAGTGTTGGGAACGCTTCTCCGCTTTTAGAGGTGAAGAGAAATGCGTCAGCACTTGCGTAGTAGCTGGAAAGAGCATCGTCAGAAACGCGGCCGAGGACTTCCAGATTATGTACTTCACTAGCTACTGTCTCAACTTCTTCTCGTAGCGGGCCATCTCCAGCAATTGCAATGTGTGCGTCTGCGTTTTTCGAATCCAACTCTTTGACTGCTTGCAAGAGTGTGTCTACTCCCTTCTTTTGCGACATTCGAGAAAGTGTGAAGAAGACCGGAGTGTCCTCATTACAGCCAAACTGGTTCGTCTCTGCCTCTCTGGGGTGGAATCGCTCCGTATCAATTCCATTCACCATAACCTCTGTGTTGGCGCGGGGGTCGATCTGCGTGACGTATCGTTCGATATCTTGACTCACGCAAAAGACGTGGTCTGCGCGAGACAGATTCCATTTCCCCACGGTTTCGTCATTGATTTTCTCTACCCAGCGAGCAGGAATGGGGTAATCTACGAACGGCGTATGTTGATGCAGAACGACCGGAACCTCTGCTGGCGCGGCGTGGAGTACTTTTGTAGTCGTGAGGTAGTTCATTCCATGGACGTGGAGAATATCTGTGTTTGCGAGAGTACGTTGGATATCTCCAGGGAATTGGAATGGGGTTGGAATTGGATACGGAATTCCTAGGCGCTCTGCTGGATTCCAGGCATTGTACCTCTGGATGGTGTATCCATCTCTTCGCTCGGTGCTTGTTCCACCACCAATGTCTGTACTAATGACCGTCACATCGTGTCCACGCTGAGCCAAGCGTTCAGCTTGTGATTCAACGACAGATTCGATTCCGCCAATGTGTGGATAGAAGTAATGAGATGCGAGTGCTATTTTCATTGGAGTGGCCGTCTTGCGCTGTATTTAGTGATTTCACATACACCCTTTGTGAATGTTATAGATTCTCATTTCGGAATGTTTAGGCTCTGTTAGCCACACCAGAGGTGCAATGGCAGATATCTGTCTGGTGAATGGTGTATTTCCACCAGACGAGTTTGGTGGTGCAGAAAACTACGTACATCGTGTAGCTGTGGCTCTCCAAGAGAGAGGACATGATGTCTTGATTTTAACAACGACTAGTGAGCGTAGTCGTGAGTCTCTCACACCAATCAAAGACTCATACAAAGGTGTTCCAGTCTACCGATTTTATCCGCTTAATCATTCCCATCGTAGTGATAGTACTGGTGAAAATGTCCTTGCTAAAGCACTCTGGCACCAATTAGACACGGTGAACCCACATGCAAAAAGGGTAGTGTCGAAGTTTTTAGAGAAACATCAGCCGGACGTTGTCCACACGAACAACTTCATGGGGATTACTGCATCAGCTGGCAAAGCTATCTCGGAGTCTGACGCTCGATATGTTCACACACTCCATGACTACAGCCTCATCTGTCCGAAGAGCAATCTACTGAGAGATCGAACTGCCCCAGAAGGGGAATTGCGAGTTTGTGAAGATCCACCCACTCCATGTCTGCTATATGCTGGTGTAAAACGGAAGATGATTGGTGAGCCTGACATAGTCATCGGGCCAAGTCAACATGTTGTTGATGTCCATCGTGAACATGGATTCTTTACAGGAATTGAGTCCGCTTGTATCCCGCACGGTATTGAAGAAGTTGCAGATGAGCCAGGAGACGAATCATTAGGTCCATCCGTTCTCTATGCAGGGAAGCATCTCCGAGCAAAAGGACTTGAAACGTTATTCGACGCCGCTAGGAACCTACCCGAAGTTACCTTCCATCTCTGTGGAACCGGACCATTCGATGACCGGTCTGAGGAAGTAGCGTCTACCCTTTCAAACGTGGAATACCACGGCTTTGTGTCAGATGAGCGGTTGCGTGAACTACGACGTTCGGTATCGGCTGCTGTCGTCCCATCGATTTGGATGGAAAATTCCCCATTAGTAATCTATGAGAGCTTTGCAGAGGGACTTCCAGTCATTGGAGCAGATGTTGGTGGAATTCCCGAACTCGTAGATGAAACTCGTGGCCGACTGTTTTCGTCTGGGGACGCCGATGAATTGGTAAGTCAGATTAGAGAAATAACGGGAGAAGAGACAATTCTACTTCGGCAGAATACATTATCTTGGGCAGGCAAGCATTCCCTGCAAAAGCATATCAATTCAATTGAAAACCACTACGAAGTCTGACAACAGATGGAAATTATATTACCTGAGTTCATCCATTAACGACGCATGAGTATGCTGAGGGAGCGACTTGATCCACAATCATTGCTAAATATCATTCCATCACCGATTGAGAAAGCTGCGTTAAACGGGTATTATCGATATATTTCATTGAAAGCCGACCAAGAACACACATCTATTGGTGAACGATTTAGCACTCATGAAGGGGCAACAGACCACGTCCTTGTTATCGTTCTTGACGCGCTTCGTCCAGATTTCGTACCGGACCTAGATTTTGAGTTTACACGCGCGGTAGCTGCTGGGACTTGGACATTCCCATCTGTCACGAGCCTACAAACGGGTCTGTATCCTCATGAACATGAATCAGTCGCACATACACATCCAGATGATGACCAGTATGTAATGCCGGAACAAGCAATTCCAGATTATACAATCTCATCTGTCTTAGAGTCTGCAGGTTACGAAACATACGGTGGCTTTGCGTTTATGACTCCGTTCTTAGCGTCGCGTGGATGGTATCAAAAACACCGTGTATATCAGGACACACGTGCCGAGCAGGTTATTTCTGACTTTCAAGCCTGGAGAAACGGTCGTGATCAGACATTTGGGTATCTTCACTTAGGTGATCTACATGCGCCAATTGAGCCACCTGCGGAATATGTGGAACGATATAACGTTGACACATCGATAAGAGACTTAGAGCGATTAGTTCGATACACAGATGATTTTGATGGTTCAGAAGAATGTGAAAAGTTCCGTGAAGAACGACTGAAACTGTATGCCGCTGCACTTGCGTACGTTGAGGACGTGCTTGAGCCGTTTTTAGAAGAAGTGTCTCAAGATACGACGATTGTGATAACTGGAGACCACGGTGAAGCCCACTGGGAACACTTCGAGGTCGACCAGCAATTTACTGATTCTCGGCCGAACTATGGCGTTGGGCATGGTGGAACGCCATTTGATATGACTGCAAGAGTTCCACTTTCCTTCTTCAAGCCAACTGGCTCGCTAACCCCAGAAGGTGGACATCCAAGTTTATGTGACGTACCAGCGGCGATTTGCAAGCACGTGCTGAATGAGAGTCCTTTCGGAAAAGAAGACTGGAGCGTTCCAATCCCAGACTCTCGAACGGTATTCTGTGAAGCCACTCGGTATGGTGCCGAGCGGAAAGCAGCGTACAGAGGTACTGACAAGGTAATCCATGGTGAGACAGATGAGGTCACATTGGCGGCCACCGTCAAATCGGAGGGTGGTGAGATCTTTAATCAAATCTCTGTTTCTAGTCAACACACTTCCGAACTAGTTCAGTCACTCCCCGACTACTGGGAAGATGGGAATATTTCGCATGATACGGACAGAATGGTTGAAGATCAACTCTCTGCGTTGGGATACAAGTAGGACCTTAATTCGAATTTTCGATTAAGTTTTGACGGAATAGTATATCACCGGAAATATCAAGAGAATACAATCGTATCATCTGTCTATGGATATCGGACCCTGGATTGATGAATCAATTGAGCAAATTCGTACTGACGGTTACGAAGGTTTTAAACAGTCATGCCGTCCAGTCAGGAATAAGTTACTCTCTGGGGGAAATTTGTTCCGATCTTCTGGTCGGTCAATCTATGAGGATGACTGGGATTTACTTGTTGTGTTGGATGCCTGCCGTTACGATTTATTGACTGAAGTTGAGGCCGAATTTGAGTGGCTTAACTCGATCCAGAATGTATGGTCGGTTAATAGTACTACTGCATTTTGGATGCGTCAGACATTTACTGAAAATAGATCCACGGAGATCAAAAATACTGCGTATGTCTGCGGAAATCCATTTAGTGAGAGCGAACTTAACCCGAGTGACTTCGCAGAACTAATTGAATTGTGGCGTACGGCATGGACTAATCCAGGTACTGTTCCACCAGAAGCGGTGACCGATGAAACGATTAGACTTATGCGAAATGAAGAACACGACCGGGTCATCGCACACTATATGCAACCACATTGTCCATTTATCCCTTCTCCGGAATTGAGTAAAGGGAAGGATGTTACCAAATTCGGGAATCAAGATTGGCGTGATGTCTGGGAAATGCTACGTGATGGTGATGTTGAGTTAGAGGATGTTTGGAGAGGATATCGCGACAATTTACGATTAGGGTTGAATGAAGTGACCGATCTACTACAAAATGTTGATGCGGAGAAAGTCATCGTAACTTCTGATCATGGTAATTCAACTGGAGAATGGGGTGTCTACGGCCATCCCCCCAACCTCCCGCTTACAAACTTACGTAAGGTACCATGGATTGAAACCACTGCCCGTGACCTCGGTGAAAGGTCTCCAGGGAACTGGTTGAAAGCAGATTCTGATCTTGACCGTGATGAACAACTTGCTGCACTTGGATACAAATAAGCCGAGCTCACCACCAAGCCCAGTCCAATTTTGAGCATGTTAGGTAGCCATTGTCCCCACTATGATAAATTGTATCGGCAGAAGGGTTGTATTCGATATATCCTTGCTTTTCAAATATCAACTTTGAAGCAAGCACTTTGTCTACTTTGTTATGTATCTGGATGCAGTCTGTATTGTATTCCCCCATCCATTGGATTTTGTCGACTTGATTTTTTTCTGCATAGTGATCATAGGGTTGGCCAGTACCATCAAGTACAGTCCTCTTCACAGCGAACCCACTACTAATTACAAGAATTATTAATATACAGACGAGTGTCAGATTTTTCCATCCAATCGAACTCTGGATTGGTATCTGTTGAAGTAAATTTGGTTGTCGGTAGGCAATATAGAATAATCCAAAAACGCCTGGAATAACAATCAGGCGTTTGAATGTAGCAAGGTCACCAGCTGCAAGAAGAAGTAAACAGACTAGACTAACGTATCCAAAGATCACGATTGTAAATCGTTCAGTTGGTGAATGGTCGGTCATATACCACTCTCGAAGTGCAAATAATCCTGCAATTGCGGTTAGTGTCGCTACAAAGAGTGTACCAAAACTATAGATAAACCAGACTGAAAATTCAATACCCAGTACGTCAATAGTTGGCCAACCAGAGATTAGTGAGGTAGCTTTTCCAGAAGGTGCCGCTGCCGTTTGCTGCTCGCTGATAAACAATTGTCGGGCTTTCTGTGTGATATATCGTTCATGGAAGCCAGTCCCTGGGAGGTATGCTGGAGACAAATACGCAGAAATACCGACTGCAATTGATGCAGTAACATCATACTGACTAAATTGTCGGATATTTTGATGTGAAAGGAGACTAGTTATAAAGAACCCGGACCATATAGCTCCCCAAACATAGTTGGTGAGTGCAATACCTACGCATGCGCAGGCACCTATTATTACAAATCGACGATCATCTGTCTGTAGATATTCGAAGATGGATATAAAGAGTAAGAATATCAAAATATAACTGTGTGCTTTGTGCGTTGTTTCCATCATTCGTTTTATGAATACTGGGAATACAAAAACGCCAACGCTAGGTAATAAAAACCCCCAGCTTGGCCCATCGGAAGTCCGTCGATATATCGATAAAAACGCAATAGCGATGAATGATAATGTAAACACACCATATATTGGTGTCCAGAGTTCCCAAAACCCATAAGATGTCCCTAATATGCGCATCGTTATTCCACTCTCCATTTGGAAGGCTAAGCCAGATTGGTAGATCGGGTCAAGAAGGTGAGGATACTGGGAGATATAATATATGTCGTATGCCACAAACTGTTCATCAGTAATTGCTCTGAAATAATGGGTGTTCTGAGCCCATAAGAAGTAGGTGATTGAAACTGAAAAGAAGATAAGTACATACTTCACTTGCTTCCCTAACTGGCCCATGGTATGAGGTATATCTCATACGAGGTAAATCATACTGTTCTCAAGAGTAGGTGATCAGGAGTAATGCTCTCAACCACAGATAGTCAGTTAGATAATTATCAGGGGAAGAACTAATACATTGAAGTCAGATTGGAAGAACAATGGGTTCACCACATGTCTTTTTACTGACCGTCGACTGTCTTCGTGCCGATCGTGTAGGTTGTTATGGATATGAAAAAGACACCACACCAAACATTGACAAATTGGCTAGTGATGGTGTTACGTATACTCGTTGTTACTCAACTGGTCCTCGAACAAACGAAAGTTTCCCTGGAATCGTTTCAAGTGGACTCTCTACAGACTGTGCATTTGCTGGAGATCGGTGGCACAGAGTCCCCCCAAAGCCTACAATTGCTTCTTGGTTATCTGAAAATGGATACGATACGGGTGCTAGGCTCTCGAACCCGCAATTGGCAGCTAATAAACAATATGATCATGGTTTTGATTCGTTTGAAAACTTGGCTGTTGGGACTGTTGGTTGGGGTGTTTCAGAATCTGAAGAGAACGAAGAACAAGACGGAAATGGGAACATAAATACATTTTTCAAAAATATTGGCTCAAAAATCCACGATATTAGATCAAACCTTCGAGAATCATCTGCGTTCTCTAGATGGGGATTCTATATTCCATTATTCTGTTCGTACCGAGAATACCAAAGACGAACTGGGTGGCCGATCGTTGATGGTGCAACGATTCGGCGTGAGATAATCAACATTACACCAGACTCGACAACAGGCTTAAATCCAATATTCCGGTGGGCTCATTTTAATGACATTCATGCACCAATTCACCCAGATAGAGTGAATCAATCTAAACTAGATTCAATTCCAGTCTATAGACAATACCTTTCAGACATTGAACGTATTCGGCAAGTTGAGTCAAAGGGATATGAACGAATGTATGACTCAATGGTTCGATATGTTGACCAGCAAATCGGACATGTTATGTCTGAAATTAAGAATAGTGGACTTTGGGAAGATTCAATCATCATTGTCACTTCTGACCATGGTGAAGCACTATTTGACCGGGGAGTACATGGTCATGCATCTGGTCAAGACCGGTATCTACATGATAAATCTCGAGACTATATGTATGATGAGTTACTGAATGTACCGCTTATTGTTGGTGGGGGTGCTACAGAGCATAATGCTACAATCACGGCCCCAGTCTCTACTGCATGGATTAATGAGATTATTGCACAATTAGCTGACCTTCCCAAGGGAGAGTTCGTTAGGAGCTCAGGAGATTCAGACTTATTATCAGGACAAATTGAAGAGGTAGTACTGTCAGATGCGTTGACTGAAAACGGGCATACTTTTTCTGGTATTTTTGGAGATTTTAAGTTGGTGACAAAATCTCTCTCCCCGGAAGATGATATTCTAGAAAACTCATACCTATTTAAATTAGCTGACGATCCGAATGAGTTACGCCCGCTAGATCATGACTCAGTACCACCTCAAATTGAAAAAGCAATTAGAGGCAACATTCGAGACATCTCTGATCTATCTGAAATCGACCACGCCGAGCAGGTGAGTGACCAAGCAAAAGAGTTGTTGTCTCAATTGGGATATACCGAGTGATGGCTAGCGGAAGTCTCTAATTTCAGTCTTAGCGACCATATTCTAAAACTTTCCGTGTGAATCGGAGGTCTCTTCCAACCTTTTTCTCAAATTTGTCCAAGAGAACCATATCCGTATCTTCAATACTATTTGTAAGAATCACCGAAGAAAGGACCAATAATGTCGTCATAGCTGCCATAGTAATTATAGATATAATTGGCTTTGATAAATTAATTTGATTATGAATAAAATACGTTAACACGGTGCTCAATAATATTGGTTTAACAATATTAGAGGAAAACGGAGTCACACCAACTCTCTCGTATATTAAATACAGCTCAATGACATTATATACAGTATATCCTGCCACAGTTGCGAGTGCTGCACCAGCAATTCCATAGGCTGGGATGAATATTAAGTTGAGAGTGAAATTTGCAACCACACCACCAATTCCAGAAACGAATTCAATTCGGGTATTTTTTATTGCTTGTACCATATCGCCATTAGGACCCGTAAGTGATCGGACAAACAAACCTCCACAGAGAATAGCAAGTGGGAGTGCTGCACTTTCATAAGCTGGACCGAAGAGGAAATTCACAATTCTATCTGATTCGAAAACAAAAACTAACACAACTGGTAGTGTGAGTATAACCGACCACTTTGTAATTGTTGTGAATAATTGGTCTAACTCAGTCTGGTTACCCTGCTCGAATGCTCTCGTTGCTAGTGGCAAGAACAAGAAGCCAAAAGATGAAAGAACAACAGTCGTTGCTTGTCTTAATGGTTGGATTGCTCTATAATTCCCAACATTCCCTGCGTCTAAAAAGTAACCAATCATTAGAACATCTAATTGGGATAGAAACAAAAAGATAATCGAACTAAGGGCAAGAGGCCAAGAAAAACCCAATAGACGGATAAATTCGGATTTGGAAGGGACAGAAAACGAATCCTTGCTGAGAAAACCAGATCTGTGAATAAAGAACCAACCAAACGCCACAATTATTGATGGAATTGAAATCCAGTACACTATCGCAGTCTTTTCAGATACACCAAGGTGAACAAAACCACCTAAGATTGCTAACCCACCCACTCGGGCGGCGATGGACCGAGACAAGACTGTTGCTAAACTCTGTTCTCCGGCACGAAGGATTCCAATTGTAACTTTAGACAGGGGAAACACCACTAAATATGGTGAAATGAGTATTAGACTTCTATTTAAATCAGGGAGGGACATAATCTGAGTGAGGGATCCCGAGAAAAACCAAATCAACAGCATCCCTATCGATCCGGCTGTAGCGGCGGTTATACTACCTGCTAAAACCATTTCCCAACGTGAAGATTTTCTACTAGCTGTCGAAGAGAACCTCGTAACTCCATCATGAACCCCTAAAAGTAATATGTTCCCAGAGGTTGACACAATTGTGTAAGCAAGCGCCACACTACCGTAGACTTCTGGTCCTAACTCTCTGGCCAATAGAGTCTCAGCAACCAACCCTAATGACCTGCCAATTAGCGAACCAACCATCATCAGCGCAGCACTTCCAGCGATTGAGCTTAGTGAATCAGAAATGTCAGTCACTATTTATATATTCTTTAGCTGATCGTATTTTCAAGTATTCAAACATCCAAGTGAGGCTTTTGAGTATTTATTGCCGTCTAACATGTACCCTGATTGCGTTAGTTCCTATCTGCTGGTACTGTGATACCACCGAATAAATACTTCGAATAGGACTACTCGTCGAGCGAACCCAACAGGAACGACCCGAACACCATCTGCAACCCGACCACCACGGCCACGGTCGCAACCACGTCGGCAACCGCGATAGGCAGCGCACTGAACCCGCTCGTCACCCACGTAAAGGCCAGGTAGCCACCGTAGGCGAGCCCAGCAAGGAACACGAGCGAGCCGATCGTCGCCCCTCTCTCAAGCGAAATCCGCTTCGTGAACCACGTCGTAAACGGATCCGACGCACCACGAACCGGATCCGAAGACACCGTCGAGAACGCCCCGAACAGCATCAACTGGAAGCCAGCGAGCGTCAACAACCCACCACCAATCCCGGTGTGAATGCCGAACTGCGCGCCGCCAAGCTCCACACCACTCCACGCCATCACCAGCGCCAGCACACCAACCACAGACAACCCGAACCCAGGTGCAGAGAACAGGTAGCCGGGCGCATTCACGAGCATAAACCGAACGTGTCGCCAGCCATCGGGGAAGCTCTCGAGGTTGGCCTCACCCTCACGGGGATGGTAGGTAATCGGCTTCTCTTCGATCTCGAGGTCCTTCGCCCCGGCCTCCATAATCATTTCGCTGGCGAACTCCATGCCCGTCGACGAACACTCCATGGTCTCCCAGGCATCACGCGTGAACACGCGCATCCCACTGTGCGCGTCACTCACGCCAGCGCCGTAGAACACGTTCAAGAACTTCGTCAACAGCGGGTTGCCGACGTGTTCGTGCAGCGGTGGCATCGACCCGGGCAAGATCTCACCTTCAAGCCGCGAGCCCATGGCCATATCCGCATCACCGGAGCGAACCATGTTCAGGAGCTTCGGCAGCTCCTTGAAGTCGTAGGTACAGTCAGCGTCGCCCATGGCGATGTACTGGCCGCGGACGCGCTCGAAGGCGTACAGGTAGGCGTACCCGTAGCCCTTGCCGTCGGGTTCGATGACGACCGCACCATTCTCTGCCGCAATCTCGGGCGTGCGGTCGTCCGAACTGTCGGCGACGACGACCTCGCCGTAGATCTGCATGTCCTCGAGGGCGGCTTTGACCCACTCGATACACTGGGCGATGCCACCTTCTTCGTTGAGGGTGGGCATCACGACCGAGAGCGTCGGCGTGATGTCGCTGTCTGCGGACAACAGCAACTCATCACCACTGAGTTGGATATCCGATGCTGACGTTTCGCTCGTTCCATTACCCAGCTGTTTTGCACGCTGGGGTTCGTTGTGTGCGCTTGACGTTCCCATAGAGGTTGACCACCTGTTGTGAGGCACCGCCGAATCACTGTGCAGTGTTCGGTGCACTCGACGAACGGTTTCTATTGTGTTGACTCGGAGAGCCTCGTAAAGAGTTTATCGTCTGAGCACTCTGTGTAGACAGAATATAATATTGATAATATATATGCGAAAACAATTTCGATGAGTGAGTTTATGGGTGGGACGTGCCTCCATCGGCGTGTGTATCCCCTTGGCCACCTCGCACTCGGCTATCTCTCCGTCGTGGCCTTCGCTCGCGTGCGTGACTGGGAGTTCCAGTACCCCCACGGGAAGTTCCGATACCCTCACGGCCTGACGCTCGCGCTCCTCGCCATAGGGACGCAACTGCCGGACATTATCGACAAGCCGCTGGCCTACGCGGGCGTGCTCCCGAACGGGCGGTCGCTCGCGCATTCACTCCTAATACTCACCCCGGTCGTCTTCCTTGGTGTCCGGTATCTCACACACAAGGGCTACGGCACCGAAGCGCGCGTCCTCGCGGTCGCAATCGCATCACACATCCTTGGCGACTCGTATCTCCTCGTCTTCCGCCAGGAGTGGCGCGAACTCGGCTTTCTGTTGTGGCCCGTCGTGCCCGGCCTCCAGTACCCGAGCGACGACATCGCCCCGTGGGCGCGGATTCTCAACGCCGGCTTCGACAGCCCGCAACTGCAGTTCCAGTATCTGCTGTTCGCCGGTGCCGTGGCCATCTGGCTCGTGAGCGTCTATCGACGACGCCGGCGTCGAGCGTCGACGTGACGACGCAATAGTGTAACGACCATATGTTTGTTTCACAAGTTGGCGACGAGAACAGTTAGAATACCAACTATTTTGTCCCATAATAACATACACCATTATTGGGGGAGGAGTAAGTTGTCAGCTCGGCACCCAACATCGAACGACGACTGAGTCCCTGCGTGACCACCACAGCGGTCGGTGGGTCACCAACACGGGACGCTTGCAGACGTGGATTGGTTCCCGCGGTCTCCACTCGGTGGTTGGCGTGCGTGTCGACGACGACCGCATTGTATCGCAGTCGGCGTCGATCTCGTGCGAACACGGGTTGGTGCAATCCCAATCGATATACTCGTGCTTCTGGTAGTCAAGGCTAGGAGCACGCGCGTACGACACACGCTCTCAGCCACCCTATGATCGACGAGTCAACGACGATTGGCCGTTGTCCGGACTGCGAGACGGAGCTTCACGAGTATCACGTGCTAATCGAGTTCGAGACGGAAGACGACGAGACTGGCCTGTTCGCGGACTGTCCCGAGTGTGATGATGTCGTTCGGCTGAATCGGTGACGTTCGCTTCCTTGTGGTATCTGTGAGGTGTGTCTGCGGCTGTGCGTGACGGCACGGTGAATTCTCTCTGGGTCTGATGCGCTCACGAAAAATCTGAAAGGTCGTTTAGCCGTTGTAGGTCCACTTCTGCAGGGTCGCAGAGTTAGACCCGGATTCCGAGGTCCAGACAACGCGGACGGTTTCGCCACCAGTGAGAGTATCTTTCACTTCGAGGGTGACTGGCGTACCCGCAGTGACAGTAGTAGTCCAGGGAGTCGTGGTTTGAGTGGTGTTCAGTGCGTCACCAGCGACAGAGAGCCTTGCGTCATCAATCGCTTCCCCGCTCTCGTGAGTGACGACGAGATCGTACTGGGCGTTGTCGTAATCGAAGCTAAAACTCGCCTGCGGGGCGGTGTCGCCGACTTGGTCGCCGAGGCCGAGGACGAACGTCCCGATGACGGCCGCGAGGATGACGGTAATCGCGACCATCAGAATCACGCCGATAACCGGCGAAACAGCGGAGTCGTCTTTGAAGAGGTGTGTAAGTTGCATTGTGTATCTCCTATGCCCGAGCAGATTGCCATCGACGCGTAGTCGACGCGTGTCGCATGCAGCGAACAGATGATGGTACCTGTTGCATGCCCGCGACCCCTGTGGGCTTACAACCAAACATATGTTGGGCATGCTAATAAAGATAGATTGAGTGACTTTCTCATAGCATGGTATAATCACAAAGACAGACAATTCGTGGGAGAACCCATCGAACCAACCCAGCAGAACCGCGTTAACGAGTCGCGATTATCACGCTCGTCCTGAATGTATCGAATCGCGATAGTTATCTCTGAGCAACACGTCCGGACTCTCATGCCGCTTGCGACGGAGCCAGCAGTCGCGCGGACGTACGCAACGCCGGTCGCCGACCCGTGGGAGTACGTACTGCAGTATCGTGAGACGTTGGACTACGCCGCGGCCAACCCCAACAAGGGGTCGACCGCGGTCAGCACCGCGCTGGGTCTCCCGCGGAGTCGCGTCCGCGAGTGGATGGACGGAAGCGTCCCGGACGTGGTCCGCGGGCTGAACACGGCCATCGAACGCGGGTGGGTCCCCGACTCACTCCGCCAGCCGGCCGCCCGCGCGCTCAATCGACTCGTCGCCGCGGTGTTCGCGACGGGGAGCATCGCCCTGGAGAACTACCGGCCGTCGTTCGTCGTCGACGAGGCGACCCGCGACACCGTCGCCGACGCGCTCACGACACTTGGTACGGGCCACCGGACGATTCACACCGACGACGAGCGACGTGCGACTGAACTCGTCCCGCGACGCGACGCCGCAGTGTTGGGTCGCGTGCTCGCCGCGGCCGGCGCGCCGGTCGGTCCGAAAGCCCAACTGGAGGCGCTTTCGCTTCCCGCGTACCTCGACGACGCGCCGCTGTCGATACAGGTCGATTTCGTCGAGGTGTACGTCGACAGTCGGGGGACCGAACTCGACGGGAAGGCGACGACCCCGCTGCTCGAACAGCGAAACGATGCGTTTCGTCGTGAACTCGCGGCGCTCGTCTCGCGGGTGACCGACGAACCCGTCTCGGTCGGCACCAACGGCGTGTATCTGTCGGCGACGGCCGCGCGCCGACTCGGCGTGCGGTGAGTTCCGGGGAACCCAGACTGTGGTGTCGACTACTCAAGTCGAGATACATTCTCAATAACTGAGTAAATCGACTTGGTGGTGGTGAATTCAAACCCATCAACCACAGTAACCCAATAAAATTTCCCACAGAATTCGATAGTCAGATTTTTCTACCGTGGATTGTAGAATTTTGTTTCATTATACGAGGAGAAGACATCGACGGCCCTCGATCGGAAATATGTTGGACAACAGGTTATATTCAGATCATCACACAGAACATACATAGCCTAATCGAACTGTCTGCCCGGGCGAGTGCGTCGGGGGAACACTCCCTCGGAGGTCCTATGCAGGATACGATAATCGTCTGCATACTGATTGACCGCGAACACGAACTCGGCTGGGCGGCGTCCCAGTTCACGCGAAGTGACCACCATCGAGTTGCTCCGCCCGGTGTGATGACGCTGACCGAGACCAAACGGGACGCGTCGCTGTCACGGGTGGCCCATCGCTAGGAGATTGTAATCCTCGAGAGGAGAGAACGGCGTCAATCGACGGTGCTAGTCCGACTGGTCGGTCACGCCGTCGCACGCACAGAGTTGCAGCGCATTCCGAAGGTGGAAGTCCTTCTCGACGGGATCGTCTGTTTCGAGCGCTTTTCGCAGGTGGACTTTCGTCTGCTCGACGAACGACGCCGGTTCACTCATCGCTCCCGGTGTCGGTGTCACTAGCAGGTGTTCGGAGGCCAACCACGGTCCAGTCTACGTGAGGGTCGGGTTGTTGAAACATACCACTCATGTTGCCTAGCTAACCTTATTCTCAAAAGTGTTTCTAGACGATTGCTGTCCCTATAGCCGTGTCTCAGTAGGTTTCGATACGAATGTAGACGGCCAGGTCCACAAACAGTCAGTCGACACCCGCTCACCACTCGGCGAGTCGGCCGTCGTCGTGATGCCAGACGGGGTTGTACCAGTTGACCTCGCCTTGGGAGCGCTCGCGGACGTACGCCTCGTCCACGTCGATACCCAGTCCCGGGCCGGTCGGTCGCTTGACGAAGCCGTCGTCGAAGTCGAACTGGTGGGGGTCGTCGAGATACGCGAGGCCGACGCTCTCGGATGGGTCGTGGAGGCCGAGGTCCTGTTCCTGCATCACCGCGCTGTGGGAGGCGAAGCCGGCTTGGAGGTTCGCCGCGAAGGCGACCGGGCTCAACGGACAATGTGGGACGACGGACACGTCGAACGCCTCGGCCATCGTCATCACCTTCCGGAGTTCGGTGATGCCGCCGACGTGGGTGACGTCCGGCTGGAGCACCGACACCGACCCCTCGGTCAACAGCGGCTTGAAATCGTAGCGAGAGTAGAATCGCTCGCCGGTCGCGAGCGGGGTGGTCGTCCCCTCGGCGAGGGCGGCGAGCGCCTCGGAGTGCTCGGGGCGGACGGGCTGGTCGATGAACATCAGGCCGTAGGGTTCGAGCGCCTCGACCAACTGCGAGGCCATTGACTTCGAGACGCGCCCGTGGAAGTCGACGCCGAGGTTGAGGTCGTCGCCAAGCGCCTCCCGAACGGCGGCGACGCGCTTGCGGGCGGTCTCGACGGCGGCCGGCGGCTCCAGCGGGCCGAACTCGTTGGTCGCGTTCATCTTGAGCGCCGTGTACCCCTGGTCGCGCCGCTGAATCGCCTCTTTGGCGACTTCTTCCGGCGTCTCGCCGCCGACCCACTGGTGGACGGGCATCCGGTCGCGGACGTGGCCGCCGAGGAGGTCGTACACCGGTGCGTCGTAGTGCTTGCCCTTGATATCCCACAGCGCGTGGTCGATGCCGGACAGCGCGCTCATGAGGACCGGCCCACCGCGATAGTACCCGCTTTGGTACAGCTTTCGCCAATGATACTCGGTCCGAAGCGGGTCTTCGCCCAACAGGTACACCTCCACGAGTTCCTCCACCGCGGCCCGGACCGTCCGAAGGCGACCCTGCACGATGGGCTCACCCCAGCCGACGAGGCCGTCGCTCGTCTCTAATTTGAGCAGGAGCCACCGCGGAGGCACCGCAAACAGTTCGTAGTCCGTGATGTGCATGGTCGCACAACCCGGAGAAGCTACTTCAATTGAAGGGAGGAGTGTCCGATTGACGGCGGGGCCGTGAGCGTGAGGCTGGTCGATATCGGGGCGAGCGTGGTCAGTCCGCCTCCGCGTTCGCGTTCGTAAGCGGGTCCGAGAGCGCACTTTTCGCGTCGTCGGTGAGTTCTCGTTGGTGAATCGTCTCGCCGGTCTGGGTGTCGAACAGGTGGACGTCCGTCGCCGGGGCGTGCGCGTACAACCGTTCGCCTTCGCTGATGGGTTGTTGTCCGTCGACTTCGACGACGAACGTCTCGTCGTGAGACGCCGCGACCGACCGGACGTACACGTACGAGACGCTGCCCATCGGTTCGACGACATCGACGACGACCTCGAAGCCGTTGTCCGTGGGCGCTTCGGAGAGGGTGTAGTCTTCCGGGCGCGCGCCCAGAGTCACCGCGGTCCGGTCGCCGACGTTCGCCCGCATGCGTTCCGAGAGGTCGTACTCGAAGCCGTCGGCGACGAGCGTGCCGTCTGCGACCTCGCCCTCGAAGAAATTCATCGACGGCGACCCGATGAAGCCGGCGACGAACCGGTTTGCCGGGCGGTAGAAACACTCCAGCGGCGTGCCGACCTGCTGGAGTTCGCCGTAGTTGAGGACGACGAGGCGGTCGCCCATCGTCATCGCCTCCGTCTGGTCGTGCGTGACGTACAGCGTCGTCACGCCGAGGTCGTTCTGGAGGCGATTGATTTCGGTGCGCATCGTCGTCCGGAGCTTCGCGTCGAGGTTCGACAGCGGCTCGTCCATCAGGAACACGTTCGGGTCGCGGACGATGGCGCGACCGAGCGCGACGCGCTGTTGCTGGCCGCCCGAGAGTTCGCCGGGCGTGTTGTCCAACAGCGACTCGATACCCATCATCTCGGCCGTCTCGGTCACCGTCGCTTCGATTTCGTCGGCCGAGAGGTCGGTCGACATCTTGAGCCCGAACGACATGTTCTCCTCGACGGTCATGTTCGGGTACAGCGCGTAGTTCTGGAACACCATCGCGATGTCCCGCGCACGCGGGCCGAGCTGATTGACGATTTGGTCGCCGATGGACACGTCGCCCTCGGTCTGCGTTTCGAGGCCGGCGACCATCCGCATGAGCGTGGACTTCCCGCTCCCGGACGGGCCGACGAAGACGACGAACTCGCCGTCTTCGATGTCGAGCGATACGTCGTCGACGGCGACGACCGCGTCGCCACCGTCGCCGAACTCCTTCGTTACGTCGTCTAGGGTGATACTGGCCATGAGTGTGTCTCCGTGTTCGTGGTGCGGCTGTCTGCCCCCGCCGCGTGGGTATGGATGGTGGTGGTGTCGGTGTGATTCACGAGCGATGCGTGCTGTCGTGCCGACGGTCGTCGGCCGTGTGAGAGCCAAGTCAGTGTCATTCTTTGATCACCACGCCGAAGCTCAGCCCGGCGGCGAGGTACTTGTTCACCGCGATGAGGAAGACGACGACCGGCAGAATCATCGCCATCGAGGCCGCGGCGAGCATCCCCCACTCGATAGAGCGCGAGCCGATAAACGAGTAGACGAACAGTGTCACCGGGACGGCCTTGAAGTTCGTCAGGACGAGCCCGAACAGGAGCTCGATCCACGCGAAGATGAAGCTGATAATCGCGACCGAGAAGATGCCCGGCTTCGCCGCCGGGAGGACGACCTTGCGGAAGCCTTGGAACCGGGTCGCGCCGTCGACGCGGGCGGCCTCTTCGAGCGTCTCGGGAATGCCGTCGAAGAACGCCTTCATCACCCACACGACGAGCGAGAGGTTGATGCTAACGTACATGAACACCATCCCGATGCGGCTGTCGAAGAGGTTGAGTTCCCGGAAGATGACGAAAAACGGGATGACGACGGCGATGGGCGGGAGCATCCGCGAGGAGAGAATCCACACGAGCACGTCCCGCTCCATCGGGATGTCGTACCGCGAGAGGACGTACGCCGCGGGCACGCCGATGAGCAACACGAGCACGACCGACGCCGACACCATGACGACGCTGTTGGCGAACGCCGCGAGGAACGCGCCGTCCTGTGCGAGTTGGATGTAGTTGTACACCGTCGGCAGGAAGAGCCAATCCGGCGGCAACGCGTTCGCTTCGCCCGGCGGCTTCAGCGACATCGATGCCAGCCAGTACAGCGGGAACAGCACGACGAACGACCACACCAAGAGGAGGCCGTGTCGGGCGACGCTGACGAGCGTCTCTCGGGTATCTTTGTCGAGTCGCTGCGACCCGGTGTCGACGGGCGACTGGGACTGGGACTGGGACTGCGTCTGCGACTGGTTCTGGGACGCCATCAGTCCCACACCCCCTCGAAGCCGACCTTGGCGATGACGATGTTCGCGATGGCGACGACGAAGACGAGATAGACGACCGCAATCGCGGCCGCCACGCCCGGCGAGTTGTTGATGAACATCTGTTCGTAGATGTTGATACTCACGAGTTGGGTGGCCGTCCCCGGACCGCCTTGGGTCAGGCCGTAGACGACGCCGAACGTCCGAAAGAGGTCGATAAGCCGGATGAGCGTGGCGACGAACACCACGGGCTTCATGTACGGGATGACGACGTGGAGATAGCGACGCCACAGCGGCGCGCCGTCGACGCGCGACGCCTCGATGAGCGTGTCGGGCACCGACGAGAGGCCGGCGTAGAAGATGATGAACATGAACGGCGTCCAGTTCCACGTGTCGAGGAGCACCACCGTCAACAGCGGAATCTCAGAGAGGAACGCCGGGGCTGCGAAGGGCGTCGTCGCCTCGATGAGATAGGGGATGACCCCGATTTCGCTGTTCAGCATGATGCGACCGATGGTCGCAAGCGAGACGGGCGCGACGGCCATCGGGATGATAAACAGCACTCGATAGAACGACTGCAGTCGCTCGGACTCCACGCCGGCGACGAGCGCGGCGAGGCCGAACCCGAGGACGCTCTCGAGGGCGAGCGCGCTGACGACGACGGTCACCGTGATGACAAACGAGTGCAGCGCGCCGCCGCGGCCGAACGCCGTCTCGTAGTTCTGCAGGCCGACGAACTCGGCCGCGAAGATGTTGAACGTGGGCTCTTCGATGACGCTGAGATAGAGGTCGTACGCACCGGGGAAGAAGGTGATAAGCACCATCACCAGCACCATCGGTGCGATGAACCAGTACGGGAGGTAGTCGTTCCACAGCGCCCGCAGCCTGGCGACCCCCGTCTCGCTCGTCGTCGTCGTTTCGGTCTGTGTTTGCGTGCTCATAGCGTCACTCGCTGTAGATCTCCTCTGCAATCTCCGCGGCCGACGTCATCGCGGCCTCGGCGGACTTTTGGCCCGCGAGCGCCCGCTGGAGTTCCTCGGAGTAGCGCTGTCCCCATTCGGGGTACTTCCGGTCGAACGGGTCCGGAGACGCCGACTGGAGCGATTCGAGCGTCACCTGCGCGAACTCCTCGCCGACCTGCGAGCGGAACTCGTCGTTCTCCCAGACCGACTGGCGGACGGAGAAGGCGGCGTCGCTGTGGAGGTGCATCCACGTGTTCGTCGGTTCCGAGGTCGCCCAGAGCATGAACAGGAACGCCTGTTTCGAGTTGGCCGCGTTCTTCGACGTCGAAATCTGCCAGTTGTACGCGTTGGGTGCGAACTCGCCGTCGGCCGGCTTCGGAACCTTCGCGATGCCGACGGTGTCGGAAATCGACGACTCCGAGCCGGTCAGGCCGGGCCAAAACAGGTTCGCGTCGGCGACGATGTGACCCGCGCGGCCCTCCTGCATCGTCGAGAGCACGTCGGACCACGACTGCGTGGACGCGCCGTCAGCGCCGTAGTCCCGCAGGAGGTTCGTGTACCACGTCGCCGCGTCGATGACGCCCGACGAGTCGAGGCCGGAGTCAGTCGGGAACTCCGTCCAGAGCGACGAGCCCATCTCGCGGAGGAACGTGTTCAGGATGTAGATGTTCATCCCGTAGCCCTTCTGGCCGCGGCCGACAGTACCGACGACGTCCGACTCGTTTTCGTGGATCGTCTGGGCGTTCCGTCGGAACTCCTCGAGCGTCTCTGCGACTTCGAGGTCGTGTTTCTCGTAGAGGTCGGTCCGGTAGAACTGGGTCTGCACTTCGACGGTGATGGGCAGGCCGGTCCAGTCGTCGCTGAAGCCGCCGCCGTGGGCCTGCCATCGCGACGCCTCGAAGAGGTCGTCGGGCTGGTACCAGGCTTCGTCGTACAGGCTCTCGTCTTCGAAGTAGGGGTCGAGCGGCTGGAGCCAGCCTTCGTTTCGGTACTGGTTGACCACCTGGTCCATGAAGAAGACGTCGAACTGGCCAGCGCCGGTACTCACGTCGGTCTGGCGCTTCGTCCGAAACTGGTTTTCGGGGAGGATGTTCCAGACGACGTCGATGCCGGTGAGTTCCTCGAAGACGGGGATTGCCGGCTTGATGGCCGAGACCCACGGGTGCTGGACGGCACCGATGTTGATTTGGGAGCCCTCGAACTGCGCCCAGTCGATGTCGGCGTCGTACTCGCTGAGCGGGATGACGGGTTCGGACGACGACGCCTCGGTCGAGGTGTCGCCGTCGGTGCTCCCTCCGCCGTCAGTCGAGCCGCCGCTGTTCTGTGCCTGTTCGCCGCCGCGGGTACAGCCGGCGAGGCCGCCGAGGAGACCCGCTGCTGCTGCCGTCTTGATGAAACGTCGTCGGTTGTGGTCGTTCGTCATTGGTAGTGCTGTGGTGTGTGGTGTGTCTGAGTGGTCAGTCGCGTCGTGTCGCGTCACCGGGCCGGGTAGATAATCTTCTTCAGCCCGCGGTTGTCCTCCATCTGGTCGAACGCGGTTTCGAGGCCAGCGAGACCGAACTCGTCGGTGACGAGTGTGTCCACGTCGATACGGCCGTTCTGGAGCAGTCGCACCGCTCGCGCGAACGTGTCCGGCGTGAGCGAGTAGCTCGCAACGAGCTCGCGTTCCTCGAAAAACAGCTCGTACGGCGAGAGTTCGATCGTCGCGTCGGTCGGGGGGACGCCGAAGATGAGCGTCCGGCCACCCGGCCCGGTGAGCGACTGCGCCTGCGCGATGGTCTGGGGGAGGCCGACGGCCTCGACCGCGATGTCGACGTCGCCGACGAGGTTCGGAATCACCGTCGTCGGGTCCGTGACGGTCGGGTCGATGGTGTGGTCGGCACCGACCGACTTCGCCACCGCTCGACGCTCGTCGACGGGTTCGGAGACGACGATAGTCCCCGCACCGCTCGCCCGGAGCGCCTGGACGAGAAGCAGGCCGATGAAGCCCGCGCCGACCACGACGACCGTCTCGCCGCTCGTCAGGTCGACCTGGTCGACGCCGTTGATGACGCAGCCGAGGGGTTCGGCGAACGCGGCCGTCCGGTAGTCGAGGTCGCCAATGGATTCGACGTTGCCGACGGGGACGGCCGCGTACTCCGCGAACGCGCCGTCGATGACGTGTTTCGCTGCCCCGCCGAGCGAAGTGAGGTCGTGACAGAGGTTCTCCCGGCCGGCCTTGCAGGCGCGACACTCGTGGCACGGCACCGACGGGTTGATAGCGACCCGGTCGCCCACCCCGTAGGCGTCGACGTCCGACCCGACATCGACGACTTCGCCCGCGCTCTCGTGGCCGGGGACCGTCGGGAACTCGACGTCGAGGTTGCCGTGGTACATGTGCAGGTCGGTCGTACAGACCCCACAGGCGTGTATCTCGACCAGCACCTCGTCCGCGTCGGGGCGCGGTTTCGCTGTGTCGGTGATCGCTACCGTGTGGGTATCCGTCAGTTGGGCAGATTTCATTGGTTCGACCGTGACAATCCGTTCAAAAACTGATTGATAAAACCCCATGGCCGGAATCGAAGCCGCTCGTTTAGAGAGCCATACTACCAAAAATCGGCCGATTCAGATTGTTCTGCAGAGCAAAACGAGGTAGCTATTGCCGACCATTTGTTGTATAAGCTATAATAATTAACAATTATGCGCGTGCTGGAGCGTGTGTGGGCTGGGCCGTCGTTCTGCTCTGAAAAACAAATTCTATATAGGTGTGATAGTACGTAGCACTACAGAGATGACGGGGACAACGACGGTCGACGCGACGATGAACTCGTTTCGCATCCTCGAGCGACTGGTCGCGTCAGACGAGGCGCTCGGCGTCACCGAACTCGCGGCCGACGTCGGGCTCTCGAAGGGCGTCGTGCACACGCACCTCAACACGCTCTCGGAACTCGGCTACGTGACGAAGCGAGACCGGAAGTATCTCGCGTCGATGGGGCTGTTAGCCCTCGGTGAGGAGGTCCGGTCGCATCTCGGCGTGTTCACCGCCGCGAGACAGCATCTCGACAACTTGGCGCGGGTCACCGGCGAGGTTTCGACGCTGTTCGTCGAGGAAGACGGCGTCGGCATCTGCGCGTACATGGCTCACGGGCCGAACGACTGGACGCCCGAGTACGCGTGTGGAACCCGCATCCCGCTCCACGTCACGGCCCCCGGCAAGGCCATGCTCGCGTCGCTCGGCCGCGAGCGCGTCGACGATATCCTCGACGAACACGGCCTCGATGCACAGACGGCTGAGACGATTACCGACCGGAACGTGCTTCGGGGCGAACTCCGGACGATTCGCGAGAACGGGATTTCGTTTTGCAGAGAAGAACAATCTGCGGGGGTCATCGGGGTGGGAACGTCCATCGCCCTGACTGAGCGCGCGCCAGCGGCGGCCATCGGGGTCTGTGGACCGTCGAGTCGACTCACCGGCCGGTATCTCGAAGAGGACATCACCGGGCAGGTCATCAGCACCGCGAAATCGATTCAGGTCGAACTGACGCGGTGAGTCGTGTGGGTTGGAGGTGACGCTGCGCGCTCACCCCGGCGACGCGCCTACAGGTTTTCGCCCGCGACGACTTCCTCGACTCGCCCGTGGTCGAACAACTGTTCGTCGGCCCCGAAGTCGGGGTAGTCGTCGCCGTCCTCGTAGGTCGGCCAGTCGCCGAACTGGTCGGGGTACAGCTGTTTGGCCGTCATCTCGGTCTGGAACAGGTTCATCAGCGGCCCCTGCCACCGGGTCCCCTGCGGGTAGACGCGGTCGTTCTGGACGGCGGCCAGTTCGCGGCCGACCGGGTCGTCCTTGAGGTTCTGTTTCAGCCCGTCGAAGTCGAACGTCTCGGTGACCGTCCACAGCGCGAGAATCACGTCGGGGTCGGCCTCGAGAAGCGCCTCCATGTCGACCTCCTGGAACGGCCCCGTGAACTCCTCGTCGCCGAAGGCGTCGACCGCGCCGAGCGGCCGGGTGTGGGCGTTCCAGTAGCCGGGCGCGTTCAGGCGAAGGAGGTAGATGCTCGAGAGGTCAGTCGAGATAGAGAGGTACGCGGCGGTCGGGCGCTCGGACTCCGGCGGCAGGCCGTCTTCGATGGTAGTGAGCTGGTCGTCACGGACGGACTGGAGCGCCTCGTAGCGCTCGCGCTCGCCGTACAGCGACCCGACGCGCTCGAACAGGTCCCAGAGGTCGTAGTACTCGTAGCCGTCGGCCCACTCCTCCGGGGGCGCGGAGTTGAAGTTGCTGTAGTAGTTGCCGAACCACGGGCCGATGTTGTCCGCGACCTCGTCGATGTCGGCTTGGTTCCAGTTGTCCTGCGTGGACACCCACGCGGGGTCGACGAGGTGGAGGTCGCTGTCGAGTTCGTACAGCCGCTCTTTCGTGAAGCCGTACTCGCCCGCCGCGTCGGCCCACTCGATTTCGAAGTCGTCGAAGCCGGCGGTGAAGTATTCGAGGCCCGCGACGGTGCCGTCCCACCAGAGGTTGTTCACGGTGTCGCCCTGCCCGAGCGCGCTCGCCATGTCCGGGAACCACGGGAAGTGGGTGAACACATTCGTCGGCGGTTCGTCCAGCGTGACCGTCCCGACCGGCGATAACTCGGCCGTGTAGCCCGGGTCGTCCGTCGCAGTTTCGGTCGCCGTCTCGGTGGCCTCCGTCTCGGTTTCGGTCGCCATGGCGGTCTCAGTCGCCGTCGTCGTCGCATCGTCGCCCGACTGCCCGGCGCATCCCGCAAGCACCCCACCACCGAGGAGCGCGCCACCGTACGTCAGGTAGTCTCTCCGCGTCGGCCCCGCGTTCTCGTCGGTCTCTTTCATACGAATTAGGCCCACCTAAACCAATATAGATGCTTCGAAGTTTAGGTCGGGCTAAAGATTACTGACACGAGCCGAACAGTCGGTTTACGACACCTCTCCGGTGATGATGTCAGCGACGCGCTGGTGGTCGAACAGCTGTGCGTCCTCGTCGTGAAGCGTCTCGATATCATCCCACGCGCCGAACTGCTCGGGGTAGAACTGCTTGGCCGCAATTTCGGTCTGGATGAGGTTGATGATCGGCCCCTGATACGACGTGCCGCCGCGGTAGAGACGGTCGTTTTGCACCGCGGTGAGCTGCTGGCCGAGTGGGTGGTCGCGAAGCTGCTCCATCCGCGTCTCGAACTCGCTGTGCGAGAGACTGGCGAAGCCGTACGGGAAGACCAGGATGTCCGGGTCGGCTTCGAGCAACTGTTCGTAGTCCCAACTCGCGTAGCTCCCGTCGATGTGGGGACCGAATCCGTCGACGATTCCGAGGTCCTGGTACTGCTTTTTCCCGTTGCCGGCACCGATGGGATACGCGTCGAGCGACCCTTCCGAGAAGTCGGAGAACGACGAGATGAGGCCGATTTCGGGGCGTTCGCGCTCCGGGGGAAGGTTCGTCTGGAGGTCCGCGATGAACGTGTCGTGGACCGACCGTATCCCCTCGTAGCGCTCTCGTTCTTGGAATACTTCGGCGACCTTCTCGAACGCCTCGTACAGCGAGTAGTACTCGTAGTCGTGCCAGTCCTGGCCGTGCCGCCGAATGTAGTTGCCGACGACCGGACCGACGTTCGATACGATTTCGTCGAAGTCCGCGGCCGAAAAGCCGTCGTGTTTCAGGCTGACGAAGTGGGGGTCGAGCAGATGCACGTCGGCGTCGAGTTCGTAGAACACCTCTTTGTCGAACGTCCCCGACGAGAGCTGACGAACGCTGTCGAACGACACGTCGACGCCGGGGAGGGTGTCGTAGAACTGCAGCGGCCAGCCGTCGCGGTAGACGAGCGCCTGCAGCGAATCGAGTTTGCCGAGGGCGATTCCCATGTCGCCGTAGTTGCTGTAGTACGCCATCCACGTCTCCGGAACGGCGTCGAACTCGACGTCACCGGCGGGAGCCATCGTCACCGTGTACGACGTGTCTTCCGGCGTGGCCGTCTCGGTTGCCGTCGATGTCGCGGTCTGCGTTCCGGTCTCAGTCTGCGTCGCGGTCGAGTCGCGCTGCGAACAGCCGGCAAGTAACCCGCCGCCGATGATTGCGCCACCGTACTTCACGTAGTCTCGCCGCGTCGGAGCGTCGCGTCCGTTGCCATCACTTGACATTCGTTTTTAGGCTAGCCTAAATCAATATAATCACTTCGGTTCCGCGATGTTGACCGCCGCTGCTGTCGCGTCCCACCCGGCGCGGCCGCTCGACGCGTGTTCGACATCGACTCTCAGTTGGGGGTGTCGGCCCGACGATGCCCGGCGGCGAAGCCGTGCGTTACGGTTCGGACACGCCGACGACCTGCTTGCCGATGTTGTCGCCGGAGAACAGGCCGAGGAACGCATCGGGCGCGTTCTCCAGGCCGTCGACGACCGTCTCGCGGTGTTCGAGGTCGCCCGAGGCAACCCACGAGCCGAGTTGCTCGCTGGCCTGGCCGAATCGGGTGGCGTAGTCGCTGACGAGCAGTCCCTGAACCTTCGCCCGCGGCGCGATGAGTTGCGGGAGCTTTCGCGGCCCGGTCGGCACGCCCTCGTCGTTGTAGTGAGCAATCTGCCCGCAGACAGCGACGCGGGCGTCGAGGTTCAACTTCGTGAACACCGCGTCGGTGATGGGGCCGCCGACGTTGTCGAAGTACACGTCTACCCCGTCGGGCGCGGCCTCGTCGAGCGCCGCACGGTAGTCGTCGACCGCCTTGTAGTTGATTGCGGCGTCGAAGCCGAGGTCGTCGGTGAGCCACGACACCTTCTCGTCGGAGCCGGCGAAGCCGACAACGCGACAACCGTTGAACTTCGCAATCTGGCCGACGACGGAGCCAACTGCACCGGCCGCGCCGGACACGACGACCGTCTCGCCGGGCGAGGGGTCACCCACCTCAAGCAGGCCGAAGTACGCCGTCCGGCCGGGCATCCCGAGCACGCCGAGATAGGCGGGGAGGTCCGCGACGGATGGGTCGACGGGCGCGACGTTGTCGGCGTCGAGGACGGTGTAGTCGGCCCACGTCCCGTTGCCGGTCACGAGGTCGCCGGTATCGTACGCCTCGCTCTCGCTTTCGACGACTTCGCCGACGACGCCGCCCTGCAGCGGCTCGCCGACCGACCACGGTTCGGCGTACGACTCCGCGTCCCGCATCCGCCCGCGCATGTACGGGTCGACAGAGAGGTATCGCACGCGCACGAGGAGCTCCCCGTGTCGCGGCTCCGGGAGGTCGCCCTCGCGGATTTCGAAACTGTCCATGTCCGGTTCGCCCTCGGGGCGCTCGGCAAAAATCCACTCGCGGTTCGTATCGCGCATACCCGAACACCGACCCGCGACGGTAACGACGGTGTTGTTTCCAGCAGCACCGTCCGGTTCGGCGGGGCGGTGTTGGGTGGCGAGGAACGGTCTGTCGTTTTGCGCTGTCTGTGCGCGGAGCGGACGTCAATCGCCGTGTCCCGTCTGCAGAACCGTCGACTCGATCGTGTCCAGAAGGCCAGCGATATCGACATCTTGGTACGGTGCGAAGCTCACGGAATACAAGGTTCCATCCGAATCTTGGGCAATGAGTAGTGCTTCCGGGTCGAAGAAGTACACCTGTGCCCAGCACTGTTTATTTGGGATATTCAGATCAAGATTAACGCGTTGGAACGCCAGTTCTCGGGCACCGTCTGTCAGTTCCTGTTCTGTGTACTCGGCGAGCGCGTCATCATCGGCGTACAAGAGCCTGGCCGCATCTCCGTCGTACATACCGACGAACCGGAGTTTGTCTCTGAGTAGTTGAGTTACTGCTTCGACGAGTCGGCTGCTTGTTTCAGTCGTCGAGTTGGTGACCTGCCACTCCAAATGTAAAATGTCAGAACGGATGTCCTCCCACGCCACCTCACCGAAGTCAGTCAGCCCGTAGTACCGCCCAACTGTTCGCTCTTCTGGTGCGTAGAGTTCAACGATGTCCTCGTCACGTAACTCCGAAACCGCCCTGGAGATATGTGAGCGTTGGAGTTCCGTATTCTCGGCAAGTTCGGTCGGAGTCGCGAGATTGGCTCTCGCCAGCCCTTTTAGCACGTGTTTTCGGTATTTGGAACTAAGAACGAACGAGCGTGCCGCTTCGATCCTGTCTCGTTCCATTATCTCACATACAGAGAGCCGGCGTTATAGGACATTTGTTGGTTTCTCTGCACGTGTGTACCATTCCGGTACCAGAACGAATATACTCTCCTGTCCAGAGATAGAAATAATGGATAGCATCAGTTCAGGTATCCCCGGGTTGGACTCAGTTCTTCATGGAGGGTTTGCCAGGGGAAGAATGTATCTGGTGAGAGGAGAGCCAGGCGCCGGAAAATCTCTACTTGGTGCACACTTCCTCGAAGCGGGCCTCGAAGCGGGCGAATCGGTAGTCTATATGCACGGTGAAGAATCGAAAACGAACGTTTTGCTGAATGCGGAGCAGGTCAGCATCGACATTTCCGATGCGCATTTTCTCGACCTCGGCCCGGAAACTGAGTTTTTCACCGAAGACCAATCGTACGATCTCGTCGAGCCGGGTGATGTGCAATCGGAACGATTCACAGAAGACATCATGCAAGCGATCGAGGAGCACGACCCGTCACGCATACTCATCGATCCGATAACGCAGCTCAAGTATATCGAGACAGACCAGTACCAGTACCGCAAGCGCCTCCTGTCGCTCATGCGGTATCTCCGTGACCGAGAGACGACAGTCGTCGGGACGCTCACGACTCGAAGTGACGACAGCGGGAACTGGCCGGAAGACGCGGAGTCGCTGAGTGACGGACTCCTCGATCTCACAAATGGAACGACTGGACGCCGATTCGAAGTGAAGAAACACCGCGGGCTCGGTCACGAGAGTGGCTCACACGGACTTGAGATACGCGCGCAGGGGCTCGAAGTGTATCCACGGATCGTCCCCCAACAGCGAACGACACCGTTCGATCCGAGCGTTCTCTCTTCGGGGAACGACAATCTCGATGCACTGCTGGGAGGCGGTATCAGAGAGGGCTCTGTGACGTTCATTAGCGGTCCAAGCGGCGTCGGGAAAACGACGACTGGAACACAGTTCCTACACGGCGTTGCCAACCAAGGCAACCCCGCCCTCGGGTTCCTCTTCGAGGAGTCGACAGACCAGTTCAGCTACCGTGCTGAAAACCTCGGGACACCTGTCGGAGACCTCGTCGAACACGGGTTGTTGGAGCTACACGAGATCGAACCGCTTGTACGCTCACCCGAAGAGTTCGCGCAACTCGTGCTCGATGCCGTTGAACGACAGCGTCCAGATGTCGTGCTAATCGATGGCATTGCAGGCTACAAGATGTCGATTCGGGGCGATGATATGCAACTCGTCCGGCGGCTTCATACGCTCACACGGACGTTGAAACAACGAGGTATCTCGGTCATCATCACAGACGAGGTTGGCAGAGTCACCGGCGTTGAGTCGCCGACGAGCGCAGGAGCCAGCTATCTGGCGGACAACGTCGTGTTTCTGTCGTATGTCCAGCAGGCAGGAGGGATGGAACGAATGATTGGCGTACTGAAAAAGCGCCTCGGCGATTTCGATAACCAGTTTCACCGGTTCACGATCGAAGATGCACAGGGGTTGCAACTGCACGGGCCCTTTGAGACGGCCCCGGACATCACCCGCGGGATCTTCGACGAGTAAGTTGTCCACGACTGTTTGACGATCCTCACTAATGTTTGAGACGAGACACAACGAGACAACGGTTCAGTTGCTCGTGAGTGGTGAACAAGACCAATCAGCGATTCGAGAGCTACTGCTGTCGGAGTACGACATCATCGTCGACGACGAGATTCGACCTGCGTCGTGCTACCTGATCGAAGACCGTCTCCTCCCGGAATACGGTCCGAGGCTATTAGATCGAAAACAGGCCGAACATCCGACGTTTTGTCCGGTCGTGGTGATCAAGCGTCAGGACTCATCGTTCAGCCTCGGAGGTACACAGCAGATGTGGCAGCGAGAGCAGGCCGTCGTCGACGATATCGTCGCTGCACCAATTGACGAGCAGGTCCTCAACTATCGTCTCAAAAACCTCTGTATCCGACGGGTGCAATCTCGAAAGCTCACGACTCAGTACGAAAAAATCGAAGAGCGGTACGAACGACTGTTCGAGTCCGCAGAAGAGGCCATCATCGTCGTCGACATCGAGTCGAACGAGATTGTCGAGTGCAACAGGGCAGCCTGCGAACTCTTCGGCTACTCCGAGTTCGAACTACAGCGATTTGACCCGTCGGACGTCATCCAGTTCGAAGACGGCTGTGGGTTCACCGGCCTCACCGAACGCGTCTTCCAACAGGATGCTGGCGTCACGAAGACGCTCGTCTGTACGACACGGTGGGGACAGAGCGTCCACGCCGAAGCCTCTGCGACGGCGATCGAAAACGCCGAACAACAGTCGATTCTGCTGTTACTTCGAGACATCTCCGAACGGGTCCGGCGACAAAAACATATTCGTGTACTCAACCGGGTGTTGCGCCACAACATCCGAAACAGTATAAACGTCGTCAGCGGCTACGGCGAGCTCATCTCCGAATCGACGGCCGACGACGACGTCAGCGCGTTCGCAGACAACATCGTCGACCGCTCCCAAGAGTTACTCGAACTCAGCGAGAAGTCCAGAACCGTCAGCAACGCGTTCCAGGCGGGAGATGAGTTACAGTCACTCGACGTCGTCGACGTGCTCGACCGAATTCGAGCAGCACTCACCGACGAGTATCCGCACGCCCGAATCGAGCTGTCTACGCCTGAGAGCGCGCACGTCTTTGGGAACTCGTATTTGCAGACCGCGTTGTACGAGCTCTGTGAGAACGCAATCGTCCACTCGACACAGGATGTGCCACTCGTCGACATCTCCGTAACTGAGGCACAA
This sequence comes from Haloferax sp. Atlit-12N, assembly GCF_003383095.1. Taxonomy (NCBI): domain Archaea; kingdom Methanobacteriati; phylum Methanobacteriota; class Halobacteria; order Halobacteriales; family Haloferacaceae; genus Haloferax; species Haloferax sp. Atlit-12N. The sequence continues at coordinate 808,532 of NZ_PSYW01000002.1, forward strand.
TCAGCCGTAACGGTTCGGATCGAAGACCGTGGAACCGGTATCTCCGAACAAGAACTCGCGATGCTCGAAGGCGAAGAGACCGCGTTACGTCACGGCAGCGGGCTCGGTCTGTGGATGGTAAACTCCGTCGTCGACGACATCGGCGGCGAACTCGATATCAGCACCGACAGCACTCGGGGAAGTGTGGTCACGGTCTCGCTCCCGCAACCTGCGGACTGAGTCGCGCTATTCTCACGAACCACCTTCGCCGAACCCAGCCCCTATCTGGCCGGGGCGACTACGCGACGGCGAACCATGCAGGTCGCAGTTATCGGCGCGAACGGCGGTATCGGACGGCAGCTCCTCCCGCGGCTCGCGGACGCCGGTCACGACCCCATCGGCGTCGTCCGCGACGAATCGCAGTTCGAGGCGGTCCGCGACCGCGGCGGCGAGCCGCGACTGGGCGACCTCGAAGGCGACTTCGAAGCGGCGCTCGACGGGGCCGACGCCGTCGTGTTCACCGCCGGGTCCGGCGGGTCGACTGGCGCGGACAAAACGCTCATGGTCGACCTCTGGGGCGCTCGACGGGTGATTGACGCCTGTGTCGAGGCGGGCATCGACCGCTTCGTGATGGTGAGCTCCATCGGCGCTGGCGACCCGCTTTCCGGCCCCGAGCCGCTGCGCCCGTATCTAGTCGCCAAGCGCTGTGCCGACGACTACCTCAAACAGTCGTCGCTCGACGCGACGATTCTCCGCCCCACGAGACTCACCGACGCGGACGGCACCGGTACTGTCTCGCTGACCGTCGAGGGTCTCGACGGCGACACGCCCGAGATTCCGCGGGCCGACGTGGCGCAGGCGGTCGTCGCCTGCCTCGATATCGACCGAACGGTCGGCGAGACGATGCACCTCACGGGTGGGGAGACGCCTATCGAGCAGGCGCTCGGTGGCGACGACTGAGCCGGTGCCGCTCGCGGTCATTGGAAGACCAGACCGACATCAGGCGGTTTCATACTCCTCCGCCGAGCAGGTAGCGAAACCGTGAGTACGACACCGGACGCGACGGGCACGCGACACGAGATACTGGGCATCGTCGTCGGCTTCTTCCTGCTTTCGACGGCGGCGGCGGCTTACGAAATCGCCCCGGCGAGCGTGCTGCCGGTGATTCAAGAGTCCCTCGGGCTGAGCGCGAGCGCGGCGGGGTGGCTCGTCAGCATCATGTACGCGACGGCGGTCGTCACGAGCGTCCCCATCGGCGTCGTCCTCGACCGCTTTTCGGTGCGCCGCGTCGTCGCGCTCGCGACCGTCGCGCTCGTCGTCGCCGGCGGCTGGGGCTGGTACGCGGCCACCGCCGGCACGTACGGCTGGCTCCTCGTCTCGCGGGTGCTCGGCGGCCTCGCGTACGTCACGTTCTGGAACGCGGGCGCGAACGTCGTCGGGAGCGCGGTCCCCACGGAACAGCGCGCGACTGCGGTCGGCGTGTTCACCGCGAGCGCGCCGGTCGGCTTCGCCCTCGGGCAGTTCGGGAGCCCGCTCATCGCGAACGTCGCCGGGTGGCCTGCGATTCTCCCGCTGTACGCCGCGGTCGCCGTCATCGGCGTCGTCTTTTTCATGCTCGCGACCCGCCGCCGCGTCCCCGGCGTCGACGCGCCCGCGCCCGACCAGGCGGCGCTCCGCGAACTGTTCGGGAGTCGAGCGGTCTGGACCGTCTGCGCACTCTGCTTTCTCGCCTACTCGCTGTACCTGTTCGTCAACACGTGGCTCCCGAGTTTCCTCGCCAGCGAGTTCCCGATTTCGCTGGCCGCAAGCGGTCTCCTGACCGCGTTGTTCCCCGCTATCGGCGCGGTCGCGCGCTCGACCAGCGGCGTGGTCACCGACCGCGTGTTCGGCGGTCGTCGTCGCCGGGTCATCGTCTCGTCGTTCGCCGTCGCAACGCCCGCGGTCGTCGCGTTCGCGTTCGTCTCGGAACTCGGCGCGGTCGTCGGTGCGGTCGTCGTCGTCGGCTTCGCCATCCAGCTCGTCACGGGGCTCATCTTCTCGTACATCGCAGAACTCGTCGCCCCCGCGGTGCGGACCACGGCCGTCTCGCTCCTGACGAGCGTCGGACTCCTCGGCGCGTTCGCCGCCCCCATCGCCGCCGGTGCGATTATCGACTACGCGGGATACGCCCCGGCGTTCTTCGCCGCCGGCGGCGTCGCCGTCGTCGGTGTGTTGTTGGCGCTCCGAGCACCTGAGCCGAGTCGGGTGTAAGCCAACGCAGTTGGGTACGACAACAGGTCGTGTGTTCGCCCACAACTGCTGGCCCCACCCTCGCGACTATTTATATATTAACTATTCAGTCACTTTATGTATACGGGAACCCGACGAATCAGTATGGCTCGCGCAGTCAACCCCGTTCGAACCGACTACTCGAACATTCAGATGGGTCTCATGGGGACGCTCATCGTCGCTGGAATCGCGGTCCTCATGATCCCGTTCGCGCCGTTCATCCTCCTCGGACTGGTGTGGCGGCTGTTCCACTAGGCGCGTCGACCTCCCGACAAGCTGCAGTTCGACACGTGTTTTTCCACCCCGTTTGACGCCCGAGTCCGAACCTCCCGACGAGTGTCGGTGGAGCGTGGTCGACGCCTCAGCTTCGAAGCGCGTCGACCGGGCGGTCGTTGGCGGCCTTCCACGCCGGATAGACACCGCTCAGAACGCTCGCCACGACGGCGAACGCGAAACCGAACAGGAGATACTGGGAGCTACTCCAGTTGAACACGGCCATCGCGTTGCCCGTGAGTAACTGGAACATGACCAGTCCGACACCGAGTGACCCGAGCGCGCCGACGACGCCACCGACAGCGCCCATGAGGGCGGCCTCGGTCAGAATCATCCGGAGCACCTCACCGCGGCGAATCCCGACCGCACGGAGGACGCCGATTTCGCCGCGGCGTTCGACCGTGCTCATCAGCATCACGTTGAGGATGGCGACACTCGCCACGACGAGCGAGATGGCACCGATACCGAGTAGCGCGTAGTTGAGCGTGTTCAGGAACGTGTCGAGGCTGTCTAAGCTCCCGAACGTGCTCACGCGTAACTCCTCGTCGTCTTCTTCGTTGAACTGGCTATCGATGACGTCAGCGAGGGTCCCGGCCGCGTCGCTACTGCCGGCGGCGACGGTCACCGTATCGTAGCCGTCCTGCTCAGAGAGCGCCGACATCGGTAACACGAGCTGTCCGCCACCACCACCGAAGCCACCCGACCCCTCGAGGAACCCGCTGATTCGATATATCTGGCCGTCGTACTCGACGGGGTCACCGGGTTCGAGGTCGAGTGTCTCGGCGGTGCTGTTACTGATTAGCGCCCCCGACGCCAGCCGACTCGGTGCGTCGCCCGACGTGAGGTTGTACAGCGCGGCCGCATTGGTCACCCCCGTGACGCTCATCCGTGCCTCCTCGCCGTTTCGGGCCGTCAGCGTCGTCGAGTTCGACTTCTGTGGGACCACCTCCGCGTCACTCACGATGTCTCGGAGCGTTTCGACCTGCGCTCGGGTGACGCCGTCGGTGGCGCTGTCCGCTCCCGACGAAATCGTCACGTCGCCGCCGATGGAGCCGAGATCGGAGGTCGCCTGCTGTTGGAGCGCTGCACCAGCCATCCCGAGCGAGGCAATGGAAATCACGCCGATGACGATGCCGAGCGCCGCCAGCAACGTTCGCGTTCGATTGCGGCCGAGATTGCGCCACGCCATGAGGGCGCTCGGATACCGCCACAGATAGTCGGCGATACTCACGGCTGGGCCACCTCTTGGATGACGCCGTCGACGATGCGGACGGTGGTGTCAGTGTAGTCGAGCATCTGGTCGTCGTGGGTGACCGCGACGATAGCGACGTTCTCGTCTTCTTTCAGCCGCGTCAGCTCTTCGAGAATCGTCTTTCCGGTGTCCTGGTCGAGGTTCCCCGTCGGCTCGTCGGCCAAGAGGATATCCGGTTCGTTGATGAGCGAGCGCGCGACTGCGACGCGCTGTTGCTGGCCGCCCGACAACTGGTCGGGCGTGTGGTCTAAGCGGTCGCCGAGTCCCACGCGGCGAAGTAACTCAACCGCGCGGTCGTGTCTGTCTACCGATGTGTTCCACATCGAGGGGAGTTCGACGTTCTCGACCGCCGTCAGCATCGGGAGCAGGTGGAAGTCCTGGAACACGAATCCGATTCCCGTCCGGCGCTCTTCGGTGAGTTCGTCCTCGCTGAAGTCGGTCACGTCGTGGGCGTCGAGGTGGACGTGACCTTCGGTCGGCGTATCGAGTAGGCCGATCATGTTGAGCATGGTACTCTTGCCCGAACCCGAAGGGCCGATGACGGTGACCATCTCACCGCGGTCGGCGGTGAAGTCTACGCCTTTGAGCGCCTCGACCGTTTCCACGCCGCTTTGGTAGCGCTTGACGACGTCCTCGAGTTCGATGACGCTCATGACTGTTGTCGCCGCCAGTAGAGACCAGCACCACCGACCGCAACGGCGAGTGCGAGACCGAGTGCCGCCACCGAGAGGCCGCTGCTGCCTCCACCGGAGCTACTACTCGCAGCCGCATCGCCTTGCGCGGCCGACTCGCTCGATTCGAGGTCGACGTCGACCGTCCGGACGAACTGCTCACCGCCCGCGGAGTAGCGGATTTCGACGGGAAGGCTGTCGACTGAGCCGTTTGACCCCGTATCGGCAGTCAGTTCGAACGTGGCGAACTCGCTCGACTCGACGGTGCCGACGAAGTACTCGCCGTTCGGCGCGGCCGGACTGACGCCATCCGCGTCGCCGACGCTCATGAGCACGGAGTCGGCGTCGGTACTTCCGACGTTGGCGGCATCGCCGCTCAGCGTGACCGTCGAGCCGCTCCGCGTCGCTTCGATACCGGTCAGTTCGATGTTCGACAACTCGCGGGGGTTGTAGTCGATGGTCGTTTCGGTCGTGTGCGCGTCGCCACCAGCGGTGTACGCGGCGACGATGGTTACTGCACCCGTGGGAATGTCAGTTCCGCTGAGTGCGAACGTCTGCGACGACTTGGGGTCGACGTCCGAGACGAGGGCGCGTTCAACCACCGTTCCGTCGACGACTGCCCGGAACTGAACGTCGGTGAGGCCGACGTTCCCATACTCTGTGAGCGTCGTCCGAATGACCGACGACCCGTTCGACTCGGCCACTGTCGCGGTGAGACCAGTGTCGATGTCAGCGGACTCGGCGGTCACCGTCTTCTCGGCGATTGCCGTCCGTGTTGCTCCGGTCGTGGTCTTGTACTGGACCGTCGCGCGGAGCGTGTGCTCACCGGCTTCGGGAAAGGTCACGTTGTACGCGTAGTCGGCGTGCGAACCGGGTGCGAGCGAGGCACTCACGCGTTTCGGGTCGTCGACACTGGCGTCGCCGCCGAGCGTGAGCTTGACGTTCGAAATCGCGTCGGTGTCACCGTTGGCAACGGTCACCCCGACGGAACGCTCGTCACCCGCGACGGGGTCAAGGGATTCGAACGAAATCGCGGCCTCGTCTGGGGTCTCGACGTCTACGTATATCGGGTAGCTCACCCGTGTGTATTCACCGCTTTGTCCTCTAATGGCCGCCTGAACGGTAAGCCGTTTTCTCCCCGCTTCGTCGAGGGTGACGCTCATGGGAACGCTCATCTCGCGTCCCGAGATGAGCGATCCGAGATCTTCGGCCCGCGCGTATTCGGTCCCGCTCGGGTCGCGGAGATACACGTCGGTCACCTCGCCCGCCTCGTCGCCGACATTGCTCAAGTTGACGGTGACTTCGAACGGTTCGCCCGGTGCGGGGTCGCTCACGGACGCGTCGGCATCGATGGCGACTTGGGTCGCACCTGCCGTACTCGCGACGGCACCGACCGACGACGTGAGCAACAACAACGCGAACACAGCGGAGACGAGTCGTTTCACCGACGCTCCACCCCGGTTCCGCTCCGACGACGAGCGAGTCGCCGTCTACTCGATTGACAGGGCAATACTCGAACGCGGCCATCAGAGACTGGCTGTCGTTTCACGAGAGAGCAAGCGACAGACAGGTGATTAAACACCGACACAGATTTTCTGGGTCGGAAAGTTTGACCGGGGTGCAGAGTTCCGACTGCCGTCTCGCCCTATGTGCATATAAGGCGACGCACGTTTTCCGGCCCAGAAAATCGACGCACCGATAAACATCACTCACGATGATATCCCGTTGTGTGTGAGGAGTCCGCATCGGAGGAAGTCTACCGCCTCCTCGACGACGAATACGCACGAACCATCCTCACGTCGACAGACACGACAGCCAAGTCCGCCAAAGAGCTTAGCGAAGCATGCGACGCGTCGCTCCCGACGATTTACCGGCGCACCGAGCGCCTGATCGACTGCGGGCTTCTCGAAGAGCAGACCGAACTCGAGGGCGATGGACACCACTACAGCGTCTACAAAGCACGACTCAAGCGCCTCACGGTGGAATTAGAGAACAATGAACTCAAACTCACAATCGAAGAACGGGAGCCCGAGACGATGGCGGACCGCTTCACGCGAATCTGGGAGGAACTGTGATGCAAACGCTTCAGATTGACCTGTTCGCGCTGCCGATACGCTACGTAACCCTGTTCGCCGCGTTCTTCGTTACAATCGTGATGGGCTTGTTTATCGTCTTCCAAGCCTACCACGGATACCGTCGGAACGAGAGCCGGCGGATGCTGTTTCTCGCGGTCGGTCTCGCGTTCGTCACCGTCGTTCCCCCCGTCATCTCACTTGGCACCGCATCGTTTGGATTCGACGTCGACATCTACGTGTTTTATCTGCCGCTCGGGACCGCGATAAGCCAAATCGTCGGACTATCGTTTATTATCTACTCACTCGCGCTCCGGAGCGGGTCATAGCGTTCGGACGAGTTTCACGCGCTTCCGAGTTCGGTGTCGTTCACACGCTCTCCAGACCCCGTCCAGCACCAGAGTTGACTCGGTCTTCGTTGTCCTCGGTAGCGAACCGTCTCCGGAGTGGAGAGACTGTTCGTCTTAGGGCACATCATATCAAAAATTATCGATAGAGATATTTATTTCATATTTTGTCTGTTATTTCTGCCCCTAGGTACCCAAGAATGAGAATTATACGGTCCAGAGCTGCGTATATACAGGTATTATCTTAGAGTTCTTTCTCCACTCAGATAATCCCTAAACACCCATATAAGGGATTAAAAACAGCTATTTCTACGTAATAGCCGGATTGACACCAAAGTATCAGATGAAATTTTATTGTCTGTTTTATCCAATTATTATATATTCAGCTCTCGAAGCAAGAGACACAGGTCCCCACGAGGGCACTACCCCCCGCGGTCGAGCTCGTCGACGTGAATGCAGGCGCCCTTGTTGCCGCCAGTCGCACCCACTACGTCGTCGGGCGTCGAATCGACCACGAGTCCGAGCGGTCGTCTACGAATCGAGGTCGAAGTCGTTGCGGACGAGTTCGACGAGTCGCTCGACGGCCTGCTCGCCGTCGCTTCCGTCGGCGGTGATGACGATTTCCTCGTCCGGGCCGACACCGAGCGAGAGAACGGCGATGCTGCTTTTCGCGTCTACTTCCGTCTCCCCGCCGGCTTTCCGCACGGAGATGTCCGTCTCGAACTTCGACGCCGTCTGGACGAACATCGACGCGGGGCGCGCGTGGAGACCGGTCTCGTGCTCTACGACTACTGTCGCTGATTTCGCTGCCATCCGTGCCACCATTTCCCACGCCGGCACTAAGGCTTTACCGCTTCGCGAGCGTTTTTGCCGGCGGACGCGGACTAGACGCGTGCGATGTTCGCAAGCGCAGCGTATTCAGCGATAGCTACGAGGGACCGATGAGCGACCGCCGAATCTCGGGCGTCGGGGTGACGCCGCTACGCGGTGTCGGCACGGTCGTCCAGTACGATTCGACAGTCGACCTCAACGACGAACGGTCGGCGGCCGACCCCGAGACCGAACGTCGGCGGTTCGAAGAGGCACGGGAGACTGCGGCGGACGAACTCGCCCGCGAGCGGTCTCGGACGGCCGAGCGCGTCGGCGCCGAAGAAGCGGAGATATTCGACGCGCACCAGCAGTTCCTCGCCGACCCACAGATAACCGAGGGCGTCGAGACCGCGATCAGCGAAGACGGCGTCACCGCCGAGCGGGCCGTCTCGCGGGCATTCGAGGACCCAATCGCCACGTTCGAGGGGGCAGATGGGATGTTCGCCGAGCGCGCGGACGACCTCCGAGACGTCCGCGACCGACTGCTCCGTCTGCTGCTCGACCGCGACCGAGTCGACCTCTCGGCGCTCCCTGAGGGAACGGTCATCGTCGCGAAGCGGCTCACCCCGAGCGACACCGCACAGTTAGACCCCGACGCAGTCGCCGGGTTCGTCACGGTCGAAGGGGGCCGCACGTCGCACGCCGCCATCATGGCTCGGTCGCTGGCGATTCCGGCGGTGGTCGGCGTCGACCCCGCCGCCCTCGACCTCGCCGACGGCACGCGTCTCGTCGTCGATGGCACCACGGGCGACGTGACCGTCGACCCGGACGACGACGCCGTCGCCGCGGCGCGGGAATCGAGCGGTGCGACGGTTCGGCACGACCCCGTCACGACGGTCGATGGCCGACACGTCGAAGTCGCCGCGAACGTTGGAACGCCGCAGGAGGCGGAGGCGGCCGCCGAACGCGGTGCGGACGGCGTCGGGCTCTTTCGAACGGAGTTCCTCTTTCTCGACCGGGAGACGCCGCCGAACGAAGACGAGCAGTACGAAGCGCTCAACGAGGTGTGCGAGGCGTTCGCCGGGTCGCGCGTGGTCGTCCGAACGCTCGACATCGGCGGCGACAAGCCGATTCCGTACGTCGACTCCGACCCCGGCGACAACCCGTTTCTCGGCGTTCGGGGCGTCCGGTTCGCACCGGGCGAGCGACCCGAACTGTTCGAAGAACACGTCCGCGCGATTCTGCGCGCGGCTGCCGGGCCGGCGCAGCTCGCCGTGATGTTCCCGCTGGTGTCGACAGTCACCGAACTCGACGCGCTTCTCGACGAGGTGAGCGCAATCGCCGGGGAACTCGACGACGCCGGCGTCGACTACGCGGTTCCCGAACTCGGCGCGATGGTCGAGACGCCGGCGTCGGTCTTTCTCGCCCGCGAGTTCGCCGACCGCCTCGACTTCCTCAGTATCGGAACGAACGACCTCACGCAGTACGTGATGGCCGCGGCCCGCGACGACGACCGCGTCGCCTCGTTACACGACCCGCTTCACCCGCCGGTCCTCCGCGCCATCGCGCGGACGGTCGAGGCAGCCCACGAAGGCGACGCTTGGGTCGGGATGTGCGGCGAGATGGCCGGCGACCCGGACCTCACCGAACTGCTCGTCGGGCTCGGCCTCGACGAACTGAGCATGAGCGCCGTGACGATTCCCGACGTGAAAGCGGGCGTCCAGGCCGTGGATGACGAGTCGGCGGCGACGCTCGCCGAGACAGCCCTCCGCGCCGAGACCAACGAGGACGTACGAGAGCTCATCGACTGAGAACAGGAGTGGAGTGGACTAGAAGACTGGCCGCTCGCTCGCCGTGAAGCGCCGCTCCGCGGCGTCGTCTTCTCCGGTTCAGCCGTCGAAATCGACGCAGCGCTCGACGACGAGGTCGAGCAGGCCGTCGGCGTCGCGGCGCTTCGTCATCTCGGCGAACTCCTCGGCCTGGAAAAGTTTAGCGAGGTTCGAGAGGAACGACGAGTAGCCGTCGGTGTCGGTCACGAGAAGCAACACGACGACTTCGGCGGCGACGTGTTCGTCGGGGTTGTCCATGCTTCGGAACGCTATCGACTCGCCCGCGGGCGGCAGTCCGAGGAGCACGGCCTGTTCTGTGACGTGGTCGGGGTCGGCGTGGGGGATGGCGATGCCGAACCCCATCGTCGGGATGTCGAGTCCCGTCGGGTAGTCGGCTTCGCGTGCCAGGAGGGCGTCCGCGTAGCTCTCGTCGGCCCAGCCTTGGTCGTAGGCGTACGCGCCGAGTTCCGTGAGGACCGCTTCGTCCGTCTCGCCAGTCAGTTCGAGGCTTTCGGTTCGCATCGATGAGTCGTACGCGGGTCTCCGAGAAAAGTGTTGGTACCGGTTCGCCGCCGGTGCCGCGGAACGCGGCGACTCGTCGTGGCCGAGTCGCGGACACCGACGGGTGACTGTAACTGTAACTGCGCGGTCAGTCGTCGGAGCGGCCCTCTGTGCTCGTCGCGTCAACAGTCGAGCCGATTTTGTTGGGCAAGAGGCCGCCGCCCTTGCCGGTGTGACGACGTTCGACGGTCTCCCGCGCTTTCTCTTCGGACGCGCCGGCGACCATGTACATCCGCTGGGGCCACGTCCGAAGCGCGACCCAGATACCGAGGACGATGACGAGTGCGACCGCGAGGGCGACCGGTGCCGGGATGAGGGCCAGGATGCCCGTCGCGGGCGACCCCGCGTCAGCGACGGGCGACGTGATGAGCCCGCGGCCACCGAGGTCGAAGCCCGCGCTCCCCGCCGCCTGCGTCAGGAGAGGAGCCACCGCGGAGGAGATGTAGTGCAGCGGGATGAGCAGGATCGTCCCCGTGACGACCATCTTCACGATGTTGCCGTTCATGATGGGAACCATCAGCGCGAAGAAGAACGGGAACGTTGCCAGGTCGATTCCCCACAGGACGTCGTTGCCGGGGAGGATGATCGACATCACGATGGCGATGGGAACGATGAGCAGGCTGGACGCGATGACCGACTCGTGGCCGATGAGGATAGCCGAGTCGAGTCCGATCGCCATGTCGCGGTCTTCGAACCGCGAGGTCATGTAGTTCCGAATCGACTCCGAAAGCGGCGTCAGCCCCTCCATGAGGATGCCGACCATCATCGGGAGGATATGCATCACCGCGGCGAACGAGATGCCGGCGGTGAGGATGGCGTACCAGCTCTCGGCGACGAAGAGCGCGTTACTGTAGGCGGCGATACCGATGACGAGTCCGATAGCGAGGCCGACGAAGATCGGTTCACCGAGGATGCCGAACCGGTCTTGAATCGCGTCGGGGTCGGCTTCGATGTTCCCGAGCGGCGTCTTATCCACCGCCCAGTGAATCGGAATTGCGGCGACGGCGTAGGGTGCCGATGTCCCATGCGGAATGGAGATGCCGGGCGTATCGAACGTCTCTTCGACGGCCGGTTGCGTCCAGTCCGCGGCCACGAGAACGAACAGCCCCAGCGTCAGCCCGACTGCCACCGAGTACAGCCAGTTGTTCGTGCTCATGTAGACCAGCCCGCCGATGAAGGCGAAGTGCCAGTAGTTCCAGATGTCCACGTTGAGCGTGTAGGTGAAGCCGATCGCGAAGAGGACGAGGTTCATCGCCACGAACAGCGGAATCATCCAGACGCCGAGTTCCGCGATACCGAAGGCGATGGCGGCGGCGGCGGGCCAGCCGACGTCAACCGCCGGCAGCGTAATGCCGGTCACCTCGACCATCTGTTGGGCCAGCGGACTGATGTTCTCGCTGAACAGCCCGATGACGAGATTGATGCCGATGAAGCCGATGCCGATGAGGATGGACGAGCGCGCCGCCTTCAACACGTCCACCCGGAACGCGAGCGCGATGAGGAAGATGATTATCGGAAGGAGGACGCTCACGCCCAACGATTGGATTACGCTGTTGATAGAATTCAACAGGGAACTCACACCACTCTGTAAGAGTACTTCTGGTACTGCCATGCTATTAACTCACAACCCTGTCTCAGGATGAGAGTGATCCCACATAAATATTGCTATCGTTCGTGAAAAATCAGCGTCACGGACGTGTCAATCAGTCTTCGAGCGCCGCGGCGATGTCGTCAAGGACCTCGTCTTGACCGATACCGGTCATGAACGCCGTGGTATGGATGACCGGGATGTCGAACTTGTCTTTGTTGAGTTGCGTCGTGGTGACGATGAGGTCGAAGTTCCCCGAAGAGACCTTACCAGGAGCTTCCGTCGCCTTCGCCTTGGCAATGGTCCCGATGTCGAGGCCACGCTCCGGGAGTTTCTCTTTCAGCGCTTCCTTGACGACCGTCGACGTCGCAACCGATGTGCCACACACTACGAGGATATTTTTCGTTGTCATTGACGTGTATTGCACATCATCAATGACCACTAAAAAGATTGCGCCGGTCCGACGCGCCGCAGTCACCGAGCGGTGCGAGAAAAGGTGGCCGCTGTCGGCGGCCGTTTCAGGGGAAACTCGCGGCGATGTCGCGGAGGAGCGACTCCGGGTCCGACGCGAGCGACACGGCCGACGCGGCACCGGTCGCGTGACCCCCCTGTTCGAACGCGAGGCGGACGTCCTCGGCGGTCGAGATACCGCCGCCGACGAGGACGCGAGTGCGCGGGTTCTCCGTCTCGACCATCGACATGAAGTCGCGAACGCGGTCGGGATGGGTCTGCGTGATCGCGCGGTTCGACGAGATGTCTTCGGGCATCTCGTATATCATCGAGTCGGGGTCGAACTCCGCGACCGCGCGACCCATCTCGATGCTGTCGACGCAGACGACCGAGTCGAGGTCGAGGTCGCGGCAGCGCTCGATTTTCCACACGAGGTCGGACAGCGTGTCGCGGTTCTCGGCGTGGTTGATGACGACGCCGTCGGCTCCCGCGTCTGCGACGGTCTCCGGGAGGATTTTCCCCATCCCGCGACCGGGCTCGACGGCGTCCATCGCGGGCGCGGTGACGGCGAGTTCGGTGTGTTCGGTTATCAGTCGGATGTCGGGCAGTTGGGGCGTCAACACGAAGCGCGCGTCGGTCTCCGCCTCTATCGCTTCGAGCATCCGCGCGAACGCGAGCGCGTCCTCGCCGCTCGTGTCCGGGTACACCTTGAAGTTGACCTGAAAGTGGGGGTACGGAAGGTTCATCAGTGGGTTTGGGGGGTGGTTCGGCGGGTCATAGCAACGTCTCCGCCTCTTCGATGGTCGCGCCCTCGTGGACGATAGCCGAGAGTGCGTCGATGATGGCGGCGGGATCGTCTCGCTGCCAGACGTTGCGGCCGAACATCACGCCCTGCGAGCCGGCCTCGACGGCACCGTGGACCATCTCCAGTACCTCTCGGTCCGTCTCGACGGTGGGGCCACCGGCGATGTACGTCGGCACCGGCGCGTTGTCTACGATGCGCTCGAAGCCCGTGGGTGGATACGGCGTCTTCAGGATGTCCGCGCCGAGTTCGAAGCCCAGGCGGTTGGCGTTGACGAGGTAGTCGGTGTCGAACTCGTCGTCAGCGCGCTGCCCCCAGAGGGTCGGCTCGACGATGAGCGGAATCTCCGCGTCGTCGCAGTCCTCGGCTGCGGCCGCGACAAACTCGGCGTTCTCCTTCAGCACGTCGGGGTCCTCCCGGCCGAAGACGAGCGCGACCTTCGCGGCGTCGGCCACGTCGGCGCAGTCCTCGACGCTGAACACCTGAGAGTGGATTTCGGCGTTTTCGATATCGCCCGGCATCGTCGAGTCGTACAGGAGGTCGAGCGTGCCGATGGTGTGGACGTCGGCGGCGGCGATTCGGTCCTCGAAGCGCTTCAGGAAGGGAACGCTCGCCAGGATACCGTCGGGGCCGGCGTCCAACACCGTGTCGAGGAGCGCCGCGGGGTCCTCGAACCCCTCGAGGGAACCCCAATGGAGGCCGTGGTCGATAGCGACAGTCACCGATCGTCCGAGTCGTTGGTCCGTCATGGCTATTGTAGAATCGTCGTGGTAATCGTTCGCTCGCGCGGGCCGCACAGTTCGAAGAACATGACCTCCTCCCAGGTCCCGAGGTCGAGCTCCCCGTCGCGGAGGACGAGAAGGACCGGTCGCTTGATCATCGCGGAGATGAGATGCGCGTGAGCGTTCGGCTGCTCGCCTGCGGTGATGTGGTCGAGGTCGTGGTAGTAGCCCTCGTCCGGGGGGGCGATCTCCTTGAACTTGTCAATCATGTCGTCGAGGAGCTTCTCTTCGTACTCGTTGGTCGAGAGCGCCGCAGACGTGTGCGGCGTCGACACGTACACGAGTCCATCGGTCACGCCGAGGTCCTCGATGGTCGCTTCCACCTCGGGAGTGACGCTCAGAATCTCGAACCTGCTGTGGCTCTCGATGGAGAAGCTCTCTGTCTGTATCTCCATACACCGTAGCTCAGAGAGTGAGCGTAAATAGTTTTTGCCGACAGTTTTCCGAACACCGCACAGCGGCCCTTAGACACCAAATACCTCGGTTCCACGCTTCTTGCTCCGCCGTTCGAACGGTGTCGACGGTTCGCCCCACGGTCTCGCCGAGTCGAACAGCTGTTCTACTCAATGGAACAAACTATTTAGGGTTGCCTCGACGACACGCAGTCATGACAGAGAACGCGCCCCACCGGGTCGAAACGAGTCGGAAGACGATTCGGGTGCTCGACGCGCTTCGAGAACACGGGTCGAGTAGCGTGACGTTCCTCGCACGGGAACTCGGGATGAACAAGAGCACGGTTCACAACCATCTCAGCACGCTCGAGGCCGAGAAGTTCGTCGTCCGCGACGGGACCGATTACGAACTGAGTCTCCGCCTGCTCGGGTTCGGGGGATACGTACAGCACCGCCACCCGCTGTATCAGGTGGCGAAACGCGAGGTCCACCGGTTGGCGTCCCAGACCGGCGAACTCGCGAACCTGATGGTCGAAGAGTACGGACAGGGGGTCTATCTCGCCTCCGAACAGGGTGAGCGGGCGGTCGATTTAGACATCTATCCCGGCCTCAGACGGCCGCTCCACGCCATCGGACTCGGAAAGGCGATATTGGCGCACCTGCCACCCGAGCGAGTCGACGACATCATCGACGAACACGGCCTTCCCGCGGAAACCGACCAGACAATCACCGACAGAGCGGAACTCGACGCACAGTTGGCGACGGTTCGTGACCGAGGCTACGCCGTGGACAACGAGGAACTCATCCGAGGGCTCCGGTGCGTTGGCGCACCCATCATCGCAAAAGACGGGACCGTCCTTGGTGCAATCAGCGTCTCGCAGCCCGTCAGCCGCATGAATAACGAACGTTTCACCGACGAGGTTCCCGACATCGTCCAGAGCGCCGCCAACGTCATCGAACTCCACGCGAACCACTAGAGATTACACGTATATCTTTGTAATTCTCGTTTGGACTACGCTTGCAGGCCGCCACCGGCCCTGACGATGTCGTTCATACAGAGTGAACTACTGTTCTCAGGTACAGAATAGTGGTGCGTCCGACGATAGTTCGTGTTTGTCCGTTTATCACTCATATTTCGGTGTCAACGCTCGGAATGACGGCTTCACCGAAACGGATGTCAATTGAACGTGCCCTCGACCAGATTGTGTGCTAACACCCACCAAATGAACTCCGCTACGGTCAGTCGGCCAAACTGCGCGCTCGCGCGCTCGACAGGTCACTCCCCTCGGAAGGATTTAATTGCGTCCTACGTGACCCCGTGGTATGGAGAGCCCGCAACTGGTCGGCGTTCATCTCGGTACCGCGAGCGTGCACGTCGATGTGTACAGCACCGACGGCGAACGACTTGCCGGCGGTGAGGCGCCGGTCGCCGAGCAGACGACGCTCGCGTGGGAGCGAGCGCTCCACGAAGCGGCACCGGCGATGCCACAGACCGGTATCGGCTCGGTTGCGAGTACGTCAGGGACGGCCGTACTCGTCGACAAGTACGGCGAGCCGGTGTTCCCGCCGCAGATGTACTTCGATTCCGCGCCCGAACAGGCATCGAAGCTCCGCGACCTCGACCTGTCCGGCCTCTCGATTAACCAGAACATCGCGTTTTCTCCGACCAGTCCCCTGCCGAAGATTCTGAAGCTTCGCGCGGAACACCCCGAAAAGTTCCAGCGGGTGGAGTGGATTCTCAGTCCGACGACGTGGCTGTTGTATCGGCTCCGGTTCGACGCGTCGACGCCATGGCACGACATCGAGACCGACTGGACGAACGCATTGAAGTTCGGTGCCGACGTGACGACGCCCCTTCCCACGTGGTTCGAGTCGCTGTTCGAGACGCTCGACCTGCCTCGGTCGCTCTTTCCGGCGATTCGACCACCGGGGTCGTTCATCGGCGTCGCCGACGGCCAGTTAGCCGAGCGGACCGGCTTCGACGGTATCAAACTCTTTCAGGGGCTCACCGACGGCAACGCGTCGGTGCTGGCGAACGGCGGCGTCAAACCGGGGGATTTCAGCATCACCTTCGGGGCGTCGAGCGTCGTCAAGTACGTCTCGGAATCCGTCTCACCGCATCCGGCGCTGTACTACCACCGCCATCCCATCGACGGTTATCTGCCCGGCGCGTCGTTCGACACCGGCAATCTCCTCCGGTGGTTCTTCGACCGCATCCTCAACTGTACGCCGGAGCGCGGCCTCGAACTCGCCCGACAAGTCCCGAGCGGCCACGGCTACGAGATGTTTCTCAAGGGCAACCGAAGCCCGTTTTTCGACGCCGACGTCGCAGGGTCGCTCCTTGGCCTCAACTATGACAACTCCCTGTCGACCGAGGAGGTCCACGGCCGACTGGCGCGCGGGCTCATTACCGGCATCATCCTGACCGAGTGGACCTACATCTCGCTGGTCGAAGAACACTTCGACACGGACATCGACCGCGTGCTCGTCATCAACGACGGGACGCCGACGCTCGACGGCAACTACGACTGGTGGAACACGCTCCGGGCGTCGATATGGGACCGCCCAGTCGTCGAGATGGAGCCGCGGACGACCGCCGGCGCGGTCATGGCCCCCGCGCTCATCACGTCGATTTACAGCGATGTCGAAACGGCAGCGGAAAACCTCCTCCGAGAGCGTGACGTTATCGAGCCGGACCCGTCGGTCGGCGCGGACTTCGATACCCAAAAAGAGACGTACTTCGACCGATGGCGAGACATCGCGGAGTTCTATCAACAGGACTGACGCCGAGGGGAGTCGTTCGCTGGCCTGGTGGTCTCATCGCTGCCATCTCGTCTTGTGCTCGGTGCGGTCTCATCGCTGCCAGATGCACAACGATACGTCGGGTCCAAGTAGCGAACTACTCCGACCGCAGAGGGTGACGGTACTGCAGCGCAAACGACAAACCTACCAGATTCAAGTATATATCAGATATCACACTACGGTTCGTTCGTCGAGATATCCGACAGAGTCCCGAATATCGAACTTCAGGACATCTACATCAAGATATACCGATAAATGATGGTATTGTTCTTCTATCAAAATGTCTAACAGACCCTAGTTGACATTTCCGAAATGGGGCTATACAAACCCTCAATCAACTATATTCGGGTGGCTTCGAATGTCAACTCGATACTGGCTACTTGATAGAATAACTCCGTATAAGTCAGTATTCTGACTAACAGTATTGCGGGTAGGGCACGAGCGGCGTGCCTATCGACTACTACCCCCCGCGGTCGAACTCGTCGTCGACCATCGCCAGCGCCCCGCCGGAGTTGAACAGCAGGCGGCTCACGACCACCCACGTTGGCACCGCGAGGACGACCAGCGCGACCGTGCTCGCGATGGGCGACAGCGGCGGCAACAGCCCGCGGTAGAACCACACGATGGCGAACGTCAGGACGATTCGGAGCATCGGTTTGACGGCGATGCTCATCTGTCGTCGTCACCCCTGCTCCGACCCCGGCCGTCGGTCGCGAGCGTCGGTTCGGCGTCGAAGTTCTCGATGCTGAACCGCTCGTCGACGTCTTGTGCGGCGCTCGGGACGCCCGCCCCGGTCTCGAACTCGTCGACGTGAATGCAGGCGGCCTTGTGGCCGCCGGTCGCGCCCGCCACGTCGTCGAGCGTCGGGTCGACCGACGTGCACTCCTCGGTCGCCTCGGGACACCGCGGATTGAACGAACAACCCGAGGGCGGGTCGAGCGGCGAGGGAACCTCACCTTCGAGCACCTGCCGCTGCCGCGCCAGCTCCGGGACCGGCTGGGGAATCGCACCCAACAGCGCCCGCGTGTAGGGGTGCTGGGGGTTCGAAAACAGCTCGTCGGCGTCCGCGAGTTCGACGATTTCGCCGAGGTACATCACGGCGACGCGGTCGCAGACGTGGCGAATCACGCTGAGGTCGTGGGCGATGAACAAAAGCGTCAGGTCGAACTCCTCCTGGAGGTCCTCGAGCAGGTTGAGTATCTGCGCCTGAATCGACACGTCGAGCGCGGAGACGGGTTCGTCGGCGACGATGAAGTCGGGGTCGACCGCGAGCGCACGGGCGATGCCGACGCGCTGACGTTGCCCCCCGGAGAACTCGTGGGGGTAGCGGTTGGAGTACTGCGGCGGCAGGCCGACCGTCTCCATGAGTTCATCCACGCGGGCGTCGCGTTCGCCCTCGTAGAGGCCGTGAATCTCCATCGGCTGTTTGATGATTTGGCCGACGGTCTTCCGGCGGTTGAGACTCGACGCGGGGTCCTGGAAGACGATTTGGATGCGCTTTCGCATCTCCGTCATCTCCCGGTCCGACAGCGCCGTCAGGTCGGTGCCGTCGTAGCTGACCGTCCCCTTCGTGGGTTCGTCCAGCCGGAGGACCGACCGCGCCGTCGTCGACTTGCCCGAACCGGACTCGCCGACGAGGCCGAGCGTCTCGCCGCGCTCGATGTCGAACGAGACGCCGTTGACGGCCTTCACGGTCTCGTCGGCCCCGAGCAGGCGGTCGATGAAGCCGTCGTTCTGCGTGAAGTACTTGTGGAGCCCCGAGACGGACAACAGCGGGTCGTCGCTCATTGCGATGCACCTCCGTCGGTCGCGGGAGTCACAGGACTACCGCCGTCAGCTTGCACGCCTTCGGTTTCGATGGTCGACTTCGAGAGGTTGTAGCCGCGCGCGTGGAGACACGCCGCTTCCCGGCCGGGTTCGACCTCCCGTAGTTCGGGGTCGTACGACTCGCACTCGGCGGTCGCGTGCGGACACCGCGGGTGGAACGAACAACCCGACGGCAGGTCGGTGAGGTTCGGCACGTCGCCCTCGACGGGCGTCAGCCGGTCGGTGTCGTCGGTGAGCCGCGGAATCGACCGCATGAGGCCGCGGGTGTAGGGGTGCCGCGGGTTCTCGAAGAGGTCGTCAACGCCGGCCCGTTCGACGACGCGGCCGCCGTAGGCGACGGCGACGCGGTCGCAGGTCCCGGCGACGACGCCGAGGTCGTGGGTGATGAGGATGATGCTCATCCCGTACTTCTCTTGGAGTTTGTCGAGGACGTTGAATATCTGCGTCTCGATGGTCACGTCGAGCGCCGTCGTGGGTTCGTCGGCGATGAGCACGTCCGGTTCGCAGGAGATAGCCATCGCCAGCAACGCGCGCTGACGCATCCCGCCGGAGAACTGGTGGGGGTAGTTGTCCACGCGCGAGGTCGGTTCGGGGATGCCCACGTCGGCCATGAGTTCGATGGTCCGCTCGCGGGCCGTCGCGTCCGACACGTCCTGGTGGGTCTTGATGACCCGACTAATCTGGTCGCCGACGGTGAACACGGGGTTGAGACTCGTCATCGGGTCTTGGAACATCATCGCGATGTCGTTGCCTCGAATCGACCGCATCTCCGCCTCGCTTTTTTCGAGCAGGTCATCGCCGCGGTAGCGGACGCTTCCCCCCTCGATGCGACCGGGGCTGTCGACGAGTTGGAGCATCGACAGCGCGGTCACGGACTTCCCGGAGCCCGATTCGCCGACGATGCCGAGCGTCTCGCCCTCGTAGAGGTCGAACGACGAGCCGTCGACGGCCTTGACGGTCCCCTCGTCGGTGTAGAACCGCGTGACGAGGTCGCGAATTTCGAGCACCGGCTGTTCGTCCGGCTCGGCGCTCATCGCTCGCCTCCGTCGTTGCGGGGGTCGAGCGCGTCGCGCAGGCCGTCACCGAGTAGGTTGAACCCGAGGATGGTGACGACGATGACGAGGCCGGGGAACACCGAGTACCACCACTCGCCGCTGTAGAGGTAGCCGCGGGCGTTCGACAGCATCAGCCCGAGACTCGCGTTCGGCGGCTGGATACCGAGTCCGAGGAACGACAGCGCGGCGCTGGCGAGGACGGCCGTCCCCATGTAGAGCGTCCCCTGGACCACGACGGTCGGCAGGGTGTTGACGGCGATGTCCTTCACGAGGATGTGTCGGTCGCTCGCGCCGAGCGACTTCGCGGCGTCGACGTAGTCTTCTTCCATCTCCTTGAGGACCGACCCGCGCATGACGCGCGCGAAACTCGGGATGTAGACGACGCCGATGACGGCGATGACCTTCACGATGTTCGGGAGGGTGAACGAGCCGTACTCCGTGCTTCCGACCCCGAGCACGCCGAGCACCGCGATGGCGAGGATGAGGCTCGGGAAGGAAAACAGGATGTCCATGAAGCGCATGACGACCTCGTCGACCCAGGTGTTGCGGTAGTAGCCCGCAATCGCGCCGGCGGTCACGCCAATCGCCATCGCGAAGCCGACGACGCCGAGCGAGACGGTCATCAGCGTCCGCAACCCGTAGATGATGCGCGAGAGGATGTCCCGACCGTGGTGGTCGGTGCCGAGGTAGGCCGTCGTCGTGCCGACGACCTCGCCGGCGTCGTTCTCGACGAGCATCTCGGTGCCCATCGGCATCGGGTTGTGTTCGCCGTCCGGTGCCTCGAACTGCGTCGTCGGGTCGTGGGGGGCGAGAAACGGCGCGAACAGCGCGGTCAGGAGCATCGTGAGGATAATCGCGGTCCCCACGAGCGAGAGGGTGTTCTTGCGGAACTCCTTCCAGAACATCTCGAACTGACTGTGGTGCGTACCGGGGGCTTGCGCGGCCGGCACCGCCTCGTCCGTGTGGTCTGTCGTTGCCATGTTAGTTTCCATCGTGTCTGATGCGGGGGTCGAGGTAGGCGTACAGCACGTCCACCGCGAGGTTCGCGAAGACGAACACGCTCGCGATGAACAGGATGAGCGCCTGGATGATGCGGTAGTCGCGGCGGTCGATGGCCAGTATCAGGAGCTTGCCGATACCGGGGAGGTTGAACACCGTCTCGGTCAGAATCGCGCCGTTCATCAGTTGGCCGAGTCCGACGCCGATGACGGTCACGACGGGGATGAGCGCGTTTTTCGAGGCGTCTTTGAGGACGATTTCGCGCGCGCCGATGCCCATCGCGCGGGCGGTCTTGACGTAGTCCTGACTGAGCGTGTCCAGCATCTCCGAGCGCATCATCCGGGCGATGAGCGCGGAGTAGGCCGTCCCGAGCGTGATGACCGGGAGGAACAACTGCTGGAGGTTCGCCACCGGGTCGACCCACGGCGGCGTCCAGCCACCGGTCGCCCACGGGAACGAAAACTGCACCGCGAAGATCATGATGAGGATGATACCCAGCCAGAAGTCGGGGATCGAAATCCCCGACAGCGCGGCGATACGCGCGGCGTGGTCCGCGGGCTTGTCCTTGCGGACGGCGCTGATGATGCCCGCCGGGATGGCGATGAGAATCGCCGTAATCATGCTGAGAATCGATAGCTCGACCGTCAGCGGGATGCGTTCGACGATAATGTCGGTCACGGGCGTCCCCTGCTGGACCGTCCACGATACGCCGAAGTCGCCCTGCAGGGCGTCGAGCATCCACATGCCGTACTGGACGTACAGCGGGCGGTTGAGTCCCATCTCCATCCGAATCTGTCTGACGAGTTCCTCGCTGCTGAGCGGGCCGAGCATCACCCGCACCGGACCACCCGGCGCGAGGTGGACGAGCGCGAAGACGACGACGCTCACCCCGAGGAGGACGGGAACGCTCAACAGCAGGCGCTTGAGGACGAACCGGAACATGCTCACGGCAGAGTCACCTCCCGGGTCGCCGTTGGAACTTGACGTGGCTGGCGCGAACGCGTGTGCATCTGTCCGTCACTCACCCTTCGAGACGAAGCGGTAGTTGTCCTGGAACGTGCCCACGTCGTAGTCGTTGACGGCGTTGCGCCACGCCTCGAGTTTGTTGACGTAGGCGATGTCGATCTGGATGCCGTGTTCGACGAGGTACTCCTCCAGTTCCCAGACGATTTCCTTCTGTACTTGTTCGTCCGTCGAGGCCTGTGCCTCGCGGAGCTTCGAGACGTACCACTCGTGGCCGTTCGAGAAGTCGCCCTCGGCGTCTTCGGGCGCGGCGGGGCCGCTCGGCGCGTAGATGTCTTCGAGGTCCTCGGACGGGTGGTGCCAGTTGTTGTGGTTGTGGTTGTTGTCGGCGTAGCCGGCGTCGAGCCACGACGTGGCGACCGGAATTGACTGCGCCCAGTCTTCCATCGCGGCGTGCCACGTGTCCGTGCTGTACACTTGGTTGAGGAGTGTGGACTTGTCGACGGCGGTGACGCTGGCTTCGATGCCGATTTTCGACAGTTGGTTCTGGATGACGACGGCCTCGTCTTTGAACCACGACCCCTTGGTGGCAATGATGTCCATCTCGAAGCCGTCGGGGTTGCCCGCAAGTTCGAGTTCTTTCTTGGCCTTCTCGGGGTCGTACATCTGCATCTCCTTGAGCTTCGGCGAGGTCCAGTCGCTGTCGGGGTACCACGGTCCCTTCTGGACCGCGCCCTGCCCGTAGAACACCTCGTCGAGAATCTCCTCGCGGTCGATGCCGAACAGCACCGCACGGCGGTTGTGCCGGTTACTCATCGGGTTACCCTCGGACTCCATGAGGTTCACGTACAGCACCTGCGTGAAGTTGCCGGGGACGGACTCAGTCGTGATGTCCGGCTGGCCGCTGAGGCTCTCGAAGTCCTTCGGAGGGACCTTGTCCGTCAGGTCGAGTTGGCCCGACCGGAGGTTTGCGAGGCGCGTGGAGTCCTCGCCGATGAAGTCGAACTTGAACTCGTCGACGGCTGGTGCGCCCTCCTTCCAGTAGTCCTCGTTCTTCTCGAGGAGAACGTGACTCCCGCTTTTCCACTCGACGAATTTGAACGCGCCGGTGCCCGCGCCGGAGGGGTCCTGCGTGAGGTCGGTCGCGAGGCCGCTCGGTCCCTTTCCGTCTGCGGTGTCGCCGCGGGAGCCCTCGGGAACGATACCCTCCAGGCCGCGGGTGAGCCACCAGTTGAGCGTCCCGAACGGCTGGGAGAGGTTGAGCCGAAGCGTCCGGTCGCCGACGATTTCGGTGTCCTCGACGAACGGGAGGCGGCTCTTGACCGGCGACTTGTTGTCGGGGTTGAGAATCCAGTCGACGGAGTACTTGAAGTCCTCGACGGTCACCTCGTCGCCGTTGTGGAACGTGATGCCCTCGCGGAGCGTGTATTCGAACGCCGTCCCGCCGTCGACGGGGTCGGGAACCTCGGTCACGAGGCCGGGCTGGAGTTCGGAGTCGGGCGTCAGTTCGATGACCTCGTCGTAGATGAGGCCGCCGATGGTGCTGGTCGCGGTGTCTGTCCAGAGTGCGGGGTCGAAGTTCCACGGCTCCGCGGCGAGCGCGACGTTGACGCGGACGGTCTCGCCGGAGTTACCCGACGAACCGCTGTCGGTGCTCCCGCCGCTCGTCCCGGTTCCGTCGGAATCGCCCGCGTCGCCGCCGGTACAGCCCGCAAACGCGGTCGCGCCGACCGCGCTCGCGGCCGCAATAAATTGCCGTCTGTCCATGTTTATCTCGGTAATGTTGTCGTCTGACATTGTTTTCTGGAGCTACGTACACACCCTTGTAGCGGTACGCGTGATACCTTAGCTCATGAAACACCGTTATTTATAGCTTTGGCAACCTCTCACAATCTTGGTACTATATCGCAATGGAGTTCCGGTCGCGTTCGTTGTGCTACCGCTTCCCAAACAGTTTAACGCGGTGGTTGCAATGTCGGCTTCATGGCGTACGCCAGCACGCTCTCCCTGCGAGAGTTACGACAGGACCTTCACGCCCACCCCGAGTCCGGGTGGAAGGAGTTCCGCACGACCGCCCTTATCGCCGCCGCGCTCGACGACCGCGAGTTCACGCTCCACCTCGGCCCGGACGCCGTCGCCGAAGACGAGCGACTGGGCGTCCCCGACGACGACGCGGTCGCGACCGCAGTCGAACGCGCACGCGAGGAAGGCGCACCCGAGGCCTACCTCGACCGGATGGACGGCATCACGGGGCTCGTCGCCGAGAAGCGCTTCGGCGACGGGCCGACCGTCGGCGTCCGCGTCGACATGGACGCCCTCGAACGCACCGAATCGAGCGACGAGGAACACCGCCCCGCGAAACTGGGCTTCGCGAGCACGCACCCCAACGAGATGCACGCGTGCGGCCACGACGGCCACACCGCCATCGGCCTCGGTATCGCTCGCGACCTCGACGACGACGGCGGGTTCGACGGCACGCTCCGACTGTTCTTCCAGCCGGCGGAGGAAGGCGGCCGCGGCGGCAAGCCGATGAGCGAGACCGACCTGCTCGCGGATATCGACTACTTCCTCGCGCTCCACCTCGGCCTCGGCAACCCCACGGGGACGGTCATCGCCGCCTACGAGAACCCGCTTTCAAACGCGAAACTCGACGTGACCTTCGAAGGCGCTCCGAGCCACGCGGGCAACGCGCCCAACGAGGGCCGAAACGCGCTCCACGCGGCGACGGCCGCGGTCCAGAACCTCTACGGGATTCCGCGCCACGCCGACGGGACGACCCGCATCAACGTCGGCAAGTTCGAGTCCCCCAATCCGCAGAACATCATTGCCGAGGAGGCGCGCCTCCGCGTCGAGGTCCGCGGCGGGACCGCCGACCTGAACGAGTACATGCTCGGAAAGGCCCGGCGCGTCCTCGACCACGCCGCGGGCATGCACGACGTGTCGGTCGAGACGGGTCTCTACGGGAAGACGGCGACCTTCACGGCCGACGACGAGATGGTCGAGGCCGTCCTCGCGTCGGCGGCCGACCTCGACGACGTGACCGAGACGGTCCCGCGACTCGACATCGGCGGCAGCGAGGACGCCTCCTACCTCATCCGGCGCGTACAGGAACACGGCGGGAAGGCGACCTACGTCGGCATCGGCGCGAGCAACGAGTTCGGCCACCACACCTCGCGGTTCGACATCGACGAGGACGCCCTCGACATCGGCGTCGACGTGGTGTGTCAGACGATTCGAACGCTCTAACGCGGCGATTCGACACGGCTGTTCGACCCCGACCAGCCGCGCGTCTCGCCCGTCATCGCCGCCGTCGCCCCGTAGAATCTGCCACGAACACGCACAATTATTAGACATCGTTTGCGAGTTGAGTCGCACATGCAGGCCTCCCAGCAGCGACTCCGCGAGGACATCGAAGCGAACGCCCGCTTCGGCGACATCGACGCGCCGGCGGGGCGCGGCCGCACCGTTCTAACGGGGAGTGACGCAGACCGCCGCGCCCGCGAGTTCCTCGTCGAGCGACTGCGCGACGCCGGCCTTTCGGTCCGTATCGACCCCGTGGGGAACATCGCCGGCCGGTGGGTTCCCGACGGAGCCGACCCCGACGCGGCCCCCGTCGCCGCCGGTAGTCACCTCGATTCGGTCCCCGAGGGTGGCATCTTCGACGGCCCGCTCGGCGTCTACGCGGCGCTCGAAGCGGTCCGGACGCTCCAAGAACGAGACGCCGACGTGAGCCTCGACCGCCCAATCGACGTGGTCTCGTTCACCGAAGAGGAGGGCGCGCGCTTCTCGCACGGCCTGCTCGGGTCGTCGGTGGCGACGGGGGCGCGAGACGCCGACGACGCGCTCGCGTTCCGCGACGCCGACGGCACGACCCTCGAAACCCACCTCGACGCCATCGGCTTCCGCGGGACCGACACTATCGACGCCGCGACGTGGGACGCGTGGGCCGAACTCCACATCGAACAGGGAACGGTGCTGGAGTCCGCGGGCGCGGCGGTCGGCGTCGTCGACGCCATCACCGGCATCACGACCTGCGCGGCCGACATCGTCGGCGAGGCCGACCACGCGGGCGCGACGCCGATGGACGAGCGCCGCGACGCGCTAGTCGCCGCCAGCGAGTTCGTCGTCGACTTCCGGGCCGCGGCCGACGACGTGGCGCAGAACCAGAGCGCTACCGCCGTGGGAACCGTCGGCCAGTTCGACGTGGCCCCGAACGCGCGTAACATCGTCCCCGGTGAGGTCACGCTGCAGATGGACATCCGCGACGTGAACTACCGGGCGATGAACGCCATCGCCGAGCGGGCCGACGCCGCGCTCGCGCGCCTCGAAACCACCCACCCGGTCGAGACGACCTTCGACCGCTACCGCGACCAGCGCCCGAGTCGGATGGCCGACGACTGCGTCGACGCCGCCCTCGACGCGGCCGCGACCGAGGATATCGACGCGAAACGCATGCACTCCGCGGCGATGCACGATACTGCAAATGTTGCCAGTGTCACCGATGCCGTACTCCTGTTCGCTCCGTCGGTGGACGGCCTCTCGCACAACCCGCGCGAATGGACTGACTGGGCGGACTGCGCGACCGCAGCGTCGGTTCTCGCGGGGACGCTTGCACGCCTCGCCGGCGTGTGAGTTGCGGCCGACGGCCTGTCCCGTTGTGAACTAGGTTTCCGTTTTCAGACAGTTCACGGCCAGATTCGTGTCTCTGTCGCGATTTCGTCGCGGCCGCGATGTCTGTCTCGATATGTGGCACGCGGCCCCGAACTGGACCGCCTCTCGCACAGCCGTTCGTATTCCGGCGTTCTAGAGGCTCTCGAACGCGAACACAGTTTCTCCGTACCGCTTCGGTCGAAACCGCACCTCGTGAGCCATCGAGTTTATCCTGCGAAATCTGCAGCCACTCGCTCTGTCCCGCAGTGTTGTCAGCAAATACAACGATTCTCCGAGTCGTGTGTGGTTCGACCGCGAATAGCGTCGCCGAGCGGCCGAGTATCGGAGGGAAAACCGATTCCACGCATCTGACAATCGAGGTCGTGGGTGGCGGCCGTCGCTTCGGGTGTGTCTCGGGGGAGACGCAGATTCGCGCTCGCGCTGGGCGAGGGTGGCGGGCGGCTCCGGTTTCGAGTTGGGGTTGACAATTATCGACCGAAACCGCCTTCGAGCGGCGGTCTCAACACTGATTGTCCCCATCACGTTTCGATTGCAAGATATTCGGAACAGCTATGACACCCGATAGACGTTCTCGTAGCATGCCCGAGAACCCCAACACCGATGCGCCGTCCCGCACGCTGAGCACGGTGGACACGGCGGTCAGCGTCGTCCGGGCGCTCGAGGAGTTGAACGGGGCGCGCGTCGCCGAGTTAGTCGACTACCTAGGCCTCTCGAAGTCTACGGTGTACAACCATCTGGCGACCCTGCGGAAGAACAACCTCGTTGCCAAGGAGGGCGACAGCTACCATCTCAGCCTCCAGTTCCTCCTCCTGGGCGAGTACGTGCGCAACCAGCAGATACTCTACCAAGTCGGCAAGGAGGAAGTCGAGGCGCTCGCGGAGAAGACCGGCGAGTACGCCCATCTCTCGACCGAACAGCACGGGTTGCGCATCAGCCTGCTCAAGGTGCGCGGCGAGCGCGCGGTCGGCAGCCAGTACCAGCGCTCGAAGATTCAGCGCCCGGACAACCTCCACGCGTCGTCGACCGGGAAGGCCATCCTCGCGTTCCTCCCCCGCAGTCGGGTGGAGGAAATCGTCGACCAACACGGCCTGCCGGCGAAGACCGAGGCGACCATCACCGAACGCGACGCGCTGTTCGACGAACTCGACACCATCCGGGAGCGGGGCTACGCCTGCAACGACGAGGAAGAAATCGAGGGCCTCCGCGCCGTCGGCGCGCCGATTCGCGACCGCAACGGTACCGTCCTCGGCGCGCTGAGCGTCTCCGGACCGACGAGTCGCATCAAGGGCGAGCAGTTCCACGACACCATCCCCGAGATGGTCACGAGCACGGCCAACATCATCGAGGTGAACATGAACATGGCCGCGCGGAGTTCGAGCGCCGGGCGCTTCGACTGAGCCACACCGCGCGACGGCCATGACACAGATATGCCCGTAATCTTTTGCGACATCTCACCCGATTTCGGGTGCGGTGTTCGGGCGGCAGGGTCGACGGCCGTTCGAAGCGGGCGAGAACTGACCCGTCAGTCTCGTCTCTCGTGGGTGAGCGGGGTCTCTCCGATGTCGATACGCTCCAAGGTGATCGTCCGTATCTCCATGTCTTCGAAGACGGCACCCCATCCGCCAACGACGGCCGTTTCATCGCCCGTGTCGAGTGTGAGGTTCTTGTACGCGCCCAGGTCAGACAGTGCCAGTCGTGACGGCGGTCGCTCGTCTCCGTAGAACGAGATGTCGGCGACGCTCCCTTCGACAGTCGTCTCATCTCCTTCTGCAATGTCGACTCCTTCGACGGTGACGCCGAGTTCGAACCCACGTTCCCAAAGCGGGAGGAGATCTCGAATGAACTCTTCGATGGTGACGTAGGTGAACTGATCTTCGTCGTCAAGATAGACGACCCGGTAGGGGTTCCACAGGCAGGTGAGGAAAAACCAGTGAAAGACAAACGGAAGGATACGGTCGTAGACGAGGACGCCGTAGTCTTCGTCGGAGCGCGTGTTCGGTCCGAAACACGTTCGGTTTCGGTCGATAACGACGAGAAACGGTCCGGGGATAGTACACACACGAAGCTCTGAGAGCACCCCGCTCGGATCGAACGCTGCGGGTGGTTCTTCACCCTGGTCGATGTAGACCGATGCACGAACGACGACGCCTCGCTCGCGGGCCGCTCGAAGTGCTGGGGAGAGCGACTGGAGTTGTTCGAACGACCCGGCGACCTCCACGACGGTTTCCGCGTCGTCGATGAGCTCCTGTGCGTTCTCGACGGCTGTCTTGACACGCTTGGTGACGCCGACACGCGCGTCCATCCGCTCGGGGGTCCGGTATCGTTCGCGGACCGCTTCGGCAGCCTCGTGGAGGAGTTCGCCCCTGGTCTCGAGGTCCGCCATCGCCGCCTCCGGGTCACACGGTTGCACGTACAGTTTCTCTCGTTCGATCGTTTCGACGTATCCCTTCGATTCGAGGCTCCGGAGAACGTCGTACACTTGCGAGACGGGGACGGCGCTCTCACGGCCCACTTCGATAGCAGGCGAGACGCCCATCTCGAGGAGCGTGAGATAGGCGTCGGCTTGGTACGACGCGAGGTCCGCGTACTCGAGTGCTTTCGTCAGCGTTTCGCGGTCCATACTCGCACTCACACCATCATTCACCATGAATACTTCGCTGATTCCCGACCCTTTTTCGAGGAGCCGGTTGCGTTCGACCAGCACTATCTTTACGGACATAATTTTGTAATGGAAATGGGCCCCTCTATCCCAGATATACTCTAGAATATGGTAGCTAAGCCGACGACACGACTTCGCGTTCCGACCGAGGAGCGAATCAATTCGACCGCCACGGACAGATACACCGTTAGAAGCCTTCAAGCAGGCGTTTGTAATATCAGCGAACTTATTTTTCATCGCCCTATACAGAAAATTTGCTTGTGTATGGTGGCTTAGAGTTCGAGTCTATCTAAAACAGAGGCTCAAGAACGTAGCTTCTAAAGCCATATTTGAGGCGATAAGGATTCACACAGATATCGTCGTACTCTGAGTTATTTTCTCAAATGCTAGTCCGTATGACCTGATTAAAGACTTATGTATGTTTCATGTGGGCGAACCACATGAAGATGGCTCCGGGGAATGCTGAATAAGAGTCCAGAGGGCGTCCACGAGGACGTTCACAGAACACGGGGCAACGGCTCAACAGGGCTCAACGGGGGTCAACAGGAGACAGTTCCGTGTCTGTTCTCGCCGCATCGTCGAGCGGGAGGAACCGTATTGGCTGAGCTCTCGACGAAGAACCGCCAGGTAGGGTATCGCCGCAGAAAACCTCGCTCGGAACGAGGACCTCAGTCCGCGCCGGGGTCGGTCAGTTGGATTTCGGTTCGACGGTAATCGTGACGTCTTGCTCGCCGACACGAAGGGTGTACTCACCCGGAATCGCCGACACTCTCCCAGTTTCGTCGACGCGCCCAATCGATGTCGCATCAATGGGAATCGACACCGTCTCTGTGGCGCCGGGGTCGAGCGAGACACGCTCGAACCCGCAGAGTTCCCGGACCGGGGTTACGCGCGTTCCAGCCTGGTCGGTGACGTACACCTGTACGACGGTCGAACCGTGTCGGTCCCCGACGTTTTCTACAGGAACTTCGACTGTCGTGGTCCCGTGGGGTGAGATTCGGTCGTGCGTCACGCTCATCGAACCGAACTCGAAGTCGGTGTAACTCAGCCCGTGACCGAATTCGAAGAGTGGGTCGTACGACGGAAGATGCTCGTCGGGACCGATCGGTGTCGGGTGCGGGAAGTGATTGAACCGGGTTGGAAGGTGACTCGCGGACCGGGGGACCGAAATCGGTAATCGCCCGCCGGGGTCGCACGCCCCGAAGAGCGTCTCCGCGACGGCTTGGCCACCCATCGTCCCCGGATAGTACGCCAGCAACAGCGACGGGAGGTTCTCTGCCATCCACTCCACGGCCAGCGGTCGACCGGTGACGAGGACCCCGACGACAGGCGTCCCCGTCTCGTACAACGCGGTCACGAGGTCGCGCTGCGCATCGGGGAGTTCGAGCGTGGTTCGGTTCGGAAACTCGTCCGAGGCAGTCCCGCTCTCCGCGGTCGGCCCGAACTCGTGGATATACCAGTTTTCTCCGACGGCGACCACCGCGACGTCCGCATCCTCCGCCGCTTCGACTGCGGCGTCGATATCGACTGCTTCGGTTATCGTCGTTCCCTGTTCGTAGGTCACCGTCCCATCACACACGGCTTCGATTCCGTCTTTGATTGAGATGACGTCGGTGCCCGCCTCGTCGGGGACACTCCAGCCACCGAGTTGGTGAATCGGGTTGTCCGCGTTCGGCCCAGCGACGACGACGTCGGCAGCGGGGTCCAACGGGAGCGTATCGTCGTTCTGCAGGAGCGTCATCGACTTCCGCGCGGTCGCTAACGCGTCGGCTCGATGCGCATCGGCACCGACGACGTCTCGCGCTTCGTTCGCATCGACGAACGCGTCTTCGAAGAGCCCGAGCCGGAATTTGAGGTCGAGGACGCGTCTGACGCTCTCGTCGAGAACGTGTTCTGCAACCGCCCCCGATTCGACGAGCGAGACGAGATGGTCCGCGTGTGCGACCGCATCGACTGATGCGACATCGAGTCCAGCGTTGCGAGTCATTCGGACCGACTCACGGTGGTCGCTCGCGACGTGGTGGTCTTCGTGGAGCATCCGGACCCCGTTCCAATCAGAGACGACGGTGCCATCGAATCCGAGTTTCCCTCGGAGAAGGTCTGTGAGATAGTCGCGCGAGGCGTGTGTGGGTTTCCCGTCGATTGCGTTGTAGCAGGGCATAACGGACGCGACACCCTCGTCAATCGCGTCGACGAACGACGGTAAGAAGACGTTTCGAAGGAGGTACGAGGACACTTCGACGGGAGCAGTATCTTCCCCTCGTGCGGGCTCGCTATAGGCCGGGAAGTGTTTCGCGGTTGCCGCCACGGCAGTTGGGTCGCCGAGACCGTCGCCCTGGTATCCACGGACCATCGCACCTGCCATCCGTCCGCACAAAAATGGACTCTCGCCGAACGTCTCGAAGGTGCGACCCCACCGCGGCTCTCGGGCAACGTCACACGTGGGCGAATAGTTCTGCTGTGCCCCCGACTTACGGACTTCGGTTGCAGTGACCGCTGCTGCGCTCTCGACGCCGTCTTCGTCCCACGTTGCCGCCATCCCGAGTCCGTTCGGGAACGCCGTCCCTTCGGCGACGTACGCGTGACCGTGGACAGCATCCACGTTGAACAACAGCGGGATGCCGAGTCGAGTCTTCGACAGCGCGACTTCTTGCAGGTGGTTGACCGTCTCGACCACGTCGTCGATTCGAGAGTCGAGCGCACCGGCCCATCCGAACGACGCAACAGCGCCGACTCCGGATTCGACGATTTCGTCTTCGACCGTTTCGACCGATTTGAACTCGTCGAGCTCTCCCGCCCACGTACCGACGAGTTGCCCAGCTTTCTCTTCGACCGTCATTCGGTCGAGGAGGTCCGCGACGCGCTTGTCGGTCGGCAGAGTCTCATCTCTGTAAGGGGGATGCTTGCTTTCTGACTGCATACAGCGAAGAGAAGACCACTACTACTTATACATTTGCCAACGCGTGGCTAGCGTCGCGCAGACGGTCGTGTTTCGCGACGAGCGCGAGACCGTGTCGTGTCCTCCGACGCCGACGTGTTCGGGCGGCGCTCTCGGGAGCGTTACGACAACGAACTACCGCATCTAACCAAATATTTATTAACAATGGCTATGGTTTGTTATCAGTACGCCATGTCAGACAGTACTGACCGCTTTAGCGACTTGATCAGCCGGCGCACTTTCGTCGAACTAACCGGGACAACCGGAATCGCAGCCCTTGCGGGGTGTAGCGGGACTTCCACCGGAGGGGGAACGACTGACGACGGTGGGTCGAACGGGGACACGACCGGGTCCAACGGAGACGAGACTGGTGGTGACGATTCCGAGTCGAGTGGGACGTCTGTCCTCGACAAGAAGATGGTCGGTGCCACGAACAACGGCGTCCCGACGAACCTTCACCTGAACCCGGAAGCGACACAGAACTACGACCCGCGAGCAGGGAACTTCGTCTTCGAACGGTTCGCAGCCTACAACTTTTCGACCGGTGAGTTCGAGTTAGCCGCGCTCGAAGCGTGGTCCATCGAGGGGAAGACGGTGACGCTCACGCTCCGAGACGACCTGTCGTGGGATACCGGAGAAGACGTGACCGCGCGCGACGTTCTGACGCAGTTCCGCCTGATGAAGAAGATGAACACGTCGCTTTGGGACTTCACCGAGAGCGTCGAGCAGGGTGAAGACGACAAGACCGTCGTTCTCAACCTCAAACGACCGTCCAACCCGGAGGTCATCAAACACACGCTCGCCAACGGGTCACTCCGACTGTTCGCGTACCATCCGACCTTCGAACAGTTCCTCGACAAAGAAGCCGAGGAGCTCCAGCAGTTCAAATACGAAGGAGACGTGGTCGCGAGCGGCCCCTTCTCGGTCGCGTCGAAGTCGAAGCAGTCGTGGGAACTCACGAGGAATCCCGAATACTACGGGGCAGACAACATCAACTTCGCCGGCATCTCGCTTCTCTCGCGGGCAGACAACACCGCACTCCAACAGGGTCTGATGGGCCGCGAACTCGACTTCGTCACGAGCCTCTTCGCGCCGCCGAAGATCGTCGGCAACTTCCCCGACTCCGTCGAAGAAGTCACCATCTCCGCGAAATGGGGGTACGGCGTCTTGTTCAATCACGACGACCCCGACTTCGGTAAGCGAAACGTCCGGCAGGCGGTCGCTCACGTCATCAACCGCCAGCAGGTCGTTGATAACGCAGGGCCGCGAACGAAAGCGCCCGCACCGAAGGTTACGGGTATCGCCCCGGACGACCAGGAATCGTGGCTCGGTGACGCGTACGACTCCTTCGAGGGGTACGGCATGGCGGTGTCGCAGACGGACAAAGCCGCTGCGCTCCTCCGCGAGGCTGGCTACTCGAAGGAAGACGGCACGTGGACGCACAGCAGCGGTCGAACTCTCGGTGGGACGTACTACACCCCCGCTGGCTGGACGGACTGGACCACGGCGACGAACACTGTCGTCGACCAGTTGAACGCGTTCGGTTTCGACTTCGAAATCAGCCAGAAGCCGACGGGGGATTTCTTCGGCGGCTACACCGAGTCCAACTTCAAGATCGGCGCGTTCTACTGGATGCCCGGTGGCGCCCGGTCGTCGTTCCCGTACTTCCCGCTCCGCTGGCAGCTCACTAACCCGGACATCGACGGCGGCCACAACTTCCCGGAGGGCGAACAGACCGTCCCCGGGATGGACGGCGGCGAGATGACTATCGACCCACTGTCGGTGGCACAGGAGATTTCGACCACGCAGGACCGAGCCACGACGGAGGAACTCATCAAGCGCGTCGCGTGGCACCACAACCAGAACCTTCCAATACTGGGGCTGGTCGCGAAGCTCGAACAGTCGTGGCTCACCACCGACGAGTGGGACATCCCGGCAGAAGGGAGCGACGACCGAGCGATCAAGTGGCCAAGCGAGTGGCTCCCACGCCAGGGACAGCTCATGGCCGAGCGATAATCGAAGTGGAGCAACGTAACCATGAGTAACTACTACGTCCGTCGGACGGCCAGGGTGTTCGCGACTATCTTCGCGGTCGCGACGCTCACGTTCGGGCTGATTCGCCTCCTTCCGGGCGGCCCCTTCACGCAGTTGCGCGCGCAACTGCTTCGCCAGGGTGTTCCGGCATCGGAGGTCGACGCCCGGATTTCGAATCTCCAGAACATCAACCCCAACGCGCCGCTCTGGCGGCAGTACCTGGATTACATGGGTGCCGTCGCGCAGGGGAACTTCGGCGAGTCAATCTCGCTGGGCGAACCGGTGGCACAGGTCATCGCCGAAGCGGTGCCGTGGACGGTGTTCGTCGTCTTGGTGTCGACGATTCTCATGTTCGCCGTCGGTATCTTCCTCGGGTCGTTACAGGCCTACTGGGAAGGATCGCGGTTCGACAAAGCGTTCAGTGGCCTCTCGATCGGCCTCATGTCCGTCCCCTTCTACGTCGTCGCCGTCATCTCACTGTACGTCTTCGCGTACCAGTGGGGATGGTTGCCGACGGCGGGAACAGTCGGGACCAACGTCGAGAAAGAACTGAGCGTCCCGTTCGTGCTCAGCGCACTCGAACACAGTCTCTTGCCCATCTTCTCGTACACGCTGGGTGGGATTGGCGGGCAGGCGTTGGCCATGCGCGGGAACAGTATCCAGGTGCTCGGTAACGACTACGTCCGGGTCGCGAGGCTCCGCGGACTCGCCGACCGCCGTATCGCGACTCGGTACGTCGCGAGAAACGCCATCCTTCCGATGTACACCGGGTTCTTGCTGCTCCTCGGGTTCCGCTTGTCGGGGACCGTCATTCTGGAGCAGATATTCTCGTACACCGGCCTCGGCTACTACATGTTTGCCGCGCTGAAGGCGAACGACTACCCGCTCATGATGGCAACGTTCCTCGTCATCACCGTCGCGCTCATCGTCGGCGTCTACATCGCCGACCTGACCTACAGCAAGATCGACCCACGAATCAGTGCCGGAGGTTCTGATGAAGCGTACTGAGAGAGCGGAATCCAGCGCAGCGGAGTCCAGCGCAGTCGCGACGGACGGTGCCGGTGTCGACTGGCGAGGGTCGGCCTCGTCGTCGGTGACGGTGACGCGCGAGGAGCGACTTCGAGAGTTCTACGAGGAAAACATCTTGAAACCGATGCTCGTCGCGTGGTCGGACAGCAGAACCCGACTCGGACTGCTCATCATCGGGTTCTACGTGTCGTTGGCGCTCGTGGCCGTCTTCGGTCTCTGGCGAGAGCCCTCGACGAGTCAGGCCCCGCGGTACCTAACGCTGTTCGAGAACATGCAGTACCCGCTCGGGACGACTGCGTCGGGGACGGACCTCGCCGCACTCATCATTCACTCGACCCCAGACATCTTGCTGATGGTCACCTCGGGAGGACTCTGGGCGACCGGTATCGCTGTCCTCGTCGGGACCGTCGCTGGGTACAAGGGTGGTTCTGTCGGACGCGTGTTGATGTCGGTGTCGGACTTCGTCATGGCCATCCCCGGGCTTCCACTGGTGATGATCCTCGCGATTACGTTCAATCCCAAGAACCCGATCCTACTCGGAATCGTCATCAACATCAACTACTGGGCTGGCCTCGGCCGGTCGATCCACTCACAGGTGCTGACGATTCGAGAGAACAACTACGTCGAAGCCTCCCGGACGATGGGCGTGAGTACGCCGCGAATCATCCTGAAGGACGTGATTCCGAACATCATGCCGTACGTGACGGTCAACTTCGTGTTCGCCGCCCGGTACGTCGTGTTCGCATCGATTGGACTGTTCTTCCTCGGCGTGTTGCCGTACTCCGACCAGAACTGGGGCGTCACCCTGAACTTCGCGTACAATGGTGGTGCCCTGTTCTCTTGGAGTGCCGCACACTGGCTTCTCGTCCCGATGGCCGCGATTATCGGCCTCTCGGTCGGCCTCATCCTCCTCGGACAGGGGATGGACCGCG
Organism: Haloferax sp. Atlit-12N; assembly: GCF_003383095.1. NCBI lineage: Archaea > Methanobacteriati > Methanobacteriota > Halobacteria > Halobacteriales > Haloferacaceae > Haloferax > Haloferax sp. Atlit-12N. Next base: position 844,517 of record NZ_PSYW01000002.1, read on the forward strand.
TGTTCAACCCGCGCGTTCGCACTCGGCTGACGGGGGAGTCTGAGTCGACTGCTTCGGCCGACGAGAAAGACACCGGCATGACGGAGGGACTGTAGATGACTGCCAAACAGCGCGAAACGACGACCTCTACGACAGCTATGACGACAGACGACCCAATCATCGAGATCAACAACGCGGCCGTCACGTACGACGGCGGCGAGACGTTCGTGTTGGACCACGTGAGCATGTCTATCGAACGCGGCGAGATTCTCGGCATCGTGGGCGAGAGCGGAAGCGGCAAGTCGATGTTCGCCGATTCGATGCTGGATGCCATCCCCGACCCCGGACGACTGTCCGGTGAGATACTCTACCACCGCGACGATGGGACCACAGTCGACGTACTCGAACTCTCCGACGATGAACTTCGAGAGTTTCGGTGGGAGGAGGTGTCGATGGTCTTCCAGGGCGCGATGAGTTCGTTCAACCCGACGATGAAGATCGGCGGACATTTCAGAGAGACGCTGAAGGCCCACGACGCCGACGTTACGTCGGGAATGGAGTTCGCCCGTGAACTCCTCTCAGACCTGTACCTCGACGCGGACCGTGTGCTGACGTCGTACCCACACGAACTCTCCGGCGGGATGCAACAGCGGGCACTCATCGCCCTGTCGCTCATCCTCGAACCCGAGGTGCTGGTGATGGACGAACCGACCGCCGCACTCGACCTCCTGATGCAGCGTTCTATCCTGACGCTCCTCGAGGACCTACAGGAGAAGTACGACCTGACGATGGTGTTCATCACGCACGACCTGCCGCTGGTCGCCGAACTCGCCGACCGGATGGCCGTCATGTACGCCTTCCAACTCATCGAGGTCGGCGACCGTGAGCAACTCATCGCGAATAGTGGGCACCCATACACGCGGGCGTTGCTCAATGCGACGCCCGACATCGAAGCACCGCTCGGAGAGATGCGACCAATCGAGGGACAGAGTCCAGCGCCCATCAACGTTCCACAGGGGTGTTCGTTCGCACCGCGATGTCCACTCGCCACCGAAGAGTGCCGAGTTGAAGACCCGGCGTCCACGCAACTCGACGACGGCCACGCCGTTGCCTGTCACTACGCGGAAGACGCACGAGACGAGATTGCGCTGCACTTCGACCGTTCCGAGGAGTCGGTTCCGGTCTCGGGAGGTGGTGGGTCGTGAGTCGTGCCGGCGAATCGTCGACTGAGGTCGACCAACGCGACGAGCCACTCATCTCACTCGAAAACGTCGAAGTCCACTTCGAAAAAGACCAAGGGCTGTTCGACCTCTTCGAGGACCCGGACGTGGTCAAAGCAGTCGATGGCGTCTCGCTCGACATCGAGGAGAACGACGTCCTCGCACTCGTTGGGGAAAGCGGGTGTGGAAAGACCACACTCGGGAAGACGACCATCGGACTCCAGCGACCGACGGGCGGGACGGTGACCTACAAAGGACAGGACATCTGGGCCGCGAAAGACGGCACTGGAGAGATACCGTTCGACGAGATTCGGTCGTCACTCCAGATCATCCATCAGGACCCCGGGAGTTCGCTCAACCCAAACCGGCGGATTCTGAGCATCCTCGCAGAGCCGATCAAGCTCACTCACCCGGATGTCGGGACCAGCGAACGCCGCGAGCGGATTCACGCGCTTCTCGAACGCGTCGGTATGAACCCCGCAGCGGACTTCGCGGACCGATATCCACACCAGCTCAGCGGCGGGGAAAAACAGCGCGTGGCGCTCTGTCGCGCCCTTTTGATGAATCCCGACGTCATCCTCGCAGACGAGGCGATAAGCGCACTCGACGTCTCCTTACGGGTCGAAATGATGGACCTGATGCTCGATTTGCAGTCGGAGTTCGACACCTCGTTCGTGTTCGTCTCACACGACCTCTCGAACGCACGGTACTTCGCAGAACACGGGGACGGGCGAATCGGGGTGATGTATCTCGGGAATCTGGTCGAGGTCGGCCCAGCAGACCAACTCATCGGCGACCCCAGTCACCCGTACACGAACGTCCTCCGCTGGGCGACGCCGAACTTGTCCCGACAGTCGGGTGAGGCTGGTGAGCCGCCGATGCGGAAGATAGACATCCCAGACCCAGTCAACCCACCGAGTGGGTGCCGGTTCCACACGCGCTGTCCCGAAGCCCGTGAGGCATGTCGGGAGGAGTTCCCACAACTCCAACAGTCAGGCGAGGCCGCTGGCCATCGCGTCGCCTGCTTCAGAGACGACCCGAACCACACCTATTGGGATAGCGACCCGCTGTCGGAGGAGGGTGACTGATGTGAATGGGCGGTTGTCGCTTCCGCGTCACCCGTTGGCAACCGGTGCGAGCCCTCCCTCCCATCTCGACTCGAACCTGATCGATATCGGTCGAATCGAGAGCTTGATAATCAGTGCCAGCCATGACACAATATGGCACGATTAGAGACAGTTGTCGACGTTATCTGCGACCAGCGTGACCGGTTCCCACTGTTCGTCGCAATCGGCATCGTGATGGGGCTCCTCCTCGGGTTTTCGCTGTTGTATCTGGAACCGGGAACTGCCGCGTACGCGATCGCGCTCGTCGACATCGGTCTCGTCGCGGTTACGGTGGTCGGATTCGGCTGCGGCTTTTGGCTCTGTACGAAGCGGTCCGTAGAGGAGTGACACAGTACTGGTGACAGCGCTGAAAATCGGTGGGGAACAGCTAGTCTCACGAGAAGCGTAGCAACTGCGTGACGCCCAACCACTTCTATGTAATAATATAAGAAATCAAGTCATATAGAAATTGCGTCAGATTATTCATATTCATCACTGCTCTGTCAACAGGCATGACTCGCCTGGGATAGCAGCGAGGTGGCCAATAAACTCGTCAACTATGCTTGGATTTGACGAGTCAATATTGGATGTGTTTTGCAATTATGCGGAGCCAGTCACTTCTTGATTCCAACCTGTCCGGACACCAAAAAACCGTTGTGGGTACACTACCCGCTCCGAAAGTATCGAATTATCACTATAATAGCGTCTCCCTCGCCGTCGACCACCAGTATCGGTCTCGATCCCGAGTTCGTACCCCCTCGAGTGAAAGCCACACAACTTCCAACAGTGATTGACTATTTGAGCAATATTATAAATCTTAAACTGTCTCGACGGTTGGCTGTCGAGGTCAGTCGAAGACGTTGTGTTCTAGAGAGTGAAGTTCACAAACAAAATCTGAATTAAATACTAATAAATTTGTTATTCCCTCGCGTTCGGAACGGGCGTGTCACTCAGACGACAACGAACGAGTTGCTCGGTTCAGTGGGCTATCCTCGTATCGGAACGCGACTCCATCACCGCCTGGGTTGGACCGTCAGCCCAGTCGCGCTTCCAGCGACTCGACGAGCGAGTCGTTGCCGACGTAGACCGGGACGCGGTCGTGGATGCCGTCGGGCGTTCCCGAAAGGAGCGACTGCTCGCCATCGGACGACCGCCCGCCGGCGCACTCGATGATGTAGCCGATGGGGAAGCCCTCGAACTGCTGTCGAAGTTTCCCGCTCGGCGCGTCAGTCTGGGCGGGGTACGCGAAGATGCCGCCGTAGTGGAGAATCTGGTTCACGTCGCCGATCATCGACCCGCCGTAGCGGAGTTTCATTCCCTCGGTGCGTTCGGTCTCGCGGGCGAACGTCTCGAACTCGTCGAACCAGTGGTTGGCCCGGCCGCCGAAACTGAAGATGGCGGGGTCGTCGGGGAGCGTCAACTCCTCGCGGAGCGGGCGCTTGATACCCGATTCGAGGATGTACTCGCTGACGACGCCGTCGCGGGCGGCCACGAGCGTCGTCACCGGACCGTAGAGGATGTAGCCCGCGGCGAGCAGGTTCTCGCCGCCCGTGGGGAGCGGTTCGTCGTAGATGCTGTAGAGCGTCCCCATGACGTTGTTCGGTTTCAGGTTCGTCGACCCGTCGAGCGGGTCGAGCGCGACGGACACGCCCTCGCCGATGTCGATGACCTCGGCGCGCTCCTCGCTGGCGTACTGGCCGACGCCGTCGAGGGGACGGAGTCGCTTCAACAGCAGTTCGTCGGCGTAGGTGTCGGCTTCCAACTGGCGCTCGCCGCTCGGGTTCGTGCCCTCCTCGTAGACGCGTCGACCGGGCAGTCCCGCTCGAATCGACGGCGCGGCCGCACAGAGCGTCTCGACGACGGCGTCGACCACGTCGTCCTCCCGACTCGATGGGTCTGTCATGCGTTCGATACACCCTGCGGAGTCGGGGCTGCGCCGAGGCGATTCGACGGGACGCCGACGGGCGGCGCGCGGACGGGCGTCGGGGTGGTCGTCATCACCTACAGATACCGTGGACGGAGTATAGTTCTGTCCCCGCGCGTAAGCGTTGCACCGCGCCGACGACGGAGTAGGCGGCAGGTTTTCGACTCGGGCGCTGTTGAAGTCCTCCGCTGGGGGAGGTTGGACTCGTGCTGAATACAGCGTGTGAGTCGGGTATCGGTTCAGCACTCGATGTGGGACAGAGCAAATCGCTACGTACACCCTCTATATTCAGCATACCTCACTACTCAATCCTTAATCATTTCAACAAGTCCAGAATCTCACAATCGGATATGCGAAAAACCAAACATCGCTTCCCTGTACCATCAGTTAATGGGCGAGTCAAAAGACGCGGACACGAGGCCAAAAATATCAGTTGCAGTTGTAGATAAGACGCACGCGAACGAGATCCCGGACAATATTGACTCTGAACTATATACGACAACAAGGCCTGAGTCATCGTTGGTTGAGTTTGCGGCTGACCCTGATGGGGAACTAGCAGAGGCACTCAGGCGAAACGGATTCGACGTCTGAGTTAATCCACTCGCACGCGCTACTGAACGGTTGGTTCAGCGTCGATACGATGGAATGAAGGCTCCGTGAGAGATTACACCCTCTGTCTGTTGCACACTCCTTCTGACAGAACTTGACCGGTCATCGGTTGAAACTGGCAGCGTAGTAGTGCACCAGCGCCGGGTCAAGGAACATCAGGCACTCGTTAGAGAGAACAGATAGAGAAACATCATAATCGAACTTCCAAACGTCAATGCCCCGTACAGCGGCAGAGACTTCCACGACGAGGTTCGGCTAAACCAATTCGACACGAGAGTTCCGACTGCTGACAGTCCCAGAAGGCCATACACGATTGGCATTCCTTCCATCGAGAGATAGCCACCAATAACCTCCACAGCGATCGTTGTAGAAAGGAGTCCACAACAGACAGCGAGGATGCCAGCGGTGGCCCGTCGCGTAATCGTCAATCCCATACGAAGTTGTGACAATTTTCTATAATAAATTTGTTGTCGCTCAGTGGAACCAGATTACCGAGCGGCGAATAAGCGTTCGAACACGACCGTCGGGAACTGCGGTTCGAGTCGGCTCGGCGGCCGCCCCTTCCGGTCGACGCGCTCCGCCGTGACCCGGCGGGTGATGCCGTCTTCGGCGAGTTCGTAGAGGATTCGCTTGACCGTCGCCGCCGAGAGGTCGACCGAGTTGGCGATGTGCTGGCTCGTCGCCTGCACCGACTCCTGTTGGTCGGGTCGTAACGTGAGGAGTTCGTGGAGCACCTGCTGGCGGTTCTCCGGAAGCGCGAACACGCGGCCGAGCGAGACACAGGGCTGCGGGACCGCGGCGATTCCCGCGGCGGTGTCGGCGGCGGTGATGCTCTGATGTCTGTTCCGGGCCGCCTCGTCGGCCGCGCCGAACAGCGCCGCGAGCGCGTCGTGGGCGTCGCCGTCGGCCCACTCGGCGATGTCACGAGCCAGTCGGTGGTCGAGCGTTCGCTGAGACCCCGCGGCCGACGCCCGGGTCATCAGCACGTCGATGAGCACCTGACTCTGGTACGGCTCGAACTCGATCTCGCTGGCCGTGTAGTCGGTCAGCACCGTCTCGTCGGGCGACGAGCGCCCGATGGCTAACCAACTGACTTTGCTCGGAAGCCCGGCACAGAGGTCGACGAACGTCTCGCCGTCGAGCGTCCCCGGCTCTTCGAGGTGGTCGACGGCGACGATAGCGCCCGTCTTCGGACCGTCGAGCGTCGCTTTGAGCCGCGACTGGAGCGCCTCCGTCTTGATGCCCTGCTTCGGCACCGACTCGTCGACGAGCGCATCGAGCACGGCGTGGTAGAACGCGAACGCGCTCGACGTCTCGCGCGCGTCGACGTAGACGAACCGCGGCGCGAACGTCGCCTGCACGCGGGTCGTCGTGTGGATGGCGGCGTTGTTGACGCTCGACACGCGGACGAGGCGGTCGAAAAGCGCCGTCACGACCGCCGACTTCCCCGACCCTTTGGGGCCGTAGACGTAGGCGTTCGGCGGGAGGTGACCGTCGAACACCGGGTCGAGGTAGTCGAGCAGTCGCTCCAACACCGGTCCGCAGTTCACCGGGTCGTCGATGTGTGCGACCGGCGAGAGCGAATCGTAGTCGACGAGGAGGCGAGGCTCACCGTCACGGCGCTGCCGACGTTTGATCCTCGCTTCGATGTCCATGTCGTGGATGATAGTTCCGAAATGGGAGGTATATCAGTTCTGACTGCTCACGGCAGCGGCACCGCGCCGGCCGTGGTGAACACGCCGGCGATAGCGAGCAGGCCGAGGACGAACGTGGTCGTCACGATGGAGGCCGCGGGCGGGTCGAAGTGGGTGCTGCCGTGCGCGTAGAAGACGCGCTCGTACACCTCGCCGAGGACGCCGCCGAGGACGCCGAAGCCCGCGCCGAGGACGAGCGCGACGGGGACGCTCGCGCCGTCGAGCATGGCCATGCTGGCGATGAACGTCGCCGGCAGACTCATGTGGTGGGTGACGGGTATCTTCTCGACGCCGAGGTTCAAGAACAGCAGGCTCGTCGCGGAGATACCGAACGGGATGAACAGGCTCCCCGTGCGTGCGAAGATGTACGCGCTGAGGATGCCGACGGCCATCCCGACGGCGGCGACGCCGCTCCACTTGTACTGGTGCGGGAGCCACGGCTCGACCGCGAGGCGGTACGAACCGCCGGTGGCGGTCCCGCCGTCGGTCATCGCCTCGCGCTTTTTGCCCGTCTCGAACGGCGACACGTCGAGGAAACCCTTGCCGCGGGGGGTTCCGACGAGTTCGTAGCCGAAGACGGCGCGGGCGAGCAGCGCGGTCAGGACGACGCCGACCGCCGGCGGGTCGAGCGGGAGTGCGAGCCCAGCAGAGGTCTGGCGAACCGCCATCCCGATGACGCCGAAGACGCCGCCCACCGCGAGGATGTCCGGCCGGGTGCCGAGCGCGTACGCGATGTCCTTCGCAGGGTGGTAGTCGCCGTCGGCGGGCGCGGGCATACCGTCGTTCTTCGCGGCGTAGGCCGCGGCGGCGACGCCGCCCGCGAAGGCGACGTGGGGGCCGAAGACGGGGCCGAACGCCAGCGGGCCGACGATGCCGGCACCGTAGCCGCCCGCGGCGTCGGCGACGAGGCCACCGCCCCCGACGAACTCCGTGGAGACGACGTTGCCGGCCTCGCCGACGAGCACCATGATACCGGTGAAGATGAACGCCGGCAGCGCCCCGAGGGACGCGCCGAACATCCCGCCCGCGAACGAGGCGATGACGAGCACGAGGATGTCGATGGCTTCGAGGCCGAACACGATGGCCATCTCACTCGTCCCCCTCGGCTTCGTCTTCGCGCGCCCAGTCGAGCGAGCGGTCGACCGCGTCGTGCCAGCGGTCGTACATCTTGTCGACGCGCTCGGTGTCGGCTTCGGGCGAGAACTCTCGGTCGACCTGCCAGTTGTCGCGGAGTTCGTCGACGGTGTCCCAGTAGCCGACGGCGAGGCCGGCGGCGTACGCCGACCCGAGGGCGGTCGTCTCGTCGACCTCCGGCCGGGCGATGTCCGTCTGGATGATGTCGGACTGGAGCTGACAGAGGAAGTTGTTCTTGACCGCGCCGCCGTCGACGCGGAGCGCGTTCAGTTCGACGCCGGAGTCCGCCTCCATCGCCTCGGCCACGTCGCGGGTCTGGTAGGCGATGGATTCGAGCGTCGCACGGACGAGATGCTCTTTTCGCGTGCCGCGGGTCATGCCGACGATGGTGCCGCGGGCGCGACCGTCCCAGTGGGGCGCACCGAGGCCCGTGAACGCCGGGACCATGTAGACGCCGTCGGTGGATTTAACCGAACGCGCCAGCTCAGCGGTCTGGGCGGCGTTGTTGATGAGGTCGACGTCTTCGAGCCACTCGATGGCCGCGCCCGTGATGAAGATAGAGCCTTCGAGGGCGTACTGGACGGGCTCGCCGGAGAGTTGGAACCCGATGGTCGTCAGGAGGCCGTGGTCGGACGAGACCGCCTCGGTCCCGGTGTTCATGAGGTAGAACGAGCCGGTGCCGTAGGTGTTCTTCGCGTCGCCCTCGTCGAAGCAGGTCTGGCCGAACAACGCTGCCTGCTGGTCGCCGAGCGCGCCCGCGACGGGTATCGAAGCACCGAGGAAGCCGTCGGCGTCCGTGTGGCCGTAGAGGTTCTCGTCCGAGGACGGCCGGACCTCCGGGACCATCTCTTTGGGTACGTCGAACTCGGCGAGGAGGTCGTCGTCCCAGTCGAGCGCCTCGATGTCGTAGAGCATCGTCCGCGAGGCGTTCGATACGTCAGTGATGTGGTTGCCCGTCAGGTTGTAGATGAGCCACGCGTCGATGGTGCCCATCAGGAGTTCGCCCTCCTCGGCCCGACTGCGGAGGTCGTCGCCGCGCGAACTCTGGAGCTTCAGCGGCTCCGCGTTGTCGAGAATCCACTCGACTTTCGTCGCCGAGAAGTAGGCGTCCGCTTCGAGGCCGGTCTTCTCGCGAATCCACTCGACTTTGTCTTCGGCCTGGAGCTCCTCGACGCGGTCGGTCGTCCGACGGTCCTGCCAGACGAGCGCGTTGTGGACCGGCTTGCCCGTCTCGCGGTCCCAGACGATGGTCGTCTCGCGCTGGTTCGTGATGCCGAGCGCTTCGAGTTGCGCCGCGTCGAGGCCGGCGTCGGCCAACCCGTCCGTGATGACCTGTTTCGTGTTCTCCCAGATTTCGAGGGGGTCGTGTTCGACCCAGCCCGGATTCGGGTAAATCTGCTCGTGTTTCTCGTAGGCGTTGCCGACGACCTGCCCGCTGTGATCGAAGATCATGAAGCGCGTTCCGGTCGTCCCCTGGTCGATCGAACCGACGTATGTGTCTGTCATGTGTGTTCCGTGCCCTGCCCAATTTGTTATTTCTGGTGTGGGCTTACCAGTAAACAATATATTGAATCGTTATAAATATACCTCTCAGACTGATTTTCGTCGGTGACACTCGAGAAACGACTGTCGTTCGAGAGAGTACTTTGAGAATCAGAAACTGCAGTAGAGGCGCTATAAAACCCGTATTCAGAACTCATTCAGTGCTCGTTCGAAACAGGACACGGCTCGGCGACAAACGTATTCTTCACCGAGAACAGTCGCAGATCATTATGTTTACTAGCAATGTGCGACAGGTAGTATCGATTCGACTCGGGTGTGCCGGCGAACGTGTTCGGGGCAATCGACTCGGTAGTCTCCCGCGAGGTTCGACGTGTATGGCAGACACCACCCTCGACGTGCGCGAACTTCCACCGGTCGAGCGCCACCCGAAGATTCACGCCGCGTTCGACGACCTCGACGCAGGCGAGTCGCTGACGATGCTCAACGACCACGACCCGAAGCCGCTGTTCTACGAAATGCAGGCGGAAGTCGACGCCTTCGACGCCGACAACTACACCGTCGAACAGCGCGCTCCCGACGAATTCGCGGCGACGTTCCCGAAAAAGTAGCGTCGTGACCACGGGTCGGGGCCGTGGTCCCGGTCCTCTCCTTCGTTTCTCCACCCTCGGCGAATATGTTCGGAGTCACCGGTAGGACTCCGGGCCGCGCTAGTCCGCGTATGAGCGCCATTCCCGCCGACATCGACACGGCTCGACAGCCACCGATGACGATTCCGCTCCGGCACTTCGTCGTCGCACTCGGTCTCCTCGCGGCCGCGGTGGGCCTCCGAGTCGGCCTCGCCGTCGGCGTCGCTCCCGGTGCCGCCCGGCTCGCGCACGTCCATCTCCTCGTCGCGGGCTGGGTGTGCGTCACCATCATGGGTGCGATGACGCAGTTCGTTCCGGTCTGGTCCGGCGTCGACCTCCACTCCCGACGGCTCGCGACCGCGCAGTTGTGGGCCGTCGGCGTCGGCCTCGTCGGCCTCGCGGGGTGCTTCCTCCTCGGCGCGTTCGCGTTGCTGCCGGTCTTCGGTGCCGTCGCCCTCCTCGGCTTCTGGACGTTCGCCTACAACATCGCGCGCACGCTCTCTCGACTCGACGGGTTCGACGTGACTGAGCGCCACTTCGGCCTCGCAATCGGCGCGCTCGTGGTCGTCACCGCACTCGGGTTCCTGCTCGCGGTCGACTTCACGCGGCCGCTTTTCGCCAGCGTCGGCGCGACCCACGGGACCGTCCGCGCGGCCCACGTCACGCTCGCCGTCTTCGGCGTCGTCGTGACGACCGTCGTCGGCGCGCTCTACCAGCTCGCGACGATGTTCACCCAGACGAAGCTCCGCGGCGTCGACGTGTGGCTCCGCCGGGGCGAGGAGGTCGGCTACCCACTCGGCGTCGTCGCGCTCGCCGGCGGCCGACTCGTCTCTGACCCGACGCTCGCGCGGGTCGGCGGCGCGCTCGTCGCGCTCTCGCTTCTCGGCGTCGCCACGATTCTCGCCCGTCGCCTCGTCGAGTCGTCGGTCAACTGGACGCCCATGCTCGCCCGATACGCCATCGCGGCCGTCGCGCTCGCCGGCTGGGCCGTCCTGACGCTCCCCGCGTGGCTCGCGGACCCGCTGGCCGGAGACCGCCTGTTCGGCGCACCGGGTGCCGACTCACTGTTCCTCCTCGGGTTCGTCGGGTTCGTCGTGCTCGGGACGCTCTATCACGTCGTCCCCTTCATCGTCTGGGTCCACCGCTACAGCGACCGCCTCGGACTCGAACCCGTGCCGATGCTCGACGACCTCTACAGCGACCGCCTCGCTCGCCTCGACTTCGGCCTCGTCCTCTCGGGCGTCGTCGCCGTCGTCGCACACGACCTCGCCGGACTCACCCCGGCCGCCGAGACGGCCGGCTGGACGCTCGTGCTCATCGGTATCGCGGTGTTCGCCGCGAACCTCCTGCGAGTTATCTGGCTCCACAGTCCGCAATCGTTGGTCGGCGACGCGGCCGCATCGGCTGTCGATTCGGACGACGGCGCGGGCTGAGTCAGGGCGTCAGAGACGCGTCTCGCACTCTCTCAGAGGCCGAGCAGTTCGCGCGCGAGAAAGAGAATCGCGAGCAGGCACGTCAAGACGAGAATTGCGGCGATGCGCAGGACGCCGGCCGCTCGGCGCCGGTTCTTCGGAAGCGATTCCGCAATTCCGGACAGCGCAGTCCCGGCAATCATGAACAGGAGCCACCCACCCGACAAGGACTGTTCTACGACGGCGTACTGCCAGTACAGAGCCGAGAAGACGACCGCGCCACAGAGCTGGACGACAGGAAAGAGGCCGCCGGAGGGCTCGCTGAACACGGTTTCGTTGACGATGGAGGGCATCGAACACGTCATCTCCCGCGAAGGACAAAAGCGCACCTGCCGTCACTCACCTGGTTCGTTCCCTCAGTCTCGTTCGCTCCCGGTCGTGTCGCTCCGAACAGGTTCGGCCGCAGGCTTACCGACCGCGCGGCCGACGACTCACTCGTGATGCCAGAACACGCCGCGCTCGACGACCTCCCGCCGCAGATGCACGCGCCCGTCTTCGAGACTGACCGCCCGAAAACCGTCAGACTCCGCCTCGAAGCCGGCGACGAGGTGCCGGAACACTCTCACCCCGGGTTCGACATCGTCTTCCACGTCGTCGACGGCCGGATGGAACTCGCGCTCGGCGGCGAGACGCACGAGGTCGCGGCGGGAGAGCTGCTGCGGTTCGGCGGCGACCGCGACATCTCGCCGCGCGCCCCAGTCGATAGTACCGCAGTGCTCGTGTTCGCGCCGGCCAACGACGACTGAACTGCGGGACCACGACGAACGAAAACGGACGCCTACTGTTTTTCGCCCGACAGCCGATTCAGCGCCGCTTCGAACTCCTCGGACAGCGATAGTGACCCCGATTCCACCCCGTCGTCGCGCTCGCCCGCTGGCGACCCAGCGGCGCGAGCCGAGTGGTCCGCCTCTGCCAGCAAGTCGCCCGCATCCATCGCGTCGAGTTCCGCGTTGATGGCGTCGGCCTGCTGGTGCATCGGCGCGACGCGGACCCGGACGCGGTCGTAGTCGTGGCGGTCGGCAAGGCCGTTCCACGCCCGGAACGCGCCGACGGTGAGTGTCTTCGACTGGGGGCAAAACGGCGTCGTCGGTGTGAACTCCACGCGGAGAATCGACGGGTCGTCTCGGTCTTCCGCGTAGCGGAAGCCGGCGTCTGGGTGTCGCTGGTCGAGGTTCAGTCGCGCGAGGTTGTAGCCGAACGTCACGTCGTAGACGCCCCGTTCTTCGAACAGTTCGCGCGCGACCCGGTGGACGGCGACGTGGTCGTCGCCCTCGAGGACGCGGTGACCATCGAGGAAGGCGTCCGGGTCGGGCAGGTGCTCGGGGACGAACTGGTCGCTATCGTCGAAGCGGTCGCCTCGCGACCCGCCGAACAGGGACGGAATGTCTGGCATAGTCCGAAGTGGGGTCGCCACGGGCGTAGGCCCACCCCCGAACACGTTCAACTCACCGTTCGGTGCCGGCGCTCGGCGCGGTCGGAGCGGTCGAGCAAAATGAATGCCAACCAGCCTCAGAGTGGCTTTATCTTCGGCCGACATCTACTGTCCACCACTTGAGGAACGATGCGTGCTCACCAATCGTTCGAAATCCTTGCCGTGGCTATTCTCTATCTCTGCGTGTTTGTGATAGTCGTTGGACCAGCTCTTGAGTCGATAGTTGGCTTGGAAACGCTCTCGGTGGATGCTACGAGAGGCGTTGAACGCACATGGGACTTAGTCTCGAAGCCACAGGGCTGGATTTTCTGTCTCGGCTACGTCCCAGTTCATTTCGCGTACCTGTTCGTCCGCGCACGACTCGCTGGTGAATCGGTTGATTCCTACTGGGAGTAGTGGCTCCTGATGCTTCACCGAGATCTACAGACGCGAATGTCTACAGTAGCAAAGTTAACGCGCCGAACTCCCCTCTAAGCGTCACACGCTGTTTCTCTCAGCACCGAGAGCGTTCGACAGAGACAGATACCAAAAAACAGCAGTCAGTCGGTGATTTCCGGGTGGTCCGACGGCACTACTGCGGGTCCGGGTCGGGGTCGAATATCTCGGGATCCTCCGGCCCCTCGGCGCGGATAACCGCCATACAACCCTTGCGGGCGACGCGGGACAGCGAGTGGTCGACGAGTTTGAAGTCGCCGGGGACGGGCGAGTTCATCGTCGCGATGGTCGTGCTCCCCGGCGGGACGAGTCGCGTCTGGATGTGGCTCTGGGGTTCCGTCGTCAACGAGCCGTCGGGGTAGAGCGTCTCCCAGACGCTCCCGATGGGGTGGAAGCTACTGGAGAGGTTCGGCCCCCCGTCGACGAAGTACACCCGGACCGTCTCGCCGGTGCCGACGGTCGCGGCCGGTCCTCGGCCGTTGGGCGTCCACGCGTACTTCTCGCCGTTCATGAGGACGTACGTCGGGTCCTCGTTCCGCATCGACTCGTAGTCGAAGTTGTGCTGGCCCTCCTCGCCGGCGGCCTTGTCGGTGTAGAGTTCGTGCTGGCCGATGTAGACCTCCTGGTCGACTTCGGGAAGCCCCTCCGGCGGCTCGATGAGGATGAGCCCGAACATCCCGGCGCTGATGTGCATGTCCATGTTCGGCACGGCGCAGTGGTAGATGTACGCCCCGGGGTAGGTCGCCTTGAACCGCAGGTGCGCCGTCTCGCCGGGGTTCGTCATCGTCGCCTCCGCGCCACCGCCGGGACCGGCGACCGCGTGGAAGTCGACGTTGTGCGGCATCGCGTTCTCCTCGGGGTTCTCGAACGTCAGGTTCACCGTGTCACCCTGCCGGACGCGGATGAACGGGCCGGGGACCTGCCCGTTGTAGGTCATGTAGGTGAACGTCACGCCGTCTTCGACCTCGGCGGTCACCTCCTCCGGTCGGAGCGTCACGTCGACCTCGGCGGGCTCGCTTCGGTCGATGGGGCCGGGGATGTCAGTGGGGTCGGCCGCGACCCGGTCGACGAGGTTCGTCGAGCGCTGTTGTGTCGGTTCCTCCGTCTCGTCGAGCGACTGTGCGGCGGTCGGTGCGTTCGTCGCACAGCCGGCGAGCGATGCGGCGCCACCGAGTCCGAGCCACTGGAGCGTCCGTCGCCGAGTCGTAGATAGCATCTGTGTCTCCCTCCGGTTGAATCGAGTGCCCGAACACGGGTATAAACGAACAATGGTTGTACAGTTGGGAGACGCGCTCCGAACATCTTCGCGAGTCGTACCACACTGCGAGACACGGGGACGCGGTCGCTCCCGAGCGCGCGAATCCCGAGAAGACGAACGGAGGTTCAGTCGTCGCCGACGAACCGGTCGCGGCGGTACCGACACTGCTCGCAGAAGAACTGCGCGAGTCCCGCTGGCTGCGTACCGGTGAAGGCCATCTTCGTGCCGCAGTCGGGGCACCATTCGGAGTGGGTGGTATTCGTGTGGTCTGAACTCATACCACGTACAAACGCGTGAGGAGTTATTACATTAACGATTATGCCAAATTAGACGAGACTGACACGTTTCGGGACGCAGACAGTGCCAACGCCGACGCTGACGAGAGGAATGCTGGAGAAGAGTCGGTGACAGCGACGACTCAGGGTTCCCAAATCGCGGTGACGACGCCCTCGTCGCGCTCAGCCGAGCAGTAGACGAACCCGCGGTCGTCGAGCTTCGGATAGAGAAACTTCGGCTCGCGGTCGTTGAGCTGGACGAACACGGTTTCGCCGTCGAGGTCGGCGAGACGGTTCATCGTCTCGGTGAGCGGCTCCGGCGGCGGCAACTCCCGCACGTCGAGGAAGTCCACCGCTCGTTCGCTCGGTGCGTCGAGTCCATCGAGGTACGCTTCGTGCTCCATATCCAAGTTGTGGGGCCGCCGGAGCAGGAAATTCACCCCGAACGTGTTCGTCTCGTCGCCACCGGTCTGCAACCGAACACGTTCGGGGCGTGGCTCACCTTCCGGGCCTTCGAACCACCCGACTAGAGCCATGTCTCGACCGCCACACGCCGACACCGACGCGGGCGCGGGAAGCGACGCGGACGCACCGCCGACCGCGACCGCCCCGCCGGACCCGTCGAGCATCGACACCTCGCGGCGGCCGTTCGTCCTCATCTGGGAGGTCACGCAGGCGTGCGGCCTCGCGTGTGACCACTGTCGTGCGGACGCGACGCCCGCGAGACACCCCGACGAACTGACCACCGCGGAGGGAAAGCGCCTGCTCGACCAAGCCCGTGAGTTCGGACCGGGGCAACTCGTCGTCCTCTCCGGCGGCGACCCGCTCGCCCGTTCGGACCTCGTGGACCTCGCCGAGTACGGGACCGGCTTGGGCCTCCGGATGACGCTCACCCCGAGCGGGACGTCCTCGCTGACGCCCGAGACGGTCGCCGACCTCGCCGACGCGGGGGTCAAGCGCATGGCGCTCAGCCTCGACGGCGCGATCGCGGCGTCGCACGACGCCTTCCGAGGCGAAGATGGGAGTTTCGAGCAGACCGTCGCGGCCGCCCGTGCGGCCCGCGAGGCCGGCCTCCCGCTCCAGATAAACACGACTGTCTGCGCCGAGACGGTCGGCGAACTCCCCGCGCTCTGCGACCTCGTGGCCGACCTCGGCGCGGTCCTCTGGTCCGTGTTCTTCCTCGTCCCCGTGGGGCGCGGGCGCGTTCTCGACCCGATTTCCCCCGAGCGGGCCGAGCGCGTCATGGAGTGGCTGACCGAGGTGAGCGAGGAAGCGCCTTTTGGCGTCAAGACGACCGAAGCGCCCCACTACCGTCGGGTCGCCATCCAGCGCCGACGGGACGCGAGCGACGCGCCCCCGACCGACGGCATCGGCCGCCGGCTCGGTATCACCGCGGGCGACGGCTTCGCCTTCGTCAGCCACACCGGCGACCTGTTCCCGTCGGGCTTCCTCCCCGCGTCCGCCGGCTCAGTCCGCGACGGCGGACTCGTCGAGCGGTACCGCGAGAGCGACCTCTTTCGGTCGCTCCGGGACCGCGACGCTCTCCGTGGGAAGTGCGGCGCGTGCGAGTTCCGCCACGTCTGCGGCGGCAGTCGCTCGCGGGCCTACGCCCACACCGGCGACCCGCTGGCCAGCGACCCGCTCTGCGGGTACGTGCCCGCCGACTACGACGGCCCGATGCCCGCAAGTCGGTCGGCGGGCGACTGACGCCTCGGGAATGGCGGCCTGCGGGAGCCGACCCGAACACGTTCGGGGTAACCGCTTGCATCCGTCGCCGCCGAGGTACAGTCGATGACGCGCGACACCAACCTCACGAGACGGCGCTTTACGGCACTGACTGCGACGGCGGCGCTGTCGACGGCGCTCGCCGGTTGTTCCGGCTCCGGCGGCGACGCCGCGAACGCGGACGAGGCGGACGGGGGCGACGCGACGACCGCCGAATCGACCGCGGAGTCGACGACCGAGTCCGGCGAAACGACCGGTCCGGATAGCGGTTCCGGCGGCGGGAGCGCCCCGCAGTTCGACGGCTGGTTCGACAACGTGGGCAACTACGACGGCGTCGCCGACGAGACGGGAAGTTCGACGGTGACGGTGACGGTGGGCGCGCAGGCCAACGGCGGCGCGTTCGGGTTCGGACCGGCCGCCGTGCGGGTCTCACCGGGTACCACGGTCGTCTGGGAGTGGAACGGCAAGGGCGGCTCGCACGACGTCGCCGCCGCTGACGGCGAATTCGAATCGGAGTTGGCGGGCAGTAGCGGCCACACGTTCGAACACACCTTCGAGGAGACGGGGACGTACAAATACGCCTGTACGCCCCACGAGACGCTCGGCATGAAGGGTGCGGTCGTCGTCGAGTAGCGTCCGGCGCGTCGTTTTTCGGTCTGTTTTCGCCCGTCGTCGGTCGGTTCTCCACCGCCCGCGAACTTCTTCTCCCGGTGCGCCGAATCTCTTGTATGCCTCGGTCCTCGGTCTTCTCTGCCGCGCGCCGCCGCCCGTCGCTCACGTTCGCCCTCGCGGGTGGCGCGTTCGCGCTCTGGTACGTTCTCGCCGACCCGGTGGTCGAATTACTGACCGGCGGCGACCCTGCCGTCCCCTCCGGACCGATGGCGGTGCTCGTCGCCGGGGGCTTTCTCGGCGGCGGCCTGCTCGCCAGCCTGCTCTGGCGGCGACTCGGCGGGCCGAACTCCCGAGTCCGCGGCGCGCTCGTCGGCGGCCTCGTCGGGTTGCTCGCGCTCCCGGTCCCGATGTACCTGCTCGAACTCGCGGTGGTCGTGATGGAGGGGAGTCCGTTCGAAGCGCCGGTCGGGATGGGTCCGGTGGCGGCGCTCGTGAGGGTCGTTGTTCTGTTTCTCGTTGTCCCGCTGTTCCTCGGGGCGCTGGGCGTGATTGCGACCCTCGGTGGAACGGTCGTCGTCGGGGCCGCGACGGGGCTGGTGCTCGCGTGGGAGTGAGTCGGCAGTCCGATGTCGGCGAAAAGCAGAGCCGGTGAATCAGTCGCCGGCTGCGCTGTTGTGCATCCGTTATCTGATGGGGTGGTGTGACACAGACAGAGGATAAGTTCAGCACACGAGCGTGATTCGCTTGCGTGGGTATCTGAATCGTTCTGGGGAAAATTCTTGTATCTGCCCACTTAATATGAGCGTATGTCCGAAGCAACGCTGGATGGTCGAGGACGCCTGACGCTCCCGAAAGAGATTCGAGAGCGGTATGGCGAACACTACCACATCGTCCAGCTTCACGACGGTATCAAGTTGATTCCAATCGAGGATGACCCGCTCGATGCCCTTCGCTCTGAGTTCGCAGACGTAGAGAAGACAGCGGAAGAACTCCGGCAGGAAGCACGTAACGCAGCACTAGACGAGGCTGGACGCTGAATGTACGCGGAGACAGACTTCCTTCTGGCACTCATCAAGGACGAAGACTGGCTTGGTGACGCCGCAGAGGCAGTATACCGCGACCACCGGGACGAACTATGGACGTCTCAGTTCACACTCATCGAACTCCTCATGGTTGCATATCGTGAAGAACGAGATACAGAGCGAGTCGTCACAAATGCCGCTGCTCTGTTGGAAGTACGTAGTGACGTGGACACCGTTGTCACAGCTGCGACCTACGTCGAAGACCACGGGTTCACCCCGTTCGACGCGCTTCACCTCGTTGAATCAGATGGTGATACCATCGTTTCGAGCGATGAGACGTACGAATCGTTTGCTCCGCGCCTCGACCTGAAGACAGCCCAAGACGAGTGAGACTATCTTTTTTTCAAGGCGAGAATCCCGCCGTTTACGGCGGGCGTGAAGCCGACAACTACCACACGTTCCACCGTCGGTTGCAGGCCGAATATCCCACGACGGCAAACATTTTATTAGAATTGGGTGTGTAGAAATCGGCACGACCAAATGAAGTACAACCTCGAAAAAGGGTCGCAAACGGTCTACGCGCTCCAATATCACTTTGTGACCGTCACAAAGTACCGCGCGGACATCCTCACCGACGAGATAGCCGAACACATCGGTGAGATTGCCAGCGACATCTCCGAGGACTTCGGCGTGAGTATCCAGAACGTCAACGGCGGTTCCGACCACGTTCATATCCTGTTCACGGCGAAGCCCACCACGAACCTCACCAAGTTCATCAACTCGCTCAAAGGCGTTTCGTCTCGCAAGATTCGGGACGAGTACCCCGAGACTCGGCAGGCGGTCGACAGCGCGTTCTGGCAACCGGGATACTTCCTCGCTACCACCGGACAGGTGAGCATCGACGTGTTGATGGAGTACGTGGAGGAACAGTAGCGATGTCCACAACCGTCACGAAGACGTTGCAGGCGACGTTCGCGCCACCCACCGCGCACAAGCAGTCGAAACTCAGCGACCTGCTCGAAACCTACCGTGACGGTCTCCAAGAGGCGTTCGACTCCGGGGCGAGTACCATGTCGGCAGTGAGCGACATCGTGACTCCTTACGACCTCCCGTATCAGGCGAAGGCCGCCCTTTGCAACTACGTCCCGAAACTCCGTAAGACGTACAACGCCAAGGAGTTGGACGACGAACACCCGATACGGCTCACCAACCAAGCCGCCAAGTTCGACCATTCTGAAGAACGCGACTACGAGTTCACGTGGTGGGTTCCCCGTCCCGGTCGGGGAACGAACTTCTGGATACCGCTCCGCATCAACCCCGGACAGGAAGACCTCTGGCACGACCTCGTATCGGAGGACGCAAAGGCGGGCGAGATACGACTTCAACAACATCGGAAGAACTGGGTACTGCACGTCACCGTCGAGTACCCGGTCGAAGAACCAGCGACGGACGGTGACGCCACGCACATCGGCTTAGACATCGGAGAAACCGCCCTCATTACGGGCTGTGCCCTCAAGGACGGTTCTCCGACTGACCCGCTCGTGCGTAGCGGAAGCAGAGCGAAGCATCTCCGCAAAGAGATGCACACCACCCTGAAACGACTCCAAGAGCGTGACGCTTCGGAGTGGCGTACCGACGAACGGTTCGACCACTACCAGAACGCGCTCACCGACATCGTGGAGAAGGCGTCTCGGGAAGCCGTCGAGTGCGCCCAACAGTTCGAAAACCCGGTGTTGGTAATGGAGAATCTGACGTATATCCGCGAACGACTCGACTACGGGAAGTACATGAACCGTCGGCTTCACTCGTGGGCGTTCGCCCGGCTCCAAGGGCGCATCGAGGACAAGGCGACGGAAGCAGGCATCCCAGTCGAGTACGTGAATCCGGCGTACACCTCGCAGACGTGCCACTCGTGCCACCGTATCGGTCGGCGGGATTCACAAGCCGAGTTCCGGTGTCCGCACGACGACTGCCACGTTTCGACGTTTCAGGCCGACATCAACGCTTCCGCGAATATCGCACGACGGGTTGACCCGTGGGGAGAGAGCGTCCCGCTTGACAAGGCGGAACGCGATGACTCGCCTCGGGATGGGAGCGGTTGTGACACCGCCACGACTCACCGTGAGAAGAGCGTACCAGCGCAGATGACGCTCACGGCCTACGAAGAGTCGAAACCCTCTGCCAGCGTTCACGAAACTCCGTCTCGTGAGCCAACCAGAACCGCCGGTTCTGGTGACGACGACTGACTGGTATTCCCCATGCGTAGGAAGCCTCGCCGTTTACGGCGAGGAGGATGTCACGCAGCACGACTTCGAAAAGCTAGCAGAAAATGCGAGGTTCGACGGAGCCTCGCTCGTTAGTCGTCGCCCAGGATACTCTCGGCGACGGCCATGTCCTCGACGCTCGGGTCGTCGGCGGACTGCCGGAGGACGAACCGCTTTCTGACGAGGTCGGCCGCGTAGATGACCGTCCCGAGGATGATGAGGGTGTCGCCGGGGAGCCGCGCCCAGAACAGCGTCTGAATCAGCGGCTGGTCGTAGAAGGCGACGCTCCGGGCGGCGGCGTAGCTCCCGGTGAACGCCGTCTCCAACTGGAGGAAGCCGACCGGGAGGACGGAGACGAACACCATCAACACGAGGCCGACGTTCCAACACCAGAAGGCGGCGCGCAGCCACGAGCCGTCCCAGCGCTCGGCGTCGATGGAGAGCTGGAGCATGTAGGTGACCATGCCGAGCGCGAGGAAGCCGAACGCGCCGAACATCGCGGCGTGGGCGTGGCCGACCGTCAGGTACGTCCCGTGCTCGTAGTAGTTGATGAGCGGGAGGTTGATGAAGAAGCCGAGCACGCCCGCGCCGACGAAGTTCCAGACGCCGCTGGCGACGATGAACATGAACGGCAGGCGGTACGGGAACGACTCACCCGACATCGCGCGGTACTGCCCGAGCGCCTCGTAGAGGATGAACACCAGCGGGATGAGTTCGAGCGTCGAGAAGACGCTCCCGATGGGAACCCACATGTCGGGCATGCCGACCCACCAGTAGTGGTGCGAGACGCCGATGATGCCCGTCCCCATGACGAGCAGCGCCTGGAGCATGACGGCCTTCTCGGCGCTCCGGCGCGACAGGAGGTTCATCGACACCAGCGTCAGGCCGACGATGGCGACGATGAAGAACTCGAAGGCTCCCTCGACCCACATGTGGACGACCCACCAGCGCCAGAACTCCGTGACGGCGATGTTCGTCTCGGGGGTAAAGAGGAAGCCCGCGGTGAACAGGAGGGCGATGGAGCTGCCGGCGTACAGAATCATGTGCGCCAGCCCGTACGGCGGCTCCTTGTCGAGAAGCGGCTTCAGGCCGCGGACGGCCAGCGCCGCCCAGATGAGGAAGCCGGCGAGGATGCCGAACTGCCAGAGCTTCCCGACTTCGAGGTATTCGAGCCCCTCGTTGCCGAGAATCCACCACAGCGAGCCGTCGATGTAGCCGCTCGCACCCAGCCAGATGCCCGACAGGCCGCCGACCACGACGACGACGATAGCGCCGAGGAGGACGTTGATGTACGTCGACTGCTTCGGCGGCTCGTAGCCGGTCAGAAGCGGCGGGAGGAACAGGCCCGCGCCGAGCCACGTCGCGGCAATCCAGAGGATGCCGAGGTCGATGTGCCACGTCTTGGCGATGGCGAACGGGAGCAGTTGCAGGATGGGCACGCCGAATATCGACTCGATGTCGAAGAAGCCGGCGCGCTCGATGTAGAAGTGCGCGAGCAGGCCGCCCAACAGCACCTGCGCCAAGAACAACCCGGCGGCGACCGGGACGAACCGGAGCGCCGCCCGCTGACTCGGGAAGACGCTCACGTCACCCGGTTCGGGCACCGTGATATTCTCGGCCGACGGTTCGGGGAGTTCGACCGACTTGTACAGCCAGATGCCGAGGCCCGCGCCCGCGACGAGGAGCACCATGGCGATGACGCTCCACGTCATCGAAGCGGCGGTGGCGTCGTTCCCCGCGCCGGGCTGGTACGGCCAGTCGTTCGTGTACGAGTGGGTGCCGTCGGGGCGGTCGGTGTGGGAGAACCACGCCGTCCACATGGCGAAGTCCGCGAACGCCCGCGCCTCCTCCTCGGAGTCGATCATGTTCACGGGGACGCCGCGCTCGTGGTCGCCCTCGTGGTAGCGCTCGACGTACTCCTGTCGAACTTGCTCGTGGGCGTACACCTCGGCCGCGGTGTACTGAATCGAACCGCCCTCGTAGCTGTCGTCGAGGTCGGATTTCACCACGTCGGCGACGGCGGCCTGGTCGGCGGAGTCGAGTTGGTCGTAGGATTCACCGTACCGCTCTTGGGCGTAGTAGTTCCGCATGAACTGGACTTTCAAATTTAGCGCGTCGGCGGTGTAGTCCGCGCCGTAGTACGCGCCGTTGCCCAGTATCGACCCGTGATTCATCAGGCCGTCTTTCTGGAACACCGTCTTACCCTCTCGAATTACGTCGCCGTTGGCGACGACGTCGCCGTCGGGTCCGACCACCTCGTCGGGAATCGGCGGGGCCTCCTGGTAGGCGAACCACGCGCCCGCGCCCATCACGACGAGGTTGAAGACGAACACGACGACGATTGCCTTCGCGATGGTCTTGCGTTTAATCTCCATACAGGTCGTGGTTCACACGCCTGCTATAGGCTACACGCGCCGCTTCCCGGCCTCGAACAGCCCGGACGAACATGTTCGGATAGCCGCTCTTTGAGCCGGAAGTCGTTCCTCGAATCGTCATGACGACCGACTCGCGACCTGCCGACCACGACCACGAAACGCCCGACTCGGCGACCGACCGCGTCCACGACACCTCGTGGTCGGCGAACCTCGAACTCCCGCGGCACGCCGCGGACCGCGACCTCGTGGTTTCGGAGGCGGTCGCCGCGGTCGAACACACGACTGCCGGCCACCACGTCAACCTCGTCACCCACGGCGACCACGGTCACCCGGAGACGTACCTGTACGACGCGCTCGCCGAGCGGTTCGATGGGGGTTTGCAGTACGAGTACGTCGAGCAATGCGGCTGTGGCGGGCACGTGACGCGGGTGTACGTAGAGTAGTCGCGTCTCGGTCTCGAACAGTAGTCGTATCTCGGTCTCGAACGTCGAGACCGGTGTCCGCACTCGCGACGAGCCGGTGTCTAGCTACCCCGCCGAATCCGGTGTTTCAGCGGGTCCGTCGTCAGTATCCGTTTCGGCGAAGAAGTCGAACGCCAGTTCGCCGTCGAGAACGTGCGTGTGCTCGACCGTCCCCGTCTCGACGAGTTCCACGGTACTGTCGACGACGAGTCTGCGGGCCGAGTCCGGCCATTCGGTGACCGCGAGGTTGAGAAACGCGGTTTCGTCGGCGAGCTCGCCGAACCGGTGAACTTCGACGACTGCGGCGGTCCCATCTCGGAACAGCGACACCGACGGGTGGGGCTTGCGGCCTCCCTCGAACGGCCCTCGGAGTGAGAGTTTCGGCGGGGACCCGTCGCCGTCCGGTGCCACGAACCGCTGTGTGAGCGACCGGAGTTCGGTGCCCTCGGGGTGCGAAATCGAGACGGCGAGCGGCCTCGGAAGGGGGCCGGAAGTGGGGTCGACGCCCACGGTGGCGAGGTCACCGTCGTCTCCGGCCCCGAATTTGAGGTATTTTCCCCTGTCTCGGGGGTTGTCGTCGGTCTCGACAACCGGGTCCGTGTGTTCGGTTTGCGGGGCGAGAGAGCTACATCCCGCGGTCAGGGTGGAGGCGGCGGTCAGGGCGGACGCGAGGAACACGCGACGGCGCATACGTAGCAACACACCGGAGTCAGTAACAATTTTCTGGACTGGTGACACAGCTGTGAGTGCTTCGGCAGCGTCCCAGTTCTGTTCGCTGTCGTCCGGTCACAACCGCGGCACACCGCCGACCGCGACCTCGTGGTTTCGGAGGCGGTCGCCGCGCTCGCGTCGATGCTGTACCTATTTATCGGGGAACGCGGATGACACGTCTATGGCCTCGCAACTCGTTTTGGCCCTGCTGGCAGGCGTCTTCGCCGGAGCCCTGTTCGGCCTCATAGAAACACCGATTCCGGCCCCGCCCAACCTCGCCGGGATACTGGGTATCGTCGGCATCTACCTCGGATACAAGGGTGTCCAGCGGTTGGGGTTCCACGTCGATATCTCGGGGGTGCTCGCGTCGCTGTTCTGAGCGCGTAATTCGAGAAAACTCAGCACGGCATCGACTCCCCCGACTCCTCCTGTGGGCGGCCTACTCCGAGTTCCCCTTCGGATAGGTCTCGCCCGCCGACTCGCCGCCCTCGCCTTTGAGCCACATGAACGCGCCGAACAGCGCGGGCGACGCCAGCATCGCGCCGAACGTCCCGGCCAGCGCGATGCCGCCGAGGCGCTCCGTCTCGGAGTCGCCGAACGGTTCGGCGACCGACGCGTTCGGCCCGCCCTCGTCGTCGGTGACGACGACTGCACCCTTCATCCCGAGCGTCTTGTGCGGGGTGCAGGCGTAGGTGTACGTCCCGGCCTCCTCGAAGGTGTGTTCGAACGTGTGGTCGCCGGCGCTGACGAGGTCGGACTCGAAGCTTCCGTCCTCGGCGACGACGTTGTGCGACCCGCCCTCGCCGTTCCACTCCCAAACGACGGTCGTCCCCTTCGAGACGCGAATCGCCGCGGGGCCGAAGCCGAACGCCCCGCCGTTCGCCTGCGACCCGACCTCGACCGTCACGCGCTGGAGGCCGGTCTGCGCCTCCACGCCGTCGAAGTTCGAGGTGTTTTCGAACCACGCGTCGAGGTCAACGTCACCCTCGCCGCCGCTCTCGGCGGACGCCTCTGACTCTCCCTCGCTGGCCGAGTCGGTCGCCTCGGTCGCGGTCGCGCCGCCGGCGTCACCGACGACGATTGCGCCCTTCATGCCGAGCGTCTTGTGCGGCGTACAGACGTACGTGTAGACGCCTGCCGTGTCGAACGTCTGCTCGAACGTGTGGCCGCTGTCGCCGACGAGGTCGGACTCGAAACTCCCGTCCTCGGCGGCGACGTTGTGCGACCCGCCTTTCCCGTTCCACTCCCAGACGACGGTCGTGCCGGGGTCGACGCGAACCGCGGCCGGGCCGAACCCGAACGCGCCGCCGTTTGCCTGCGACCCCACTGTTACCGTCACCGTCGAACTTCCCGTCTTGTCCACCACCCCCTCGTAGTTCGAGGTCTGTGCGAACCACGAGTCGAGGTCGGTCCCCGACTGTGCTCGCGCGGAGTCGGCGACGCCCCCCAGCGCGGTCGTGGAGACGGCCGCGCCGCCGAGGAGTCGAAGTACGGTTCGCCGGCCGAGCGTCGGAGATGTGGAATCGTTCGAACTCATGATTGAGTGCGGCGAGGCGGTGGACCCACCCCGCTCGACACTCGACGGTCGGGGTTCCGGTGAAAAGCCCGTCTCGGTGGTTCCCGAACCGCGGTCGAGGGCCGAACATGTTCGGAACTATCTTTGTGCGGCGGGGACGAGTTCGTTTCACTACCGATGCCCCGGGCAACACTCTCCATCACGCTCCCCGAGCAGGTCTGGGTCTCCGACCTCTCGGGCCGCTATCCGGACGCCGAGTTCACCGTCCTCGCGGCGATGCCGGCCGACGAGACGGGCGTCGGCCTCGTCGAGATACGGGCGACCGACATCGAGCCGGTCGTCACCACCATCGATGAGTACGACTCGGTCGTCTCGGTGACGATTCTCGAGGCCCAGCCGGAGCGCGCGCTGGTGCAGTTCGAGACGACCGAGCCGCTGTTGATTCTCACGCTCAGCGAGGTGGGCATCCCGCTGGAACTGCCCATCACCATCGTCGACAGCGAGGTGACCGTCGAGGTGACCGCGCCGCGGGAGAACCTCTCGGAGTTGGGCGAACAGCTCACCCAGTTCGGCATCCCGTTCGACCTCGTCTCCATCCACCAGTCGATAGACACGGAGTCGCTCCTCACCGACGACCAGTACGACCTCCTCGAGACGGCGGTCGCCGAGGGCTACTACGACACGCCGCGGACGTGCACGCTCACCGGGCTCGCCGACGCCGTCGGGCTGGCGAAGTCGACGACGAGCGAGAAGCTCCACCGGGCGGAAGGGAAAGTCATGAAGGCGTTTCTCACGCGAGACGACGCGACGATCTAGCCCTCAGTCGTCGGTCTGGTCGCTGACGGCCGACCACATCGTCGAGAGTTGGTCCGAGGCCGACCGCGACGGCGACGACACCGAAAGCGAGAGGTTGCCCGGTTCGCGCGTCACGACCACCTCTTCGAAGCCGAGCGCGTAGCGGGCGGCGTCGCGGCCGCGGTCGCGTTTCTCCAAGAGCCCCGCCTCGACCATCTGTTCGAGCTTCCGGTACACCGTCGAGCGCGGGAGGTCGCACGCGGCGGCGATGTCCGAGGCGGTCATCGGCCCGTCGAGTCGCTTGAGGACGGCGCGACACTGCGTGCTGGTGAGGGCGTCGAACACCGTCTCGAAGTCCGGTTCGAGCGCGTCTGAGAGTGGATTCGTCGACATCTGCGTAGACTTGGGTTGCTCGGCGCGGCGCGCGCGCCGTCGGTTCGGCTCTCCATACACCGCCGAGTCGTATGAAAGTCGTGGGGTGCCAGCGTCGGTGCAGTCGAACCGATGGCCGTCGATTCGAACTGGCACGCCCGGTTCGACCGTTGCCCCGCCCGGTACGTATCGACCGCGCCGAACATGTTCGGACAACTCCTGACTGGCGGGAACCGGCGAGACGGTATTCCATTCCCCCGGGCAACGACCGACTGTAATGAGCAACTACGTCGGTGCACCCGGTTCGACGGTGTCGCGTCGCGAATTCCTCGCCGCAACGGGGAGCGTCGGAGCACTCGGTCTCGCGGGGTGTGCAGCGCCCACGAACGGCGACGGTAACGCCGCCGTCGGCACGGACGAGACGACGGTCGCCCAGACGAGCGAGTCGGCGCTGCCGTACACCAGTCCGCCGGAGGTCGTGCAGGTCGACGAGCAGGGCGGGAAGGTCACCCTCAAGAGCGCGCCGGCGCGCCACGCGGCTCACCCCCTCGAGACGATGGGCGGGCCCGTCGAACTCCCGCAGGTGTGGGCGTTCAGCGCCGACGACGGTGAGCCGAGCGTCCCCGGACCGATTCTCCGGACGACCGAGGGCAACGACATGGAGGTCACGCTGGACAACACCGACGGGATGCGCCCGCACACGGTCCACTTCCACGGCGTCCGCAAGGCCTGGAAGGACGACGGCGTGCCGACGACGACGGGCATCCGCGTCGACCCCGGCGAGAAACACACCTACACCATCCCGGCGAACGTCCCCGGGACGCACCTCTACCACTGTCACTACCAGACCCACCGGCACATCGAGATGGGGATGTACGGCATCCTCCGCGTCGACCCGAAGGGGTACGAACCGGCCGACAGGGAGTACTTCATGACCGTCCGCGACTGGGACTCGCGGCTCCCCCGGCAGATGGCCGGCGAGAACGTGAGCTACGACCCCCGGAACCGGAAGCCGGACGTGTTCACCGTCAACGGGAAGAGCGCGCCGCGGACGCTCCACCCCGAAGACGGCTCGCCCATGATCGTCGAACAGGGCGACACCGTCCGGGTCCACTACGTCAACGCGGGGTACATGAGCCATCCGATGCACATCCACAACCACCGCTTCCAAGTCGTCGAAAAGGACGGCGGCGTCGTCCCCGAGGCCGCCCGCCACGACATGGACGTGACGAACATCGCGCCCGCGGAGCGCCACACGATAGAGTTCACGGCTGACTCCCAGCCCGGCATCTATCTCATGCACTGCCACAAGGTCAACCACGTCATGAACGGGAACTTCTACCCCGGCGGCATGCTGGGCGGCGTCGTCTACAAGGAGGCGATGGACACCGACATCTTCGCGAAACTGATGGAGTACGCCGGCTACAATGGGTGAGCTGACAAGTCGGTGACGGCGCTCGCGCGCGCTCCCGGCGGCGTTTCAGCGACTGATTCTGCGTGACCGGCCGCGTCCGAGCTGCCCTATAGTGTCAACTATCGAGGCGGCAATAAGATTTTTATTCGTTATAGAATAACAATTTTCCCAGAATGTTTGATGAACAATCTCATACAAGCTCAGACGAGTCGGAGTTCAGTAGGAGACAGTTCCTCGGTGGCCTCACATCGTTGGCCGCGGCGACGTCGTACACGCTCGACGTTCCCGACGAAATCGCCGCGACCGTCTCGAACGACGACGACGGGGCCGTCCAGACGGTTTCGTCACCCGACGGGTCGCTCGTCGTCCGAGTCGATGTCTCCGACGGGACGCCGACCTACGCGGTCACGTACGAGGGCCGTCGGGTCGTCGAACCGTCGGGACTCGGTTTCGAGTTCGCGGAGCAACCGGCGTTCGGGACCGACCTCGCCGTCGCCGGCACCGAGCGGACGACGGTCGACGAGCGCTGGTCGCCCGTCTGGGGGCAGTACGACGAGATTCGCGAGCACTACAACGAACTCCGCATCGGTCTCAGCGAGACGACCGCGCCGGAGCGAACCGTCACGCTCGCGATTCGCGTCTTCGACGACGGCGTCGGCCTCCGCTACGTCTTCCCCGAGTCGTCCGGTTTCGGCGACTTCGTCGTCACGAGCGAGCAAACGGAGTTCGCGTTCGCCGACGACTTCACCGCCTGGTGGGTTGAAAACGACTTCAACAGCTACGAGTACGCCTACGAGCGGACCTCGCTGAGCGAAATCGGCGACGAGAGTTCGTTCGGCGGCGCGCACACCCCGATGACGATGCGAGCCGACGACGACTGCTATCTGAGCGTCCACGAGGCGAGCCTCGTCGATTACGCGGCGATGGCAGTCGAACCCGTCTCGGCCGGGTCCACGACCTTCCGCTCGACGCTCGCACCGCTTCCCGACGGGACGAAAGTGACCGCGAGCGCGCCGCACGCGACGCCGTGGCGGACGATTCAGGTCGGGTCCAGCCCCGGCGACCTCGTCGGATCGACGCTCGTCGTGAATCTCAACGAGCCGCGCGACCCCGCGGACTTCCCGCAGGGGACCGACTGGATAGAACCGCAGAAGTTCCTCGGCGTCTGGTGGCTGATGATAACCGGCCGCGCCAACTGGCAGTATCAGGGCCCACAGACCGGAAACCACGGGGCGCAGACGAAGCGCATGAAGCGGTACATGGACTTCGCCAGCGAACACGGCGTTCCAAGCGTCCTCGTAGAGGGGTGGAACGAGGGCTGGCGAACCTACCCCGGAGACGGCAGCGCGATGGACTTCGACGAGTCCTACCCCGATTTCGACATCGAGGCGGTGACCGCGTACGGCCGCAGTCTCGACCCGCCGGTCGCGATGACCGCCCACAACGAGACCGCCGGTAACGTCTCGAACTACGAGTCGCAACTCACGAGCGAGTCGAGTCCGTTCGCCTTCTACGACGACCTCGGCATCAACTCGATAAAGACGGGGTACGTCGCGGACAGCGGCGTCACCATCGACGGGGAGACGTACAACCACCACTGCCAGCCGCTCGTGAATCACCACCGGTTAGTCTACCGCGAGGCGGCCAGACACCGGCAGATGCTCGAAGTTCACGAGCCGCTCAAACCGACCGGCGAGCGGCGGACCTTCCCCAACGTCATGACCCGCGAGGGCGTCCTCGGACAGGAGTACGATTCCTTCGGCTACATCGACCCAGAACACCACGTAACGTTCCCCTTCACCCGGATGCTCGGCGGCCCCGTCGAGTACACGCCCGGAATTTTCGACACCGACTCCGGGTCCGGCGGCATCGAGACGACGCGAGCCAAACAACTGGCGATGTATCCGACCTACTTCAGCGGCCTCCAGATGGTCGCCGACCTCCCGAGTTCGTACCTCGCCGACCGGGATGCCACGGTCGGCGTCGGCGACGTGGCACAGGCCGAGAACGCGGACCTGGACGGCGTTTCGACTGCCGCGCGGTGGGCGGGCGCACAGGGCGGCCAGTACGTCCCAATCGACCCCAACACCGTCGACGCCGGCGCAGGGCTCTCGTGGACCGTCGAGGGCGTCGCCGAGGACGCCACGTACGACCTGCATCTCCGGTACGCCAGCGACGGGGAGAACAACGCCGTCCCCGAGGACACGTCGCGGACGGCCACGGTGCTGGTCGACGGGGCCGAACAGGGGCAGGTGACGCTCCCGCCGACCGACTACTGGGACGACTGGAACGCCGTTTCGACGCCGGTGTCGCTGTCGGCGGGCGACAACGTGCTGGCGGTGCGACTCGACGATGGCGACACGGGCGGGTTCAACCTCGACGCCGTCGCCGTCACGCAGACCGGCGCGTCGATGCCTGAACCGGCGACGGACCCGACGCTCGGGCCGACCGTCGACGCCTTCGACTTCATCGAGTCGGTCCCTGCCGGGCCGTGGAGCGACACCCGCGTCGTCGACGCCGAAATCGGCTCCTACTCGGTGGTCGCGCGACAGCACGACGACGAGTGGTTCGTCGGCGCGATGACCGACGGGAACGGCCGCGCCCTCGACGTGCCGTTGGACTTCCTCGACGACGCGCCGGGCGAGCGTAAGGGACACACCGAGAACCGAACCGGCGCGGGCCACGGCGGGTCGAACGGTCGCGGTCACACCAAGGGGACGTACGTCCTCGAACTCTACTCCGATGGTACCGACGCGGCGTACGACTCGAACCTCGACGCCGTCCGCGTCGACGAGGCGGTCGTCACCGCGGACACGACCGTCCTCGCGTCGATGGTCGAGACCGGCGGCACCGCGATGCGACTCAGACCGGCCACGAACGACGACCTCGCGCGACTGCCGCGATACCGGCGGCCCGACCAGGAGGTCGCGGTCGAGGTGCGCGACGAGCCGTTCGTCGGCGAGTCGTTCGTGACCGCGACGGGGTCGAACGACGGCGACTACATCGGCGGGACGACCCTCCGTCTCGTCGTCGACGGCGACCTCGCCGCGACAACGAACGTGCGGTTCGAGCCGGGGGCGACCGATGCGCGGGACGAACTCTCGTACGCCATCGAGACGCCCGGCGAGTACGAGGTCGCCGTCGAGACGGTAGACGGCGAGACGCTGGCCGACGAGACGGTGACGGTACGGCCGCCCGAGACGGTCGCCGACCTCGGCGACCCGTCTGGAGACGACCACGGCCCCGGTGGGTACGTCTATCCGACCAACGGGGCCTTCGAGGACGGCGCGTTCGACCTCCGGTCGGTCACGGTCGAACAGACGCCGAGTCGGTACCAGTTCAGTTTCGAGGTCGAAAGCCTCTACAACGCCTTCGGGAGCAGTCGCGGCTTCTCGCCGCAGTTGTTCCTCCTGTGGGTGCGCGACCCCGAGAAACAGGGCGGGGCTGACGAGAGTCTCGACGACCTCGGGGCGAACGTGACGTTCGACGCGCCGTGGCACTACCGCCTCGAACTCAGCGGCTTCACCAAGAGCGCCGTCGACGCCACCGGCGCGGCCCTCACCGACGACGAGGGGAGCACAGTCACGCTCGGCGAGGCGGTCGATACCGACGCGAACACCGTCACGCTGACGCTCGACCGGGCCGCCTTCGACGGCGTCGATGCCGCCGACCTCGAAGTCGTCGCCGCGGTCCAGTCCGAAGACCGGGGGTCGCTCCGCCCCGTCGCGGAGACGGCCGGCGAGTACGTTTTCGGCGGCGCGAAGGCGGGCGCGGTCGACGCCGCGCCGCTCCTCGCCGACCTCGTCGCGCCCGACGGGCGGACCCAGTCGTCGGTCCTCGACTACGCCGCCGGTCAGCGCGCGACGATTCCGTTCGTCTCGCTGGGATAGAGTCCGCCGACGCGACGGCCCGACGTGCGTTCCCCTCGGCCCGTCGAGTTTGCCCGAGGCGTCCCTGAACGATACGTCTCAACATCAAATCCTCCGAACACGTCTTTCCACCCCATATATACACCGACGATAATGGCGGTTCGATTTCTTTTGACTCGCGGGGGAAGCGCCGGTGATGGGACTTCCGGAGATGGACTCGGCTGTGTTGTTCGGCCTGATTACGATGGTGACGTGGGGGATTTGGATCATCTTAGGCAACGCCGCGTCGGAGTCCATCGACCCGAGAACCGCTGCCGCCATCTCGTATCTCGTGGCGGCGCTTCTCGCATTCGGCTTCATCATCGTCTCAGACGCATCGCTTGCAGTGACCCCGAGAGGCGGACTCCTTGCCGGCGTGGCCGGGTTGTTCACCGGAATTGGCCTCATCTCGATGTACATCGGGTTCACTCACGGGTCGACGACGGTGGTCTCGACTCTCGGTGCGATGTACTTCGTCGTCGCGGCCATCATCGGGATGATAATTCTCGGAGACGAACTGACCGTCACGAAACTCACGGGAATCGCGTTCGCGGTCGTCGGAATCGTCTTGGTCACCCAGTGACCCGCTGACTCGTGTCGTTCTCTAGCGGTAATACGGCGCTTTACTGCTCCGAGTTCGGGGAGCCGAGGCCGTAGTCTTCCGGGTCAGACTTGTTGGTCACCGACAGGGCGAAGAGCGCTCCGAACAGCGCGAGCGAGAGAGAGAACATATCCAACCGCAGTGGACCAATACGTACTGATGTGGACGGGCCAAAGAGTGGTACGTACAGAGAGGACGCGTCTCGGGACGTAGGTCACCGAAACATCGCCACGACAGGGACGGCTTCGGACGCACTCATCTCCGATTTATCAGTCGCTGTATCCGGTCGCGAACGTCGTCCGCGGAGTCGTATATTTCGTTGTCGACCGAAGCGAGCACCTCGTCGATGGGTTTCCA
This sequence comes from Haloferax sp. Atlit-12N, assembly GCF_003383095.1. Classification (NCBI taxonomy): domain Archaea; kingdom Methanobacteriati; phylum Methanobacteriota; class Halobacteria; order Halobacteriales; family Haloferacaceae; genus Haloferax; species Haloferax sp. Atlit-12N. Next base: position 877,317 of record NZ_PSYW01000002.1, read on the forward strand.
CCCTCCTTGTGTTTCGACCTCGTAGTCGCCGTAGTTCTCGACGAGTTGCTCCGTTGTGGTCGGATAGTCTTGAACTTCAAGTGCATCGTCGAGGTCCCCAAGTTCCTCCCCAGGTTTGGGTTCGTCGGCGCGGTCACGCGCCTCTTGGAGCGCTCGCTCGCGCTGGCGCTGTTCTTCGTTGGCCGCTTGCTTATCTCGACCCTGTTTGTCGTCTGGCATCCTTGGCATTTTGAAAGCGAGCGCCATAATGCTGTGGTCGGTTCTCGGGGCGGTCGCTTCCGCCACACCACCGCTCAGCGATACTGCCTCGACCAGCGAACGGTGAACACACTGACTTGACGACCGGCTCTCAACGAGCCGAACGGGACATTAGCAGATTGCTGCGAACACCCGCTCGATTCAGCACGCAACGCCTATCAGTATCTGAGGGTTTCGACACCGCCGACTGACCCCGTGGTGTCGGATTCCGGTGGGAACGCACTCGGTCCACTATCTCATTCCCGGAGTCTCCGGCCGTCTCCAGCACCCGCGGCTGTCACAACTGTTATTAGCCAGTTGTATCACTAGGTAATCAATGGCGTCAACGCAACTCCAACACGCCCGAGAGGGACGCGTCACCCCTGCGATGGAACGCGTCGCGGAGCGCGAGAACCGCGACCCCGAGTTCGTCAGGAAACAGGTCGCCGAGGGGCAAGCGGTCATCCCCGCGAACCGCAACCACGACTCGCTCGACCCGATGATTATCGGCCGCGAGTTCGCCACGAAGGTCAACGCGAACATCGGCAACAGCGAGACGACGAGCGACCTCACAGAAGAGTTAGAAAAGCTCCACACCGCGGTCCACTACGGCGCGGACACGGTGATGGACCTCTCGACGGGGTCGAACCTCGACGAGATTCGCGAGGCAAACGTCGCGTACTCGCCGGTCCCCATCGGCACCGTCCCCATCTACGAGGCGGTCAAGCGCGTCGACAGCCCCGAAGATATCACCCGCGACCTGCTCCTCGACATCATCGAGAAACAGGCCGAGCAGGGTGTCGACTACATGACGATTCACGCGGGCGTGCTGATGGAGCACCTCCCGCTCACCGACGGCCGGAAGACGGGCATCGTCTCCCGCGGCGGCTCTATCCTCGCCCAGTGGATGGAAGAAAACGGCGAGCAGAACCCGCTGTACGTCGCGTTCGAGGATATCTGTGACATCTTCGCCGAACACGACGTGACGTTCTCGCTCGGCGACGGCCTCCGCCCCGGCTGTCTGGCCGACGCCGGCGACGACGCGCAGTTCGCCGAACTCGACACGCTGGGCGAACTCACGCAGACCGCGTGGGACTACGGCGTGCAGGTGATGGTCGAAGGCCCCGGTCACGTTCCGATGGACCAAATCGCCGACAACGTCGAGCGCCAGCAGGACGTCTGCGACGGCGCGCCATTCTACGTCCTCGGGCCGCTCGTCACCGACGTGGCTCCCGGCTACGACCACATCACGAGCGCCATCGGCGCGACCGAAGCCGGCCGCGCCGGCGCGGCGATGCTGTGTTACGTCACGCCCAAGGAACACCTTGGCCTCCCCGACCGCGAAGACGTGCGCGAGGGGCTCGCAGCCTACCGGATCGCCGCCCACGCGGCCGACGTTGCGAACGACCTTCCCGGCGCGCGCGACTGGGACGACGCGCTCTCGGAGGCTCGCTACGAGTTCGACTGGACGCGACAGTTCGACCTCGCGCTCGACCCCGAGCGGGCGCGGTCGTACCACGACCAGACGCTCCCCGGCGACAACTACAAAGAGGCGCGCTTCTGCTCGATGTGCGGCGTCGAGTTCTGTTCGATGCGTATCGACCAGGACGCCCGCGAGGCCGACGGCGAGATGGAGACAATCGCGTCCGCGACCGACCTCGACGCGTCGCCCGCGGCCGACGCGAACCTCCCCCCGGTCGGCGCGCACGACACCGACCGCGTCCCCGACGAAATCGAAATCGGCGGTGTCACGTTCACGCCCGAGTCCGCCCACGGCGACGACTGACGACCCGCCGCGTCCGCGACCCACCGACCAACCGACTCCGCGGGCCACCGACCGAACCCACCGCGCTCGACCACCCCGTGTCGGTGGCTTCTTTTTCCGCGTCGCTGAAAGGGAGTACCAATGGTCCTCGGCAGTCTCGTCCCGTCGTCGCCGCTCGCGAACGTCGTCGTGATTCTCCTGACGACCGGCCTCATCTGGGTCGGCAGCGGCTGGCTCGAAGAGTCCGCCGACCACCTCGCGGCGTACTACGGCCTTCCCGCGGTCGTGCAGGGCTCTATCATCGTCGCCCTCGGGTCGAGCTTTCCCGAGTTCGCCAGCGTCGCCATCGCCGCCACCGCGGGCGTCTTCGACATGGGCGTCGGCGCAATTGTCGGCTCGGCCATCTTCAACATCCTCGTGATTCCGGCGCTGTCGGGGCTCGCCACCGACGGCGACCTCGAAACGAGTCGGCTCGTCGTCTACAAGGAGGCGCAGTTCTACATGGTCGCCGTCGCCACGCTCGTCGTCACCTTCTCGCTGGCGGTCATCTACTTCCCCGCGCCCGACGGCCCAGCGCTGACGGGGGAGCTCACCCGCCCGGTCGCGCTCATTCCCCTGCTCCTCTACGGGCTCTACCTGTTCATCCAGTGGCAGGACGTTTCGGAGTACGAAGCCGAGGACGCTGGCGTCGCCGACGGCATCGGCCGGGAGTGGGTACGACTCCTCGGCGGCCTCCTCGTCATCCTCATTGGCGTCGAACAACTGGTCGGGAGCGTCGAATCGCTCAGCGGGACCTTCGGCGTCCCGACGTTCCTCGCGGGGGTCACTATCGTCGCCGCCGCGACGAGCCTCCCAGACACGCTCGTCAGCGTCCGCTCGGCCGCCGACGGCAACAGCGCGACGAGCCTCGGCAACGTCCTCGGGTCGAACACGTTCGACCTGCTCGTCGCCATCCCCGTGGGCGTCCTCATCGTCGGGAGCGTCCCGGTCGACTTCGCCGTCGCCGTCCCCATGCTGGGCGTGCTGACGCTGGCGACTGTCCTGCTGTTCGGCCTGCTCCGGACGGACCTTTCGCTCTCGCGGGTGGAGTGCTACGTGCTCGGCGCGGCGTATCTCGTCTTCGTCGGCTGGATTATCGCCGAAACCGCGGGCGTTACGAGCCTGCTTCGGAACTGACGCGAAAGCGGCCGGCGTCCGCCGACTGCGGGCCGGCGCTCGGCCCCCAACCTACTCGTCTCGTGGCTCTCTGACCGTCACCACCGGCACCGGCGAGGTCCGGACCAGTTTCTCGGCGACACTCCCGAGCATGTAGCGGTCGAAGCCCGTGTGGCCGTGTGTGCCCATCACCACGAGGTCAACGTCCTGTTCGTCGATGTACGCGAGGATGCCGTGGTGAATCGACACGTCGCGGCCGACGGACTCGCGGACCGTCTCGACGCCCGCGGCGGCCGCCACGTCGCCCGCTTGTTCGACCGCGTCGCTCGCCCGCTCTTCGAGTTCGTCGATGAGGAGCGGGCCGCGGATGTCCGCGCCGAAAGCGGCGACGTTGACGACCGAAATCGCGTGAAGCGCCGCGTCGGTCGCCGCGGCCAACTCGCTGCCGAACGTGACCGCCGCGGTCGAACAGGCGCTCCCGTCGGTGGGCGTCAGCACGTCGGCGTAGGGGTACGCGAGGTCGGTCGCCGCGTCGGGACGGACGGTGAGTACGGGCACGTCGGACCGCCGGACGACGCGCTCGGTGGTGCTCCCGAGGAGCAGGCGGCTCAGCCCCGTCCGCCCGTGGGTCGGCATGACGACGAGGTCAACGTCCTGTTCGGCGGCGTACTCGGTGATGACCCGATACGGCTCGCCGCGTTCGATGCTCGTCACGACCGCCGCATCGGACTGGGACGCGCGGGCCGCGGCGTCGCTCACAAATCGCTCACCGTCGGTTCGGCGGCGCTCGCCTGCCGCTCCATCGCTTTCGTCCCCCTCCTCGCGCAGGTTCGGGCGTCGCTCGGGCGCTGGTGGGGCGACGTGCAGCAGGTGGAGGGTCGCGTCGTGGGCGGCGGCCATATCGACGACGTGGTCGAGGACGGCGTCCGCGCCGTCGCTCCCGTCGGTCGGAAAGAGGAGTCGGTCGAACATGGTTCGATATTCTCAGCGAACTCACAAAAGCGACGAGGGTGGTCGCTGCGAGGTGAGAAGTCGACCGCGCCCTCGCCGTCAGCGTCGAAGCGCCCAGACCGCCAGTCCGATGACCTCCCGAAGCGTTACGCCCGCCGCGAACACGTACACCGTCTGCAACGGTAGTTCGAGGAAATCGATGGCTGCCACCGCGAGTGACATCACGATGGCCATCCCGACCCACCCGAGTGCGAACCGGCGCTCCGACGCCGACGTGTGCGTACCCAACTCGACCATACTCCCTGACTCTGTTGAACGTATTTAATTTCTCGTGCTGACACGACCGCGAAGGCGGTCGCGACAGCGGCGTTCAGACTCCTCCGCTCGGAGCGCGCTACTCCTCTTGGGCGTCGACCACCGCGACGCCCGCGAGGTCGAACGACCACCTTTTTCCGGTTCGGGTTCGCTCCGCTCACCCTCTCCGCAAAAATCTGGACCAAAAAATCCTCGCTCCGCTCGGAGCGCGCTACTCCTCTTGGGCGTCCACTACCGCAACACCCGCAAGGTTGACGATGTCTTTGACTTCGTCGCCGCGCTGGAGGACGTGGACGGGTTTGTCCATGCCGACGAGCATCGGGCCGATGGCCTCCGCGCCGCCGAGGCGCTGAAGCAGTTTGTAACCGATGTTCCCCGCTTCGAGGTTCGGGAAGACGAGGACGTTCGCGGGGTCGTCGAGGTCCGCGAAGTCGTAGGTGTCGGTCAGCATCTCCTCGACGAGGGCGGTGTCGGCCTGCATCTCGCCGTCGACCGGGAAGTCCACGTCGGGGTCGGCGTGCAGTTGTTCGACCGCGTCGCGGGGCTTGCGCGTCCCCTCGTTCGTGACGCTTCCAAAGTCGGAGTACGAAAGCAGCGCCGCGCGCGGGTCGACGTTGAAGCGCCGGGCGAGTTCGGCGGTGTGTTTCGTCACCTCGGCGAGCACGTTCTCGTCGGGGTCGAGGTTGACCGTCGCGTCGGCGCAGAAGATGACGCGGTTCCGGAACGTCAGCATGTAGACGCCGGCGGCGTAGTCGGCGTCGTCGGCCGTGCCGATAATCTGCAGCGGCGGGCGGAGCGCCGAGGGGTAGTGGTGAGTCAACCCGGTCAGCATCGCGTCCGCGTCGTCCATGGCGACCATGACGCTGGCGAAGTAGTTCGAGTCGCTCCGCACGAGTTCGGCCGCCTCCGTCCGGGTGAGGCCCTTGCGCTGGCGGCGCTCGTAGAGGTGGTCCACGTAGTGGTTCCACTCGCCGCTTTCGGGGTCGGCGATGGTCGGGTCGAAGTCGAGGCCGAGGTCCTCGGCGGTCCGGAGAATCTCCTTCGTCCGGCCGACGAGGATGGGTTCGGCGATGCCCTCTTCGACCAACTGGCTCGCGGCGCGAATCATCTTCTCGTCTTCGCCCTCGGCGAGGACGACCCGCTTGGGGTTCGTCGCCGCCTTGTTGAGGACGACGCGCATCATCTCGCGGGACTTCCCGAGGCGGGCTTCCAACTCCTCGCGGTAGTCGTCGAGGTCACGCTCGCGCCGGGCCGCGCCGCTCTCCATGGCCGCCTCGGCGACGGCGGGCGTCACCTCGTAGAGGACGCGCTGGTCGAGTGGCTTGGGGATGAGGTAGTCCGGGCCGAACTGCAGCGGGCCGTCCCCGTAGGCCTTGACGACCGCGTCGGGCACGTCCTGTCGAGCGAGGTTCGCCAGCGCCTCGGCGGCCGCGCGCTTCATCTCCTCGTTGATTTCGGTAGCGCGCACGTCAAGCGCGCCGCGGAAGATGAAGGGGAACCCGAGGACGTTGTTCACCTGATTCGGGTAGTCGGAGCGCCCGGTCGCCATGATAACCGTGTCGTCGCGGGCCTCTTTCGCGTCCTCGTAGGCGATTTCGGGGTCCGGGTTCGCCATCGCGAAGATGATGGGGTTGTCGGCCATCGACCGCACCATCTCCTGACTGACGATGCCGCCGACCGAGAGGCCGACGAGCACGTCCGCGCCCTCGATTGCGTCTTCGAGGTCGCCGTCGTCGACGCCGCGAGCGAACGGTTCGGCGTACTCGTCGAGGTCGCCGGCCTCGGCCCGCGACTCCGAGAGAACGCCGTCGATGTCGCACAGCGTGATGTTCTCGTGGGGGATACCCAGCGAGACGTAGAATCGCGCCGTCGCGGTCGCGGCCGCGCCCGCTCCCGAGAAGGTGACGTTCAGCGACGACAGTTCCTTGTCCGCGATGTCGGCGGCGTTCAAAAGCGCCGCCCCCGAGATGATGGCCGTGCCGTGCTGGTCGTCGTGGAACACGGGGATGTCCATCCGGTCGCGCAGAGACTCTTCGATTTCGAAGCACTCGGGCGCGCGGATGTCCTCCAAGTTGATGCCGCCGAACGTCGGCTCCATCGCGGCGACCGACTCCACGAACGCTTGGGGGTCGTCGTGGTCGAACTCGACGTCGAACACATCGATGTCGGCGAAGCGCTTGAACAGCACGCCCTTGCCTTCCATCACCGGTTTCGACGCCTGCGCCCCGATATCACCGAGGCCGAGGACGGCGGAGCCGTTCGAGACGACGCCGACGAGGTTGCCCTTCGCCGTGTACTCGTAGGCGGTATTCTCGTCGTCAGCGATGTCGCGACACGGCGCGGCCACGCCCGGCGAGTACGCTAGACTCAGGTCGCGTTGGGTGTTCGTCGGCTTCGTCGTCGCAATTTCCACTTTCCCCGCGGGCGGACGCCGATGGTAGTCTCGGGCGTCGTCTTCGAGTGTCATTGCTCGTGATGGGTACGGTCAGGTAGGTAGACTCTTCGCTCCGACAGAGACATACAGAGAAATAATCATGTAGAACTCGACCGCTCGGCACCGGACTTTCGCGCCGAGGAGGCGGGCGAGCGGGGTCGAACGAGGCGGGTCGCGGTCGACGCGAGGGCCGACTCGCGCGCCGCGCAGTCAACGGAGCGACTCGTGCGGCATCGTGTACAACTGCACGTTCTCCGCGATGGACACCTCCTCGAAGTGGCTCTTCGTTACGAACAGGTCCGAAACGTCTTCGACCTGTTCGAGCGGATAGATATGCTTCGCGCTCCCGTAGCCGTGGTAGACCTCGACCGGAACGGCGAACGCAACCTCTCCCTCGTCGACTTCGACTGTCGCCCCGAACGTCATCCCCTCGTCGTCGTCGGCGACTGTACAGATGGTCGACGGTACGGTTTCCCCTGCATCGTATCTCTCTTTGGCCATTCGTTGACAACCCACACAATTTTTCATTACTGTAAGCAGCATCTCTCCTTACCCATACTCCGGAGGCGTACTGCTCAAGTTCCAGCCATATGTCCAACGAGCACCGTGATAATTATTACTCAACTCACAGAACTAACTGATGAATTGATAATTCCTGTACGGGAATTTCCGTGACTGTCGGCTCACCGCGCCACAGTCGAAGCACGGTCCTCGAGTTCTACCTGCGTCCACTTAACGCGCCGTGTAAGTCGTCTATACGTGAACTACTCGGCACCCGTACCTCCATGACCAGTCCGGATCGATGCGGTTGCCGTCGCGTGAGCGCGCGTAGCTGTCGATGGGTTGTCTGGTCGAGCCGATGGTACGTCTGCGAGTTTCGGCCCGTGTGACCCATCGTCAACTCTCGGATACTTCGACCGCTATGTTCGGTCGTCGAATGCGGCTCACGCTCGTGAGTCGGGCGCGACGCGGAGGCGAACGAGCGCGCGACCACGAACCGCTCAGCGGAGCTCGTCGTGTGGAATCGTGTAGAGTCGGACTTCGTCTGCGACCACGACCTCGTCGGTGTCGCCGCTCGTGACGAACAGGTCCCAGATTCGTTCGACTTGCTCTGTCGGATAGACGTGCTTGGCGCTCCCGTACCCGTCGTAGACGTCGACGGAGACGGCGAACGTGATTTCTTCCTCCTCGGCGGGGACCGAGCAGATGTCTACTGGTACTGTTTCACCCACTTCGTAGTGTGTAGCCACCATGTTGTATGGAACGTTCCTTGTCAGTACCTACGAATCCGCATTTTCACGGAGTACTGAAGGCACTCATTCGGTTGGAAGTCCATGTAACAGCCAATAATTGTTTCTCCGAGTGACAGTCGAGAGGACGATCCCCATCGGCGAGTCGCCGAGAGACGGGATTGGTAGCCATGTCCACACCTAGTGTGACAGAGTTATAGTCATTACACCTTTCTGTTCTGCTCTTGTAAGGTCCCGAAGGTGTTCTCACGGTGGTTCGGTCAGGAGGCGCGAGACTCGCCGACACCGCGGCCCAGTCAATTGTTTCCAACGTACCATACAATTATACTATTTCAATAAGCACTTGCCGCTGATGCGAGCACGGATAGCAGTTACACTAGGGGCAGTGCTGTTCGTCTGCTCGGTCGCATTGGTTGGGGTTAGTGCGGCAGAGGAGATTCAGCAACCACCGGACACAGAAGTACAACCAGTAAACGAAAGCGGGGTTCTCGAGGTGGTGTTCATCGACACGGAGTCGGGCGAAGACTACCATTTCGAAGGGGGTGATGTGGACACGTCGTCGCTCCCGCGAGGGGAGTATCTCGTCGTCACCTACGCACGGGCCGACGGCGGCATCGAAAAGCAGACCGAACGTGTCGAACTCACGGACGATTCGACGGTCACGGCGAGCGACGCCGAGTCGTCCGACGAACTCCTCAGTTCGGTTAGCCACGACTCGGACCCGGAAATCGACGTGGCGGCGAGCGTCGCCTACGAGTACGGCGAACCCTCGTACGACAGCGACGGAACCGTCGACATCCGCGTGAGCGCGGTGAACGTGACGACGGACGAGTACGTGCCGGCGAACACGTCGGTCACCGTCGAAATCGAGACGCCGAACGGGGTGGACACGTTCAACGCGACGACCGGCGAGAACGGAACGGCGGTCGTCGACTACGACCTCGCCGGCCGTGATGACGGCGAGTACCGAGTGTACGTCTCGTCGGAGGCGACCGGCTACACCGGCTACGCGAGCTTTACCGCTGGCGCGCGAGCCCAGCTCGTTCCGCAGTACTACCGCCAGACGACACCGCGGAACAGCACCGTGGGCGTCGCCGTCCACACGAGCGTCGACGGGGAACCCACGACCGGTGACCCGGTTTATATCACGGTTGAGGCACCCGACGGGAACGTAACTGAGCGGAACGTGACAACGGGAGCAGACAGCTTCGCTCGGTTCACGTTCACGACGACACAGACGGGGCCATACGTCGTTCGCGCGACCGGGCCGAACGGTGACACCGAGCGCGCGACTATCGATTCGGCGGAGTATATCAGCACCGTCAACATCCCGAACTGGTGGGAGCTTCGACCGGGCGAGCGCGCGTCGATTTCCGGAACGGTTCTCACCGAGACGGGCGAGCCGCTGGCGAACGAGGAGCTGACGCTTCGCGTCGAAAACGAGACCGACGCGGTCGTCGAGACGCAGACGCTCACGACGACCGCAAGCGGTCAGTTCGTGACGTCGTGGGACGTGCCGGCGAACCAGACGGAGTATCGCGTCCACTACGATGTCACGCTCCACGCGAACGGCGTTCGAATCGCTGAAGACGCCGAACTCGAAGTCGAGAACCGGACGACCGTGGACGACGACCCGGTGACAGACGAGCCGGAGACTGACGAGCCGGTGGCCGAGGTGATGGTCGAACCGGGCGCCCGCGAGGTCGGTCCGAACGGGACCGTGACGGCGACCGTCTCGGTCGAGCGAAACGACACGCTGGTGAGCGATACGGACGTTCGCGTGCTCTCGGGAATCGACGGGACGGCCGTCGATTACCAGACGGTCACGACGAACGGAAGCGGTGCGGCGACGGTGTCGTTCGACCTGCCGCGGTCGCTCGCGGACTACCACAACAGGGACGTCCGACTTCGCGCGATGACGACCGTCAACGACAGCGCGGTCGTCGGCTACGGCTCCACCCGCATTTCACAGGGCAGAACGGACCTTGACGGAGAGTACGGCACGGTACCCGGCCAGTCGGCGAACGGGTCGGTTTCGGTCACCGACGCGAACGGCGCGCCCGTCTCGAACGCACCCGTCGCGTACATCGGCGCGCGTGACGGCCTGCGAGCCGGCGTGTTCGCGACCGGACTTGTGACGACGAACGCGAGCGGGCAGGCGTCGTTCACCTACGACGTGCCCGCGGACGCGCAACTCTCGGTCGCGCTCGCGGCCGACAGCCGTACTCGGGACTTCAACTACTGGACGTCCCCGTCGCTGAGCCAGTACGACATAAACGTCCGCGTCGGGGACCGCGGGAACGGCTACACCGAAGTCGCACCCGGCGAGACGGTGACAGTCAACTACGATGTCCCCGACGAGACGGTCGAAGGCGGCGTGCTCACCGTCTACTCGTGGGACAACGACGCGGAAGACCGCGTGCTCACGACCCGGACGCTCGAGCCGGGCGAGAACGTGACAGTCAGGGTTCCGGCGACGACCGAGGCCGATAGCTACTCCGCGATGGTCCAGACCGTCACCGCAGACGGTCGGCTCTCGTCGGACGAGGGCTACATCGACGTCAACCAGAGCGCGGAGCCGGTCCGCGAGACCACGTCCGTCTCCGGTCGCATAACGACGACCGACGGGACGCCGCTGGTCAACGACACGGTCGCGTTCTTCGACGAGTCGCTCAACACCCCGACGGCCGCCGCGACGACGAACGACACCGGCTTCTACAACACGACGCAGGACATCGCCGAGTTCGACCAGTCGGTGTTGCAAAACACCGAATACCACGTCGGCTTCTACCAGTTCAACGGAAGCGAGTCGGCCGCCAGAGCCGACGCGTGGCCGCGCGATGGCGTCGCGGACATCTACGCGGTCGACCGAATCAACACGTCGCAGACGACGACCGTCGACGCGGAGATTCCCGAAGGCCACGTCCTCAACGTCTCCGTGACGGCCGAAAACGGGACTGCGGTCGAAGACGCGCGGCTCCGAGTCACGCACGCGAACGGCTCGGCGAAGGCGGCGTACGGAGCCCGGACGAACGCGAACGGACTGCTCACCCTCGGTGACGCACCCCGCCCCGGCGTGGAACTCACCGGCAACGTGACCGTTGAGGTCGCGCCGCCGGCGGACTCCGACGCGTACGAGGAGACGATTCAACAGCAGCACGTCACCGTGACGAACGACACGGAACTCTCGTTCACGCTCGCCGCGAGCGAGACGGGCGCGTCGCCGGCGAACCTGACTGGCTTCGTGGAGACCGACGACGGGACCGTCCCGCCCGGTGAGGTCGTCCTCGACACTCGTCTCGGCGCATCCGACGGCGACGTGTCGTCGCTCGGGCCGAACGGCGAATACGACCTGACGGCCGCCGAGGGTGCCTATCAGGTCTCGTTCGTCCAGCCGAGTAGCCAAGTCGACGGGGTTCCGGACCTCTACCCGCTGCACCGCGTCTACGCCGACGAATCGATGCACCTCGGGAGCGACGAACTGCCGAGCGCCAGCCGGCTCAACGTAACGGTGCTCGACAGGCAGGGCGAGCCGGCCGACGACGCGACGGTCGTCGTCGCCTACGGCGGGAACCGCGTGTTCGATTCCGTCAGGGGTGAGACCGACAGTGACGGGCGGTTCATCTTCGGCCAGACGCAGGGTGTCGAAGTCGCCGGCCCGGACGCGGTCCCCAACGACTACGGCGGCAACGTGCAGGTCCAGGCCAGAGGACCAAACGGAACCTTCGTCGGGACGCGGCTGAACGTCACGTCGGACACGAACCTCACGGTCCGGTTGACCGACCGAGTGAACGTCACCGGCCAGTTCGTCCGGCCGGACAGCGAACCGGCGGTTAATCGGACGACGGTCGTCCTCGGCGACACGAACGGGACGTCCGGCGGCGGCTTCGCTCGGACGGCCGACGACGGGTCGTTCGGCGTGTCCGTCGCGGAAAACGGGACGTACAACGTGAAGTTCCGACAGGAACGGTACGGCGAACAGGGTGTGAGCTTCCCGCGCGACGGCGTCTCTGACGTCTACGCGACGACATCGATTGACGTGGGGACCGCCCCGCACGACGTCGGAGCAGTCGCGGTTCCCGAGGCACACCTCCTCAACGTCTCCGTCGTCGACGCGAACGGCGACCCGGTCGAGAACGCCCGCGTCACCGTCGACCACCGCAACAACGGCTCGGTCGGGTTCGTCTCCGGAAGCACGCTTCCGAACGGGACGATGGTGCTCGACGCGACCGGTCGCCCCGGTGTCGAACTCGTCGGCGACCTCCGGCTGACCGTCGAAGCGCCGCCGAACGCGACCGACCTCGAAGGCGTCGAGACCACGGAGACGCTCACGCTCACCGGAGACCGAAACGTGACCGTCCAGTTGGGTGACGCGGACAACGCGACGCCGGACGCGGTCGACGTGCGGGCGCTCGCGACGCCGACGACTGCGAGCGTGAACGAGACCGTGAGCGTCGACCTCGTCGCGACGAACGTCACCGACGGCGTCGGCGCGTTCGAAACGACGCTCAACCTGACGAACGGCACGGCGGGAACGATTACAGACGTGACCGTCCTCGGTTCGCCACACACGGCGAATGTGACGTACGGCGCGGAGAATGACTCGGCCGCAATCGATGCGTTCGGCATGGACACGGCGCAGAACGGGACCGTCACCTTCGCCCGCGTGAACGTCACGCTCACGTCCGCCGGAACGTCCGAACTCGCGGTGTCGGAGACGGTGCTGGGAAGCGAACCCGGCACCGAGTACGACGTCGGCTCCGAGCGCGGCGCGACCCTCACCGCGGTCGCGCTAGAGCCGGTCGGCGAATCGGACGCCGCGCCGACCGACCCGGACGGCGACGGAACGTTCGAGGACATCAACGGTGACGGAAACGTGACCGTCTCGGACGTGCAGGCCATGTTCGCGAACCGGAACAGTCCGGCCATCACCGACAACGCCGACGAGTTCGACTTCTCCGGTAACGGCGAGGTCAACATCGTCGACGTACAGCGGTTGTTCGTCGAGATTCGGGACTGAACCCACCTCGCGGGGGAACGACCCAACGGCGTTTCTTTTTCCAACTGGCCACGCGGGAGCGACTGCTCCCGCGTTGTCTCACCGACCGCCGCTACCGAACTCGTTCGACAGGATACCGGGGAGGTCGGTTAGCCAACTGACGACCGCGCAGACGACCATCACGCCGACCGCAGCCATGTATCCCCACACCGTGACCGTGTCGAGTACGAGGTCGATAGCGACGAAACCGGAGAGGATGACGGCACCGCTGACCGCCGCCGCGACGACGACGATCAGCGCGCCGTAGGCACGTACCGGATTGGTTACCATACGAACAAATGTATATTCAACAACATAAATGTGAAGCCCGGACCACGTCGGGCCGAGAGCGACCCCCGTCGTTCGGCGACGGCGCTTGCGGACTGAGCGCGGGGGACCGACGCCTACTCACGGTTGGCTTCGAAGGTAAGAAAGTGGTCAGTCGGCCTCGGTAGTGGTGGTGGGTCTATGGAAGGAACACCGAGGCTCAGTTCGTCCTGACCAGAGTCATGTTTATTAGGCGAACCTAAATACATATCGACACGAATTAATACTGGCCTCTCACGTCCTCTATCGGCGACTGTTCCGCGGTATTCGTCTGGACTGGAAACCCTCGCCCCTTGATAGGCTCAGGGTCGAACCGCTCGAATCGACCGAGGTATTTTTCATTGACACGTTCGATGGCGTAGGTATGGTCCCCCAGTCACCGACGGGCATCGAACCGATTCCGAGCATCGAAGGCCGCCCCGTGTACACCGCCTCGGGGAACCGGTTGGGCGAGGCCGTCGACCTCTGTGTCGACCTCGACGCCGACCGCGTGACCGCGCTTCTCGTCTCGGTCGAAGACCCACCTGAGGGAATGGAAGTCGGCCCGCGGGGGATTCGGGTCCCGTTTAGGTCCGTTCGGGGGATGGCCGACATCATCGTCCTGACGGGCGACCCCGGTATCGAAGCCGCCGACTGATTCGAACACCGGTTTTCGACCGTCCACGCGGCCAACGAGCACATATGTTGATATACTCTGCACGACGACCGTATAGCGGGCGGTCGTGTTGGTCAGGATGTGGACAGCACGATTGCCCAGCCACGGGGCCCGTCCCGCCTGCACGCCTCTGACAGACGGTTGGGCCCAAACCGTTCAGGCTGCGAGTCGCGACGTTCGCGACCCGCACTGACGGTCGAGAGACGCGAAAACTGTTGTAGATACGTTGATACGAGTGGGTCGAGTAGGCGACGTATGAGCCTCTACGAGTCGATTCACGAGTTCGTCGGTGAGCACGAGACGCTCCGGTCGGTCAGCCACTACGAGGAGATGACGGTGCTTCTGACCGAGACGCGACTCGTCCAGATTCGACACGACGGCGAGCAGGCGACCCCGGAGGAAGTCCGGGAGGTGCGGACGATACAGCTCAACCGCCCCGTCTTCGCCGGCTGCTCGGTCGAACTCGAATCGGACCGAACCGTGGTCGGCTTCCACGACAGCACCGGCGAGACGGTTCGACTGGTCACGCTCCCCGTCCGCGACTTCGAGTTCGCGGCGACGTTTTCGGCCGTCGTCGGCGACGCGGAAGCCGGCGCGCCCTTCATCGAGCGGTAATCAGGTCAACCGACTGGGTCGGCGACGAGGGAGAATCCGGACGTTCTCGATGTCGTGACAATCTATTTACGTGATAACGACGAACGGTCGAGCGACGTGGAACGCCCCGCTCGCTGTGCTTACAAGCACGTCTTCGACGCCGCCGACGAGACGGGTGCCGACGAATCGCCATCGGTGTGGCGGTGTCCGCACCCCGCGAGCGGTGCGGCCGACCGCTGTCTCTTTCACCGCCCTGTCGACGAAACGCGGTCCGCGGCCGTCACCGAGGCGCTCCGCGAGGCGATTGCCGACCCCGAGCGACCGTCGGCGTTCGTGGGCGGAACGTTCGAGCGCATCGACCTCGCAGGGCTGACGCTCGCGTCCGACGCGCCGCTTGACTTCCGCGGCGCGATGGTGAAAGGAGATATCGACCTGCGCGACGCGGCGCTCGGCGGCGCGCTCCGACTCGACCGCGTCTCGGTCGGCGGCGCGGTGTGCATGCAGCGACTCGACGCGCCCGCGGCGGTCGTCTGTCGCAACCTGCAGGTCGGCGGCCGCTGGGTGCTCTACGGGGCGCGGTTCGGCGAGCGATTCGACGCGACTGGCTTCAGCGCGGGGGCGGTCGTGGCGACCGAGACACGCTTCGAGGCCGGGGCGACGTTCAGGAAGGGCGTCGTCGACGACGGCGTGTCGCTCGCGAAGGCTCGTTTCGGCGGGCCGGCGTGGTTCTCCCACACCCGACTGGGCGGCCGTCTCGACCTCGGGAACGTCACGTGCGACCGTCGGCTCTCCCTCGCGCACTGCCGCGTCCGCGGGAGCATCGTCGCCACGTCGGCGACTGTCGGCGACGGCCTCTCGCTCGAACACCTGACGGTCGACGGCGAACTCGACTCGACCCGACTCACCGTGGACGGCGGTATCGACGCGACGAGCGCCGGGTTCGGTGGCCCGGTCGACTGCACGGGGCTCACCGCCCGCGACGGGACCGTTGACTTCACGCACAGCGCGTTCGGTGGCCCGGTCTCCTTCGACAACGCGACCGTCGAGGGGCGGGCGCTCCGCTTCCGGAGCGCGCGGTTCGAGTCGGGACCGGCGTCGTTCGTCCGCGCGACTGTCGCCGGCGGCTTCGACTTCTCCGACGCGGTCTGTTCGGCCGACTCGCCGGTTCGCGTGGTCGAAACCACGGTCGGCGGGAGCGTCGTCTGCGACCACGCGCGCTTCGGCGACGAGGTGTTCTGTTCGGGCGTCCACGTCGCGCACGACGTGGACTTCTCCGACTGCACCGTCGAGTCGCTCGTCTTCGGGGTGGAAATCGAGGGCCGACTGGACTTCGCGTACACGCACGTGACGGACGCTGCGGCCTTCGGCGACACCGTCGTCCGCGGCCCCGCCCGATTCACCAGCGCGCGGTTCGACGCGGACCCCACGCTCACCGAGGCGACCCTCGGCGACACGGTCGCGGCCTACGACATGTCCGTCGAACCCGCCGGCGGGCAGTAGCAACTCGGCGGGGAATAACGGGACGGCGGTGGGTCGTGGCGGGGCGTCGGTTCGGACGCCGGCGGCGGTACGAACCCCGAACCCGGCGAACATTATATGTCGCGCCGGAGAGTGGTCTGAGGCATGTCGAGTGACGGGCAGAACACCCTCATCGCCCTCTACCGGCGGTACGTCGACGCCGACCCCGACGAGACGACCGTCTACGCGGGCTTCGCGCTGTTCTTTACGGCTATCGGACTGCTCGCCGTCGCGCTCGCGGCGGTGGTGTGGAGCGGCGGCATCCCGCCCGAGAACATCTTCAAGTACGAACTCCGCGAGGTCGCGGGCGTCACCGGCGCGCTCGGGATTCCCCTCCTCCTCGTCTCAGTCGTGGTCCTGCTTCCCTCCCAGTACCGGTTCCCGACGGTCCTCGCGGCCGCTGGACTCCTCGTCTGTGCGGTCGCCGTCGTCCAGTTCGTCGGCGCGTACCCCCACAACTGGAACGTCTCCGCGAGTGCCGACCGGAGCGGCCGCATCGTCGGCATCTACTCGCTCGGCGCGGTGGCGGTCGTCGCCGCCAGCGGCACGTCGCTCGTCGGCTTCCAACTCGCCCGTGCGAGGACGAGCGGCTCCGCTACGGGCAGGAACGACGCGGAGACCGACACGGCCGACGACGGCGAGGACGAGGAAGCCGTCTCCGCGCAGGTCCGCCGCGACATGGACGAGGCGATGTCGAACACCGAACTGTCGTGGGGCGGCGTCCGCAAGACCGAGACCACCCGCCTCAAGCTCGATACCTCCGCCGTCGACGACGTGGACCGGGCGAGCTTCGAGAACGCCAAGGTGACCGAGACGCGCGGCGGCGGGGTCGACGACGCGGTCGCCGGGCTGCAGGGGCTCCGCGGCGGGAAGAAGGACACGGCGGTCGGCGACAGCACGGACGACCAGGCCGCCGCGCTGGCCGAGCTTCGGAAGCAACAGCAGGCGGAGGCCGAACGCGAGGACTCGGACGGCGTGGTCGACCGAATTCGCGGACTGTTCTCCTGAGTCGTCGCGGGACGCCGGGCTATCGGTTCGGCGTTGGATTCATTGGCAGAAGTGAATGTCAAAACCGCATACAGATTTATGCGACAGCCCTACGACGCGTGAGGTATGGCGAAAGGCCTTGACGTAGGTACCATGAACATCCTGTCCGCGAGCCAGGATGGAAGTGAGACCGTATTTGTCCAGCAGCGAAACTCGTTCGTCGAAATCGACTACAGCGACATGGCGGAGCAGATGCTCTCGCGAAGCGACGTGCTCCACATCCGCAAGGACGACAAAGTGTACGTCGTCGGCGACGACGCGCTCAACTTCGCGAACATCTTCGGCAAGGAGACGCGCCGGCCGATGCAACACGGCATCCTCTCCAGCGAGGAGTCCTCCGCGATTCCGATGATCAAGCTCATCATCGAGCAGGTCGTCGGCTCGCCCTCCCGGCCGAACGAGCGCCTCTTCTATTCGAGTCCGGCGGACCCCATCGACTCGGACCTCTCGACGCTGTATCACGACAAGACGCTCGAATCGATGCTCGGCGACATGGGCTACGACCCCGAACCCATCAACGAGGGGATGGCGGTCATCTACAGCGAACTCGCCGACAACAACTTCACCGGCCTCGGCGTCTCGTTCGGCGCGGGCATGACGAACATCTGTCTGGCGTACTACGCGGTGCCAGTCATGCAGTTCTCCATCGCCCGCGGCGGCGACTGGATCGACCAGCAGACCGCACAGGCCACCGGGACGGCCGTCGACAAGGTCACGTCCATCAAGGAAGACGACTTCCAGCTCGACTTCCGCACGGACGTCGGCGGCGTCGAGGGCGCGCTCTCGATTTACTACGAGAACCTCCTCGACTACGTTATCGAGAACATCGAGCGCGAGGTCGACGAGGAAGACATCGAAGAGGGCCTCGACGTGCCCGTCGTCGTCACCGGCGGCACCTCCAGCCCCGACGGCTTCGAGGAGCTGTTCGAACACCACCTCGAAGACTCGACGATTCCGTTCTCCGTCAACGAGGTCCGGAGCATCGACCGCCCGCTGTACAGCGTCGCCCGCGGGTCGCTCGTCGCCGCCCGCTCCGAAGAGGAGTCCGACGGGAGCGCCTCCGAACCCGAACCGGAACCCGAAGCGGAAGCCGCGCCGGAATCGAACTGAGCGCCGACCCGAACTGACGCACCCGACCGGACAGTACGTCACGACCGAGGTCGACGCGCCGCCGGGAGCGCGCGAGCGAGCGCGTTACTCGTCTCCCGTGCGGTCCCCGCGGTCGCCGTCCTCCCCGTTTTTGCGCTGGTAGTCGCTTGACTCGCGGTCAGCGGCGTCGCTGTCACCCGTCTCGTCGGCCTCGACGGCCCCGGAGTCAGCGACGCCTTCAGTCGCGTCGCTCTCGTCGGTGACTGCGGCGGCTTCTCCGTTGGCGGCGTCAGCCTCGTTGCCCTCGGGTTCGGACTCGTTATCGTCGTCAGCGGGCTCGTTGTCGTCGTCAGCAGACTCGTTGTCGCCGTCAGCAGACACGTCGTTACCGCCTTCGTCTCCAGCCGCCACGACCTCCTCCCGCTCGCGCGCCTCGCGGACCGCCCGCGCGTGAAAGCGGGCTATCGCGTCGTCCCACGACTCTCGGTTCGGCGCGTCGCGCTCGTGGACCGTCTCGACGCCGACGAAGCCGCACCGCTCGCAGTAGCGCGCTGCGCGGCCGTCGAACGAGAGCGTCGAGAGTGGCTGTGAACACCGCGGACAGGTCATGCAGTTTGCCGATAATTCTCACCCGGGTCGTATAGAACTACCCCGTCGGCGGCGGGGCCGAAGAACTACGGGTGACAGTCCGCTAACAGAAGATTCACCATCGATGGCGTGCCACAGAGAGACGATGAAGGTCCTTTGCTTCGGAGTGGGACAAGCGGGTGGGAACGTCCTCGACGCCCTCCTTCGGTACGAACAGCGCACGAACGCCGACTACGTCGTCGACGCGGTGGCGTACAACACCGCGTCGGCGGACCTCCGCGGCCTCGATAATGTCCCCGAGGAGAATCGCATCCTCTTCGGCGCGGACGAGGTGAGCGGTCACGGCGTCGGCGCGGACAACGAACTCGCCGCGGAACTCGCCGAGCGCGACAGCCGACAGCTCCTTCGCGGCACCGACGGGTCGCCGACCTCCACGGCCGACGCGTTTCTCATCTTCGCCGGACTCGGCGGCGGCACGGGAAGCGGTGCGGCTCCCGTGCTCGCGAAGCACCTCCAGCGCATCTACGAACAGCCCATCTACGGCGTCGGCATCCTCCCCGCCGCAGACGAGGGCGCACTCTACTCGCGCAACGCCGCGCGGTCGCTCAAGACGTTCGTCGACGTGACCGACCACGTGTTCGCGTTCGACAACGGGGCGTGGGCGCACGCCGGCGAGGACGTCGCGGCGGCCCACGACTCGATGAACGAAGAGTTGGTGCGACGCCTCGGCATCCTCTTCGCCTCGGGCGAGGTAAGCGAGTCGGGAACGGTCGGCGAGAGCGTCGTCGACTCCTCGGAGGTCATCAACACCCTCCGCGGCGGCGGCATCTCGACTATCGGCTACGCGGCGAGCGAACTCCCCGAGAGCGACGACGGCGGCGGGTTCAGCATCAAGGGGCTGTTGGGCGGCGGGTCGTCGTCGGTGGACGAACTCGACTCTATCAACCGCATCACGACCCAGACGCGGAAGGCGGTGCTCGGTCGGCTCACCCTCCCGTGTGACGTGGATTCCGCGTCCCGGGGATTGGTCGTCGTCAGCGGCCCGCCCGAGTGGCTCAACCGGAAGGCCATCGAGCGGAGTCGGACGTGGGTCGAAGAGCAGACCGGGAGCATGGAGGTCCGCGGCGGCGACTACCCGCTCCCCGAGTCGAACCACGTCGGCGTGCTCGTCCTCCTCGGCGACGTGTCGCGGAGCGACCGCGTGTCCGAAATCCAGTCGACCGCCGTCGAGGCCGAGCGCGACCGCCGCGACCGCGAGACCGGCGGTGACGGCGGTGACGGCGGGGACGACGCGGAGGCAGTCGTCGACGAGCGCCTCGATACGTTGTTTTAACCCGGTCGCGTCGCAGACCGCCGCCGGAGCGGGGGTGCGGCCGGCGGCGATTCGTTCCGGAGAAAGTGTCAAATACTCTCTCGGTGAACAGCTAGGTGCGTGTCTGAGACAAGCATAGCGGCGACGCCGCGCATCCTCGCGTACGGCCCGCAACCCGCGGGGTCGGCGATGGCACAGTCCGACGTGGACGTGGAGTTCGTGGAGTCGAATCAAGAGTTGTTCGAACGGTTGACCGCGGCACCGGCCCATCTCGTCATCTGCCTTCACGCCCCACCGGTGTTCGAGGGCGTCGAGGCGGTCAAGGGTATCCGGCGGTTCGACGCGACGGTCCCGGTGGTGCTGGCGTCGCGAATCCAGAATACGATGCTCAACCTCCAAGCGGTACAGTCGCAGGTCACCTGGAGCGTGAACCTCGCGGACGAGGGGCCCATCGAGGAGGCACTATCAGACCTCGTCAGCGACGCGAGAGAGTGGTTGGAACGGCAAGCGGAGTAGTCACCGGCACGACCCAGCCGGGACGTGTCAGTTGCCGGTCGACGGGAAGTCGAACGGGACCATCGTCTGCTCCTCCTCGTCGGCCGCGTCGGCGGCCGAGAACGAGACCCGTCTGAGTTCGTTCTGTACGGCCCACAACCGTTCGAAGAGTCGGTCGAACTCGTCGTCTGCGTCGTCCGGGAGGTCGCGAGCGCACTCCCACAGGAGTTCCTCGGCGCGGTCGACGTGGGCCGTCGCCCGGTCGAGTGCGTCGCTGGGCCGTCGTGCCGATGTGTGTTCCGTCATACCAGGTGAGACGATACCGAGAAGCATAGTCGTTTCATTAGCTGTAACAAAGATAACTTCGTTACACCTTTCCGAGAGATTGTTCTCCAAGCTGACAATCAGAATGATTTATATATTCGAAGTGGCTGTGTTCAGTTGGATGCAGCACCGTACAGAGTAACCCCTCGGACGCATCCAATTGACCGAACTCATCCCCCCTTCCCCCCTTCCCCTTAGGTTCGGTCACCCCTTTACGGGGCGAAACTAACGCTCCCCAGTCGAGACTGTCCTCACGCGCCGAGCGACAGGAGAACGGCTACACAGCCGACCCCCGGCAGTCCGGTGTGTACAAGACGCTCCGCGCCCAAGGAGCAGGTAGTCTCTGGAGACCGTCACATGAATCAGAACCTGTGGTACGCCGGGATACTCATCGCGGTGCTCGGCGTCACGCTCGCCGCGGTTCCGACGGGCAGTTTTAGCTCGGTCTCCGGACAGCGGCCGGTCGACGTCTCGGTCGTCGGCGACGACCGGGCCCTCGTCGCGCTCGAACCGACCGGCGAGGTCGTGACGCGCCCCGGCCGCGGCAACGCCGTGACGGTCGGGTCAATCGTGAACAACCTCGGCACCGACGTGACGGTCGAGTACAGCGCCCGCTTGGACACGAACGCCCTCTCGCTCGCACAGTCCGACGGGTCGCCGACGCTCGGACGAGGCGGCGAACACCAGGTGACGGCCTACTGCCGGCGACCGAACACGGGCAGCGGCGTGGCGACACTCATCGTCGAAGTCGACTCGGCGCAGGCGGACGGCGTCTCCATCTCCGGGGCGACGCTCGAAGCGCGAGTCGAGTACGATTGCACGAGCGGGAACGGCGGTGGCAATCCCGGCAACGGCGGTGGCAACGATGGTGGTGATGGCGGCGACGGCGGCGATGGCGGCGATGGCGGCGACGGCAACCCCTCGGGGCCGTCGAACGGCGTCGCGTACGTCGACACCGACGAGGACATCGCCTACGACGATGGCGAGCGCGTCCTGACCGAACAGGAAGTCGCGACGTTCGACGACGACGATGCGGTGCTCGTCGTCGGGACCGACAACGGAACTATCGACAACAGTTGGCGCGCTATCGACATCTCGGCCAAACGCGTCGTCGTCAGGCACACGACGTTCACGAGCGGTGACTCGGTCGATATCGAGGCTGAGACGAGCATCGAGTTCACCGACGTCACCGTCGTCTCCGACTGGGGCGAGGTCACCGTCTCGGGCGAGTCGATAACGCTCCGTCGGTCGACCATAGACGCGAAGAACGGGAAGATAGAACTCGCGGCCGACGACGGGACGCTCGACGTGCGCGAGAGCACGGTTCGCGGGAAAAACGACAAGGTCGAACTGACCGGAGAGACGATTCAGGCCGGGAGCGCGACCATCCGGAACACGAATGACGAAATCGACCTCGCGGCCGACGACGGCCCCGTGAACGTCACGGGAGCGACGCTCGACAACCAGAACGGCAAGGTCACCGTCTCGGGCGAGTCGGTTCAGGCCCGCGGCGCGGCCATCAGCACGCGAAACGGAAAAATCGAACTCGCGGCCGACGACGGTTCGGTGGACATCCGCGACGCGAGCCTCCAGAACCGGAACCGAGACATCGAGGTGAGCGGGGAGACGGTGTCGGCGCGGAACGCCTCGATTACGGTCGTCAACGGACGGATTTCGCTCGACGCCGACGACGGCCTCCTCGACATCGAGGACGCGACGGTCCACGGGGAGAAACAGATTGACCTCACTGGCGAGCGCGTCGGTGCCGCGGGCGCGTCCATCGAGACGAAGAACGCTCAGATAGACCTTCAGTCAGGGGCCGGCGACATGACGCTCGACGGCGCGACGGTCGAGACGAAGAACGCGCAGATTACCGTCGAATCCGCGGGCGAACTCCGCGCGAACGACAGCGTCTTCGAGACGACGAACGCGGACGTGTCGCTTTCGGCCGCCGGCGACGTGTTCCTTCGCGACGCGAGCCTGCGAACCACGAACGCCGAACTCACCGTCGAACTCGGCGACGCCTCGGCGACGCTCTCGGTCGATGGCCTCGAAGTCCGGGACCGGGACGACACCCTCGACTACGACCCCGGCGACGCGGGAGTGACCGGAACGCCGAGCGCCGGACAGGTTCGCGGGTAGTCGTAGTCGGGAGCGCGCGGACGTTGCAGACTATCGGCGTCCAGCGCACTCACAGATACTTGCGTCTGAACTGCTCGACGAGTGAGACGTTCCGGCCCGTCGAGCGCAGCCGAATCGGGCCGAGACCGAGCGCGAGGACGCTCACGAGGAGCGTCGCGAACGCCAACACGGCGTCGATAGCCGCGATTGCGAGGAACGGATGAACCTCGTGTAAGCCGAGGATGACTGTCTGCGGGAGCACGGGAACGTACAGCTGTTCGCGTATTTCGCGGTCGTACGCGCCGGTCTGGTCCGGCGCTTGGATGGTGAGCGACGTGTTTCGCGACCCCTTCCCCGGAACCGTGAGCACGGACTGACCAAAGGAGACGCCCGGGTCACGGGATTCGAGGACAGTGATAATCGGGACGTAGCCGTTGTTCGTCAGCGTGTAGTCGATGACCGCCGTCTCGCCGACGCCGACGACGAGCGGGCTCTCGTTCGGCGACTCGGAACTCACGATGGTCAGTTCCGTCGGCCCCGACCCGAGAACCATACTCAGCGTCGCGGGCGTGACGACGATGACGACGAGCAGGAAGAGAACGACGCCGCTCGTGTAGTAGTCCGGGCGGCGACGGCTGTGCGAACTCTGTTTGCGCCCGCCACCGGAGCCGTCGAACACGAGACTCAGCGCGATGAGAATCCCACCGATGGCGACGAGGAACATGGGTGATGGCTCCCCGTCGGCGGCGCTCTCGAAGCCCGGGAGGCTCCCGAGGAGGTCGAACGCGCCGGTTGCGAGCCCGTTCACCGCCCCCACGACGGCACCGAGTTGCGGAATGACGACGACGTTTCCGTTCACCTGGAGCGCCTCGGCGACGATTTGGGACCGCTTGACCGGCGGCTCGACGCTCTCTTGGTCGGTGAAGGGGTTGGCGTCGCCGCGCGTGATGTACCCCTCTTCGGTCCACCTGACCACCCGGTGGGTCGTCAGCCCGCCGCCGTGGAGTTCACGCGCGTTGAACACGACCACGTCGCCGGATTCGGGGTCTTCGAGCAGGACCGAGGGGACCGCGATGAAGCCGTCGCCGGGCTCCATCGTCGGTGCCATACTCCCCGTCTCGACGTAACCGAGGAGCACCGGCTGGCCGAGCGCCTGCCCGAACAGAAGCGCGACGACGGCGAGGACGAGGAGTCCGAGCACCGCGTATTCGAGGACGTCGCTGAGTTTCACGGCGTGTGTGAAACACTACGTGTGAACCCGTAATTACCTATCGCCGTTCCGTCCGTCTTTCGGGGCCCGGAGAACGGGCGCGCGGGAGTCGGCGGAGTCCGTCACGCGTCACGATGTGGGGGACCATCGCTTCCGATGTGCTAGTATGTCGTGTCCAATGATGTTACGGTTCGAGAACCGTGTCACCAAGAGCCGTGCAAAGAGGCATCACGAACGTCGAGTTCGAACGAAAATCGACAGACTGCGAGCTGGTTTCTCGGTCTTAAATTCTCGCTTGAACGTCGAACATGCGCCCCGAAAGGTGGGCTTGAACGGGGGTCGCCGGGGAGAAAGCCGGGCTTGTCGAACGGAACGGCGACCGAGAACTCGTTCAAGCACCGGAATACAAAGTGGGTAGGACCTGATGGAAGAGATAACGACGCAGTCACCTGTGTCAGGGAGAATACAACCATGGCAATCAACAGACGCAACATCTTGATCGGACTCGGAGCACTCGTCGGCGGCGGTGGCGCACTCGTCGGAACGGGAGCGTTTACGACCGTGAGTGCGGCGCGTGAAGTGAGTGTGAGCACGGCCGGCGACGGGAGCGCGTTCCTGTCCATTACTGGCGATGGCGAATATGTGACCGATGACAGCAGCGATGGAACGCTGACGATCGATCTCGGTTCGGTTGGTACAGACGCCTCAAGTAACGCTGGTAGTGGCTTCAACCAAGAAGCGATCACGACGCTTAGTGATGTACTTACTATCGGAAACAACTCTGCAGAAGACGAGACAATCACAGTTGGTGTCTCTACGGCAGCTCCCGGCTCGTCGCCGTCAGCGAACAAGAACACGACGATGCTCATTCAAGATAGCAGCCAGGATAGTCAGAACGTCGCTCTCGTCACGTTCACCGTGGACAGTCAATCAGTCGGTTCTGGATCCACCACGGGAGTCGATGTGACTGTTAACACGATGTCGTCAGATATGGAGGGCTTCACTAACAGTAGCGCTACATTCGACACCAATAGCAGCGACAACACTCCGCGTCTGACCATCGTCGCGACCGAGTCTAGCAGCTAATCTATGAAACGACGAAACATCATCGCGGCAATCGGGACGCTCGCCATCGGCAGCGGCACGGCAATCGGAACAGGCGCGTTCGACGCGACGAGTACGAGCGCCGACTCGTCGATGAGTATCATCACCGAACGGTCCGACGTGAACGTCGACGTGAACCCCGGGAGCGGGGCCGGGAGCGGGAATATTCGAGGGAGCCTGTACAGCGACACCGAAATCGAGAACCTCGACGTCGACGACCTCCCGCTGGCGGCCGTCTCTGATAACGGCCAAGGGATGGTTCACGTCCAGATTATCGGCGTCGTCGGCACCGACGAGACGTTCTCGAACATCGTGGAGTTGACGAACAACGACGTTGACCAGAGCTACGAGATGGGATTCTACTACGACGGCGGCTTCACCGAGGAGGTCACGTCGGGTGACAAGCTGACCAAATCCGAGGCAACTGACGTGTTCGAGTTCACGCACGACTCGACGGTCATCTCCAGTCTCGACGGGACGACCGGAAGCACCGTAGCGCTCGACGCGTCCGGCGGTACCAACGACACCGTACAGGTCGATATCGAGTTCAACGGGACCAACACGCGCCTGAACGAGGAGTACGGCCTGAGTGCGGGCGGGTTTGGGACCGGTACTGCGACCCAGATGGAACTCATCGACCAAGTTACCGTGTTTGCGGACGAAGTCTAACGACCTACGGAGGTTTCCATGCCCACACGCCGCCAGACTCTCTTCGTTCTCAGCAATTTCTTCATCGTCGGCGGCGTCCTCGGCGTGAGCGCCACGACGACGACCCAGTCCACGTCGGGGGCGAGTTTTCGCATCGTCGCACCCGACTACCTCTCTCTCACGGCGGCGAACGACCCGCCGATTCACGTCGAGACGAACTCGTCCGGCTACGTGACACGACTCACCCCCGGCGGCGACAAGAACGGCGTCAACAAGCGCGCCATCACGCGTTTCGAGGATATCGTCCGCCTCACCAACGTCAGCGAGGTCGACATCGACGGCATCTACTTCGAGTTCGACGTGACGAGCGACTCGCTTTCGGACTCGACACTCGAAGACGTGGAGGCGGCGCTGCAGGTCACGGCGGGCGACGAGGCGCTCGCCCCGGGAACGGACGGAGACGACCTCCTCGACGTGAGCCCGGCGGTATCGGGATCAGAGGGAGTCCTCGGACCGGGCGAGTCGGTCCCGTTCGGTATCCAACTCAACCTCATCCCGTGGACTGGACCGAGCACGCTGGAGGACCTCCCGGACCCCGAGACGTACAGCGCCACGCTACGGATTCACGTCGAGCGGGAGTCGTCGGACTCCGGTGACTAACCGGGGTGATGCCGTTGGGACGCCGGCGAGGCGGTATCTGTGCGGCCGCTGACAGCAGAGGAACTATGTGCGGCGGCGCAGTATCGACGGTCGATAGATGAGTCCCAGCGGTGCCGGTGGGTTGCTCGGCCGCGCGTCGGCCTCAGAGGCCGACGACGGCAGCGAGGGCGACGACGCGTTGACGCGCGACGAGATTTTCGACCTGATGAGCAACCACCGCCGGCGATACACCCTCCACTACTGCAAGCGGGCCGACGGCACGGTCCAACTCTCCGACCTCGCAGAGCAGGTCGCGGCGTGGGAACAGGACAAGGAGATTCCGGACCTGACCTCCGCCGAGCGAAAGACCGTCTACACGTCGCTCCAGCAGACGCACCTGCCGCGGCTCGAACAGGCCGGCGTCCTCCGATACGACCGGGGCGAAGTCGAACTCACGGAGCGCATGGAGCGCCTCGATATCTACATGGACATCGTCCCCGAGAACTCGGTTCCGTGGGGGGTGTACTACCTCGGCCTCTCGGCGCTGTCGGGCCTCGTCGTGGGGGCCCTGTGGGCCGGCGTACTCCCGACGGGGACGGTCCCGCTTCTCGCCTACCCGACCGCCATCGTCGCGGCGTTCGGTCTCTCGGCGGCGTACCACACCGTGACGAACCGCCGCTACCAGTTCGAGAACCTCGAACGACCGCCGTAGGGTTCGCTGTTTTTGCCCGGTCCGACTCAGAGATTGAGCCACGCGTGCGTGTTCGTCTCGTCGAGCGAGTAGTAGTATATCTCGCTGCTGTCGATGACGGCGTACGTCTCGATTTCGGGGTCGAAGATGACGCGACGGTTCGTGTCGATGGCCACGTCGACGAGGTCTTCGAGGGTGAGAATCGAGATGTACGGCTTGTTCGCGTCTGTCGGGAACTCACCGCGGGAAATCCACTCCTCGTGGCGACTGTGCGAGATTTTCGTTCGGAGTTCCTCGGGGTCGCTCCGGTACTCGGTGCGGATGACGAGACCCGCGAGTCCGAACAGCACCAGCGCGGCCGCGACGAGGCTGCCGTACTCGACGGGGGTCGACGGTTGCGTCACGCTCCGCGCGACGGTCGTCGAGTGCCGCCGGTCGTCCGCCAGCGACCGTTCGAGGTAGTAGGCCCGCCCGGAGAACACGAGCGGCGTGCTCGCTTCGAGCGTCCCGCTGTACGAGCCCGTCTGGTACGTCACCGTGAGGTTGACGCTCGTCCTGAACTGTCCGACGCCACCGGTCTCGGTCCGCTTTTGCTGGAGGTCGCGGTCGAGCGTGGAGACGTTGACTACGGGCGCGTTGACGGCGGTCCCGTTGGTGACTGTCGTCCGGTCGTCGACGAGGACAGTCTCGTTCTCGTAGAACGGCGAGCCGTCTCGGACGCCGACGGTGCGAAGGACCAATCGCTGGGTGACGTTGACCGATTGAT
The DNA here is from genome assembly GCF_003383095.1 of Haloferax sp. Atlit-12N. Taxonomy (NCBI): domain Archaea; kingdom Methanobacteriati; phylum Methanobacteriota; class Halobacteria; order Halobacteriales; family Haloferacaceae; genus Haloferax; species Haloferax sp. Atlit-12N. Next base: position 905,590 of record NZ_PSYW01000002.1, read on the forward strand.
TCGCTGGAACGTCGGTGTGGACGCGGAACGACACGTCGGGCGAGATTGTCATGAAGTAGACAGAGCGGTTCTCCAGCGTCGACCCGCGCTCGTAGAGCGTCGTGTTCTGGGTGACGACCGCTCGCGTGTCGACGCCGGTCTCGACCGACTGCACGTTCGTCTCTTCGGTCACCGTCTGGGTCGTCGGCGTGAGAAAGACGTAGCCGGCGGCGACCAGACACGCGACGCCCGCGATAGCGAGCACGGCGACCAGCACCCGAGCCTGCTGCGTGACGAAGAGTTCGAGGCGGTCGTCAAATCCCATTGTCGAGAGGGGGACGCGACACTCGCGGGACGTACATACGGGCAGGTAGTTCGAGACGCAAGAAAACTTTTGTCCTAGCGACCGATAGGTTCTGCGAGGCAGTACAGTACATGGTCTCCGACCCCGTCGACAACGACCCAGCGGACGAGACTCCGTCGTCGTTCGAAGCCTGGCTGGACCAGCGAATGAGCGAGACCGGTAAATCGCGCGACCAGTTGTGCCAGGAGTTGCTCGCGTCGCACTGGCAACTCAACGAAATCACGGAACTGCTGGGTCGCGACAGCCCCGCCCCGGACGAGAGGTCCAGCGAGGCGAAGCACGCAACGCGCTCACCGTCCAGAGATGATACGGAACCGAACAAGCCCGTGAGCGACGACGAACTAGCCGAGGTCCTCGAACTCATCGAGGGGCTCGAATCGGAGGTCGAGACGGAAGCACAGCGGCGCGCGCGCCTCGAACAGTCGGTTCAGGCGCTCACGACGCGACTGGACGAGGTCGATGCCGAACTCGACGAGGTCGAAGCCGCGCTCGACGGGGTCGAGGACCTGCCGGACGAACTCGACGAGGTCGAATCGACGCTCCGCGAGCGACACCGGACGCTCGACGCGCGGTTCGACGACGAGTTTGAGAACCTCCAGACGATTCTCGAGCACCTCGTCGATACCGACGGCCGCATCGAGACGAAACTCACGGAGCTCGAGACGCAGTACGGGGCCGAGATACGCGAGATACGGGCCGAACGCGAGCAGCTTCGCCGGGTGAAACAGGCCGCAAAGGAAGTCGATACCCACGAGGGTGACTGCGAACACTGCGGAGAGACCATCGACCTCGCGCTGCTCACCAGCCCGGAGTGTCCGAACTGTCAGCGCCCGCTGCACGGCGTCGAAAAAGAGACCAGATGGCTCGTGCTCACCGACTACACCGTGACGGTCGCGAGTAGCGACGGTGGCACGCGGCGCGCACCGAGTGCGAATGCACGACCCGACGGCGCGAGCGACCGCGACGCCCCACGGGGCCCCGCTGGCTCCGGCGACCAAACGCCCGAATCGAAGCGTGACGCGTCGGGAACGTCCGACCGCTCGGTGAGCCAGAGTCGGGCGGCGGTCAACGAGATAATCGACTCGTTCGAGTCGGTCTCGACCGGCGACGACGGGACCGACGAGACCGACGAGACGGCGGACGCCACAGATGCTATCGACCCGGACGCGGCGATGGACGCCGACGAGAACACGTTCGAGTGGAACGAAGACGACGTCCGGTGAGGCGCGACGCCCGTCTCAGCCGAGCGATAGCGACCCGTCGGCCTCGAACTCTATCGCTGCGTCAAACAGGGATTTGAAGGTTCGGAGCGTCTGGTCGTCGTGTCGCGCCGGGTCGACGTGGTAATGGGCGCGTGCGCCCGCCGAAGAGATGCGATTCGTGAGGATGTGGAGGAACCGGAAGACGCGCTGGTTGTTGTTCACCGCGGCGATGAGGTCCGAAAGCGAGTGCACACAGAGCGTCGATTGAACCGACGACTCGCCCCACTCGTTCAGCGACTTCGTGATGAGGAGTCCGATGCGACGGAGGTCCGTCGCCTTCGTGACGGTTCTGATAGTTATCGGCAGGTCGGCGGCGTCGATTCTCCCGGAGGCGTCGTACGACTGGACGCTGATGAGCGTCTGGTTTTCGACGCTCCCGACGCGGTAGTTGTTGAGGATGTTGAGCTGCTCTTCGGGCGTCGTCTCGACGGACACGAGAAGCTGATTTGCGGCCCCCGAGTCGCCAGTCATGAGCTGCGTACAGAGGCTGTACTCCGCTGCGGTCTCCGCCGGGCCGACGATGAGGATGTTAGACTGCTCGGAAACGAGGTCGAACACTGCCTCCGCCTTCTCGTCGAAGTTGGCCTCGTCGAAGGGGGCGTCCGGGATGTCGTCGATGAGGTCCCACTCGGACGCCTCGTCGTCCGGTAGCGACGCAGGCGAGCCCTGTTTCCGCCGAATTGACTCCGCGAGTTCGGAGAGCTTCGAGGGCGTCCGGTCGGTCGTCGGTCCGTCTTCTCCCGCCGGCGAGGCGCTGTCGCCCGATTTATCCGAGGTCGGCGTCCCGTCTTCCACGCGGTCCGCAAGGTCAGATAACGACGGCGAGTTCTGTATCTCGGTGTCGGAGTCTCCCGACTCCGCATCGTTACGGTCTGCCATATTGGCCGATGGGTGTGAACATGGGTTGCGAGGGAGTTCGTGAAGCGGTGGCGACTGAGCGGGAACGAGAGCGAGAACGTGTCTCGTTCCCAACGTATTGCACTGTTTTGAACTCGCGGGACGTTCACTTAATCTCTGGGGCTTTCCGGGCGAAAGACAGGATGGCCTTGTGCCCCCGTTCCGCGAGAACAGATGAGCTAACAGATTTCGTATTAGAAGACGAATTGATATCTGAAATTTAATTTCGTCTGCTCGAATTCTGGTAGAGACGGAAGCAATAGAATTGTTTATTATATACAATATCATTTGCATCTTGGAATCGCGTTCGCAGAACTCATGCACAAGAGCGCAGAATACGATATTATCTAAATGAGTACAAATGTGTTATTTTCTTTCCAATAAAATCAATTGGGAACCTAATTAGACAGATTCTGACTTATTCAAAGAGTTCATCAAGTCGTGGATTCTGTTCTGAGCGCGACTGTGGGGTCGCACAACTACAGAGTAGAAATTCGTATATTCAGCATTTCTGATGATGGGTGAAATGCTATTCGGACCGAAGGTCGACCAGTCTAGTCAGAAAGTTTAGTGTGTTGGTTACTTGCCGAATCTGATGCCGTCTTCGACCAGTCGGAGGTTTCGTTCTCGGTCGATATGCGGCTTCAGCCAGTCGTACTCCTCGATTTGGAGGATGAGGTCCGCTTGGAGGTTCCGCCACGCGATAGCGTAGATGGGCGATTGCCCCCACGCGCGGAGTTCGGGGATGAACTCGTCGTAGCGCTCGTAGTGGCCTTCGAGGCGTTCGAGCGCGTCGACCACGTAGCCGGCGGCCTCCGATTCCGTCTCCGCGCCGTCGATGGCCCGGTTCAGTCGGGTTTCGAGCCCCTCAACGGCGCGTTGCATGTCCTGTGCCGCCGTGCCGTCGGCCTCCGGAAGCGAGTCGATGATGGGCTTCGGAACGCCGAGCGAGAGTGGTTCGATATCCATGCCTCGAACTGGGCGGCAAGGCGGCAAAAAGGCGGCGACGGTCGCAGCATGGTGCGGACGTACTCCCATACCACGACGTCGCCGAGATGGCGGGGTCGAACAGCGTGGCCACTCGTCACCGAGAACAGCGCGCCGGGGTGCCTCCGAAGGCCGTCCCGACCTCCGGTTGCGGCGCGTTGCTCTGTTACGCGTTCGTCTCGTCGGTCCGTGCCCTGAGTTCGGATTCGACGAGGGCGTCGAAGTCGACGCCGTCTGTCCGGTACTGGTCGCGGTGTTCGATGACGACCAGCCCCTTGTCCGTGATTTCGTACAGCCCGGAGTTCGGCGCGGGCCCGACTCGCGCCACCAGCCCGTAGTCCGCTAAAATCGGCAGTCGTGTGTTGATGTACGAACGGTTCTTATCAAGGATATACGAGAGATTTACGGCGGTGTTCCGCCTCCTGTCCGAGAGTCCCTCGAGGATATCGAAGTCAGTTGGGACGGCCAACTTCATACATGGTTGTTCGTAGCCGCTGTTAAATAAACAGCTTATGCGAAATTCAAGGCTAAAGCCCCGCGCTTCAGGACGGAGAGGATGTCGACAGGAGGGCGTGCGATCGGGTTCGCGTGGCGAGGGTCGACAGGGGCGGCAATTTCGGGACTTACCGATGGTCGAGCGCGTCGCGTGCGAGGCGCAAGTCCTCGATAATTCGCGTGTGGCGGTCGATTGCATCGTCGATATGTCGCGCCGTCGCCGCCGTGTCGGCCCCGCCATCACCGTGGTACTGCGCCTGTAGCAAGTGCGATTCCAAGGCCCGTGACGTGGAGTCACTCGCCGCCAACAGCGCCTGGGTAATCGTCCAGTCTATCGTCCCATCGTCGGGGAGTTCGTCGAACTCCAAGCGCTCCCCCTCGTGTCGTTCTGCCATCATGGCCCACGTTGGGCCGGGATACTACTTAAAGTTATAGCGACGTGATAATTCCGACGAGACCCGTCGCATAGAAAACCGGGTATACGCCCCATTTAGCGGCGTTCAAAAGCTGATTAATTCCTCGATGAAAAAATATCAGATTGAGAGATGGTTAGGGGATTTCGAGAGGTGTCAGGCGATTTGGGTCGGACCGGTGACGGTTCTCGGATCGGGTTCGAGTTACCGTTCTTCGACGTGGCGAATCTCGACGCCGATGCCGCGCGTAGATTCGACGAGTTCGCGGCCACCCATCTCCGCGCGACCGATGGCGAACGCCTTCGGCCCCTCGACGACGACCTCGTCGCCCGGGCGGATGTCAGCGTCGGCGTCCACGACGCCCGGCGCGAGGACCGAGCCGTGGGGGACGAAGCCGTCGATTTCGACCGTCTTCGTCGGCGCGTCGCTGTCGCGCCACACCTTCGCGCCTTCGAGGGTAAAGGAGAGCACGCCGTACTGCGGGACCATCGTCGCTAACTGCTCGCCCGCGTCGTTCCACACCTGCAGTTTGGGGAACCGACTCGTCATCTCCAACTCCACGTCGGCAAAGAGCGCGTCGCCAGCTTCCGGGCCGAGTTGGTAGTCGGCGAGCGCCTTCACGACGTTGTGCTCGCGCTCCTCGCGGGTGAACTTGGGTTCGCCGTCGAGCGTCCGCATGAGGTTCCCGATGGACTCCGTCGTCGTCGGGTGTTCCGAGACGGTGAACTCCACGTCGAGGTCCAAATCGTCGGCGACGCGTTCGACGATTTCCGTGTACGCGCCCGGTGGGAGGTGCGCGATGATTCGCGGGTAGTCGTTGCGCTCCAGATAGCGCCGGAGCACCTCGGCGACGAACGACTTCTCGTCTTCCGACCAGTCGCCCGTGACGACCGAGTCGTAGTGCTGGGCGGGGTAGGTGAGTTCGAGTTCCTGCGGGACGACGCCGATGGGCGAGGTCATCGACACCATGTGCGCGCGGTACTGGACGGCCTCCTGGAACTGTCGGTGGCTCTGGGACTCGCTGTAGGGCTTTTTCGCCGAGCACGGCAGGAGTACGAGCGGGTTGTCGAAGCGGTTCCGGTAGCGTTTGGTCACGCGGTCGGCGAACCGCTGAATCTCCACGCGGTCGATGGACTCCTCGGAGGCCGCGGTGAGTTCCGAGTCGCGGATGACGGGAACTCGTTCCTCCATGAAGCTGTACTGCTGGTCGAACCGTCGGAACAGGGCGGTCAGCCACTGGTCGTGGCGGGCCTGCCCCTCCACGTAGTCACGGAGCCGACCGTCGCGCACGCGGCGGCGGACCCGCGCGAGTTCGGCGCGCAGGGCGTTGGCGTTGTGGTCGGCGGCGTCGGCGCGGGTGAACTCCGAGGCTGGTTTGCGGCAGGCCTCGCAGGCACAGGGGAATTCGTCGAGGTCTTCGAGGAAGTACTCGCCGTCGCTCGTGAGGTAGAAGCCCTCGAGGCCGCGGGCGCGGGCGAGCGTCTCGTCGACGAGGTCGACGCCCGCGTAGACGAGAAGCGAGACGTTGCGCGGTGTGGCGACACCCGAGAGCATGAGCGCCGTGTCGGCGGGGAGGTTCTCCTTCGCCTCGATGACGTTGTCGCGGAAGGCGCGCGCGTGGCCGACGAAGCCCTGCGCGTCGGAGAGGACGTAGGCGTCAGCGCCGTAATCGTCGGCCGTGTCGGCGGTGACGACGGCTGCCGAGGGGAAATCCATGTCGGGGTAGTCAACGGCGAACGACTCGCGCACCTCGTCGGCGCTCCCGGCGGGAAGCGAGCGGTGGGGGAGCACGGTCAGCACGTCGTCGGAGCCGTCGGGGAGTTCGCGCTCGGCCGCCCAGAGACTGCCGGCGTCCGCGAGCACGTCGTCCACGACCGCCGGCGTCGTCACCGCCTCGGAGAGCCGCAACTCCCCGATTCGGGCGGCGCCGTCGCGGGCGTGAACCTCGAAGTAATCGGTCATACCCGCTTTCGGCCCCCGACGGGCAATTAACTTGTCTTCTGCGGGCGCGCCGTGCTGGGCGGGACGCCGGGCGTCGTCGTACACGGCGAGTCACGCGAAAAAACAGCGGAGAGGAAGGGGATTACTCGTTTGACCGACTGTCTTCGACTTCGATGCGCTGGGGGTCTTCCGTTCGCGTGTCGGCGTCGTCACCGCCGCCGAGTAACGACGACTGCAAGTTCTTCGCGAACGACTCGACCTGGTTTCGGAGCGTCTTGACCTCCGTCTCGAACTCCTCGACGGAGCGCTCGACGTAGTGGACCCGCTGAATCGGAATCCGACGAACCACGTCGTTGCCGCCGGCGTCCTCGTCGAGTTTCACTATCCAGTGGTCCTGAAAGTAGGCGATGCTCTCGTTTTCGACGCGTTTCTCGACGGTTCCCTCGTCGGGGTCGTCGTAGACGATTACCGCCGTACCGAGGTCTGTGTCCGTCATCACAGGGAGTTGTGTCCAGACACTTCTATGTCTGGTGGCACGGCGAACTCGCCGGCGGCCGAGGCCACCGGTTCCGCCGCTCTACTTCCACCGAGCCTACCGAATTTAGCCCGTCCCGCCCGAACAGCCACTATGAACGCCTCCGACCCCACCGGCCCGTGGTCGCGCGACCGCGTCGACGACTTCCTCGCCGACGCGACCGTCCCGATTCGGCTCTCGTGTCGCACCCCAGCGGACGACCTCTGGATGCTCTCGCTGTGGTACGAGTGGGACCCCGAGGCGGCCGAACTCCGGTGTGCCACTTCGGCCGACGCCGACGTGGTGCGGTTCCTCCGCGCCCACGACGACGTGGCGTTCGAAATCTCGACCAACGACCCGCCGTACCGGGGCGTCCGCGGCCGGGGCACCGCGACCGTCGAACCCGACGCGGAGAAGGCAGTGCTGCGGCGACTCATCGTCCGGTATCTCGGCGACACCGACTCGGAACTGGCCGAGCGGTTGCTCTCGCCCGACCGCGACGAGGTCGTGATTCGGATTCACCCCGAGCGGCTGCATACGTGGGACTACGCGGCGCGGATGCGTTCGTCGGAATAGTCGGCACTCACGCTCGGCGGCGTAAAATAACCCCAAAGCGGGGCGCGTGCCGCGCGGGGGTGGCTTTTCTGGCCCGCGCGGCGTACGAAAAAGGGTGCCTCTGTGTGGTGGTGGGCCGGTGCGTCGTCAGCGGGGGGTTACCGACGCCGGGCGGCGACGAGCGCCGCCGCGACGAGCGCGACGAGGGCCACGACGAGGCCGAAGCCGGGCGCTTCAGTAGACGACTCGCTCGTCGTCTCCATCGACTCGTCGGTCATCTCGGTCGTGGGTTCGTCGGTCATCGTCTCGGTCGGCGTCTCGGTCATCATGCCTTCGACCGTGTAGTCGGCCGTCGTGACGACCGCGCCGCCCGCGGCGACGTAGGGCCCGTCGTTTTCGCCCTCACCGGTCACGAAGTCGTAGGCCTCGTTGCCGTTGGTGTCCATGTGCGCCATCGGGACGATGGTGCCGGACTCTTCGAGCGGCGCGTCGAGGGTGATTTCGACGTTCTCGTGGGTGCCGGGTTCGAGGTACGCGGAGGTGCCGCGGACGCTCTCGAAGACCTGGCCCTCGGTGACCGTCGCGTCGTGGACCGTCACGAAGCCGCCGTCGTGGAGCGTGACGGAGTCGACGGTGACGGTCGTGCCGTCGCCGGACTGGTCCATCGCGGTCACGACCGCGTTGACCGAGGTGTGGGCGCTGGCGACGACCGCGCCGCCGTCAGCCGTGAAGGGGCCGTCGGCCTCGCCCTCGCCGGTCACGAAGTCGTATTCCTCGTTGTCGTTCGTGTCCATGTGCGCCATGGGAGTGAGCACCTGCGAGGAGCGAATCGGCTCGTCGAGAGTGACTTCGACGTCCTCGTGGACGCCGGCAGGCAGGTACATCGAGGTGCCGACCACGCTATCGAACACCGCGCCGCCCGACAGCGACGGGTCGTGAATCGTCACGAAGCCGCCCTCGGAGAGTTCGACCCGGTCGACCACGACGGTCGCGCCGTCCGAGGACTTCATCGTGTAGTCGACGCTGGCGGAGACGGTCGCGTTGCCGCTGTCGACGACGGCGCTGCCGTCAGCCGTGTACGGGCCGTCCGTCTCACCTTCCGATTCGGGGAAGGTGTACATCTCGTCGCCGTCAGAGTCGACGTGCGCCATCGGGACGACGGTGGTCGTCTCGTTCAGCGGCGAGTCGAGCGTGACCCGCACGTCGTGGTGCAGGCCGGGTTCGAGGTACATCGAGGTGCCGCGGATGCTCTCGAACACCGCGCCCTCGGTGACGGTGCCGTCGTGAATCGTCACGAAGCCGCCCTCGGGCAGGTACGCCAAGTCGACGACGACGGAGTAGCCGCCGGTGGCCTTCGCGGTGTAGTTCACGCTCGCGGTGTCCGAAGGCATGGCCATCGCGGTGTCGACGACGGCGCTGCCGTCAGCCGTGTACGGGCCGTCGGTCTCGCCTTCCGACTCGGGGAAGGTGTAGGTCTCGTCACCGTCGGTGTCCATGTGCGCCATCGGGACGAGCGTCGTGTTCTCGGTCACGGGCGCGTCCAGTTCGACGCGGACGTTCTCGTGGACGCCGGCGGGCAGGTACGCCGAGGTGCCGCGGATGCTCTCGAAGACCGCGCCTTCAGTGACGGAGGCGTCGTGAATCGTCACGAAGCCGCCCTGCGAGAGTTCGACGCGGTCGACCACGACCGAGTCGCCGGTCGTGGGCTGGTCGGACATCGAGACGGTCGCGCTCGCGTTGACCATCGCGGTGTCGACGACGGCGCTGCCGTCAGCCGTGTACGGGCCGTCCGCCTCGCCGTTAGCCGCGACGAACGAGTAGACGCGGTCGCCGTCGGAGTCCATGTGGGGCATGGCGACGAACGTGCCGGACTCGCCGACCGGTTCGTCGAGGTGAACGGTCACGTTCTCGTGCGTGCCGGCGTCGAGGTACATCGACGAGCCGACGACGCTCCCGAGGACGTTGCCGTCCGTGACGGAGGCGTCGTGAATCGTCACGAAGCCGCCGTCGGGGAGCGTGACGGAGTCGACCGTCACGGTCGTCCCGCCTGTCGCTTGGTTCTCGAAGGAGACGGACGCGGTCTCCTGTTGTGCCGCTGCGGCCGCCGGGATGCCCCCGACGACCACGACGAGTGTCATCAACACTGCGAGTGTGCGTCGCATGTCTCAGAGGGGGACGAATATTTAAAAGAAGATTTTCCGAACTGTCACCCAAATCTCTCCCCGATGTGTCCCCAGTCGCCCGATTTCGGCGGCCAGAAGCCTTATCTGGCGGTCGGGGGAGCACCGATTCGTCGGACCGAGCGCGCCGACTGGTGAGGTCGATTCGCGCTCGGAAGTCGCGGTTCGAAGGCGGCGAATCGGGCCCGATGAGACGGGGTTAAATACCGCTCGTCCACCAACTATCGCTATCGGATGTCCTACACCTACTCGGGCGACGCGCATCTCGGGCTCGCGGCGTCCTACCGCGCCGACGACGACCCCTTCCCCACGGACACGTCGCTTTCGTTCCCGCGGCGGAATCACCTGCGAGAGGACGTCGACCTCATCAAGCGACTCCTGTTCCCGCGCTGTTGGAACGCCGGGCCGTGGGTCGGCGACGAGGAACTCCTCCGCGACGGCGTCGCCAACTTCGGCGCGCTCTGTTACTCCGGCATCGACCCCTACACGGACGAGGACCCCAAGCCCGTCGTAGACGAAGTCGTCAAGCGGCTCCCAGATATCCGCGAGACGCTGAAGAAGGACGTCGAAGCGGCGTACAAAGGTGACCCCGCCGCCCGCGGTTACATGGAACTTATCCGGTCGTACCCCGGCGTGCAGGCGATTATCGTCCACCGCGTCGCCAACGCCTTCTACGAGGCCGGCGCGCCCGAATACGCCCGCGAACTCGCCGAGTACGCGAAGATGGAGTCGGGCATCGACATCCACCCCGGCGCGACCATCGGCGACTACTTCTTCATCGACCACGGTACCGGCGTCGTCATCGGCGAGACGACGACTATCGGCGAGTGGGCGCGCATCTATCAGGACGTGACCCTCGGCGCGCTCCACTTCGAGGAGGACGAGGACGACGAACACTCGCTCAAGAAGGGGTACAAACGCCACCCGGACATCGGCGACAGCGTCGTCATCGGCGCGGGGACCAAGGTGCTCGGCGCGGTCTCCGTCGGCGACCACGTGAGCATCGGCGCAAACTCGTGGGTCACCGAAGACGTGCCGGACCACACGAGCGTCTACATCTCGGAACACCCGACTCACGAGCGGAAACACCGCAACTGAGCGGGCGGGGGTGCGTCAAAACCGGACGAGAGCGGGAGAAAACAGCGTTTTCAGTCGAACGTAATCCACGCGAGGAACACGAGACCGACCGTCTCGAAGACGTGTAACAGCATCATCAGTCGCCACGCGATGACGGGCACGTCGGTGCTGAACCACCCCGAGAGCGTCGGGTCGAGGATGTACATGTAGAACGCCAGCGCGTTCTCGGCGAGGAGGAACACCCCGAACACGAGGAGTCCGACGGCGTGTTTAGACCTGAAGGTCAGGTAGTTTCGGGCCCACACCGCCGACAGTGCGAGTAGCACGACGACGTTGACGCCCGAGGAGACCGTCGCGACGTCCACCCAGATACTCATTCGTTCTCTCCTTTCCCCGTCATCCTGATATACGCTTTCCCAAATCTTTCCATAATCACCGCGTCCGTGGCTCGCATGCTCAGTCCATCCGCTCGACGATTGTCTCGACGGTCTCCCAGTTGGCGCGACACCGCGGCGACGGGAGATAGACCGCGCCGTAGTCGTCGCCGCTCCGCTGGACCACGTCGTTGTCCATGAGCACGTCGAGGTGATGCCGGACGGTCTTGTAGTCGAGGTCGAGCGTCTCGGCCAGTTGGTTGGCGTTTCGCGGCTGTTCCTCTACGGTCCTGAGGATACGCACACGGTTTTCACCGCCGCGGGTTCCCGTGAGTACGTACCAGAGGACAGCCTCCATCGTGTTCGTTGATACGTCGGGTGAACCTAAGAGCATCGACCGACAGACGCCGACGCGACCGCCCGGGCCGGCACTACTCCTCTGACAGGCCGGCGGAGTCGCCCTCGACGCGCTCGTCGTCTCCGTCGCTCACGTCGGCTTCGTCGGCTTCGTCACTCTCGTCGGCCAATCGCTCGGAGACCGTCGAAAGCGACTCTAACTCGACCGAATCGGGGACGCGAGCGAGCGCCGACTCGGGCCAGTCGCCGTGCGCCAGCGTGAACGCCGCGTCGGGGTTCTCCTCGACCAGCCGCGAGACGCCGCGGGCGGCCTGCTCGTAGGCGTCGCGGTCGAGTCGCTCGGGCACTTCGGCGGTGAGCGGGTACGTCTCGGAGAGCGACCGCGGGAACGGGCCGAACGGCGGGACGACCCGCCACGTCGCGTCGAAGTCGTCGCCGGAGGGGATGCCGCCCTCGGTGAGGAGGACGTGGCCCTCGGCGGTCAGGCGGTCCATGCGGGCGTGGTGGCGCGCGACCTCGGGGCGGTGGGCGCTCTCGTTGGAGGCGTAGAAGAACGCGCCCTTCGAGGCGGGGTCCTCGCGTTCGAGCTGGTCGACGTGGTCGAGGAGCGCGCGGTAGCCGTCGAGCATCGCCGGGTGCGAGCGGGCGCGCTCCTCGACGAGTTCCATCAGGTCGCCGTCGCGGATGGCCTGCTTGATGCGGCGGAGTTCAGCGAACGTGACGTGGAGGTTGTGTTCGGCGAGCAGTTGCTCCTGTTCTTTCGACCCCGCGGCCCGCAGGTCGTCAGGCGAGTACTCCGTGCAGATAGGGCAGGTACACGGGAGGTATTCGAGGTCTTCGAGGTGTTCGGTCCCGCGGACGGTGAGATACCGGCCGTCGCGGGCGTAGAGAGCGTAGGCGGCGGAGTCGAACAGGTCGCAGCCGAGGGCGACGGCGAGCGCGAGCATCATTGGGTGGCCCGCGCCGAACAGGTGGACCGGGGCGTCGACGCCGAGGCCCCGCTTGGCGGCCGCGACAGCGTCGACCATGTCGTCGTAGCGGTAGGCGTTCATCATCGGGACGACCGCGCCCACGGGGAACACGTCGAGGTCGGTCGCGTCGGCGTGGCGGCCGGCCTCCTCGCGGAGGTCCGGGTAGGTCGACCCCTGCACGGGGGCGTTGACGAGCATCTCGCCCGTGTCGGCCGCCTCGGCGTCGGCGAGGGCCTGTCTGGTGATTTCGAGGTCCGTCTCGGCCTGCTCGCGGGCCACGTCCGGTGGCGTCGGGATGTCGACCGGCGTGGCGATGTCGGTGCCGATGTCCCACTGGAACTGGAGAATCTCCTCGGTCGTCGTGTCGATTTCGCCGTACTCGGCGAGTTGGAACGACCCCGAGTCGGTCATGATGGCCCCGTGGAAGTCGAGCATCTCGTGGAGGCCGACGTCGAGGGCCTCCTCGCGGAGGTGCTCGTTCGTCTTGATGATGTAGGAGTTGGTGATGAGGATGTCCGCGCCGAACTCGGACTCCAACCGCGCGGGCGAAATCGTGTCGATGTTCGGGTTGACGACCGGCAGGAGGGCCGGCGTCTCGACGGTGACCCCCGCACGCGGGACCGAGAGCCGACCGATTCGGCCGGCGAGGTCCCCGTCGCGGAGTTCGAAGTGGTCGCGCATGGAGTGGCGTTTCCCGAGCGCGGCGGTAAGGGTTGCGTTCGCGGGTCGGCCGCGCGCCCAAAAACAGACGCACGACCGGAAATAGTCTCATGCGTTGAAATATTCTAGAAAATATACACCATGGGTATCAAACGTGATTTTTTGGGCGAACAGTTTACAAAGAGATTGGCTCAACGGAGAGGATAGATGTTAGCCGACTTATCACCACTCGAAGTAACCGCGCTCGCCGTCGCCCTCGTCGGGCTGATACCGGTTATCACGCAGTACAGAGACGAGACCAAACTGTTCGCCGCGGGGTACGTCCTGCTCGTGGTCGGGATGGTCGCGACGAACGTCGAGGCGCTCTTCCTCGGGTCGGTGCTCAACTTCGTCGAGCACGCGGTCGGCATCGGCCTCGCAGGCGTCACGTTCTTCGCGGCCGCGTACGTCCGCCGGAAAAACGTCATCAAAGGCGGTGAGGGCTCGTGATAGTCGACGCGCTGTTCGACGCTATCGGAACCCTCGGATTCATCGGCGCGGCGGTGCTGGCGTGGCTCAACTACCGCGACACCGATGCCGAAGCGTCGTTCTGGTTGACGTACGCGTTCGCCTCCGTACTGGCGATTCTGTGGATGGTCAGCCTCACGATGGAAAAGCTCGGTATCTACCCCGAGATATTCAACCTCGTGACCTCGCCGCTCATGACCGCCACGGTCGCCGTCTTCGCCATCGGTGGCACCGCGACGCTCGCCATCGTCGCGGACATGAAGGAACTCGTCGACAGCGCCGAAGAACGGCGGCGGGAACTCGACGCGCTCACGACGGACCTCGAACGGCAGGCCGAGAACTACGGCGACGCGATGCAGACGGCCGCCGACGGCGACCTCACCGTCCGCGTCGACGCCGAGAGCAACAACGACGCGATGCGCCGCATCGGGCGGGGCTTCAACGAGATGTTGGAGGCCATCGACTCGGTCATCGTCCAGATACAGACGTTCGCCGAGCAGGTCGACGACGAGAGCTCCGAAGTCACCGCGAGCGCGGACGCCGTGAAGACGACGAGCACGGACGTGGCGAACAGCATCGAGGAGATTTCGGCGGGCAACGAGACGCAACACCGGAACCTCAACGCCGCGGAGTCCGAACTGAGCAACCTCTCTGCGACCATCGAGGAGATCGCCTCCTCGTCCGAGGAGATCGCGCGGCAGTCCCAACAGACCGTCGGGCGCGCCAAGGAGAGCCAAGCGGCCGCCAGTTCGACCATCGAGAAGATGGAGCAGTTGGAGTCGCGGTCGACCGAGACCGTCTCCGAGGTCGAGGAACTCCAGCAGTCGGTCACGCAGATCAGCGAGGTCGTCGACCTCATCGACGACATCGCGGAGAAGACGAGCATCCTCGCGCTCAACGCCTCCATCGAGGCGGCGGGCGCGGGCGACGCGGGTGAGGGCTTCGCCGTCGTCGCCAGCGAGGTGAAGACGCTCGCAGAGGAGACCGCCGAGGCGACCCAGGAGGTCGACTCGCTCATCCGCGACATCGAGCAGTCGACCGAGAGCGTCGCCGAAGACACCTTCGAGACGCAAGACGAGGTCGAAGCCAGCCGCGAGACCGTCGGCGAAACGGTCGAGGTGCTCGAAGAGATCGTCCACAAAATCGAAGACAGCAACGACTCCATCCAGTCCATCAGCAGCGCCACCGACGAGCAGGCGCAGTCGACCCAAGAGGTCGTCACGATGATGGACGAGATAACGAACCTCAGCGACCGGACGGCCTCCGAGGCGCAGAACGTCTCCGCCGCGGCCGAAGAACAGACGGCCGCGACCCAGCAGATTGCGGCGTCGTCCTCGTCGCTCTCGGAGCGCGCACAACAGCTCAAATCGCTCGTCTCGCAGTTCGACTCCGGGCGCGCGACGGGCGGTGTACCGGGCGGCGAGACGGCTACGTCCCCCGCCTCGACCCCTAACCGAGCGATGCGGGCGGACGGACGCGGCGAGAACCGCCCGAACTGACCGACGAGACCGACGACCGGCGCGCGAGCGAGCGCCCCCGACGAACGTTTTTCCGCCGACTCGCCGAACGGCCGATATGGAACCTGTCAGCGAGTCCGACCTCGACTGGACGGTCCGCGACGGCGTCGAAGGCACGTTCAAACAGAAGGGACTGGGCGCGGCCGCCGGAAGCGACGACCTCGGCTGTAGCCTCTACGAACTCCCGCCCGGTGCACAGCCGTGGTCGTATCACTACCACGCCGCGAACGAGGAGGCGCTGTACGTCCTCTCCGGGCGCGGACAGGTCCGCCTCGGCGGCGAGGTCCACGCCCTCCGCGAAGGCGACTACGTCCCCTGTCCGACCGACGAGTCCGGAGCGCACTGCGTCGTCAACGACAGCGACGAACCGCTCCGGTATCTGGCGATATCAACCATGAATGAACCCGACGTGACGATACACCCGGACATCGACAAAGTCGGCGTCTACGTGGGCGCGCCGCCGGGGAGTTCGGCGGAGCGAACCGTCTCGACGTTCTACGACCACGAATTCGACGGCGATGAGTTCGACGGCGACGACTGAGTCGGCGGTGGCCGACTCACACGGCGGGGGTGACGCGCCTACGCGCCGACGCCCCAGAAGAACGCGATGCCGGCCACGGTGACGACCGACAGGAGCAACTGCAGCGGCGCGCCGACGCGGAGGAAGTCGGAGAACGTGTAGCCGCCGGGACCGTAGACGAACAGGTTCGTCTGGTAGCCGACGGGGGTCATGAACGCCGTCGAGGCCGCAAAGGTCACGGCGAGGACGAACGAGAACGCGTTGGCCCCAATTGATTGGGCGGCGCTGGCGGCGACCGGAATCATGAGCACGACGCTCGCGTTGTTCGAGATGACGCTCGTGAGCAACCCGGTCGCGACGTAGAACACCCACAGCACGCCGATTGCGGGGAGGAACGTCGCCGTCGAGGCAACGGCGTCACCGAGGAGCGCCGCGGCACCCGTCTGTTGGAGCGCGACGCCGAGCGGGATGACGCCCGCGAGCAGGAAGATGACGTTCCACTCGACCGATTTGTACAGTTCGTTCGGCTTGAGGACGCCGGTGAGAATCATCGCGACGACGCCGCCGAGCGCCGAGACGACGATTGGGAGGACGTTGAACGCCGGGAGCGCGACGACCCCGGCGATGATGGCGACGGCGAACGGCGTCTTTTCGGTTCGGTAGTCTGCGTCGTCGAACTCGTGGGCGACGATGAAGTCCTCGTTTTGGACGAGTCGCGTGAGGCTGTCGGGTGGAGCCTGCACGAGGAGCGTGTCGCCGACGCGGATGTCGATGTCCTCGAACCGGTCGCGGACGACCTTCCCGCGGGTCCGAAAGGCGAGCACGTTCGCGTCGTAGCGCTGCCGGAACGTCGAACTGGCGAGGCTCTCGCCGACGAGAAACGAGCCCGAAGGGATGACGACTTCGACCATGACAGGCTCTTCTTCGCCGGGGTGGAGTTCGCTCTCCGAGCGGGGGCCGCCGACGAACGTCAGCCCCTCCGAGCGCATGATTCGTTCGAGCGTCTCCCGGTTCGTGCGGAGTCGGAGCGTGTCGTTCTCGTGAATCTCCTTTCGGGCCAGCGGTTCGAGGAACTGCTCGCCGTAGCGGATGAGCTGTAACACGTCGATGTCGAGGTCGTCGTCACCGAGGGCCTCTTGGACGGTCTGGCCGATGAGCGTCGAGTCCGCGGGGACGACCACGTCGGCGAGGTACTCCTGAAGCGCGTACTCCTCGACGAGGTCGTCCTCGGCGGGCACCCGTTTGGGGAGCAGGCGGACGCCGACCGTCATGAGGTAGACCGCACCGACCACGAAGACGATGACGCCGAGTTTGGTGAACTCGAACATGCTGAAGGCGTGGAGACCGAGACCGGGCGACTCCCGCCCGAGTTGGGCCGCGATGTCGCTGGCGAGGATGTTCGTCGAGGTGCCGATGACCGTCAGGGTACCGCCGAGCATCGAGGCGAACGAAAGCGGCATGAGGAGCTTCGACGGCGAGGTCTTGCCCTTGTGCGCGAGGTCCGCGACGACCGGAACGAGGATGGCGACGACCGGCGTGTTGTTGATGAATCCCGACACCGGACCGGTGACGCCAATCGTCGCGGCGAGTTGCTTCGATTGGCTGGTGCCGGCGTAGTCGGCCATCTTCCGCCCGATGAGTTGGACGATACCGGTTCGGTTGACGCCCGTACTCAGGATGAGCATCGCCAGCACGGTGATGGTCGCCGGACTGGCGAACCCCGAAAGCCCCTCCTGCGGGGTGATTTGCGTCCACGGCTCCAACACCATCAGGAGGACCATCACGACGATGGCGGTCACGTCGATGGGGAGCCACTCGGTGGCGAACAAGACGAGAGAAAGCAAGATGAGCGCGAAGACGACGAGCATATCGCCCGTGACGGCCGCCGGGACGAGTCCCTCGACGACCGACACGAGTGTGGAGAAGAACACGTCTGTTCGAGGGGATAGCGAAGGAAAAAGGCTGGTATCGACGGCCGCTCAGAACAGCAGTCCGGTCGGGACCTCGCCGGGGTTCATCTCGGCGAACTTGAACACGAGGTACGCCAGGGAGAACAGCGTCGCGTTGTACGCGCCGTGGATGAGCGCCGGGACGGCGATGTTGTCGGTCAGTTCGTACGCCGAGCCGAAGACGACGCTCGGGAAGAACAGGATGCCGATGGTGACGAGGCGGCCGCCCGCGCCGCCGGTGAGCGCGACGTAGTGAATCGCCGCGAAGATGGCGCTGGCGAGGGCGATACCCGGAACCGGGCCGAACGACTCGCGGATGCGGTTCTGGACGACTCCGCGGAACAGCAGTTCCTCGCCGGGGCCGATGAGGAGGAACGACGCCGGGATGAGGAGCAACAGCACCTCGGGGTCCTGTGCAGCGATTTCGGTCACTTGGTTCGACCCCGCTTGGACGCCGAACGTCGAGACGAGGAACGCGCCGACGAACGCCGCGACGAGTGCCGTCACGTAGCCGAGGACGACCGCGACGATGTCGCGGAGCGACGGGACGGAGACGCCGAAGTACGAGCGGTCGAGGCCGCGGTATCGGGTGTAGACGAGGGCGACGCCGCCGAAGGCGATGCCCTGCAGGAGAACCAGCGATATAACGACGAGCGCGAGGGGCGTCAGTTCGACGCCCGCGCTCAACGCCGCGAGCTGTGTGATGACGACGAGTATCGTGCCCACCGCGAGACCGCCGCCGCCGAGGGCGATAGCCGCGAGGAAGGACCGAACGGGGTCAGGGAGGCGCGTCGTAGTAGCCACAGGCGACCTCTTAGAGCGCCGGCATCAAAATCCTTCTCGCCTCGGAACGGGGTTCGAGGGGCGAACGCGAGTGTGAGTCGGTCGCCTGACCACTCGGTGAACTGACGCGCGGCCCGCGGCCGACCGAGAAATGTCGGACAGTCGCTACGTTTTACCGCGACGCAGCTCAACTCAGCGTATGCGATATCTCGCGGTGCTGGTCAAACCGGAGAGTCGGGACGCGTTCCATCCCCTCGGAAAGCGGTTGACGGAAGCGCCGTCGGTCGAGAGGCGAGCGATTCATCACGTCGAGTTGCTCGCCGACGGCACCGTGTTGCTGTTCGCCGAAGCGAGCGGCAGTCAAGAGCGATACAGACAGATTATGGAGAACGCCCCGAGCGTCATTGACTACCTCGTCTCGGGAGATGACCCTTGGATGGCCGTGAGTAATTTCGAACCGACAGAGCCGTCGCGGCGGACGCTGGAACTACAACGGGAATCTCCGCTGGTAATCGAGACTCCGATGCGCTTCACCGATGACGGAGGTATCAAGCTGACGTGTCTGGGAACCGACGAGGCGTTCGGAGAACTGTTCGAAGTCGGTGTCGAAAGAGCGAGTGTCTCGGTCGAACTACTCGAAATGGGCGATTTCGAACCCGACAAGTCGACGTTCAGCAGGACGTTGACTCCCCGACAAGAGGAGGTACTGGAGGCGGCAGTTCAGTTGGGATACTACGACGTTCCCCGAGAGGCGTCACTTCGGGACGTTGGGGAGGCAGTCGGAATCACTCCTTCGACGGCCGGTGAACACCTCCGAAAAGTCGAACAGCGCGTGTTCAACGAACTTGTTTGCTAACGTTTTCGCGTCGGACGTTGCGGGACGGCGGACGGTGGGTGCGGTTCGCGCCAGACACGGTGATAAAAGTAGCCTCACGGCTACGGCAGTAGCCGTACCCCGGTCTGTCACCTGCGCTTAGGTACCGGTTCGAACTCACATGAGTCCCGCACAGAGACAGCGCCCGATCATCACTCCGAGCCAACAGCAATGACGGACACAGACACCCACCCAAGCACCGACGGCTCGCTCATCGACGCGTCCGGCATCGAATCCACCACCCGTCACGTTAACGGCGTCCGGTTACACGTCGTTACTGCAGGCGACTCCGACGACCCACTAGTCGTGTTACTGCACGGCCATCCCGACTTCTGGTACGGGTGGCGCGCCCAGATTCCGCGGCTCGTCGAGGCGGGCTTCCGAGTGGTCGTCCCCGACCAGCGAGGGTGTAACCTGAGCGAGGCCCCCGACGGAATCGACTCCTACCGAGTGTCAGAACTGACAGCGGACGTGTGCGCCCTCATCCGTGACGAGGGACGGGAGTCTGCCCACCTGATCGGCCACGATTTCGGCGGGTTCGTCGCATGGAACGTCGCCCTCCGCCAACCGTCCGCGGTCGACCGACTCGGGATTCTGAACGTCCCACACCCGGCGGTGTACCGAACGACCCTGCGGTCGAGCCCCGAGCAGATCGCCCGGAGTTGGTACGTCTGGTTCTATCAGTTGCCGAGGCTCCCCGAATGGATTCTCAGTTGGAACGACGCGAGCAGGATGGTCGCCGCCCTCGAAAAGACGTCCAACCCGGGGACGTTCGACCGAGAGACTATCGACCGCTATCGGGCCGCCTGGCGGCACACGGGTATCGGGCCGCGAATAGACTGGTATCGTGGGTTCCTCCGGACGGAAAGCCCGCCCCGCGAGGTCGTCACCCAACCGACGCTGGTCTGTTGGGGCGAAGACGACATCGCACTCGTCCCCTCAATGGCGAAACAGAGCATCGACTACTGCGAGGACGGCCGGCTTCGGACGTTCCCCGACGCGTCGCATTGGGTACACCACGAGCGCGAGGAGGTGACCGACGAGCTGATTCGTCATCTCTCCTGAGCGGCGGCCCAGGAGGCGAACGCAAACGCAGGACGAAAAGGGGAACCAGCGACGGCCCTCTCGGCTCCTTACTCGCCGGCGAGTTCGTAGTAGAGCACGCCGAGAACCGTCCGGGCGTCGCGCACCTCGCCCGCGAGGACGGCCCGCTTGAGGTCGTCGTACTCGACCGTCGTCGGGCGGATGCTCTCGTTGAAGTCGAGGTTCTGGTCGGCGCTCGGCTCGCACCCGCGCGCGACGAAGTAGTGGTGGACCGAATTGGCGATACCGTTGGCCGGCTCGACGGTCACGAGCGGTTCGACCGCCTCGGCCTCGTGGCCGGTCTCTTCCGCGAGTTCGCGCCGGGCGGCCGCGGCGTAGTCGTCGTCGTCCGGTTCAGTGCCGCCGGCGGGGAGTCCGCGGTTCGTCCGGCCGACGGCCTGCCGCCACTCGTCGATGACGACCACGTCGCCGTCCGGCGTGAAGGGGACGACGACGACAGCCGCCGGCTCGTCGACGTAGTGGAAGTCCGTCTCGGTCCCGTCGGGGAGCCGAACGTCGTCCATGCGGATGTCGAAGCCGGGACACGAGTAGTCGATGCGCGTGTCGGTGGTCTCCCACGCGAGGTCGTCGTCGCTCATGACATCACGTGCCGGCGGTGATTCCAAAAGCGTCGCGGTGCCCCGCTACCCAGCGTCGTCGAACGAGACGGTCGCGAGGTCGGCTTCGAGGTCGTCGACGTACTCGTTGTACGCCTCCACGAACGCGACGAAGTCGCCGGCGAGTTCGCGCACGTCGGGTGCGGCGGGCGGTTCGTACTGCGACAGCAGGTAGATGCCGCCCTCGCCACCGACGCGCAGGTACGACGCCCGCGGGCCGTCCCACTTCAACTCCCAGCGCGTCCCGCCGACCCGCTGGGTGAAGGTGCCGTACTCGCCGTCGAAGCGGTTGAGTTCGCCCGCCATGGTGTCGGCCACCTCGCGGATGGTCGAGACGAGTTGGTCCCGCTGGGCGACGATTTCCTCGGTCGTCGTCACGGCGGGGAACTCCGTCGGTACGTCGTCGAGGACGCCGTCGAGCGACTCGACGTGCTCGTTGTACGCCTCAACGAACGCCGGGTAGTCCTGCATCGCCGTTCCGAGCGCCTTCGGCTCCGGGGGCTGTTTGGTCGAGACGACGTACGTCTCGCCGCCCGACTTCCCCTTGAACCGGAGGTACTGCAGCGCGCCCGCTTCGTACTTGAGCGTCCACGTCCCGCGGCGCGTCTTGAACGTCTCCTGGCCGTAGTCGCCGCCCTGGAGGATGGCGAGTTCGCGCGCGATGGTGCCCGCGTGGGCCTCGACCGCGGCGACGACCTCGTCGCGGTTGGCCGCGACGTCGTCGACGCTCGTGATATCGAACGAGAGGGCGTCAGTCATTGTCGGTGGGACGGCGCTGGAGGGGATAAGTGCGTCCGTCGCCGGTTTTGTCATCGATAGTACACGTCTCGAACGTGATGAGCCAACACAGGGCAACGATTGGTGGGACAATCGGGGGCATGGCACGACGGGCGAATCCGGCATTCGCGGGCGGCATCGTCGCCGTCTCGGTGGTCGCACTCGCGTACGCGGTCACGGCCGGTTCGCTCCAGCAACACACGTTCGTCCACGTCATGGCGGGCCTGCTCTGGACGGGCACCGACCTGTTCATGGGGGCGATTCTCGGGCCGGTCATCGGCGGCCTGACGGACGAACAGAGCGCCGCGGTGTTCGAGCGCCTCACGCCGAAGACCGCGTTTTTCCTCCCGTCGATGGCGCTCGTCACTATCGCGGGCGGCATCACGCTCGCCCAGCGACTCGGGGTGTTTCCCCACGCCGAACCGTGGCTCGCGCTGTTCACCGCCGCGAACCTGATTCCGATTTGTCTCCTGCTCGGTCGCCGGCTGAACGCGTGGCGCGACCGGCGCTGGCAGGTCGTCTTCGCCGTCGCCACGGTCGGGTCGCTCGCGTGGGTCGCGACCACCATCGGCGACTTTCAGATGACCACACCGGCCATCGTCGTCGCGCTCGTCGTCGTCACGATTCTCACGGTGCAGGGCTTCGGCTTCCTGATGCCCGGCGAGATACGGATGTACTTCGAGATGACCTCCGAGGACCCGGACCCCGGCGTCATCTCCGCCATCGGAAAACAGAACGCCATGCTCGGCGGCGTGCAGGGAGTGTTCCAACTCGTCCTCATCGCCGACATGGTGTACCTCCGCTACGGCGGGTTCTGAGTCGAAAACGAGGTCAGTCGGTCCGGCGGAACACGCGGAGGGTGTCGCGGTCGCCGTGCTCGCAAGCGACCTGTTCGAAGCCGAACGGCTCGAACACGGCCGCCCAGTCGCGGTAGTACAGCGGGAAGTCGTACTCCTCGTCGTTGACGCCGCGGTCCTCGGGCGGGACCGACTGGTCGCCCTCGTTTTCGACGGTGACGAAGTAGTCGCTCGCACTTCGAGCGACCGCCTCGAACACCCACGCGTCGTCGGGATGGATGTGCTGGAGCGTCTCGATGGAGTAGACGGCGTCGAACTGGCCCGGAGAGAACTCCTCGACGACCTCCTCGATGGCGGCGGCGTGGAACGTCCCGCAGTCGGCGAGGTCTGGGTAGGCGTCGGCCATCACCTCGAAGCAGTCGGGGTTGATGTCGACGCCGTGGAGGTTCTCGAAGCCGTGTTCGCGGAGGTGCGAGAGGTGCCGACCGGGACCACAGCCGAGTTCGAGAATCGACGCGGAGGGGTCGAGCGAGCCCTCGAACACCCGTCGAATCGACTCGCTCGTCTCGTTCGGTCCGTAGTACGCGTAGTACTCCGGCGAGAACTCTCCCGACCGGTCTGCCCACTTCCGACGAACGTCGTTAGCATCCACGGTGTCGGAGACCGTCCGGCCACGCGTAAAGCCTCGTCGGCCGCGGCCCGCCGAATTCGGTGAGCAGAACTGCCGATACCACAGCTTACCGCGGAATCGCCGTCAGACTACTAGGCGAACGCGACCAGAACCGACGTATCAGAACATTCGTCTACAAAGTTCGATGATTCAGAAAAGTATTCAATAAAATAACCCCGTGACAACACGACCCTCACAAGTCTTATCCGTAAAGGGCGTGTGTGTTCAAAAGCAATGGCGAAAGGAAACGTTGATTTCTTCAACGACACTGGCGGCTACGGTTTCATTTCGACGGACGATGCTGACGACGACGTGTTCTTCCACATGGAAGACATCGGCGGCCCGGACCTCGAAGAAGGCACGGATGTTGAGTTCGACATCGAGCAGGCCCCCAAGGGCCCCCGCGCGACGAACCTCACGCGCCTTTAAACTAATTTAGTACGCCGCGTTTCGCGGCAGAACGATAACTCACATTTTGCGTATATTCGACCGGCGAGCGACGCGTTCGCGGCCGGTCGACTACGCGAACTCTCCACTCACCACCCAGAGCGCGTCGGCCGCGCGAACTACTAACTCAGAGCGTGTCGGCCGCACGGGCCTGCTCGGAGCGACGGCGCGCCTGTTCGAGTCGCCGGTCGGTCGCCCGCGAGAGCGACCCCGGAAGCTCCCCGCGCGCCTCGGCTAACCGCTCAGCCACGCGTTCGAGCCGCGACGCGACGGTGTCGAGGCTCTCGTCCGCCCGGCCGCGCTCGCCGGCCTCGGCGCGTTCCGCGGCCCGGTTCGCGGCCTCGGCGACCGATTCGAGCGCCTGCGCCAGCCCGCGAACCGCGTTCGCCTGCCCGCCGCCCGTGGCCGTTTGGGTCGAGTCGTCCGGGGTGCCCGTGTCCGCCGAGTTGTCCGAATCGTCCGAATCGTCCGAGCCATCATCGACCGCCGCGACCGCCGCGGCCGTCTCCGCGGAGATATCTGCGAGGAACGTCGCGAGCGACGCCTTCCCGGTTCGGGGTTCGTCGATGCGGACGCTCGGAATCGACGCGGGCGTGGTGTCGCCGTCTGAGACCGAGTCCGAGTCCGCGTCTGCGTCCGCCGCCGCGTTCGGGTCGGGGTTCACGCGGAACGCGCCGAGTTCGTCGTCACTGTCGCGGACTTCGACGGTGTACGCGCCGCCGCGGTGGACGTAGACGGCGTCCGGCCCGGACAGCGGCGCGTCGTACAGTCGGCCGCCGAAATCGTCTTCGAGCGCGAGCGCCGTCAGGTCGCGGTCGGTCCCATCGGCGTCAACTTCCACTTTCGTCGCGGACTCCCGGGCGACGAGCGGGATTTCGCCGTCCACCCCGGCCGTGGTGAGGGTACCGCCGTCGTCGTCGCCGTCGGATGACGATTCGGTCTCCGTCGTGGACGACGAACCGGACTCTGCGTCGCCCACCTGAACCGTCTCGCTGTGTGGTGCCGAGCCCGCGCCGTTGACCGTGAGTCGATGCTCGCCCGCGGGCACGTTCTGCAGGACGCCGAGGCCGCCGAACGTCGGCGCGGCCTCGGGGTCACTCTCCAAGAGGAGGACGGACTCGACGCCCGACTCACGGGTCGTCACGCCCTCGCCGTCCGGCGCGTCCGCGTCGGTGACGGCCTCCGTCACCCGGACGAAAAGCGTGTTGAGCGCCGAGGGCTCGTCGACGACGTCGTACCGCTCGGCGAGGGCGCTCCGATGGGTCGGGTCGGTGATATCGGCCGCGGGGTCGACGTAGCGCGACTGACTCCACGGCGTGCTCGTCGTCGTGAGGTGGCTCGCAATCGCGTCCTCGACGAAGCCGGGGACCGCGAACTCGAAGCTCAGTTGCGGCCCGGTGAACTCAGTAATGTGTTCGACCTCGCCCGCGGGGACGAGCGCGTACTCGATGTCGGCGTCCGCGTCGGCGTCGCCGTCGTCGTCCGCCGTCTCGGGTCCGAACACCAGTCCCGTCGACCGTTCTGGGAGGTCCGTCGGCGGCGACGATAGCGCGTCGAACGACCGAATCGTGAGCGCCTCGCTGACGAGGGATTCGCGCGTGACCGACGGGAGTCGCTCGTCTTCGTACACCGGCGCGCCGTCGAGTTCCGGGACGACGTAGGGCAGCCGCGCGCCCTCGTCTCTCGGGAGGCCGTAGGCGATGGGTATCTCCGCGGCGTCCTCGATGCGGTCGAACGCTCGGTTCGTGATGTCCGCGAACGTCCCGCCCGTCGGGAGCCGCTGGAACCGGTCGGCGCGGTCGTTGAGCGAGAGCGCGCTGGAGTGCGACCCGAGTTCCGACAGCACCCGCGGCGGGCGGTCGGGGTCGGGGTCGAGAAACTCGTTGTTCGGCACCGACCGCGAGTGCGAACTCGCGACGTACAGTTGGGGGACCGGCTCGTCGTCCGCCGTGTCGACGAAGACGTGCAGGACCTCCCAGTCGTGCCAATGGAAGTTCGTCGTGAACTGGTCGAACACCGAGTAGAACCAGTACTGCACCGCCGTCAGCGACGAGTCCTCGTATCGGACCACGTTGTAGAACACCGTCGGCTCCGGCGCTCGCTCGCCGGTCTCCCGCTGTGTCGCGTGGTAGCCGTCGAAGGCGTCGAAGCCGTCGACGACCGTCTCGCCGTCCCGGTCGCTCGCATACGACCGCGGGTCCGTCGGGAACCACGTCTCGTCGGCGTCGAAGTAGAGCGTCGGCGCGAACCGGGCGGCGAGGTCGCGGGCGACGTCGGCGTCGACGCTGGCTGTCGGGGCGGCGGTGCTCGTGGTCTCGCTCGAGTCGCCGCCGAGGGCCGAACACCCGGCGAGCGACCCGAGACCGGCGCTCCCGAGCGCGGCGAGGAACGCCCGTCGGTCGAACGCGGGTCGGTCCGTCATCTGTCTATGTGGTGGAGTCGAGGACGGAACAAATCTCTTGTGTCGTTCGGCGACGGAGAATGCGGGGCCAGTTGGCGGGACCGTCGGTGCGGCGTGGGCGACCGCTCAGAACTCGCCGTTGATGATGTCGGCGACGTGCTGCCGGTCGAACAGCTGTTCTTCCTCCGGGATTTCGGGGTACGGACCGCCGTCCGAGGTCGGCCACGCGCCGAACTCCTCGGGATGGAACTGCTTGGCGCTCATCTCCAGTTGGAACAGGTTGAGAATCGGACCCTGATAGCGCGCGCCCTGCGGGTAGACGCGGCCGTTCTGGACCGCCGAAATCTCCGCGGCGACGGGGTCGTCTTCGAGCGTCGCTCGGAGGTCGTTCATGCTGACGTTCGGCTGCATCCCGCTCAGGAAGAGAATAACGTCGGGGTCGGCCTCCAACAGCGCCTCGAAGTCGACGTTCGAGCCGGACTCGATAGAGCCTTCGAACGCGTCGCGGGGTGCGAGCGGCCGGATGTGGGAGGTCATAAAGCCGGGGTTACCGACCGTGTACGCCCAGATCTGCTTTTCGATGTCGGCCGCCGTGAGAAGCACCACGCTCGGGCGCTCGTCTTCCGGCGGCAGACCCGCCTCGATGGTGGCGAGCAGGTCGTCGTGAACGGCCGCGAGCGCTTCGTAGCGCTCCTCTTCTTTGAGTACCTGCGCAACCTTCTCGAACTGCTCCCACAGCGTGTAATACTCGTAGTCGCCGGTCCACTCGTCGGTCGGCGACGCGTGACGGCCGCTCAGCGAGTTCCCGAACCACGGCGAGATGTTGTCGTCGACCTCCTCGATGTCGTCCATGTCCCACTGTTCGAGCTGGACGACCCACGCGGGGTCGGCCAGATGCACGTCGCTGTCGAGTTCGTAGAGCTTCTCCTTGCTGGTCTCCCACGAGGGATACAGGTCCGCCCAGTCGACCTCGACACCCGGGAGTCGCGCCGTGAACTGCTTCCACGTCGTGTCGTAGTACGCCGGGCCGTTGACCGCATTCACGTCGTCACCGCGGCCGAGCGCGAACGCCATCCCCGCGTGGTGAGTCAACCGCGTGAAGATGCTCTGCGGCGGCTCGTCGAACTCGACGGTGCCGACCGGCGACATCGTCACCGAGTACGAACTGTCCGCTGGCGTCTCGGTCTCCGTGTCCGTGGCTGTCTCGGTCGCGGTCTGCGTCGTCGATTCGGTCTCGGCGTCCGTAGACTCCGAATCGCCCCCTCCGGTACAACCGGCGAGCAGGCCGCCGCCGACGGCCGCGCCGCCGTACTTCACGTAGTCGCGCCGCGTCAGTCCCTTCCGTGGCGTCTCGTCGTGTTCCATAGTTTTTTAGGCCCGCCTAAAATAGATAATTGCTTCGGTTCTC
This sequence comes from Haloferax sp. Atlit-12N, assembly GCF_003383095.1. Lineage (NCBI taxonomy): Archaea > Methanobacteriati > Methanobacteriota > Halobacteria > Halobacteriales > Haloferacaceae > Haloferax > Haloferax sp. Atlit-12N. The sequence goes on from NZ_PSYW01000002.1 coordinate 932,966, forward strand.
GGACGACAGCGGGGCCGTCACGAGCGCGAACAGCGCCTCGTCGGTTCGGCCGAGTGTCGGCTCCGACAGGAAACGTCGGGGGCCGGCCTCGCGTCGCCGCTTGGTGCGATTGGACTGCCTACGGCCGTGTGGCCGATTCCGCGCTCACCTTGGGTCTGTCGGCGACGAGGCGGCGGCCGAGCCGTCGATACCGCTCGCCCTCGTTTGTTTTAGGCTGGCCTAAACTATTGAAACCTTTCGGTTTGTCGGCACGGGGTGTGACGCGTTCGACGTATTGGTGGGTGAATTGCGAGCGAGAATGTGATTCACCTAACAGAACCGCCTGTGTCACCGAATAAGAGAGGACGGGCGAAGTAGTGGCTCAGATTCGAACTTCCCTCGCTGTCGCTCGGGCGTTCGAATCTTCAGTCGCCCAAACAACCGTTTCGGGGAGACTCGCACACGCTACGCGGTGCTCGTTGGCGTTGAAAGGGGTAGAAATGGCCCACTGTGACTCGCTTCGCTCGTCACAAGCACCCGCTCACTTCGTTCGCGAGTACGGCTCAGATTCGAATCTATCGAGACCTCGTCTCGCCTCTTCACGCTCGCTGTGCTCACGCGAACCACGGTCACTCACTTCGTTCGTTCCCTGATTCGAATCTTCGGTCGCCCAGACAACCGTTTCGGGGGGACTCGCACACGCTACGCGGTGCTCGTTGGCGTTGAAAGGGGTAGAAATGGGCCGGCTCAGATTCGAACTGAGGTTACGGCCACCCGAAGGCCGAAGGATACCAAGCTACCCCACCGGCCCGCATTTTGAGGCAAGCCACCGTCGCGTTTAACAGTTGTGATTGTGGGCCACCGTCAGACCGCGTGACACACCGCCGACCCCGACTCAGTACCGCGAATAGCCCGCGGTGTCGAGGTAGTTGTGCGCGACCGTAATCGAGTGGTCGGCGTGGAGAATCTCGGGACCGAGGCGGACCCGCTCGTCGGCGGCGGCCGCCAGCAACTCGGCCTCTTCGTCGGTGAAGTCGTGGTGGTCCGAGAGGACGAAAAGCGGGTTTTCGGGCGGTTCGACCTGAACCACGGGGTCGCCGTCCTCGTGGAGTTCGACCACGGTCGCGTCGCGGGCGGCCTCCTCCAGCGTCGTCTCGAAGCCCATCCGGCGGATAGAAACTCCCGGCGACGACTCGGCGGGCATGTGGCCGATTGCCTCCTCGCGCTTCTCCAGCGCCTTGCGAATCAGCGCGGCGGTGGAGCGTTCGTCGGGATTGAGTCGGCGGAGTTCCGACCCCTCGAAGCGGACGGTGTACTCGTCACCGAGGACGAGGTGAACCCGAACGTCCTCGCGGATGTCGTGCGAGAGAAAGAACGCGGAGTTGACACAGCGACAGAGCACGTCGAGGCGGCCGGCCCCGCCCGCGATGTCGTCGAGCGAGAAGTCGGGCGTCGTCGGCGCGTCGTGGCCGATGACGATGAATTGGCGCATACGTCCGACTCGGCGCGTGAGGGTCTTATCGGTGTCCACTCGCGGGCGACAGGGGGCGACGGCGACACCGCGGGCCACCCGTAGCGACGACGCGAATCTCCCCGACCGCGCACGTCATATCCGCCGGACGCTTACCTCGGGTAAGTGAGCCTCGAAGCCGGGCGCGACCCGATAGTCCGCCTGTTCGCCGAATACGGTCGCGAGAATCTCGCGTGGTTCGTCGTCGGGCTACTGGCGAGCGTCCTCGGGCGACTCATCGCGGTCGTGCCGGCGCTCGTCCTCGGAGTCGCCATCGACGCGGTGTTCTTCCGGAACACGGCGTACGCCCTCCCGTTGGTCCCGTCGTCGTGGTTGCCGACGACCGTCTCCGGGCAGTTCTGGTTGAGCTTCTGGCTCGTCATCGGGGCGTTCGTCGGCGGCGTCGCGCTCTCGTGGGTGCAGGGCCTCGGCCTCGCGGTCTACTCGAATCGCGTCCAACACGCCGTCCGCGTGGACACCTACGACGCGCTTCAGCGCCTCGATATGGCCTTCTTCGACGACAAACAGACCGGACAGGTGCTGTCGATTCTCGACGGCGACGTGCGCAACCTCCGGACGTTCCTCGACAGCACGCTCTCGGGCGGCCTCCAGTTGGTCGTCGCCGTCGTCGGCATCGCGGGCGTGCTGTTCTACCTGAACGCCCAACTCGCGGTCGTCACGCTCGTGGCCGTCCCGCTTCTGGCCGTCTTCACCATTTGGTTCATGCGGACGATTCGGCCGCTGTACCGCGCCCTCCGCGAGAGCGTCGGCGCGCTCAACACCCGCATCGAGAACAACGTCTCGGGGATGGAGGTCATCAAGGCCTCCGCGACCGAGGACTACGAGACGGACCGCGTCGCCGACGCCTCCATGGACTACTACCGGCGCGCCCTCGCGGTCGTCAGACTCGACTACCTCTACCAGCCGTCGATGGAACTCCTCGCGGGCGTCGCGTTCGCGGCCACGTTCGCTATCGGCGGCGTCTGGCTCATCTTCGGCCCGCCAGCGCCCTTCACGGGCGACCTGCTCGTCGGCGAGTTCGTCACGTTCCTGTTCATGACCCAGCGGTTCATCGACCCGCTGTCGGGTGCGGGCCGCATCGTCAACTCCTACGAGAACGCCCGCGCCTCGGGCGAGCGCATCTTCGGGCTGGCCGACCGCGAGGCCGTCGTCCGCGACGCGCCCGACGCCGAGTCCCTCGACGCAATCGACGGCCGCATCGAATTCGACAGAGTCTCGTTCGCCTATGCGACCGGCCGCGAGGTGCTCCGCGACGTCTCGTTCACGGCCGAACCGGGCGAAACCGTCGCGCTCGTCGGCCCAACGGGCGCGGGAAAATCCACCGCCGCGAAGCTCCTCCTCAGGCTCTACGAACCCACGGACGGGGCGGTCCGCGTGGACGGCCACGACGTGCGCGGGGTCGAAATCAGGAGTCTCCGCGAGGCCATCGGCTACGTGAGTCAGGACGTGTACCTCTTCGACGGGACGGTCAGGGAGAACCTCCTGTACGGGGCGTTCGACGCGACCGAGGCGGAGATGGTCGCGGCCGCGAGCGCCGCCGAGGCCCACGAGTTCGTCTCGCGGCTCCCCGACGGCTACGACACCCGCATCGGCGAGCGCGGCGTGAAGCTCTCGGGCGGCCAGCGCCAGCGGCTCTCCATCGCCCGCGCGATGCTCCAAGACCCGCGGATTCTCGTCCTCGACGAGGCGACGAGTGCCGTCGACACCGAGACGGAACTGCTCATCCAGCGCGCGCTCGACCGCCTCTCAGAAGGGCGAACCACGCTCGTCATCGCCCACCGGCTCTCGACAGTCCGCCGCGCCGACGCCATCGTCGTCCTCGACGAGGGCGAAGTCGTCGAATCGGGCACCCACGACGAACTCGTCGAACTCGGCGGTCTCTACGCGACGCTCTGGGGCGTCCAAGCCGGTGACGTATCGGGTGTCTCCGCGGACATCCTCGCGCGACTGGTCGAGCGAAGCCGCGCGGCCGACGAGGCCGACGCGGACCGCATCGCCGACGGGGTCACCGCCGACGGCGGCGAAGACGCCTGAGGAAGTCGCCAGCCGCATCCGACGCTAGACGAAGAACGACGAAAGAAACGAGTTGGGGCAGCGAAGCCGGGAGTCCGGCTTCGGTCGCGTGAGTGATGGCTGGGTGTCGGCGTCGAGCGACCGGCCGCCCGTGATGGCTGAGACGGAGAGCCCGGTCGCGTCGATACGTGCCCGTTCGGGTTGGTTACGCCGGAGTCGGGGCGGTTCCCTGTCCGGGTGCTGACCCGGGCTCGCCACCGGATTCGGGCGTGGCCGGGGCGGGCGCGCCGGACTCCTTGTCGCCGGAGACGAGGAAGTCGGCGAGGTTGCCGACGAGCACCTCGTTGTCGGCCTCGTAGGCCGATTCGGGCGCGAGGAAGTCGGCGTCACCGATGGCGACGACCGTCTCGCTCTGCGCGGCGACCGTGTACGGACCGGTCTTTCGAATCGACTCGACGCGGGTCTCGCCGCCGGAGACGAGCGCCGGCGAGACGCTATCGGCCGAGACCGAAAGCGGCGCGGCGTCGCGGAACACGACCTCGTCGACGCCCTCGGTCAGGGCGGTTTCGCCCTCGGGCGTGGCGTAGACGTTCTCGTAGTTGAGGTAGTAATCGTGCATGTTGTACAGCGACGAGGAACCGAACGAAACCCCGTAGTCAGAGGTCAACCCGGCGTCGCCGCCGACAGCGCCAGTCGACACCGAGACGGTGATGAGACCGAGGACGCTCGTCGTGCCCGCGGACTGCGGGTCCCCGAGGAGGGCGACGCGGCCGCCGGCGTCCTCGAACGAGCGCAGGCCGGCGAGCTGGTCGCCGGTGTACGGCTGTTCGGGGTTGACGACGACGAAGGCGTCGGCCTGCCGGAGCGAGCCGTTGAAGTCCCGCTGGGCGTCCTCGCGGGTGAGGTACTTCACCTGATGGCCGTTGGCGACGAGCGCGTCGACGAGCGGTTGCATGTCGGATTCGCTCACGTCGTTCTCGTGGCCCACGTCGATGAGGACGGTCTTCGGCTCCGCGTTCGAATCCATCGTCACGTCGCCCGATTCGGGACCGGGCGTAGCGACGAGTTCGTCCGCGTCGAACGCCTGTTTCGCGGCGTTCTCCGTGTCTGCCGGGGCGCTACCGCCGAGTTGGAAGGCGTAGGGTGCCACCGCGGCTCCGACCAAGATGAGGCCGAGCGCGACCGCGAAGACGACCGTCCCGCCGAGTAAGTTACGCTGAGACATTACCGATCACCTCATCTTCGTACTGCACTTGCCCGTACACCATCAGGAACTGCGGCGCGCGAACGCCGTCGTATCCGACGGGACTCTCTTCGATGACGACCGTCGAGTCGCCGCTGTCCGAGCTGAGGAGGATGATGCCCGACTGGGCCTGTGGCTCCTTCTCGACGACCTCGTAGTTTTCGAGGCCGGCCTCGGCGGCGGCACGGTCGATGGCCGTCTGCAGCGTGCCGATGTCGTCGGCGTAGCCGTTCTGCGTGGCGCGAGCGCCGGTGTAGACCTTCGCGTAGGCGACCTCCTCGCGCGACAGCGAGAGGTCGTCGCCGCGGTGGTCCATGACGCTGCCGACGAAGGCGTGCTTCAGCGTCTCAATCTGCGCTTCGCGCTGGTCAACGGTCATCGACGCCTTGTCGGGGCCGGTGCGAATCTCGTTGGACGAGCCGCCGATGGGTGCCGAGCCGCGGACGCCAACGCTCCCGATGACGGACGAGGGCGTCACGTAGATGCTCTCGGAGGGGAGCATCGTGTAGTACGCACCCGATGCGCCCGTTCCTTGGACGCTCGAAACGACGGGCATCTCTTGGGCGGTCCGATTGACCGCCAAGTACATCCGCTCGGAGGCGGCGGCAGAGCCGCCGGGGCTGTCGACCTGCAGGACGACGGCCTTTATCGATTCGTTCTCTCGCGCTTCGTGGAGGTCCTCTTCCAGCTGGTCAGCTGTGTAGGAGGAGATGTACCCGTCGACCGAGATGACCGCGACCCTGTCTGGGGTAGGCGCGGCCGCGTCGTAGACGACGGGGGCGAGGAATGCTCCAACCAGGACGGCCGCGACGAGGGCGAGGACCGAGACGGTCCGCGCCGACGCCGCGGAGGAGGGTTTTGATACCATACTGCGGACGTGACTTCTAGAGCGGCTGTGAAAATACTTGTCATCGTAAAAGACAGTTGTTCAGACAAGAACGCGAGGCGACGGGGGCGAAATGCGCCGACTACGGCGGGTCGTCACCAGAGACGGTCGATGACGGCCGACTGGTCTCAGTCGGTCAGTCCGTAGCCCCGCCGGAAGAGAACGACGTTGAGACCGACGACCCCGAGTGTGAGCGCCGTCAGCACGCCGAGAGAGAGGTTCGGGTCCACCTCGGTGACGCCGAGGAAGCCGTAGCGGACGCCGTTGACCATGTATATCATCGGGTTGAGGAGCGACGCCTGCTGGAAGGTCGCCGGAATCTCGTTGAGCGAGTAGAAGACGCCGCCGAAGAACACCAGCGGGCGCAGGATGAACTGGTTCATCATCGTCAGGTCGTCGAAGTCGTCGGCCCAGAGGCCGCCGACCACGCCGAGGCCCGCGAACAGCAGGGTGATGATGAGCATGAACGCGACGAGGTAGAACGGTTGGGCGACGCCGACGGTGGTAAACACCATCCCGATGAGGGCGACGAGCGCGCCGACGAGCACCCCGCGGGTCGCGCTGGAGAGGACGTACGCGCCGACCATCGAGGTGTACGACAGCGGCGAGGTGAGCGCCTCCTCGATGTAGCGGTTCCAGCGGCCGTGGAAGATAGAGAAGGACGCGTTCTCGAAGGCGTTGGAGACAGCCCCGAGGACGATGAGACCGGGGAGGATAAACAGGATGTACGGGACGCCCGCGATTTCGTTGATGCGCTCGCCGAGGATGACGCCGAACACGGAGAAGTACAGCACGTTCGTGATAAACGGCGGGACGAACGTGTTGCGCGGGCGGCGGACGAACCGGAGGACTTCGCGGCGAAGCAGGGCGTAAAAGCCGGTCACGTCGAGACTCGTGAGACTCATTGTTCGACCTCCGCGGTGGCGCGGCCCTCGCCCTGTCTCGTCATCTCGACGAACACCTCTTCGAGTGACGTGCGAGAGATTTCGAGGTCGACGATTTCGTGGCCCTGTCGGTCGAGCGCCTGCACCACGTCGGGGGCGACGAGACCGCCCTGCTGGGCCGTCACGACGAGGCGAGTACCGTCGAGTTCGACGGCCTCGACGCGGTCGTCGTCGGCCGCGAAGTCGGGCACCGCCGTCGGCGGGTCGCGGAGTTGGACGACGATGTCGTCGGTGCCGCGGTCCATCAGTTCCTCGGGGCTGGCGACCTCGATGACGGACCCGGAGTCGAGGATGGCGACCTCGTCGCAGAGGCGTTCTGCCTCCTCGATGTAGTGAGTCGTGAGCAGGATGGTCGTCCCGCTGTCGTTGAGGTCGACGATGGTCTCCCAGAGTTCGTGGCGCAGTTGCACGTCGACCCCGGCGGTCGGCTCGTCGAGGATGAGCAGGTCGGGGTCGGTGATGAGCGCCCGCGCGAGCATGAACCGGCGCTTCATCCCGCCGGAGAGCCAGTCGAAGCGGGTGTCACGCTTGTCGTAGATACCGACGCGCTTGAGCACCTCGTCGGCGCGCTCGCGGGCCTCGTCGTGCGGAATCCCGTGGTAGCCCGCCTTGTGTTCGAGCACTTCCCGAATCGGGAAAAAGCGGTCCACGTTGAACTCCTGGGGCGCGAGGCCGATTCGGTCGCGGGCCTCGCGGTAGTCGTCTTCCACGTCGTAGCCGAAGACGCTCGCCTCGCCGCCGGTCTTGCGGACGAGGCCGACGAGGATGTTGATGAACGTCGTCTTCCCCGCCCCGTTCGGCCCCAACAGCCCGAAGAACGACCCCTCGGGAACGTCGAGGTCGACGCCGTCGAGGGCGCGGACGTCGCCGTAGGACTTCGTCAAGTCGCGTATCTCAATCGCAGATGCCATTCGCTGGTGCGTCGTCGGGCGTGGACGCGATTAAGCGTAGTGTCCGCGGAACGCCCCGTCACGGCGTGGCACGCCCGGTCGCCGGGCGGAGTCGAGCGGGTCGCATCCGACCCGGGAGATGTTGTGGTATGCTATGACATATCAAATTAGGGCCTAATATCCATCTGTACAGAACTAAGTCATTAACTAATATTATCATTATCAATCATTAACTATTTGTACGACTCGGCAGTCGAACCGGGTGAGGAGACATCCGATGGTAGTATCCGCAGCACACCACGCATCCGACCGCTCGACGACCGCGACTCGAACCGACCGCTACCGACCGCCGACCCCACCGACGTAACCGATGACAAACCGCGACAACACGACCCGAACCGACACGACGACCCGCACGCCGACTACCACTCGCTCGACGACGACTCGTCCTCGCGTCGCGCGGCGATACCCCAACAACGAGGAGAACATGGACGCGCCGCTCGTCCCCTTCATCCAACAGCCGGGTGAGGACGACGAGATGACGACGATTCGGCGCGAACTCGCCGCGCTCCGCGCCCAACTGAATCGTATCGAGCGAACGATGCAGCCCACCGACACCCAATGAACCCGACCGAACTCGACAGCGACGTCTTCGCACAGGATGTTGACAACCAGAAGGCCCGCGAACTGCGGGAGATGCTGAACACGCAGGACTTCGTGTTCGCCCCCGGCATGTACCACGCGCTCGACGCCCGCCTCGCCGAGATGACGGGCCACGACGCCGCCTACATGTCCGGCTACTCGACGGTCCTCGGGCAGTTCGGCTTCCCCGACCTGGAGATGGTCACGATGACCGAGATGGTCGAGAACGCAAAGCGCATGGTCGAGGCGACGAACCTGCCGGTCATCGCCGACTGCGACACGGGCTACGGCGGCATCCACAACGTCCGCCGCGCCGTCCGCGAGTACGAGAAGGCCGGCGTCGCCGCCGTCCACATCGAAGACCAGACGACCCCGAAGCGCTGCGGCCACATCGCGGGCAAGCAAATCGTCTCCCGTGAGAAGGCCAAGGCTCGCTTCGAGGCCGCCGTCGACGCCAAGCAGTCGGAGGACACGGTCGTCATCGCCCGCACCGACGCCTACGGCTCCTCGAACGGCGACTGGGACGAACACGTCGAGCGCGGCCGCATCTACGCCGACGCCGGCGTCGACATCGTCTGGCCCGAAATGCCGAACCCCTCGCGCGAGGACGCCGTCGCCTACGCCGAGGAGATTCACGAGACGCACCCGGACCTGAAGCTCGCGTTCAACTACTCGTCGTCGTTCGCGTGGTCCGAAGAGGAGGACCCGCTGACGTTCCAGGAGCTGGGCGACCTCGGCTACAAGTACATCTTCATCACGCTGTTCGGCCTCCACTCGGGCGCGCACGCCGTCTACGAGGACTTCAAGAAGCTCGCCGAACAGGACGAAGAAGGGCAGTTTGACCTCGAACAGCGCTACCTCGACCACCCGACCGAGAGCCACCACGAACTGTCGTTCGTCTCGCGGTATCAGGACATCGAGACGCAGTTCGACCCCGAGGCGCGCCGCCGCATCGAGGAGTCCGAAGGGTTCAGCGAGGAGCAGGCCGACCCCATCACGAGCAACGACGATGACTGAGCGCAGACACGACCGGCAGTTCGTGCGGACGTTCTTCACCTCGCCGACGGCCGTCGAGGGCGAAGACGACTCCGCGAAGATGCTCCGACGGGCGGCCGGCCTCCGCGGGATGCAGGCCCCCGACGTGTGGGTCCCCGACAACGAGGACGCCACCGCGCCGTCGATGCGCGACGAGGGGGCCGAGAACATCATCGAAGTCATCTCCGAACACGGCTCGGAGTTCCCCGGCGAGATTCACCCCCGGATGGTCTGGCACCGCGACAGCCCCGAAACTCGGTATCAGGGCTTCCAGCACATACTCGAAATCACCGACCCGGAAAACGGCGCGGTCGAGCACATCGACGGCTTCGTCATCCCCGAAGTCGGCGGCATCGACGACTGGAAGAAGGCCGACGAGTGGTTCACCATCGTCGAGAACGAGCACGGACTCGACGAGGGGAGCCTCGCCATGTCGGTCATCATCGAGAGCGGCGAGGCCGAACTCGCCATGGGCGACCTCCGCGACGAGATGGGCAAGCCGACGAACAACCTCGAACGGCTGTTCCTCCTCGTCGACGGCGAGGTCGACTACACGAAGGACATGCGCGCCATGACGCCGACGGGCGAACTCCCGGCGTGGCCCGAGCTTCGACACAACACCTCCCGCGGAGCCAGCGCTGCCGGCTGTATCGCCGTGGACGGCCCCTACGACGACATCCGCGACGTGGAGGGCTACCGCGAGCGCATGACCGAGAATCAGGCGAAGGGGATGCTCGGCATCTGGTCGCTCACCCCCGGGCAGGTCGTCGAGGCCAACACCTCGCCGCTCCCGCCGAAGACCGGCAGTTGGCTCCTCGACGCGGGCGGCGAGGAAATCGAACTCGCGTCCGAGGACGGGGCTGAGGTGTACGATGGCGACCGCCTCTCGCTCGAAGCCACCGACGGCGGCTACGAACTCCGTGTCGGCGGCGACACGCGGGAACTCACCGCGGACGAACTCCGCGAGGAACTGCTCGGCCTGACCTCGTACGTCCCGAGCATGGACGACATCGTCGACTCCATGGAGGAGTTCGAGGCGGCCAAGGAGGCCGGCCGCGGCGCGATCGCCATGACGCAGTCGGCGACGCTCCGTATCGGCGGCACCGAAATCGACATCGCCAAGGACCGGATGTGGGACGAAGCGACCTATCAGGCCGCGATGACGCCCATCAGCCTGTTCCAAGACGTGTACGAACACCGCCCGGACCAACACGAGGAGTTAGAAGAGCGCTACGGCGCGGGCGTCGTCGAGCGCGCGATGGAGGTGGGCCTCTAAGCCCGGGAAGCGACGCCACCTCGGGGTTCCGCCGTCGACCCCGGCTTCGGCTTGGTCACACGACGGCGTCCGGCTTCGTAGCTCTGAGACGCGCTCGCCCGAACCGTGGGGGCGGCGCGTCGCGTTCTTTTTCCACTCGACGCTATCCTCAAGTTCCGCCCGCGCGATTCGACGCGTGTGAACGATTCCTCGAACACTCCGACGACGCCCGCGGCGGCGAGCGCCGGCGACGGCGATGGCGACGAACCGCTGGAACCCGACGCAGTCGTCGACTTCGAGTCGGCGGGCGTCGCCGACGAGGAGACCCTCGCGCGACTCCGCGCGGTGAGCTTCTACCTCGACGAGGCGTTCGAGATTCCGGGGACGAACTACCGCATCGGCCTCGACCCGATACTGGGACTGGTACCGGGTATCGGCGACGCGACGGCCTCGGCCCTCTCGGCGTACATTCTCGTCGAAGCCGCGATGCTCGGCGTGCCGCGGGCGACGCTCGCGCGGATGCTCGGCAACGTCGTCCTCGATGCGACCGTCGGGTCGCTCCCGCTCGTCGGCGACGTGTTCGACGCGGCGTGGAAGGCCAACGCCCGGAACGTCCGGCTGTTGGAAGCCCGATACGACGACGTCTCTCCCGAGGCCGCGGCGGCCGACCGGCGGTTCCTCTTGGCCGCGGTGGCCGCTATCACCCTCCTGCTCGTCGCGCTCGGCGCGGCGACTGCGGTCGTCGCCCTGTGGGCGCTCGGACAGGTTTGACTGCTGTAAGTATCTGATATTCGAGACACTGAAAACTGGGTGTGAGACAGGTTATCCACCCCCAAACTGTAAACTACAAGACATATATACGAGCTTGCAAACCACCGTGTATGGAACGACGAACTTTCCTGAAGAGCGTCGCCGCGACGGGAGCCCTCCTCACCACCGCCGGTTGTATGGGCGGTGGCTCCGGGTCGCAGCCGACTGCGGGTAACGAGACGGGCAACGAGACCGGCAACGGTACGACGGGCGAGACGACGGCCGACGTCGAACCGGCCGAGGTTCCGGACCCCGAGCTCACCTTCCGTACCAACAGCGGCGTCCTCCGCGTCGTTCACATGGGCGGCGAGAAGATCACCGACGAGGGAACGGACGAGGTCTACGTCACCGTCGACGACGAGCGCACCGCGACGTGGGTCGCCGACGGCGAGAAGGGACAGGAGTACCCACTCTCGGTCGGTAACTTCCTCGAAATCGAATCCGCCGAGAGCGACTCGACGGTCGAGGTCGTCTGGGTCGGCCGCGCGGGTGCCGAAGAAGTCCTCGCGACCCACGAGGCCGCCGCCGAGGAGACCACGACCACGACCACGACGAACGAGACGACCACGAACGAAACCGCGACGAACGAGACGGTCACCGAGACGACGGCCGCCAACGAGACGGTCACGACGACGAACGAGACGACCACGTCGTCAGACAACGAGACCAACAACTGAGGACGACTGACGCCGACGTGGACGCCGGCGTCGGACGTAGCGAACTTTTTTCTACTCGAAGGCGGGTCGGGATTCGCGCCGTGACGCCGGACGCGACAAGTCTGCGAGAGCTCCGCGACAGCCTTGTGAGAGTAGCCCTGCAGCGTCGGCGACGGGACGCCACTCAGTCGTCGGCCGGTAGACTGTCCGGGTCGGCCGCCGGTTCGGGCGCGACGATGCCGACGCGGACGCCGAGACGGCGCCCCAGCGGGCCGAGCGCGTCGCGTTTCATGAACGCGAAGCCGAGGAGGATGAGCGCGAAGCCGACGACGGTGACGGGGCCGATGCGCTCGCCGAGGAACGCCCAGCCGGTGACGGCGGCGACGACCGGCGTGACGTAGTTGACGAGGCTGATTTCGACCGCGCCGATGCGGTCGAGCAGGACGAAGTAGGCGATGAAGCCGACGGCGCTGCAGAGCACGGCCAAGAACAGCAGCGCGGCGACGACGACCGGTGACCACGCCACGCTCGCGAGGCCGGGTTCGCCGAGGACGGGGCTCGTGACGTGGAGCATGCCCGCGCCGAGGAGCATCATCCACGCCTGCATCGGAACGACGGGCGGGTTCCCGGGGAGGCGCTTGACGAGCACCGAGCCGAACGCCCACGCCGCGGCCGCGAGAAGGAGCAGGACGACGCCGAGAAGTTGGCCGCCGACCGAGCCGGACGCGAGGGCGATGACTACCGTGCCGGCCAGCCCCAGAAACACACCGAAGAAGCCGAACGCGTCGAGGCGCTCTTCGGGCAGCATCGGCCACGCGAAAAGCGGCGTGAGGACGGGCGCGAGGCTGATGACGATGGCCGAGACGCCGCTCGTCACGTACCGCTGGCCGGAGAACAGGAGCGAGAAGTGCGCACCGATAAGGAGCGCCCCGCCGACGAGGACGACGAGCCACTCGTCGCGGCCGCGGGGCCGCCAGTCCTCGGCTGCGAGCAGACCGTAGGCGAACAGCACCACCCCGGCCACGTCGTACCGGAGGGCGGCGAACAGCACGGGCGGGAGGACATCGAGGCCGACCTCGATGGCGATAAACGACGTTCCCCAGAGGACCGCGATGGTCGCGAACAGTGCGAGCGTCCGATTCGTTTGCGTATTGATAGACACGAGATATCGACCGTAGACCCAGGTGTTGAAGCGGCTACCACGCCGCCGTACATCAAATTTCTCGGAGCCGAGATAGCACTCCACTCGGGGCGTGTTGACAAACGTCTCAGCTGAAGTGGAGGTCGGTGCGGGAGTCAACGAGACCGGTAGAGAGGCTGTTTCGGCGACGTTCTCCGGGCGCGACGCGACGACTGCGACGACCGAGCGGCGACGCGCCGAACAAAGTAAGCTAGTTACGCGCGCCCCGATAGAGACCGAACATGAGCATCCTTGAGGACGCGCGAGCGCTCGCCGAGAGCGGGCCGGTCTGCGACGCCTGTCTGGGTCGGGCCTTCGCCGAGCGCAGTTTCGGGCTGACGAACGCCGAGCGGGGCAAGTCGCTCCGGGTCGCCGCCGCCCTCGACGACGACGAGCCCTACGAGGCCGTCGAGACCGAGGACTGCTGGGTCTGTGAGGGGGCCTGTGCCGAGTTCGACGAGTGGGCCGAACGCTGCGCCGAAGCCATCGAAGACGTGGAAGTCGAGACGTATCAGGTCGGTACCCGTGCGCCCCCGCTCGTCGAGGAGAACGAACTGCTCCTCCGCGAGGGCGCGGGGCTCCCCGAGGACGCCGGCGAACTGTTCAAATCCGAGTTCAACCGCGAGGTCGGAAAGCGCGTGGGTCGGCTCACCGGCACCGAGGTGGACTTCACCCGCCCGGACGTGCAGTTCCTCCTCGACATCGAAGCCGACACCGTCGAGGCGCAACTCAACTCCGCGTTCGTCTACGGCCGCTACCGGAAACTCGCGCGCGACATCCCGCAGACCGAGTGGCCCTGCCGCGAGTGCGACGGCTCGGGCTACAAGGGCAAAGAGCCCTGTGACTACTGCGGCGGGTCGGGCTATCTCTACGAGGACAGCGTCGAGGGCTTCGTCTCCCCCGTCGTGATGGATGTGATGGACGGCGTCGACGCGAAGTTCCACGGCGCGGGCCGCGAGGACGTGGACGCCCTCATGCTCGGGACGGGTCGACCGTTCGTGGTCGAAATCATGGAACCCCGCCGCCGCACCATCGACGTCGAACAGCTCGAAGGCGACATCAACGCGATGGCCGAGGGCGAAATCGAGGTCGAGGGGCTTCGGCTCGCCACCTACGACATGGTCGAGCGCGTGAAGAAACTCGACGCGAGCAAGGAGTACCGCGCCGCCGTCGAGTTCGACGACGACGTGACCGACGAGGACCTGCAGGCCGCGCTGGACGAACTCACCGGCGCGACCATCGAGCAGTACACGCCCCATCGCGTGGACCACCGCCGCGCGAGCATCACCCGCACCCGCCACGTCTACGACGCCACCGGCGACCTCGAAGACGCGCGCCACGCGACCGTCGAAGTCCACGGCGAGGGCGGCCTCTACATCAAGGAACTCGTCTCCGGCGACGAAGGGCGAACGAACCCGAGTCTCGCCGGCATCCTCGACACGGGCGCGGTCGTCACCGCGCTCGACGTCATCGCGGTCGAAGGCGAGGACGAACCGTTCGAGGACGACGAGTTCTTCAAGGACTGAGGAGAAAGCACTTGTCTGCTGAATGACTTTTCTGAGGAGATGCCCTCCGCCCTCAACGTGACTCGCATCGTGCTCGCGGTCATCCTCGTCGCTGTCGGGTTCGTCGTCGTCCCCGCGCCCGGAAGCCCGGAGTACGACCACCGCGTGACTGTCGAAGACTCGATTCCCGAGGAGGCCGAGAGCGTTGACGGTGCGGTTTTTCGCGGTAGTGAGTCGCTCTCCTCGCCCGCCAAGAAGGTGGTAACGACCGCACACGAACGACTCGGAGAGTCCGCCGACTCCACGACCGTTGTCCTTCGTGGAACGGGCGCACCCGAGTTCTTCTACAGCGACACCATCACACTCGGACGGGGCGAGTACTACGTCGAATACGAGGAGACAACGTATCGGGTCTGGTCCCTTGGTGGCGGCTCGCAAATTCTCGACTACGTCGTTCTCGGCGGACTGTTTTCGCTTGCGGCCGCGTTAGCCACGCCGGTTCTCACCCGAGCGGTTGGCGAACCGAAGGTGGCACACGCCCTTACGGCCGCATTCCTCGCTGGGGTCGTCGTGTTCGGCGTCCACGTGAAAACCAGCATCCTCGCGTCCGTGCTGAGCGTCGCAGTTCTCACGGTGGGAGTGCCGACACTCGCTGGCTGGGTCGGCGTCGCCGCGGACCGCAATCTCTAATTCTCGTCCGCGACACCCGACGAGGTATGCACATCGGCGTCGACGAAGCCGGAAAGGGACCCGTGTTGGGTCCGATGGTCGCCGCGGCGGTCCGGGCGGACCCCGACGCCCTCCCGGACGGAATCGCCGACTCGAAGCGACTGACTCCCGAACGGCGCGAGGAACTCGCCGCGAAACTCCGGGAGCGCGACGACATCGAAGTCGGCGTCGCGTTCGTCGAACCCGAGACAATCGACGACCCCGAGACGGACATGAACCTGCTGACCGTCCGGGCACAGGTCGAAGCGGCCGCCGAAGTCGCCGCCGACGCCGACGAACTCATCTGCGACGCGGGCGACGTGAGCGAGTCCAGATTCGGCCGTCGCGTCCGCGAGGGACTGGCCGAGACGGGCGTCTCGGTCGAGGTCCACGCCCAACACCGCGCGGACGACGAACACGCCATCGTCGGCGCGGCGAGTATCGTCGCGAAGGTCGAACGCGACCGCCGGGTCGAGGCCATCGCTGACGAGTACGGCGAGGTGGGGAGCGGCTACCCGAGCGACGGGACGACCCGCGAGTTCCTGCGGGAGTACGTCCGCGAACACGGTATTCTGCCGGACTGCGCGCGGAAGTCGTGGTCGACGTGTGCCGACCTCATGGCCGCGCACGAGCAGTCGTCGCTGGGCGATTTCTGAGGCGTCGCGGGACCGACGTTCGAAAAAGTGGAGGGTCGGGGCGGTTCGAAGGCGAGTCGCGGAGACGACTTACCGCATCTCGGCGAGCGAGACGTACGCGCCTTCCTGCGCGGAGAGCCACGTCGTCAGCAACTCGTCTTCGGAGAGTCCTGCGGGGAAGATGGTGCACTCGTCAGGTGCGTCGTCGTACGGGGCGACGATTGCGACAAGCTCCTCGTCGTCCGCGGAGGCGGACCGCCGCGTGGCGGTCGGTCGAGTCGTCGTCGCGTCCATGTCGTCGCGTCGAAGTGGCGTGTCTTCCATGAGTGGAGTGCGTGCACCGTGAGTACCGACGGGCGGCGGTTGATCGGTTGCCGGTTCGGTCAGTATTTTATAGACAGTCTATATGATTCTGTCGGCAAGTATATCCCAATGGGGACGACCGAAACCGTCGCAGTCGCCCGATTCTGACATGGGGAACGGACGAGCGGTCGGAGAGGTATCAACTGCGAGAATCGCGACGGTGGCCTGCGGGCGGAGTCGTCGGCTCGCGGCGCTGGACGCGTGACGAACGAGTGAAAGAACGCGTCGGTCGAAAGCGGGTCGACCTCAGCGGTCCTCGGTCAGGAGGAGTCGGAGGATGTCACCGTACGCGGGGCGGGTGACGAGGACGCCGATGATGACGCCGAGGATGGTGAAGATAGCGAAGCCCTGCAGGTCGCCGAGCGAGAGCACGGCGAGCGGGCTCATGGCGATGATGGTCGTCGCGGCGGCCGCGCCGATGACCCAGAAGGCCCGGCGGAACCGCGACTGGAAGACCTTCCGCGACTTCACCGTGCCCTCTGCCATCACCTCGTCGGCGATGATGATGAGGTCGTCCACACCCGTCCCGATGACGGCGATGAAGCCGGCGATGACAGAGAGGTCGAGCGGGTAGCCGATGGCCGCGGCGAACCCGAGGAGGATGTACACCTCGGAGAGACCGGTGACGATCATCGGCAGGGCGACCTGCGGCTTGCCGTAGCGGACGAAGACGACGCCGGCGACCGCGAGGACAGCGATGATACCCGTGATGAGCGAGTTGAACTTGAAGCTCTCACCCTGGCTCGGGGAGATGTACGACGAGGTGCCGCTGTCCTCGCCCGAGAGGTCGAGCTTGGCCGGCAGCGCACCGGCGCGGAGGTTGATGGCGATTTCCTGCGCCTCGGACGTGTTGAGCGTCTGGAGCTGGAAGCTCGGCGCGCCGGCCCACTCGCCGGCCCGCATGGTGTCGGCGAGTCCGTCGCTCATGCCGAAGGCGTTGACGACCTCACCGTTGACGACGAGGAGGAGACAGCCCTCGGTCGTGTTCTGTCCGCCGTCTTCCATGTAGGTACACCGGGTCCCGCCGTTCTGGGCGAGGCCGGTCTCGACGACCGCCGACTGGAACTCCTGTGCGGGTTCGTCCCGGACGGAGACGGGGACGAAGGCCCCGCTTCCGACTTGGGACTCCTGTGCGGTCCCGATGGACGTGAAGTCGGCCTGCGTCAGGACGGCCTCGCGCGTCTCGTAGGTCCGCGTGCCGTTCTGCGAGACCGGGTGATAGATGTCGATCTGGACCGTCCCGCGCTCGCCGACGAGGTCGACGACGTCGGACTGGTCGCGGTTGGGGACCTCGACGAGGATGAAGTGTTCGCCCGTCGCCGTGGTCACCTGTTGGACCGTCCCGCCGGAGAGGCCGGCCTCGTTGATCTTCGACTGGAGAACGCGGACCGTCTCGGCGCGGGTCGTCTCCGTGACACCGTCTCTGACCTCGCCGTGGGCGTAGCCCGCGGCGTCGAGCGCGGCGGCCAAGTCGTCGGTCGTGGCGTTCTCGATGGTCACTTCGACCGTGTTGGACTCCGCGCCCAGACGGGCGATGACGTCCGCGGCGTCGGCACCGTCCAACTGGGCGGCGACCTGTCGCTCGACGACGCGGTCGGAATCGCCCTCGAACTCGACGTCCTCGGCCGTGACGCCGACGAGCGGCGCGCGGATTCGCGTTCCGCCGTCGAGTTGGAGGCCGTACTTGAGGTTCGTCGCGCCGCTGTCATCGGCGATGGGGCCCTGTGTCTGCCCCCCGATGGTCGGCGAGAAGAGGGCGAACGTCGAGAGCAGGACGGCGACGACGAGGAAGATGACCCGCCAGTTGTCGCGGAGCGTGCTCATCGGGCCACCCCCTTGAACTTGTACCAGCGAAGGAGGGTCACGTTCAGCATGTAGGTGTTCATCAGGTCGGCGGTGAGGCCGAACACGAGGACCGTACCGATGGCGGCGAGCAACTGAATGCCGAACAGCGTCGCCGTGATGGTCATGACGATCATCGCCGCGATGGACGTGAGCGTCATGGTCACACCGGTTCGCATGGCGCGCGCGGTGGACTCGTAGAAGTCACCGGACCGTCGGAGGACGTGGTTGTTCAGGAGGATGTCCGAGTCCACCGAGTACCCGATGAGCATCAGGAGGGCGGCGACGGTCCCCAGCGATAGCTCGATGCCGAGGAGGTTCATCAGCGCCACCGGGATGACGATGTCGGAGAACGCCGAGACGACGACCGCGATGGAGGGAACGAACGAGCGGAACATGGCGAACACGAGGATGCTCATGCCCGCGAAGGCGACCGCGAGGCCACCGAGGGCGAGCAGTTGCGTCTCGGAGCCGAAGTTAGCCGACACCGCGTCGATAGACCGGACTTCGAAGCCGGCGTCTTCGGCCTGTGTCTGGAGTTCGGTCGACGTCGCGCTCCCGGACTGGAAGGTCACGACGTACGTTCCGTCGGCCGCGACGGAGCGAATCGATTCGGGCTGACTGTCGAAGGCCGCGGCGACCTCGCTTTGCGGGGCATCCGTTGCGATACGGAGTTCGGTTCCGCCGGTGAAATCGACGCCCGGGTTCACCGGCGCGCCAGTCGCGACGTACCACCCTCCGATGACCAAGAGGGCCACCGCGAGGACCGCGAGGGGGACGGCCACGAGTTGGCGATTCGTGTACCGGGTGTAGTCTACCTCCGGTACCGTAAACTCAACCATGGGTTGCGGTCCTGAGCGGTGCCGAATAAGGTTTCTTATCCGCGGACGGCCTCGGCCGCGAAGCGGTCTGACGAGCGCGCGGCGAACCCGCGACAGGCCCATAGTCGTTGGCCGACAATCGTGAACTATGACGACCGAACCGACGGCGACCCGCGTGGTCGTCTCCTTCCCCGACGAACTCAGCGCGTGGGGCTACGACCAGTTGACCGCCGACCGCTTCGTGAACTACCTGCGGCGGGTCCACGAGGCCGCCGCACCGGGCGACGAGTGGGAGGAGTTCCTCGACGTGGGCTGTTGCGGCGACTCGTTGACGCTGACGCTCCGCGTGGAGGAACTCGACCCCGAAGGGGCGACCCGCATCGGCGACGAGACGACGGTCGAGTTCGTCGAGCGCGAGGGAAGCGTTCACGGCGGGTGGTGCGTCCAGAGCGCGGACGGTCCCGTCTCCTCGACGGCGGAACAGCGATAGGAGAACGCGAGTCGCCGAGCGGGCGAAGAGCAGAAAAGGCCCGACTCAGGGCATGTAGCGGACCGCGACGACGCCCGGTTGCGAGCGGACTTCGACGCGGTTCACGTCGAGTCTGGCGGCCCGCGAGAGCAGGCCCTCGCGGTCCGAGAGGATGTCGTCGACGGCCTGTTCGGTCATGTCGTCGGGGACCGACAGGACGTGAATCTCGCCGGTCCCGGCGCGTTCCTCCCGGACGAGTTCGCCGTCTGGGTTGTCGGCGGCGATGTCGCGGGAGTTCGTCGTCGGCGACTCGGTGGAGCGCTCGACGGAGACAGTCCAGCGCGACTCGACCTCCACGAGCTGCCACGAGACGTTCATCGGCGGGTCGGGCGCGACGGTCCCGCGGACGGCTTCGTCCTCGGAGACGCCGGGGTTCGACGAGAGCGCGTGAACCTGCCCGGAGTGAACGTCCTTCAGGACGGCCGACTCCTCGTCGGCGGCGGTGACGAGAAACGTTCCCGTTCGCTCGGACTCGGACTCGGATTCGGATTCGGACTCGGGCTCGGTCATCACCCGGTGTATGCAACCGGGCCTTTTCCCCGTTTCGGGCGCTTTCGACCGCGTGTGGCACCTGTACCCACGGCGACGGTGGGCTTTTCTCGCGGCGCGCCGACGCGACTGACGATGCCCGCGCTCTGGCGGTTGACCCGGACCGAGACGGCCCGCCGCGTCTACGACGCGCTCAAGGCCCGCGGACTCACGGCGACGCAGATGGACGAGTACGTCGCGGACGCCGACGCGGTGGACGCCGACGCGGCGGACGCCGACGCGGCGGACGCCGACCGCGACCCCCCGGCGGGAGTCGAGATTCGCGCGCTCGACCCCGCGGAGGCGACGCGGTTCGAAGCACGTTACGACGCGTTCTCCGAACTCCGAGCCGACGAGACGGCGGTGTGCGCGTTCGACGCTGGGAGAGGCGAGAGGGACGGCGAGGATGGTGAGAACGGTGACGTCGCGGACGACGACATCGTCGGCTACCTCTTTCTCGGCGACCCCGGCCTGACGTACCACGTCCACCCGCTGGAGGCCGACGTGACCTTCCCCGGGGGCTACGTCCGCCGGGTGTTCGTCGCGCCCGAGGCGCGGAACCGCGGTATCGCCACCGCGCTCGTCTCGCAGGCCGTCGCAGTCGCCGCCGAACAGGGGGCCGAAACGGTCCACGCGCTCGTCGCCCGCGACAACCGACCCTCGCAGTGGACCTTCGAGAGCGTCGGCTTCCGGGTCGCCCGCGCCCGAGCGTACTACCGGGTCGGACCGTGGCGACGCCGGCGCGTCGAACCGGGTTCATAGCGGTACAGAGCACTCAGTTCCGTCCCGAGCGCTCCGTTCGGGAACGTTAGTATATAGATATTTGATTTATATATACTATAGCGGTTAAATTTATACTCAATCGGCCGAGTGTGTCGGACAGACAGGCATGACGGACGAACTCAGGTCAGCACTTCGCGGGAGGCTGGACGCGGTCGACGCGCGGGCGAGCGAGGTCGTGCGCTCATCGACGGGGGAGAACATGATTTCGCGGCTCGGGGCCGCGGACTGGTTGAGTCTGGGCGCGCTCTTCTGGGCGTGGGTCGGCGCGATACTGTTCGTGTCGGGCGAGCCGAACTGGGCCATCGTAGCCGTTCTCGCCGGCTTCGCCTTCGACAAGGCCGACGGCTACTACGCCCGCAAGACCGGGACCGCCTCGGCGTTCGGCCGACAGATAGACTCTTTCATCGACATCTTCGCGTACCTCGTGTCGGCGGCGCTCCTGTACCACGTCGCGCTCGCGCCCAACCCGGTCGTGAGCGCCGTCGTCGGCTTCGTCGTCCTCACCTTCGGCGGCCTGCGACTCATCCGCCACAACAGCGAGGGCTTCGGCGACGAGGGCGGCACCTCGTACTACCACGGGACGACGGTCGTCCACACGCACCTCGTCGTGCTGGCGAACTACTTCCTCCTCCAGTTCGTCCCGCTGTGGAACGGCTGGGTCGCGGGCGCGACCATCGTGGCGGTCTGCCCGCTCATGACCTCCGACTACAAGGCGTACAAGACCGACGCGGGCCACGTCCTCGTGGGCGTCGCCGGCGTTCTGACGGTCGCCGGCTGTCTCGCGCTCGAATTCGGCGTGATATGAGCGATCGGGCGCAAGGCTCACGAGGGCCGCAGACGCTTGCGGTGGACCTCCACTTCCACACCGACGCCTCCTACGACTGCGAGATGTCGGTCGAAGCGGTGCTGGCCCGCGCGGCGGCGGTCGGCCTCGACGCGGTCGCCATCACCGACCACGACTCGGTCGGGGCGCTCTCGCGGGCGTTCGACATCGCTCACGAGTACGGCGTCCGGGTCGTTCCCGGCGTCGAGGTCTCGACGGCCGACGGCCACCTCCTCGCGCTCGGCGTCGACGACCCGCCGGCGACGGGGCGACCGCTCTCCGAGACGGCGCGGACGGTCCGCGAGTCGGGTGGGCTCGCAGTCGTGCCGCACCCGTTTCAGACGTTTCGACACGGCGCGTCCCGTCGGGCGATTCGGGACGTTGACGCCGTCGAGGTGTACAACGCGCACACGCTCACCGGGTTCAGAAACGGGCAGGCGCGGCGCTACGCCCGCCAGCAGGGACTCCCGGGCACGGGCGGGAGCGACGCGCACCGGCCCGCGCTGGTCGGACAGGCGTACACGGCCGTCTCGGTCGAGGCGGACGGCGGCGTCACGACCGACGCTATTTTGGACGGGATTCGCGCCGGGCGAACCGTCGCGCGGGGGACGCGAACGACCGCCCGCCAGTACCTGCGGAAGTACGCGCTGAACGCCCGGCTCAAGACCGCCTCGTTCCTGTGACCGGTCGCCTGTTCGACTCGGTAGCGGCGCGGAACGCGGCGCTCGTCAGAGTCGGGGCCGTCGCCGCCGCCTTCGCGGCCGTCGCGGTCGGCGTCGCCGTGTTCGCCCCGCGCCTCGCCGACCCGGCGTGGGTCCGCTCGGCCGTCGAATCGACCGGTCCGTTCGCTCCGTTGGTGTTCGTCGGTATCCAGACGCTTCAGGTGGTGTTCGCGCCGATTCCCGGTCAGGCGCTCGCCGCCGTCGGCGGCTACCTCTTCGGGACGGTCGCCGGCACGGCCTACAGCATGGTCGGCGTCGTGGCGGGGAGTGCCATCGTCTTCCTGCTCGCCCGGCGCTTCGGCAGGCCCGTGGTCGAGCGCCTCGTCGCCGACGACGTGCTCGCCCGGTTCGACGGCTTCGCCGACCGCCGGGGCGTCGCCGGCCTGTTCGTCCTGTTTCTCCTGCCGGCGTTCCCGGACGACGCGCTCTGTGCGCTCGCCGGGCTCTCGCCGCTTCGACTGCGGACGCTCGTCGTCCTCGTTGCCGTCGGTCGCCTGCCGACGTTCGCTCTCGCGGCGGCCGCCGGGCAGAGCGCGGGCGCGGCGAACTACGAGGCGGTTGCGCTCCTCGTCGGAATCAGTGTCGTCGCCTCGGCGGTCGTCTACCGCTACCGCGACGAGTTAGCGACGCGAGTCGGATGAGGCTGAGTCGGAAAACACGAGTCCGCAGCAGTTACCGAAGCAGTCGGTGAATCCCGTAGATTCCCACCGCGCACGCGACCGGCGGGACGAGCCCGTAGATTGCGGGGAGGTCGTAGAGGAGTTGGACGACGGGAACGAGCGCTGAGACGGTCACGGGACCCACCGCGAACGGCTCGGCGGGCGTCTGAAGCTCCGCCGGCACCGACGCGACGAGTCCGACGTACACCGACAGCATGAACACGAAGCCCGCGAGCGCGAGGCTCAGGTCGTACCGCGGTTCCGAGCCGGTGCGGCGGTGTCGGCGGGCGACGAACAGTACGGGAGCGACCAGCGGCGCGACGACGAACAGCCCCACGAGGACGTAGAACGACCGCGAGAGGGTAAGCGAGCCACCGGGGACGCCGGCGGTCGCGCCGATGAGGACCACGAGTCCGAAGGCGACGAACAGCGAGACGACACCCGTCGCGAGGGCACCGACGAGGACGTAGCACTTGAACAGCCACGACTCGCTGTGCCGGAAGGCGTACGGGAACGCGCCGATGACGCCGCCGTAGTCGTCTGCCATCGGTCGCCCTTGGGAGCGGCCGCGATTAAAGCGACCGGTGTCGTTTTGACGCCGGGCGACGCGGCATCCTGTATGCAGGTAGACCTCGGGAACGTCCTCGGCACGGCGTCGGCCCACGGCGTCTCGCGCGAGGCGCTCGAACGACTCGACGGCCGCGTCGCGGCCGCCCACGACCGCATCGAACGGGGCCGAGAGGCCGGCGAACACGGCTACGAATCGCTGAACCTCCCGAACAGTACCGACCCCGCGGCGATTCGGGACGCCGTGAGCCGGTTCGACGACCCCTCGGCGGTCGTCACCGTCGGCATCGGCGGGAGCGCCCTCGGCGCGGCCACTCTCACCGACGCGCTCGAAAGCGACGTGGACGCCTACTACCTCGACAACGTCGACCCGGAGGCCGTCGAGCGCCTCCTCGACTCGCTTGACCTCGCGTCGACCGTCGTCAACGTCGTCTCGCGGTCCGGTACGACCGCCGAGACGCTGGCGAACTTCCTCGTCGTGCAGGAGGCCATGGCCGACGCGGGCGTCGACTGGGCCGACCGGACGTTCGTCACGACCGGCGAGGAGGGCAACCTCCGCGACCTCGCCGACAAGCACGACCTCCCGTCGCTCCCCGTCCCGGACGGCGTCCCCGGTCGCTTTTCGGTGCTCTCGACGGTCGGCCTCGCCGCCGCCGCCCTCTGCGGCCACGACATCGAGGCGGTGCTGGAGGGCGCGGCCGCACAGGAGGCGCGCCTGTCGGACTCGCTTTTCGACTCGCCGGCGTACGCCTACGGCGCGGTCTCCTACGCCCTCGCCGAGCGCGGCCTGCGGCAGAACGCGATGATGCCCTACGCGGAATCGCTCGAAACGTTCTCCGAGTGGTTCGCCCAGCTCTGGGCCGAGTCGCTCGGAAAAGACGGTCTCGGCCAGACGCCCCTGCGGGCGCTCGGCGCGACCGACCAGCACTCCCAGCTTCAACTGTACCGCGCCGGCCCGCGCGACAAACTCGTGACGCTCGTCCGCGCCACGGAGCGCGAGGACGTGGCCATCCCCGAGACCGACCTCGACGGTCTCGCGTACCTCGGCGGCTCGTCGCTCGGCGAACTGCTCGACGCCGAGTTCGAGGCGACCGAAGCGAGCCTCGCCGCGGCCGGCTGTCCGAACGTCCGCATCGAACTCGACCGCGTGGACGAGTACGGCCTCGGTGAACTGCTCTACGCGATGGAGGCCGCCTGCGTCCTCTACGGCGAACTCGCCAGCGTGGACACGTTCATCCAGCCGGCGGTCGAGTGGGGCAAGCGCGCCGCCCGCGGCCTGCTCGGCGGCGGCGACTTCGAGGAAGCGGACGCGGTCGAAGAGAAGTCGCGGCTGGTCGTCGAGTAGTCGGAGCGAGAGGCTCACGGCGACTACGGCCGAGAACCAGCTTTTGCGACGACCACAGAACAACCAACCAGCGACGACTACCGAACAGTCCACAGGGCGGGACTGAAAGGGGCCGCCGCGAGGGCGAACCCCGGGGCGGTGAGGACCGCAGGCCGGAGGCTGAGGACCGCGGCGGCCCGCGGGAGCCGTCGCGGCGGGGGCTTTCGAGAGGTTCCCGCAGTCCGGTTCTCCTCTCGAGACGGCGCAAACGACGCAGACTTACGTGACTTCACAGCATCACGAGGATCGACCCGAATCGGTTATCCGACCCCGTTCCGAAGGAGAGGGCAATGGCACACGACACCGCCCGCGCGTCTGCGAGCCCCGCAGACCACCTCCAAGCGTACGGTGGCATCATCATCGTCGTCGCCCTCTCGCTTCTCGTCGGTGCGACGTTCGGCTCGGTCGCCGGCGGCCTCGCTCGCGGCGTTGTTCCGGGTGACACCGCACTCATCGGCGCGATACAGAGCGCCGGACAGTTCGTCGGCTTCGGCGTCGTCGGCGCGGGCTACCTCGCCGCCCGCGACGACTGGGACCTGATTCGATTCGAGCGACCGACCGCCCGCGACGCCCTGTGGATCGTCGGCGGGTTCGTCGCCGTGATGGGCGTCTACCTCGGCGCGTCGGCGCTGATGTCCGCGCTGGGAATCCAGAGCGGCGACAGCGTCATCGCCCAGCAGGGCCGCGAGAACCCGGTGTACTTCCTGTATCTCACTGTCGTCACCATCGTCCTCGTCGGCCCGGCGGAGGAGCTTATCTTCCGCGGCGTCGCCTTCGGTGAACTCCGCCGACTCTGGGGCCCCGCGCCCGCGGTCGTCCTGTCGAGTCTGGTGTTCGCGTCGATTCACGTCTGGTCCTTCTCCGGCGAGGGAGCCTTCGTCTCGCTGGGGATGGTGTTCCTCCTCGGGAGCGTCCTCGCGCTCGTCTACGAGAAGAGCGGAAACCTGCTCGTCGCCGCGCTGGTCCACGGACTGTACAACGCAGTCCAGTTCCTCGTGAGCTACGCGCAGGCGACCGGCATGGTGTAAACTACCCTACCCTACTCCCTCGGCGCTGTGCGCCTCGGTCCTTGAGGGTAGGGCTTTGATGTGGACTCCCGGCAATCAGTCCCCAGTAATAGGCTGGTGACTCTCACCGTTCAACATCCCACCATTCACACGCACGTCTACTGGTGCGTCTCCGCTCCCCGACTTGGGCGAGGAACGGAGGCTATGTGTCTGTTTCCGGGCGTATCGCACCCCGATATTCTTCGCCGCATTGTAGTCCGCGTTGACCTCATACTCGCATTTCTGGCACTCGAAGTGTTCTCCCTTGCGGTTGCCGTCGTGCGTAAAGCCACAGTCCGTCCGAGAACACCGTTGGGACGTGTGGTTCGGCTCAACCTCCTCCACGGAGACACCCTGCTCTGGTGCCTTGTAGGAGACGTACTCGGCGAGGCGGCGGAACGCCCACACGTGGTGCCACTTCGCGTCCGGAAGCCGCTCGCGGATGTCTGTTAGGTCCTCGAACACGATCACGTCGCAGGCGTGTTCGACGGCTTCCGAAACGATCTCGTTGGCAACCGTGTAGATGTACTGTTTCCGCCACGCTTCTTCACGCTTGCCGAGCCGAAGCAGCGCGTTGTGTGCGGCCTGCGTGCCGCGCTGTTGCATCTCACCACGCCGCCTCTCGAACTCGCGGCACCAATGGTCGTACTCGTCTCCCTGCCAGAACGTGCCGGTCGAAGCTACTGCGAGGCTGTTGACGCCGAGGTCGATACCGAGGACTGTTTGGTGCCCGGTATCTGCCGAAACCTCGGGCTCGTCGTCATCGTACTTCCGGGTCGTAATGTGGAAGTAGAACTCGTCGGTCGCCTTGTCGTATTGGAGTGTACTCGCCCGGAACTCGTACTCTTCGGAAAGAACGTACTGTTCGTAGGGTGTCGGGCTGTCCGCCGGGAGTTCAAAGTCGCACTCAACACGCCCGTTGACGGTTGAAAGCGAAACTTTGTTTCGGTAGAATGTGGCGCTTCGCTTATCGTACAGCATACTCCACGAGGTGAACTCCGGTCGGCTCACGCGCTTGCCCTGTTTCCACCGTTCGACACACCCTGTCGTTGCTTGGACGGCACGTCAGATGGCTTCTTGGACGAGGTTCGCGGTGAGTTCTGTTTCCTCTCGCAGTTCCTCATAGAGCGCATCCCGTGCGGTCGCGTTCGCCGTAACGCAATTCGTGTAGGAGCGATCGTCCCAACAGAACTCGGCGGCACGGTTTGCACAGTGAAGGAACTGGCGAGCTGACTCGTGGAGGTCGTCGCGTCGCTCATCGGGAACGATGAGTTTGACCGGCGCGGTTCGACGCAACTCCATACTTCAGATGAAGAACTATCGGTTCTTAATTATTTAGGAGTCAGGTGGCCAGAGTATGCCGGTTGTGCCGTACCATGTCGGTTTCCTCTCCGACCTACTCGCTTGCTTCGCTCACTCCTTGAGGTCGGAGACTCCACCTTGTATAATGCTGAAAAAGAACGCGGACAGCCGAGTCGAGTCGGCCAGGTCGACCGGCTTACGCCGGATTCTTCCGCGTCAGCTCCATCCCGCAGATGGGACAGCGCTCTTTGTTCTCGTCGAACTCGCGGCCGCAGCCCTGACATTGGAACTTCCAGTTCCGCTGTTCAGCGATGCCGTCTTGGGCGATGACTTCGACGCCGACGTTGAGTCGTTCGGCGACGTTCTGCATCGCGTAGTCGTCGGTGACGAGCGTCGCGTCGAGTTCGAACGCGGCGGCGATGAGGCGCGTGTCGGTCTCCGAGAGCACGTCACGGTCGCCGGTCTCGCCCGCGGCGCGAAGCACCTTGTCTACGGTCCCCTGTCCGGGGATGTGGACGTACATGCCCGCGCCTTCGAGCGCGTCGAAGCGGAAGGCGTGCTCGCCGGTGAGTTCTTCCTTGACGAGGGGAATCGAGGCCGTCTCGTCGTCGGTGTGGTACTCGTGGATGAACGCAGAAGCGTCGAGAATCCGCATTGAGAATCTATCCTGAAACTACCGTTGGACGACGATGTAATCCTTGACCGCCTGCACGCGATTCACCGGGATTCGGAACCGACCGCGGTCGTCCTGGTCGAACGCCACACGGCTCGGGGCGACCTGTTCGTTCGGCTGGACGAGGAGGTCGTGAAGCTCGCCCGATTTCAGATCCATCGTGATGTTGTACAGCATCCCGAGTTCCGTCCCGTCGGACCCCATGACGGCCTTTCCGGAGAGGTTCTCGGCGAGTATGTCGGCCATACACACCCCTTCCTCGCCGGTTCACATAAACGACACGGGCACGTCTGACGGGCGGCCGACGACCGACCCGAATCCGCCTACGGGCCGCGAGAACAGTCGACACGGGGAATCATGGGACTCATGCGCACGGCCGTGACGATGGACTTAACTTGAGTCACCGACTCGATTTCGGTAAGAGCTTTCTCCGGGGCGATTCTTCATGTCCGACACTGATTCGACGTCACAATCCGATACGCTTCGCACACCCATCGTGGCCGTCCTCGGCCACGTGGACCACGGGAAGACGAGTCTTCTCGACAAGATTCGCGGCTCCGCCGTCAGCGAGGGTGAGGCCGGTGCCATCACCCAGCACATCGGCGCGACCGCGGTCCCCTTAGACACCGTCTCGCAGATGGCCGGCAGTCTGGTCAAACCCGAGGACTTCGACCTCCCGGGGCTGTTGTTCATCGACACCCCGGGTCACCACTCCTTTAGCACCCTCCGCTCCCGCGGCGGGGCGCTCGCCGACATCGCCATCCTCGTGGTCGACGTGAACGACAGCTTCCAGCCGCAGACCGAGGAAGCCATCGACATCCTCAAACGAACGGGGACGCCGTTCATCGTGGCTGCGAACAAGATAGACACGACGCCGGGATGGAACCCCCAAGAGGGGGAACCCATCCAGAAAACGTACGAGGAACAGTCCCAGCGCGCCCGCTCGAAACTCGACGAGAAACTGTACGAGATTATCGGCGAACTCTCCGACCGCGGCTTTTCCTCCGACTTCTACTGGCGCGTCCAGAACTTCCAGTCCAACATCGGCGTCGTCCCCGTCTCGGCGCTCACCGGCGAGGGCATCCCGGACCTACTGGGCGTCCTGATGGGCCTCTCCCAGCGCTACATGAAAGATGAGATGGCCATCGACGTGGCCGGTCCCGGCTCCGGGACGGTCCTCGAAGTCAAGGAGGAACGCGGCTTCGGCGCGACCCTCGACGTGGTCCTCTACGACGGGACGATTCGCGCGGGCGACACCGTCGTCGTCGGCGGCGCGAACGACCCCATCGTCACCGAGGTCCGCGCGCTCCTCCAGCCCCGCCCGAACGCCGAGATTCGCACCGAAAAGCGGTTCGACAAGGTCGACGAGGTCCGCGCCGCGGCCGGTGTGAAAATCGCCGCCCCCGACCTCGAAGACGCGATGGCCGGCGCGCCGGTCCGCGTCGTCGGCGACCGCGACCTCGACGAGGTCATCCGCGAGGTCGAAGCCGAACTCGCCGACATCGAAGTGACGACCGAGGAGGAGGGCGTCGTCGTCAAGGCCGACACGCTCGGCAGTCTCGAAGCGATGGCGAACGCCTTACAGGAGGCTGAGGTTCCCATCCTCCGCGCCGAGGTCGGCGACGTGGCCCCGCGCGACGTGGCCGTCGCCTCGACCGCCCGCGAACCCGAACACAAGGTCATCCTCGGGTTCAACGTGGACGTGCTCTCGAACGCCGAGGCCGAACTCGAAAAGAACGACGTGAAGCTGTTCGAAGACGACGTTATCTATCAGCTCGTCGAGGAGTACGAAGACCACGTCAACGAGATGAAGCGCGCCCAACAGGAGACGATTCTCGACAAAATCGTCCGCCCGTGTCGCTTCCGCATCCTTCAGGACCACGTCTTCCGGCAGAACAACCCCGCCGTCGTCGGCGTCGAAGTCATGTCCGGGACCATCAAGAACAACATGAACGTCGTGAAGTGGGAAGACGGCGAGGCCAACCGCGTTGGCCAGCTCTCGGGCATCCAAGAGAACGGCGAGGACGTGTCGAGCGCCCGCGCGGGGTCGCGCGTCAGCGTCGCCATCGACGGCCCGACGGTCGGCCGGCAGATAGACGAGGGTGACGAGCTCTGGATAGAGCTTCCCGAGAAGCACGCGAAGATTCTCGAACAGGAGCTCCGCGACGACATCCCCACCGACGAACTGGAGGCGCTGTCTGGCTACCTCGAAAAGCACCGCCGCCGCGACCCCTTCTGGGGGAAGTAGATTCGCAATTATACCATATTTCTATAAACCCCTGCTGAGTAGCTACAGGTGTGCCTCGGAGCCAAATCAACATCAAGGTCAATTCGGAGACAAAGGAAGAGTGGGACGAGTTTGTAGAGGAAGAACAGGAAGTCGGCTCACTAACCGAACTCATCCGACGAAGTGTTGAAGATTTCATCTCCGCTCACTACGCCGAGTCGAGCGAAGAAGGATTAGAAGAAGAAGTCTTTCTCCAAGAAATCGAATCGCTCCGTGGGGATATCGACACAGTACTCGACGCTGTGAAATCTTCACACCTTGACCAGCTGAGTCAAGGAAAAGTTAGAGAGGCGTCCGTCGAAGCGAACGAAGAACTCTGGGAGTGGTACTACCCACAAATCGTGGCTCGTATCGAAGGTGAAGAAGCACACGAGATAGAGGGTGGTGACGGGTTTGCGTTCAACAACCCGAAAGAGCGTCCTGACGACGAAGAAGACGGTGATAACTGATGGAGAAATCCTACGAAATCACGGACGACGATATAGTGCAGTATGTGAAGCGACGGAAACTGCGTGCTGGCGATAAATCCACTTGGTCACGCACCCAAGAAGGTCTCCGCAAATTCCAACGCTTCCTTGACGAGTTTGGCTTCAACTCATATGAAGAAGTGGACGAGGAAGATATGGAGATGTTCCTCGACTTCCTGTTAGAGGACGGTGGCTCCGACCTGACCGTCAAAGGACTGTTCTCCACAACTCGTGTCTTCCTGCAGAAGAACGATATCGAAGCCGCCGACGATGTAGACCTCACCGAACTCGGAGACCAAACTCTCGCTCAACAAAACCTCAAAGACGGCATCCACTATGTGACGAAGGAAGAACACCAGCTGATGCGAGACCACTACGAATCGCTTCGTGAAGAACTAATATGCGAACTCCTCTGGTCAACTGGAATTCGGCGCTCCGAAGCCGCATCTATCCAACTCAATCACATCGATAGAGATGAAGAAAGCATCTGGATAGACAACGCCAAAAACGACGATAATCGCATCGTCTACTACTCATCTAACTTTTCCCGCATCCTCCGAAAGTGGCTCGACCGAGGCGGGCGAGCGCAATACGACAAAGCACCCGATTCAAACTACCTCATCTGCACTTCGTACTCGACACAGGTGCAGAACAAATACCCAAACGAAGTGGTGAAGCGAGTAGCCGACCGTGCAGGCATCCTCGACACTTACGCAGAGGACGCTGCGGGCCGTCCACTACACCACCCAACTGCCCACTCTTACAGACACTCATATGCGGTCTATCGGGTAAAGAACGGGATGAACCTCAAGTTCCTCTCGTTGCTGATGGGTCATCAGAGCGTTGAGGTTACTGCTGATAATTATCTCCACTTTAAGCAAGAAGAAATCAAAGAAGCGAACGAGAACCACCGACCGAAGTTTTAGAGCAGGCTCAATAGGAAAGCCAGCACTTTGTCAGCCGCCCACCCGAGGAACAGGAGAGTACCTCCAATCACAATCAAAGCGTCAATATTCGAGCCATCATCCGACGACTTCTTCGACTTACTCGAACTAGACTTCCCACTTGACCCCGACTTTCGCTCCTTCTTCCGCTTTGCTCGCTTGAGAGATTTCTCTGCTTCTTCTTCACTCAAATCATACTCGTTCGGGTCAATCTTAGACATGTGAGAGTATAGAGGCTGAAAACCCTGTAGTGCTCGGGAAGTAAGGAAAAGCAGTCGGTGGGAGTTGAACCCACGACCTCGGGAGCGACCCGTTTGAACCAGACTCAGATTTTGACTGCAATTGTAGTCGGACAAACTCACGAGTGCGGTTAGACTCAAGAATCCGACTACACTCTAACAACCTATATCAAATCCTATATACTTTATCCCGAATCGAGGAGAGGAGCGCCTAACAAGCTGTAGATAGTACAATAATACAGTATGAGCGACGAGGTGACTGACGAGATTCCTGAGGAAGCCAGAGAAGAATACGATGAAGCGAACCTAGACGACCTCGAAGACGATGAACTCTTAGACGAGTATTACAGTTGCGTCCATCATCTAGGAGTCTGTGCCGCAGAAGGACAAATCGATAACCAACAACAGAAAGAAGCGAAGATACTCCGAGAGAAGATTCTTGGGAGGATGAGTGAAGAATACACTCCCACTTACTGACTTACCTTCTAACCATATTAGCACTTAGCAACAAAGCTGCTAATTAGCAGGAATCTTAGCAGCTGCTAACATAGTAGTATAGTAGTAACAGTAATTAGAACAATAATTAGTAAAGCTGCTAATTAGCAACAATCTTAGCAATTAGCAACTTAGCAAAAAGTAGTACTTGCACTTCTTCACGGTCTCAACATCTTCAGGAGTTTCCAGAACATCTTGAACGGGAACGAGAGAATCTTTAACGGCATCTTAGCAACTTTCCATATGAGGAGGAGTATCCCGACGAACGCCACGAACAGGATTCCGAGTCCTGCGAGGATGTATTCAGTCGGGAGATACTCGTCGAGGATATCTCCAAGTGAGTATGCTGGTTCGGACCCACCAACAATTGCCGAAATCTTATCCGTATCGTGAACGACGGCCACCGACCGATGATAATTCGAATCGTGGGCTATCTTAGTCTCATACACGAGGTCGCCCGTGCTTGGGTCGTGCATACGGTAGACGAGCGTGGGCGTGTCCGATGTGAGGTTCTCCGTGTTACCTTGTCGAGTCTGAAACTGGTGAAGGTGTCCTGAATCGTATTCAAGCGTCGAGAGGCGGTGAGAGGTCTTGTCGGACGGGTTGGCTGTGTAAAGTACTGTTTCGTCCGAGTTTGCCGTGGTTCCGTATTGCCGAAGTTCATCACCAACTGTGGCGTACACACTCGTTCCATCGGAAGCAGCTGCTCGGAGGAGAGATTCTGACTCGACATACGACCAAGTGGTTTGACCGTCGGTTCTGAATTCGAGATAGGATTCGCCCGAGGTCTGGTAGACATATCCTTGAGTAGTATGGTCGATGCGGGAGAGTGAGCCGCCGAAATCATCAGTACGGTTCGTCCCCTCATATACGAAGGTAGCCTCCAAGTCAGGGGCGTAAGCGGCTTGCTCAAGTTGCCCATCTTGGATACCCATCGAGTACGCCTGCACGGGCACAGATTCGTATGTGTACATCTCGGTCAGCGAGTCCGAACTGAAGTCGAAGGAGTAGGTCTTGTCTGGTGTATTGAAGTAGAGGCTCGAATCGCCAGCGACTGCGAACCGACCGAGCTGGTAACTGGTGAGATTGAGTTTATGAGATTCAACGATATCGCCTGATGATGACTCAAGTGAGTAGGCTCGGACAGAATCGTTGTCGCCGATAGTCAAAGCGTAGATGCGGTGGGCGGTCTCGTCAGAGGCGACTGCGATTGCTGACTCGTTTCCTGTTCCCGATGCGTTGAGTTCCGTCACCCAAGCGGTCTCGTTAGTACTTGGGTCTACAGCGTACACGGTGTCCTTGATTGGCTGTCCGTTCCTATCCTCGAAGGCAGTGAAGACGAGGAGGTCAGCGACTTCTTCAGGTGGACCACTCTCGGTTGTTTGGGCTGTTACATCGCCGACCATCATCGGTGGGGCGACCATCATCGACAGAACGAGTATCACGAGGATGAGGGCGAACTGTTGCTGACCGCTTCTGAAGGCAAGCACGGCCACCAAGAGGAAGATGAGGAAACCGATGCCACCGACGCCGAACACGACAGCAAGCACATCAGTTGTGCCATCATCTCCACCGCCGCCTGGGACGATTACTCCTACATCATCTCCGTCGTCCGTGGTTGTTTCATCGCCACCGTCATCCGTTGTTGTTTCAGTCGTTTCGTCTACGAGTGTCAAATCTACCTGCGTCGTATTGTTCTCAGAGATGGATACAGACTGTTGAGTGGTGTTGAATCCAGACTTGCTGACTTCGACCGTATAGGACTCTCCTGCAGTCAGTTCGTACTCAACTGGGGCAGTCGTGTTTTGTGCTGACCGAATCGTTTCTCCTGATGAGTCTGAGACTTGGACAGACCAGTTTTCGAGCTCCGTTCCGCTGTCGTTGGTGACGCTGGTGATATTGAGCGTTCCAGTTCCAGCATATTCGATTGAGAAACTCTGAGTGTTTGTCTGGGCGTGGTAGACGGTCGTGTTGTTGATTCGCTGTGGTTGAAGTCCGAGACCATCTACCTCGATATCGTATGTCCCACCGTAGGCGTCGATATAATTAGGACCAAACTCAGCAGAGTCGTTCTGGTAGATTTTCGCTCCAGACTCGTTGTAGATGGAAATCTGGTATGAGTGGTCATACGAGTAGAGACTCGCTTTATTGATGGAGACCTCATACTCTCCGACTGCGTAATATTCGAGACTACTCACCCACGAGTTCCGAAAAAAATCGTGCTCTAATTCTGCGGCGTTCCCTGTCTTTTCCGTGACGACTGTTCCAGTCGCCGTATCGAACTCGACATAGGTTTCGTTGATTTCGCCCTGTGCGGACGCATCTGGCTTGATGTAAGCGTTGACGATGAGCGTCCCGTTTGGCTTGACAGCTGCAGTTTGAAGCGAGCCTTGGTCGGTATATTCGATTTCGTAGACCGATTCGCCCGTGGAGCGGTTGACGATGTGCGTGTCCCACTCGTCCTCCGAACGCCCCTCGATGCGGACGCTGATGACGACATACTCATCCGTGGACGCATGGACGGTGTTATGAGTTTGATGAGCCACCTCAGAGATATTCTCGGTCTCGTAAGAGCTAGAAGCGTATTCTGCAGTCGTTGTGGTCGAGTAGTTACCTGTTCCATCATACGAGGCGTCGGAGACTGTGAGCGTCCCGTTTGCGTCGAGACTGTAGACTGTATCTTTAGAGATGGATTGCCGCTGGTGGTCGAGCGTAGTTAGGAGATTCCCAGATGGGTCAAGGGCAACACGCTGACCTCCGCTGCCTGTTGTGTTGATGAGTTCGCCAGTAGTTGCGTTGAGCTTGTATAACTCGTAATTCGAGGCGACATAGACATATTCGCCGTTTCCGACCACAGCAGAGCGGGCTGACCCTTCTGTATTGCCGATATCTTCGTTTCTGACTGAGGTCTGCCAGAGGACTGTGCCTGTTTCGTTGTATGCCGTGATTTCGGTGGAGTTAGAGCCGCCCCAGTTGGTTGCGTTGAGCCACGCAATATTGGCCGTCGTCTTTGCGTCTGTTTCGTTGCCAACTGGCTCAGTGTCGTTGACGGAATCCATCGCTGCCGCACCGACGATAGCCGCACCCCCGACCATCGCAACGAAGAACAGTCCGATGACTACGAGTGTTAGTTGTTCGCCGATACTCAAATTTCTAAGAAAACTTGTCATACTTATATTAACTTATTTACAACACTAAATATTTAGTCCCTGACAGTAACTATTTAAGTATGACTGAGACTGATTCAAGAAAATCAAAATCGACGCCACGGGACAAAATCTATGCTGTCATCCACAAGACGGACAAAATTCAGCTAACTGTTGAAATCGTCCAAGACGAGGTTGATGAAGACCTTTCTGCGTTTACTGTATCACACGCTCTGCACGGGTTGTGGGAAGAGGATGTGCTAGCTCACAAAGAGAACAGCCCATACTGGTATGTGAAATAGTTCGCTCATGCGTGCGTCCAATATATCAAATTACGGTAACACTTTTAGTGGTAGAAAGTATATAGTTTCCTATGGGTAATTACCTAAATAAACTTAATCCAAATTCGTCTACTGCCTCTGGTAGTGGCGATGACGGCCCAAGTCGTATCGCACAAACAGGTGTCCTCGCTCTTATCGGGATGTTGGTTGTCAGCCTCTTCGCTGGACCAGCCGCCGCTGCTTCCGTGACAGGGATTCAGGTTGCAGAACCAATATATGATGAGACAAGTGGAGAATACACCGCATATCCTAGCTTAACTGTGGATAACGCCACAACAGGAGAGACTGAAACGATTACAGTTGATTCAGGGACTGGCGACCTCACTCTGAACGAGTCGGGCGTACTGGTAACTGGCGGTGCTCCTCTCTCAATTAACAATATCACAGATAACGGGGACGGTACATATGATATCGTAGTTGAGTTCACATCCGATGTGAGCAGCTCAACGAGTTTCAATATCGCTACGCCGTTCACCGTCTCTGAAGGTGGTGAAGCAACGGTTAGTGTTGCTAACACATCCTACTCGGATACTTTCCAGTACTCCGAGGCAACAGGTACTTTCGAAATCGGTAGTCTCTCGACTTCCGACGGTACTACCTTCGAGAACCTTAGTGGCGAGCAACTCGTCATCGAAGACTCGAACGGAACTGAGGTAGTCAACACGACTAACTTCAGCGAGAATTACAGTACCGAACTCGCTTCTGGTGAGGATTACACAGTACGGCACTCTGCCGACCACTACGACGAATCCTCGACGGTATACAGCATCTCGTACAACAACACGACGACTGCTGACCTTACCTTCCAGCGCACGCAGGTAGACTATGAGTTTACAGTCGAGAACAACGGTTCGGCTCTCGAATCCTTCGATATCAACCTCTACGATGGTTCAAGTATCGGCGATAACGAGTCCGCTGTTGCGTCTGCAACTGTCACAAGTAACGACAGCAACACAGTGACTTTCACTGGTCTCGATGATGGTTCCACATACACTCGTGAAATCGTCTACACGGACGCTGACGGTAACGAGACGACCTACACGGAGACCTTCACCGTAGATAGCTCTCAGGCTACAAACGGCACGGTCTCCCAGACAATCGATGTAGCGACTGATTCCTCTTCGGATGACAGCGGCTTCATCGGTAGTGTTGGTGACTTCAACAACCCGCTCAGCGGACTCGGCGACCAGATTCCAGATGACCCTGTAGTCCTTGTACTCACGGTCATCGCTGGATTCGTTGCGACTGTTGGAACGCTCTTCACTCTCCTCTGGGTGAAGAACGGTCTCAAGTTCAACAACCTCTAGAATAGTTGCTTAACCACCCGTAACAGGGTTTTCGGCGTGCTGGTGCTTCCACCTGAGTTCGATTCTTAGGGCGTCTCTCAACAACCAAAACATAAAATAAGTGATATAATATGATTCAAGAATTTCTCAACTCAACGGAAGCACCTGGAAAAGCATCGTGGACGAGCGACAAGATGCTCGCTTTCATCGCAGTCTTAGTTACATCAGCGATGATGTTCTTCGTCGGGCTTGCTGTCCTTGCTCCTGAGGCGGTCAAGACTATCGGATTTGCTGTACTCGGGATTGGCGGGTCTATCCTCAGCGTGATTGCTGTAATCGTACTGCTCTACAACTTCAATAAAATCCTCAAAGAAACTGGGTTCCGCTAAGTGATTCAACATGACTTCTCACAATCTACTCTCGCTTCTGGCTGTTCTCCTCATCTTGATGACGACCGTGACGGGTGCGGTCGGGACTGTAGCCGCTTCTCCGTCACCGTCTGGTGATGTAGTCGCTGATGATGTACAGTTCCAACAGGAGACGCCGACGCCTGACAACGACACGGCGGACAATTCAACGAACAACACGACCTCGACGGCCACTCCAACTGAGACAGGAGACTTCGCAGGCACGAACGATTCTGGTGATTCAGGCGACTCGGGAGATACCGTTGTGGTGCAAGTCGGCGATGGTGACGATTCTGATTCATCCTCGAACGAGTCTAACTCGACAGCGGCAGGAGATGACGAGCCGCCGTTCAACACAAGCAAAGCAGAACACGAGTTCAATAACGGCATCTTCCTGAACGAACTCTCCCACAATCAGACGCACGCTCAGTTCCAGATTTACAATCCGACGAACGACACGGAGTGGGTAGTCACGAACAACAACGCAGGGCAGGAGCCACGCATCAAGTCCTACGAGTTGGAACCAGGCGAGTCGAAGACTCTAACGACACCAACAACAGGCAATTTGCTCGGATGGGCTGTTTCAGTTACCTCGACGGAATCCATCCAATCTATAGAGACAGGCGCACAGTACAACATCCAATACACAGCTCTCGTCATCAACTGGAACCCTGCGGGAGATATGGGTCCGCTCATCGGCATCATCGGTGGGATTGTGATTATCTTGATGTTCGTTGCTGTCCTCAAATTCAACCTTCGAGTGGGCAAGGTTGCGATTCCGCTCGCTGGTCAATCTCTCCGTGGTATCTACCAAGATGAAGACTTACCAAGCCGTGACGACCCGTACTCGAAACAAGCCAAAGACCTCGTTCATGGATTCGGTCTCTTAGGGATTCTCGGGTTCAATTGGTTCATCGGCGTCTTGGCGTTCTGGGATATGTATCCAATCGCCTTCTTCTGGAAACTCCTCGCCAACCCGCCGTTTGTTGGGCAGTGGTTTGACCCGAGTACGCTTGTCTTGCTGAGTGAAATCTATTCGAACCTGATGGTCTACTGGGCGTACAATACAGTTCTGTTCATCGCCTTTGTATGGGTCATCGGCAAGTGGTATCTCCGACGGAACGGAACATATCTCCACGATATCGACCCTGCTATTGGCGACCTCGATTATGCTCCGTGGCTTCTCAGTCCGAGTCGAGAAGCTGACCTGCAGGTGTACAAGCGGCTTAGTGAGAGTGACTCTGCTCCAACACAGTTCGTGGAAATCAGTAAGAAACGATTGATGGAGGTGAATCTGAATACTGACCGAAAGGCGTATGTAGTATCTCACTACGACCCGAAAGAAAATATCGCATATATAGTGATGGAAGATGTGGACCCTGCAAAACTCGCACGCTCGGGCAAGCAAGCTGAGGTTGCTGAATACTTCCGCTCGATGTACACGGTCCTATCTGACGAAGTATGGCACTGGGCGAAGAAGTGGGGTCGTCAGCTGAAAGCCATCGATAGTGCCCGCATCGAGGGCGAGCTGATGGAGGGTGCTCAACAGAAAGATGAGTGGATGCGAGAAGACCTCTCTGAGACGAATCACGAGGAGATAGTAACGAAAGAGAAGACGGTCGAACAAGACCTCAAAGAACAACTTGGGGAAGTCGAAGGTCTCACCGACTCACCATCTGACAATTCCCAAAATAGCCAAACGGCTGGTGGTAGCAGATGACCACTTCAAATTCAGGTGGAGGGTATAATCAAGGTCGAACAGCGTCAGATATGCGAGATGAGGTTGAAGGGAAAGACGATGCCAACCACCTCTACGAGTGGGCCGTCAAAGTCCTCGATGAAGAACTCTCTCGGATTCTTGCGGATAAGAAAGAAGCGTGGAGAGAGTGGAAGGATACCGTCGCCACGACAGATATCCCGTATGAGGAGACGAAAGAATACCGCCGAATAGTGTCGAAGGCGACGACGCTGAACGCAACACAAGCCGCTAAATCTGAGCGGATGATGCTCCTCAAGTACTTCACTTCTCGTGCAGAATCACCTGAACTCAAACACACCCGCCTCTGGAAGTGGCTGATTGAGTATGTCTCTCCGTCTGAAGACGACTATGTAACCCAGTATCTCTCGGGTGATATGGGTGCAGGGAAGACTGACTTCGCTATTTTTGAAGCGGAACTCTGGAAACTCTCACACCCTGACGGCGTAATTCTCTCTAACATCACGAGTCTGCGACAGGCGACGACGGTCGAGAATATGGACGAACTCGATGAGTGGATAGAGAACAATCCAGATACAGAGTTCTTCTTTGTCTTTGACGAGGCAAACAAGCACGCTTCAGGGACTGGTGATTCGTCAGCGGTTGAAGACCAGCTCTTCCCGATGGTGACTTTCATCAGAAAGAACGATGGAAACATGGTCATCATCGGCCACGGCACCAAGGATATCCACAAGTGGGTGAGAGAGTTGTGCGATTTCGTCTACAAAGATTCGAAGAAGGTTGCCAAATTCTACAAGACGATTGGTTCCGATGGCGAGCCTGAAGGACAGTTCAAAACACTCCGAAACATCCCGCCGACGAAATACGACTTCGATACGAACGAGGTTACAGACTGGTCGTGGAGTGAGGACTCTGCGATAAAGTGTATCGGAGAAAACAAAGAAGGCGACCGTTGTGGGACGATGATTCATATCCCATACGGGGAAGAGCCTGAGTACTTCTGCGACCGTCACAAGGGACAGAATTCACCACACCCAGATGTGCCCGCAGCAGAGTTAGAAGATACGCCGTTTGAATCGACCGAATCTGAACGCTCTGAATCTTCTGACGACGCCCCAAGCGAACCTGTGCTCTCTGACAGTTCCGAGTCAGATGTTGAAGATGACGCCGATGAGACCGCTGAGGAAGTTCGTGATTCGGCTGATGTAGAAGAAAACCCTACCTCGAACGATTCAGCAGGCGACGAATACACGGTTGGGAACATCCCGCCAGATGGATGGGCGAAGATATTCGATAAGAGCGGTCTCCACAAAGACCACATCGACTCGTGGGAGATGGTCGAGGAAATCCTCAACGACAGAGAACTGAGTGATTTGAAGCGGATGATGGAGTGACCGTCTCGTGGGATGATATTTTAAATCAGTTCAGAAAATAGACGAGTCTATGCAACTTCCGAGCTGGACTCTCTCAGGAATCATCGCTCTTCTGCTTGGCCTGTATGTTGCTAATCAAATTCGAGGGCAAGACCACGGTGCAGACCAACCACAACATCCTAACTCTGGAGAATTCATCACCGAGGACAACGACTTCTGGCGGTGGCTCCTGAGCGGTCTAGGAGTGGCGGCGATTACGGCGTATCTTGTTCCGAGAGCCACACCTGCGGTCAACAGCACGCTTCAGAACATCTCACCGATGATGATGGTCGCTATCGGTATCTGGGGACTCGTCTTCTTGAGGGAAGCTTTCGACAGACTCGACTGACGATAGTGCCTCTTAGCCGACTTCCATGAGTTCAAACGCTATCTCCCGAGTCTTCTCCATATCTTCTAACTCCCACTCTTGAGCGTAATTGAGTTCCTGGATGAGTTGGTCTTCCTCGATGGGGAACACACGGAACGAGAACTTCATCTGTCCCGTTGAGCGTCTACTGAATCCATCAATAGCGATGAATCGAGGGCCATCAGAATCCGAATCTCGCACACAGAATCGTGAGTCGAACGGGCTTGTCACTCGAATCGACTTCTCGCCTTTTTCAATCTGATTGATTTCCTCGACAGAGAAGAAGTCCTTGAGAACGGTGATGTTGTCATACGAGAACCGACAGACACGACCTCGCTCAAACCCGAGTTCTCGAAACCGCTTGATTCGGTCAATTGGATGTGGGCGGTACTGAGATAATCGTTCCCGCAGAGATTTCGGTCGATTCTGCTCGGCGATGTATCCTACCTGTCGGCCCTTTCGTTGGACAGATGTTCCGAGATTCTCGTATAGGCTACTCTGATTTGCGGGGAGAGAGTCCTTCGCATCTATCCACTTTCGGTCGAGGAGTTCAATTGCTTCCGTGAGGTCTGATGGTGAGAGTGTACTGTTCTTCCGTTCCGTCAGTCGGTCCACATAGTCATCGACGGTCTCGATGGTGTTCTGCTGTTTCTCGGTAGTCAGTTCTGAAGATTTGTACCACGCTCTATCAATTCCGCTTGCAGCTGAGGCGATGTTGTCGAACCAGTCGTTACGGTCTCGGTTGTCTCGACGCCGTGCCTCAAACCAAGAAACAAGGAGAGCAACAGCTGCAGGGAGAAGTAGAGAAGAGACGAGGATTTGAATCCACGATGGAGATTGAGCCATCTTAGTTGACGCTCACGCTGGTAGTGTTTCAATTCTTCCCACCAATATTCTGAAGCCAAACTCGGATGAGCGTCTTAACCAACAGCATATCTCGTCTGGCGGAGTTGTTGGTTAAGAGAACACAGGCTCGCTCCCGTGTACTTCTCAGCGCCTCTATCTTCTGTTTTCGGAGAGTGCGGGGTCAGTATCGTATGAATTTGAGGAGTAGAACAGTTCTCTGGCGTCCCGAAGCCGACCTGTGCTCTCTAAGAGTTTATTTCATGGTTTTGTGGTTGGAAAGTTTTATAAGGGTGGGGCACATATGTAGGGATATGAGTAAGAAAGTTGGCACTTCCGATGCACGAATCGAACTCGAAACAGTAGACCTCGCCCGAGAAAAAGCCGACTCAGTTGACTACCTCAACGAGTACCTCCTCGTCGCCGAGTGGACCACACCACGAGGATACGAGCAAACAGCCACAATCACTTGGGATTGTAGGGAAGGTGCGTGGGCGGTCGCAACTATCGACGGTGACGAACGACTTGTCAAGCTCTACGACGACTTCGACGGCGCTCTCGACCGATTCGAGGATTGTCTGGAACAGGCGGAGAAGAACAAGTCCGTCGCCTACGCCTAAGCGTGCTGGCTACACGAGGGTTCGATTCCTTCGGCGCTCCTATACACCACCGAGAAACTCGCTATGCTCTAAAGACGGGAGAATCAAACTATGAGTACGAAACAATTCAACACTCACGGAAGTAGCACAGACAACTCAGTAGCAATCTCAGATAATCTCGTCAACGCCAACTCACAGGACGGCGTGTTCATCTATCGAGACGGCGACGACCTCGCTATCGAGTCACCTGTCCAGACTGCAGAGTTCCACTTGGACGAGTTGGTCTTCATCTACGAGGGACACCTCGATGTGTTTGAGGCCGTCTTCGAATCTGCAGGAGAGATTCACGAATTCTTCTGGACGCCACAGGGTTTCGAGGTGCTTGTCTACTACGCAGGCGAGCGGCACACAGTCCGATTCCTCATCCAAGAGGGTGATGCGTTATGAGTCAATTTCAGTTCGAAGGCGTGGTTGACTTCTTCAACGACACAGGTGGCTACGGTTGGATTTCCAACGAAGTCCTCGATGAAGATGTGTTCTTTCACATGCAGGATATTGGTGGCCCTGACCTCGCTGAAGGACAGCAGGTGTCGTTCGAGTATGAGGAATCAGAGAAAGGCCCTCGTGTGACTAACATCGAGCGGCTCTCCAATCCCGACGACCTTGACGCCGAGGGTGATGAGCGATGATTCGCAAGTACACGCAGCGGGACTATGTACACATGTCCGTGATGCGGGTGCGTGATTGGGAGTTCAACGCCCGAGATATCCAGACCACCATCGCTGACGACTACGACACAGAAGTCTCGATGGAGACGATTCGAAGTGTCCTCAAAACGCTCAGAGAAGAAGGTCTCCTGGAACTGACGGACGACGGCAATCACTACAAGCGTAACTTATAGGCGTGCTGGTGCTACTCAGGCGGTTCGATTCCGCTATCGCTCCTTATGTCAGCGAAAAAATTCCGACTGACGGTTGTAACGACTACCAGAGAAAACGGCTACGACTGGAACATCGTCGAGTGTCCAGAGTGTGGTGAAAAAATCCAACAGCGCCACATCGAGGATGAGGGACGGTGGTTCCACGAGGACTTCCAAGAGGATGTGTGTCCTGCTTGCGACCAGGCGATGAAGATTGGTGACGGCCAAGACGACGAAGATGGAGATGAGGATAACAGAATCACGATGCCGACCATCAACAATTACGGCTACCCTGACCACGGAGGTGATGCTCCTGATGCAGTATGAATCTCAAAAGTTACATCGTGCCAGTCGGATTCATACTCCTCTTCATCTCGTTAAGCGTAGCTAGTGTCGCTACTGGAGACCCATCGGTAAGAATCTCTCACTTAGGAGAGGCTGACGAGTTGTGGAACGACCTCGATAATTATGACGGCACAGTTGTTCTCGTCACGCTCGAAGAACCGTTAATCAAGAACGGATATACTGTCTATCGAGTTGATGACGGAGAGCGATTAGAACCGAGAACAGGTGCTGTTGAAAATCAATATCTGTTCGAGGCTGATGATGACATAATCATCACGAACGAGTATACTGGCAAGAAGTGGGCTTTCAGAGTCCACGAACATACTGATTATAGCCCGTTCCCATACTACGGCGACTACGACTATGAGAACAACTCTGCACCGTGGGAAGGACAAAACTCTTCAACCAATTCAATCGGAGGTGATGCTCCTGATGCGGTATGAGTGTCGAAGCAGAGTATGAGGTTGAAGA
Organism: Haloferax sp. Atlit-12N; assembly: GCF_003383095.1. Lineage (NCBI taxonomy): Archaea > Methanobacteriati > Methanobacteriota > Halobacteria > Halobacteriales > Haloferacaceae > Haloferax > Haloferax sp. Atlit-12N. Next base: position 977,205 of record NZ_PSYW01000002.1, read on the forward strand.
AACCTTAGCAGTTGGTGCAGGGGAGTTACCTGTTGAAGTTGACCTCGAAATTCTCGCAGACACTATCGGTGTTGAATATGACTTAGAGAAGCCTGGACTCGAAATCCGACCCAAGAAATCGAGACTCCCGTTGATGACTTTGTTCACCAGCGGGCGACTCATCCTGAGAGCAGGCTCGGAAGACGAACTGTTTGAGGAATTTGAAGGGATTCTCGACGGCTTCGAGGCCATCGGACTGGTGGACGAAGACCAACGAGATGATGTTGAGTTCGAGGTCTCGAATAGTGTCCTGCTCGCCGATGTTCCAACCTCGTTCAACCTCTCAACGCTTGCAGTTGGTCTCGGGTTCCAGAACGCAGAATATGAACCAGAACAACACTCTGCGATTATCTACACAACAGACGAGTACGACTGCACCTTCTCGATATTCCACAACGGTAAGATAACCGTGGCTGGTTCACCGTCAGCAAATAGGGCCGTTGAATCGTTTGAGAACTTCCTCGGGGAACTCGAAATCTGGATGTGACGATGGGTGTGTTTGATACTATCTGGAGTGGGTTCGCCTGACAATCCTGACTCTGTATAGCGTTAAGTGGGGCGGGGACTCACCATCGGTCCATGACTATCTCCCACGAGCCGAGTATGGACGCCCGTGAGCCTGCGGACGATGACTTCGAGACCTTCGAGCAGTTGGAGCCAGGAGATACAATCAAATTCTTAGAGTGGCCCGTCGAGGCTCTGAGCGTAATCGGATGGGAAGAGGATGACGAGTATGGAGAGGTCGTTCGAGTCGAGGTCAACGACAAGGAGTCCTTCATCTATGAGGTGGACGGCAATCTCTGGAACTACTCTCCTGAATACGAAGGCGAGAATAATCCCTTCCCAGTCCAGAATCTCGTCCATGTTGAGGAAGTCGAAGCAGAAACAGAATAGCGACAGAGAGCACAGGTCGGCTTCGGGAGAACAGAGAAAGCCTCTAGTCGCCGCTCTTTACCTTCTTTACATACTCGACTACATCCACGACTCCGTTCTCTTCAAGCGCCCACCGAATCCCGTTCAATCGTCGGTCGTGTTTCTGGATGACTTCAGCTGCCTTGTCAATCCGAGAGCGGAGTGAATCGAGAAGTTGCTTGTTCGCCTGCGTCTTGTTCTCTACCGCACCCAAGCGTTCTTCCAGCTCATCAATCCGTGCCTCAAGTGCAACTCGTTCAGGGTCACTTTCAGACGACTCGCCGAACACATCGCCAATCAAGCCCTGTTGAATCTCCGACTCGCCCTTAGCCGTGAGGTCGTGGACTCGGACTTCTGTTCCGTTGTCTTCTCGATACTCATACTCAACGAGACCTTCTGGTTCGAGCTTCTGGCGTACTGAATAACCAATCGCATCTGTGTCGATGCCCGTCGATGATTTCAGGTCGGTCGTGGACAACGGCTCGTCGTTCTTGTACAACGCTTCGAGGATGAGTTTCTCTTCAATTCTGATTTTCATAGTGTCCCAAGCTTGTGTCTCTAACCCTACAGGAGTAACTGAACGCCCGCAAATATCGATAGGCAATTCAGACTGATTCAGAGACCGCAACGCTCAGTCCGACATAATTAGACCGCCTAAGACCCGTGTAGAGGAGAGGGAGAAAGTGACAATACGACAATAGTTTAATAAGGTTATGTGACAATATATTTAGATATGAGTTCTGGTTTAAATTTCAACTATGAACGAGAAGTAGAACAGTTACGAATAGCGATTGAATTCCACGAACAACAGAAAGGACGATTAGAAAGTCGGATTAGAGAGCTGAAGAACGAGTTAAAATCTGGAAGAGGCAAACTCTCTCTAGTAACAGGGGAGATGGGAGCAGGTACAACAACCTATGGTGTCCACATCGCTGAAAAAGATGCCAATCCTATCATCTCGAATCTTGAATCTCTAGAAGATGCATACTACGCAGTATCTTGGAGAGGAGTAGAAGCAATTCTCGAAGAACATCCAGAACAACAGTTCACGATTCTAATCGATGACTGCGAGAGTTTGCGTCACGAGTCGGATGGGTTTGTCCAGCAGGTGATTAAGCAAGGTCATCACATCATACTAGTTCCAAGGCATCTCAAAGATGTACATCCGTGGCTCATCGACACAGCTGATGCAGAGTATCATCTCCCCGAGCGTGGGACAGTCCAGTATATTCCAGCAGGTAGTGATGAAGTAGAATATACAGCATCTGTAGGAACTCCACGCCGCTCGTTCAATACTTTCGAGATTCCACGGTTCGATTTCAGAAAACCACCGCAAGCGTATCCGAGAGCTGAATTTGAAGATGAAGACGATAGCGATGATGGCCCGCTAGACGATATCTTCAGCGACGACAAGATTCCGCCGCAATTCCATCTCGATGAGTTAGAACGAGAACTCGATTACAATCTTGGTCAGGTGGATGGATTCCACGACCTCGACTGGAAGTCCAAGTGCGACCTTGCTCAACTTGCAGTAGACCACGACCTCAACCGTAGTGAGTTAGAGACTGTCCTCGACCTCAATCAGGGTGACGACGCCCGTGGTGTCTCGTGTTAGAGAAATTCCTCTTCTATTTCCAACGCACGGTGTGGACTTTGCTTGGTGTGGTGATGCTTCCTATCTCTGGGACTAAGCATCACGCTCGGGGTAAACTCATCAGCATCATCGACTCCTTGAACAGAGCAACAGCTGGTGAAGAATTGTATATTCAAATCGTCGCTGCAACAGACGAGCAAGAACGACAGGCTCGTCTCTTAATTCGGGACTTTAACGAACTAGCGTATCGTGCTGATAAACTCAAAATCGTCTCTGACTCCCGAGCCGATGTGCAGATTCGTATCGAAGAGAATTGGAACACGACCATAAAGACACGCCTCGATGGACGAGAGAAAGAGTGGTGGATTGGAGCGTTCCCACTTCCAGCGATTCGAGCAGGTGAAGCACCAGACGAGTACCACGGGTTTGAATTGGATGAGATAGATGCAACTCCGACTACTTTAGACGACCTCGATTTCAGCGAGGGTGATGACTCATGTTAGACGCTGAAACAATCGGTCGAACCCTCGGGCGTGGTCTCGCCACAATAGTCCTTGAACTTCCATCGCTAGTGAGAGTGTATGTTGCCCTGACTGCTGTACTCGCTCACTTGGGACTGCTCGTCTATCTTGTCTACATCAATATGACCTGCACAGGATGGTGTCTTGGAGCAGCCATCCATACGGAGCTCGCCAAATATGCGATACTCGGGCTACTGCTGGTTTCTGCTGTAGGATTAGTTCTGAAACGACTACTCGATGCTCACTACCAGAGCAAGCACGCTCGTGATTCTGATGTTTGACGACACTCGTTCTAACCTGAAACCTGCAGGGAGTACTGCTCTCATCGGCGGCATCGTCGGGACGGTCGTGATGGCCATCGGTGGCGCACTCGGGATGACTGTTGGTGGCGTGATTGGATTCGCTGTCTCAATTGTTGCCTCTCTCGTGGCGGTCGGCATCTACCTCTTCACGCTCGATATGACGCTTCAACAGTTGGGCGTGGATACTCGACGGCATCGGCGACGATTCAAACTCGCAGTCAGGCGAGGGAAGCGAGCAGTATCGGTTGTACTCCGTAAGGCTCGTCGAGGTCTCGGCATCATCCTAAGAAGCGGGAAGAAGACAGCGAGAACAGCGTTCAAACGACTCAAAGGTGGTATCCGATGATTGGGGTAATCGTTGCTCTCCTGTCCCTTGGCGGCGCTGCCATCCTCGCATACAGACGAGATGAGGAACCCGATAGTAGCGATATTATTGTCGTGGTCGGTGTCGAATACGATGAGGTTGAACAGGTTTTCGACTTTGAGGAAGAAGATATGAAGATACGAGGTTGTGCGTCTGAGAGGTATTTATTCGAAGCTCTGCAGGCAACTCGTCAGAACGAAGGTCGGTTAATCATCCGAGTTCAAACCGTATTTGAGGTTCCTGAGTTTGCGATGTGGAGAGGTGCAGATGTTGTCATCGTCGGTGGTGATGGTGGTATCCGATGAGTTACTCATCCTCTGCTACTTGGGACGCAGAAGCGTATGCAGGCGGACTTCTCGTCGGTGGAGTATTCTTCGTGGGCGTGTGCGTGGGTGCAGGCGTCTCGTATGTATCCACTCGCCTGTGAATCCGCTTTGAGAGCACAGGTCTGCCTCGGTGACAGTCATCACAGGCGAAACACTCTATTTCTCACACAAATTATATGCTGGCAAGATGCCAGGTATGGACCACGGTCTCGAACGAGGAGTCGGGATGATTGTCGAGACCGTCGTTGTTGCCCTCCTGATTAGTGAACTCGTTCCGCTGCTGGTCGAACAAGGATACTTGCCACCAGGCATCTTCTGGTGGGTGATTCCTGTATCAATCGTCTCTGCGGTGATGACTGTGGATGCATCCCGCTACTGGTCGTTCGGCTACCTCGCAGGCGTTGTCATCGGCATCTATCTCGCCATCCCAATCTTCCTCGAAGCAGGATTGCTGAGTACACTTGATATCCTGATTTACGGAGGTCTCGCAGTTGCGGCAGTTGGACTCCGAGTCAAGATACACAGTTCGGGATTCTGACCAGCTGCTTGTCCAGTAGTTACAAAACACCTGAACAACATCTCCGCATATGGTTGAACAGCGAACGAAAAACATCGCAACCATCATCTCCGCCGCAACGGGGCTGGTCCTCGTCTTCTTCAATCTCCCCGTGGCGGTCGCTCGCTGGTCTCCAATCTTCAACGCCCTCTCACCAACAATCCTCAACTGGATTCAAAATATCTTCATCGCAGGGTTTGCGTTTCTCACAGGCTGGCTTCTCAAGTCCAAACTCTCTACGGACGAGTCTACTTTCGATATCGAACGAGATGAAGAAGGCGTCCCCGTCGAAGAAGTTCAAGACGAAACACCGACTATCGATACTATCGTCGGGTGCGTCGAAGTAGGCGAGATGGCGTGGCGAGGTATCGCCGAGTTCTCTGATGTGAAGGTCGAAAGCGTGGATGTTGAATTGACTCCTCGATGCCCTGACTGTCAGAAAGAGATGACTCGTGAGTCCTACGAGCTACCGACGGGCCGAGGAGGAAATCCATACAAGAGTCCGCTGAGAGGACAAAGCAGCATCACTCGCAAGAAGTGGGTTTGCCCCGACGACGACTGTGGCTATACCGCTGACAGAGAGTCAGGACAACACAGCGAAGCTCAACGGCTCTTCAAAGGGTTCGTACAGGATATCGTAGAGAGTCAAGGAGAAGAGTACTCGTTGGACAACCTCATCGAGCGTGTCGATGGTGAAGTGACGCCGCAGAGTGTTTGGGAAGTCTACGCCGAAATTAAACAGAGTTCACATGTATCGACGGACTGCTTCCGATAACGATGGCGGATAAGTGGACTAAACTCTCGGCTCTCGCAACTATCATCTTTATTGGTATTCCTACTGCCGCTGGTTTCTACCCGCCTCTCTTGGCAGGATTCGCTGACCAGCTCTTAGTAAATTCAGTACTTGGTTGGATGCGAATTGGAGGTGTCGTCGTTCTCGTACTTCTTCTGTTGAGAGTTGGAGTGCGGGAAGAGTGGTTTCCATCCCAGGATAAGAAAGACTGGCTGAACAGAGTGGAACGGACTGCGAACGGCGTTCAAAACGCCTGGGAGTATTCTGGGAATCATCCCGACCCCGATGACCGAAAGAGGACTGTCGAGAAGATGAACGAGCGTGTCGAGGAGTTGGAAAAGCACAGGAATCACCAGAAGGCCACCGAAGAGATGAAAGACGCTATGGGTGAGATAATCTCCGACTGGCGTGACTGTCGAGACCTCATCGCCTCAGCTCCGTTCACTCACTACTACTCGATGCGGGCGTTGTATATCGAAGAAGAAGCTGACCGACTGAAAGAGCTACTTGAGGTAGAGCGACAATCGCTCCCACAACGACTTCTCAACACGACCGCCACGAGAGTCAAGAACGAGATTGAGCGGGTACGACGGACGCTGTACGGCTTTCGCTCTAAGCCGCTCCCCTACGAGGTTTACAAACGCCTTCAAGACGAGCTCCCGAAACCCCGCCTACAGAAAATCACGAGTGGCGCTCACTATCTCTTCGTTCTCGATAATCCTTCAGACGGAGCTATCTCAGCCGAGCTGGTATCCTTCGAGGAAGAGGCTGATGAAGAGCAATTTAACATCTATCAAGTTCGCCACGACTACAAACACAGTCCCATCTCCATCGACACGCTCCAAGGGTATACTGTGACGACTGGGATGTTACTCACACGCTTAGAAGATGCTGATTTGGTCGATACGATTCCAGTTCAGTTCTTCACCCCAAGCGGACACGGCCTCAAAGTATTCGAGGACGATGAGTCAGCAATTCGCCATCCCGACCCACGAGAAGAGCCTGAGAAGATTGTTGGATGCATCGAAACCGACGGTATCCTCTGGCGTGGGTTCGCAGACCTCACCAGCGACGACGGAGCTGCTGAATTGGATGTAGACACCGACCCGAAGTGCCCAGATTGCCAAACTGATATGGAACAGATATCAGGCAAAGAGTGGGAGTGTCTTAATTCGAACTGCGGTTACTCAGCGTCAACAGAACTTCGACCGTACAAAGAAGCTGAGAGCCTGTTCAAGAAACACATCGAGCGAATCCTGAACAGCAACGACGAAGAGTACTCGCTGGAGAACCTCATCGAGAACATCGATGGTGAAGTAACAGGCGATAAGATTTGGCGAAGATATCACGAGGTCGTTGATGATGAAGAAGTTTCCATAGACTGTTTCCACTAATATCTCATACCAATAAAGCTGCTAATTAGCAGGAATCTTAGCAGCTGCTAACTTAGTGTGATAGTTGTTTGGGTAGTAGATAGTAAAGCTGCTAATTAGCAAGAAAGTTAGCAGCTGCTAACATAGTATATTTTAGCATAGATAGTTCTGTTCGGTTGTTCGGTTAATCGTCTTCGAATACTATATTGTCGTTATATTCGTGTCATCCTTCCGATGGTTTAATAGGGTGTCAACATATACATATATGTAGGATGACTCAAGAATCCGATAACTCACGAGAAGTCGTAGAGACAGAAAAGAAGATGATGTCCGAATACGGGCAGATAACAATCCCGAAAAAGTGGCGTCCTGATGACGCTGAAGCGGTCGAACTCCGCCTATACGATGATGGTACAATCGAAATCGAGATGCAGACTTTCGTCCCAACAGCAGATTCTGAGAGTGTAGTCGCTCGTGGAGGTGATGACGAATAAACTCACAGCAAACCCGTCCGTCCCGATGGATGAAGAGTTCGTCAAAGAACTTGATGCAGTCAAAGAACGGCGTGGCTACTCTTCTCGTGCCGCTCTCATCCGAGATGTACTCTCGCAGGCACTCTCTCCTGGCGACCTCGAAGACGAAATCGCTCGGTTAGAAGATGAAATTGATTCGCTTGAACAACAGAAAGAGAGCATCGAGCAGGATATCAAGTCTAAGCAGGCTCTCCTCGAACACAAGCGAGAGCAGCTCGAAGAACAGGAGCAGCGAGAGCAGTCGGCAGAAGAAGAACTCGAAGCGGCGCTGAACACAGTAGCGGCGTATCTCGCTGTTGGTGACGAAGAACTTGATGTGACGGTAGCCGCCCAATCTTCAGTCGAGACTGTTCTCCAACTCGAAGACGAGTGCGACTCCGTAGATGATGTGCTTGACCTCGCTGATGAGCAGACTGATGAGATTGAGCCTGCAGACCACCTCCCAGACAAAATTGTAGAATCGACTTCCGAACAAGACCTTGCAGACAAATACAACCTCTAAAACTATGATTGACTATCTAACTAAATTCGACTTCGAACGAAACGAAGGACTCGTACAGACTATCGACCAACTCTTTGATGAAGACCTCGCCACGGTTGAAGTGGACGATGTGACGGTAACAGTCACACTCGACTTTGACACTCTCAGCGAGTTGAACGAAAACCTCCCACGGCTATTCAGGAACGACCCAGATGGTGCTCTTTACAACCTCGAACTCATCGGGTGTGAGCGTGCTGAAGAACAGGGATTGATTCAGTCGGATGATATCAAGTACACGAACATCGTCGTGGAAACCGAACAAGACGGAAAACGAGTTGATGAACTCACTACCGCTGACCACAACCGCCTCGTGCAGATTGATGCGACCGTGGAACAGGTGTACGCCAAGAAGCCAATCACTATCGACACGGTATGGCGGTGCGTTGTCTGTGGTACTCGAAACAGCGTCAGCCAGTACACGGTAGACGGACAAATCGATAAGCCGCACTCGTGCGTTGCGAAAGACTGTAACAACACGGCGCAGTCTAAGTTCAAAATTATTGATGAGGAGGAGGTGGAGCAATCTCGCCAGCTCATCAAACTCTCTGATGACGCAACTGCTGACCGACAAGGTGAGGATATCCTCGCTCACCTCTACCCACCGCTTCTCGATAGCGTCGAGGTCGGCGAGACCGTCACAGTCACGGCCATCCCTCGCACTTACAGAGAACAGAAGAACGACGCTGTGAAAGAGCGAGAACTTGTCATCCTTGGAATCGACAATGAACGAGAAACGCTCGAAATCACAGCCGAAGAACGAGAACGATTCGAAGAAATCGTTGAATCAGGTGATGCTGAAGAACTCTTGCTTGAGTCTCTCGCTCCACATATTGTTGGTGATGAGATTGAGGACTTCAAGCAAGGAGTCCTCGCTGCTATCGTATCTGGTGATGTGGAGTGGATGGACCGTTCCGACCTCAACATCATCGGGATTGGTTCACCTGCAGTCGGGAAGACAAAGATTCTCGAATTTATCGAGGAGTCAGTTGCTCGCTCGAAGATTGCTGAAGGTAGTGGGTCAAGCAAAGCAGGACTGCTTGGGTTTGCAATGGAAGATAAAGAAAAAGGTGGCTGGTACGCTCGAACGGGACCGTACTTCCGATACCGAGATGTGATGATGGATGAGCTCGCCGACATGAATTCAGAAGAGATGCAGGGGATGAAGTCGGCACTTGAACATCAGTCGTATACAATCAACAGCGGTGATGTAGACCAGACTCTCACTACTACTGGTTCCTTCATCGGCGCATCAAATCCTATCGATGGGAAATTCAACGAACATGAAGCGTTTGATGACCAGTTTGCCATCGACCCTGCACTTCTCAGCCGATTTGGATTGGTGTTCATCATCGAGGATAATCAGGATGAAGAAGCAGATAAGACGAAGGCGACGGCGATGATGAGTCGGTGGCAAGAAGCCGCCGCTGACGACCCGAACCACGACCGACTCTCCAAGTCAGAGTTCGGGAAGTTCGTTGAATTCCTCAAAGAACACGAGCCTGCCCCGCCTGCTGAGGTAGAAGTCGAATTCATCGCTGAAGAGTTCGCTTCCCTACGGGCCGACGATAGCGACCACATCGACCTCCGAAAACTGCCAACGATTATGCGGCTTGCGACAGTCTTCGCCCGCCTCAACGGACACGACCGAATCGAACGAGATGATATGACTCGTGGAGCAGAGATGCTCATCGATTCCGTCAACCGCCTCGATGAAGCGAACATCGACAAGTCGGTACTGTGGACTGGTGAGAACTCCGAGCAGATGGAGGCAAAGGAGAAGGTAGTCGATGCTGTTGAGGCGCTCCACCACGCTGAGGATGACGACCCGACTCAAGAGGAAGTCGAGCGACGGATTGTGATGAACCACCAGCTCGACCAGGAGACGATTCGGTGGGCGGTTGAAAGTCGCCTCGATGATGGAACAGTCTACGAAGATGAGGATGGCGTACTACACACGCAGAAGTAACACTAAGTGATTCACTATGACACGACACGATTCAACCCAAAACGACAACGACAACCGAGAAGAACAGTTCAACGAATACGATTTCGAGGAGTTGAGTGAGCGAGGAAAGCGAGTTCATCTTGCCTTCCTTTGAAGAATTCTCTTTTTCTTATTTTGCCAAGTTGCTAATTGCTGAGATTGTTGCTAATTAGCAGCTTTGTTAGAAACAGTTGATAGACCTGACCTGAATAGCTCAACGAGTTTAGCTAAACTATCAAATAAACTATCTATATTGTCCTGGAGTGTCTGTGTCTTGATGTGCCAGGAACACGATTTCAGCAACAGCGAAAAGTGCTTAACGGATACCGCCAACCATCTTCACAAGTGACTACGCTCCACGCATGACTAATTCACATCAATCTACTATCGACGGTGTAGTAGCCGACGACGATAGTCTGGAGTCTTATAACTGGACTTTCGAAAAGTCGGATACGCAGTACCTCACGCACGGGCTTCACAACTATCCTGCTCGGATGATTCCGAAGATTCCCGATACGCTCCTAGGACACTACAAGCAAACTGGTGTCATCGAGGAGGGCGACCTCGTGTACGACCCGTTCAGCGGGAGCGGGACTACCGCCGTCGAGGGGAGACTCCACGGTCTCAACGCCGAAGGGAACGATATCAATCCGTTCGCCGTGATGCTGAGTGAGGCGAAGTCGATTCCGTTAGAGCGTGGCGGTCTGAGTGAAGCTCGGGATGCTCTGGTTGACGGCCTGTCGGAAGACCTCCGAGAAGTTCGTGAGGCATACGACGAGTCGGGTGAAGTCGAGTGGCTAGAGATGCCTGATGTTCGGGACGGATGGTTCCCCGAACCGCAGCTCCACGAGTTGACTGCGCTTCGTGACCGTATCGATTCGGTTGACGATGAGTTTGGAGAGGCGTATGCCCGCTTCTTCCGTATCGTTCTCTCCCATACGACCCGTAAGGTATCCTACCAGCGGAACGGCGAGTACAAGCGTTACAGGCTCGCCGAGGAAGACCGAGAAGACCACAATCCCGATGTGGAGGCTATCTTCGAGAAGAAGCTAGAGCAGAACATGGAGAAGATGCGGGAGTACAGTAATCGTGTTGACCACGACCTCGACACGACCATCCACTACTCTGACTCCCGAACTGCAGTTGAGGATGTGGGTGAAGACCAGGCGGATATCGTCATCACCTCGCCGCCATACGGCGACCACCAGACCACGGTTGCCTACGGGCAGTTCAGTCAAGACCCTGCGCTGTTGACTGGAAAAGTGACTTATGACGAGATGAAGGATGTGGACAAGACGGGTCTCGGTGGGCGGTATGATGTTCTCGAACCACTCTCCGAACTCGAAGAGTACTCCGAGACGCTCAAAGTCACCCTCGACACGCTGAGAGAGAAGGACGGGCGTGCAGAAGATGCGATGGACTTCTTCAGAGATTACTACGCCGTGATGGAACAGGTGGCCGAAGTCACCAAGTCAGGTCAGCCTGTGGCGTGGGTCGTCGCCAATCGGACGATGAGCCGAGTGAACATCCCGACGCACCTCATCACTCGGGAACTCTGTGAACACATCGGCTACGAGTTTGATGTTAATCTCCCGAGAGAAATCCCGAACAAGACGCTGCCGTGGGAGAACGCCCCTGAGAACATCGAGGGCACGAAAGGGAATCTGATGGCGAACGAGAATATCGTTATTCTCAGAGCGCCGTAACCGCCGAGTTCAGAAGTCGCTGAGTCCTTGCTGTGGGGATTCAGTAACTGTTGCGTCCCGACCGATACCGTCGAGGAGCTGCGTTCGGGTTTCGAACGCTCGGTCGAGTTTACTCGTGTCCTTGATGCGGAACGCTGTGCCGTGGTTGCGTGCGCCGCCCGAGTCCCGCAGGTGCATCCGCAGGTCGATGGTGATGATGGACTCTCGAATCAGGTTCAGGAACTCGTCGCCGTCGAACCCATCGAGGTAGTACGCTTCGTTGTACCAGAAGTGTTCGTCGCCGTCGATGGATTGCGTTGCCGCTTCAACGAGAACCATCTCGGGGAACTTCTCCTCGTAGGTCTCTTGGAGTAGGTCGAGCGGGTAAGTGGCGATTATGCCATCGTCTTCGTGCTCGATGTGGACGCCTTCCTCGTTCGTGACGGTGCGGAAGCCCTGATTGTTGTACTCGTCGATGGAGAGTGTGATTTTGAGTGCGGGCCGTCCCTCATCGTCTTCATACCCGTACTTCTCCACGAGCGACGACGCCCACAGTTCACGACTACCTCTCGGCGGTTCTTTCGTGAACAGCGTCATCATACTCCCCGAGTCTCGGCGGGCGGCTTTCAGCTCGACACCTGCGGCGTCAGGACCAGGGATGTTGTTCTCCTTGATACCCAGGAGGTCTTCGAGCGTCTTGCCGATGCCTGTGTCTCCGCTCCGATGGGTTTCGACATACCCCATCTCTTCGATATCCTGAAGGCGGTTAGTGAAATCCTCGAACGAATCGAAGGTGTTACTCATCCGCTCCAGACTTTAAGCTCAGTTGCTTTAGCTTTTGTCACCAAGTCATCGGCTTGGTGGAAGAGCCACAATTCGTGCAGAGCACATAAATAGGGTAGAGCGCAGCTTAGCTCGCATGGGTCCGAACTGCGAGTGTCCTGAGTGCCGTAAGCGCATCAAACCGAAGAAAATCAAACAGCACGAGTCGAGCGGCTATTGCTACCATGAGTGCTACAAGTGTAACCAGATTTTCGCTGTGACGCCGACCTGATTCTGTTCTTGCGCTGTATACAGCGGACAATATATTGTCGTCTGTGTACACGGAATTGAGCCTATGTGCCGACAGGGTGGGGTCGGGGTCTACACGAGCAATCCCTGGAGACCGAGTGCAACCGCAACCAGATTAGCGGCAAATCCGATGATGTAGAAGAACCAGTTACCGAGGAAACTCCCACTCTTTGTGACGCCGAGTGCGTGCTTGTGCGAGCTAATTGGTTTGTACGGGCGCACGCCTGATGGATTCAGTGCATCGCCGATGATGTGATACACGATACTCAGGAAGCCGACGATGAACAATCCAGTCACGGGTACAGCGACAGCGACGATTCCAATCTGGTCAAGACCGAACTGAATCACCATCCCGACGCCCGCCAATACTGCACCGACGACTCCCGCAAACCAAATCGTGTGCGTTGGCCCTCGATGACGCAAGAGTGGGATGACCATATCCTTGTCTGGGACCATCGACAGCATCAGCACTAACACGAGTCCACCGACAGCAAAGATTGGCCGTCCTGTTTCGAGGAGGAAGTAGGTTATCGGCGAGTAGAGCAAGAGGGCGATTCCTTTGTGTCCTTGACTGTGCATAGTTTCATAGTTCAACCCGTTTCAGAGCGTAGCGTTCTTTCGAGGATTCTTCAAGCGGTGCAACAATCTCCATCTCCCTGAGCGCCGAGAGGATGTTGTAGGTCTTCATCTTCGACCAGCAGAATCTATCTGCGAGCTGGTCTACGGTTGCCGTCCCGACTCGACGGAGATACATCACGATTAGCTTGCCTGCGTCCGATTCAATCTGAGAAAGTAATTGTTCTAATTTCATAAACGAACAGTTGTAATATATTTCTCAATCCCCAAATATGTTGTTGTAGTTATATTTCTCGTGCGCCCGTGTGTTCGTGGTATTCCGTTCAGGGGAGCACCTTTGGGAACTTATGACAGATTAGTTAAGTGTAGTTATGATTTCTCTTGCGGTTACTGAAGAACTGCGTGAACAGGCACAGAAAGATGGCATCGAGGCTGGTGAGGACTATAACAGAACAAAGAAAGAGCGAGACTTCGACCGATATGTCGGAGACCTCGGGGAACTGGCGTTCAAGCAAATCTTAGAACAAAATACGAATTTCGAGTATAAACACCTCGGCGGAAAGAAAGATGCGGATTTTGTCGTAGAAGGTTTTGAGGTAGATGTGAAGACTCGAACGGTGATTGGTGAGAATAAGAAAGACCTCATAGTCCCCGCAGACCTCCCAGATGGTTTCCACGATTTCTATGTTCTTCTGCGGTGCGTGTACGCTGAAGATGATGATTTGGAAGACCTCGACCGACACGAACGAACTATTGAAGCGTTAGAATTCATCGGTCTCTGGAATAAGCGAACTATCGAAGAGAAAGGTGAGTCGTTCAATCCACCGTGGGTGCAAGGACGGTCTTCAGATAATAATCGATATACAGTCATCTGTGATTACGGGACGCACGCTGACTTGATGGACTTCGCCCCGTTGATGCAGGCACAACAGCAAGCACAGCCCGCTGACTGATTCAGTTCTTTTCTCGTGCAACTCTTAACCAACAACTCCCCTCCATAGCGTGCTGTGTTGGTTAAGAATCTCCAGAGAGTACAGGCTCGCCACGGAGTCTTTCTAAGTCGCCCTACCTACGGAATTCGTAGAGTACTAATCTTCTACTGGTTGAACATCGGGAGTAGCGGGCGTGTGCGTATCCCCGAGGCAGACCTGTGTTCTCTATCGATTGATTCGGTCTCGAACGATTGGGATGTGTTCGATGGTATCGCCGACGATGCCTTTCGCTCGGAGGCGCTTACTCCCGAGAATCTCGATGTAGTTCTTTTCGCACGGGCACACGAGGTCGTAGTTCATCTGAGCGTGGGCGTGAGCGGGATGACGCACCCACTCTTGTTCATCCTCATCGTAGGTCTCCCAGAGAATTGCATCGAAGTCGGTATCGAGGTCGTAGTTCAGGTGGGAAGATGTATCGCTTACGCCTAGCCGTAGGAGGTCAACTTCACCAAGATATTCAGCGTCACCGAGGAAATCCTTGCTCGGATTGTACGGGACGACCCTATCTGTGAACTGGACTTGTTCGGTGTGGCCGTCTTCCGTGATGGTTAGCGTGTAGTCGGCGATTGGCTCTTGCTCGAAGAAGTGATACACATCATCTTCATCGTCCGACTCGTTCGGCTCGTCCAGGTGCGGAGCGTGGATGATGTGGTCGCCGTCATCTGTTCGACCGTGGATGGTGAGGTAGTCGCCTCGACCTGATGGAACGGATAGAGAGAGGACTGTGCCTGACTCGTACCGTTTGATGTACGCTCCTGCATCTATCGGGTCGTAGTTTACCGAATTCAGGTCGGCGTGGGGGATTGCACTCGGGACGAAGCCTGCCGCCCCAACTGTCTTGAGGTAGTTGCGTCGTTTCATAGTTTTCTCTGAACCAGTTGCTTGACGACTTTGTTCCGCTCTTTTCGATTCTCGAACTCGACCCACTCGCCGTCAATAACTACAGTACTACCTCCGTCGTCCCTATCTAACTGTACAGTCAGCGTCCAATCATCGACCGTATACGATTCATACGCATATCCAGCATCTTCTCCACGAACCCGCCTCTCATACTCAACCCGAGTCATAGCTTGTCGGAGAAATCGAACCGCACCTGAAACAGTCTCGAACCCATATCGTAAGCGACCAACATCGGCAATAACCTGCGACCTACCTTCTGTATCAGGTGGGTGTTCCGTGTATGTGATAGATGGGAACGGTGATTGATTTGAATATATTGAATAGATATGCTTCCCGACGGATTCTGTGTCGTGCTCTTTGAGTTCTACTTCAACTCCTTTGATTGATTCAGGAACTCGCCGCTTGTACTGCTCAGGCGTGATGTGCCTGCCTGTGTCCGTGCGTGCGAGTGGGAGCGTGGGCGTGAGTGCGATACCACCGACTGAGTAGATGTACTGTCGCCTGTTCATATTCGAGATTGCACCTCTTCGTTCACGAACTCGTTCCGTGCGATTTGGTCTTCGAAGCTGTGGAGGTCTCCGTTGACCCACGCTCGATGTTCTTTCCCGTTCTCTCGGAGGTCGTACTCGGTGCGAACCCGATACCCATCGCTAAACTCGTAGGTGATGTATTCGAGGTTGCCGTCCCTCAGCTGTTCATACTGCACATCCACTTTCGAGAAGAAGCGAGACAGACGATTCACCGTTTCAGAGAGTGACTCAGGATAGTGGTGCGTGCAGTGCATCATCGCTATCAGCTGCGGGTCGTTCTGCTCGATGTACTGTATCCCGACGGGCCACGCCGAGTCTTGATACGAGGCGATGAGAAGTGTGCCTGAAGAATTCGTCTCGCCCTCGTGCGTGATTCCGCCTTCATAATTCCCTATCTGGTCGGGAATCTGCTGTCGGAACTCGTCGGGAGTGAGGTGGTCGGATTCCTCTATTTCGCTAAGGATGCCACCGCCGACACCAACTGGTACGGCCACCGATGCGCCAACCGTCGATAGGTATTGTCTCCTGTTCATAGTCTAAATCCCGTGATTGCTGAGAGTACGATTGCGATGAAGTGGGCGGCGACGACCGAAGCGGTGAACACTCCCATCGAGTAGACCGCCACATCGACTGAGAACTCGTGCGTGAACTGTGCGATTATCGGCGTCGTCACCCAACCCGACACGAGCAGTAACGCCATCAGGCGAGTCTGCAGGAGTAAGACATACACATAGACGCCGAGGGCGACGGTCGCCACGACAGGGTATATCTTGTGTAGGAGGACGGCGGCTGTGCTGGCGACGAGGTTGATGAAAAACAGCGGGAACAGAGAGAACACTCCGAGTCGGTCTCTGAGGATGAGCGGCATCAGTCATCACTCAGAAGGATGGAGTGCAAGTCCTGCTCCTCTAACATCTCCATCTCGCCCCGAATATGGTAGCGCATCAGGGACTCCATCTCGTCCGAGACGATATCGGCGAGTTCGCCTACAGACTCATCTACGGATTTGGCTTCGACCGAGAGTTTTCCCGCCCGCATCTGCAGTTCGTTTGGTTTTCGGCGGTGCGTCGAATCGTTCTGACCTGACCCGTCATCATCACTTGGGTTCTGGTCGTTAGAATCTGATTCGCTCACACGACATACTATGTGGAGAGCCGATATAGTAGCTGCCAGCTCTCTGATGTTTTAGCTAAATCTACTGAGCTATTTTTCTATACAGCGTAAAGAATCAGAGACTTAATTCTGGGGGAAGTAGGCGACCGCGGGACCGACCGGTCCGGCGAAATAGCTAATATTCACACGTTCGTACTCGTCGCCGAGTGGTATCATGCGCACACGAACACCCCATAGCGACAGCATCGTCTCGGAAGCGACGCGGTACGACGCCATCCTCGCGACATTGCCGCTCCCACTTCTCGTCGGGACGGCGGTCGGCACGTTCTCGCCGCTCCCGCTCTCGCTCGTCGTGGGAACGAGCGGCCTCGTCTCCGCGGCCATGCTCGCCTACGGGTTGTTCGTTGCGACGCCGCGGTCGGTGCCCGGTCCGGCCGGTGGGTCGGGGACGACCGCCGAGACCGACGTCCCACTCGACGGCGTTACGTCTCGCGTCCGCGACGACGACAGTCGAAACCGCCGTCGCGGGAGCGTCTGAGCGGAGTCACTCGCTCGCTCGGGTCCGCTCAGGGACGGTTCCACTCCCAGAACCAGTACGCCGCGCCGAACAGCATCAGCCCCGCGCCGAGAGCCGAAGTCGCCGGTTCGGGGAAGACAAACAGCAGGAAGCCGACGATGATGAGCGTCGTCGGACCAATCTCGTCCGCGTAGCCGAAAATCGAAGCCATACTTCCTCTTTCGACCGCCTCCGTGAAGTGTATTGTTCTCGTTCTGAAGTGACGAGAGAACTCGGAGACAAGACTGCACGTGAAGCGCGGCGAGTGCCAGTCGGCAGTAACTAAAGCTAAAATCGAGCGTTCAAGAAATACTTAATGTGTGGTGAATATGTCATATTGGCAATAGCCCCATGCAGAACTCAGGGACTTCATCTTCGACTCCTCAAAGAGACGAACGCATGACGTACTTCATCCTCGCGATGATGTTCACGGTCGGGTTCTTTTTCTTTGGATACGGATTTGCAACAACGATAGGTCTTCTTCCAAGTGCGTGGGGAATAGTCGGTGTATTCGGGTTTGTACTGTTTCTTATTGGCACACTCTCGGTTAGCCTCGTAACTCTCGTAACAGTACAATTCTGGCGTCAAGACCGACCACACCAAATCACGAGGCGACGAGCAGTTCTTACAAGTCTTAGCGCCGCCACGGTAACCTTCGGTGCCATACTTACCACATGGCAACTTCGGACTGGTGATTTCACCAAACTTCAGTTTCAAGAATGGATTCTCTTCGGGTCAGTGGTGTTAAGCCTCCAATTCGTTCTGGGAACTGTAAAACCGAGACGGAAGCGGCGACTTCTCCTATTGGGTGAATTGGCTGTCGTCTTCGGCTTTGTCTTCCTGTTTGGGTTCTTTAGCACAGGAGAGACCAATCTCGTGTCGAATTCATTCGTGAGCGGGAGTGCCTCAATGCTGTTAGTACTGTTCGGCGGGCCGCTGTACCTACTGGGTAGTCGTCTCAGTAGGGTCCCTCAGTGAACCGTTTCGGTGTCAAGTCCCGGGGCACTCGCCTTGCGTATCTGTCGATGAGTGTACTACTTCTGAGTTTACAGATCGCTGAACGGCTGTATTGGATTCGGCGCGAAACAAACGAGGTCGTCATGCTGAACTCACCTCTGTCTGTGTCACGCCACACCGAACAAACGCTGAGGGTTTCAACAGAGCCAAAAAATTGGGCCGCGGTCGGGACGACGAGCGTCAACGGAGCGCTCGGGTCAGTCGCCACTCGGACCCCGGCGGCGACGGGGGTCGGTCGGGGTTATCGCGCGGCGGGCGTGAGGTCGTCGCCGACGGCGCTCATCACCTGAAACGCCGCGCTGGCGGCGAGCCCGCGGGCGACCTCGTTTCGGTCCTCGTCGGTGAGTCCCGCGTCGAGGTCATCGGCGTCCGGCGAGAAGCCGGCGCTGACGGGGTGGCCGACCGGCGGGTGGACGGCCACGGTCGCCAGCGGTCCGTTCGCCCCGGTCGAGAGCTCAGAGCCGACGGCGAACCCCTCGGGGAGGTACGACTCCGTCCGCGAGACGATGCCGGCGACGGCCCGCCGGAGTGCGTCCATCTGGTCGACGGTCAGTTCTCGGTTGGCCGACGGCTGGCCGGCCCCAGCCACGCCGGGAGCGCCCGCATATGGGTTGTTCCCGTTCATCAGTCGTCTGCGATACGGGTAGGACGTGTAAAAAGCCGTCGTCGGCGGTGATGTGGTGAGCGAATCGAAAACCGACTGGCCGCGCGGCGACGCCGCCGTCAGGCCGGTCGCGGGAGCGACACGGTGACCACGGTCCCGTGGGCCTTCGGCTTCGAGATGTCGAGCGACCCGCCGGAGGCGTCGACGATGGCGTGGACGAGCCAGAGGCCGACGCCGCTGGTGTGCGAAAGCGGCGTCTCCGCCCCGGACAAGAGGGCATTGCGCTCGGCATCGGGGATACCGGGGCCGTTGTCGGTGACGGTAACCCCGGCGACTTCGCCGAGTTGCCAGACGCCGACGTGCACCTCCGGCACGTCGCAGTCGGCGTGGACGACGGCGTTGTCGAGTAACTCCGCGAGACTCCGCGGGAGCGCCGGGTGCGCCCGCACAACGAGCGTCTCCGGCGAGGCGACCGAAACCTGTACCTCCGGATACTCCATTTCGAGGTCCTCGACGGCGTCTGTGACCGCACAGGAGAGGTCGACATCGACTTCGTTCCCCTCAGCGAGTTCGACGGTGCGGAGGAGCGCGACCTCGTCACTCACTTCGACCAGCCGGTTCGCGCGCTCCTGAATCGCCTCGACCGGGTCGATGTTCGAACTCGTGTCGCCTTTCGACTCGACGAGTTCGGCGTAGCCGAGGATGGCGGTGCAGGCGTTTCTGATGTCGTGTCTGAGGATTCGATGGAGGACGCTCGTGTGTGCGAGTGTCGATTCCAGTTGCTCGGAGGCCCGGTTCAGTTTGGACTGACTCCGGTTGACGAGGGCGTACACCAACAGCGCCGAGAGGCCGACGAACAGCCACCCCTTCGCCGTCTGGATGATCTCGTGGTTAGGGAGTCCCTCTACGAGACTGTCGCTCGTCGCGACCCAGAGGAAGCCGAAGGCGGCGTAGATAAGCGCCACTCGCCCGGGGGACAGGTCGAACGGCGCGTCACCACTCATACCGGAGGGATTCTCACAAAAGCTGATGAGTCCGTCGGTCAGCGAATGGGCGGTTTAGAAGATGGGTTCGCTCTGTCCGTAGGCCGCGACGGTGACGGCGGTGGTGTAACCGTCGCCCTCGTGGGTCCCGGTCGTGAGCGCGACGTCCTCGTCGTCGAACGACCACTCGCGGAGGTTCCGACCCGCTTCGAGACCGTCGAGGACGGCCGCGCGAACGCTCGCTTCGTCGGTGCCGGACGCCTCGTAGAACAGACCGGGGCCGGAGCCGGTCGCCCAGCCGAGGCCGGCGACGACCGTCTCGCCGGGCGTCGAGGTGGTCTCGCGGGCCTGCACCACGGTCAGTCGGTTGCCCGCCGGGCCGAGGTCGGGGGCCACGTCGACCGCCTCGACGGTCGCGTCGGCGGGGACGACCGAGGAGACGGCGACGAGGTTGTAGTTGTGGACGTTGGCGGCGGCGAGGGCGGCGTCGTACGACGCCATCTCGGTGGGGGCGGTGCCGACTCCGCGGACGACGCGAATCGTGTTCATGTCCGAACTCTCGCGGCGGCGGAAAAGGGGGTTACGAATAGTGGCGCTCGAAAGCCGGGGGAGGTGGAGGCGTTGACGACCGTCTCCGGCGGCGGTCCCCGGCAACCGACCTCAGTACTGGTAGTCCGTGAAGCCCGAGATGGGGCCGGTGCCGGACTCTTCGACGTTCGAGAGCTTCTCGTGGGCGGCGTCGAAGTCCGCGCCCGTCACCTCGGTCCGGCCGTCGCGGATGGCGAACATCCCGGCCTCGGTCGTGAGCGACGCGATGTCCGCGCCGGAGTAGTCGTCGAGTTCCTCGGCGAGCGAGTCGAGGTCCACGTCGTCGGCGACGTTCATGTCGCGGGTGTGGATGTCGAGGATACGGCGGCGGCCCTCGACGGCGGGCTTGGGGACCTCGATGAGGCGGTCGAACCGACCCGGGCGGAGGATGGCCTCGTCGAGCATGTCGAAGCGGTTGGTCGCCGCGATAATGCGGATGTCGCCGCGGTCGTCGAAGCCGTCCATCTCCGAGAGGAGCTGCATCATCGTCCGCTGGACCTCGGCGTCGCCGGAGGTCTTCGAGTCCGTGCGCTTCGAGGCGACGGCGTCGATTTCGTCGATGAAGATGACCACCGGTTCGCGCTCGGCGGCGAGCTTGAACAGGTCGCGGACGAGTCGCGCGCCCTCGCCGATGAACTTCTGGACGAGTTCGGAGCCGGCCATCTTGATGAACGAGGCGTTGGTCTCGTTGGCGACGGCCTTGGCGAGCATCGTCTTCCCCGTGCCCGGCGGGCCGTACAGGAGCACGCCCGCGGGCGGGTCGATGCCGACTTCCTCGAACATCTCGGGGTTTTCGAGGGGCTGTTCGACCGCCTCGCGGACCTCGCGGACCTGCTCGTCGATGCCGCCGATGTCGTCGTAGGTGACCGTCGGCGACTCGACGACCTCCATCGCCTGCGCCCGCGCGTCCGTCTCGTCGTCGAGGATAGTCTGGACGGCGAACGAGTCGTTGATGGCGACGCGGTCGCCGGGTTCGATGTCGTCGATGTTCAGGCTCGGTGCGAACTCGGTCAGGACCTCCTGGTTGTTGCCGTGCTGCTTGATGATGACGCCGTCGTCGGTCAACTCCTCGACCGTGGCGATGTAGTACGAGGCCGTCTTCAGGGCCTCGTTTCGCGCCTTCATCTGGTCGACCTCGTCGACCAGTTCGGCGTGACGGTCGTCGGCGTTCTGGAGCCGCTGGTCGAGTTCGCGGTTGACGTCGACCATGCGTTCGAAGTGCTGGCGGAGTGCAGAGAGACGCTCTGCATCCGACATCTCGGGGTCCAGATCGAGATGAGGACGTTCCGGGAGAGATGGACTCCGTGACATCAGTGATTGGCCACACTTAGGCATGCGCGTAAATGTGCCTTTGGGTCAGAGAACACGAGTGCGCCGCTCGAAGCGGTTTTAGGTGACAGCGACCCCGTGGCCGCTCGTCTTCCGGGCGAATCGACGGCCCGCGGGCGGTGTCTACGACTCGGGCGAAACGGGCAGGCGCAGCGAGAACACGCGCATCAAGAAGATATGGAAGGAGGAAGTTGCGGAGGTTCGGTGTGTACAGGTCGCCCCTCGTTTCGGCCCGACATGCCCTCCGCGAGAACAAATACGACGTCCATCGACTTGAAAGGAATTCGTCATCGCCGAGAACGTCCCGTAACTCGGGATGTCGGTATTCATCCGGTACTATCCGCCGCGCGATGCTTGGAAGCCACCGACCGAAAGCCGTCAGTGGGTCCGCTCGCCCTGATAGCTCCCGTCGTAGGTCTCGTCGTGGGTCGCGTCCGCGAGGACGATTTGAGCCACGCGCGCGCCGCGTTCGAGTTCGACCGGGTGGTGGACCTGCAAGAGACCCTCGCCTTTCCCCTCGTAGCCGGCGTCCCAGACGGCCGTGTTCAGCATACAGGAGTTCCGCATAAGCGACGACCGCGGGTAGATGAAGCCGACGTGGTCCTCGGGGATGTGGACCGTCTCGGCGTACTGGAGGACGTACCCGCCGGGGTCGAGTCGGTACGTCTCGGTGTCCGGGTCGGCGAAATCGAGGGCCCGACGCTCGCCGACGGTCTTTCCCTCGCGGCCGAGGCGGCCCGGTTCGACCTGTTCGAGGACCGCTTCGAGCGTCAGGTCGACGCCGTTGGGTTGGACCTGTTCGGCCGTGACCGGCGAGATGTGCTGTGCGACGAACGAGCCAGCGCGGTGCATATCCGAACCCCGTCCAGCGGGCGCAAAACTGTGCCGAACCTCGGTCGGTCGGCGGCCCGGGGGCGGCGTCGATTCCGAGGTCGTGACGGGCTCCAAACACCCCCGATATCGAGGGGGGTGAGAGAGCCCGAATCACCACCCATTTGGGGCGGTGACGCCCCCCGCGGTGACAAGTCACATGGGAGAACCAACAAGGAGTTTAATGGCCCTTAGACGCTAGAAACCCCGAGACGGCGCTATCTTTCACGTTCGAAGATAGGGAAGTACGCGGGATTTATATCCGAGGACCATCGAGGTTCGGGTGTTATGGGACAGACGCTCACGGAAAAGATTCTCTCGGACCACCTCGTCGAGGGTGACCTCACCCCCGGAGAGGAGATCGGAATCGAAATCGACCAAGTCCTGATGCAGGACACGACTGGGACGATGGTTTGGCTCCAGTTCGAGGCGCTCGACCTCGACGAGGCCCAGACCGAACTCGCCGCCCAGTACTGCGACCACCAGACCTACCAGTTCGACTTCAAGAACACGGACGACCACCGCTTCCTCCGTTCCGCGGCCGGGACATATGGTGCCCACTTCTCCCGCCCCGGTAACGGTATCTGCCACAACGTCCACAAGGAGAACTTCGCCGCGCCCGGCAAGACGCTCCTCGGCTCGGACTCCCACACGCCGACCCCCGGCGGCCTCGGCCAACTCGCCATCGGTGCCGGTGGCCTCGACATCGCTGTCGCCATGGGCGGCGGCGCGTACTACGTCGAGATGCCGGAAGTCGTGAACGTCCGCCTCGAAGGCGAACTCCCCGAGTGGTCCTCCGCGAAGGACGTCATCCTCGAGATGCTCCGCCGCGAGACCGTCAAGGGCGGCGTCGGCAAGGTGTTCGAGTACACCGGCCCCGGTGCTGAATCGCTCACCGTGCCCGAGCGAACCACCATCACCAACATGGGGACCGAACTCGGTGCCACCTCGTCGCTCTTCGAGACCGACGAGAAGACCAAGGACTACCTCGAGCGCCAGGGTCGCGGCGACGAGTACATCGAGCTGACGGCCGACGACGACGCCGAATACGCCGACGAAATCGTCATCGACCTCGGCGACCTCGAACCGCTCATCGCCTGCCCGTCGATGCCCGACAACGTGGTTCCGGTCCGCGAAGTCGCCGGCGAGAAGGTCGAGCAGGTCCTCGTCGGTTCCTGTACCAACGGCGGCTACGAGGACGTCCTCCCGGCCGCGAAGATGGTCAAGGACCAGGAAGTCGCAAAGCACCTCGAGATGATCGTCGCGCCCGGTTCGAAGCAGGCCGGCGAGATGCTCGCCCGCGAGGGCTGGACGGCTGAGATGATGGCGGCCGGCGTCAACGTCTCCGAGGCGACCTGTGGCCCGTGTATCGGTATCGGCCACGTCCCCGCCTCCGACTCTGTCTCGCTGCGCACCTTCAACCGCAACTTCGAGGGCCGCTCGGGCATCGAAGACGACAACGTCTACCTCTGCTCGCCGCAGGTCGCCGCCGCCGCGGCGCTCAAGGGCGAAATCGTCGACCCGCGCGACCTCGCCGACGAACTCGGCCTCGACGCCCCCGGCGTCGAGCTCCCCGACAAGTACAACGGCTCGAAGACGGACCTCATCTACGCCGAAGACGCCATCGACGACGAGCTCATCAAGGGCCCGAACATCGGCGAGGTTCCCCTGCAGGACCCCCTCGGCTCGAACATCTCGGGTGAGACCCTCCTGAAGATGGAGGACAACATCACGACCGACCACATCATCCCGGCGACGTCCGACATCCTCAAGTTCCGCTCGAACATCGAGCGCCTCTCGGACTTCACGCTCTCGCGCGTCGACGAGACGTTCGCCCAGCGCGCCAAGGATGCCGGCACCGGCGTCCTCGTCGCGGGCGAGAACTACGGTCAGGGTTCCTCCCGCGAACACGCCGCGATGTGTCCGATGTACCTCGGCATCGAGGCGGTCCTCGCGCAGTCGTTCGCTCGCATCCACAAGGCGAACCTGTTCAACTTCGGTATCGTCCCCCTCGCCATCGACGAGGAGACGTACGAGAAGATCGAGCAGGGCGACGACGTCGAAATCGTCGACGACGTTGCCGAAGCCGTCGAATCCGGCCAGGAAGAGTTCACCATCCGCGTGAACGACGACTGGGAAGCGACGGCGAACCTGCACGCCTCCGAGCGCGAACGTCGTATCCTCACCGCCGGCGGCAAGCTCCCCCTCACGAAGCAGCAGGCCGAGGGCGGCGCTGCCCCCGCGGACGACTAAACGCGACCAACACACCTTCTCGCTTTTTCGCCCGGCGAGCGGCGGCCATCGCGCGGCCGGTGGGGTGAGCCGCCCGCGACCGTGAGCGTCCGCCCCAACCACCGCCGTGCACCCGTGCCGTCGGGCTTTTGCGTGCCAACCACGTAGCGCCGAGCGTGACGTCGTTCGACGACGCGCTCGCCGGCGACTTGGTCGTCAGGCGGGTCGACCGGGCGGACCTCCTCGACGTGCTCCGCATCGAGCGGACGTGTTTCTCCGAGCCGTGGCCGTACTCCGCGTTCGAGATGTTCGTCGACGAGCCGGCGTTTCTCGTCGCCGCCCGCGGGGACGAGGTGCTCGGCTACGTCGTCGCCGACGTGATGCCGAACCACGGCAACGACATCGGCCACGTGAAGGACCTCGCGGTCCGCCAGGAGGCCCGCGGGAACGGGCTCGGTCGGCAGTTGCTCGTCCAGTCGCTGACGGCGATGGCCATCGCGGGCGCGACGGTCGTGAAGCTCGAAGTCCGCGTCTCGAACGACCCGGCTATCGGTCTCTACCGAAGCCTCGGCTTCGAACCCGCCCGCCGGGTGCCGGGCTACTACGGCGACGGCGAGGACGCGTACATCATGGTCCTCGACGTGGCGGAGTGGCAGCGCGCCTGACAGGACCGCCCGTGGCCGAAGGAGCGCTTATCACGACGAGCCACGTACACGAGTTGTGTTACCGTCTCCCACCGTGCTCTGTGTGAGTGACGACGGCGAGTTCGCGGCGTCTCTCGACTCGTCGCTGTCGTCGCTCGACGGAGCGACGACCGTCCGGCACGTCCGCACTCCCGCCGCGGCGCGCGCGGAACTCGTTTCCGCCTCGGCGGCCATCTCTTGTATCGTCCTAGCCGCCCCCACGGCGGCCGGCGACGAGGGGGCGTTCGTCCGCGATGTCTACGCCCAGGGCATCGACGTCCCGGTCGTCGTCGCGGCCGCCGACCAGGAGACCGCGACCCGCGCGGTCGAAGCCGGTGCGACGGACTACGTCGTCCGCGACGACGACCCCGAGACGATGTCGTGGCTCGCCTTCCGCGTCGAGCGGGCGCTCGGCGAGTGCACCCTCGCGCGGAGCCACCGAGACCGAATCGAACAGCAGCGCGTCG
Source organism: Haloferax sp. Atlit-12N (assembly GCF_003383095.1). Classification (NCBI taxonomy): domain Archaea; kingdom Methanobacteriati; phylum Methanobacteriota; class Halobacteria; order Halobacteriales; family Haloferacaceae; genus Haloferax; species Haloferax sp. Atlit-12N. The sequence continues at coordinate 1,003,239 of NZ_PSYW01000002.1, forward strand.
TCTCCGAAATCGGAACGCGGGCGCTGACCGCCGTCGACCTCGACTCGACGCTCGACCACGCCGCGAGTCGCGTCCGCGACGTGCTCGACGCCAGTTCGGTCACGATTTTCGAGGGCCTCGACGACGGTGCGTTCCGCGTTGCCGCCACCGCGGGCTGGTCGGCGAGTCGGGGCCACGGACTCGCCGCGGCCGGGGGAACGCAAGCGGTCGAGACGTACCGGACCGGGCGTTCGATGCTCGTCGACGACTTCGACGACGACGAGCGCTTCGAACACGCGAGCGACGCGGGCCCGTCGGGTCCGAAAAGCGGAATGAGCACGGCCATCGGCGGCGACGACACCCGGTGGGGAGCCATCGCCGTCCACGGCGTCGCCCGCGGGCAGTTCACCGACGACGACGTGCTCTTTTTGGAGAACATCGCTGCCGTCGTCGGCGCGGCGACCGAGCGGCACGAGCTGAAAAGCGCCCTCTCGGAGGTCTTAGAGCGGATGGACGAGGCGGTGATGGGATTCGACGCGGACTGGCGCGTCACCTACGTCAACTCGACGGCCGAACACGGCCTCGGGATGTCGGCCGCGGCGGTGTTGGGGACGCGCATCTGGGACTCGGTGCCCGAGGCGGCCGTCTTCCGCGAGGAGTTCGAGCGCGCGATGGAGCGACAGGAGCCGGCGACCTTCGAACAGTACTACGACCCCCTCGAAACGTGGTACGCGGTTCGGGCGTACCCCTCCGAGACGGGGCTCTCGGTCTACTTCACCGACATCACGGAGCAGTTGGAACACGAGGTCGAAGCCGAGCAGTACGGGCGGATGCTGGCGGCCGTCGCCGACGCGGTGTACGCGCTGGACGACGAGGGGCGGTTCGCGGCGGTCAACCCCGCGTTCGAGCGACTCACCGGACTCGACCGTGACCACGTCATCGGGTCGTCCACGGCGTTGCTCACCGAGAACGCGAGTGCGACCGACGGCAGTGACGAGGCGTTCGCGTCGACCTCGCAGGGAATCGTGGAATTGGATCTGCGGACGCCCGGCGAGGAGGTCATCAGAGTCGAAGACCACCGGACGCCGCTGGTCGTCGGCGGCGAGGAAGTCGGCTCGGTCGGCGTCCTCCGCGACGTGACGAAGCGACACCGCTACGAGCGCCTGCTCGCGACGCTCCACGAACGGACCCGAGAGATGATGGGCGCGACCGAACGACAGGCGGTCCTCCGGGCCGCCGTCGACACCTGCGACGAGGTGCTCGGCGATGCCCGGACGGAGCTGTTCGTCTTCGACGAGGCGGACACGAGCCTCGTCCGCGTCGGCGCGGCCGGAACCGGCCTCGGCGACAAGCCGGTCGGGAGCGGCCTCGACCGCGGCGGGGTCTGGGACGCGTTCGTCTCCGGCGAGGTCCGCGTGGTCGAACTCGCGCCCGACGGGGGCGTCGTCGACGGCGTCGAGCGCGTCATCGCCGCGCCGCTCGGTCGGCACGGCGTCCTCGTCACCGGCCACCCCGGCACCGTCGCGCCCGATGAGGTCGACGTGGAGCTCGTGAACCTGCTTTCTGCGACGGTCGAGGAACTGCTCGACCGAATCGACGCCGAGGCGGAGCTACGCGAGCGCGACCGCCGGCTCGAGGCCCAGAACGAGGCGCTCACCCGACTCGACCGAATCAACGCGACCATCCGGAACATCAACCAGTCGCTCATCCGCGCGCCGACACGGGGTGAGGCGCTCTCGGCCGTCGCCGAGCACCTCGTCGACGCCGACGACTACGCCATCGTCTGGCACGCAGAGGCCAGGGACGTGGACGAGACGTACCGGCCGACGAGCGACGCGGTCCACGGTGCTGACACCGCCTACGCCGACCGACTTGGAGAGGTGGCGTCCGCGGAGCCGCTGTTTCCCCTGCTCGAAGCCGCGGTGGAGACCCGGGAGATACAGGTGATAGCTGACGTGCTCGACGACCCCGCGTGGGCCGACCACCGCGGCGACGCCCTCAGCTACGGGTTCCGCGCTATCGCGGTCATCCCCGCAGTCGCCGACGACCGGGTGGAGGCGCTGTTCGTCGTCCACGCCACCGGCCCGGACGCCTTCGCCGACGACGACGGCCTGCTCACCGACCTGGGCGAGACGGTCGGCTACGCCCTCGCGGCCACCGGGCGCGCCGACGCCATGCTGACCGAGCGCCGGACGGACGTGCAGGTACAACTCGGCGGCGACCGGTTGTCGCTGTCGCGGCTCGCCCGGCGGGTCGGCCACGCGGTGAGCCTCGGGGGCGTCATCCCGCAGTCCGACGGCTCCGTCATCGCGTTCGTCGCCAGCGACGCGGAGCCGGAGGACGTCGTCGCCGCCGGGGGGGACATCGCGACGCGCGTGCGCCATGTCTCGACCGACGATTCGGGGTCTCTGTTCGAACTCCGCCTCCCGCGGGAGTCGCTGTTCGAGACGCTGTACGCCTCTGAGGCGACCCTCCGCGCGCTCGACGCGACGCCAACCCAGACCACGCTCACCGCCGAGGTGCCGGAGCGAATCCGGGTCCGGTCGTTCGTGGACGCGCTCGACTCGAACTACCCGGGGACGAGTCTGCTGTCGCGGCGGACCGCGGACGACGGCACCGAGTCGCCGCAGACGTTCGCTGCCGAGATGCGCGCGGCGTGGACGAGTCGCCAGCACGAGTCGATTCGGGCGGCCCACCTCGCCGGCTTCTACGAGTGGCCGCGTCGCAGCACCGCCGAGACGCTCGCCGAGACGTTCGACATCAGCGCGCCGACCTACCAGTACCACCTGCGCGCGGCCGAGCGAAAGCTGGTCGAACGCGTCTTCGAGTGAGGACGTACCACGTGCTGACCACGTTACCAGCTGATTTTCAGTTGCGGTTCTAGGTACCTAGAGGTGGCGCGCGTGTCACCACTAGTTGGATAGCAGCGACCGATATATCCCCGAGCGTCATCGGCATGGGTGTCGGCGAGGCGCCGACGCGAATCGAACCATGGATGAAACTCGCGTGTTACCGGGCAGCGATGTGGGATGGAATACGGGGACGACCGACGAGGTCGTCGCCCAACACGACTGGAGCGGACGAGACACCCTCGCGGTGACAGTCGTCACCGCGACCGCTCAACTGAACGGCGTGGACGCCATCGAACTCCCACCGTTGTCCGAGACTATCGACCCCGACGCACTCTGCCAACTGTTCGCTCCGCTGGCGCGGGCACCGGTGACGGACGACGGCACCCGCGGGTCGGTCGTCCCCTCGCGCGGTCGAATCGGGTTCCGGTACGCTGCCTGCGACGTGACCGTCTGGGCCGACGGAACGGTCATCGTCAAGTCCGCCTGACGCATCGACACACGAACGAATCGGTATCACCACCACCACCCACCACCACACGACGCGGCACCTCGTTCGGTGCCGCGAGAGCCGCCTGTCGCCCGCGACCCACCCACCACCGCGCGGGCGACCCGGCCACATTTCCTTTGACGACCGACGACGCCGACGCGGCGCGATGCGACACGATACGACACGACGCGATGCGATGCAACACGGGGCGACGCGAGAGTGCGACGGATTTTGGTACACAGAGCCGCTACCGGAGGGCATGGGATACGCCTGTCCGGTCTGCGACGCGCCGCAACGCGACGAGACGCACCTCGCGAACCACCTCGCGTTGCAGGCCATCGTCCACGGCGACGACCACGAGACGTGGCTGGACGAACACGCCCCCGAGTGGGCCGACCTGAACGCCGACTCGCTCGGCCCGCTCGTCTCTGACCTCGCCGAGGAACGCGAGTTCGACGAGGTGTTCGAGGACACGGTCGACCGCACGGGGGGCCGCGGCCACAATCACGCGCACGGACAGGAACACGACCACGACATCCCCGACCGACAGGCCCAACCGTTCGGCGGCTCCGGCGGGTCACAGTCGCTGTCGGGGGACGCGGCGCGCATCTTCGAGCAGGCGCAGTCGCTCACCCGCGAGATGTACGAAGAGGAAGAAGCCGGCGAGGACGCGGGGGGCGACGACGCCGGCGATGCCGACGAGACCGGCGACGCCGGTGAGAACGACAGTGTCGACGACGACGACACGGACAGGAAAGAGTCGTAAGTCCGGGCCCCGAATCGACTGGCGATGGAAACCCACGGGACGATTGCTCCGGCGTCGCTCGACGAGGCCGAGGCCGCCTTCGACCGCGTCGGACCGACCGCACAGGTGGTCGTCCGCGAGACGGCCAAGGCGATGGAGTTCGACCGCGAGGAGTACAGCGAACGCGTGACCGGCGACGTGGTCGAGACCGTCCGGAACGCGCTGTTCGCCGAGTCGCTTTCGGTCACGGTCGGCACGCGCGACGAGTTCGACGACTGGCGCGCGGCCCACGAGGACTACGAGGTCGTCGAACTCGGCAACCCCGACGTAGAGCGCGTCGCGTGGCACGCGGTCCCCTTCGCCGAAACGGTGCTGGCGACGACGTTCCAAAACGAGGAGGACGCCGCCGTCAGCACGCTCCGACGAAACGCCTTCGGCCGCGTCTACCGCGACACGCTCCTCGGGGAGGAACCCGAGCGCGACGAGTCGCCCGCGGCCGACGATGACGCCGCCGAGACCGACGACGCGGCCGGAGCGGACCGATGACCGACGACGGCCGCCGTCACGAGCGCCTGCCCGACCCCGAGTGGCGCGTGCTGGAGTCCGAAATCGAGTACGACACCGGCTGGTTCACCGGCGGCTACGACCTCGTCGAACAGCCCAACGGGACCACGAAGCGCTACTACTGGGCCGAACTGGCGACCGCGGTCGTCGTCGTCGCCGTCGCGGACGACCACGTCGTCTTCGTCGAGCAGTACCGGCCGAACATCCGCCAGACGCAGCTCGAACTCCCCGCGGGTGTCGTCGAGAAGGGCGAGTCGTTCACCGACGCCGGAGTGCGCGAACTCCGCGAGGAGACGGGCTTCGCCGCCGACTCGGCGTCGGTCATCGGCGACGTGTGGTGTTCGACGGGCGTCCTCCGCCACCGCCGCGGCTTCGTCTTCGCCGAGGGGCTCACGCCGGTCGAACGCGACCTCGACGACAACGAGTTCCTCTCGGTCCGCGCCGTGCCGGTCGAAGAGGCCATCGAGCGGGCGACCGAACCGCCGACGAACGACGCGACCGTCGAGGGCGTCCTCCTCGCCCGCGACGAGGGCCTGCTGTAGATGGTCGACGAACTCTCCCCCGCGGAAGTCGAGGAACTCCTCGACGGCGAGGACCCGCCGCTCGTCGTGGACGTGAGCACCGAGGCGGAGTTCGCGCTCGGGCACCTACCGGGGAGCATCAACGTCCCGCTCGCGAACCTCGTCTCGCACCTCGACCGCGTCGCGGGCGCGGAGCGCATCGTCACCGTCTGCCCGCGGGGCGAGGCGAGCGTGCAGGCCGTCCGCCTGCTTTCCGCCTACGAGGGGACGGAAGACGCCCGAATCGAGAGCATGGCCGGCGGACTCGACGCGTGGGACGGCCCGCTCGAAGAAGGCATCGACGAGGGCGAACGCGACGACGGACGCCGCTGAGCGGCGGCGTCGCTGACGCGTGACGCGGCCGCGGACACGAGCGGTCAGACGGCTAGCGGACTAACAGCTCGTGTGCACTGAGTTGCTTCGAAAAATCTCGACGGCGGGCTAACTCAGAGGTCGGTCACGCGACGTTGAACCCCTTTTCGCGGAGGAAGTCCTCCACGCGGCCGCGGTGGTTGCCTTGGAGTTCGATGGAATCGTCTTCCACGGTTCCACCGCAAGCGAATTTCGACTTCAGGTCCGACGACAGGCTGTCCATGTCGACGTCCTTCGGGTCGAATCCCTCGATGACTGTAACCTCTTTTCCGTAGCGGCGCTCGTCGATGCGGATGACTATCTCCTGAGACTCTTTCGCCACGTCCTCGCAGACGCAGAGCTCTTCAGGGAGCCCGCACGTCGAGCAGACTTCCGACATTACAGTGTGGACCTACAGGATGGGGATATTAAACAGTATCGGGAGGCGGGGTTGCCGTCCCCGGCTTCAAGCGCCCGAGTCGTCCGTGGACGACGTTTCCGATTCGTCGTCCGTCGTCGCGTCGTCGGTCGTGGTCGTGCCGTCGTCAGCGTCGGACTGCTCGTCGGTGGTCACCACGGGTGCGCTCCCGTCGGCGTCCTTCGCCCGCTTGTCGTTGCCGGGCGGCGTCTCGGGGGCGTTGCCGCCGTCTGCGTCGTCGGACGTGCCCTCGGACGCGTCGCCGGTCACGTCGGTCGCGTTGCCGTCGGTGGCGTTCTCGGCGTCGGCGCGGACGTCATCGGCGCGCTCGCTCGCCTCAGAGCGCGAGTTTCCCGGGGCGTCACCTTGCCCCGCGTCGTCAGGTCGCCCGCCGTTGTCGGCTTTCGACTCGTTTTCGGCGCGCTCGCGGCCGATACCCTTGCCGGGGTTGCCCGCGAGTTCGCGGGCGATTTCGGCCACTTCGGGGCCGGTGAGTTCGCTCGCGTTCGTGCGGAGCCTGTCGAGTTCGGCCGTGTCGACGCCGCGCGCCGAGAGGTCCTCGGCGGGGACCGTCGAGGCGGCGTCAGCCGTCTGGTTCAGCATGCTCCGGGTGCGTTCGATATCGGCGACTGTTTGCGTCAACCGCGCGCGATACTGGCCCTCCGAGAGAGTGCCGTTTGCACGCTGGGCTTCGAGGCGGTCCCTGCGCTGTTCGAGTTCGGTGAGGCGCTCGCGTACCGTCTCGACCTGCGTGGAAACGACTGCGGCCTTCGAGGCGTTCGAGTTCGCGTTCGCGAAGCGCGCTTCGAAGGTACGGCGTTCGAGTTCCCCGTCGGTCTCGGAGCCCTGCACGCCGATGACGGCGGACAGGCGCTGACCGGGGAGCGTCTCCGACGACGCGGCGCTGTCGTTGGTCGCCGTGTCGTTGGTCGCGCTGTCGTTTGCGGTCGTCTGTGCGACAGGAGCGGCGGCCGAGCCATCGGTGGCCGTTAGTCCCATCGGTCCGGCCGGGGCGGCGAGAGCGAGCGGTGCGCCAACCGTCGCCAGCACCACGGCGGCGACGACGACGAGCGCAGCGGTTCGTCGACTCATCACTCTCGTTTTGGAACCCCGTTCCGATATAAACGTGCGGTCGTGCCCGCGAATCAACCCCAGTCAACGGCAGTTTGAGAGTCGCGGTCAGGTCGTCGCCGTCCCCCGATTAGGGACCGACCACCGACCGAAACGGTCGTAAGAAATTTATACCTCTTCTGAGTCGCCGTCGTCGCCGTCCTCGTCGTCTTCCGGCAGTCGGAGGACGTTCTCGCGACCGAGTCGGAAGCCCTCGATGGTCCCCTCGTCGCGCATCCCGCGGACGACTTTGCTCGTCTTCGCGTCGGTCCAGTCGAGCGCGCCGGCGACCTCCTGTTGCTTGATGCGGCCCCCGCGGGACTCGATGAGCCGGAGGACGCGCTCTTCGTTGCTAAGGAGTTCCGGCGGCGGACTCGGCTCGCCGTCGTCGCCCGCGTCGGCATCATCGGCGGCCGCGTCCGCACCGGCCCCAGCGCTCGCCGCGGTAGCCGCGTCGTCGGCCGCCGACGCCGAAGCCGCATCCTCGGTGGCCGAGGTGGTCGAGTCGGCGGACGCTCCGGCGTCTGTCTCGCCGGCCGCACCGGCCGCGTCTGCGCCGCCGTCGCCGCCGCCGAGCGCGCCCCGCGAGCGGAGATAGAGCGCGCCGGCACCGACGAGGACGACGAGGGCGAGCGCGACGAGCGCGGTCGTCGTCGGGAACGGGTCGTCGCCCGCGGCGGGCGTCTCCGAGTCGGTCGGGGTCGGGCTCGCCGTCGCGGTCGTTCCGGGCCCGCCCGCGCCGCGTTCGAGAACGACGTTCGGCTCGCCCGAGACGAACTCGGTCTGGGAGCCGCGCCAGATGACCGTGTGCTCGCGCGTCTCGTCGCCCGCGGGTTCGATGGTCGTCGCGCCGTACTCGTCGGGCCACGAGAGGATGAGCCGGGAGCTACTGTCGAGGAAGAAGCCCTCGATGGCGTCGCCGACGACGAGGCGGTCGCCGTCGACCGCCGCGAAGTTCGACCACTCGAAGGAGTAGCTGACGACGCCGAAGCTATCGGGGAGCGACCGCGTCTCGGCGGCGACCGAGACGTTCGTCGCGGCCATCTCCCGGCCGGTGGCGTTCTCGGCGGCTCCGACGGTCGATGCGATGCGGTCTGCGAACGCCGAGGTGTAGTCGTCGGGGTTGGCCCGCACGTCGTCTCGGAGCGTCTGGAAGGCCTCGGTCGTGTTCTCGTCGTCGAGCCGGGTCCAGTACTGAATCTCCCAGCGGGCGTCGCCGCTCTCGGAGACCTCGACGACGATTCGCGTGCTGTCCGGTTCGACGCCCTGCTGGACGAGCGGTTCGACGCCCGGACCGCTCGCGGGGGCCTCCTGTGCGGCCGCGGTCGGCGCGACCACGGCCAGCACACAGAGGGCGGCACACAGGACTGCGAAGACAGCGTCTCGTGTCGCCATTGAGCGTTCGTGCGAGCGCACGCAGAAAAAGTGACGCGGTTCTTCCCGCCGTTCAGTCCGTCCAGCGTCTGACGAGCGGCAGACGGGCGCGGACGACGGCGTTCGCCGCGGCCACGGCCTCGTCGGCGTCGGCGCGGGTGACGCCGTCGCCGTACTTGGCGCGCTCGTAGAGTCGGCCGACCTGTCGGGTCCGCTCGTCCACGCCGACGCGGGAGAGCGAATCGAGGTACGCCCTGACCGTCTCGCCGGGGCGACGCGGCCGGTAGTCGCGTTCGAGGGCGAGTTCGAGGCGGTCGTACGCCCGGAACACGTCGTCTGCCGGCGAGTTGGTGCGCCGCTGATACGCCGCGGTCGCAAAGCGGAGGTGCGCCGGGAGCCGGGTCCGCCTGACGCCGGCCACGACGCCGAGGAGGCCGACGAGACCGACGAAAACCGTCTCCCGTGACGGCATCTCGGGGGCGAGTCCGTCGTCCTCGTCCGCTTCGGCCTCGCCGTCGCCGGTCGGCGTGATGCCGAGGCGCTCGTCGATGTTGGGGCCCGGCGCGCTGCTGTCGACGGGCGTCGAGTTCGTCTCGGTCCCGTTTTCCGTCGGCGTCGCGGTGTCGTTCGCGGTCGTCGTGGGCTGTTCGGTCTCGTTGGACTCGACGTTCGTCTCGTTGGTGTCGACGCCCGTCTGGCCCTCGGTGCGGGCGTCGCTGAGGGTCGTCGACTCCGCGTCCTGTCGCGGGCCGGCGGGCGTCGGGTCGAAGCGGACCCAGCCGGTGTCCTCGAAGTAGACTTCGACCCACGCGTGGGAGTCGAGGCCGCGGACGACGTAGCGGTCGCCGTCGACGCGCTCGCCGGTCGTGTAGCCGGTGACGAAGCGCGCCGGGACGCCCTCCGAGCGGAGGAGCACCACCATCGTCGAGGCGTAGTAGGTGCAGTAGCCGGCGTCCATCTCGAAGAGGAACGACTCGGCGATATCGCCGTCGGGGCGGGACACCCGGAGCGAGTACTCCTTGTTGGCTTCGAGCCACTCCTCGACGGCGACGGCCTTGTCGTACGGCGTCTCCGCGTCGCCCGTTATCTCGGCGGCGCGGTCGCGGACGCGGTCGGACGTGCTGTCGGGGAGCGCGAGATACCGCTCGCGAATCTCGTCGGGGTAGTCGGTGCCGGTCCGTCGGAGCGACGCCGCGGTGTACTGCGGGACGGCGCTCGTGACGTTGTAGGTCTCGCCGATTTCGACGACTCGGTCGGGCCGGAGGTTCCCCTGCTGGGTGACGAGCGTCTCGTTTTCGATGGCTCCGGAGACGGCGACGGGCCGCCACGCCGCGGGCATCGAGTCGAGCGGCGTCGCCGGCGTGACGGTCTGTCGGACCAGCCGCGACGGACCGTCTGGACCGGCCAACCGGCCGCCCTCGTAATCGCGAGTGTCGCCGGTCCTGACCCAGCCGTCGCCGGTGTAGCGGTCGAACGTCGCCGTCTGCCAGTAGTCCGGCGACGTGCTCTGGACCTCGAAGCGGACCTGCGGTGAGAGGCTGATGCTCCCGACGATAGAGATGCGGTCGTCCGCACTCACGAGGCTGGCCTCGACGGTCGGCTGGTCGGCCACGCCCTCGTCGGGGATGACCGGCGACCCGCCCGCCCCGGGAAGGACCGTGACGGTGGCCGAGAGGACGATCATCGCGGCGAGGACGACCGTCAGCACGTCGAGTTGGCCGCCGGCGCTCCCGAAGCGGTCGATGCCGTCGAAGCCGACTGCGGCCATGCCCGCGCCGACGCCGAGGAGCGTGAGCGTCCCCGTCGCGTCGGTGGTGAGGACGAACAGGCCGAGGCCGCTCCCGGCGACCGCGACGGCCGGCGCGATTCGCCCGCGGATGGCGAGATACCACGCGAGGAACACCGGGCCGGGCGTCACCGCGAGCGCCCACACGTCGGCCGACAGGAGCCGAAGCGCCGAGAGACCGCTGAGGAGCGCGAACGTGTCGGCCAGCAGGCGCTCCGGCGAGAGCAGCGCGACCTGGCTCTCGGGGAGCGCGAGGAAGTACGCCGCGAAGCCGCCGGCGGCGATGAGGACCGCGAGGGCGAGCGCGTATCTGGGCCGGAGCGTCCAACCCACGACGGTCGCGAGCGTGAGCGTCCCCGCGGCGAGGAGGACGAACTGGTCGCGGCGACCCACGACGTTCGTGATGTCGTAGACGACCGCGAGGAACGTGCCGATGAGGACCAGCGAGGCCGCCGTCGCGAGGAGGTTGGCGGGAACGCCGAAGACAGTGTTCGTCGCGGATGACGACGCCGATCCCGACGCGGTCGCGGCCGACCCCGAATCCGAGCCACGCCGGTTCGTGTCGGTGCTCATCGCGGTACCTCCGGGCGCGCAGGGATGCGTCTCGCGCCGTCAAAACGGTCGCGCGGGACCGTCACGCCGACACCCCCGAGTCGGTTCCGCGGGTTCCGGCGGGACTCGCCGCGCCTCGGGGCGACGAAGCCGTCGCGTCGCCGTCGGCGCGCAGGCGGTCGAACGTCGTCTCGCGGCCGCCGAGCGCGACGCGGGTCTTCCCGGCGTCGCCGCTGACGACGACCTCGGCGGTCTCGTCGGGGACCGACCCCGAGCGAAGCCGCGAGAGGTGGACGAGAACGCGCCGGCGGTCGCCGGGCGTCGCCTCGACGACTCCGGCGGGCGAGGTGAGGTGGACCGGAACGCCGGCGTCGAGGAGCGCACAGCAGAGCGTCGCGGCCGCCTCGGCCACGTCGTCCTCGTGGCCGTCTGTCGCGCCGGCCGAGACGCGCACCGCGTCGGCCGTGACCCGGTCGTCGTAGGCTTTCACCACGAGGTCGCCGGACTTGGCGCTCGACTTCCAGTGGATGTCGCGGAGCGGGTCGCCGGGGACGTACTCGCGCAGGCGGTCGAACTCGGCGCGCTCGTTGGTGCGCCCCGCGTCGGCGAGCGCCGAGAGGTCGCGGCGGGCCGCGGTGCCGAGCGACCGGACCCGCGGGAAGACGAGCACCTCGGTCGTCCCCCCGGCGGTGAACGACTTCGAAAACAGCCCGAGGATGTCGCGGGCGACGACGGTCGCCGGACCGAGCGTCGCCGGGCCGCGGGCGCGGTAGGTCACCTCGTAGTCGACGCGACCGTCGCCGACGACCGAATCGACCGCGGTGTCGCCGTCGAGGCCGGGTGAGAGCGCGTCGGTCGTGGTCGCCGGAAACAGCCTGTCGGCGTCGAGGTCGAGCGAGACGGTGCGCGTTTCGCCGGGGAAGCCGTCGTCGGGGGCGACGCGCTCGACGCGGGGCGGCGAGACACGCCAGACCTGCACCGCGCCGACGACGAGGCCGACGGCGACTGGGACGACGACGGCGTTGAGCGCCCGCGGGCCGTAGGCGACGGCGTTGGCGACGCCGACGACCACGACCGCGACGGCGACCCAGCCGCGGAGGGTGAGCCTCATCGGTTTCACTCGACCGGGACGGTATCGAGCGCCCGCTCGACCACGTCGCGGCCGGAGCGCTCGTCGGTCGTCCGGACGCGGTGGGCCCAGACGCTCCGCACCTCGCGTTGCACGTCGTCGGGGACGACGTAGTCGCGGGCGTCGAGGGCGGCGCGGGCCTGCGCGGCGCGGACGAGCGCGATGGAGCCACGGGGGCTCACGCCGAGGTCGGCGCGCGCTCTGGTGTCGGCGGCGAGCCGAGAGACGTAGCGCCGGACCGGCTCGCTCACCGTCACCTCGAGGATTCGCTCGCGGGCGTCGCGCACGTCGCCCGCCGACGCGACGGGTTCGAGCGACTCGATGGGATGGTGGCCCGAGACGCGGCCGAGCAGTTCCGTCTCCTCAGCCTCGTTGGGGTAGCCGAGGTGAATCTTCTTCATGAACCGGTCGAGTTCGGCCAGCGGGAGGTCGTACGTCCGGTCGGGTTCCACGTCGTTCTGGGTCGCGATGACCGTGAAGGGGTCGGGGACGCGGCGGGTGACGCCGTCGACCGTCACCTGCAGTTCTTCCATGACTTCGAGGAGGGCGGCCTGCGTCTTCGGCGGCGCGCGGTTGATTTCGTCGCCGAGGACGACGTTCCCGAAGACCGGTCCCTCGCGGAACTCGAACTCGCTGGTCTGTTGGTTGAACACGTTCACGCCCGTCACGTCGGACGGGAGGAGGTCGGGCGTGAACTGAATGCGCTCGAACTCCCCCTCTATCGAGGTGGCGATGGCGCGGGCGAGCATCGTCTTGCCGACGCCCGGCACGTCTTCCAAGAGGAGGTGGCCGCGGGCGAACAGCGCCACGATGATGTCTTCGATGGCGTCGTGGTGGCCGACGATGACTCGTTCGACGTTCTCGGAGATTCGTGTCGCGAGATCCGACACCGCCTCGACCGAGAGCGCGGGGTCGAAGTCGGCGTCTGCATGTGCATCAGTCATTGATATCCCGGATTTCCCACCGACCGTGCCGCGGGGCGGCGGGACTCTGTGTGTTAGTATTGCCTCAGTCTACCTAACCTTGCTGGGTGTGTGCACGGTACAACCGGGGCGACGGGCGGCGCACGACCTCGGACCGCGTCGTTCCCGGCCGTTTTTATTGCTCGGCCGCCCGCCTTGTGGGTATGAACGCGGACGCCCAGCGAGAGGCGGTGTACGGCGCGCCGCCGGAGATGCTGGAAGTGCGAGACGACCTGACGCCGATGCTCTCGCAGTACGCCGACCTCTGCGAGGAACACGACGACGCCGTCGTGCTGTTTCAGGTCGGCGACTTCTACGAGGCGTTCTGCGGCGCGGCGGAGGCCGTCGCCCGCACCTGCGAGGTGACGCTGACCCAGCGCGAGGACTCCACCGGGACGTGGCCGATGGCCGGCATTCCCATCGACAACGCCGCGGGCTACCTCGAACGCCTGCTCGACGCCGGCTACCGGGTCGCGCTCGCGGAGCAGGTCGAAGACGCCGAGGAGGCGTCCGGCCTCGTCGACCGCGCCGTCACCCAACTCATCACGCCCGGCACCGTCGTCGACGAGGAACTGCTCGACGCCGGGCGGGCGACCTACCTCGGCGCGGTCGCTCGGGACGGCGGCGACGCCGAGAGCCGCGACAGCGCCGACGACGAGGGCGACAGCGACACCTACGGCCTCGCCGTCGTGGACGTTTCGACCGGCGAGTGCCTCGTCACCGGGGCCGACCGCGCGCTGGCGCTCGAAGAACTGGAGCGCCTCGCGCCCGCCGAACTCGTCGTCGGCCCGGACTGCGACCTCCCGAACCTCTCGTTCGACCCGATGGAGACGCCGTTCGAACCGGGGGCGTTCGACGCCGACGCGGCCCGCGAGACGCTGTCGGCCTACGCGCCCCGACCGGACGCCGTGGTCGAGTCGGACGCCGAACTCCGGGCGGTCGGCGCGGCGCTCGCCTACGCCGAGTACGCCCAGGGCGACTCGAAACTGGAGTACGTCACCCGCGTCACGCGGTTCGACCCCCGCGAGTTCCTCCAACTCGACGCGACGGCCATCCGGAGCCTCGAACTGTTCGAGTCGCGGAGCGCCCGCGCCGGGAGCACGCTGTTTTCGGTCCTCGACGAGACGGCCTGCGCGCTCGGCCGCCGCCGACTGGAGGCGTGGCTCCGCCGCCCGCTCGTCGACCGCGAGCGAATCGAGGACCGACTGGACGCCGTGGACGCCCTCTGTGACGACGCGCTGGCTCGCGCCGACCTCCGAGAGCACCTCTCGTCGGTGTACGACCTCGAACGGCTGGTCGCCCGCGTCTCACGCGAGCGCGCCGACGCCCGCGACCTGCGCTCGCTGAAGACGACGCTCGACCGGGTGCCGGAAATCCGCGAGTCGCTCGCCGGAACCGATTCCGACCTGCTGGCGGACCTGCGCGACTCGCTGGACGAACTCGAAGACGTGCGCGACCTCGTCGGCGACGCGGTCGTCTCCGACCCGCCGCAGGAGATCACCGAGGGCGGCGTCATCGCCGACGGTTTCGACGCCGAGTTAGACGACATCCGCGGCACCGCCGAGGCAGGCCGCGAGTGGGTGTCGAACCTCGAAGCCCGCGAGCAGGAACGCACCGGCATCGACTCGCTGGAAGTCGGCTACAATCAGGTCCACGGCTACTACATCGAGGTGACGAACCCGAACCTCGACCGCGTCCCCGACGACTACCAGCGTCGCCAGACGCTGAAGAACTCGGAGCGGTTCTACACGCCCGAACTGAAGGAGCGCGAGGACGAGATTCTCCGCGCCTCGGACCGCGCCGACGCCCTCGAATACGACCTGTTCTGCGAGGTCCGCGCCGACGTGGCGACCGAATCGGCCCGGATTCAGGCCGTCGCGGACGCCCTCGCCGACCTCGACGTGCTCCGAACCCTCGCGGACGTGGCGGTGGCGAACGACTACGCCCGACCCGAGTTCCACGCGGGTGGCGCAGACGAGAACGCCGGCATCCACATCGACGCCGGCAGACACCCCGTCGTGGAGCGCGCACAGGACGAGTTCGTCCCGAACCCCGCCGACCTCCCACAGGGGAGCGTCGCGCTCGTCACCGGCCCCAACATGTCCGGCAAATCGACGTACATGCGGCAGGTGGCGCTCGTCTGTGTCCTCGCGCAGGTCGGAAGCTTCGTCCCCGCGAAGTCGGCCCGACTGCCGGTCCTCGACCGCGTGTTCACCCGCATCGGCGCGTCCGACGACATCGCGGGCGGCCAGTCCACGTTCATGCGCGAGATGAGCGAACTGACCGAAATCCTCCACAACGCCACCGCTGACTCACTGGTTCTCCTCGACGAGGTCGGCCGTGGCACCTCCACCGCCGACGGCCTCGCCATCGCCCGCGCGGCCACCGAGTTCCTCCACGACGAGGTCGGCGCGACGACGCTGTTTGCGACCCACTACCACGACCTCACCGACGCGGCCGACGACCGCGAAGGCGTGTTCAACCTCCACTTCACCGCCGCGCGGCGCGACGGCGAGGTCACGTTCCTCCACAGCGTCGCCGACGGCCCCTCATCGTCGTCCTACGGGGTCGAAGTGGCGCAGTTGGCCGGCGTGCCGGCGAGCGTGGTGGCGCGCGCTCGTGACCTCGTGGACGAGACCGACGCCGGAAGCGCGGACGACTCCGACGCAGGCGTCGCTGCCGCCACGAATGGCGAAGTCGACGACACCGCCGAAGACGGAACGCTCGCCGCCTACGTCGATGGGTTGGAGAACGGCCACCGAGAGAGCGAGAATCCGAACCGAGCGACTGCGACAACCGCGACAACCACGACGGCCGAACCGGACCCCGAACTCGAAGCCGTCGCCGAGGCGCTCCGCGAGGCCGACCTCGTAGACACCACGCCGTTGGAGGCGCTGAATCTCCTCTCCGACCTCAAAGGAAAACTCGAATGATTCGCCGACTCGACCCGGAGACGCGCTCGAAAATCGCCGCCGGCGAGGTCGTCGCTCGCCCCGCGAGCGTCGTGGTCGAACTCGTGGAAAATGCGCTCGACGCCGGCGCTGAGACCGTCGAAATCGAGGTCGTTGGCGACGGTACTGAGCGAATCCGCGTTGCCGACGACGGCCGCGGGATGGCCGAGGCCGACGCCGCGCTCGCGGTCGAGCGACACACGACGAGCAAACTCTCGGCGGCCGACGACCTCGAAACAGTCGAGACGCTCGGCTTCCGGGGCGAGGCGCTGCCGAGCATCGCCGCGGCCGCCGCCCGCCTCGAACTGACGACGAACGACGGCGGCCCGCGGGGGACGCGAGTCGTCGTCGACGGCGGCGAGGACGCGACCGACGGTGAACACGGAAAGACCGTCTCGCCCGCGGGACGGGCGCGCGGGACGACCGTCGAAGTGACCGGCCTGTTTTCCGACCGCCCGGCGCGGAAGAAGTCGCTCGCGTCCCCGAAAGCCGAGTTCGCCCGCGTCTCGGCGGTCGTCACGCGCTACGCGCTCACGCGGCCGGACGTGCGGTTCGTCCTGCGACACGACGGCCGCGAGACGCTCACGACGCCCGGAACCGGCCGCTTCGCCGACGCGCTCTTGGCGGTGTACGGCCGCGACGCCGCGAGCCACGCCTCGGCGTTCGACTCGTCGCGGGAGGTCTCGACGGCCGGCGAGACGGCCACGGTCGAGGTCGACGGCGCGCTCTGTCACCCGGAGGTGACGCGCTCCCGACGCGACCACATCCACGTCTCGGTCAACGGCCGCGCCCTCGCCGACTCGCGGCTCCGCCGGGCGGTCGCAGACGGCTACGAGACGCTCCTGCCCGACGGGCGCGAACCGGTCGGCGTCGTTCGACTCCGCCTGCCGCCCGCGTGGGTCGACCACAACGTCCATCCCGCGAAGGACGAGGTTGGCTTCAGAGAGGCCGACGCGGTCGCCGAGGCGGTCGAGGCGAGCGTCCGCGACGCGCTCTCGACGGCCGACCTCCGCCGAAGCGGCGAGGTGGCGATGGACCTCGATAGCTCGCTCGCGCCCGTCGAGGCCGCGTCGGTGTTCGACGACCTCCGCGTTATCGGGCGCTTCCGCGGCCTGTATCTGCTCTGTGAGGCCGACGACGAACTCCTCGTCGTCGACCAGCACGCGGCCCACGAGCGCATCAACTACGAGCGACTCCGCGAGGCGGTCGAGTCGGCGGGCATCGACGCCGTCTCCGTCAACCCGCCCGCGACCGTCTCGCTGTCGCCGACCGACGCCGCGCTCCTCGACGCGAACCGCGACCTCATCGAGGAACTGGGGTTCCGCGTCGCCGAGTTCGGCGACGGGAGCGGGAACGACACCTACCGCGTCGAAGCCGTGCCCGCGCCGCTCGGCCGGCCGTTCGCCCCGGACGCGCTCGCGGACGTGGTGGCCGGCCTCGCCGCCGGCGACGACGCCGACCCCCGGGACGAACTGCTCAAAGACCTCGCGTGCCACCCGTCGATAAAAGCCGGCGACGACCTCGGAGACGACGAGGCCGCGCAGTTAGTCGAGCGACTCGGCTCGTGCGAGACGCCCTACACCTGCCCGCACGGCCGGCCGACGGTCCTCTCTATCGACGAAGAAACGTTCGTCCGCGGATTCGGCCGACGAAGCGGTCGGCTCGGGTAGGTCTCGGGGAGGTCTCTGCGGGAGCAACGTTGCCGAGCCACCCCGACTGAGTCGTGCGAAGTGGCGCGGTGGCTCAGAGAGAGATAGTTACCAGATAGTGACTAGCATTGCGCGACCGGCCGCTACCAGTCCTTGCAGTCCAGACAGACGTACTCGTCGCCGTCGAGCCACCGCTTTTGGACCGACTCCCCGCACTGCGGGCACGCCGCGGCCTCGGGCGTCCACCGATAGGTGGCGAGCGTGCTCACGTCGCGGTCGTCGGCGTCGCTGGCATCGGTATCGCTGGCATCGGGTGAGTCGTCAGCGCCGTCGACAGCCGTCGGTTCGTCGGCAGCGCCGTCGTCGTCGCCGGCGAAGTCGTCGAGCGAGCGGTTCGGCATGACTCAGCGTCCGTGGGCGCGGTCCTTATCGGTGCCGACCGAGCGGCGCGGTGGACGACCGCCGCGAACAGGGGGGCGAGGCGAGTTTCACCGGTCGGGTGAGCGCCGTGCGAAACCCACACAATCAATACCCCCGACTCCCGAGAGTCGCGCATGGCAACACTCACGGACTTCGTCATCGCGCTCCTCACGAGCGTCCTCGAACTGGTGGTGACCTTCGCCGACGTGGCGCTGAGCGACCCGCTCTCGACGGTGAGTTTCCTCTTCGGCAACATCTTCATCCTCCTCGCCGTCGGCGCGTTCGCCTACGTCACCCTCGGCGCAATCGGCGCGGAACTCGGGATTATCGGTGTCGGTTCGTCGACCGGTAGGCCGCCGCAGCGAGAGTAATCGCTTCTTCGAGGTCGGGGCCGACCGGCGACCCGACCACGACGCCATCAGCGTGTTCGAGCAATGCGTCCATCTGGTCGGCCACGTCGTCCGGCGTCCCGGCCATCGAGAAGGCGTCTATCATCGCCGGCGTCACGAGGCCGAACGCCTCGGAGAACGCGCCGGCGGAAATCTTCTCGCCGATGTCGCTCGCGCGGTCGGCGTCGATACCGTGTCTGTCGAGGACCGGCGAGGCCGCTCCGGCGGTGATAAACGCGACAGGCGGGCGGGCGGCCTCGCGAGCCGCGTCCGCGTCCTCCGAGACGGAGACGCTGGCGTAGGCGGCGAGGGTGAACTCGCCGCGCGAGTCGGGGCGGTCCTCGACGCCGATGTCGACCTGTTCTCTGGCCCACGCGAGGTCGTCGGGGTGCGAACCGTTGAACAGCAGGCCGTCGGCGTGCTTGCCGGCCATGCGGCACATGTGCGGTCCCTCGCCGCCGACGTACACCGGCACCTCGCCGGGCACGTCGAAGTTGAGGCCGGCGTCGGTCGCCTCGAACGTGCCGTCGTGGGTGACGCGCTCGCCGTCCCAGAGCTTCTGTGCGACCTTGAACGCCTCCAGCACGGAGCGGAGGCCGCGCTCGTCTTCGAGGCCGAGGTTGCGGAGCGTCGAGGGGTCGCCCGGGCCGATACCGAGGAGGCCGCGGCCGCCCGAGGCCTCGGCGACGGTCGCCACCTTGCCGGCGAGCGTCACGGGGTGTAGCTCGTAGGGGTTGGCGACGCCGGGGCCGAGGCGGATGTCGTCGGTCTCGGCCGCGAGCCGCGCGAGGACCGCGAAGGGGTCGCGGTTGTTGTAGTGACACGAGACGAACAGGGAGTCGTAGCCCTCGCGTTCCGCCTGCGTGCCCAGTTCGACGAGGTCGTCGACGGGATGTTCCGGGGTGAGTTCGAGTCCGAGCATAGTGTGAGCGTGGTGTGTGCGTGGTCTGAGCGTGAAATGGTGAAGCGAGTCGTCAGGGGTCGTAGCGCCACTCGCGGAGCGCCTGTCGCACGAAGTCGCCGTCGATGTCGCGGAAGTGGGCGTCGCTTTCGCCGTGGTCGCCCCACTCGAAGTCGCGGACGACGACGACGGGCGTGCCGCCGTCGCCCTCGCCCTGCACGAGGTTAGCGGCGGCGGCGAGTTCGTCCACGACGCTCTCGACGGTGACGCCGAGTTCTCGGCCGTCGCGGTCGGCCTCGCCGCGCCAGTCCCGCGAGGCGCTCAGCCCCGCCCAGCCGATGGCGACGCCGCGCTGGCCGTGTCGGAACGGCCGGCCGCAGGTGTCGGTGACGACGACTCGGTCGGCGTCGATGCCGGCGCGGATGCGCTCGGCCGACTCGCTCGGGCGCTTCGGGAGCAACAGCAGGTCGTGGTCGGGGACGTTCGAGCGGTCGATGCCGGCGTTGACGCCGACGTGGCCGAACCGCGTCTCCGTCAGGAGGAACGGCTCCGACATGACGAGGTCGACGCTCTCTTCGAGGACCGCCTGCGCGAACCGCGGGTCCTTCTCGTCGCCGGTCAGTTCGGCGAGGCGGGCGGCGAGTTCGCGCGCCCGCGGGCCGGCCGGGAAGTCGTCGAGGTCGGCGAACCGCCCTTCGGCCTTCGAGACGACGGTGGAGGCGACGCAGACCACGTCGTCGGGCCGGAGGTTGACGCGCTCCGAGACGAGGGCGGCGAGGTCGTCGCCCTCGCGAATCTCGGGCACGTCGGGGACGGGAAACAGCTCCATACCGAACCGGAAGGCGAGGGCGGTGAAAAACGACGGGATGCTGGCGAACCGGGCCGGTATCGCAGGCGGGCGGCCGGAAGCGGTTCTGGTGCGAGACAGTACGACGACGCGCCGACCTCAGTCGTCGCGAACGACCTCGACCGACAGCGTGCCGTCGACGACAGAGCCGACCATCATCGTCGCGTCGTCGCCCGGATTCGCCGCCGTCGCGGTGCCCGGGTTGAGGACGCGGACGCCGTCGACCACCTCGTCGACCACCTCGTGGATGTGGCCCGCGACGCCGACCGCACCGTTGCCTGCGGCGTCCCTGACCGCGTCGGCGACGCGGGACTCGTAGCCCGTTCTCGTGCCCGTGCCGTGGGTGACGACGAACGTGACCCCCTCGACCTCCGCGACCTCGACGAACGGGAGGTCGATTGCCGGCGGGTCGATGTTTCCGCGAACGCCGACGAACCGCGCCGAGAGGTCGCGGAGGCGGTCGAGCGTGTCCGGCGAGTCGAAGTCGCCCGCGTGAATCACGAGGTCGGCCTCGCGGATCCGTTTTTGGACCCACGGGGGAATCCCGTCGGCCCGCCCCGGAACGTGCGTGTCGCTCAGGATAGCGAGTCGCATACCGACACCACGCGACCGGCCTGAATAGTCGTTTTGTCAGTCGCTGACGTAAGTCACGATATGCCACACGTCGTCACCGTCTTCCTCCGACACGGCGGCCGCATTCTCCTCGCCCGCCGGAGCGAGTCTGTCGGAACGTATCAGGGCCGCTGGGCCGGTATCTCCGGCTACGTCGAGGGCGACCCCGCTGACGCCGAGCGCGACGCCCGGCGCGAACTCGCCGAGGAGGTCAGCGTCCGCGAGGCCGACGCCGACCTCGTCCGAGCGGGAGCACCCGTCTCAGTCGCCGACGGAGGGCACGAGTGGACCGTCCACCCGTTCCTGTTCGACGCGCGGACACGGGACACCGAGCCGAACGAGGAACTCGCCGCAGTCGAGTGGGTCCAGCCGACCGCGATTCGGGAACGCGAGACGGTCCCGGGACTCTGGACGGCCTACCGCCGGGTCGCGCCCGCGGTCGAGACCGTCGCCGACGACGAGGCCCACGGGTCGGCGTGGATTTCGCTCCGGGCGCTGGAAGTCCTGCGCGACGCCGCCTCCGAGGCGGACTCGTTGGAGGCGGTCGCGTCGGTCGCCCGGCGACTCCGCGACGCGCGCCCGAGCATGGCCGCCGTCGAGAACCGCGTCAACCGCGTTATGGCGGACGCGGACCCTGAACCCGAATCGGTTCGCCGCCGCGCCGAGGCGGCCATCGACACCGCCGCCGAAGCCGACGACGCGGCGGCCGCCCGAGCCGCCGAACTCGTCCGGGAGCGCGAGGACGACCGACTCGCCACGCTCTCGCGGTCGGGGACGGTCCTCGCGGCGCTCGAAACCGCCGGGACAGCCGTCCTCGTCGCCGAGTCCCGACCAGGCGGCGAGGGTGTCGGCGTCGCGGAACGACTCGCCCGAGGCGGCATAGACGCGACGCTGACGACCGACGCGGCGCTCCCCGGACTCGTCGCGGGCGGGGGAGCAGACGCCGTCCTCCTCGGGGCCGACTCAGTGCTCGCGTCCGGCGGCGTCGTCAACAAGGTCGGAAGCCTCCCCGTCGCGCTCGCGGCCGCCCGCGCCAACGTCCCCGTGTTCGCCGTCTGCGCCCGCGACAAGGTTCGCGGCGACGACCGCTTCGTCGGCGAGGACGCGGGCGCGCTGTACGACGGAGAGGAGACGGTACGGACCGAGAACCCGCTTTTCGAGGCCGTCGCCGCGGACCTGCTCTCGGGCGTCGTCACCGAGGACGGCGTGTTGGACGCGGACGAAATCGGCGCGGTCGCGGCCGAACACGCCGCGCTGGCGGCGTGGGACGGCTAAGGTGGAGGCGCTGACCCATCTGGAGACCGCCGGCACCGTCGTCATCGTCCCATCGCCGCCCGGCGGGCCGAAAGGGGTGGATTCTTGACCGTCCGAACCCGACGGCGACACGGTGGCGATGAAGAAGGTTACCCCCACTCAGCCCCTTGTGATGATGGATTTCATCCGAGCCACCAACTACTGACGACCGCGAGACGCGTCTCCTTTCCCGGGCCGTGCGACATTGACGCACGACACCCATGAGGTCTCGGTCCCACCAGCCGCAGTTGTCGCATGGACCGACGGGCATTTCTCGGCGTCTGTACCGTCGCCACCGCCGGAATTGCGGGCTGTACCGGCGGGGGCGTCCGTCCACCAGTCGCCGGCTTTCCCGCGCCAGAGAACCCCGACCCGGTCGTCCAACACGGCTTTCCCGGCACCGTCTGCGACGACCCGCCGAACCCGTTCGTGGGAATCGAGGCGATTCTCGAACCTGCGGTCGGTCCGAGTTGGGAGGGACGAAAAGTCGCCGAGAAGTACCGCTTCGGTTACGAGGTCGGGGCAGGGCTCTCCGACGACGCCTTCGTCATCGGCGTCGAGCGCGGCGGCGCGGCCCGCGCGTACCCGCTTTCGGTTCTCTGGTGGCACGAGGTCGTCAACGACACTCTCGGCGACGACCCGGTGCTCGTTACCTACTGTCCTATCTGCCAGTCGGGAATGGTCGCGACTCGGCGCGTCTCCGGGACCGACGCGGTCTTCCGCGTCACGGGGCATCTCTGGCAACCACCCGCAGTCTACGGGTTCGCCAGCGTGCAGGAGGGTCGGGCGTTCGGCGCGTCCGCCTCGTCGGGCGATGCCGAGGTCCGAAACTCCGGAAATCTCGTGCTCTACGACGACGCGACCGGGAGCTACTGGAGTCAACTGCTGGCGACGGGCATCTGTGGCCCGCAGTCCGGCGAGGAACTGGCGGTACTCCCGTCGTCGGTGACGACGTGGGCGGAGTGGCGCGCCAACCACCCCGACACCGACGTGCTCCTCCCGCCGCCGTGGTCGAAGACGACGTAAGTCGGGTGATAGAAGCCGGGAACTGGACACCGGAGAGCGGAAACCAGAACTCCGAAAACCGGACACCGACGCCGAAGGCGCAACTTCCTTCGTGGGCCGCGGTGACCCCTCGGCCATGCACATCGAACGCATCGCAGTCGACGAGTCGGTCGGTCGCGTGATGCCGCCGAGCCTGTTCGTGGAGGCGCTTTCGAACTCCGACGTTCCCGTCGAACTCGTCGGCGATGACGAGGAGTTCGGGCCGGGCGACGCGGTCGTCTCGTTCGGCCACAGAGACGCGTTCGTCGACGCCGACTGGGTCCACTGCGTTCGCGCCGGCTACGACGAGTTCCCGGTCGCCGACTACGAGGCGGCCGGCACGGCCCTGACGAACAGCACGGGCGTCCACGGGACGACGGTCGGCGAGACGGTCGTCGCCTACATGCTGACGCTCGCCCGCCGCCTCCACGCCTACCGCGACGCCCAGCACGACCGCGAGTGGGACCTCCCACGCTACAAGGAACCGTTCACCCTCGACGGCGAGAGCGTCTGCGTCGTCGGTCTCGGCACGCTCGGGCGCGGCGTCGCCGACCGCGCGGCCGCTCTTGGCATGGAGGTCGTCGGCGTCCGGCGCTCCGGCGACCCGGTCGAGAACGTCTCCACGGTGTTCACGCCCGACCGATTCCACGAGGCTATCGCCGACGCCCGGTTCGTCGTGCTGGCGATACCGCTGACGGATGAGACGACGGGCATGGTCGACGCGCCGGCGTTCGAGGCGATGCGCGAAGACGCCTACCTCGTGAACGTCGCGCGCGGGCCCGTCGTCGACGAAGACGACCTCGTGGCGGCGCTCGACGACGGCGACATCGCGGGCGCGGCGCTCGACGTGTTCGCCGAGGAACCGCTCCCCGCGGAGTCGCCGCTGTGGGGCTTCGACGAAGTGCTCGTCACGCCGCACGTGAGCGCCGCGACGGGGAAGTACCACGAGGACATCGCGGCGCTCGTGCGGGAGAACGTCGAGAAGATAGCTGCCGGCGAATCGTTCACGAACCGCGTGGTGTGAGAGCGAGACGGTCCGGGCCGGAGTGCGGAGGCGACCGCGAGCCGCTCAGAGGAACTTGAACAGGTCGTCGCGGCCCTGTTCGTGGAGGTGCGACCGCAGGGCTTCTTCGAGGTGCGAGATGTCGCCCCGCTTGGCCGTGATGGGCGCGATGACGTTCCGCCACTGCTTCCACGGCGGGAAGAGGCCGAGACGGTCGCAGAGGTCGTTCAGGCGCTCGTCGCGGTCGTCGACCTTGTCCATCTTGTTGACCGCGACCACGGTCGGGATGTCGAGTTCGTCGAGGAAGAAGAACATCTCCACGTCGTGCGGGATGGAGTCTTCGGTGGTGTGGCGGTCGATGATGTCGATGACGCTTTTCCCGTCGACGACGAGGACCGCTGCGAGGATGTCGTCGGCGTGCTCCTCGATGTACTGGACGACGTCGGTCTTGATGGCCTCGCGGGTGTCGCGGTCGACGCCGGACATGAAGCCGAACCCGGGGAGGTCGGTGAACATGAAGTGCTCCGCGTTCCAGTCGAAGTGGTTGGGTTTGCGGGTGACGCCGGGCTTCTTGCCCGTCGTGAATTTGCTGTGACCCGTCAGCTCTCGCATCAGGGTGGACTTCCCCACGTTCGACCGCCCGACGAGGACGATTTCGTCGCGGTCCGGTCGGTCTTGGAACATACCGGTGGTTCGCCACCGCGACAGATAAGATGGGCGGAACGGACGCCGCGCTGCGAGGCGTCGGCGTCCGAAAAAATCACGTCTCCGGGCGAGTCGCCCCCACGACGGCTCGCCGACGACGCGTGAATGAGGCGGCCGCGTCAGTCACAGCCGCTGGCCGATAGCTCGCCCGCGTTCTCGTCGATGAATCGCAGCAGCGGCTCGATTTCGTCGAATCGAGGGCCGCACGCGACGGAACCGCGACGACGGTTCCACTCGACGAAGCCGGCGTCGGCGAGTTTCGGGAGATGAACGTGGAACAGTTCCACCTTCAGTCGGTCGCGGTCGCGGCCGCCACCAACGGCCGCGTCCCGCGTTGCCGCTTCGAGGCGCGCGCGTCGCCGTCGGCGAAGGTCCATCAGCAACCGTCGCCGATGGACGTTCCCGAGGGCGTCGAACGCCTCGTCGAGGCGGGGGGACGTCGCGGCTACCATCGGCGCGACCCCCGTTGGATCCGAACAGGCGTCGCGCGACGGGCGCGAGACGCCGAGCCAAAGCGTCTCCCGCAAGTCGCCGGAAGGCCCCGCTCCGGGCACCCGGTGGACACCACCCGATACCGGTACCGTCGAGAGCGCGGCCCGTCAATCACACGTCCGTACACCTCTGCGCCACCACGGCGCGGGTTGACGGTGTACGGCTGTCGATGTCTGTGTGCGTTCACAACTACGTTCCCCGAAGGAGCATAGCTAGCAAGTCAGCATTCTCTTTCTGCTTTCACACTCCGGTCATTGAAATACCACATCCGAAAACCTACGGGACACGTTATGAACCGAATCTGGTCACGAACGGGTTGTATCGGCCTGAATGCTAGCTAAATGAGGTGAATGCCGGCTTCCCTGTCTCACCTCAAGCCCCGAATTTTAGCAGTGGTTCGACAAGAGAGTTCAATACGGCGGCGGCTGAAGGTCAGCCAGTAATGGCCGTAATCGTCGAGTTGACGATCGACTCAGAGAGCTTCGACCTCGGGAGGGTCACCGCCGTGTCGAACGGCGTCCACATCGAGCTAGAGCGCGTCGTCCCGACCGGCGGTGAGGTCATGCCGTTCTTCTGGGCGCAGGGCGCCGACTTCGAGGCGTTCGAACACGCCGTCCGAGACGACCGCCTCGTCGACGATTTGGCGGCCGTCGCCCGCGTCGCCGACCGCGTGCTGTACAAGGTCAACTGGGGCGAGACCACGTCGAGTCTGACCCAGATTCTCACCGACAGCGAAGCGACGATTCTCGAAGCCCACGGCAACGACCCGTGGATGTTCCGCCTCCGGTTCAACGACCACGCGGCACTCACCGACTTCCACAACCTCTGTCAGGAGGAGGACATCGAGTTCCACGTCGAGCGCATCTATACCCTCGCGGAGGGCGAGCCGGGAGTCTACAACTTCGACATCACCGACGAACAACAGGAGGCGCTCGTCACCGCCGTCTCGGAGGGCTACTTCGAGGTCCCTCGCCAGACCACGCTCAGCGAGGTGGCCGACCGACTCGGAATCAGCCCGCAGGCCGCCTCCGAGCGCGTCCGTCGCGGGGCCGACACGGTCCTGCGGAAGGTGCTTCTGTCGCAGTCGGCGGCCGACCTCTCGTAGCGCCCCGACCCGCCGGCCTGCCGAGCCCGCGACGACGGACGCCGCTCGCGCCCCGAACGGAGGAGCGGGGGAGCTATTGGTCCGCCGCGAGTACGCGGCGGCGACGCGATGGACAAAGCGACGCTCCGAACGACGGTGTGGGACGACCTCGAATCGTCGGGCGCGGCCCGGTTTCCCTTCCCGCCGCACGGCCGCATCCCGAACTTCGCCGACGCGAGCGCGGCCGCCGAGCGACTCGCAAAGACGCCCGAGTGGGCCGACGCCGATGCCGTGAAGGCCAATCCGGATGCCCCGCAACTCCCCGTCAGGAGGCGGGCGCTCCGCGAGGGCAAGACCGTCTACATGGCCGTGCCGCGGCTCCGCGACGAGGAGTGTTTCTACGAACTTGACCCCGCGCGCATCGACGACGAACACCTCGACAGCGCACCGACCGTCTCGCACGTCGAGACCTACGCCGACAAGGTCGGTCCCGACGCCCTGCCGCCCATCGACCTCGTCGTCTCGGGGTCGGTCGCCGTCTCCGAGGCGGGCGCTCGCGTCGGGAAGGGCGAGGGGTTCAGCGACCTCGAATACGCGGTGTTGCGAGGGCTGGGAGCCGTCTCCGCGGAGACGACCGTGGCGACGACGGTCCACGAGCGACAGGTCCGTGACGACCTGCCGGAGCCGGACGCCCACGACGTGCCGATGGACATCGTCGTCACCCCCGAGCGGCTGGTCCGAACCGAGACCCCGTATCCGAGACCCACGGGCATCGACTGGGACGCGCTCCCCGACGAGCGCCTCGACGAGATGCCGGTCCTCCGGCGGTTGCACGACGGGTCCGACGAGTAGCCGAGCCCCTGCTTATTTCACCGCCCGGGCCGACGTGAGGCCGTGCGACTCGTACAGGTGTTGGTGCCGACCGGCAAGCGCGAGGCCGTCCTGCGGACGCTCGACGAGGAGGGCGTGGACTACGCCGTCTCCGAGGAGACCTCCGGGCGCGGCTTCGTCGCCGTCGTCACCTTCCCGGTCCCAAAGGAGGCCGTCGAACCGGTGTTGGCGCGGCTCCGCGAAGCGGGCGTCGAGCGCGACGCCTACACCGTCGTCGTCGCGGCCGAGACGGTCGCGTCCAAGCGGTTCGACCAACTGCGCGAGCAGTACGAGGAAGACGACGAGAACGGCGACCGCATCGCCCGCGAGGAACTGGCCTCGAAGGCCGCGGACCTCGCGCCGTCGGTGTCGACCTACGTGCTCATGACGGTCATCTCGGCGCTCGTCGCCACCGCGGGCCTGCTTCTCGACTCGCCGGCCGTGGTCGTCGGCTCGATGGTCATCGCCCCGCTCGTCGGTCCCGCGATGTCCGCGAGCGTCGGCACCGTCGTCGACGACGACGAGATGTTCGCCCGCGGAGTTCGCCTGCAGGCGCTCGGCGGCGTCCTCGCGGTCGGTGCGGCCGCCGTCTTCGCCTTCCTGCTCAAACAGACCGGCGCGGTCCCGCTGTCCCCCGCGGAGGTGCTTTCGATTCCCGAGGTGGACGAGCGCCTCGCACCCGACGTGCTGTCGCTCGTCATCGCGCTCGGCGCGGGGGCGGCGGGCGCGATTTCGCTCTCCTCCGGCGTCTCGACCGCGCTCGTCGGCGTCATGATAGCCGCCGCGTTGGTCCCGCCGACCGCCGTCGTCGGCATCGGCGTCGCGTGGGGCGCGCCCGAGGCCGTCGTCGGCTCGGCCATCCTCGTCCTCGTCAACATCCTCTCCGTCAACTTCGTCGCCATCGGCGTCCTCTGGCAGCAGGGCTACCGGCCGGAACGCTGGATTCGCCGCGACGAGGCCCGCCGGGCCGCCCTGTTCCGTATCGCCGTCATCGGGGTCGGCCTGCTCGTCCTCTCGTCGTTCCTCGGCGCGGTCACCTACACGACCTACCGGAACGCCGACTTCCAAGGCGACGCGCGAGACGCCATCGAGGACGTGCTCTCCGACACTGACGCCCGACTGCTATCGATGGAACTGCAGTACGACAGCGGGCCGCTGCAAGAGCCGGACGGCGTCGTCGTGACCGTCGGCTACGACCCGGCCTCGGACCCGCCGATGGTCGAACGCGAACTCACGAGGCGGGTGAACGCCGTCGCCCCCGAGCCGCTGTCGCCGTGGGCCACCGGCGAAATCGACGTCGAAGTGCGTTACGTCGCCGTCGTGGAGTAGTCGGACGCGCCCTCGCTTTCGGCGCGTCGCCGTGCGACCAGCGGGCACGCGCCGGGGATTTCGTCACCCGTTTCGAAGGCTACAGTCGCTCTTTGTCTCTAGCGCGAGTTGAATAGCTGAACCGACGTACGATGGGTATGCAACGACGCACGATTGCTCCGATATTCCTCGTCGGCCTCGTCCTCCTCGCGGGCTGCCTCTCGGCACCCCTGCAGGCGACGACCGACGGCGGCGTAGACGCGACGAACGCGACGACCATCTCCACGACCGGTACCGGCGAAGTGACCGCCGACGCCGACCTCGCCGTGGTCTCCATCGCCGTGACGACCACCGCCGACTCGGCCGACGAGGCCCGCGGCACCGTCGCCGACGACGTAGCCGCCGTCCGCGCCGCCCTCACCGACGCCGGTGTCGCCGAGGACGCCATCCAGACGACCGGCTTCAACATCTACCCCGAGTACGACTACAGCGGCCAGGAGCGCGACCTCCTCGGCTACCGCGCCACCCACACCCTCCGCGTCGAGGTCGCCCCCGACCGCGCCGGTGAAGTCATCGACCTCGCGGTCGGTGCCGGTGCCAGCGAAATCCGCGGCGTCGCCTTCACGCTCACCGACGAGAAGCGCGCCGAACTCCGCGAGGAGGCCCTGACCCGCGCCGTCGACTCCGCGAAGGCCGACGCCGACGCCGTCGCCAGCGCCTCCGACCTGACCGTCACGGGCGTCCACACCGCTACCGTCGGCGGCAGCGCCTCGCCCGGTCCGTACCCGGTCGCCTACGCCGAGGACGCCGCACGCGCCTCGTCCGGTTCGACCGAACTCTCGCCCGGCCCCGTGACCGTCTCGGCGACCGTCCAGATGGTCTACGAAGCCGAATAAGAATAGGAACCCGCGCCCCGCTGACTGAACTCTCGGTTCGGCCAACCTCACGTCCTCTTTCTCCGATACTCACCCCGTAGCCGCGGCTCTCCCCTCGAGGTGTCGCGGCGTGGCGAAAACGACGGAACCCGAAAATCCGCGTCGATTCGATTACTCGTTGCGCGACGGCGGGATGTCGGGTTCGAACCCGATGGCCTCGACCGCGGCGTCGAGGACGGCCTCGACGTTCTCGCCCGTCTCGACGCTCATGTAGAGGTCGGCCTCCATGTCGGTCGAGCGATCGCTCTTGTTACAGACAGTGAGCACCGGGATGTCGCGCTCCTCGAAGCGCGCCTTCACGGCGTCGCGGAGTTCGAGTTGCGACTCGATGGGGTAGCCGCACGCCCCGCTGGCATCGGCGACGAAGAGGACGGCGTCCGCGAGGTGTTCGAGGGCGCTCACGGCCTGCCGCTCGATGTCGTTGCGCTCGTCTTCGGGCCGGTCGAGCAGTCCCGGCGTGTCGATAATCTGGTAGCGGATGCGGTCGCGGTCGAAGTGCCCGATTTGGACGCCCTTCGTCGTGAAGGGGTAGCGGGCGATTTCGTTCGACGCGCGGGTCACGTCGTTGACGAACGAGGACTTGCCGACGTTCGGGTAGCCGGCGACGACGATTGCCGGTTCGTCCGGGCGGATGTCGGGGAGGTCCTTCAGGGCGTCGCGCGCCTCGCCGATGCGGAGCAGGTCGTCTTCGACCTCCTCGACGACGCTCGCCATGCGGGCGAACGCCTGCTTTCGGTGCTTTCGCGCGAGGTCCGCGTCGGTCTTGCGGAGCTTCGGCTGGTACTCGCGGGCGATGTTGTCGACCTGCCGGGAGGCCCACATCACTTCCGAGAGGCTCTTTCGGACCTCGTCAACGTCGACGATGGCGTCGGCGAGTTCGTAGTAGAAGGGGTCGACCGTCCCGAAGTCGGGCCACTCGACGACGACGTTCTCGAGGTTGTCGGAAAGGATGTTCGACGCCGTCTGGAGCATCGACTGCTGAGCCTCCAACTTGTTCTGCTTCGCTCGCCCCGTGCGCGCGGCCCGCGAGAAGGCCTTGTCGATGAGTTCGTCCGACCGGGGCGTGGTCGGGAGAGACTCGAAAATCATTGCAGTCCGCTACATGGCCGAGCCGTAAAAGCGCGTCCGTTTGGGGCTCGGCGCTTCGAGCGGTAGATTCGCCGTGCAGGTCTCACGCACGGTTCGACTGGAAGCGAGGGGGTCGCGGCCGACCGACGCGGGGGCGCGGACGTGAGCGAGCGGCCGAGCACCCCGCGACCGCCACGAAGTTCTTGCCCGCCCGCGGCCTACTTCGACCCATGACTGACTGGAAAGCGGTCGCTGTCGGGTTCGTCGTCATCGTCGTCGTCGGCACCGGCGGGCTCGCGCTCCCGCTCATCGGCCAAATCGGGGCGGGCCTGCTCGGGGGCTTCGCGGCGGGCTACCTCGCGGGCGGCACGCTCGGTAACGGCGCGTGGAACGGCCTCGTCGCGGGGTCCATCTCGGGCATCGTCGTGACGCTCCTCGCGGCCCTGCTCGGGAGTCTTCTCGGACTCGCCGGTGGGCCGCTGGGCGGACTCCTCGGCGGCGTCGGCGTCCTCGTCGCGGGCGTCGTGTTGACGCTCATCTTCGCAATCGACAGCGCCATCGCCGGGGCCGTCGGCGCGTGGGTGAAGGGGTAGCCCGACGGCGCGGGGCCGCGACCCCTGACCTCGCCGAGTGCGATAGTCCAGAAATCGGGGTTTAGCATGGTCCTAAGCCCCATTATTTCACGTAAACGGTCTCGGGTCTCTAAGGGGGAGGGACCACACCCGACGGCCATGGGTAAGGAGTCAACGCACACCCGTCGAAGAACCCTCCAATCGATTTGCGGCGTCGCCGTCGCCGGTCTCACCGGTCTCGCTGGATGTAGCTCGTCTGGGGACTCGGACCCGACGACGCGAACGACCGACGCGGGGACACAGACCACGACCGAGACGCAGACCACGACGACCGCGAACGAGACGACTGCGAACGAGACGACCGAACAGGAGGAAGAAACAACCGAAAGCGGGCTCGAAGCCGCCGACTTCGTCGAGAACCCCGAGGAGATACACCCGACGCTGGTCGAGGAGACATCGGTCCCCTCGGACGAGGTCTTGCTCGGCTTTCGGCTCGAAGACTCGTCGCTTCCGTTCACGACCGAGGTGTACCGCGCGCCCGACGACGCCGAAGTGCAGGCGACGGAAACGTACGACACCCAAGACCTCTCGGAGGTCGACCTGCTCCCCGACTCGCCACAGTCGCTCGACACCGTCGACACCGACCGCGAGGACATCCACTACGGGACGACGACCATCGGCGAGCCGCTGAAAGTCACGCTCGTCGCGCGCCACGACAGCGACACTATCGACTGGAGCGCGTGGTCTCGAACCGGCCATCCGTACGACGGTCACAACGAAGAAGACCCCGCGCTCGAAGTCGACTGTTACTGCGGCGGGATGAACTACACCGCGCCGAGCGGCGGGACGTGGGCGCGAGTGATTCAGGTGACGCCGACCGAGCGCGTCGACACCGGGACGACCGTCGCGCTCAACTGGACATCGAGCCGGCTCTGAAGGCGGAGTCGACGCGGTTCGCCGCTCCGTAGTCGAGTGTTACTCGCCGCGTTCGAGATACTCCCGCTGAATCTCGACGACCTCGGTCGAGTCCGCACACTCCGAATACCGGCGGAGCGGCTCCTCGTTGAGTTCGAGGAACGTGTGGCCCCAGTTGAACTTCGAGAGCACGTCCTCGGCCCGCTTCTTCTCGCCGAAGATGACGAGCGCGGCGGCTATCGCCTCGACCGTCGTCAGCTGCATCGGGCGGCCGAAGTTCACGGGGTTAGCGGCGACGAGATAGGGAAGCGCGCGGTGCTCGCCGGGGAGCGAGAACATGGCCTCGCCGGCCGACTCCCACGAGCAGTCGAGCGCGACGAGCGCGCCGGTGTCCGCGTCGGCGGGCGACAGCGCCCTGTCGGCGTGGGGGTTGAGCACGACGCCGTAGGGAGTCTCGCGGTCGGAGCCGTGGAGGGCGGCCATGTCGAAGCGTTCGAGCTTCTTCGCCGTGCACTTCTTCGGGTCGTCGTCGCCCTCGTATCGAACGTGCAGGTCCACAGCCGCGATACGCGGCTGGCAGAGAAAAGCGTCCCGAACGCGGTGGCACGCGCGGGGCGTTCGACGGCAGCGCCGGCACGCCGGCAGCACCGGCGTCGGATTCTTGCCGCCGGCCGACGAATAGCGGGTGTGCATCCCGACGCGACGTATCTGGCCCGGCAGTACTACACGGCGCTCGACCACCACGGATACGACATGCTTCGGAACATCCTCGAACCGGAGTTCGTCCAGCACCGCGGCGACATGACGCTCTCGGGGCGCGAGGAGTTCGTCTCGTTCATGCGAGACGACAGGCCGCAGAAGGACACGCGACACGTCATCGAACGCTACATCCAGTCGAAGTCCGACGACGAAATCGTCGTCCGCGGCCACCTCGAAGACCGCGACGGCGACGAACTGTTCGTCTTTCTCGACCGGTTCCGTGCCCACGACGGGAAGCTCTCGGACCTGAAGACGTTCGTCAAGTCGTCGCCGAACTGACGGCGTGCGTCGCCGGGGAAAACGGGAGAGAGGGGAGAAAGGGAAGAGAAGAGAAACTCGCGGTCGCGGCGTGCGTCAGTCGCTCAGTCTTTCTTCCCGGCACCGACGGCGGCCTCGCCGACGGGCTCGTGGCCCTCAATGACCTCGCGGCCACCCATGTAGGGCTGGAGCGGTTCGGGCACGTCGACCGTGCCGTCCTCGTTTTGGTAGTATTCGAGCAGCGCGACCATGACGCGGCCGACGGCCGTGCCCGACGCGTTGAGCGTGTGGAGGTACTCGGCCGACTCGTGGCGCTCGGGGCGGTAGCGGAGGCCGGCGCGGCGCGCCTGGAAGTCCTCGAAGTTCGAGGCCGACGAGACCTCAAGCCAGCGGCCACCCTGTTCGGGGGCGTCGTCCGACTCCGTGCCAGGAGCCCACACTTCGAGGTCGTAGGTCTTCGCCGACGCGAAGGTGAGGTCGCCGGTGCAAAGCGAGAGGACACGGTACGGCAGGCCGAGTCGGTCGAGTACTTCGGCGGCCTCGTCGACGAGGGCTTCGAGCCGGTCGTACGACTCCTCGGGCTCGACGAAGTTGACGAGTTCGACCTTGTTGAACTGGTGGACACGGACGATACCGCGGGTTTCGGTGCCGTGTTCGCCCGCTTCGCGCCGGAAGTTCGGCGTGTACGCCTGGTGCTTCAGCGGGAGGTCGTCCTTCAGGAGAATCTCGTCGCGGTACATGTTCGTGACCGGGACCTCCGCGGTGGGACAGAGCCACAGGTCGTCGTCCTCGTAGTTCTCGGTCTCCGAGCCGCCGATGCGGTAGGCGTCTTCCGCGAACTTCGGGAGCTGACCGGTACCCTCCATCGAGGTGGTCTTGACCGGAATCGGTGGGAACAGGTCGACGTACTCCTGTTCGCGGTGCACGTCGAGCATGAACTGGACGAGCGCGTGTTCGAGCATCGCGCCCTCGCCTTTCAGGAAGTAGAAGCCCGAGCCGGTGGTCTTGGCCGCGCGGCTCTCGTCGATGATGTCGAGTTCCTCGCCGAGGTCGTAGTGCGGCGTCACCTCGTCGGGGAGGTCGCGCAGGTCGTCGAAGCCGACGCGGCGGACCTCCTCGTTGTCGGCCTCGTCGGCCCCGACGGGGACCGACTCGTGGGGGAGGTTCGGCAGTTCCATGAGCGCCTCGTCGAGTTCCGCCTCGAGTTCGTCGGCGCGGGCTTCGAGCTCCTGTAGCTCCGTCTTGAGTTCGCCCGAGCGGTCGATGGCCTCCTGCGCTTCCTCGTCTTTCCCTTCTTGCTTCAGCTGGCCGATTTTCTGGCTGACCTCGTTGCGCTCGTGGCGGAGGTCGTCGCCCTCGGCCTTCAGCGAGCGCCACTCGTCGTACACGTCGAGGACGCGGTCGATGTCCACACCCTCCATGTTGCGGGCGGCGAGCGCGTCGCGAACTCGCTCCGGTTCGTCGCGGAGCAGTTGCCTGTCAATCATTGGGCTGTGATTTCCGGGCGGGCGGGAAAATCGTATCGCATCGCCGAGGGATGGGAAGCGGAGACCGGACGGAGAGACGCTGGCGGGCGTCGAAGACCGACGGGTCGGTTACCAGAGGAACGCCGGCCAGACGAACTGGAAGAGGAACCAGATGAGGATGGTCAGTACGCCGGTCATCACGACGTTGAGGACGGTCCCGGCCCGCATCATGTGAGACTGCTTGATGTGGCCGCTCCCGAAGACGATGGCGTTCGGGGGCGTCGCCACCGGCAACGCGAAGGCGAACGAGGCCGCGATAGCCCCGCTGACCGCGAGGAACACGGCCGCGGAGACCTCGGTGAGTCCGAGCGTCGCCGCGAAGACGCTCCCGATGCCGATGAGCACGGGGACGATGATGGTCGCCGTCGCGGTATTCGAGGTCATCTCCGTAAGGAAGATGACGAGGAGCACGATAGCGCCGACGACGAGGATGATGGGCGCGCCGGTCAAGGAGCCGAAGACGGCCTCAGCAAGCCACTTCGTCGCGCCCGTGGAGGCGAACGCGTCAGCCAGCGAGATGCCGCCACCGAAGAGGAGAATCGTTCCCCAGTCGATGTCAGCCAGTTCGTCCCACTCCATCGTGTCCGCGAGGACGAGCGCCGGGATAGAGAACATCCCGACCATCACGTAGTACAGGAGGCCCTGATGCCCCTCGACGCCGAGGAGCGTCATGCCCTCGCCGGTGCCGAACAGGGTGTTGAACACCGGGTCCGGGAGGAACAACTCGAACACGGGGTCAAGGCCGCCGACGACCCACAGCCCGGCGGTGGCGGCGAAGATGTACGCGACACGACGGCCGCGGGTCGAGAGCGTGCCCTCGTCGGCGAGGTACTCGCGCGCCTGTTCGCGAGCGCCCTCCACGTCGTCGACCTCGGGCGGGAAAAAGCGGAACGTGAGGAGGTACCAGACGATGGGAAGGGTGATAGCGACGATTGGGAGTCCGACGAGGAGCCACTCGGCGAAGCCGATGTCGTAGCCGAGGAGCGCGTTGAGTTGAGTTGCGACGACCGCGTTCGGTGGCGTGCCGATGAGGGTGCCGACCCCGCCGACGCTCGCGGCGTAGGCGGTGCCGAGAAGGGTCGCTATCTGCATGTTCGAGAACGTTCCCTCGTCGGCGTCGGCCTCGTAGACCTCCTCGCGGCCGAGCACCTGCGCGAGGACGCCGAGCGCGATGGGCGTCATCATCGCCGTCGTGGCGGTGTTCGAGACCCACATCGACAGGAACGCCGTGGCGAGCATGATAGCGAGGATGAGCCGCCGCGGCGACGACCCCATGACGGCCATGAGCCACAGCGCGATGCGGCGGTCGATGTTGTACTTCTGGAGCGCGTTCGCCAGCATGAAGCCGGCGATGAAGAGGAAGATGAGGTGGTCGGCGAAGCCGGCGAGCGCCGGGTCGATATCGCCGTAGACGCCGTAGGCCGTGAGCAACACCGGTATCGACAGCGCCGTCACCGCGAGGGGAAGCGCGCCGGACACCCAGAGGATGCCGGCGAACACCATCGTCGCTAATGCGTACTGACCCCGCGTCGAAAGCCCCTCAAGCGATGGCCCGAAGGCCAGCGCGAGAGACGCGACGAGGGCGAGCGTGAAGACGGCGAATCGTCCGCGAGCAGTCTTTGTAACACCGCGTATCATTGATACACGCTATCTCTAACGATAGTCTTACTTAATTATTTTCAATACGGTAGCGAATGGAGGTATATCGGTGTCGACAGCCGTCCTCCCGTCGAAATCGGCAGACAGAAGCGAGATTTCGCGTCGCGTCTCGACGCGATTTAAAAGTGGTCGACGAGCGTGCGGACCTGTTCGTCGTCGAGTTCCGCAGCGTACAGCGAGAGCAGGGCGCGGCGGCGCGACCGCGAGAGGCCGCGGCTCCCGGATTCGAGCATGGAGATGTGCGCCTGCATGAGGTCGTCGACGGCGCGCTCGACGGCCCGCTGGTTGTAGCCGGCGGCGACTCTGAGCAGTCGCCACGCCATCGGCGAGACGTCCGAGATGTCGACGTCCGGGAGCGGTTCGCCACCCTGTTCGGACATGGAGACGGCTTTGCGGTCGCCCGTAATCAACGTGGGGGGTCGGCCGACCGAACGCTTTTCTTTCCCGGAGACGGCCGTCAACTATGGCTATTGGCGACGTCGAACCCGTCCCGGACAGTACGGACCTCTACTACGTCGACAGCGGCATGTACGAGGTGGAGAAGTACGGCTCGGTCTACCTCGTCGACGCCGAGAAACCGGCGCTCGTCGACACCGGCATCGCCGCCGACAGAGAGGCGGTCTTCGGGATGCTCGACGAGGTCGGCGTCGACGACCTCGCGTACATCCTGCCGACGCACGTCCACCTCGACCACGCGGGCGGCGCGGGCTACCTCGCCGAACGCTACCCCGACGCGACCGTCATGACCCACGAAATCGGCGCGCCGCACCTCGTGGACCCGTCGCGACTCATCGAGGGCACGAAGGCGGCCGTCGAAGACCAATGGCAGTTCTACGACGAACCCCTCCCAATCGAAGAAGAGCGCGTCGAGGGCCTCACCGACGGCGACGAAATCGACCTCGGCGACCGGACGCTCACGGTCCATCACGCGCCCGGCCACGCGCCGCACCAGGTGATGTTCCACGACGACGGCGACGACGTGCTGTTCGTCGGCGACGCGCTAGGTATCTGGGAGCCGAAGTCGCGGACGCTCCGACAGACCTCGCCGCCCTCGCAGTTCCACCTCCAGAAGGCGCTCGACGACGTGCGGGCCATCGAGGACATCGACCCCGAGACGGTCTGTTTCGGCCACTTCGGCCCGAAGCCCTACGACAGCGACCTCGCCGCAGAGTACAAGCGCGTTCTCGTGGAGTGGGTCGAGGCCATCCGACAGAAGCGCGCTGAACTCGGCGACGACGAGGCCGTCATCGACCACTTCGTCGAGCACACCCAGATGGCCGAGGTGTGGGGCGAGCGCAAGGCCCGCGACGAAGAGCGACTGAACACCCGCGGCGTGCTCGGCTACCTCGACTACATCGGCGACGACGAGTGACGCGAGTCGGTCGGCGGGGTCGACCAGTTCGGCCAGTCCGGCCAGTCCGGCCAGTTCGGCCAGTTCGGCCAGTTCGGCCAGTTCGGCCAGTTCGGCCGAGTCAGCCAGCCCGGGCAACGCGCTGACACTGCCGCTGCCGACCCAAAAGTGCCGCGTTCGGGGTCGAAATCAGCGTTTCCCCGCGGTACCGCGGTGTTTCAACAGACCCAACGTACATAGTTTTAAATGTTGAATCATTACTAACAGAGCATGGACTGGCGGGACGCGGAGGCGGCGTTCGACGACCCTGTCATCGAGCGGACGACCCTCCCACGGATGTTCGAATCGAGCGCGTCGCGGAACGCCACGCGAGTCGCACAGCGGTACAAAGGCGGCGTCTACCGACGGTCGCTGGTCGCCGAGGGCGTCGTTCCGGCGGCCCCCGACGGCGACTACGCCGACCTGACCTACGAGGAGATGCGGGGCATCGTGCGCCGACTCGCGGCCGGGTTCCGCGACCTCGGCATCGAGACCGGCGACCGCGTCGGTATTCTCGCGCACACGCGCATGGAGTGGGCCCAGACGGACTTCGCCGTCCTCGGCGCGGGCGGCGTCGTGACCACGGTGTACACCTCGTCGTCGGAGCGACAGGTGCAGTACCTGCTTTCGGACCCCGGTGCGAACGCCGTCGTCGTCGAGAACGAAGAGCTGTTGGAGCGCGTGCTCGCCGTCGAAAACGAGTTGGACCTGCGGTTTATCGTCGTCGTGGACGAGTACGACGGCCACGACGACCGCGACGACGTGCTGACGCTCGGCGAACTCTACCGCCGCGGCGAGGAGGTGTACGACGAGGCGGCCTACGAGTCGTGGCTGGACGAGCGCGACCCCGACGACCTCGCTAGCCTCATCTACACCTCGGGGACGACCGGCCAGCCGAAAGGCGTCCAACTCACCCACTGGAACTTCCGGTCGAACGTCAACGAGAGCTACCGGCGGTTCGGTCCCCGCCCGGACAAAGGCGACACGCCGGTCATCGGTCCCGGCTCGGTGGCGCTGTCGTTCCTGCCGCTCGCCCACGTCTTCGAGCGCATGGCGGGTCACTTCATGATGTTCGCGGCGGGCGCGGCGGTCGCCTACGCCGAGAGCCCCGACACGCTTCGCGAGGACTTCCAACTCGTCCAGCCGACGACCGGGACGAGCGTCCCGCGGGTGTACGAGAAGCTCTACGATGCGATTCGAGCGCAAGCCAGCGAGTCGCCCGCCAAAAAGCGCATCTTCGAGTGGGCCGTCGGCGTCGGGCAGGCGTACCACACGACCGACGCGCCGGGCTACCTGCTCACCGCGAAACACCGCCTCGCCGACCGCCTCGTGTTCGGGCAAGTGCGCGAGGCGCTCGGCGACAACCTCGACTTCTTCATCAGCGGCGGCGGAAGCCTCTCGGCCGAACTGTGCGCGCTCTACCACGCGATGGGCCTCCCGATTTACGAGGGCTACGGCCTCACCGAGACCTCGCCCGTCATCTCGGTCAACCCCCCGGAGGAGCCGAAAATCGGCACTATCGGCTACCCGCTTCGGAACGTCGAGACGAAACTCGACACGACCGTCGTCGGCGACCAACTCGGCGACGCGGGCGGCGAGGTGGGCGAACTGCTCGTCCGCGGGTCGAGCGTCACCGAGGGCTACTGGAACAACCCCGAGGAGACCGAGGCGGCGTTCGTCGAGGACGACGAGGGCAACCGCTGGTTCCGCACCGGCGACGTGGTCGAACTCCGGCCCGACGGCTACATCACCTTCCGCGAGCGCGCCAAGCAGATTCTCGTCCTCTCGACGGGCAAGAACGTCGCACCCGGCCCCATCGAGGACGCCTTCGCCTCCTCGTCGGTGGTCGAACAGTGTATGGTCCTCGGCGACGGCCGCAAGTTCGTCTCGGCGCTCATCGTGCCGAGTTTCGACGGCCTGCGGAAGTGGGCCGACGAGGAGGACATCGACCTCCCGGAGGACCCGAAAGCCATCTGCCGCGACGACCGGGTGTACGAGCGCATCGAGGCCGAAGTGGAGGCGGCCAACGAGAACTTCGAGTCCTACGAGCGAATCAAGCAGTTCCGCGTCGTCCCCGAGGAGTTCACGGAGGGGAACGACCTGATGACGCCGACGATGAAAAAGAAGCGCCGGAACATCCTCGACCGCTACGCCGACGAGGTGTCTCTCATCTACGACGAGGACCGCCGGAGCGAAGAGCGGCGGGGTGGCGGGCAAGCCGCGACCCAGTAACATCCGACAGCCGAAACGTCCCCAGCCGTTTTTTTGGCCCAACGACCCCCGAGTCCGCGGAAACACCGCCCGAGATGTGTGGACTTATCTTCCGTCGTCACATGGACCGAATCAATGGAGGCGATATAAGTGGCCACAGCAGGAGGAGCCAACCTCATCCCGCTCGTCGCCGCGATAATCGGCATCGGCGTGGTCTCGCAGGTGCTTTCGGACCGGTTTCAGGTCCCCAGCGTCGTGTTCCTCATCGCGTCGGGCATCCTGCTCGGTCCGGAGGTCCTCGGCGTCATCTCTCCCGACTCGTTCGGGAACGCACTACAGGCCATCGTCGGTCTCTCGGTCGCTATCATCGTTTTCGAGGGTGCGTTCCACCTTCGAATCGACAAGCTACGGGAAGCGCCGGCCGCGACG
Source organism: Haloferax sp. Atlit-12N (assembly GCF_003383095.1). Classification (NCBI taxonomy): domain Archaea; kingdom Methanobacteriati; phylum Methanobacteriota; class Halobacteria; order Halobacteriales; family Haloferacaceae; genus Haloferax; species Haloferax sp. Atlit-12N. The sequence goes on from NZ_PSYW01000002.1 coordinate 1,043,398, forward strand.
TTCCGCCTCGTCACCGTCGGGGCGATAATCTCGTTCGTCGCGACGGGCGTCGTCGTCCGCTACGCGCTCGGCGCGCCGTGGCCGGTATCGTTCCTCGTGGGCGCGCTCCTCGTCGCGACCGGGCCAACGGTCATCGCCCCGATTCTCGAAGTCGTCCCGGTCCGCGACCGAGTCGGCGCGGCGCTCGACACGGAGGGTATCGTCAACGACGTGACGGCGGCTATCGTCGCCATCGTCATCTTCGAGGCCATCCTCGAAGGCGTCAGTAGCCCCGACGCCCTCGTGGTCCTGTTCGCCGAGCGCCTCGGCGTCGGCGTCGTCATGGGCGCAATCGTCGCCGGGGCGCTGTACTACGCGCTCCGGTACGTCGACCTCTCGCCGGGCAACGCGCCGCAGAACGCGCGCCTGCTCGTCCTCGCCGGCGCGCTCGTATCCTACGCGGCCGCCGACTACGTCGCTACGGAGGCCGGCATCGCCGCGGTGGCGACCGCCGGCATCCTCCTCGGCAACGCGGACGTGCCGTACGAAGAGGAGATTTCGGCGTTCAAAGGCGACATCACGCTGCTCGTGCTGTCGTTCGTCTTCATCGCCCTCGCGGCGCTGTTGGACTTCCAGAACCTCCTGAACCTCGGCGTCGGCGGCCTCGCCGTCGTCGCCGCCGTCGCGCTCGTGATTCGACCGCTGTTGGTCTTCATCTCGGCACGCGGCGACCGCTTCACGAGAGAAGAGAAGCTCTTCATGAGCTTCGTCGGCCCGCGCGGCATCATCCCCGCGTCCGTGGCCTCGCTGTTCGCCATCGCTCTCCAAGAGGAGGCGACACGGCTCGCGGCCGAGGGACTGACCCAACAGGCCGCCGCGCTGAACCAGAGCGCCTCGATTCTCGTCGGCACGGTGTTCCTCGTCATCTTGACGACCGTCGTCTTCGAGGCCGGCCTCGCTCGCCAGATCGCAGAATACCTCGACGTCATCCCAATGCGTGTACTCATCATCGGAGGCGGGAAAGTGGGCCGTGCGCTCGCCGAACGCCTCGCAGACCGCGGAGAGAACGTGGTCCTCATCGAAGAGGACCAAGAAGTAGTCCAGACGGCCCGGAACATGGGCTTTACCGTCCATCACGGCGATGGAGCCGACACGAGCGTCTTACGCTCCGCGGGGGCCGCGAACGCCAAGTTCGTGGTCGCCGCGACCGGCGACGACGACGTGAACCTGCTCGTCGCGCAGTTGGCGAACTCGAAGTTCGAACCCGAGAGCGTCCTCGCGCGGGCGAACAACCCCGACAACGTCGAGGCGTTCGAAGAACTCGGCGTCCGGACCATCTCGTCGACCATCGCCACGGCGCAGGCGCTCGACAACTACATCGAGCGTCCGTCGATGTCGAACTGGATGGGCGAAATCGGCCGCTCCGGCGACGTCCAAGAGGTCGAGGTCACCGCCGAGAAACTCATCGGTCGGACCATCCGCGAGGTCGGACCCGAACTGCCCGACGGCTGTCTCATCACCCTCGTCTCGCGAAACGGCGACACGACGGTCCCCAACGCGGAGTACACGCTCCAAGAGGGCGACCGCATCACCATCATCGGCGAGCGCGAGGCCGTCCGGGACGCAGAAGAGTTAGTCAACCCCGAATAGCGGCTCTCGCCGCCCCCTGAATTTCGGTTTTTCGCGTCGTCCCCGACAGGTCAGCGCCGCGCCCAGCGGACGAACACCGCCCAGTAGCCGACGGTGAGCGCGACGAGGACGTACCAGACGGGCGCGCCGAGGTCGGGCCTCGGAACGAACCCCGCGGAGGCGGCCCCGGCGGCCACCAGCGCCGCGAACGCCCCCGACAGTACGGTCGTCGTGAGGTTCATCACCGGGATACTCTCGACTTCCGGAGTATGAACGTGACGGAAGGCGCACGTCTGTTCGTGAGCGTTAGCGGCGGAGAAACGAGCGGGAGGCGACCGTCGCGTCGTCTCCCGGTCTCACCGACTTCGCTTCGAAAACCGAAACAAAAACAGCCGAATTCTCGCCCTACCTGCTGAACTCGATTGCCACACCGCTGCCACCTTTTTCCCTCACTTCGCTCGGCAAAAATCTGGACCAAAAAACAGCCGAATTCTCGCCCTACCGACTGAACTCGATTGCCACACCGCTGCCACCTTTTTCCCTCACTTCGCTCGGCAAAAATCTGGACCAAAAAAACAGCTGAACGCTCGCCTTACCTGCTGAACTCGATTGCCGCGCCCTGACCGAAGCCGACGCAGAGCGACGCGAGGCCGCGGTCCACGTCGCGCTTCTGCATCTCGTGGATGAGCGTCACGGGGAGGCGCGCGCCGGACGCCCCGAGGGGGTGGCCGAGCGCGATTGCGCCGCCGTTGACGTTGAGTTTGTCCGCGTCGATGCCGAGTTCGCGGCGGGAGTACTCACACTGGCTGGCGAACGCCTCGTTGATTTCGACGAGGCCGTAGTCGTCGATGTCGGTGCCGGCGCGGTCGAGGAGGCCGCGGGTGGCCGGGACCGGGCCGATGCCCATGACCGTCGGGTCGACGCCAGCGACGTTGTTCGTGCCGACCGAGGCGAGCACGTCGAGGCCGTGTTCGTCGGCGAACTCGCGGCTGGTGACGAGGACCGCGGCCGCGCCGTCGGTTATCTGCGAGGAGTTGCCGGCGGTGACGGAGCCGTCGCCCGAGAAGGCGGGCTCGAGACCGCCGAGAATCTCCATCGAGGTGTCGCGGCGGATGCCCTCGTCCTCGGTGACGACGCCGTCGTCCGTCTCGACCGGGACGATTTCGTCGTCGAAGCGGCCCGAGTCGGTCGCCTCGGCGGCGCGCTGGTGGCTCCGGAACGCGAACTCGTCTTGGGCCTCGCGGGAGACCTCGTGCTCGTTTGCGACTTTCTCGGCAGTCATCCCCATCTGGAGTTGGAAGATGTTGTACTGCTCGCTCAGTTCGGGGTGGAGGTGCTGGTAGGAGTCGCCGTCCATCGGCACGCGGGACATGCTTTCGACCCCACCGGCGACGATGCACTCGCGGTTGCCAGCGGCGATGGCGTCGGACGCGGAGATGATAGCCTGCATCGAGGAGGCGCACCAGCGGTTGATGCTCGTCGCGGGCGTCCCCTCGCCGAGGTCTGACAGGAGCGCGATGACGCGGGCGACGTTGTTGTCCTGTTCGGTGCGCTGTTGGGCGACGCCCCACATCAGGTCCTCCACGTCGTCGGGGTCGACGTCGTGTTCGTCGAGGATGTGGTCGATGAGCGTGACCGAGAGGTCCTCGCTTCGAACGTCTTCGAACACGCCGCCCGCCTTGCCGAACGGCGTGCGGTACGCGGCCGCGATGACTGGCTCTGGCATGGCACATCATCAGGGTTCGAACACCATAAATAGTTTAGAACTCACTATTCGTCGTAACGAGTTGTTCTTCGGGTCGAAAAACGCCGAGAAAGCGGTGAAAGTGGAGACGACGGCACCGAGTCTCGGAACGTCAGGAACGAGTGGCGGAGTCGCTGTCCGGCCGACCGGGGATTCCGCCGGTACCCGCGTCGGCAACCGTTGGCTCCGCCGGGAATAGTTCCGGCGCGACGTCCGCCGAGGCGTGCTCGAAGGCCACGTCGTCGGCGTCTGCGTCGTCCGCCGGGTCGTCGGATGCGATGCGTTCGGTCATGTTCAGTCGCTCGTGACCGGCTGTTCGGCCTTCGCTTCCTCTTCTTCGGCGAACGGGTACCACGACTGCTTGGCGTCGTGCATGTACGGCGCTTCGAAGTCCGTCTCCTCGGGGACACAGTACTCGGTGACTGCTTCGGTCCCCTCGGCTTCGACCCACTCGCGGAACGTCTGTCCGGGCTCGCGGCGCTCGGCGAACGCTTCCACGAGCGAGGCGATGGCACCCGGCACCTCGTCGGCCGGGATGCGCTGTCGAACCCACTCGACGAACGACGGGTCCTCGCCGATGCCGCCGCCGACGCCGATGTCCATGGCCTCGACCATCTCGCCGTCCTTCTGGGCGCGCATGCCGAACAGGCCGATGTCGGCCGTGTTCGCCTGCCCGCAGTCGGCGGTACAGCCGGAGTAGTGAATCTTCAGTTGGCTCACGTCGTCGGGCACGTCCACGTTGTCGCGGAGCCACCGGAGCATCCGGGCGGTCCGGGCTTTCGTCTCCGTGAGCGCGAGCGAGCAGAACTCCGTCCCGGTGCAGGCGACCGTGCCGCGCTGGAACGGGTTCGGGACGGGCGTGTGTTTTCCGAGGAGCGGCTCGGCGAGCAGGTCGTCGAGCTTCTCCTCCGGCACGTCCATCAGAAGCGGGTTCTGACGACGGGTGAGGCGGACCTCGCCGGAGCCGTACTCGTCGGCGATGTCGGCCAGTTCGATGGCGTCGGACGCCGTGAGCCGGCCGACGGCGACGCTGAGGCCGACGTAGTAGTCGCCGTTGGCCTGCTCGTGGACGCCGATGTGGTCGTGTTTCCCGTCGGACTCCGGGCGGCCCGCGTTGTAGGTGTATTCGTCGCGGATGTTCTCGCCCGCAGACTGGAGTTCGAAGTCGACGTACTCCTCCTGGAGCAGGTCGCGAATCTTCTCCGTGCCCCACTCGTCCACGAAGAAGCGACTGCGGGCGCGAGCCCGAACGTCGCGGTTGCCGTGTTCGTGGTAGAGTTCGACGAAGCCGCGGACGACCTCGTAGGCGCGGTCCTCGTCGGCGACGAAGATGTCGAGGTTGCGGGCGACGCGCGGCTTTCGGGAGCCGAGGCCGCCGCCGACGCGGACGTTGAAGCCGGTGACCGTCTCGCCGTCAATCTCCTTCTTCGCGGGTTCGAGCCCCACGTCGTTTATCGAGTCCTGCGCGCAGCCCTCCCGGCAGCCGGTGACGCTGATGTTGAACTTCCGCGGCATGTTCGACAGGGCGTCGTTCCCGCGGAGGTCCTCTTGGAAGCGGTCGAGAAGCGGCTGGGACTCGACGAGTTCGTGTTTGTCGCGGCCGGCGACCGGACAGCCGGTGATGTTCCGCATGGTGTCGCCGCCGGCGGACCGCGAGGAGACGCCCGCCGCTTCGAGCTTCTCCCAGACCTCGGGGATGTCTTCGAGTTCGAGCCAGTGGAGCTGAATCGACTGGCGCGTCGTCAGGTCCAACCATGCGTCGCCGAACTCGGGGTTCTCGACCGGCCCGGACGCGTAGTCGCGCGCGACCTCGCCGATTGCCCGGAGCTGTCCCGGTTCGAGGACGCCGTTGGCGTTCGTCAGCCGCATCATGAAGTACGAGTCTTGGCCCGTCCGCTGCTGGAAGACGCCCCAGAACTTGAAGCGCGTGAACCACTTGTCGCGCTCGTCTTCGGGGATGGCGTCGATGCCTTTCTCGGCGAACTCCTCGATCTTCTCGCGGACCGCGTCGCCGTAGAGCTCCGACTTCCACGCTTCCTTCTTACTCGCCATTTCCGACCACCAGTGGGCAATCATCCACTATTCCTGTGCGTTTGTTTGCGAACTTGGTCATGTTTCGTGATAACACGACTCGACAGAGGTTCATAAGAGTATTCGTTGATAATCTTTAGAAATCGGCGCTATAGGCCGTATTCGTCCATTCTATAACCGAATATTCCGAATATAAGGTTGTATTTTGGGCAGTTAGTCGGGCGATTATTGGATAACCACAATTGAACATAATGGAAGATGATGTGGTATGGGGCTCGAACGCGACTCACCGACGAGCGGCGAGCGCGCGCAAGTCGTCGAAGGAGTTCACGTTGTGAAACGCGTGCGTTCCGGCGTGAGCCTCCACTTCGCGGTCGTCGAGGACGGTGACGTTGAGCGCGGACATCACGGCCTGTAGGCGGTCGTCACCGGCGCGGATGGTGTCGGTACAGGCGACCACACCGGCGCGGCAGTGGATGACTGCGGGGAGCGGTTGCATCGTCTCAGAGACTCGTGGGACGACGCCGGCGCCGCCCTGCAGGCGACCGAAGAGGTGCGAGATGAACCCACTCGGAACGAGCGGCATGTCGCACGGGAGGACCGCCGCGTACTCGGCGCTCGTCGCCCGCAGTGCAGTTCGCAGGCCGAAGACCGGCCCCCGGTCGGGGTGAGAGTCCTCCGCGAACCGGACGTCGAAGTCCAAGAGCGCGCCGGCGAGCGCGTCCCGCTGTTCGGCGCGGCAGTTGACGACGAGTTCGTCGACGACGGGGTCGAGCGAGGCGGCGACCCGGTGAATCATGGGCTGGCCGCCGACGGTGGCCGTCGCCTTGTCGATGCCGCCGAATCTGGTCGACCGGCCGCCGGCGAGGATGATGCCCGCACGGCCGGTGTCGAGGTGGGGGTGCGACTCGTCGGCCATTCTCAGGCGGCGGCGCGTTCGAGTTCGCGGGGCCGTCCGCCGGCGGCGGCGAGCGCCATCAGTCGCTCACCTCGGCCGCGAGGAGGTCGGTTGACGCGGTCGCCTCGGGGTGTTCGAGGCGGACGGCGCACTGCTTGAAGTTCGGTTCGTTCGACTGCGGGTCGACCGCAGGGCTGGTAAGTCGATTAGTCATCGGATGGTGAATAGAGAGCCAGACGAGGCCCGGCGGGACGGCGTCGTCGGGGTCGAGCGTCGCCGGGACCGACGCCCGGCGGGAGACGACAGTGGTTCGGCGGTCGCCCTCGGGGTCGGCGACCGCGTCGCGGTGCGCGTCGATAGTGTCGGGGTGCGCGCGGGCGACCGGCTGGTCCGGCGTGTCGCTCCGCGTGCGAACTCCGGTGTTGTACCCGTCGGCCTCGCGGCCGGTCGTGAGCGTCAGCGGGTACGACTCGTCGGCGGGTTCGGGGAGCGACGACCCAGAGAGCGCGCTGAACTGCGCCTTCCCGGACGCTGTCGGGAACGACCACGTCGGGTCGCCCGACTCCCCGTCGCCGGCGTCGTAGTAGCGGTAGCCGCCCTCGCTCGTCGGGTCCGGCGCGGGCCAGCGGACGGCGCGCTCGCCGTCGAGTCGGGTGTACGAGAGCCCCGAGCAGTCGGCGTCCGTGCCCTCGGTGAGGGCGGCGAACTCGTCGAACAGGTCGCTCGGCGAGACCGACGGTCTCGGGAGCAGTCCGGGCGCGACGCGGGCGGCCACGTCGGCGATGATGTCGAGGTCCTGTCTGACGCCCGGCGGCGTCTCGGTGGCCGGACGAACCCGCGAGACCGTCCGTTCCATGTTCATCGTGGTCCCCTCGGACTCACCCCACGTCGCCGCGGGGAGCACCACGTCGGCGAGTTCGACCGTCTCGGAACGGAAGGCGTCCTGCACGACGAGGAAGGAGTCTTCGAGGACCTCACGGGCGGCCGTAGCGTCCGGGAACCCGGCGAGCGGGTTGGTCGCGACGGTCCAGACGACGGACGGCGACGACTCGAACATGCCGACCGGTCCCGGTCCGTTGTCGTCAGGGAGCCGAGACACGGGCACGTCCCACGCCTCGGCGACGGTCCGGCGGTGGTCCGGGTGTTCGAACGGTCGGTGGCCGGGCCACGTCCCCTTCGAAGAGACGACGCGGGTGCCCATCGAGTTCGCCTGTCCGGTGAGAGAAAAGGGACCAGAGCCGGGGCCGAGGTTCCCAGAGGCGAGACAGAGGTTCACGAGCGCGCCGGCGGTAGCGGTACCGCGGACGCTCTGGTTGACGCCCATGCCCCAGTAGACGAGCGTGGGCGCGTCGAGGAGCGACGCCAGTTTCTCGACTTCGTCGAGGGTGACGCCGGCGTCCGACGCCGCCTCCTCGACCGGGGGGAGTTCGTCGACGACTCGGTCGAACCCCTCGGTGTGTTCCGCGACGAATCCCTCGTCCACGCGGTCGGTCTCGACGAGATGGCCGAGAACCGCCTGCGCCAGCGCGAGGTCGCCGCCCGGGTCGATGGCGACGTGGTCATCGGCGACCCCCGCGGTCTTCGTCTCGACGGGATCGACGACGACGAGGTCGCCGTCGTCGGCCGACTGTCGAATCCACCGGAACATCACGGGGTGGGCGACGGCCGGGTTCGCCCCCCAGACGAGGTGCGTCTCCGCTTCGGGGATGTCGTCGTAGGTCGGCGGCGGCGCGTCGCTCCCGAAGGCGCGGTAGTAGGCTTTGACCGCGCTCGCCATGCAGAGCGTCGTGTTCGCGTCGTAGTTTCGGGTGCCGATACCGCCGCGGGCGAGTTTCCCGAGGGCGTAGGCGGCCTCGTTCGTCTGTTGGCCGCTCCCGAGGACAGCGACCTCGTCGGGGTTGTCGGCCATCGCGTCGGTGATGGCGTCGCCGACGCGCGCGAGCGCGTCCGACCACGAGGTCTGACGGAGTTCGCCGTGTTCCCTGACGAGCGGTCGCGTGAGCCACGACCCATCCGGGTCGGCCGATTCGCGGATGCCGCGACCGCAGGCCAGCCCGTTGTTTACGGGGTGTGAAGGGTCCCCCCGAACCGCTTCCAGCCCGTACGAGGTGTCGGAGCCGAGGTGGACGTGTCCACAGCCCACGGCACAGCGCATGCAGGTCGTCGGGACTTGTTTCGCCACGCGATTCACCACCGGCTATTCGTCGAGGATGTACCGCATTTGGGCGGGCATCTCGTTCCATTCGTGAATATCATTTCACTATCTTGGCTCACAGTGGCGGAAGATAACCATAAAACCCTAATCGTTTAAGAAAGGATATTTTCCCCGATTATTCTGAAGAAAGAGACAATATACAAGCGTGTGAAAGGAATATAATCGCGTAATAAATCCATTTTCGGATATGTTTTTGAATTGTTTTTCTGAAATTAACGTCACACGGTGGAGTCGTGCCGAGTTCCTTGTCATCGGGGAAGTTCGGTCGCGCGCACCAGCGGCGGCGCTCCGACGCTCTTATGCGTCTCCCCGGGCAATTTCTGGGGGATGAGTGAACGGGCGCTCGAGGTTGTCGAGTTTCTGCTGACGGCCCACCTCTACACCGACGACCGAACGCTTGACGAAAACGACCTTCCCCCGCGGTATCGACGCGTCTTCTGGGCGGACGCCGAGGACGACGGCGACGAGGACGACTCGTCGATGGCCGGCATCGAGCGACCGCTCGTTGTGACCGAGTCCATCGCGCGGAAGGCGACCGGCGTGGAACACCCCTGGGACGCGATTTCCGACCTCATGTTCACCCAGCGCGAGGACTTCTCCGGCCGCCTCTCTCTGACGCAGCCCGAGATGGCGCTGGAGTGGTTCGTCAAACGAGCCGACTACGACCGGCTCGTGACGAACCCGACGGTCGCGAAGTCGGTCGAGGACCGAGACGACGTGGACGTGACCCACGCGGAGGCCAGAGAACAGACCCGGCCGATTCACGCCGACCGCGTGTGGATAGACAGCCTGCTGGACGAGTACTTCGACGACGAGGACGACGCCGAGATGCTCGACCTCGTGCAGGTCCGCGCGCCCGAGGAAATCGAGATGACCCTCGACGACCTCGTGCTCACGACGGACCAGGAAGGCGAGATTCACAAGTTGATGAAGGCCATTGAGCACCGCGAGTACCTCGCGGACATCGGCCTCCGCGAAATCGGGAAAATCCTCTTCGTCGGGCCGCCGGGGACTGGCAAGACCACCGTCTCGCGGGCGCTCGCCCACGAGCTCGGCCTCCCGTTCGTCGAGGTGAAGCTCTCGATGATCACGAGCCAGTACCTCGGCGAGACGGCCAAGAACGTCGAAAAGACCTTCGAGGTCGCAAAGCGGCTGTCGCCGTGTATCCTCTTTATCGACGAGTTCGACTCGGTGGCGAAGACCCGCCGGTCGGACGAGCACGCGGCGCTCAAGCGCGCGGTCAACACGCTGCTCAAGAGCATCGACGACATCTCGCTGATTCGCGACGAGGTCATCCTCATCGGCGCGACCAACCACCCCGACCAGCTCGACTCGGCGGCGTGGCGGCGCTTCGACGAAATCGTCAACTTCCCCAAGCCGGACCGCGGGATGCGCGCCGACATCCTTCGGGTCATCACGAACCGGATGGACATCGACGAGTTCGACCCCTCGGCCATCGCCGACGTGACGGAGGGCCTCACCGGCTCCGACCTCCGACTCGTCCTCCGCGAGGCCGTCCTCGAAGCGCTCACCGAAGAGCGGATGGAACTCACGCAGGACGACCTGCTGGAAGCCGTCGCCGACTTCGAAGAGCGTGACAACCTGAAGAACCTCGACATGATGTCCGACTCGTCGGAACTCGTCGCGGGGTCGGGTTCGGACGACGGTCACGACCACGACCACGACCACGCGGACGAACACGAAGGCGAGACGCAGAAAGACGCCGGCGCGGCGCAGTAACGCTCCCTTTCTGACAAAACATTTACTAGTGAGCCGCAAACGGCGAGCCGATGCCCTCCAGCAGACGCCGATTCGTTCGCACGATTGTGGCGGGCGGGGTTCTCACGGCGCTTTCCGGGTGTACGTCGGACCTCGAACCGTCCACCGAGACACCCCTTCCCGAACCGGAGTCGAATCCTGCGCCCGCCTCTGGTGACCCGATTACAATCTCGCGCGACTACCGAGACTCGTCGAAGTACGACTACTATCCGGACACTGCAGAGATTCGACGACGCACCGGTTATCGCAAACACGTGAACGAGTCGGGAACGACGAAAGAGCCGATATACGACCGGGAACCGGCATCGTCGTGGGTGACGCGAGTCGGTGGGACCGTCGCAGGAACCGAGGCGATGGCGACGGTTCGGGAACGACTCGGCGTCGAGTCGTTAGCTGATATCAGCCGAGGAATTGGCTACGACGACGGGGACGTGAGACGGGTGATGTTCGCCTACGAGGTGTGGCCGAACCGGAGCGGTGAAGCACGAACGCCGTCCGTCGAATTCGAGGCGCTCGTCTCGGCGGTTCCGCGCACGGTTACTGCGAACCTCCAGTTCGAAGCGACGACGCTCTCGGGGACGTTCCACCCCGTGGTCGAGTTCCGGCAGATATACCGGTCCTGACTCGCCGCGGTCGGCCACGTTTATACCTCACCGCCCCCGTGGTTGAGTCAATGCGCGTGACCCTCCTCGGGACCGGCGACACGACCGGCACGCCCACCGTCGGGTGCGACTGCGAGACCTGCCTCGCGGCCCGCGAGCGAGGCATCGAGCGGACGCGCTTTTCGGTCCACGTGCAAAACGAGCGGACCGGCGAGTCGCTCCTCGTGGACTTCAGCCCCGACTTCCGCCACCAGTTTCTCACGCAGGACGTGCCGCTTCCCGACGAGGCCTTAGTCACCCACATCCACTTCGACCACCTCGACGGTCTCGGGAACGTCTACCGCCTCCTCGACGACCTCGCGGTCCACGCCGCCGACGAGGTCGACCCGGTCACGGGCGAGAGCGTCGCCGACGCGATTCGCTCGAAGTTCGACTACCTCGACCGCATCTCGGTCGAAGACCAGACGCCGTTCGAGTCGTTCCGCGCCTGCGGCCTCGACGTGACGTTCGTGCCGGTCGTCCACCCCCCGCTGGTCTGTTACGGCGTCGCCATCGAGGACCCCGAGACGGGCGCGAAGCTCTCGCTTTCTGGCGATTCCACCTACGCCATCCCCGAGGAGTCCCGCGACGTGCTCCGTGACCCCGACCTGCTTCTCGCCGAGGCCATCGTCCCGGCGTCGGTCTGCGAGTACCACCCCATCGGCGGCGACGACTACGACGAAAACGGGGTCGCACGAACCTTCGGCACGAAGCACATGACCCGCGAGGGAGCCATCGCGCTCGGCGAGGAATTGAACGCCGACGAGACCCGCCTCGTCCACGTGGCGCACTACTACCCCGCCGACGAGGCGTTCGAGGAGCCGCTGGCGGTCGACGGCGAGGTGTACGACCTGTGAAGCTGCGAACCGTCGCCGAGGACAAGGCGTTCAGGTATCTCATGGTCGCCGGTGTCGTCGCAGCCGCGGGCAACTTCGTCCTGACGTACGTCGATACGGGCCAGTTGGACGTCTTCGGCGTCGTCGTCCAGGTCGTTTTCGTCGCCGTCATCGGCGTCGCGCTCGTCACCTACTGGAACTACATGGAACAGCGGGCCGACGCGGAGTGAGGCCCGGGAGCGAACCCGGCGGTCCGGTGCGGTTTTGCGACCGGAGCGCGTCGGGACGGTCGTGTCCGATATCGTCGCTGCGCTCCGATACAGCACGCCGCTGGCAGTCGTCGCCGGCGTCATCTGGTTCCTCGTGGCCTCGTGGTCCGGCGAGCCGAACTGGGTCGAGGGCGCGGTGTTCGTCGTCGGTTTCGGCGTCGTCGCGACGCTCGGCTGGGTTTACTCCGACGAGCGAGACGACTAGCGGCCCGACGAGCGGCAGGGCGAGTCAGCCGAACCGGTCGAGTCCCGACTGTCTGCGGACCACGCCGGTCGGGTCGGCGACCCAGTCCGTCCGCGACTCGCGGAGGCCGTCGCGGTCCAGTTCCGGCGGGTCGGCCGCCTCGAACGCCGAGCAGTCGGCACCGCACTCGGAGCCGGGGTCGACCACGCGGTCGAAGTGGGCGCAGACGGGGCGACCGTCGGCGTCGACGCGGGCGTGGGCGCAGGCGGGGAGGTCGTAGGCGCGCCACCCTTTTCCGTAGGCGCGCTCGGCGAGTCGGAGGCGGGCGGTTCGCTTTTCGGCGGGCGAGACGAGCGCCACGTCGGTGTGGAGCGAGTGGTACTCGACGGGTTCGACGCCGGTAGAGTGCGGAGAAAGCGGGCGGGCCTCGCGGACCACCTCCCGGTCGCCGGTGCCGGGGTCGAAGCGCCAGACGCCGACCTCCTCGGGGATGCGGTTGAGGTGCGCGCCGGTGACGTAGCTCTCAGTCGTGAGAATCACTTCGTCGAAGACCGCGAGGCTCACGTCGAGGCGGAGTTGTCGAAGCAGGTCGCCGGGAGTGCCGAGGTCGGGCTTGTTCTCGATGCCGACGAGTCGGGCGAACCAGTCGTCCGGATAGCGGGCGGCGCGGCGGACGTACTCTCTGCTCCGGCGGCGCTCGGACTCGAAGAAGCCGACTTCGACGGCGCGGTCGGTGGCACGCCGGGCGCGTCCCGGGTGGCAGTCGAAGCCGTCACGCCAGAAGACGGCGCTTCCGGCCCCCACGTCGCTCTCGATGGCCGTTGCGGGAATCGCGCAGTCGGTGATACGGGCGCGCTCGTCGAATCCCGGCCCCGGGACGACGGCGCACACGTCGATGATGCGGCTCCCCGGCGAGGCGACCGACGCGCCGAGTTGGCGCGCGGGGAGCCAGTCGGTCGTCTGTTCGAGGTGGGCGCAGAGCGCCAGTTCGAAGGCGAACTCCGACGGCGACGACACCGGAGCGGGCACGTGAGACGGTCGGTGACGGAGCGGCAAAAAGGTCGCTCTCGGACCTGCCGATGGGTCGCCCCGGTGTTCTCGTATTTGATTTTTAGGGAGGTACATATTTGAAACAGAGCACGGCAGTACTGACCGATGAAGGGGGAAGACAACGCAGCCCACAGTATCAGACGGAGAACGTACCTCGGTATCGCGGCCAGCGCGGGCCTCGCGGGACTCGCCGGCTGTAGTTCCGGAACGACCGCGAGCGCCGCGCGGGCACCGCCAAAGGTGCCGGAGGGGACGCTCGAAGCCGGCGGCTGGGAGTACATCGGGGGGCACTCGCTGGACCCGGCGTTCGAGCGGTCGGCTGGCCCGGCGAGCGTCTCCGCGGCGTTCGAGACGCTCGTCTACGAAGACATGGACCTCGCGGAGACGCTGAAAGAGAAGACACTCGGACAGGCCGAGGGGCAGTTCTCCCTGTTCTTCGCGACGCGCGTGACGCTCAATCCGAGCCTGTCGAACCTCCCGGAGACGGTCCGCGGGACGGTCGTCGACTTGGTCGAGAAGCACGCGCGGAAACACTACGAGGGGCAGTTGGAAGACGTGGACGTCACGGATATCGAACAGACGGACACGCGGACGACGACAGTCGACACCGGCGACTCGGCGCGCGTGACCGAGTACGGGGCCACCATCGCCTTCGACGAGATCACGTTCCCGTTCACCGACGAAAAGGAGTTCACTATCGAGAGTCAGGAGTTCGACGTGAGCGGGATGCTCGCCGTCTGGGAGCACGACGGGACGATTCTCGTCGCGGGTGGCGCACACCCCGGCGAGAACATCGAACTCAGCGTGACCAAGGAGCCGACCGAGGCCATCGAGGTCTCGGTCGACATCGACCTCGAACTCACGCCGGACGCCTACCGAGACGAGCTTCGCTCGCTCGTCAAGGGCGTCGAATAACCGACGGATTCCGGAGCCGATAGCCGTTCGAGGGGTTACTCGAATCGGTCTACGAACCGTCGTGCTGGGGGGCACGACGACCCATTTTTCGAGGCGTCGCCGGGAGCGGGAGACGCCGCTGAATCGCCGCGCGCGGTGTGTGACCGCCCGACGTAGCCACAGCAGCCCCGGTCCGAGAACAGCACCTTTATCAGTCGTTCGGAGCCAAGTTCACGCAAGATTACTCTCAGGAGGTCAATGGTGACGAAAAACCCACAACAACCGGAGGTGAACATCGGACTCGTCGGTCACGTCGACCACGGAAAGACGACGCTCGTTCAAGCGTTGTCCGGCTCGTGGACGGACCAACACTCGGAGGAGATGAAGCGCGGTATCTCCATCCGACTCGGGTACGCCGACGCGACGTTCCGTCAGATTCCCGGCGTTGACGCGCCGGAGTGTTACACGGTCGAAGAGGAGACCGAAGACGGCGAGGAGACGGACGTACGCCGCACCGTCTCGTTCGTCGACGCGCCCGGTCACGAGACGCTCATGGCGACCATGCTCTCTGGTGCCGCCATCATGGACGGCGCCATTCTGCTCGTGAGCGCGACCGAGGACGTGCCGCAGGCCCAGACGGCCGAGCACCTGATGGCGCTCGATATCATCGGCATCGAGAACATCGTCATCGCGCAGAACAAGGTCGACCTCGTCGACCGCGAGCGCGCCCTCGACAACTACGAGCAGATCAAGGAGTTCGTGGAGGGAACGGTGGCCGAAGACGCGCCCATCGTCCCCATCAGCGCCCAGCAGGAGGTCAATCTGGACCTCCTCATCGAGGCCATCGAGGAGGAGATTCCGACGCCCGACCGCGACGAGACCGAAGACAGCCGGATGTTCGTCGCGCGCAGCTTCGACATCAACCGCCCGGGAACGACCTGGGACGGTCTCATGGGCGGCGTCATCGGCGGCAGCGTCGTCGCCGGCAAGCTCGAAGCGGGCGACGAACTCGAACTCCGCCCCGGCCGCGAAGTCGACGAGGAGGGCCAGACCGAATGGCGCTCCATCACGACCGAGGTCCGCTCGCTGCAGGCGGGCGGCAACATGGTCGACGAGGTCCGCCCCGGTGGTCTCTGCGGCGTCGGGACCGGTCTCGACCCGAGCTTCACGAAGGGCGACGCGCTCGCGGGGCAGGTCGCCGGCGAGCCCGGCACACTCCCGCCGACGCGCGAGCAGTTCACCATGGACGTGGAACTGCTCGACCGCGTCGTCGGCGGCGAGGAAGACGAGGGTATCGACGAGATATCCACCGGCGAGCCCCTGATGCTCACCGTCGGAACCGCGACCACGGTCGGCGCGGTGACGAGCGCGCGAAGCGGCGAGGCGGAAGTCTCGCTCAAGCGCCCCGTCTGCGCCGCCGAAGGCGCGAAGATAGCCATCAACCGCCGCGTGGGCGCCCGCTGGCGGCTCATCGGTATCGGGACGCTCAAGTGACGTGACCGCCACCGTAGTCGTCATGGACACGAACGCGCTCATGATGCCGGTCGAACTCAACGTCCGCGTGTTCGACGAGCTCGACCGGCTGCTCGCGGCCGACGCGGACCTCGTGGTCCCCACGGCCGTCCTCGACGAGCTGGAGAAGCTCTCGTCGGGCGCCGGGACCGAAGGCGTCGCGGCGAGCGTGGGCGCGGACCTAGCGACCCGGTGCCGGGCGGTCGAAACCGAGGAATCGTACGCCGACGACGCGGTCGTCGAACTCGCCGAATCGGGCGAGGTCGACTACGTCGTCACGAACGACAAGCCCCTCCGTGACCGGGTGCTCGACTGCGGGATTCCCGTCGTCGGCATCCGGGGGCACGCCACGCTGGCAATCACGGAACCTTAACGAAACTATGTACAAACGGGTACGACTCAAAGATACAGTCGAAGTCCCACCCCGACACCTGGGCGACGTGACGCCCGAGCGGGTCAAGCGACTGTTGCAGGACAAGTTGGAAGGACGGATGGACGAAGACGTGGGGAGCGTCGTGAGCGTCGTGAACGTCAACGACATCGGCGAGGGCACCGTGCTGCCCAACCGCCCCGGCGTCTACTACGAGGCCGATTTCGACGCCATCACCTACGACCCCGACATGCAGGAGGTCGTCGACGGCATCGTGGTCGAAGTCGTCGAGTTCGGTGCCTTCGTCGGCATCGGCCCGGTCGACGGCCTGCTGCACGTCTCGCAGATATCCGACGAATACCTCGCCTACGACGGCGAGAATCAACAGCTCGCGTCGACCGAGTCCAACCAGACGCTCGCCGTCGACGACGAGGTTCGCGCTCGCATCGTCACGAAGAGCATCGACGAGCGCAACCCGCGCGACTCGAAGATCGGCCTCACGGCCAAACAGCCGGGGCTCGGCAAGCACGGCTGGCTCGAATCGAAGCGCCAGCAGAGCGAGGCCTCGGCGGAGGGTAACTGATGGCGAAGCCCCGTCTCGCCTGCCGCGAGTGCCACTTCGTCAACGAGCCGGACAAACAGACGTGTGAGAACTGCGGGTCGAGCAGTCTCACCGAAGACTGGGCGGGTTACGTCGTTATCACCCACCCCGAAGACAGCGAAATCGCCACCGAGATGAACGTCACCGAACCCGGTGGCTACGCGCTGAAGGTCCGCTGAGCATGCTCACCCTGCCGACGGCGCTTCGCGCGGCGTTCAAAGAGCCGTTCGGCCCGGTGTACACCGAGGCCGACGACCTCCTCGCAGACGCATCCAGCGAGGACGCGGACGCGCCGCTCGTCGCCGTCGGCGACGTCGTCACCTTCCACCTCCGCCGCGCCGGTCGCCCGCCGGACGTGGCCGTCATCGACGGCAAGACGAAGCGCGAGGCCGTCGGCGAGGAGATTCGCCGCGCGGTCGAGACCGGCCGCCTCGTCGAGGTCGAAAACGAACCGGGGACCGTCTCCGTCGCGCTCGTCGAGGCGCTCGTGGCCGCGCTCGACGCCGACGAACCGACGACGCTCCTCGTCGAGGGCGAAGAGGACCTCGCCACGCTCCCGGCGGTGCTCGCCGCGCCCGTCGGTTCGACCGTCGTCTACGGCCAACCCGACGAGGGAATGGTCCGCGTGACCGTCACCGACGCGGCCAAGACCGAGATGCGGGACCTCCTCGCGCAGTTCGACGGCGACTTCGACGCCGTGGTTGCGCCCATCGACGCCTGAGACGCGGGCGCGCTCGTCCCTTCGAAATCCTTTTACTTGCTTCGGGGGGAATTACTGGTAACTGAACCATGGATATCGAAATCATCTCCGAGGAGGAGAACCCCATGTTGCACCGGACGGACGTTCGATTCGAGATCGTCCACGAGGAAGCGACGCCTTCCCGTCTGTCGGTCCGCGACTCGCTCGCGGCCAAACTGAACAAGGACTCCGACGAGGTCGTCGTCCACGAACTCGACACGAAGTTCGGCATGCGCAAGACCGCGGGCTACGCGAAGGTCTACGAGAGCCCCGAGTTCGCGCGCGACGTCGAGCAGGAGCACATGCTCGAGCGCAACAAGATCACCGACGCCGAAGTCGAAGCCGAAGAGGCGTAGTCCCGGCTTCGAACCGCCGTTTCTTCACACTCGATGCGCATTCTCGGAATCGAAGGTACAGCGTGGGCCGCGAGCGCCGCGGTTTTCGAGACCGACGACCCCGACGCGCTCCGCTCCGGAACCGAGCGGACGCCCGACCCCTCGGCCGACCACGTCTTCATCGAATCTGACCCCTACCAGCCCGACAGCGGCGGCATCCACCCGCGCGAGGCCGCAGAGCACATGGGGACTGCCGTCCCCGAGGTCGTCGAGACCGCGCTCGCGCACGCCGCGGAGCGACACGACGGCGACGGCCCCGTCGTGGACGGCGTCGCCTTCTCCCGCGGCCCCGGTCTGGGGCCGTGTCTCCGTATCGTCGGCACCGCGGCCCGCTCGGTCGCCCAGACGCTCGACGTGCCGTTGCTGGGCGTCAACCACATGGTCGCGCACCTCGAAATCGGCCGCTATCAGTCCGGTTTCGATTCGCCGGTCTGTCTGAACGCCTCGGGCGCGAACGCCCACCTGCTGGGCTATCACAACGGTCGCTACCGCGTCCTCGGCGAGACGATGGACACCGGCGTCGGCAACGCCATCGACAAGTTCACCCGCCACGTCGGCTGGACCCACCCCGGCGGCCCGAAAGTCGAGGCGGCCGCGAAAGACGGCGACTACGTCGAACTGCCGTACGTCGTCAAGGGGATGGACTTCTCGTTTTCCGGCATCATGAGCGCCGCGAAGGACGAGGCGGACGCGGACACGCCCGTCCCCGACATCTGCGCCGGCCTGCAGGAGACCATCTTCGCCATGCTCACCGAGGTGGCCGAGCGCGCCCTGTCGCTGACGGGGACGGACGAACTCGTCCTCGGCGGCGGCGTGGGCCAGAACGCCCGCCTGCGCGAGATGCTCGCGGAGATGTGCGACCAGCGCGGCGCGAAGTTCCACGCGCCCGAACCGCGGTTCCTCCGCGACAACGCCGGCATGATTGCCGTGCTGGGCGCGCGGATGCTCGCCGCGGGCGACACGCTCGCGGTCGAGGAATCGACCGTGGACCCGAACTTCCGCCCCGACCAGGTCGACGTGACGTGGCGCGGCGCGGACGAGTCGGTCGCGCGCGCCTACACCGATGACGGCGCGATTCGCGGGGCCGAGGCGACCGTTGACATCGGCGCTGACGAGGTCGTCAAGCGGCGCGTCCCGAAGACGTACCGCCACCCGGAACTGGACGACAAACTCCGCCGCGAGCGAACCAAAGCCGAGTCGCGGCTGACGAGCGACGCCCGGCGCGCCGGCGTTCGGACGCCCGTCATTCGGGACATAGACCCCGTCGAGGGTGTCATCACGTTCCAGCGAGTCGGCGACGCGGACCTCGCAGAGCGACTGGACCCCGAGTCCGTCCGCGTCGTCGGCGAGTACCTCGCGCGCCTCCACGGGGCCGGTATCGTCCACGGCGACCCGACCACGCGGAACGTCCGGGTCGGAACGGGGCCGGACGGCGAACCGCGCGTGTATCTCATCGACTTCGGCCTCGGCTTCCACACGGGTCACGTCGAGGACCACGCGATGGACCTCCACGTGTTCGCCCAGAGCGTCGAGGGGACCGCGGACGACGCCGACCCCCTCATCGACGCGCTCGAATCGGGCTACGAGGCCGTCGGCTCCGAGGAGGTTATCGCCCGGTTGCGAGAGGTCGAGTCGCGCGGCCGGTACCGGTAACGGGCGCGGACTCCCCGTCGGAAGGCCAAAACGATTTATCCCGAGCCGGCGTATTCGTCTCATATGGCAGACAAACCGCAGCGCGGAACGCTTTTCGGCATCCCGTACAACTTCGAGCGCCCGAGCGCCGGCCGACTGCTCTCGTCGTACTGGCAGCCCGGCAAGGGCATGCTGGTGGAGAAGCCGTTCGGCATCGGCTACACGCTGAACCTCGCGAGCTGGCGGTCGTGGGTCGTCCTCCTCGTCGCCGGCGGCCTCCTCTGGAACGAGCGCCAGAAGGCAGAAGAAAAGGAAGACGAGGCCGAGGCCGACGACGGCCCCGTCGAAGTCATCGTCGACTGAGGCGAAGCGACCGACACCGACGACTTTTCCACGTCCGCCCGCGGAGGGCCGGACATGCTCCGATACGTCACCACGAACGCGGGGAAGGTCCGCGAGGCGCTTTCGTACCTCGACGACGACGTGACCCAACTCGACTTCGACTACACCGAGGTACAGGCGTCCGAACTCGGCCCCATCGCGGCCCACGGCGCGCGCGAGGCCTACCGCTACGCCGACGAACCGGTGCTCGTGGACGACGCCGGACTCTTCATCGACGGCTTCGAGGGCTTCCCCGGCCCGTACTCCTCGTACGTCGAGGACACCCTCGGCGTCGAGGCGGTCCACCGACTGGCCGCGGCCGAACTCGACGAACCCCGCCGAGCCTCGTTCCGTTGCGTCCTCGCGTACTGTGACGGCGAACCCTTCGAGGCGAGTCCGGACCCGATAGACCGCGACGACCGGACCGTCGCGGCCGCCCGCGGCGCGGAACAGGACGCAGAGGAGACGGAGGCGCTGCCGGTGAAGCTCTTTACCGGAAGCGTCAACGGTCGCATCGTCCCGCCGCGCGGCGAGGGCGGCTTCGGCTACGACCCCATCTTCGAACACGACGGCGCGACGTTCGCGGAGATGAGCGCGGAGGAGAAAAACGGCATCTCCCACCGCGGGCGGGCGTTAGCGAAGTTCGCGACGTGGTTTGCTGAGCGAACGGAGTGAGCGAAGCGAACGTCGTCGGGCGCGAAGCGTCCGACGGAAGTTCGCCGAGCGGTAGCGAGGCGAATCTCATCGGGCGAACGGCCTGACCGGTAGCCGCCACGACCACCGCCACCGGCCGCTACGTTTACCCCGGCGGGGCGACCCCGAGACGCATGGACCCGAGCGACTTCTTCGAGGACGGGACCGTGACTGTTTCGGCGGCGACCTACGCGGTCATCAAGGCCGAACGGGGCGACCCGGACGCGTTCGCGACGATTCGAGACGAGAACGAGACGACCGTCGTCGTCGAGGAGGGGCGCGTCGACGAGGCGACTGCCGTCGAAGTCGAGCGGGGCTGGAAGCGACTCACCTTCGAGATGGTCCTGCCGTTCGAACTCGTCGGCTTTCTGGCGCGGGTCGCGGGCACGCTCGCCGAAGAGGACATCTCGGTGTTCGCGCTGTCAGCGTACTCGACCGACCACGTGCTCGTCCGAGAGGACGACGTGGAAGTGGCCGCGACGAAACTCGAATCGCTCGGCTGTACCGTCGAGCGCGCCGGGGCCACCGACGACGGGAACTAACGCTGAAACTAGTTCGCGAGCAAACAGGTTGATACGTTCGGCGGGAGCAGACTAGCCGTGATGTTCCCCGACTGCGACGAGCACCCTCCGTTCGTCACCGGCCCCTCCAGCGGTACCGACCGCACGCGGTCCGCCAGATTGACAGCCGACCCCGGCCCCGTCACTCCCCACAATCGCGGGGGTTCACACTCAGGGACCGCGGGCGCGTACGGAGACGCATGAACCGAGCGAACGTCGTCGCCGCCGGTGCGGCGAGCGGCTACGGAATCGCCGTCTTCGCCGCCATCGCGGTGTTCTTCGGCGACGCCTCGCAGGGACTCGGTGTGGCCCTCGGCTTCGGTCTCGTGACCGTCCTCGCCATCTTCGCGGTGACTCGAATCGTCAACGGCGACTGACCCGACGAGTGGTCGGCGGTCGGGGCGGCGGCCGGCGGCCGGCGGCTACGCCCGCGGGTCGCGGTCCGGACCGGGGTACGACCCGCCTTCGACTTCGACGTAGAGGCTCTCCGGCGCGAACAGCGACGCGAACGCCTTCGGGTGTCGGATGCTGACCGGGAAGCGGCCGCCGAGCGCCGCGCCCGCCTGCGCCGAACTGAGACGGTCGTCGAACGTGAGGAGGTGCATCGCGCCGCCGCGGTAGGCCGACGCCAGCGCGGGGTTGTCGCCGTCCGGGTGGGAGACGAGTTCGGCCCACGAGTCGATTTTCTCGCGCCAGTCGGCCGCGAGGTCGGCGTCCGCGAGCGAGGCGACGACCGCCTCGGCGTCGTCGAGAAGCGGGTCGCTGGCGACGAGCGTCGTCCACGAGTGCCGCCGGAGGTGGTCGAGCGCCGCTCTGGACGGACCATCGACGAGGAGGTCAGCCGCGAGCACGTCGGCGTCGGCGACGACCCGCGCGGGTGAGGGCTCCGCCTCAGGCATCGTCGCCTCGGCGGGCGCGAAGCGCCTCGGTGATGTCGGCTTCGGTCGTCTCATAGGCGGCGGCGCGAGCGAAAAGCGACTCCCAACTCATGTCCGTCACCACGGGACGGCTCGAAAAGAATCCGACGCAACCGGTTTCGGACTCGAACCGTTACAATTCACCGATATTGAAATTGTTTGTGATTACATTGCGTGGGAAACAGTTAATCCGCACTCGCCGAACCACAATGCATGGCGATAGAGCGACGGCGTTTCTTACAGGCAGCCGGTGTCGGCGCGGTTCTCGGACTGAGTGGATGCACGGGGAACGCGAATCCTCCGCAGGCGAACAACGAGACTACGGAGGGCGCTGGCGGGAGCCAAGGCGGAAGCGGCGCGACCCAAGAACTGACGCTGGCGACGACGACGAGCACGTACGACACGGGACTGCTCGACGCCCTGAACCCGGTGTTCAAGGAGAAGTTCAACGCTCGGGTGAAGACCATCTCACAGGGGACCGGCGCAGCAATCGAGACGGCGCGGAACGGCGACGCGGACGTGATTCTCGTCCACGCCCGCGGCGCAGAAGACGAGTTCCTGCAGGAGGGGTACGGCGTCAACCGCCGCGACGTGATGTTCAACGACTTCGTCGTCGTCGGGCCGGCGGACGACCCCGCGGGCATCTCGGGGATGGAGAGCGCGGCCGACGCGTTCGCGACCATCGCGGACGCCGAGGCGACGTTCGTCTCTCGCGGCGACGACTCCGGGACGAACAAGAAGGAACTGCTCATCTGGGAGGCCGCCGGCGTCGAGCCGTCGGGGACGTGGTACCGCGAAATCGGCAAGGGAATGGGCGACACGCTCGTGCAGGCCGACCAGTCGGGCGCGTACACGCTCGCCGACCGCGGGACGTTCCTCGCGACACAGGACAACATCGACCTCGAAATCCAGGTGCAGGGCCCGCTCAAGGGCGGCCCGACCATCCTGAAGAACCCCTACGGCGTCATCCCGGTCAACCCCGCGATGTATCCCGACGTGAACTACTCGCTGGCGATGGCCTACGCCGGCTTCCTCACGAGCCCCGAGGGACAGGAGATAATCAGCAACTACACGGCGAACGGGTCGCAGTTGTTCTTCCCCAACGCCCTCTCTGAGGACCCGCAGTTCGGCCAGTACGTCCCCGAGGATTACGACGGCGGGGAGAACGCCTCGTCGTCGGCGTCGGTCTCCGACGCCCAGTTCGAGTCGTGGGTGGCACAGCACGTCCCCGAGGACTTTTAGTCCGACCGGACCCCACCACCGCCCGTGTTCGCCCTCGGCGACCTGAACCTCACCTACCTCGTCAGCATCACGGCCGTCTCGCTGTACGTGAGCACCGCGGCGGTCGCGCTGAGCGCCGCGCTCGGCCTGCCAATCTCGCTGGCGGTCGGGTTCCGCGACTTCTACGGCAAGTCGGTCGTCACCTCCGTCATCTCGACGGGGATGGGCTTTCCGAGCGTCGTCGTCGGCCTCGTCGTCCTCTTGGCGCTGTCCCGCTCGGGACCGCTCGGGACGTTCGACCTGCTGTTCACGCCCGAGGCGATGATTCTCTCGCAGACCATCCTCGCGCTCCCCGTCCTCGTGAGCGTCTCGCTTTCGGCGGTCCAGTCGGTCCCGCAGGACCTCAGAGACGCCGCGTTCGCCGCCGGCGGCACCTCGACCGACGTCGCCCTGCTGGTCGTCCGCGAGGCGCGCTACGGCATCGTCACGGCGCTCTTGGCCGCCTACGGCCGCGCCATCAGCGAGGTCGGCTCCGTGCTCATCGTCGGCGGCAACATCGTCTTCTCGGACAGCACGTCGTTCACCCGGACGCTCACGACGGCCATCACCGTCGAGGCGCGGAAGGGGAACATCGAGACGGGCATCGCCCTCGGCGCCATCCTGCTCGCGCTCGTCCTCGGCGTGAACGCCCTCGGCGCGCGCTTCCGCGACCGGACCCCCGGACGGAACGGGAGGGGACGATGACGACCGAGAGACCGGGAGCCGGTGAGCCCGATTCCGGAGAACCCGACGAGACCACCGCACCCGACCCGGCGTCGAACGGGACGGGGCGCGGCGGGACCCGACTCGCGGCTCACGACCTCGGCCACGGCTTCGGCAACGGCGCGGTGCTGGAAGACATCTCGCTGGCCGTCGAACCGGGCGAGATTCTCGCCGTCGTCGGTCCATCGGGGACGGGCAAGACGACGCTCTTCCGACTGCTCGCTATGTTCGAGCGGCCGGACGAGGGGACGGTCGAAGTCGGCGACGACGACGTGTGGGCGCTCCCCGAGGCGCGCCGACTGGCGGTCAGACGCCGGGTCGGGATGGCGTTCCAGACGCGGAGTCTCTTCTCGACGACGGTCGAGGAGAACGTCTCCTACGGGCTTCGAGTCCGCCGGTCGTGGTCGGCTCGCGTCCGCGATGCGGTCGAGGGGCTGTTCGGCCACGAGAAGCCGTCAGAGACGGTCGAAGATGCGCTTCGGACGGTCGGAATGTTCGACAAGGTCGACCGCGACGCCGGCTCGCTGTCGGCGGGCGAGGCCCAGCGCGTCGCCATCGCGCGGGCGCTCGCACCCGACCCGGACGTGTTACTGCTGGACGAACCGACGTCGAACCTCGACCCGCGGAACACCGCCGCTATCGAGTCGGCGATGCGGGCGGCGCGGGACCGAGGCATCGCCGTCGCGCTCGCCACCCACGACATGCAGCAGGCCCGGCGGGTGTCAGACCGGACGGCCGTCATCCTCGGCGGGACGTGCATCGAATCGGGGCCGACCGACGAGGTGTTCGAGTCGCCGGACGACGACCGAGTCCGCCAGTTCGTCGAGGGGAAACTCGTTTATTGAGCGCGGGGAACCGGGGCGGCTTTGCCGGAGGTATAACAGCAGATATTGCACGTAGATAGCGTGTGACTCCTGTCTGACGCAGATTTAAGGTTCCCCGTACGTACCCGGTGATAGGGCGCGCACTCGGCCTCAGTTCCCATCCTCCCACCGGCGCGCCCGGCACGAAAACCACCACCACCATCGTCGTTCTGGTTTCCCCCGGTACGACAACGCGGCGCCGCCACTACGGCGCTGTTTTCCGAGGCAGACCGCACCGCAGAGAGACATCTCGGCGGCGGCAAGCGTCGGTACAAGTGGCACCGGTTCGAGCGGTGGCGGCGCGAAGAGAAGAGCGTCGGTTCGGGGGCAGGAGTCAGCCGAGCAGTTTCGACCGGACTCGCTCCAGCGCGTTTCGCTCTGTGAGGAGCGCTAGCTGGTCGCCGGGTTCGACGACGGTCCCCGGAAGCGGAATCGTCATCGGCTCGCGCTCCCGGCCGTGGGCGTAGACGCGACCGTCCGCACCGAGGTCGATGTTGGCGACGTGTTCGCCGACGACGGGGGCGTCGTCGGGGACGGTTACCGTCGTCAGTCGGAGTTGGTCGGTGAGGTCGCCGATAGCGTTGAAGTCGCCGCCGAGGAGCGCCGTCTTCGCGCCGGCCGCGCCGAGCCGTTCGGGGTAGATAATCTCGTCCACGTCGTCGGCGTAGCGCTCGTAAATCTCCTGGCGGTAGTCCTCGCTGATGCGCATGACCGTCCGGCAGTCGTACTCCTTGCCGAGCATGCAGGCCGCGAAGTTGATGTTCGGGTCGCCGGTCAGCCCGCCGACGGCGTCTGCGCCCTCGACACCCGCTTCCCGTAGGACGCTTTCGGTCCCGCCGTCACCGAGTACCGCCTCGAAGCCTTCGTCGCGGGCGCGGTCGACTTTCTTGTCGTCGTTGTCGACGACCGTCACGTCGTGGCCCTCCTCTCGGAGCACGCGGGCGGTCCGCGAACCCACCCGCCCGTATCCAACGATAACGAATTTCATGGTAGTAGTATGCACACCGGGTGGCTAAAAGATGGCCCCCGTCAGGGTCGAGTCCGTTCGAGTCGCTCCGTGACCGAATCGATGGTGTCCGCGAGTGGCGGCGTCCCGAAGAGGGCGACGAGCACCGCGCCGACCGTGTCGAAGACGAGGTCGACGATGGTGTCGCCGAGACCGTACTGAACGAGGACGGCCTCCGAGCCGACGGCGTCGGCGGCGAGGCGCGCGCCGAACTCCAGTACCTCCCAGAACACGCCGGCCGCGAGCGTGAAAAGCAGGATGTAGACGAACATGAAGCGGTCGGGGAGATAGACGGTCTCGGTGTACTCGTCGACGGCCCGCGCGGTGACGTAGCCGACCGCCGCGACGACGGTCGCCGAGAGCGTGTGGGTGACGTGGTCCCACCAGTCGATGTAGTGGTACGGGCCGAGCATGCCGATGGCGTGGAGCAACACCGCCAGCGCCAGCCAGAGGCCGAGAAGCGGGTGGAGTCGAATCTCCCAGTCGCGGCGGAGCACCGCGGGGAGGAACGTCGCGGCCAGCGCGAGCACCGCGTTGACGGCGACGCTCAGGTTCCGCGTGTAGAGACCGACGAAGAAGATACACACGATAACGACCTGAATCGCCCGCCCCGCGAGTCGCTCGATTCGACTGGGGACCATTGCGGTGTGATACGGCCTGAGCGCCCTAAATTCGACCGTGAGACTAGCTAGCACGACCACCGACATCGTTTTTCCTCCAGATTGCATACGCCCCATCGATGATGGCCACCACTCACGCCCTCGCGGGTGTCGTCCTCGGCACCGCCGTGTGGGCGCTGGTCCCCGAGGCCGGGATGCTCCCGGTGCTCGCGGCCGCACTCGGCGGCCTGTTCCCCGACTTCGACCTCTACGCGGGCCACCGGAAGACCCTTCACTTCCCCGTGTACTTCAGCGCGCTCGCCGTGCCCGCGGTAGCGGTCGCCGCGCTGAACCCGACGACTACGACGCTCGCCGTCGCGCTGTTCCTCGCGGCGGCCGCGCTCCACTCCGCGTCCGACGTGCTCGGCGGCGGCCTCGAACTCAAGCCGTGGCTCGGTACCTCCGAGCGCGCCGTCTACGACCACTGGAACGGCCGGTGGCTCGCCCCGAAGCGCCTGATTCGCTACGACGGCGCGCCCGAGGACCTCGCGCTGACGCTCGCCTTTGCCGTCCCGCCGGTCCTCGCCTTCGACGGCCTCGCGGAGACGCTCGTCATCGCCGCAGTCGCCGTCTCCGGCGTCTACGTCCTGCTCCGCAAGCCGATGGTCGCTATCGCGGAGACCGCCGTCGCGGCGATACCCGACCACGTCGTCGACTACGTGCCGGAGCGGTTCGTCCGCGACCTCCGGTAAGCGGCTCCCCGTTTTCGAGGCGTCTCGACCGCCGGTTCTCCGTTTTCAGCGTCGCTTCCGTCTCGAACCGGCAGCCCGCGAGCGGGCCGACCGGGACAAGACACTTATCCGGCGACCGCGCGGTCGAACTTACCCGAGTTCCAGAATGACAGACCAACGACGCGCCGTCAGAGACGCGTACGATAGCCTCGCCGACGACTACCGCGACCAGCGGAGCGACGACGCGCCCACGGTGCTCGGCGAA
The DNA here is from genome assembly GCF_003383095.1 of Haloferax sp. Atlit-12N. Lineage (NCBI taxonomy): Archaea > Methanobacteriati > Methanobacteriota > Halobacteria > Halobacteriales > Haloferacaceae > Haloferax > Haloferax sp. Atlit-12N. The sequence continues at coordinate 1,070,794 of NZ_PSYW01000002.1, forward strand.
CTCGCCGACACCCTCGACCCGGGCGCGCGGGTCCTCGACGCCGGCTGCGGGCAGGGAACCCCCGTGACGGACGCCCTCGCCGCCGACTTCGACGTGGTCGGCGTCGACTTTTCCCGCGAGCAACTGCGCCTCGCCCACCGAGACGTGCCGGCGGCAGAGTTCGCGCAGGGCGACATGACCGCGCTTCCGGTCCGGTCGGACTCATTCGACGCCGTCTGCGCGTTCTACTCCATCATCCACGTCCCAATCGCGGAACACGAGCGGGTGTTTGCGGAGTTCGCCCGCGTTCTCCGGCCCGGCGGCACCCTGCTTTCGACCGTCGGCGGCGAGGCGTGGACCGGCTCGAACCCCGACTGGCTCGACAGCGGTGTCGAGATGCGGTGGAGCTTCCCCGACATCGAGGAGACCTACGAGACGCTCGATTCGACCGGGTTCGCGGTCGAAGCCGAGTTCGTCGTGGACGACGAGTTGGGGAGCCAGTACCCGTTCGTGTTAGCGCGATACGAGGGCTGAAACGGCTATTTTAGCGAAGAACACGCGGTTCAGTCGGTCGGCTCCGCGGTCGCCGACGGGACCGCATCGGCGCGGGACTCCCGACGGTGGAGCAGGTACGCACAGCACACCGCGACGATTCCCGCGGCGGTGGCGATGCCGAACGCGACGCGATAGCCGGTCGGCGTGTAGACCCGAGCGCCGGCCACCATCTCGCCTGTCCAGTAGGCGTCGAGGGCGAGGCCCATCACCGCCGGGAACAGCGCCGCGCCGAAGTAGCCCACGCTGTTTATCGCGCCCGTGACCGTCGCGCTCGCGGTGGCGTCGTGGCGCTCCTTGGCGACCGTGAACGCGATGACGGCCCCGCCCATGACGAACAGCGCCGAGAACAGCAGGACGCCGACCACGAGGAGCGGCGGCGTCACGAAGAGGAAGATGAGCCCGTACGCGAGGGTGAAGACGACACAGGAGGCGACGATGAGTTCGGTGCGGTAGCCGATGCGGTCCGAGAGCGTCCCGAGCACGGGCGACCCGAGGAGGAAGCCGACGTTGCCGACGAAGACGAAAAGCGAGGCCGTCCGGACCGACACGTCGTAGAGGTCGGCGATGTAGGGCACGCCCCACAGGCCGGTGACGGTGAAGTTCGTGCCCAAGACGAGAAACAGCATCGTCCCCATCAGCCACGTCTCGCCCTCGCGGAGGACGCGTCTCGTGTTCTCGACGACCGTCGCGAGTTCGACCGACGAGGCGGGCGGACGGACGCCGTCGAGGGGGTCGAACCCGGCGTCCCGCGGCCGGTCGCGGACCGCGAGGTACGTTACGACCGCGAGGCCGACGCCGCCGACGCCGACCCCGAGGAGAACCGAACGCCAGCCGACCGCGTCGATTGCGACCGCGAGCGGCGTCGTCGCGAGCACGCCGCCCATCCCCGCGGCGGCGACGGTCCACCCGGTCATCGTGGCGAACTCGTCCGGACGGTACCAGTTGGCGAGGAACCGGAGCGTCGCCGTGTAGAGGACGCTCCCACCGAGGCCGAGGAGCGCTCGCGAGGCGAACGCCACCCCGTAGGTCGGCGCGAGCGCGAAGCCGAAGACGCCGAGCGCCATCACCGCGAGTCCGCCGGCGGCGACCCGGCGCGACCCTGCGCGGTCCACGAGGATGCCCGCCGGGAGCTGCAGGCCGGCGTAGATGTAGAAAAAGGAGGCGTGGAGCATGCCGAGTTCCGCGCCGGTCGTGTCGAACGTCCGCGCGAGGTCGTCGGCGAGGACCGCCGAGGTGACGCGATGGAAGCTGACGAGGAGAAATCCCGTCGTCAGGAGCGCCCAGAGCGCCCACCGGACGCGGGCCGGTCCGAGCCGCGAAAACCGTGTCATGGCTCAGGCGACAGCGCGTGCGTGTAAATGTTTATCGTGGAAGTTCGTGATGGTGTGGCGCGAATTCGAGGTGACGTGGTGAAACCGCACCCCGCGCCGCCGTGAGTTCCACCGGTATCCCCCAAGCGTATAGCTTCGGGGAGGGAGGTGCGACCCATGCTCGCATTACTCACGTCTCTCGCAGTTGCGGTCGGCTGTCTCGGCGTCGCCGCCGGAGCGGTCGGAACTCTCGGGGACGCTGACGACGGCGACGGCGCTGACGAGTCTGACGACCCCGAGGATGCCCGCGATTCCGACGACCTCGGCGACTACGACTACGTCGTCGCGAAGGACGGCAGCGGCGACTACGAGACGATCCAGGCCGCCATCGACGGCGCGAAGTCGTTCCCGCCGGACCGAATCCGAGTTCTCGTCCGAGAAGGAGTGTACGACGAGAAAGTCGAAGTCCACGCGTGGAACCCCGACATCACCCTCGTCGGCGAGAGTGCTGAGGAGACCGTCATCAGCCACGGCGACCACTTCGAGAAAATCGACCGCGGGCGCAACAGCACCTTCTTCACCTACACGCTGAAGGTCCGCGGCAACGACTTCCGCGCCCGAAACCTGACCGTCGAGAACAGCGCCGGCCCAGTTGGACAGGCCGTTTCGCTCCACGTCAACGCCGACCGCGCCGTCTTCGAGAACTGCCGCTTCCTCGGCCACCAAGACACCGTCTACGCCGCCGGCGAGGGCGCGCGCCAGTACTTCTCGGACTGCTACGTCGAGGGGACGACCGACTTCGTCTTCGGCGGTGCGACCGCCGTCTTCGAGGACTGCCGCATCCACTCGAAAGCCGACTCGTACGTGACGGCGGCCTCCACGCCGGAGCGCGAGCCCTTCGGCTTCGTCTTTCTCGACTGTGAACTGACCGCCGACGCCGACGTGTCCGAGGTGTATCTCGGCCGCCCGTGGCGGAACCACGCCCGAACCGCGTTTATTCGCACATGGCTGGACTCGCACGTCCTCCCCGACGGGTGGCACAACTGGTCGCGCCCGGAAGCCGAGCAGACGGTCGAATACGCGGAGTACGACAGTCGAGGACCGGGGGCGGAGGGCGAGCGAGTGTCGTGGGCGACGGTGTTGACCGAGGACGAGGCTGCGCAGTATTCGAAGGCGAATGTGTTGGGTTCCGCGAGTGGTGGGGAGTGGTGGGACTGGGAGGAATGAGCGTGCGAGCGGGGCGGGTCAGTCTCAACCGGAATCCAACAACTGCTCGGCGACGAGACGCCTCGCTCGACAGTCGAATTTCGAGAAGAGCCTAGGCCGGGATTTGAACCCGGGGTCTCGTCCTTACCAAGGACGCGCTTTACCGCTAAGCTACCCAGGCAGGCATTCCTTGGTTGTCCGGGTTACTCTTTAGGGGTTTCGATTCGAACCGACCCGGAACCGTGGTAGCGTATGTCGATTAGCGGTCCGCAGCGGAGGTGACCGCATCGTCACCACCGCCGCCTCGGTAGAGGGCCGCGATGCGCTCGACGGTCCCCTCGGAGACGGTCTCGTCGGCCGGGGGGAAGTCGCCGTCGTGGGTGTCGGCCAGTCCGGCGGCGTACTCCACGAGCGCGGTCGGCGGGGCCGAGCCGACGGCCGTGGTGCCGGCGACGACGGCGAGCGTGCAGATGTTCACTTCGAGTTCGCCGTCGAGGTCCGGGCGTACCGCCTCGTCCGCCGAGCGGCGGCGGGTCTGGTCGCGGCCGAAGGCGCGGACCGTCTCGACAGCGTGGTCGGCGGCCTCGGTCCGGGCGAGGAGGTAGAAGCCGCGCGAGACGAGCACGTCCGCCGCGAGGATGTCGAGGTCGGCGTCGGTGTCCTCCTCGGGGCTATCGAGATGCGACCACGGCTCGTCGTGGGCGAGCGACCGGGTGAGCCGGAGGCCCTCGTAGATGAGTTGCACTCCGGCCGCGCGGGAGGCCAGCCCGTTCAGGTCGACCTTCGGTTCGACGGCCCGCGCGCTCACGAACGTGAGCACTGCCGGCGTCAAGGAGGCGGCGTCGAGGCGTTCGTCCAGCGCCGCACGGAGGGCCTCAGGCTCGATGTCGGAGAGGGCCTCGCGCGCGGCCTCGCGGGCTCGCACGGCGTCGTCCATCGGCCGAGACTTACGGTTGGGAGGGCAAAGACCTTTGGAAAACCACGGCACAACGGGCGTATGATACGGACGACGGACGACGGCGACCTCCGAGTCGTGACCATCGACCGCCCGGCGCGACGGAACGCGCTCAGACCGACCGACCTCGACGCCCTCGAAGCCGCGGTCGTCGAGGCCGACGCACCGGTCGTCCTCCTCCGAGGGAACGGCCCGGCGTTCTGCGCCGGCGCGGACCTCGACAGCGTCGCCGACCTCGACGACCCGGAAGCGTTCGCAAAACACGGCCAACGCGTCGCCGACGCCATCGAAACCGCCGAATCGGTCGTCGTCGCCGGCATCGACGGGGCGGCCCGCGGCGGCGGCGTCGAACTCGCGCTCGCCTGTGACGTGCGGGTGGCCACCCCGCGTGCGACCCTCGGCGAACCGGGTGTCCGACTCGGCCTGTTCGGCGCGTGGGGCGGGACAGTCCGTCTCCCGCGCGTCGTCGGCGAGGGTCACGCCCTCGAATTCTCGCTTTCGGGCCGCGTCGTCGACGCCGGCGAAGCCCTCCAGATGGGTCTCGTCTCCCGACTCGTCGACGACCCGAGCGAGGTCGCGGCGTCGATGGCCGACAACGACCACCGGTCGCTCCGAATCATCAAGGAGCGACTGCGCGACCGCGACGGCCGAGAGGCGCGACTCGAACGGGAAGCCGCCGGCTTCGCGGAGCTTCATCGGGCGAACGTCGACGACATCGCGGCGTCGCGCGAAAAGTGAATTTTTCGGGCGGAGCGGCGGGCCCGCGGCGGCCTACACGTCGAGCGCCGACGGCGCGGGGGGCATCGACCGCTTGTGGGCGCTGCCCTCGACGAGGTCAACCACGCGGTCGACCTGTTCTTCGGTCACCCCGAGGTGGCGAACCGTTGCGGACTTCGAGAGCGGGCCGTCGACGTGGAGCGCGAGAATCGCGTCCAGCGCGTCGTAGGTGAGCCCAAGTTCGTCCTCGTCGGTCTGGCCGGACCACATCTCGGCAGAGGGCGTCTGTAACACGAGTTCCTCCGGGACGCCGACGTGGGCGGCCAGTTGGCGGACCTGCTGTTTGTAGAGGTTCCCGATGGGGTTGCAGTCGACCGCCTGGTCGCCGTACTTCGTGAAGTAGCCGGTCATCGCCTCGGCGCGGTTGCCCGTCCCGAGCACGATGCGGTTCTCGTGGTTGGCGACGAAGTAGTTGAGCACCGCCCGCGTGCGGACGTAGACGTTTCCGGCGGCCATGCGGTCGTCGGCCGCCTCGGGGAACGTGTCGAAGAACGTCTCCGCGATGGGCTGAATCTCGACCACGTCGTACTCGATTCCCAGCATTTCGGCGACGCCCTCGGCGTCGCTCATCATGTCTTCGGCGTTCGCCACGCTCGGCATGACGAGGCCGTGGAGGTTCTCTTTCCCGAGCGCCTCGACGGCGAGGAAGGCGGTGAGCGTCGAGTCGATACCCCCGGACAGGCCGAGGACGGCCCCGTCGGCACCGGCGGCCTCGACGGTGTCTTCGATGAAGGTCGTGATGTGTTCGCGGTGCGCTTCGAGTTCCGCTTCGGAGAACAGGAGGTCGAACGGGGCGTCCTCCGAGAGAACGTCGACGGATGTCATGAGCGCCGGTTGGAACCGGGGGCCCAAATAGTCACGTGTCACGCAAAAACAATGGACGACCGTCCAGTTTTCACGGGGCTGTTATGGGTTGAAGCGCTACGTTCAAGTGCCCCCGCAGTCTACGAATTTTTGCTTCGGAAGGCGGTTCGAAGCGGAGCACAGCGCGCCGATGGGTGACTGAACGAAGTGAAGTCAGCCACGGGGCGAACGAATGTGAGCGCCGATGGTCGACCGAGCGGAGCGAGGTCGAGTCAGGGGCGCAAGCAGAGCACAGCGCGCCGATGGTCCAGTGGTAGGACACGAGCTTCCCAAGCTCGGAGCCCGGGTTCAATTCCCGGTCGGCGCATCTTCTGAACGGAACCAGACGAGGAGCCGAACGGCTCCGAGTCCCGTGGCGTGAAGAGATACGCCCCGAGGGAATTGAAGCAGCGAGCAACGCGGAGCGTTGCGAGTGAGGTTCAATTCCCGGTCGGCGCACTCCCTACGGTCGTTTACCGACCGACCTTCGCAAACCGTCGGTTTGCTCAGTCCCGGTCGGCGCATTTCTGTCGAACGTAGTGACGCCCTCGCGTTGCCTCTCACCTTCTTCGAAGGGGAGTCCGCCTCGCCGACTCAGAAAAACAGGTTCTGCACGTCGTCAAGCTCCGGCGATTCGGAGCGGAACACCGGTTCGCGGGCGGTCTGCCGAATCATCGCGTGGCGTTCGAGGGCCGAGTCGAATTCGAGAATCGCCCGCTCGATGTCGCGAGCCAGCGCGTCGATTTCGCCGTGGAGTTCGTCGTCGTCGGCCATGATACGCGTAGTTAGTCGAGGGCTGGTAAAACGGGCTCGGCCGCGGGTCGTCACCGGAGCCGTCGGGTGCAGTTCCAGCAGAGGTCGAAGGCGGTGTCGGCCTCGTTTTCGACCCCGCAGTTCGGGCAGATGCGCTCGCCCGTCGGCGTCGTCTGCACGCCGGCCTGCGAGCCGTCGTCGAACGACGCCGCGATTTCGGGGTGGGCGTAGCGGTCCGTCCGGGCGGAGTCCCGACTGGACCCCTCACCCATCGTCGGCTCACCGCCGTTGACGAGATACCGATAGACCAGGAGCTGGAGCAGGGTCAACCCGAGGGCGTAGACGACGATCCAACCCCAGACGTCCATCACACATTGACTTACGTTAGCATGCTATATCGGTTCTTCGGTCGAACGGGTCTGCTGACGCTCTCGGCGGTGGTCGCGGGTGATGCCGCCACGGCGGATTCGCGTCGAAAAAGGAGTTACTCGCGTCGGTGGGAATCCACCGGACCGTCGAGGTCGCGGTCGAACTCGTCGAAGGCGTCGAGGTCGTCGGGGAGTTCGTAGGGTATCTCGCGCTCGTCGGCGCGGCGCTCGCCGCCGCCGTCGAGCGGTTCGGCGACCTCCTCGAAGCCGGGCTTTACTTTCACGCTCTTCGCGGGGGAGCCGACTGCGATGTGGTGGGCGGGCACGTCGCCCTGTACGACCGACCGAGCCCCGACGATGGCGTTCTCACCGACCGAGACGCCGGCGTTCACCATCGCGTCGTAGGTGACGCGCGCGTCGTCACCGATGGTCGTGTGGTAGTTCCTGACCTCGGTCTGGTCGACGGTATCGTGGGAGTGGCTATAGATGTGGGCGCTGTCGGAGATGGAGACGCGGTCGCCGATAGTGAGTTTCCCGCGGTCGTCGAGGTGCACGTCGTCGTGGATGACCGTGTTGTCGCCGACGGAGATGTTGTGGCCGTACGAGAAGGTGACGCCTTTGAAGATGCGGAGATTGTCGCCCGCCTCCTCGAAGAGGTGGTTGGCGAGCATCTGTCGGAACCGGAGGGCGAAGGCGACGTTGTCGGCCATCGGGGTCGCGTCGAACTGCCGCCAGAGCCACTGGAGATGCTTCGAGCGCTTGAATTTCTCGTCGTCCTTCTCGGCGTAGTACTCGGCTTCGAGCGTCGCGTTGCAGGGGTCGTACCCCTGCAGTCGGACCCGCGTCGCGGGCGAGACGGGCTTGCCGTTCTGCCAGCGCTCCCACGCCTCGCGGTCGCCGAACAGGTCGATGAGGGTGTCCCGAACGACCGTGCAGGTGTCTTCGTCCGAGGCGAGCCGACCATCAACCTCGTCGATGAAGGCCTGCAGGCCTTCCTCGGCGTCCGCCGGAAGCGAAACGTGGACCTTCGTCATTGCACCGTCGTAAGCCGTCGAGATTCAAATGGATTCGGTTGTGCGAACCGCGCGTCAGGCCTCCTCCGGGCAATATTAGCTGGTTCCGAGCTTCGGAGTGGGTCGAAACGGGTCGAAAAACCACGCGAAGGGTGACACCTATACTCCACGGCAAAGTTAACTGGAATATGAGTGAACAATTCGAAGGTGGCACGCCTGCGTGGACGCGTGCGCACGCCGAACGCCTCCGCCGCGACGATTCGAACGTCGCGCCGGTCATCTACCCCCCGGACGAGCGACTGGACGAAGACCTGCACATCTGGGACACGTGGTTCCTCCGGAACCGCGACGGTTCCGTCGCCGAAATCGACGGCTATCGCGTCATCTTCTCGTTGACGTCGCCGTCGGACCTCCTCCCCGGAAAGCGCCACGACGTGGCGACTATCCGGTACTTCTACTCCGTGGACGGCGAGGAGTGGACCACCGGCGGCGTCGTCTTCGACGGCGGCACGCTCGGCCAGCGGCAGTGGGCCGGGTCGGCGATGTACGACCCTGACGGCGACGGCGGCGACGTCTATCTCTACTACACCGCCGCGGGCGAGGACGGCGCTGAGGAACTAACCTACACCCAACGTATCGCGCTGGCGACGGGTGGTACCGTCCGCACTGACGACGCCGGGTTCAGCATCGAAGGGTCGTGGGACCACCGAATCATCCTCACGCCGGACGGCGACTGGTACGAGCGCGAGGACCAGTCGCGCGGGATGATATACACCTTCCGCGACCCGTGGTTCTTCGAGGACCCCGCGTCGGGCGAGACGTACCTCCTCTTCGAGGCGAACACGCCCGTCCCCGAGGGGGCCGGCGAGTGCGACGACCCCGTCTGGGAGGAGTTCAACGGCAGCGTCGGTATCGCCCACTCGCCGACCGGCGACCCGACCGACTTCGAACTCCGGCCGCCGCTTCTCGACGCCGTCTGCGTCAATCAGGAACTGGAGCGCCCGCATCTCGTCGTCCGCGACGGGACGTACTACCTGTTCGTTTCCAGCCACGTCCACACCTTCGCGCCCGAGTTGACGGGCTACGACGCGCTCTACGGCTTCGTCGCCGACGACCTCGCGGGCGACTACGAACCCCTGAACGGCCACGGGATGGTGCTCACGAACCCGAAAGGCGCGCCCTTCCAGGCGTACTCGTGGCTCGTCTACGACCACGGTGACGACCTGCTCGTCTCGTCGTTCTTCAACTACTTCGACTACGACCGGCCGAGCCTCGACGACGTGGGACTCCTCCCTCCCGAAGAGCAGATGCGCCGGTTCGGTGGCACGCTCGCGCCGACCGTCCGGGTCGCCCTCGACGGCGACGAGACCGACCTCGTCGACACGCTCGACCACGGACACCTGCCGCTACCGCGCGAGGAACTGCCGACTCCCTGGTGGGAGCGAAACGGCGACACCACCCGCGGCGGCTACTGAACGGACGCGGCTGTCACGCTTGGTTTCGCGCCTTGAACGTCGCGTCGAGTTCCCACGCGTCGAGCGAGCGAACGTCGACCCGACCGCCGCCCTCGCCGCGTCGGACCGCGACCGAGACGCCGTCGGCGTCCGCGCGCGTCGGGTAGACCCGGGTCGTCAGACAGCGCTGCTCGTCGGCGAACACCTCCACGACCGAACAGTCGACGAACACGCGAAGCGACACCGAGTCGCCCTCGACGGGCATCGAGCGGGGCTCTCGGTCCGCGTCGTGGGCGCGGGTGCTCCGCTCGCGGTCAACCGTGACCCGGTCGCCGTCGTACCGGAGGACGGTCCGCTCGCCCAGCGCCGGCGACTCAAACAGGCCGAGTTCGAACGTCGCGTCACCCTCGACCGCGACGTCGACGGCGAGTTCGTAGGCGTTACCCGAGAGGTTGAGCGACGCGTGCTCGTCGGCGTCGAGCGCGCTCGCGTCGAGCGAGACGCTTCGGCCGCGGAGGTCGGCGAGTTCTCCGGCGGGTCGCTGTCGGAGTTCGCCGGCGGCGTTCACCGAGAGTTCGCGCGGGAGCGAGAGCAACCCGGACCAGCCGGCGCGCCACTGCGCGTCGACGCCGCGGGTCTCTTTGACCCACCCCCACGCGAGCGCCCGACCGTCGTCGGCAACGGTGGACTGTGGGGCGTAGAAGTCGCCGTAGTCGAGCAGCCCCTCGCGTTCGACCGCGAACGCCGGCGCGTCGAGGTCGGCGGTACCGACGAAGTAGCGCACGTCCTCGTAGTTCGAGACGTGCAGCAGTTGGTGGTCGCCGAAGTCGAGGAGTTCCGGGCACTCCCAGACGGTCCCGTGACCCTCGCTCCCGGAGTGGAGCGGGCCGACGTACTCCCACTCGCGCAAGTCGGGCGAGCGGTAGAGGAGCGCGACGCCGCCGACCGCCGCGATGGCGGAGCCGATGAGCTGGTACCAGTCGTCGCCGACCTTCCAGACGGCGTGGTCGCGGAACTCCGCGGACCAGTCGTCGGTCCCGAGGATGTCGAGGTCGTCCGGTGCCGACTCGATGACGGGATTGTCGGGCGCTTTGTCCCACGACCGGAGCAGCGGGTCGCTCGTCGTTGCCAGACAGGGAAGCTGGTGGTGGTCGCGGCCGCCCGTGTAGATAATCGTCGGCACGCCCTCGTCGTCGACGACGGCGCACCCGGACCAACAGCCGTCGCGGTCCGGGCCGTCCTGGTCAGGTGCGAGCGCGACCGGTTGGTCCACCCAGTGCAGAAGGTCCTCGCTGGTGGCGTGGCCCCAGTGAATCGACCCGTGGGACGGCCCGCCGGGGTTGTACTGGTAGAACAGGTGGTAGGTCCCGTCGTACTGGATGACGCCGTTCGGGTCGTTCAGCCAGTTTGCGGGGCCGGCGAGATGGTACCGGGGGCGGTGATGGTCGTCGCCGAGTCGCTCGCGCATCGCGGCGAATCCCTCGGCGTCGGCGGGGCGGTCGGTAAACGACGGTCTGCGGTGGGCGGGGCCGCCGAGGACCGCGAGCGCGTTGCGGAGGAGGTGCTCGTTCGCGCCCATCGTCTCGAAGTCGTTGCCGTGGTGGGTGAGAAAGGAGACTTCGGCACCGATACCGTAGACCGCGCCCGCACCCGCGCCGCGGTCCCACGCGACGACGGACTTGAGCGCGACGAGGAAGTCGTCGCCGTGGAGCGTGCTGGCGAGAACCTGCCCGTTCTCGGGGAGGACGTGTTCGTACCGGGCGAATGGGCGCGGCGCTTCTGGCGGTTGAAGGTGGACGCCGAGCGTGTCGAACCCGTCGAAAAGCGGGTGGTCCGCGTGGATGGACTTCGTTAGCAGTCCGGTCGGGTGCGGCGAGTTCTCTGTCCCGACCGCGTCGGGTGCGACGGAGTCGATTCCCAGCGTGTCGACCGCCGAGAGGGCGTTGAGCGTCAGGAGGAGTCCGCCGCCGTCACCGAGGTACGCGTCTAGTGCGGGCACACACTCGGCCGCGAGGGCACGCAGGTCGGCGTCGACGTGGCGGTCAGAGTGCCACCACAGCACGTCGAACTCGGAAAGGTCGGTCTCCCCGGTTGCGACGGCGTCGAGAGAGATTGTTTCGACGCTCGCTATCGACTCGGCCCACTCGAACGCCACTCGCTGTTCCTCCGTGAGTTCGGCCGCGAAGAGAAATCCGACTCGAACCGGAATCACGTCCATTGCTGACGTGGTTCGACATCACCGTGCATGAATCTGCGGATTCACTCGGTAGCGAGCAAATACACACAGCATCCAGAGAGCGACCGCGGGACGCGAGCGCCGCCTCCGCCGAGGATTCCCACGAGACGAAAACAAAACACACCCAATAAGTCGCCCCAATTCGTAGGGCCGGCCATGCACTACCGCGAACTCGGCACCTCCGGAATCGAAGTCAGCGAGGTCGGCTTCGGTGCGTGGGTCGTCGGGACCGACTGGTGGGGCGACCGCTCGGACGAAGACTCCATCGAGATGCTCCACCACGCCATCGACCGGGGCATCGACTTCTTCGACACGGGTGACGTGTACGGCCACGGCCACTCCGAGGAGGTCGTCGGCGAGGCGCTTTCCGACTACCGCGACGAGGTGACCGTCGCCACCAAAATCGGCTACGACTTCTACAACAACCCGCAGGCCGGCCACGGCGAACTCCCCAAGGAGATAACCGGCGAGTGGGTCCGCGAGGCGACCGAAAAGAGCCTCGAACGCCTCGACATGGAGTACATCGACCTCCTGCAACTCCACAACGCGAACGTCGACGAAGTCACGCCCGACGTGCTCGAAGCCCTCGACGAACTCAAAGAGGAGGGCCTCATCAAGGCCACCGGCTGGGCGCTCGGCCCCTCCATCGGCTGGCTGGCCGAAGGCGACATGGCCATCGAAGAGGAGTTCGACGCGCTCCAAATCGTCTGGAACGCCTTCGAGCAGGACGTGGGCAACCACTTCCTCGACACCATCCGCGAGACCGGCTCCTCGACGAGCCTCATCGCCCGCGTGCCGCACTCCTCGGGCCTCCTGAACGAGCAGGTCCGCCCCGAGACCGAACTCGGCTCCGGCGACCACCGCGGCTTCCGCCCCGACGAGTGGTACGAGACGGGCTGGGAGAAGCTCGAAGCGCTCCGCTTCCTCGAACGCGACGGCGAGCGGACGATGGCGCAGGCGTCCATCGCCTACCTCCTCGGCTACGACGAGACAGCGGCCGTCACGCCGACGTTCCGCACGAAAGACGACATCGACGAGTGGGCGAAGGCCTCCGGCGTACCGAAACTCACTGACGAGGAGATGACCCGCGTCGAGGAACTGTACGCGGACAACTTCGGTATCGACCGCTTCGACGGCATGGACGCGCTCCGCTCGTCGGTCGACGGCGACGACATCCGCGCGGCCGGCCTCGACAAGCGCGTCGCGAAGGGCGCGCGCAACGAAGCCTGATGGGTCGCCTGAAGACCCTCCTCGGCGTCACCGCGGTCGCCCACGTCGTGCTCGCGTGGCTTGTCAGCCTCGACGCCAAGAAACGCGGCGACGACGCCGGCCGCTGGATAGCGCTGACGCTCCTCACCGGCGTGGTGGGTGCCGCGAAATACGTCCGAAACGGGCGCTAACGGCGCGCCCGCAGTCGGTCGCATCTGTTTTTCTGTTCTGTCTGTTCGGTCGCTGACGCTCACGAGCGCTCCCCGTCGATATATATCGCACTTAGCAGCCTACTACACCGCCGCTGCCGAACGCGACCAGTAGGTCGCCTCGGCGCGTTCGCGCCGGGGTGACGCGAACACTCACATGTCGAATTCAGCATCTCCTTCCCCCGAGACGCGGTCGGAGCGCGCGTACAGAACCTACCCGCTGGGCGTCCGCATCGTCGAATACGACGACCCAGATGAAGAGGGCCGGCGGTACGGCTTCCGCGCGCCCGACCACGCGGGCCGCGAGTTCGACGACGCCGACACCGCCACACTCTACGCGGACGTGTACTTCGACGTGAACGGGTTCGTCGAGGCCGGCACGGGCGACCGCGGCGTGCCGCCGGAAATCATCCAAGCGGGCCGCGACACCCTCGCGGCGTACTTCCTGTCACAACCCTACGCCGACGCCGACTGGGTGGCGTCGTTCTACGGGAAAAAGCGGGCGCGAATCGAGCGCTACGCCGCGGCCGTCCGACGGCGCGCCGAGGAGATTCGAGAGGGGGTCGAGGCGCTCGAACGCGAGGGAAACTCCGTCGGGGACGGCGTGTCGGTCGTGGAGTAAGCTCGGGCGGATATATAATCAACAGACTGCTCTCCCACGGACAGTATTGCAACCTTGTTGTCATATAAACTTACACGCGTGCCGGTTTCGCTTCTTCGCTCGCATGGTCGAGTTTACTCGGCGAAATCTCATGGCATCGTCCGTCGCCGCCGCGCTGGGAGCGAGCGTGGCAGGCGTCGGTCAGGCGGCCGACCCCGACGACCCGAACACGCCGCGGGCACCGCTCGTGCGGGGGGAACTCAAGCGCTTTTCGACGACGGCGTTCGGGGCCGAAGTGACGGGGCCGTTCGTCTTCGACGACGGGTCGCTGCTCTACAGCCTCCAGCACCCCGACCGCGAGAACCCCGCACCCTACGACAAGGCGGCTATCGGCTACTTCTCCGGCTTCCAGTTCTCGTTCGACGGCGAGAACGACTTCGACGAACTGTCGACGCCCGAGACGAACGAAGAGCGTCGCGCGGTCCGGTCCGCCGCCGGCGACTACGAGATTCTGGCCCGCGAGCGCGACGCCATCGACGGCGGGTCGGAACTCCTCGGCGTGCCGCAGACGCCCGGCGGGACGAACATCACGAGCGACCAGTTCAGCGGGTCGAAGTACGCCGACGCGGGCTACACCCCCGACTGCAACCAGTTCGTCGCCACGAACGACGCGGGGACCGAGGGCTACCTGTTCACCAACTGGGAGGCGAGTCCGGGCAACGTCTCGCGGATTCCGCTCAGTCAGGGCGACGACGGCTCGTGGGAGGCCGACCTCGAAAACGCGCTGAACCTCGCGAACACCGACGCCCTCCGCGACCTCGGCGGGACGCGAATCAACTGCTACGGCGACCTCAGCCCGTGGAACACGATGCTGTCGGCGGAGGAGAACTACGCCCACCCGCGTGTCTCGCTGACCGCGACCGTGAGCGACATCGTCGAGAAGGGAACCGGCGAGGGACTCCGCGGCGCACACGAGTTCTGGAACCGGCCGAACCCGACCGAGATTCAGGCGGCCGTCGACGACTACTACGACGACTCGTGGTTCGTCCAGAGCTACTGGGCGGTCGCCGGCGTCGAGCTCCTCGCGTACTACCTCGGCGCGGAACCGGTCGACCAGTCCGGCGACGACAACGACCTGACGCCCATCGGCGACGTGTACCCGAACCCGTACCGCTACGGCTACATCGTCGACTTCCGCGAGCCGGCCGCCGAGACACCCGAACCGGTCAAATACTACGTCATGGGCCGGGCCGCGTGGGAGTGTCCGGACGTGCAGTCCGACGAGCGGACGGTCTACCTCGCCTCCGACGGCGACAGCAAGGGAATCTACAAGTTCGTCGCCGACGAGCCGATTCCGAGCTACGACGACCCGATGGACCTCGCCGGGACGCTCTACGCCCCGCTCGTGACGAACGACGACGAGGCCGCCGCCGCGCCCCCTGCCGACGTGGACCTCGAATTCGAGTGGCTGAAGCTCGGTCACGCCACCAACGCCGAGGTCGCTGAGTGGATTGCGGAGTACGACGACGTCACGCAGGCCGACTACCTCAGAACCCACACCGACTGGTCCGAAGGCGACGAAGTGACCGCCGACCTCCTCGAAGCGGCCGACAGGGAGGTCGTCGAGAACGGCAACCGCGACTACGTCACCGACGAGGAAATCGTGGAGTGGGGCAAGCAGTACGAGTGGTACGGCCCGGACGAGGTCAGCGACGACCTCCGGCACGTCCCGTTCCTCGAAACCCGCGCGGCCGCGAAGGAAATCGGCGCGACCATCGAGTTCAACAAGGCGGAGGGTATCGACAGCGTCGACGGCGCGGAACCCGGCGACGACGTCTACTTCGGCATCTCCGAACTCAACGACGACATGTCGAACGACACGGGCGAACTCCAGCTCCAGCGCGTCGACGGCGGCGTCGTCTACCGCGCGGAACTGGAGTCCGACTACAACGTCTCGACGCTCGAACCCGTCATCGTCGGCCCCGACGCGAGCGACCCCGCCGCCGTCGCCGACGACGCGCTCATCAACGTCGACAACCTCGCCGTGATGGACGACGGTCGCGTGCTCTGTTGCGAGGACGCCGACCAGTTCGGTCGCTCGTACAAGAACGACTGCCTGTACGTCTACACGCCCGAGGACGACGACCGCGGTCACGGCAACGACCCCGACGGCGACGACGCCGATAACCCGGGACGAAGCGACGACGCTCCGGGACGCGAAAACGGCGGAAGCGGTGACGGCGACAGTCCGGGACGCGGCAACGGCAACGGAAACTAACTACCCCCGCTCGGACGCAGTTTTTTGTATTTCGAGAGACACGTTCGACCGATGGTCCTCGAACGGTTCGGTTCGGCACTCTCTCAAGAAGCTCGCGTCGTCGCCCGGAACCCGCCACTTCTGGGCGTGGTCACCGGCGTGTGGATGATGCTCATCGCGCTGATGGCGGGGCTCGAAGCGCATCTGGCGGTCGTCTGGTTCCTCGCCGTCGCCCCGTCGACGACGGTGGTGGCCTACGGCGGGCGGCGCGTCCTGCGTCGCTTCCGCGGCGAGTCAGACGGCGAAGACGAGTGGGCGCGGAGGACGGACCGAGAGGTCTACGACCCCGTCGACGACGAATCGGCCATCGAGCGCCTGCGGGAGCGTTACGCCGCCGGTGACCTCTCGGACGAGGAGTTCGAGCGCCGCCTCGACAAGCTGGTCGAGACCGAGCGCTACGTCTCCGGGTCGCAGTCGCGGTCGCAATCGCCCTCCGGAGACGGGAGAGAGCGGGCCTTCGAGCGGAACTGACGGAGCGCGTGTCGGACGAACCCCGGTGCCGGGACCAAAAGAGACACAACACTCGACCGAGTCCGGGACGACCATGCGTAGTTCACTCGTCGACCTGCTTCCGGACCTCCTCGAACTTCTCGTCTTCAGTCTCGGGAGCGCGGGGCTCTCGGTCGCCGGCGCGTACATCGAGCACTTCGCGCTCGTCACCTTCGAACAGGGCAACGTCGAAATCGCCGCGTGGGCGGTCGTGATGGGCGCGGTGGCGCTGTACTTCGCGTACAACGTCGGCACCGACAAGGTCCGCCCGAAGCTCCGGGACGTTCGCGCCGCGCTCACGTAGAAAAAGCTGCAGTCTGATTTTGGGCGTTCGACCGCGTTGCGCGAGGAACACGTGTCGCGGCCGGTCCGCGAGCACGTACACGCCACCTTTTCCTGCGCTCGCTCCGCTCGCTGGCAAAATCTGGACAAAAAGATTCGTCACCCCCACATGGGGGTTCCTCACCCCGCTCCCGATGGTCGCGGAGCTACGCTAAGAACACGTGTCGCGGCCGGTCCGCGAGCACGTCGCGGCCCCACTGGACCGTGTCGCGGAACGCGTCGGAGCGGAAGAACTCCATGGCGTCGTCCTGCGAACGCCACTGGCTGGCGATGAACATATCGTCTTCGTCCTCAACGTTGACCATCAGGTCCGTGTCGAAGTGGCCGTCCATCTCTTCGAGGAGGCCGCCGACGGTGCCGAACTTCTCGACGAAGTCGCCGCGGTGTTCGGACTTGACGGTGTAGAACATCCCCATCGTGCCGAAGCCGGACTCCTCGCCGGCGCGCTCGACGATGCCGGGGAGTTCCGAGAGGAACCCCGCGGCGGTCTCGGCGGCCGACGCCGTCTCCCAGATGGAGACGACGGCGACCCGGCCGCGCTCGTTGGCCTCGTAGACCGCCGTCTTGACGTGCGTCGGGTAGTGGTCGAAGTTGCCGCGGAGACCCTCGACTTCCTCGAACAGTTCGTCGGCGTCGGCCTCGGAGTAGAGGACCGTTGCGTACACGTCCTCGCCGTGGGGCTTGCCGGCGTAGATGTTCAGGTCTTCGAGCTGACCGCGGATGTCCTCGTCGTCGGCTTCGTCGCCGCCGTCGTCACCGTGGTGGTGGCCGCCATCGTCGCTTTCGCCGTGGTGGTGACCGTCGCCACCCTCATCGTGGTGATGGCCGCCCTCACCGTGATGGTGGCCGTCGCCGCCGTGGTGTCCGCCCTCGCCGTGATGGTGGCCGCCGTGGTGAGACTCGTCTCCGAACTCGCTCGTCGGGACGCCGTCGCCCGCGAGGAACGCGCCGAGGTCCGACGGCGGGAAGCGCCGGCCGACGTAGAACTGGCCGAACTCGCCGTACTTCGAGGAGACCTCGTCGAAGCGCATCTCATAGACGATGTCCTTGATGTCGGTCGGGTCGTCGCCGAACAGCGTGACGCCCCACTCGTGGTCGTCGAAGCCGACAGAGGAGGCGATGACCTGCTTGATTTTCCCGGCGTACTTCCGGCCGGTGTCGCCGTGGGTGGACATCAGGTCGCGGCGCTCGTCGAACGAGAGGTCGTACCAGTTGTGCTCCTCGCCGCGGCGTTTCGACATCGGGTAGAAGGACATGTAGGTGTCCTCCGGAATGTCGGGCTTGAGTTTGCCCTCGATGTAGCGGAGCAGCCCGGTGTCGATGTCCTCCTCGTTACCCTCGAAGTAGTCGTCCGAGACGTAGCCGGACACCTCGGTGACGGAGACGTAGGAGGTCGGCTGCTCGGTGAAGGCCGCGAGCGCGGTCTGCTCGAACTGCCGTTCGGCGCGGGAGACGTCGTCGAGCGTCGGCCGGAAGTGGACGACCACGAAGTCCGCCTTGTGGCCGAGCACGGAGAAGACAGCGGACGCGCCCGCCTCGGCGTCCTCGACCGCCTCGTGGGCGTCGAGGTACGCGACGCCCTCCTCGATTGCGCGGCGGCGCTCGTGTTCGGGCGCGTCACGCCACGCGTCCCAGTCGACGGTTCGGAAGTCGTGCAGCGCGAACCAGCCCTCGTCGGTCTGTGGGGCCTCTACCATACGGGGGCCTAGGGAGTCATCCGGTATTGAAGTTGCGAGTCGTTTTCGCGGTTCGAGAACCGTCGAAGAGAAGCGAGTCGGTCCCCGGCGGGGGGCGACCCAGTGCTCAGCCGAGGAGCGTCGGCCCGAATATCATGAGCACGAGCGACGCGAGCATCGTGAGCCCGATGGAGGTCGTGATGGTCCGGACGACGGTGTGGGGGTCGTCAACCGGGAGCCGCGAGACCACGGCCTCGGTCGAGGTCCGCAGGATGCGACCGCCGTCGAGTGGGTAGCCGGGGATGCAGTTGAAAAGCCCCAGTTGGAGGTTAATCCACGCCGTCCAGAACAGGACGTTGGCGACGATGAAGACGCCGCCGCCGAGGAAGCCGAGCGGGCCGCCGACCTGGTAGAAGTTGACGACCTGCCCGGTGAAGCCGGGGAAGTTCGGAATCCCGAGGACGACAGACGCGAGGGGCAAAAGCAGCGACACGTAGACGAGTTGCAGGGGCGACCCGGCGAAGGCGCTGCCGAGGCCGCCACCGTCGCCGCCGTCACCGCCGAGAAGCGAGAGGTACGTCCCCGCGGGGTACTCCTGCGTGCCGAAGTCGGTCAGGAGCAGGCCGCTCGTCCCCTGGAAGATGTTGACGCCGAGGAATCCGTTTCCGTCCTGCGGATTCTCGCCGAGCGTCACCTGCACCGTCTCGAAGCCGCCGTCGCGGTAGACTTCAACGGCGACGGTCTGGTCGGGGTCGGTCCGGTCGAGCGCCTCCTGCAGTTCCGTCGAGGAGGTGATTCGCTCGCCGTTGAACGACGAGACGATGAGGGGTTGGGTCGTCCCCGTAGCGTTGTACAGCGGGCCGTCCTCGGCGACGTTCGTGATGTAGGCACCGACCGGGATGGTGCGCTCGCCGGCGGAAGTGTCGAGGCGGGCGAACCGCGAGTCGCCGACGGCGGACTCGAAGTCGGCGCGCGTCGAGACGGCGGACCCGTTGACCGCAGTCACGCGAATCGGGTCGCTCCCGGACTCGACGGTCAAGTTCGCGGGGTTGCCTTCGACGGAGCCGGCGACGACGAGTTCGCGCGTGACCGAGACGGTCCGCTCGCCGTCGAGTTCGACGGACACAGTCCCCGCGTCGGTCGCGAGGAGCGCGGCGTCGAGTTCCTGCGTCGTGTTGACCGGCGTGCCCTCGATGGCGGTCACGCGGTCGCCGCCCGAGATGCCCGCGGCGTCGGCCGGCGAACCGGCGTACGCGCCGGAGACGGCGACGCCCGGCGCGACGGTGATAGAGCCGATGACCGGGCCGAAAAGCAGGGCGAACGCGACGAGCGTGACGGCGAAGTTGTTCGTCACGCCGGCGGCGAACATCCGCGACTTGCCGCCGCGGTCGGCGCGGCGCTGGCTCTCCTCGGAAGGTTCGACGAACGCCCCGATGGGGAGTATCGTCAGGAGGACGATGCCCATCGATTCCACGTCGATGCCCTCGACGCGGCTGAGGATACCGTGGCCGCCCTCGTGGACGACGAGGCCGACGAGGAGACCGAAGAGAATCTCCGGCGCGACCGAAAGCGGGAGGAAGTCGTTGACGCCGGGGATGACGAGGAAGTTCTGCGGCTGGTTCACCTGCGTCGGAGCGGGCGGGTTCTGGAGGATGACGATCGCCTGGTAGACGAGAAGGACGAACGTCCCCGCCATGATGACGAGGGCGATGCCGAGACCGATGTTGCTCCACGCCCGCCAGAACCGCTTGGGGGCGGCGAGTCTGTCGAGGAGTTCGCGGCCGCGACGGGTGTGGACCGTCGTGAGCGGACCTTGGACGCGGACGTACTCGGGGAGGATACCGCGAGCACGCAACAGCGCCGCGAGGAGAGAGTAGGCGATGAAGCCGGCGAGAACCCAAAGCAGCGTGTTCATCGCCCGAAGGGAAGCGGCGCGCGCCAAAAGGCGTTCGGGTTACGGTACCACCGTTCGGGTCACGGTACCGCGTTCGACGGCCGCGGGCGGGCGTTGGCGGCCGCGAACGACGACCGCAACTAACCCGACCCGCGGGAGAGCGTCGGATTACTCGTTTTCGTCGGTGTCGTCGCCGGGCGACTCGATTTCGACTTCGACCGCGCCGTCGTCGCCGTCGTCGTCCGCGTCGTCGGCCTCGTCAACCTCGTCGGCCTCGTCTTCGGACGCCGCGTCTTCCGTCTCGTCTTCGGGGTCGTGTTCGACGGTGACCGTGGCGTCTTCGTCGTCGGCCGCGTCGTCGGTCGCCGTCTCGCTCTCGGCGGGGTCGTCGGCGAGCGCGATGTCGGTAAAGGAGTCGCCGGACGACGAGCGAAGCCGGGAGACGGCGTAAGCGACGCCCACGAGGAGCAAGGCGACGAGAAGCAGCCGGCCGTACGAGCGGCCGCCCGAGGACTCGTCGTCGACGGCTTCCTGTTCGGAGTCGGCGTCGAACTCCTCCAGTTCGACGTCGAACTCGTCTTGCGATTCCTCCACGGACCGGATGAAGTCGATGAGAGACATGTGAAGTGTGGTGCGGCGAGGCCGCGGTAGGCGTCGTTCGCGGGGGAACGAGCCCGTCCATCCGTACGCGCGTCGGGGACATAAGTCGTCCCCCAGAAGGGTTTTAGCCACCCCGGCGACCATCGGGAACCGTGTTCGACAGTTCCCGCTACGAGGTCCGACAGAAGGTGTCCATCAGCAACAAGTACGTCGTCTACGAGGGAGACGACCCCATCCTCTCGGCGAAGCAAAAGAAGTTCAAGCTGAAAGAGGACTTCCGGCTGAACGACCACGACTCCGGCGAGGAACGCTTCCGCGTCAAGGCCGACAGCGTCTTCGACGTATCGGCCGCCTACGACATCGTCGACAGTCGGACCGGCGAGCGCGTCGGCGCGGTCAAACGCGGCGCGTTCTCGTTCGCCAAACACACCTACCAACTGCTCGGCCCCGACGGCTCCGTCGTGGGTCGAATCGTCGAGGACAACGTCCCGATGGCGGTCGCTAGACGACTCCTCACGACGCTCATTCCCTTCTCGTACCGCATCGAGGACGCGGCCGGCGAACCGGTCGGCGCGGTGAGCGAGCAGTTCTCTCTCCGGGACAAGTACACTATCGACGTGGACCGCGAGCGTATCGACCCGCGACTCGCCGTCGTCGGCGCGGTCGTGATAGACGCCATCGAGGAGAACTGAAACCGACCGAGTCACCGTCCGCACACCACCGGTAACTCAAAGAGCTATTTGACATTCGGGTAACTATTTTTCCCGGATTCGAGTAGTGTCGGATGGCATGTTCGAACGAATCCGACTCCGTTGGTTCGTCGTCGCCGCCGTCGTCTGCGCCGCGCTCGTCGGCGGGACGACCGCGGCCGCAGCACAGAACGCCTCGTCGGTGAGCCTCGCGACAACCGACGGGAACGTGACCGTCACGCAGGCCGAAGACGCGACGATTCGGGGGACGAGCGACCTCGAAGCGGGGACGACGCTCTCGGTCCGCGTCCAGTCCGCCGGCGACACGAGCCCGCGGTTCCTCAAGACGAGCGAGGCCATCGTCGGCGAGGACGGGAACTTCTCCGCGACCCTCGACTTCTCGGAGATTCCGCCCGGCTCGACGTTCTCCGTCTCAGTCCGTAACGAGTCGAGCGCGCTCGCGGAGGCCGAGGGCGTCGTCGTCGAGGACGCAGCGTCGACGACCGCCACCGATGAGACGACCGAGACCGGCATCCCCGGCTTCGGCGCGGGTCTCGGCGCGCTCGCGGTCGCGGGGCTCGGTGCGGTGGCGCTGCTCGCGGGTCGTCGAGCGTGAGAATCGAACCCCAAACAGCGAACCGCGGTTCGGGCGAGGTCAGTCCTCGCGGCGGAGTCGCGTGACGACGAAGTCGCGCTCTAGCTCGCCGAGGAACTCGCCGAGTCGCGGGCCCTGTTCGGCGTCGAAGAACAGGCGGTAGCCGGCGGCGAAGAAGTCGCCCATCTCGATGTCGTGGCGGCGCGCCGTCTCGTAGATTTCCCCCTGAATCGCCTCGCCGTCGTGGCCCTCAGCGACGAAGTCAGCGAGGTCGTCGAGGGCGGCTTCGACTGCGGGCTCGAAGTCGAACTCGGGGAGTTCGACCTGCAGGCGGTAGTTGTACTGGTTGTCCATCTTCTCGGCCCAGCGGCGGGCGCGTTCGACCCGACCGAGCGCCTCCTCGACCACCTCGTCGGGGGTGTCCTCGTCGAAGAAGCCCTCGTTGCGGGCCATCTTGACGCGCAGGTCCTCGTCGTCGGTCATGCCGAGGACGGCCGCGAACGTGTACGGGAGTCGAACCCGGTCCTCGCGGACCTCGTCGACGACGAACGGGTAGGCGCGCTCGGCGAAGCGAGTCAGGCTCTCGTCGTCGACCTCGCCGAAGTAGGCGCGCTCGAAGCGGTCGAAGTCGTCCACGAGCTGGTCGAGTCGCGTGAGGTCGAGGTCGCGGGCCTTCCGCGGGTTGAGCGCGAAGAAGTACCGGAGTACCTCGGGTTCGAGCAGGTCGAGCATCTCCGCGACGGTGACGATGTTACCGGCGGACGACGACAGCGCCTCGCCGTTGAGCGTGAACCACTCGTACACCATCGGCACCGGTGGCTCGATTCCGAGGACGTTCTCGGCGATGTCCTTACCGGAGGGCCACGAGCCCTCGGCGTGGTCCTTGCCGAACGGCTCGAAGTCGACGCCGAGGACCTGCCACTGACCGGGCCACTCGAAGCGCCACGGCAGTTTGCCCTCGCGGAACGTCGCGGTCCCCTCGTGGCCGCAGCCGTCGATGGTGTTGTCGCCGACGGTCATGTCGGTGCAGACGTACTCGACGGTGCCGGCGTCGAGGTCGATGTCCGTGACCGTCTCCGTGATTTTGCCGCACTCGGCGCAGACGGGGTTGAAGGGGACGTAGTCCTCGTCGACCTTCGACTGGTACTCGCCCAGCACCTCGCGGGCGGTGTCGGCGTGTTCGAGGACGTGTTCGACCACGGGGTCGAAGTCGCCGTTTTCGTACAGTTCGGTGTTGGAAATCATCTCCACCGGGACGCCGAGGCGGTCGGCGTCGGCCTTCAGGAGCGCCGCGAAGTGCGCCGCGTACGACTCGGCCTCGCCGAACGGGTCCGGAATCGACGTGTACGGCTTGCCGAGGTTGCGGCCGAGCGCGCCGGCGTCGACCTCGCCGAGACCGACGATGTTGCCGTCGGCGTCCGCGAGCTTTCGCGGGAGCTTCCGGAGCGGGTCCTTGTCGTCGCTGGTGAACACCTGCCGGACCTCGTGGCCGCGCTCGCGGAGCACCTCGGCGACGAAGTAGCCGCGCATGATTTCGTTGAAGTTGCCGAGGTGGGCCACGCCGGACGGAGAGACGCCGCCCTTGACGACGACCGGTTCGTCGGGGTCGCGGGCCTCGATTTCGTCGGCGACCTCGTCGGCCCAGAAGCCGTGGTGGGTGGCGGCCGTGTCGCCGTCGGCGTCGGTCGCGTCCGCGGCGGGGGCGTCACCGCGGGAAGGGTCGTCGGTCGTCATCTCAGGGAGCCCAGTAGGTCGGTTCGTCGCCGCCCTCGGGGATGATGTCGGTGCCCGTGTGCTCGCCGCGGAGGACCGCCGGCGTGATGCGGTCGGGGTCCGTGCCGTCGAGAACGATGGTGCGCATCTTCGCGCGCTCGATGAGCTTCGCGGCGAGGAGGTCGACCGGGGCGGACGACCCGGCGTTCATCTCGATGTCGCCGATGACGTCGACGAGTTCGTCCGCGGTCATCTCCTCGAACTTCGTCGCGTCGGGGTCGGTGTTCGGGTCGGCGCTGAACACGCCGTCGACGCTGGTCGCGTAGACGAGCAGGTCGGCGTCGACGTACTCGGCGAGCGCGGCCGCGACGGCGTCGGTGGTCTGGCCGGGCATGACGCCGCCCATCACCGAGATGTCGCCGCGCCGAATGGCGTCGCCGGCGTCCTCGTAGTCGTGGGCGACCTTGGGGTCGACCTGCGAGCCGAGCGCCGCGATGAGCAGGCGGGCGTTGATTCTGGTCACGTCGATGCCGATCTGGTCGAGTTGAACCTCGTTCGCACCGAGGTCGCGGGCGGCACCGATGTAGTCGCGGGCGACGCCGCCGCCGCCGACGACCGCACCGATTTCGCACCCGTCTCGCGCGAGCGTTTCGACGACGGAGGCGTGACCCTCCACGCGTCGGGCGTCGAGGTCCGGCGCGAGCACGCTTCCGCCGATGGAGATGACGACTCTCATTGCACACGGATATCCGTGAGCGCATCTTAAGGGTTATCAAGTGCGAGACGCCCGTGTCGGGGGCTTTAAACCACTCTCGCGGCGACTACCGGTATGCGACTCGTCACCGTGGAGACGGTCACGCTCATCGTCGTCGGCTGGGTGCTCGCCCTCGGGGCGATTCTCGCCCGCCACCGACGCGGCGAGTTCGACCGGCGGACCGTCTTCAACTGGGCGTTGGTGGCCTGTTTTTCCGTCGGCTGGGCGCTCTGGCAGTTCGATACGCTCCCCGCGACGGCCGACACGCCCGTCGGCGCGGCGGCCCCGTGGGTGGCGACGCTTCTCAGTCTGGCCGGCGTGGCCATCGCCGTCCACCTCTATCGGACCCGCCCGCGCGCCGAGGCGGACAAGGCGGAGCCGCCGACCGAGTCCGACGAGACCGGCACGGAGCAATCTTAAACCGGCGCGGGCCGTCCTTCGGGTATGCACGTCCTTGGAATCGTCGGCGCGGGCGCGACGACGCTCTGCGACCGACTCGCCGCGCAGTTGGACGGCCGCGTCGCCACCGTCGAATCGCTCCCCGAGAGCGCGACCGAACCGGAGTCGACAGACAGCGCCGCCGCCGCGTACGGGCTCTCGCCGGACGGCAACTGGGTCGGAACTGGCGACGACCGCGACCTCGACGACCTCCTCGACGACCTCTCTGCGGAGTACGACTACGCGCTTCTCTCGGGATTCCCCGACGCTCGCGTCCCGACCGTCGCGCTCGCGGGTGCCGACGCGGCGAACGTCGTCGCAGAGGCCGAAACAGCGGAATCTGCGGATGTTGCGTCTCTCGCCGCCGAAATCGACTCGCACGAGCCGCACGTCACGCTCGAAACGCTGGTCGAGCGCGCGAAGGCGGACCCGCTCGAGGTGTACGCCGGAGCGATTGCGACGTTCACCGGGCGAGTGCGCGCGAAGGAATCGGAAGACGACGACCCGACGCTCAGCCTCGAATTCGAGAAGTACGACGGCGTCGCGGAGTCGAAGATGGCCGCGATTTCGGCGGAGTTGGAGGAGCGCGACGGCGTTCTCCGCGTCCTCATGCACCACCGGGTGGGCGTCATCGGCGACGGCGAGGACATCGTGTTCGTCGTCGTCCTCGCCGGCCACCGGCGAGAGGCGTTCAGAACGGTCGAAGACGGCATCGACCGCCTGAAGGACGAGGTGCCGATATTCAAGAAGGAGACGACCACCGACGAGGAGTTCTGGGTCCACGACCGCTGAGGTGGGGCGGATTATTCAGAATACGCGGATAGTCACGAAGGCGCGAAAATCGGGCGATATTGCGGCACGGATTGCCGCAAAATGCGGCGTCAGACGGGGGAAAACGAGGGATATTTGCCCCCATATATTCAACATACTATTTTCAGAAAGGATTTCTCAAAATCGATTCTAAAAAATCTAAGCGGATTTCAAAGATTTCTAAAATGTACCCTTTGAGTCGATTCAGGCTGAAAGCGGCCGAACTAATTCTAACGGACCTTCCTTTATAACAGGTGATGGGCCATTAGGTGGAAGTGAGGTGTACCAGATGAGCGCAACAGTACCCCCCTCCACCGACAGTAGCTCCAAGGAAGACCGCCTCAAGCAGTACCTGCTCGACCGTGCGAAAGACGGCGAGATGTACTTCAAGAGCAAATTCATCGCCGACGACGTCGGCCTGTCTCCCAAGGAAATCGGCGCACTGATGGTCAAGCTCCGCGACTCCGCGACGGACCTGACCATCGAGAAGTGGTCGTACACGAGCGCGACCACGTGGCGCGTCGAGACCGCCTGAAACCCGCATTGCCCGCCCCGGCCCCGACCGACGCCAGCGCCAACACCGCGCACCGCCCGGACGGTCCCCGGACGAACTGACTGCGACCCCGCAACGACCCACAGCCCCACAGCACACACCGAGCGCGCTCGGAACCCAAGCCGAGACGCGACTCGACTGCCCGACAGCCCGACTGCCCCGCCCGGTTCGTGACGCCGACGAACCGATGCCCCTCCCACGGCGCAGCGTAATCGAACCCCCGCGTAAGCCCGCTGGAACGGGCTCCACCACACACCCCCGGTGACGGCCCACCCGTTCCGTGGCGATACCCGCACGGTTTCGCGACGCTTCGTTTTCCTCGGTTCGACGTAAACGCCCGGAGCGACGGCTCTCTCGCGTCGCCATCGCCGGGTCGGTTCGGGTCCCGTCACGGGATTTATGCGCGTCGCACGCTTACTGCCCGTCAATGGAACAGTCCGAATCGGCGGACGGACCGCCGGTGGAAGCGCTTCGCGCCGTCTTCGACGTCCACGAAGTGCGGTCAGACGGCCGTCGGCGAATCTACTACGGCGAGTCGCTCGTCCCCGAGCAGATGCTCGTCCGCGAAATCTGGCCGGCGTTCCGGGAGGCCGGCTACGACGTGCAGGCGCAGGTCGCCGACCTCGGACAGACCGATGTGGTCATCGTCGAACCGGCCTCGCAGGGTGTCGAGGGGGTCCCGTGGAAGAACATCACGCTGTTCGCGCTGACAGTCCTCTCGACGCTTTTCGTCGGCGCGTACGCGTGGTACTACATCCCCCTGTCCGACATCACCGCGAACCCGCTCGTGATCCTGCGGGCGTGGCCCTTCACCGCCGCCGTCCTCGGCGTCCTCTCGGTCCACGAACTCGGCCACTACGCAGTCGGTCGGTACCACGGCGTCAACGTCTCGCTGCCCTATCTCATCCCGTTTATCTTCCCGTTCGGCACGCTCGGTGCTATCATTCGCATGCGCGGGCAGATGCCCGACCGGAAGACGCTGTTCGACATCGGCGTCGCCGGCCCGCTCGCCGGCCTCGCGGCGACTATCGTCGTCACCGTCATCGGCCTCTCGCTCGAACCGATGACCGTCCCGAGTCGAGTCCTCGCCGGGTCGGCCGACACTATTGTCTTCAACAATCCGCCGCTCCTCGACGCTATCGCGGCCGTGCTCGGGCAGCCGACGGAGTACACCGACCCCCGGACCGTCGTCCACCCCGTCGTCATCGGCGGCTGGGTCGGGATGTTCTTCACCGTCCTCAACCTGCTCCCGGTCGGCCAACTCGACGGCGGCCACATGGTCCGGGCGATGCTCGGCGAGCGCCAAGAGTCGCTCGCGGCGGCCGTGCCGCTCGTCCTGTTCGGCATCGCCGGCTACCTCCACTACGTCCGCGGCCTCGGCCTCAACCAGTCCGTCGGCCTGTGGTTCTTCTGGGGGCTGATGGCGACGTTCATCGCCTACAACGGCCCGGCAAAGCCGATAGACGAGACGCCGCTCGGGCCGGCTCGGATGGCCGTCGGCCTCTTTACGTTCGCCCTCGGCGCGGCGTGTTTCCTCCTCGTGCCGGTTCAGGTCATTCCGGGGTGAGGCGCGGGCGGACGGCAGTGCGAAGAGAGGGTTACTCGGGCCGTGAAACAGCTCAATAGGACGGGTATGATGTGTTGAATAGCTAGCTGAGACTGCCACAAATCGCCACCCGTTCGTTTGGCTACCGGTCGGGTGAAGCCGCCGTGAGGCCGGGGTCGAATCGGACATAATGTATTTCACCAGACAGCTTCGACGTCGCCTATGGAGAGAAACGAACTCTACCACGTCGTCGGGTTATACCTGTTGGCGATGGTAACACTGACGTGCGATTTCTCTGGGTTCACCTTCCCAGCGAGCATATTCGGCGGCCTTGCGCAGATTATCTCCTACGCGGTGATGGTCATCGCTCCGTCGTACGTTATCGCAGACATCGCGGTTCAACTGACCGGCAGTTAGTTCGGCTGTGTCCGGGGCTTCGACGACCGGATAGTAACCGTAGCTGCCAACGGCGTCAGCTATTCGTCGCCGCCGTGGGTGTAACCGCGGTCCGGTACGGCCTCGCCGTCGGCGACGACGGCGGCGTCGGCGGATTCCTCGACGACTTTCCCGACCACCGTGAGCGGCACGTCGGTCGCGTCGCGGGCGGCGTCAAGCGCCGACTCAGGGAGCGTGAACACGAGTTCGAAGTCCTCGCCGAAGAACGCCGCGAGGTCGCGCCTGTCGTCGGAATCGGTCGCCACCTCGGCGACGCCGTCGTGGACCGGGAGCGCGTCGAAGTCGAGTTCGAAACCGCAGTCGCTGGCCTCCGCGAGCTGGTGGACCGAGCGGGCGAGGCCGTCGCTCGAATCCATCATCGCCGTCGCCGACCCGCGGAGGGCGACGCCGGCGGCGACGCGGGGCGTGAACCGAAAGAGGTTGTTGGCGCGGTCGGTCTCGCCCGCCTCGAACAGGCGGACGGCGGCGGCAGACCGGCCGAGTTCGCCCGTGACGCAGAGCAGGTCCCCCGGCTCCGCGCCCGAGCGCCGGACCGGGTCGTCGGTGCGGCCGATGGCTGTCGTCGCCGTCGTGAACTCCTGATGGGTGTCGAGGTCGCCGCCGACGTACGCCGCGCCGACCGCCTCGCACACGTCCCGCACGCCCCGAACGAAATCGCCGAGTTCCGTCTCGTCGAGTTCGACGGCGGCGTAGGCGGCGACGGCGCAAGTCGCGCTCGCGCCCATCGCGGCCACGTCCGAGAGGGACGCACCGACGGCCCGCCAACCGGCGGTGTAGCGGGTCGTTCCCGCGGGGAAGTCCGTCGTCTCGTGGAGCATGTCGGTCGTGACGACGAGGTCGTCCACGACGGCGGCGTCGTCGCCGGCGTCCGGCAGGTCCGCGGCGAGCAGTCTGAGGGCGGCACGCTCGTCCATATGCGGACGTGTCGGGCGGAGCGGAAATGTCCATCTATCCGAAAGTGGGCTCGGTGTCGC
Organism: Haloferax sp. Atlit-12N; assembly: GCF_003383095.1. NCBI lineage: Archaea > Methanobacteriati > Methanobacteriota > Halobacteria > Halobacteriales > Haloferacaceae > Haloferax > Haloferax sp. Atlit-12N. Next base: position 1,100,108 of record NZ_PSYW01000002.1, read on the forward strand.
CGACCACGGGAGCGCGACCGAATCCCCGACGGCGGCGACGCGAGACCTGTTACTCGGCCGTCGAATCCGGTGACTTAATGCCCATCGTAGACGCATCCCCAGCAAATGGCCCGCGAGAACCTCCGCGCGACGGTGCTCGGTTTCGCAGCGGCGATCGTCGTCTTCGCCGTCCTGTTCTACTTCGCGGGGGTTGACGAGCTCATCGACCGGGTGACGATGGCCGAGCCGACGTATCTGGTCGCCATCTTCGGCATCACGCTCGTCTGGCTCGTCGCGTGGGGCGCGTCGCTGAAGACCGTCCTCGGCGTACTCGGTGTGGATGTCTCGACAGTCCGCTCGTTTCTCATCTTCACGGGCGCGACGTTCTCGAACAACATCACCCCGTTCGGACAGGCGGGCGGCGAGCCCGTGACGGCGCTTCTCATCTCCCGGAGCGCCGACACCGAGTACGAGACCGGGCTGGCGGCCATCGCCAGCGTGGACACCATCAACTTCGTCCCCTCCATCACCATCGCGCTCATCGGCGCGGGCTACTACGCCACCGAGGTGACGCTCGGCCGCAACCTCGAAATCGCGCTCGTCGCCGTCATCGCCCTCGCTGTCGGCGTTCCGGCGGCCGTCTACACCGCGTGGAAGCGCCGCTACGGCCTCGAACGCCGACTCATCGGTGCTCTGACGCCGTTTATCCGGACTATCGCACGGTACGTTCCGCGGGTTTCAGTACCCACGAACGATGGCATCGAGCGCCGCATCAACGGCTTCTTCCGCTCTATCGAACGCGTCGGCCGGAACCCGCGGGGACTGGCGGTCGCGCTCGGCCTGTCGGGGTTCGGCTGGTTCTGCCAGATGGTCGCGCTCTGGGTGGCGTTCCACGCCATCGGCGCGCCAATCGCCTTCTCCATCGCGCTGTTCGTCGTTCCCATCGGGGCGATAGCCGGCGTCACGCCGCTCCCCGGCGGCGCGGGCGGCATCGAGTGGACGCTCGCCATCCTCGTCGCCGCCGCGAGTTCCGCCGTCTCGTTCGACGTGGCGACCGCGGGCGTCGTCGTCTTCCGAGGGTTCGTCTACTGGGTGCCCGTCGTCCTCGGCGGCCTCGTGATGAGCACGGAGAGCGTGCGCGGGTGGCGGTCCTGACGGCACGGACGCGGGCTGTCGGCCCGGCAGACGCCGGTCGGGGCGCAGGAGCCTCCAACCGCCCGTATCGGGCGAATACGATGCCTTTAAACGCCGCGATTATGAACCAATAGCCATGGTAACCATCTATGACGTCCCGGCGGACGCCCTCATCGAAGAGGTCGCCGGACGACTCGAGGACCGTATCGAGCAACCCGACTGGATGGCCTTCGCGAAGAGCGGCCAGACCCGCGAACTCCCGCCCCAGCAGGACGACTTCTGGTACGTCCGTGGCGCGAGCCTGCTCCGCAAGGTCGCCATGAACGGCCCCGTCGGCGTCGACCGTCTCTCCACCGAGTACGGCGGCCTCAAGCGCGGCACCAACCGCTACAGTGTCTCCGGTGCGCACAGCGACGCCGGCAGTAAGAACATCATCCGCACGCTCCTCCAGCAGCTCGAAGAGGAAGGCCTCGTCGAGACCGCCAAGGGTGAGGGTCGCCGCATCACCGCCGAGGGAACGAGCTTCCTCGACAACGCCGCGTCCGACGTGCTCTCCGACCTCGACCGTCCGGAACTCGAACGCTACGCGTAGAGCCGCCGACACACACCGAGAGTTCTTCTTCGACGGCGGATTCCCCGAGAGCCGTCTGTATGCGGGTCCGTAATGGTTTTCAGACATCGGACCGTGCGCTAGGGTATGAGTGGCAGTCCCGACGATGAGCGACTGGAGGAGCTTCGAAAGAAGAAGATGCAGGAACTCCAAGAACAGCGGGGCGGCGGCGGACAGGGCTCCGCCGAGCAACAGCAGGCCGAGGAGGCCGCCCAACAGCGCGCCGAACAGCAGAAACAGGCGCTTCTCAAACAGCACCTGACCGACGAGGCCCGCCAGCGCCTCAACGCGGTGCAGATGTCCAAGCCGGACTTCGCAGAGCAGGTCGAGCGCCAAATCGTCGCCCTCGCCCAGAGCGGGCGCATCCAGGGCCGCATCGACGACGACAAGATGAAGGCGCTCCTGAAAGAGCTGCAGCCCGAGTCGAAGAGCTTCAACATCCGCCGTCGGTAACACGTGGAACTCGCGCTCCTCTACAGCGGCGGCAAGGATTCCTCGCTCGCTGCACTGCTTCTCGATACCTTCTACGACGTGACGCTCGTGACCGCCCACTTCGGGGTCACGGAAGACTGGACGCACGCCCGCGACGCGGCGGCCGAACTCGGCTACGCCTTCGAGACGCTGGAACTCGACCGCGAGGTCGCAGCGCAGGCCATCGCCCGCATGGTCGAAGACGGCTACCCTCGCGGCGGCATCCAGCGCGTCCACGAACACGCTCTTGAAGCAGTTTGCGGCCTCGATTTCGACGCCGTCGCCGATGGCACCCGCCGCGACGACCGCGTGCCGTCCATCTCCCGGGCGCAGGCCCAGAGCCTCGAAGACCGCCACGGCGTCGACTACCTCTCGCCGCTTTCGGGGTTCGGCCGCGGCGCGGTCGACCGCCTCGTGGAGTCGCATCTCGACGTGGAGACCGGTCCCTCCGAGGAGATTCCGAAGGCCGACTACGAGGGCGAACTCCGCCAACTCATCGCCGCCGAACACGGGCAGGCGGCGGTCGACGAGGTGTTCCCGGACCACATCCAGAGCTACGTCCACGGCCGACGCTGAGGACGCCGCTGTCCGGTAACCGCCGGCTCGGTCCGTACCGCGTCGTTTTTCACCCCACCGCGCGCCGGATGAATCATGGACCCCGGCATCGCCTACTCCGTTCTCGCCGCGTTCGTCTGGGGCGTCTACATCTTCGCCTTGAAGCGGTACTTTCCGGGGTACTCCGGCGCGGTCATCACGGTCGTCGTCAACGCCTTCGCCGTCCTCCTGTACCTTCCGGTCACGGTGGTGACGTACGACCCCGCGGCCGTCCCCTCGCTGGCCGAACTCGGCGCGATGGGGGTTCTCATCGTCGCCGGCACGGCGGTGCTCGTCGGCGTCGCGTTCATCCTGTTCGTCGACGCGCTCGCCGCCGGCGACGTGTCCTACGTCGCGCCCATCAACAAGCTCGTTCCGGTGTTCGTCCTTCCCATCGAAATCCTGTTTCTGAACCAGTTTCTGACCGGGCTACAGGTTCTCGGCGTCGCGGTCGCCACCGTCGCCGTCTACGTCGCGAACTACGAGGGCGGGGCGTTCCTCGACCCGCTGCGACGCGCGGTCCGCTCGCGGCCCGCCCAACTCGCGCTGGCGAGCGCGGCCTGTTACGCCGCCAGCGACGTTGGGAAGCGCGTCGCCCTGCAGGAACTCGGCATCCCGACGAGCGTGTTCGTCCCGGTGCTGTTCACCGGCGCGGCACTCGCCGTTCTACCCGTCGCGGCCCGCAACTGGACGAGCGTTCGCGGCGACGTTCCGAAGTTCGTCGCGGCCGGCGCGCTCGTCGCCGTCGGCGAGCACGTCACCTCGACCGCCTTCGGGATGGTGCCGGCGAGCATCGCCTCGCCCATCGTCAACACGCAGGCCATCGTCGCCGTCGTTCTCGGCGGGGTCATCCTCAAGGAGTCACAGTTCGGGCTTCGCCTCGCCGCGGCCGTCCTCGCGGTCGCGGGCGTCTCGCTCATCGCCCTCGGCGACCTGTCGGCGCTCGCGGCGCTGGTCGGGTAATCGACCACGACCCGACGAACCGACGAGCGCCCGCCGACCTGAACGCCGGCCCGAACAACAGGTTTCAAGCGCGACCTTCGCCAACCAACGCGCATGTACGACCGACTCAAGGGATTTCGTGACTTCTATCCCGGCGAGATGTCGGCCCGGCGCGAGGTCGTCGACACCGTCGAGACCGCCGCCGCCCGCTACGGCTTCCGCGAAATCGGGACGCCCCACCTCGAACGGACCCAGATGTACGTCGACAAGTCCGGCGAGGAAATCGTCGAGGAACTGTACGCCTTCGAGGACAAGGGCGGCCGCGAGGTCACCCTCACGCCCGAACTGACGCCGACGGTCGCCCGGATGGTCGTCGCCAAACAGCAGGCGCTGTCGAAGCCCATCAAGTGGGTCTCGACCCGCCCCTTCTGGCGCTACGAACAGGTCCAGCAGGGTCGCTTCCGCGAGTTCTACCAGACCAACGCCGACATCTTCGGCTCCTCGGAGCCGGAGGCCGACGCCGAGATTCTAGCGTTCTGCGCCGACGCGCTGACCGACCTCGGCCTCACCGCCGACGACTTCGAGTTCCGCGTCTCCCACCGCGACATCCTCGGCGGCCTGCTCCGGTCGTTCGACGCCGACGTGGACGTGGCCGACGCGGTTCGCGCCGTCGACAAGTCCGAGAAAGTCGAACGCGAGGAGTACCTCGGCCTGCTTTCGGACGCCGGCCTCTCGTACGACCAGGCCGGCGAGTTCGCCGACCTCATCGAGCGCGGCGACCTCGACGAAATCGCCGAGTTCGGCGGCGACAACGTCGAGGCCGCGGTCGAGAACCTCCGGAACGTCCTCGCCGCCGCCGACGACTTCGGCGCGGGCGAGTTCTGCGAGGTGTCGTTGACGACCGCCCGCGGACTGGACTACTACACCGGCGTCGTCTTCGAGTGCTTCGACTCCACGGGCGACGTGTCGCGGGCGACGTTCGGCGGCGGCCGCTACGACGACCTCATCGAGTCGTTCGGCGGCCAGCCCACCCCCGCCGTCGGCGTCGGCATCGGCGGCGCGACGCTCCAACTGCTCTGCCAGCGCGCCGGCGTCTGGCCCGAGGAGGAACTGGCGACCGACTACTACCTCCTCACCGTCGGCGACACCCGCGCCGTCGCCTCCGACATCGCCCGCGACCTCCGCGCGGCGGGCAACGTCGTCGAGACCGACGTGTCCGACCGGAGCTTCGGCGCGCAGATGTCCTACGCCGACTCCGTCAACGCCGACACGGTCGTCATCGTCGGCGAGCGCGACCTCGAAAACGGCGAGGTGACGGTCAAGGACATGGCGAGCGGCGACCAGACCACCGTCCCCGTCGAGGACTTCCCCGGCGACCGCGACGCGCCGACTTACGAGGACTACGAGTAAGCAGACTCGCCCCGCGATTCCCGCGCCCCGGTACTGGCGCACGCCCTTTTGTTCCCGCCCGTCGTACAGACGAGTGACATGTACGACAGGATTCTCGTCCCGATCGACGGCAGCGCCCCCGCCGACGAGGCGCTCGACCGCGCCATCGACCTCGCCGCGACGGCGGACGCGACGCTCTACGCCCTGTACGTCGTCGACGAGCGTGCCCTCCACGCGACCCAACTCGACGCCGGCGGCCTCGTCCGCGCCTACGAGGAGGAAGGCGAGCGCATCGTCTCCGAGGCCGTCGAGGCGGCCGACGCGGCCGGCGTCGAGGTCGTTACGGCCGTCGAACACGGCTCGCCGCACCGGACGATTCTCCGGTACGCCGAGGAGGTCGACGCCGACCTCATCGTGATGGGCACCCACGGCCGCCGGGGCATCGAGCGCTACCTGCTCGGGAGCGTCACCGAGCGCGTGCTCCGGATGGCCGACGTGCCGGTGCTCACCATCCGAAGCGAGGACTCGCCGGTCGAAGACGAGCAGTCGCTGGACGCGGACGTGTAGTCGCGGGGCGACGGCGCGAAATCGACAGGGCGACCGATGCTGGCGAATCGGGTGGAGTCGGTTAAGTAGTCCGCCGGGAAATCACCCGACATGCGCGCCTTCCGCGTCGCCTACGACGGACGCCCGTACAACGGGTTCCAGCGACAGCCGGACGTGCCGACCGTCGAGGACGCCCTCTTCGACGCCTGCCGCGCGCTCGGCGTCTGCGACGACGACGAGGAACCGACCGACTACGCCGCCGCCGGGCGGACCGACGCGGGCGTCTCCGCGCTCGCACAGACCGTCGCCTTCGAGTGCCCCGACTGGTGTACGCCGCGGGCGCTGAACTCGGAGCTCCCGGGCACGGTCCGGGCGTGGGCCGCCGCCGACGCCCCCGACGACTTCCACGCCCGACACCGGCCGACCCGCCGCGAGTACGTCTACGACCTCCACGCGCCGAGCGAGGGGTTCGACGACGCCCGGGCGCGAGACGCCTTCGACGCCTGCCGCGGCGAACACGACTTCCACAACCTCACGCCCGACGACCACGGAACGGTCCGGGCCATCGACGGCGACCTGACCCGCGACGGCGACTTCCTCCTCGTGCGCGTCGAGGCCGGCGGCTTCGCCCGCGAACTCGTCCGCCGACTCGTCTCGCTCGTCCGCGCCGTCGGGTCGGGCGCGGCCCCGCCGTCGAAGGTGGACGACGCGCTCGGTCCCGACCACCTCGACGGCCCCGCGGGCATCGCGCCCGCGCCGCCGACGCCCCTGCTTCTCACGGCGGTCGACTACCCGAACGTCGAGTTCGACGTGGACTCGATGGCCGCCGAGAGCACCGCGGCCGCCTTCGGCGAGCGGGCGCTGGCGGACCGCATCGGCTGGCGCGTCGGGTCGCGCATCCGCGACGGAGTCGTGGCGGGCGACGCCGGAAGCGTCGGTGACGGCGAAGAAAGCAGTTGACGGACGCGCGAGGAGTCAATAGCCCTCCGGAGCGGTTGGGGTCGCACATAGCAACGTTATCTTGGTTCGGGTGCGAATCGCCGACCATGTGCTACGACGCTGTCATCTTCGACAACGACGGCGTGCTGACGAAGCCGACGCTCCTCGAAGTCCAGCGGGAGGCGGTCAGGCGGGCGTTCGCCGAGTTCGACGTCGAACCGACGACCGAGACGGTCGACGGGGTCATCAACGGCGGCCTCACGCGCCTGCGCCGCATCTGCGCGGTCCACGACGTACCGGTCGACGACTTCTGGTCGCACCACGAGAGTCACGCCGCGGCGACCCAGCGGGCGTGTCTGGAAAACGGGACGAAACCGCTGTACGACGACGTGGTCGTCCTCGACGACATCGACCACCCGCTGGCGGTCGTGAGCAACAACCAGCACGCGACCATCGAACACATCCTCGACGTGTTCGACATCGACGACCGCTTCGAGGTAGCCTACGGCCGCGACCCGACGGTGGAAGGCGCGCGGGTGAAAAAGCCGAACCCGCACTACATCGAGCGCGCGATGGGCGAACTCGGCGTCGACTCGGCGCTCTACGTCGGTGACAGCAACGTCGACGTGGTCGCGGCCGACCGCGCCGGCATCGACTCGGCGTTCATCCGCCGACCCCACCGCGACGGCTACCAGTTGGCCGCCGAACCGACCTACGAACTCGACTCGCTGGACGAACTGCTCGCGGTGTGCTGACGCGCGGGTGAACGACCACGCAAACCTCACCGCGGGCCCGTGCCGCGCCCCCGCGCCGCGTATCGACCAGTAAACACATCACGCGGCTCGCCGTCGACTCACGCATGGACCGGTCCGACGCGTGGGACGCGACCCTTCGCATCGTTTTCGGCCTGTTTATCATCGGCGTCGGCAACGCCGTCGGCGGCTTCCTCGCCAGCCTGACGGGTATCGCCGGCCTCGCGCTCTATCTCCTCATAGCCGTGCCGACGTTCGTCTACGGGATGTACTACGTCGTCATCGGGGCCGGGATGGTCGTCGAGGCCGCAACCGAAAGCGCGCTCGAAGCGGCGGAGCTAACGGTCGAAGTCAGCGACGCCGACGAAGGCGGCGACGGGCGCGACTCGGGCGGCGACAGAGGAGACGACATCGAGTCGTCCGCGCACGACTGACCGCTGGACTCACTCCCAGCCGTCGGGCCAGATGCCCGCGGCCCGCATCCCCGTCTCGAAGTCGGCGTCGCGGAACGCCGCGGAGAGGTCGTCGTCGTCGAGCCGTGGAATCTCCCCGTCGGCGGCCGCCGCCGCGAGTTCACGGACGATAAGTGCAGTGAGCATCCCGTGTTCGCGGACGTTTCTGTCGTCGACCTTGTCGCGGGTGTCGGCGTGGGTGTGGCCCCAGCCGCGGCCGCGCTCGCCGCTTTCGCTCCTGAGCTGAAGCGCCGGGACGCCGGCGCGGACGAACGGCCACTGGTCGCTGAAGGGGTGCGGTTCGGGTTCGATTTCGACCGGGTGGCGCGTCTCGTTGCCGACTCGGGTCGCCACCTCGGCGGTCGCCTCCGAGGTGTGGCTGTGGGCGACGAGGTCGCGGAACCGCCCCGCGCCGTCGACGTTGACGACGGCGGCGACGCGGTCGAGGTCGAGTCGGTCCGCGAGGTGTTCGGAGCCGGTCAACCCGAGTTCCTCCGCACCGACGCCGACGACTCGGACCCCGAGGTCGAGGTCCATCTCGGCGAGCAGTCGCGCCGCGGTGACGACGACCGCGATACCACAGCCGTTGTCGAGCGCGCCCTCGGCGATGTCGTGGGCGTCGAAGTGGGCACAGAGGACGAGTTCGCGGTCGCTGTCGGGGCCGACGCGACCCTCGACGTTCCGGCTCTCGCCGGGCGTCGTCTCGGCGTCGACCGCGAGGGTCGCCTCGCCGCCGCGGGCCGCGTAGTCGGTCAGCCACGACCCGGTTTCGGCGCTCACACCGACTGCGGGCGCGGCGGCCTCCTCGTCGTAGCGGAGCGCCCCGGTCGGCGGGAGTTGCCCGGGGAGGTGGTTGACGAAGACGAAGCCGACCGCGCCGGACTCGACGGCGTAGTTGAACTTCTCCATCCGGTGGACGAACCGGCCGCCGGCGGGCGTCGTCGTGCTGGCGACGGCGAGCGCGCCGTCCACGTCGGCGGCGTCGATTTCGCTCGGCGTGCCGTAGCCGACATCCACGAGTGGTCCGGAGACGGTCGCCGGCGGAGCGTACGGGAGCGCGACGGCCTCGAAGCGCCGCTCGTCGGGCGCGGTGAGGTCAAGCGTCGTGTCGCCGCGGGTCCAGCGCGCCATCTCGAAGGGGTCGAACTCGACGCGCCTGACGCCCGCGTCGGCGAGGGCGTCGGCGACGAGCGTGCTCGCGCGGCGGTCGCCCGACCCACCGGCCATCCGGTCGCCGATGGCGGTCAGGTCGGTGAGGAACTCCCACGGGCGGTCGTCGACCCACGTCCGGGCGAACGCCTCGCGGACTGCGGAGGAGAGGTCGTCCATGGCACTCCCACACGCTCGCCGGGCAAAGTGGTTTGCGCCGCCGGGCGCGGCCGCCGGACTTTCGCGGTCGAAGTCGGCGACGGGTCCCGAAAATCGCCCATAACATCTAACTCAGTTGACGTGGTACGCACGACCGCCATGCCTACATGTCAGAACTGCAATTCTTTCGTCACGGAAGGCTACGTCAGGGTGTTCGCCCCGGAGGGCATGGACGCCCCCCGCGTCTGTCCGCACTGCGAGGACTTAGTCCGGGACGGCTCGCAGGTTCGGGAAGCGAGAGCGACCCGACACTAACCGCGACGCGACCGCCCTCCTCGACCCCGCTTCGCCCGTCGATTGATAAGGCTTACCACCCGCGCGTGCGTCGAATCACCCGACATGAGTTCGGTTCCCGAGCGGAGCGACATCGACGAGGAGTACAAGTGGGACCTCGACAGCATCTACGCGTCTGACGAGGAGTGGGAGGCGGCGTACGAGGACGTCGCAGAGCGCGTCCCCGAGCTGGCGAGCTACGAGGGTCGCGCCACCGAGGACCCCGAGACGCTCCTCGAACTCCTCGAGACGATGGAGTCGGTGCTCCGTGAGGTGTCCATGGTCGTCTCCTACGCGAACCTCCGCAGCAGTCAGGACACCCGGAACCAGGAGTACCAAGCGCAGGCTGGTCGCGCCGAGGCGCTGGCGTCGAAGGCTCGCAGCGCGGTCAGCTATCTGGACCCCGAGCTACAGGAACTCGGGCGCGACGGCGTCGCCGAGTTCGTCGAGGAAGAGCCCGAACTCGAAGCCTACGAGCACCACTTCGACGACGTGCTCCGGACGAAGGAACACACCCGCTCCGCCGAGGTCGAAGAGGTCCTCGCCGACCTCTCGGACGTGACCGGCGCGTCGAGTGATATCTACTCCATGCTCGCCAACGCCGACCTCGAATTCCCGACCGTCGAAAAGCCCGACGGCACGTCAGTCGAAATCACGCAGGGCAACTTCACGAAGCTTCAGAAACACCCCGACCGCGAGTTCCGCCGGACCGTCCACGAGGAGTTCTACGACCGCTGGGCCGACGTGCGCAACGCCGTCGGCACCTCGCTGAAAAACAGCGTCAAGAAGGACGTGAAGACCGCGCGCATCCGCGACTACGAGACCGCCCGCGAGGCCGCTCTCGACGGCCCTAACGTCCCGGTCGAGGTGTACGACAACCTGCTCGACACCGTCCGCGACAACCTCGGCCACCTCCACCGCCACGCCGAGTTGAAGCGCGAGGCCATCGGCGCGGACGAACTCCAGATGTGGGACCTGTACGTGTCGCTCACCGGCGACCACGGTCCCGAGATTCCGTACGAACAGGCGAAGGAGTACATCGTCGAGGCCGTCGAACCGCTCGGCGAGGCGTACCAAGCGCGGATGGCCGAGGGCCTCGAAGACCGCTGGGTCGACGTGTACGAAAATCGCGGCAAACGCTCCGGGGCGTACTCCGCGGGAACCTACGACACCCAGCCGTTCATCATGATGAACTACCAGGACGACGCGGCATCGATGTTCACGCTCGCCCACGAACTGGGCCACTCGATGCACTCCGAACTCGCCAACGACGCCCAGCCGTGGCACGATGCGAGCTACGAGATTTTCACCGCCGAGGTCGCCTCCACGGTCAACGAGACGCTCCTGACCGAGTACCTGCTGGAGAACGTCGACGACGACGAACTCCGGACGCACGTCCTCGACGAGTACCTCGAACGCTTCCGCTCGACGCTGTTCCGCCAGACGATGTTCGCCGACTTCGAGCTCCAGATTCACGAAATCGTCGAGGACGACGGCGCGCTCACGCCCGACCGATTCGACGAACTGTACGGCGACCTGAAGGCGGCGTACTACGAACCCGCGGCGACCGACGACCACATCGCCCGCGAGTGGATGCGTATTCCGCACTTCTACTACAACTACTACGTCTACCAGTACGCGACGGGTATCTCCGCGGCGGCGGCCATCGTCGAGCGCATCCGCGAGGAGGGCGAGTCGGCCGCGGCGGACTACCGCGAGGCGCTCGCGCTCGGCGGCAGCGAGTACCCCCTCGACGTGCTCCAAACCGCCGGCGTCGACATGACCGAACCCGAACCCATCGAGGACGCGATGTCGGTCTACGCCGAGTTCCTCGACGAGGCCGCGACGCTCCTCGACCTCGAATAACCGAAAAATCGCAGGCCGGGCTCAGCCGACCTGAACGAGTTTGGCCTGCTCGGACGCGCTGTTGATGTGGACGTTGTACTCACCGATGCGTCGCGAACGTCTTCGCGCACTCGTTCACCTCCTGCGACTCGTCGGCCGGTCGAGCCGTTCAATCGCCGTATTCACCGCTTTTGGACCGTTATCGACCGGTCTGGGGACGCGAGTGCACAGTGTCGCCCGCATCGAGGCGCGTCAGAAGTGTGGACACACTCTCATCTCATCCGTGAGTTCCAGGATTATCGCATGAACTCGGGAGTCGGTTATCGGCCGTGTCCGAATTTCGCACAAAACAGTACGTTTGCCAGAACATTTGTGTAGTTAGATGAGTAACCAGCTTCGGGGGGCTACCAGATGTGGCAGAAGAATATCTAACGCTAACGTTGGACGAGGCGACGGGGGTCGACGAGGTAGTGCTCGGCTTTCGAAAAGACGGGGAGTTCTACGAACTTATCAGCCTCGAGCCGCCGGTGGAAGCGGAAATCAGGCAACGGCACGGAGACGGTACCGACGATGAGGGAGGCGAATCGTAGCTCTCGCTCCACGTGACTCTCCCCCAGATTCAACCCTTTCGGAGCCGTTTCACTCCGCGCGAAATTCGTCGCAGAAACGGGCTGGGAGGGACTTGAACCCCCGACCGTCTGGTTAAAAGCCAGACGCTCTGCCTAACTGAGCTACCAGCCCTCGAAGTCTCTTTAAATGGGGATACTGATAAGCGTTTATTTTCGTTGCCCCCTCCTGCTTTGTACCCCGTTCCCGTCCCTCACAATATGGACCTTCGCGACTTCGTGGACGCGCTGCTCCGGTTCGAGAGCGTCGCCCGCGCCGAGGCCCCGGCCCAGCAGTGGGTCAAAAACCGGCTACACGACTTCGGCTTCGACACCTACGAGTGGACCGCCGACCCCGCGCGTCTGGCCGAGCATCCGTCGTTTCCCGACGACCCCGACGACATCGACACGGCGAACCGCCCGAGCGTCGCCGGCGCGTTCGAGTTCGGCGACCCCGACGCCGGCCGGACGCTCGTCCTCAACGGCCACGTGGACGTGGTGCCCGCCGACAGGGAGCTGTGGACGCACGACCCGTTTTTACCCGACTGGGACGACGACGCGGGCACCGTCAGCGCCCGCGGCGCGGCCGACATGAAAGCGGGGCTCGCGGCGTGCGTCTTCGCCGCGCTCGACCTCCGAGATGCCGTCGAAGCGGGCGACATCGACCTCGACGGGCGGGTCGTCGTGGAGAGCGTCGTCGGCGAGGAGGAAGGCGGCATCGGGGCCGCGGCGGCCGCGCTCGACAACCCCTATCCGTTCGAACGAGACGCCGCGCTCGTCGCCGAACCGACGCGGCTCAAGCCGGTCGTCGCCACCGAGGGGTCGGTCATGAAGCGACTCCGACTGACCGGGCGCACGGCGCACGCGGCCTCGCGCTGGCGCGGGGTGGACGTCATCGAGAAGTTCGAGGCGATTCGCGGAGCGTTCTTCGACCTCGAATCGGAGCGGACCGACGCGGTCACCCATCCGCTTTTCGACTACCCGATTCCGTGGCCCGTCTGCGTCGGCCGCGTCGAGGCGGGGACGTGGGCGTCGAGCGTCGCGGGGACGCTCACTGCGGAGTGGCGGCTCGGCGTCGCGCCGGGAGAGACGGTCGCCGAGGTCGAATCGGCGTTCGAAGAACGGCTGGCGCGCGTCGTCGCCGACGACGAGTGGCTCTCGGCGCACCCGCCGGTGTTCGAGCGCTTTTCCGTGCAGTTCGAGCCGGCCGAAATCGACGCCGACGAACCTGTCGTGGAGTCGTTACGCGGGGCGCTGCGGGCGGACGGCCGCGACGACGACCCTGTCGGCGCGACCTACGGAGCGGACTCGCGACACTACGTCGAGGCGGGTATCCCGACGGTGCTGTTCGGGCCGGGCAACATCGACCAGGCGCACTTTCCGGACGAGACGGTCGAGTGGGAAGAAGTCGAGGTGGCGCGGGACGTGATTCGCGAGACGGCGAGCCGGTTCCTTCAGTCGAGGTAGTCGTCGAGGGCGTCAGCGACCACGTCGCCGGGGGTGGCGTCTTCGAGCGAGGCGCGGCGGCGGAGTTCGAGATAGACGTCGGCCGGGAGCGTCACGTCGAGCGTGCCGATATCGACGCCGTGGGCCGAGAGCGCGTCCACGACGGGCGTGCCGTCGTTGACCTCGCTGGCGAGGCGACGAACCTCGCGGACGGTCAGGCCGGCATCGAGTGTCGCCCACGCGAGGTGGAGTCTGGCGTCGCCCGAGACGCGGGCGATGTGCTTGGCGGCCGTGGGAGCGATACGGCCGCGGGCGACGTGCCGGCGGACCGACTGCGGGAGGTCGTGGACGCGGGCCCATTTGCGGATGAAGGAGACAGACACGTCGCCGCCGGCGCGCTCGGCGGCGCGTTTATACGAGCCGACACCGCGGACGAGCGCGGCGCAGGCGGCCGCGCCGCGAAGCATGAACACGTGGTCGTCGTCGCCGGCGGTGGACTCGGAGAACGAGCGGACCGTTCTGGCGGCCTCGGCGAGGCTGTCGGGGTCGGTGGGGTCGAAGCCGACGGCCTCGCGGGCGCGGTCGCCCGTGACGGCGGGGTCGCCGCGGACGACCGGTTCACCGACCGGTTCCCGTCGGTCGGCCGGAACCTCGGTCGTTCGGCGTTCGTCGTTCGTCATCTACGAGACGGTAACGCGTTCGGACTTAAAAACGTCCCCCCGAGAGGCGAGATTCGCGCGCGAGCGGTCGGCAGGCGGAATACGAGCAAGTAGCTGGAGGCCCGCAAACGGGGGACGGCAGAGGGCGGGGGATTCGCTGACGGCGACCGGTGACAGACGGGCGGCGGGCGGTGGGTGGCGAGCGAGCGGGGGCGGTTACTCCTCGCGAGACTCCGAGAGGTGCGACCAGATTTCGGTACAGCCCGCACCGTCTTCGAGGTCTTTGAGGTGAGCCGTGGGGTCTTCTTCCTCCGCTTCAGTCGACGACTCGACCTCGGCGTCGGCCTCGCGGTCGCGTTCGGGTTCGAGTTCTGCCTCGCCGGTCATGCGTCACCCTCCTGTGACGGTTCGAACAGCTCTGGGGCGACGTCGGCGGAGGCGTGTTGTCGGACGGCGGTGCGGTGGTCACTCATCACCACCACGTACCGGCCGGACCCGCATAAGGGAATCCGCACCTGTAATGTGTACCCCCACTCCCGGCTACCGGAACGGGTTGCCCCTACCTCTGACGGCCGGTTTCGGGCACAATCGCACGACTACGCCGGAACGACCGTCGAAACCCGCGTCGTGCTCCCCCGCGGGGATTGCGGGCGCCGCCCCGCATAGGTAGCCGGAGCGCGGAAGGTGAGGTATGAGCGTCTCCCTGCGCGTCCTCGACGACGGGGCGTGGGTCTCCGTGAACGACGCCAGAGAAGTGAGCGTGAGCGAACTCTGGCGGCTCGACGACCCGTCATTCTGTGGGTGCGAGCTTCCCGACTTCGTCGTCGAGAACGTCCTCGACGTCGGCGCGGACGGCAGAACCATCTCCGCGAAGGTGTACGGCCAGTGCATCGCCTGCGGCCAGACGGGCGTTCCCGGCTGGGTTCCGGTCGGCAGGCTCCGCGATGGCGAATTCGTCGATATCGACCGCGAGCGGGTCGTCCTCCCGGTTCGACGCGGCGACGACAACGAATAGGCAACATTCTCCTCTTTTGGGCAGCACCGGGAAGGGTTGACGGTACGCTCGGGGCCTTACGTGGGCACGTATATGGACATTCATACGAATGCCCACGGACGTCGAACGCTGGAAGTCGGAGGTCTACGGTAACGAGATACGAGAGCACCTGCTCGAATTCGCCGAGCAGGGCTGGGACACCATCCCGGAAGACGAGCGAGACGCCTGGTTCGAGCGCTTCAAATGGTGGGGTCTGTACCACCAGCGCAACGGCCAAGAGTCGTACTTCATGATGCGCATCGGGACGCCGAACGGCGTGCTGACGCCCGGCCAGACCGAAGTCGTCGCGGAGGTCGCCGACGAGTACGCCCGCGGCCCCGCCGAGAACCCCATCTTCGGCAACGGCTACGTCGACTGGACGACCCGCCAGTCGATTCAGCTCCACTGGATCAAACTGGAGGACATCCCGGAAATCTTCGAGAAGCTCGAATCGGTCGGCCTCTCGACGCAACAGGCCTGTGGTGACTCGTGGCGGAACATCGTCGGCTGTCCCGTCGCCGGCAAGGACAAACACGAGCACGTCGACGCGCTCCCCGTCGCGATGGAGCTCAACGAGACGTTCAAAGGCAACGACGACCACTCGAACCTCCCGCGGAAGTGGAAGGTCTCTGTCACCGGCTGCCGCGAAGGCTGCGGACAGGGCGACATCAACGACCTCGCGCTCGAACCCGCGACCAAGGAGATAGACGGCGAGGAGACGAAGGGCTTCAACATCCGCATCGGCGGCGGCCTCTCGCGTAACGAGCCGCGACTCGCCCGCGACATCGACGTGTTCGTGACGCCCGAGCAGGCGGCCGAGGTCTCGGGAGCCATCTCCGCGCTGTTCCGCGAGAACGGCGACCGCGACAACCGCTACAACGCCCGCATCAAGTTCCTGATGGACGAGTGGGGCGCGGAGAAGTTCCGCAACGTCCTCCAAGAGGAGTTCGTCGACTTCGAACTGGAGACCGCCGGCGACGACCTGCGCTCGGAGTACTCCTACAACTCCGGCTACGCCGACGGTGGCCACTCCGACCACGTCGGCATCCACGAGCAGGCCGACGGCAACTACTACGTCGGACTCGACGTCCTCGTCGGCCGCATGGGCGTCGACGACACGAAGGAACTCGCCCGCGTCGCCGACGAGTACGGCTCCGGCGAGGTTCGCATCACGCAGCGCCAGAACGTCATCATCACCGACGTTCCCGAGGAGAAGCTCGACGCGCTGCAGGACGAGGACCTCCTCGACCACTACTCGCCCGACCCGCACCCGTTCATGCGCGGCTCCATCGCCTGTACGGGCACCGAGTTCTGTTCGCTCTCCATCGTGGAGACGAAGAACCGGCAGGTCCGCTACGCCCGCTGGCTCAAGGAGAACGTCGAACTCCCCGCCGGCGTCGAGGACTTCCACATCCACCTCTCGGGCTGTACGGCCTCCTGCGCGCAGCCGCAGATTGCCGATATCAGCCTCCGCGGCATGAAGACCCGCAAGGACGGCGAGCCGGTCGAGGCGCTCGACATCGGCCTCGGCGGCGGCCTCGGCGAGAACCCGAACTTCGCCGAGTGGGTCACCCAGCGCGTCCCCGTCGACGAGGTGCCGGGTGCCATCAAGAACCTGCTCGCGAACTTCGAGGAGCGCCGCGAGGGCGACGAGACGTTCCGCGAGTTCGTCGCCCGGACGGACGAGGAGGACCTCGCCGAACTGGTCGAACCCGAAGAGACCAGCTACGAGGACCCGATGATGCACAACACGAAGCGCACGTGGTACCCCTACGCCGAAGACGACTCGATGGACGCGAGTCCCGCGCCGACCCACGGCGACGGCACGCCCATCACGAGCGACGACTGAGCCGACCGTTTCCGGCTGGTGACCGACCGCGACCGCCGCGTTCGTCGTCACCTCCGGACACTTGCCCGCGTCGGTGACGACTCGCCGCCGCGCTACCTATTTACGACGACACCATACACTACTCACAGATGCCAGACCGAATCCTGAAGGTCAACGCCTACACGACGCTGGATCTCGTCGACGCGTCGGCGACGGGTCACGACTTCGAGGAGTCGGCGTTCGCGGTGTGTAACGTCACCTCGCCGCGGAAGCACCCCGACGAGATTACCCTCGAACTCGAACTCGACTGGACGCAACTCGACGCGCTCACGCCGCACGCGGACAAACTGACGCTGTCCCCCGAGGAGGCCCGGAAGCTCGCGGCCGACCTCGAAAAACACGCCGACCGCGTCGAAGCCGAACAGCAAGACTGACCGCCGCCTTCCGATTTTCGACGACGTTCGACGGCCCCCGAGCGGCGCGGCCGGCCGTGTAATCGCGCCGTTCTGTGACAACACCACCCATGACAACTTCTAACCCAGTTTAGTCAACGAATCGTGGCAAACAGTGACTCGAACTGCGTATTCGTCCTGCAACGAGACCAATCGTTAGACATATGCCTTCGGAAGTCGCAGGATGTGTTGTGATACAGACGACGCCTCTACGCCGTCCACGCACCGAGCGTCGACCGCATTCCACCTCCCGCGCTCACCCGGCGAATCGAACGCCGGCCACAGCGCGGGGGGTGGTGGCGTGAGCCGTCACCGGACTCTCGTCCTCTTCGTCGCGGCCGCGGTGCTGTTCGGCACCTCCTTCGTCGGTATCAAGGCCGCCATCGGCTCGGTCCCACCGGTGCTGTTCGCCGCCTTCCGCGTCGACGTCGCCGCCGTCGTCCTCCTGACGCTCGTCGCCGTCCGCGGCGGCTACTGGCTCCCGCGGACCCGCGCCGACGCGCTCGGCATCCTCGCCAGCGCCGCGTTCGTCCTCGGGGCGAACAACGTGTTCCTCTTCCTCGGCCAGCAACACGCGACGACCGGCGCGGCGGCCGTCATGTACAGCATCATGCCCGTCGCCTCCCCGGTGTTCGCCGTCCTGCTCCTCGACGACGCGCGCATCTCGGCTGTCGACGCCGCCGGCATCCTGCTCGGACTCGTCGGCGTCGTCGTCATCGTCGGCCCCGAGAGCGTCCTCGGCGGCGGGAGCGTCGGACAGGCGCTCATCGTCTGTTCGGCGCTGTCGGTCGCCTTCGGGACCGTCCTGCTCAAGCGCGTCGGGCCGTCCATCGGGACGCTCCCGCAGACCGCGTGGGCGATGGCGGCCGCCGCCGTCGGCATCCACGCCGCCAGCCTCGGTCTCGGCGAGTCGGTCGCGCAGGTCGCGTGGTCGCCGGAGCTCGTCGCCGCGATTCTCTACGTCGGCATGCCCGCGACCGCCGCGGCCTACCCGGTCTACTTCGCGCTCCTCGCGGAGGCCGGTCCCGTCCGCGGCAACCTCGTCGCCTACGCGATGCCGGTCGTCGCCACCGTCACCGGATGGGCGTTCCTCGGCGAGTCCGTCTCGCCGGCGACCGTCCTCGGCTTCGGGGTCATCCTCTCCGGATTCCTCCTCGTCCAGCGCGACAGCGTGGCTCGGGTGGTCGGACTCCGGGGAAGCGTCCCCGCGGAAGCTGAATAAGAGAACAGAACTCGAAGCGCGGACCGACTTCAGGCCGCAACCCGTCGTCGGACCGCGACGGCGACCGACACCAGCGTCTCCTTTTTCATCGCCGCGAAGCCGAAGAAGATGGCTCCGAAGCCGACGAGCGCCGTCGTGTCGATGACGTGGCCGAGGAGCGCCCAGCTCATGAGCGCCGCGACCACGGGTTCGACGTAGCCGATGAGGTTGAGTTCGGTCGGCCCGAGGCGGTCCAGAAGCTCGAAGTAGAGGAGGAACGCTACCGCGCCGGAGACGAGCGTCAGGTAGAGGAACGACGCGATACCGGCAGGGGCGAACTCGATAGTGGAAAGCGACTCGCCGCGGACGAGTGCCCAGCCGTGAAGCAGGACACCGCCACCGAGCATCGACCACGCCTGCATCGACTGGACCGGGAGGTCACTCCGGAGCGGGCGGGTAAGGACCGCGCCGAGAGCGAACGACACCGCCGCGAGGAAGATGAGGACGATGCCGAGTCCCTGCGCCGACCCGGACGACCCCGAGAACGCCGAGACCGGGTCGGCGACGAGCACGGCACCGGCGAACCCGGCGAACAGGCCAAGCGTCCCGGTCTTCCCCAGCGACCCCTCGGTGAGGATGGCCGAGGCGAAGACCGCCGTCAAGATGGGCGAGAGGCTGATGATGATAGAGGCCACCGCGCCGGGGACGTGTTCCTGTCCGAGGTAGAGCAGGCCGTGGTAGGCGGCGATGATGAACACCGCGCCGATGGCCGTCGCGAGCAGTTCGTCTCTGGTCTCGGGTCGCCAGCGGTCGGTGGAGTAGCAGGCGTACGCCAGCATCACGAGCCCCGCGAGTTCGTAGCGGAGCGCAGCGAAAGAGAGGGTCGGGAAGAACTCCAAGCCGACCTCGATGGCGACGAACGAGGTGCCCCACATCGCCGCGAGCGCGACGAAAAGCAGGGGCGTCGTCGGAATGTTTCTCCAAGTGGTTCGCGTCATGGTCGAATCTGTTTCAGTTCTCAGAGACGTGTGTTGTTAAAGCCTTCTACAAGAGATTTGATTTGAGTTGAATTTTAAACTTAATATACTCAGATTTGCTGTAGGAAATCCTCTATAATTCGTGATAGTTCGAGAGCGCGAGAGAGGTGGCGAAAACGGCGGACAGAACAAGGACTTACGTCACCGACCGCAACGAGAGGGTATGGACGAACGCGACGTGCGCCTGTTGAAGGCCATCGCGGACCTCGGGACGGGCAGTCCCGAGAAGCTACACGAAGAGACAGACATCCCGGTCTCGACCATCCACTACCGCCTGAACAACCTGAAGGACGACGGCGTCATCGAGAACGACCTCTACGACATCGACTTAGAGGCGTTCGGACTCGGCGTCACCGTGGTCGTGGAAGTGCTGGCGGACTACAGCGGGTCGTACGAGGAAGTCGGAAACAAACTGCTGGAGATAGAGGGCGTCACGCAGCTCTACTTCACGATGGGTGAGACGGACTTCATCGTCGTCGCCCATCTCGCGGACTCCGACCGCGTGGAGCGCCTCATCAGCGACTTCGAGGCGACGCCGGAGGTCGAGCGGACGAACTCGACGTTCGTCATCTCCGCGATGCGCGACAGCCACCGGGCGCTCCAGAGCTACACGCTGGAGACGCTCCTCGACGAGTTGGGTATCGAGGACTGAGAACCGAGCGGGGACGTATCACGGTTCCGCACGTACACTCGACCATGGCAAACGAGGTGCGGACGTGGTTGGTCGAACGGACCTACTCGGACGACGAACAGAACATCATCATCCTCGTGTACGCGACCACCGACGGAACGCGCTACCACCGCAAAGAGCGCTCGCTGACGAGTTTCGAGTCCGACGTGCGCGACACCTACGCCGCCATCGACGTACCCGAGGACGAACTGGGCCGCGTCTCCGACGAGGAGACGAAGGCGGCGTACGCGGCCGCCGCGACCGAGATGGCCGAGTCCCACGAGCCGACCGACACGGTCTGAGAGCGTCGCGGTCGGCTCAGTCCGCCGACGCGAGCGGGAGCGAGACGACGACGACCGTACCCGTGGGTTCGTTGTCCTCGAAGTGGACCTCGCCGCCGAACGAGTCGACCAACTGGTGGACGAGATAGAGCCCGAGGCCGGTACCGGTGCTTTCGAGCCCCTTTTCGCCCTTCCCGAAGACGACCGACTTCCGTGCGTCGGGGATACCCGAACCGTCGTCGGCGATACGAATGACCGCCATGTCGGCGTCGTCGTCCACGGTCGCCGAGACGGTGACGACGGTGCTGCCGTCGTTGTGCTGGACGGCGTTGTTGAAGAGGTTGCCGAGCACCGACGCGATGAGCGGGTTCGCGCGCACCGCCACGTCCGGAACCTCGCCGTCGACCTCGAACGTCGCGTTCGGGAACGCCTCGCGGCGGACCGCGAGTTCGCGCTCGACGGCGTTCACGAGCGACATCGGGCGCGTCTCGACGCCGCCGCCGCTCATCGTCTCCATCAGGTCGCGGGCGACCTCGGTTATCTCGATAGTGTGGCGTCCCGTCGAGAGGATGCGCGAGAGAATGTCCGCGCCCTCTCCGTCGACGTGTTCTCGGAGTAGCTCCGCCCAGCCGACGACGACGGCCATGTCGTTGCGGATGTCGTGGCGGACGATTCGGTTGAGCGCCTCCAGTTCGGCGTTCGTCCGTTCGAGTTCGCGCTCTCGGGAGCGGCGGGCGGTCACGTCTTGTATCGTCCCTCTGAGCGCCGCCACCCGGCCGTCGCGGATGACCGGTTCGCCCCGCGTGCGGACCCACAGCTCTGACCCCTCGGCGGTGACCAGTCGGAACTCGTCTTCCCACGGGACGCCCTCGGACCGACAGCGGTCCACCAGCTCGCGGACCCGGTCTCGCTCCTCGGAGGCGTAGAACTCGATGGCGTCGTCGACGTCCGGCTCGTAGTCGAGCGGCACCTCGTGGATGCGCTTCGTCTGGTCAGTCCACGCCAGCGTGTCGGTCACGAGGTCGAGTTCCCAGCCGCCGACCTTCGAGATGCGCTGGGTGCGTTCCAGGAAGTCGCGGTTCCGTTCGAGTTCGTCCTCTCGGGCCTTCTGGTCGGAGAGGCTCTGGAAGACGATGACGTTCCGGTCGCCTTCCAGAGACGTGATGGAGAACCGGACCGGAACGAGGTCGCCGTCGTCGGGCCGGCGAATCGCCACCTCGCCTTGCCACTTGCCGTCGGCTTCGAGCGCGGGTGGAATCGTCCGCCGCAGGCGTTCGAGTTCCGACTCGTCGTGGAGGTGTCCCCAGCCCGTCCCGAGCATCGACTCGGGGTCCGGGCAGCCGCAGATGTCGGCCGCGGTCTGGTTGACGTACACGTGTCGGTCGTCCTCGGTGATGGTGACGCCGGCGTCGACGGCGTCGACCGCGCCCTTGAACGCCTCGAGTTCGCGTTCGCGGCGGCGCTCTTCGGTTACGTCCTCGACCGTCGAGATGAGTCGGTCCCGCCCCGAAATCTCGGCGACGGTGAGGCTGACGCGAATCCAGATGGTGTCGCCCGACGCGTTCTCGATGGGCCACGTGAAGGCGTGCTCGCCCTCCTCGCGGGCGGTCTCGACCTCGTCGAGGGCGCGGTCGGCGTCGTAGCCGGGAACGTCCGCCGTGACGTGAGCGGGGGTCGTGTCGATGACCGACGCCCGGTCGATGCCGAGAATGTTCAGGTAGTGTTGGTTGATGTCGACGAGTTCGAGCGTTTCGAGGTTGCGAACCGCGAGGCCGACGTTGACGGCCTCGAAGAGCGCGCGATGGTCGAGCGACCCGACGGTGTTACGGGCGGCGTCGTAGACGACGTGCCCGAGGTTGTCGAGGTCGTGTTCGTCGGGGGTCGACCGCTCGAACGAGACGAGCGGCACGCCGTCGTCGCGGAGCTTCGAGACGAGCGGTCGGCCCTCCGAGTCGGTGACTTCGGTTGAGACGACGAGACAGTCGATGCGACTTCGTTCGAGCACCGCGTGAACCGCGTCGAGGCTGTCGGCAGTCGAGACGCGGACCTCGGTCGTGGCGTCGCCGACCGAATCGGGAAGTTCGGTCGCGAGACGCTCGCGAACGGCGGCGTCCCCGCTGACGACGAGGACGTTCAGCCGACCAGGCATACCGGCGAAAGGACAGCGAGGTTCAAGTATGAACCGGCAGTTGTCGGCGGAAAATCACGACTGATCGGGGGAGTGAACGCTGCGCCCCCGCGTCGAAGATTCCAAAGTTAGGGCGACGCAAAGCGGCGGAATGGAAGCTTTTCCGGCAGCGGAGCCGAAGAATCGAAGCGACAATCGACCTAAACGTGGAGTGCGTACTGTCACCTGTGAGGCGGACGCCACCGCCTCGGTGAACACCATGACGACGACAAACGACTCGACGCGACTCGCGGGCATCGTCCTGCTCGCGCTGGCCGCGCTGTTCGCGCTTCCCGTCCTCTTCGGGATGGCCGGGCTCGGCGGCGGGATGCCGATGGGATGGGGCGGCGGCTGGATGCACGACACGTGGATGCACGGCGGGACCGGTGGGACCGTCCCGTGGTGGATGTGGGGGATGGGACTGTTCGGTCAACTGCTCGTCCTCGCGGTCGTCGTCGGCGGCGGCGTCCTCCTGTTCCGCGCCCTGCGCGACGGGGACGACGGAGACGACGACGCGCTCGACGAACTCCGCCGGGCCTACGCCCGCGGCGACATCGACGACGAGGAGTTCGACCGTCGCCGCGAGCGACTCGAACGCGACTGACGCGTCGGAACTCGAGACAGTCGCCTCGTTGCAGGCGAAATGAAGGGGTTCCGGTCGAATGAAGCAGTGACGGTCGGGGAGCGGTCGCGGGGAGTCGCTCGCTCGCCGACCCCGTCGGAGAGAGTGCGCACGCTGACCGCAACGACTATGATTGTTTAGGCCAACCTAAAACCATGAGTTCGGATTCATCCGGTGGGGCGCTCGGCTCGTTCCTCGGTCGCTTTCGGTCGCGGCGAACGCGACTTCGCGTGTCCGCGTGCGTCGCCGCGAGCCGGTCGATAGAAGTCCCGGAGACGGACGACGAACGCGCCTGAGTCCGGTGACTCGTGGGGCGACGTCGGCCGCCGCGCGCTTCAGACCTCGACCGTCGTTCCGATTTCTGGAGCCGCGGCCTCGTAGCCGTCGGCGCGGAGTTCCTCGGCGAACGCCGCACAGCGGTCGCCGTGGTTGACGAACACCGGGGCGTCGCGGTAGTCGTCGAGGAACGATAAGAGCCCGTGTCGGTCGGCGTGGGCGGAGAAGTCGTACATCTCGGCGCGGGCGGCCACCGGGACGACGCCGCCGTTGAGTTCGCACCGGCCGCGTTCGACCAGTTCCCTGCCCGGCGTCCCCTCGACCTGATAGCCGGTGAGACAGATTTTGTTCGTCGGGTCGCCCCGAATCTCGGGAATGTACGTCATCGCCGGGCCGCCCGAGAGCATCCCGCTCGTCGTCACGATAACCGAGTTCTGTCGGGCGATGCGCTTTCGCTGGCCGTCCCTGCCCGAGACGATTCGGGCGTTCGATTTCGCCCGCTTGAGCGCCGCCGCGTCGCGGACGTAGTCGGGGTGGTTTCTGAGCATCTGCAGCACGCGCGTCCCCATGCCGTCGACGTAGCAGTCGATGTCGTGGGCGTCGAGCACCATGAGAAGCTCCTGCGTCCGGCCGATGGCGAACGCGGGGACGACGACGGTGCCGCCCTCCCAGACGGTCGTCCGCACCGACTCCACGAAGCGCTCTTCGACGGTCGCGCGGTCGTCGTGTTCCACGTCGGAGTAGGTGGACTCACAGATGACCACGTCGGCGTCCGGGCGGTCGGTCGTGCCCGAGACCAACCGCTGGTCGTCGGTGTGGAAGTCGGCGGTGTAGAGCAGGCGGGTCTCGCCGTCGTCGACGAGGACGTGGGCGCTCCCGGGGATGTGGCCCGCGTTGTAGAACGTGACCTCGTGGCCGGCGGCCTCGAACGCCTCCCCGTAGTCGTGGTGTTCCGACTGCTGGGTCATCCGCCGGACGTGTGTCTCGGTGAACGGGCAGTTGTAGCTCCCGCCGTGGAGTTTGAGCGTGTCGCGCGCGAGCGTCCGAGCGAGTTCGTCGGTCGGCGGCGTCCAATGGACCGCCGGCCAGTCGTCGCCCGAGAGAAGCGAGGGGACCGTCCCGACGTGGTCGAGGTGGCCGTGCGAGACGACGACGGCGTCGGGGTCAACGGAGCCGACGGGGAACTGCGGAGGGTTCCCGGTCAACATCCCGTAATCGAGCAGCAGCGAGTCGTTGACGAGAATCGCGCTGCGCCCGACTTCCTCGGCCCCGCCGAGGAACTGGAGTTTCATTGCCGGCAGTACCGACCGGAGGGGCTTTTGCTCGTCGGTCCCGCCGGACTCGCGGGACTCGACGCTTTTTACGCCAGCCGCCGTCTCCCGAGGCGTGACCGGTTCCGACTCCAAACCCGACCGCGGTGGCGACGACCCCGAATCCGACGCCGAGGCCGACCCCGAACCCGAGACCGAAACCGACCGCGACGACCTCGACCGACTGGTGGCGACGCTCCACGACCGACTCGCCGCGACGGCGACGCGGCCCGTCCGCGAGGACGCGAGTCGGTGGCTCGGCGAGGCAGAGGCCGTCGCGGGCGACCTCGCGGTCGGCCCGCTCCCGGACGACGAGGTGGTCCGGACGCGACTCGGCCACGTCGAACACCTGCTGTCGAACGTCGACGAAACCGAAGACGAGGCGGCCGACGAACACGTCGCGTCGGCGCGGGCGGCGCTGGCCGACGCGCTGGCGATGCTCGGCGACGACGGCGGGGAGCGCGACGAGCACGACGAAAGCGAGTGAGCGACGGAGAGAAGAGAGACTGAATCGAGACGAGAGACGAGAGTCGTGGGGACCGGGAGGGATGCCCGTTCCGTCCGGTGGTTAGTTCGAGAACCAATCCCTCGCGGTCGAGGCGAGGATAGAGAGATCTTCGAACTTGAGCATGCGGAACATGGCGAGCGGACTGCCGCCGTTCGCGGCGTCCAACTGCTCGTTGGGGAGGCGGTGGAGGTCTTCGAGCAGTTTGTCGTAGCGCTCGTTCGAGGCGCGGTAGAGCATCTCCGTCATGAACAGGCGGTTTTTGACTTTCGGCGCGACACGCTCGTGCCACAACTGGTCGTAGATGGCGAGTTCGGACGCTGAGGTGTCGCGCTCGGAGTTCGTGAGCGCGCGGTCGGCGGTCGCGGCCGCGGCCCGACCCGAGCGCATGCACTTGTCGATGCCCTCGCCCCACAGCGGGTCGACGGTCGGGACCGTGTCGCCGATAGCCATGAAGTTGTCCGTGCTCATGCGACCCGGAAGTTGGATGTGCGCGGAACCGCGGTGCTGTTTGCCCTCGAGGCGCTCCGCGTTCGCGAAGCGCGGGTCGGTGTCGAGCCAGTACTGGAGGTAGTCGTCGATGGTGTAGCCCGACTTGGCGTTGTGACGGTGTCCCTCGTTTTGGATGTAGCAGACGCCGACCTTCGCGGTGTCGCCGCCGGTGTGGAATATCCACGAGTAGCCGCCGGGCGCGATGTCGTGGTCGAGTCGGAGCATCATCGCGTCCGTGAGGTCGCCGTAGCCCTCGGGCGCGAGGTCCATGCCCTCGAACTCGAACTCGATGCCGATAGCCTGCTTTTGTCGGTCGAGGTCGCACACGCCGAGCGCCTTGGCGAGCGGCGCGCTCGGGCCCGTGGCGTCGATGACGATGTCGGCGTACACCTCTTTGTCGCCGTTGTACCGGACGCCGACGATTTCGCCGCCCTCCATGATTGGCTTGGAGACGCGCGCGTCGAAACGGTACTCCGCGCCGTCGGCTTCCGCCTCGTCGACGAGCCAGTTCTTGAAGTCCGCGAACTCGAGGACCGCACCGGGTTGGTGCCGGTGGTAATAGTCGTTCGGGGACTCCAAGACAACGTCGTCGGTGAAGTTCATCACGACCTTGTCGGGGATGTTGAACGAGGCCATCGCCGACGGGAACGTCCCGGCGGTCGATTTGTTACTCCTGGAGGGGAACTCGTCTTCGGACTCGGTTTCGAGGACGCACACGTCGTAGCCTCGGGCGGCGAGGTCTCGTGCCGCCTGTCCACCTGCAGGGCCCGCGCCTGCGATAATCACGTCGTAGTTGTCTGTCATTGTAGAGTAGGCATCACCGGTAGGTTGGTCGTACGCGTTACACACCCTTTCTGTAACAAGCGTGTAATCTGCTTTGGTTTTGAACGGTCGGAGCGGCGGGGACGTTCGGCGGATTCCGACCGCTCAGGGGCGACAGATACATCGGAGAGACGACGGGCGAGGGAGGGTGCGACGCGTCACTCAACGGGGAGAGAGACGGCGGCTACGTAGCCACAGAGCGTCGCGTGGAGGCGGGGGTCAGGCTTTCGGGATACGGCGGACTTGGAACTCGCGGTAGCCGCCGTAGGCGGCTTCGAGCGCCCCGAGCCACCAGTTCCAGCGCGTCGCGGGGCCGCCCTCTGGCGCGTCGCGCATGTTCCGCACGATTTCGTCGCCCGTGAGCGCCGCGCCGCGGTCGGCTTCGGCCTGCCCCGAGTCGGCGAGGTCGCGGGCCTGCCGCGCGACGACCCGGCGCTCCGCGTCCGTGCCCCCGAACTCGGCGAGCGCGTCGCGGAACGACTCCTCGTCGAAGGCGGGGTGGGCGTCACCGTGCCTGTCGGTGGGAATCACGACCGTGTCTACGGGGGCCGTACCAAAGAAGGACTCGGCCGATTCGAACGGACGATAACCGCCGTTTTCGGCGCGAACCACGCCGGTACGGCCGGCACGGTGACCGCGCTACGTCCACCACTCGCTTCGGCGCTCGTTGTACGTCGCGTTCCGGAACGGTTCTGGCTTTTCGTCGTCGGCCTCCGCGCCGAGGTAGTGTGCGGTCCAGTAGCCGACGTGCCAGCCGACGGCCTCGGTGTCGAGGTCGACGAGGATGACCCGGTAGCTTCCATACGTCTCTAACGCGTCGTCCCCGTCCGGGTCGTAGCCGCTGACGGCGGCACAGGAGACCGCACCCGGGGCGCACGGCGAGGAGTCCGCAAAGGAGATGCGAACCTCGGCGTCCGCCGGGTCGTCCACGTAGGTGTAGGTGAGGTTGTCGGGCATCCCCGGCGCGCCGTCGACGAAGTAATCGAGGGCGTGACGGATCTGCTCGCGGGCCGCGTCGGGGTCCGAGGCGTTCGCGTCGTCGACGTAGACCGTGAAGTTCGGGTCGTCCCACGGGAACGCCTTCTCGGTCGCGTTCGTCCGCGGGGGCGTGTAGAGGATGCCCGTGGCGTTCATCAGGGCTACGGGCTCATCGCCGTGGGCGAGACCGAGCGTGTGGCCCAGTTCGTGTTCGATGATTTCGACCGTCGAGTCGTCGCTGAACCCGGTTCGGATGTAGACGGTCTCGGGGCGGTCAATCTGCCGAGCGTCGGTGATGTACGGCGCGCAGCCGACCGCGTCGGCCTGTCCGCTACACTCGGGGATGGTGTCGGAAAAGCGGACCACCATGTCCGGGTCGCGGGCGTCGGCGTCGACCTCGTAGTCGACCTCGTAGCCGAGGTAGCGCGCGTCGTTCGCCTCCCAGAACGTCGTCGCCTCAGTCACGAGCGCGGCGTAGTCGCGGTCGGCATTGGCGGCCTCGACGGCGACGACGACCGGCTCGGAGCCCCACGGGCCGTAGCCGGAGGCGGGCGTGAACGTCTCTGTCGGCTCGGGCGTCGGCGACGCGGTCGGCGTGGCAGTCGCGGTCGCTGGCGGCGACGTAGTCGAGGCTGCGGGCGGCGGCGTTTCGGTGGTCGTGGCGGACGGAGCGGTCGTCGAAGTCGTCGCGTCGTCTCCCGGCGACACCGGCGCGGCACAGCCGGCGAGGACGACGAGCGCCGCGACGAGGAGGGTCAAACCGCGCATACCGAGACTGCGGTGGCGAACGGTCAAGAGCGTTTCCCGACGGCGCGAATCGACCGATGGTGCGGCCGCTCGGGCGTTCGAAAGCGGCTGAGAGGAGTAAGCCCCCTTCTGTTCGTCCCAGCATTCGGCTCAGCGTCCGCGTCCTTCTCGGGGCGAGCCCCGAGGGCACGACGGGCGAACCCGACGCGCCGTCCGAACTACCTTCGCGGCGCGGACTTGCACCGGTGAGGATTCGCCGTTCCATCCGTTCTCGACCGTCAGAGATGGCGACGCCATCTCGCTCCCTCTGCGGGTTAACTCCCTTCCCTTACGGGTCGGTTCGCACGCGGCCATGATGGCCACGCCGGCGACGGCGGAGCCGTCGCGCGCGCATCATCGGTCAAGTCGAGCGGTCTCGTTTCTGTTCCAGCGCCAGCCGTCTCCGACTCCGGGCTTGCGCCCGGTCACCTGTCCGGACGGTGGGGGGACTTTCCTCATGCCCGTCTCGGGCACGGGAACTGGGCTCTCTCTGCCGACCTACCCTAGTCCAGTCGGTCGGATAAGCGGTTCGATTAACGGGGTCATACACGGGTTTAGTCACCCGTTATGTGGCACGTAATCTACATAACAAGTGGATAACATTCGAGGGAAGCGTTGAAGTCACCACAGAACTTGAATAATAATATGTCCGAGGCGCAGACCGTACACCTCACCTACGAGGATGGGGCGCGGGCGGTCGAACTAGCGCGGGAATCGGTCGAATCGTACGTTCTTCATGGACAGAGAGAGCAACCGGGCAGCATGCGCGACGCATTTTACGCCCGAACCGGGGCGTTTGTCCGCATCAAGTCGACACGTGGGCGCGGTCGACTTCGGGGCTGTGCGGGCGCATATCGGGGGAAAGACCAACTCGGTCACGCCATCGTCGACGCGGCCATCAAGGCCGCGTCGGGCGATTCGTGCCAAACCGAAATCGAAGCACCCGAACTCCCGAATCTGAACATCTCTGTTTGTATCGTCAACAATTACACGCTGACTAACGACCCAGTCGCCGACATCGAACTCGGTACCCACGGGGTCGCCATCGACGCCGGCGGCACCCACGGCTGGATGTACCCGACGCTGCCTATCGAACTCGGCTGGTCGAAAGAGGAGTTCCTCACGAACGCCTGCCGCAAGGCCGGCCTGTCACCGCTGGCGTGGCAGGACGACGACACCATGATTACCCTGTTCGAAGGGCAGGTCTTCCGCGAGCGCGACGACGGCGGGAGCGTCGAAGCGCTGTAAGTCGTCGCGGCGACGACGCGGCTCCTTGGGGGGAGAACCTAACTGGCGAGCGACGGCCCCGAGCGTCGCCGCAAAACGAGAACGCGTCTTACTCGTCGCCGAACCCGACCAACTTTGCGTCTTCTCTGGCCCGCGTCGCGGCCGCGTCGATGTCGAAGTCGAACGCCGAGACGACCTCACCGTCGCGGATGAGCGGTTCGAGGAGCGCCTCACCGTCGGTCGGGCCGGGTCGCCCGCGAAGGCCGACGTGGTGGCCGCCGTCGGCCGTGCGGTAGACCTCTTTGACGCCCGAGAGCTTGCCCCGCTTGGCCGCGGGTTCGCCGTTTACCTCGACGATGTCGAGCGCGAAGTCCACCGGGTTGGCGTTCGAGATGTAGCCGCCGACGCCGAACCCCTCGACCACGTCGCGGAGGTGCCGGAGTTCGGCCGGACCGAGGCCGCCGCTCACGAAGATGCCCACGTCCTCGTGGCCGCGGGCGTCGAGTTCCCAGCGGACCTCGCGGACGATGTGGCGGAAGTCGCCGCGGCGCGAGGAGGTGGTGTCGAGGCGGACGCTGTCGAGGTCGTCGCCGAGTGTCTCGACCGCCTGCAGGACTTCCTCGGTCTCGTCGCCGTAGGTGTCACAGAGGGCGACTCGCGGCACGTCCTCGGCGACGGCCTCGTCGAAGGCGCGGAACGCCTCGGCCTGATTGCCGCGCCCGAAGGCGATGAGGAGCGCGTGGGGCATCGTCCCCGACGCCTCCTTCCCGAGAATCTCGCCGGCGGCGACGTGCGAGAAGCCGTCGAGGCCGGCGACGAGGGCGCTCCGCTCGACCATCGCGGCGATGGAGGGGTGGACGTGCCGCGCGCCGAACGAGAGGACGGTCGAGTCGGGAGCCGCCGAGCGGGCTTCGAGGGCGGCCGTCGCACAGCCCGACGCGTGCGAGAGGAAGCCCAGAAGCGAGGTTTCGAGCCGGGCGAATTCGAGGTAGTCGCCCTCGATTCGCATCACGGGGCCGCCGTCGAACAGCAGGCCCTCGGGCATGGCGTCGACGTCGATATCGCGGCCGGAGAGCAGTTCCGCGGCGTCTTTCACGCCGGCGAACAGCTCGAAGTCGCCGTCGGGGAACTGGTCGGCCGTCACCTCGGCGACGACGCGGGGGTTTTTGCCCGCGTGTCGGAGGGTCGCCTCGGTCCGCTCGAAGTAGGCGTCGGTCGCGACGCCCTCGCGGATGGCCTCGGAACCGACGATATCGAAGTCACTCATTGGCGCGGATTCCACCCGGCCGATGAAAAAGGTGTATAATCGGTCACGTGCGTCGAAGAGGAATTTTCTTCGACGAATCGGAGCGACAGCTCACCACGGTTCCGGGCCGCTGGGTTCACTCCCGACCGTGAACCTCGTCTAACTGTTCCACCGTCGGCGCGTTGACGATGGTGACGGTGTCACCGTCTCTCGTCACGCGATAGGCGTCCGCGAAGGGGCCGTCGTCGACGCGGTAGGTGTTCTCGCCCGCGTACGACCCGCCGAGGCGGATCCTCAGCGTGTAGGTCACGTAGGTTCGCTCGAACTGCTCGGCGTCAGCCTCGGTGTCCCAGACCGTTCGCCAGACGTAACCGCGCTCGTGGAGGTTCGCCTCGTAGCTCTCGTCCGACGCCGGGCGGTAGGGAACCACCGCATCGCCGGCCCAGCCCTCGGAGGGACCGGCCGTGTAGTTGTACGGCGAGTACGCCCCAGTGCTCCGCTGGAGGTTGCTCCGGTCGATGGCGCGGTGCTTCCAGAACGTGGCGAAGATGGACGCCTCGCCGACCGTGTCGGCGACGGGGTCGGTGTCGTAGCGCGTCCACGCGGCCGACGAGCGGTCTTCGACCGTCACCTCGACGGGGCGCTCGTCGGGGTACCGCTTCGGGTGGAGTATCTGCTCGGTCGAGGCGGGACGGTCGGCGTAGGCGTCGTCGACGGCCGCCCAGCCGCCGCGCTCGCGCAGGTCCGAGACGAACGTCGGACCCTCGCTGTAGGGCGCGTAGATGGTGAGGAACACGGGATAGTCGAACGAACCGCTTCCCGACCCGTTTCCGGAGGGCCGGGGGACGCAGTCCCACTCGGTCTCACAGCGCTCTTCGTACAGCCGGTCGACGTACCGGGCGTCGCCTTCGACCAGTCCGTTCTCGGCGAGTTGGGCGTCCTGCGTCGGCGGCGAGCCGTCCAGCCCGAAGTGCTGGTCCTGCAGGGCGTGGTGGAGTTCGTGGGCGAGCGTCCGCCGATCGATGGTCGGCTGGTCGTCGTCGCTCACGATGACGATTCGGTCCTCGGAGGGCGAGTAGTAGCCGAGCACCGCGCCGCCGTACAGTTCGTCGAACACCTCGTCGATGGTCCGGTCCTCGCCGACCAACAACAGCGCCTCCCACACCTGGTCGTTCCAGTCGCTGTGGACCGGGTCCGCGGGCTCGTCCGATTGGTTTCGGTACTCGGCGCGAGAGATGACTTCGACCGGCACGGACTCCTCGAACTCCAGTTCGCGGACGACCTCGACGCGGGCCATCGTCCGGGCGACGAACGCCTCGCGCTCGGTCGCGTTCAGGCCGTCGGACTGGTTGACCGCGATGGACTCGTTGTACCAGTAGCCAGCCTCCCAGCCCAGTCGGTCGGTCGGCGGGTCGGCGGGCCACGGCCAGTCGTCGGCCGGGGTCGCGGTCCCGTCCGCGCCATCCGGGTCGTCCCCCGCGGCGTTCGGGTCGGCGACGGGAGCGGCACAGCCGGCGACGACGAGGAGAAGGGCGGAGAGAACGGCGGCGAGGCGACGGCGATTCATAGCGGGTGCAGGGGTGGAAGACGAAAAAGCGTCTCGGCGTGGGGGGTCAACAGATTGCGACGACGGACGTGTACGTCTCGTTTTCGTACCGGACGTACGGTCGTTCCACCCAGAACTCGTAGGCGTCGGTCTGCTCGGGGAACGACGCCGCGCCGGCGCTCGCTGCGGAGTCTGACTCGCCGACTGCCGCGTCGAACTCCGCGCGCCGCTCTGTCGAGAGGTTCGCGTAGTCGAAGACGGTTGCGTCACCCGGGACCTCGTCCGCGGGGTCGACCGAAAGCGAGGCGTTGCAGTCGAAGTACCACTCGGTCTCCGTCGCGGTCGGCGAGTCGGTCGGTGTGAGTTCCGTCGTCGAAGTCGGCGTTTCCGTCGTCACCGACGGCGACTCACCCGGCGCGTCGGCAGTCGGGACGCCGACACAGCCGGAGAGGACGGCGAGCGCGGCGAGCGCCGCCAGCGGGAGGGTTCGAACGCGGGACATACCACGGTCGGCGTCGTCTCGCGGCAAGTGCTTTGTCACCGGGTGGGCGAAACAGGACGGGAAAATCAGAGCGAAACGCGGAGCCGACTTAGCCGGCGAGCCCCGGCCGAATCTCGTCCACGTCGGCGGGTGCCGGGCCGTTGACGATGACGACGCGGTCGCCGGTGCGGACGACACGGAAGGCGTCGTTGAATGAACCGTCCTCGATGACGTAGATGCCGTCGTCACGCTGGGTGGCGTCGTGGGCGCTGAGGATGTTCAGGTAGGCGTCGTGGAACTCCTGTGCGTCGCCGTCGGTGTCCCACTCGGTCACCCAGACGTAGCCGTACTCGGTCTCCGCGCCGGCCTCGTTACGGTAGGGGAACAGGCGGTCGTTCGCCCAGCCGTTCGACGGCGCGGCGTCGTAGTTGTACGTGTCGTACTCCGAGGTCGTGTCGAGGATGGACTGGACGCGGACGGTCTCCGCGCCAGACGTGCGGGCCTGGTACCAGAACATCGAGAACATCGACGCTTCGCCGACCGTGTCGGAGCCCTCGACGCCCTGACCGGGGAAGGTGGTCCAGCCGTTCGTCCCCTCGTCGGCGAAGGAGATGGGACGGGGCGACTCGTCGGTCACGTGGATGGTCTGTTCGGAGGACACCGGCGGGTTGCGCAGGGCGTCGTTGACGGCCTCCCAGCCGCCCTGTTCGTACAGGTCGTGGACGTAGACCGGGCCGTCGGAGTACGGCTGGTAGATGGTGAGGAGGATGCCGAGATTCGGGCCGCCGCCGCCCGACCCGCCGCCGGAGCCGCCCGCGGCGGGCGTGACGACGCAGTCCCACGTGCCGGCCGCGCACTGGTCGACGTACTGCTGTTCGACGTATCTGGCGTCGCCCTCGACGATGCCGTCGATGGCGAGGTCGCCGTCCTGCGTCTCGCCGCGGAAGCGGGCGTCGGTCAGGTCGAAGTGCTGGTCCTGCAGGGCGTGGACCAGTTCGTGGATGAGCGTGGTGTTGTCGATGGTCGGCTCGTCGGTCGAGCTGGTGACGATTTTAATCTCGTCGGCGGACGGCGAGTAGAAGCCGAGGACCGAACTGCCGGTCGTCTCGGAGATGGCGCTCGCGCTTCCGGTCGATTCACCGGTGATAAAGAGTGCCTCCCACACCTGGTCGTTCCAGCGGTTGAACTCGGAGTCTGCCGACCCCGAGTTGTTGGCGCTGTCGCGCCGGTAGTCTGCGCGGGAGATGACGTTCACGGGGACGCGCTCGTCGAACTCCAACTGCCGGAGGTGTTCGACGCGGGCCATCCCGCGGGCGACGTACGCATCCATCTCGGAGTCGTTGAGGCCGTCGGACTGGTCGACGGCGATTGGCTCGTCGTACCAGTAGCCGTCCTCCCAGCCGAGCACGTCCTGGTCGGGGTCGGCGAATCCTTCTCTGTCCGGGTCGGGCGTCGCGGGTTGCGCGTCGCCGCCCGGCGCGGCCGTGGGCGCGGCACAGCCGGCGAGAACCAAGAGTACGGCGGCGAAAACGGCGCGGAGACCGGTCGTTCGCATATCGTATCCTTGGGCTCCGAAGTGAAGTACCTTGTCGGGTTCGGGCCTCGAATCGAACCGGCGCGTACTGTTTTGGTCGTCCCGGCGCAACTCACGCACATGGCACTCGACCCGAACCGAACCGCGGTGGTCGTCGTGGACATGCAGAACGGCTTTTGCCACCCCGACGGGAGCCTGTTCGCGCCGGGGAGCGAATCCGCAATCGGCCCCGTCGCGGGCCTCGTCGACGCCGCCCGCGACGCCGGCGCACGCGTCGTCTATACCCGCGACGTGCACCCGCCAGAGCAGTTCGACGGCAACCACTACTACGACGAGTTCGAGCGCTGGGGCGAACACGTCATCGAAGGGACGTGGGATGCCGACCTCCACGGCGACCTCGACGTCCGCGACGAAGACCTCGTCGTCGAGAAGCACACCTACGACGCATTCTACCAGACGCAACTGGAGGGGTGGCTCGACAGCCACGGCGTGGACGATCTGCTCATCTGCGGAACGCTGGCGAACGTCTGCGTCCTCCACACCGCCGGGAGCGCCGGACTACGCGACTACCGGCCGATTCTCGTCACCGACGCGCTCGGCTACATCGAAGCGGAACACAAGGAGTACGCCGTCGACCACGCCGACTGGCTGTTCGGCGAGACGGCGACGCTCGCGGACGTGACGTTCGAGTAGGCCGGCGGTCCCGCCGGGCGCGAGCGGAGCCCTGACTCTGACTCCAACCCCGACTCCGACCCCGACGCGTGGAGCGCCTTCGGCCGCGTCTCACTCCCGAAAGAGCCGGTACGCGCCCTGTCCGGTGGCGACGGCGTCGTTCCAGTCGCTCGACGGCGACTGCCGGGCGGCCACGTCCGAGTCCTCTTCCGGGTCGGTGCTGACGACGGTGATAGTGCTCACGCCGACTGACCCGCCGGCGCGGACGACCTCAGCGACCGCGGTCAGGTCGCCCGACGCCCGCCGCAGGTAGTTCACGTTGAGGTTGATGGTGGCGACGCCGCCGGCGAGCGGGTCGTCGAGCATCGTCCGGAGGGCGATGCCGCCCGCGGTGTCGATGAGCGTCGCCGCGATGCCGCCGTGGATGGTCGGCGGCGACACGGTGTTAGTGAGCTTTTCGTCGTACGGGATGGTCATCACGATGCGGCCGCGCTCGATGGCGTCGACGCGGGTGTTGAGCCACGACAGGTAGCCGTGTTCGTCCTCGATGTGCCGCTGGACGATTGCCGCGGCCTCGGCGGGAAAGTCCTCGGTCATGTCACGAACGAGTGTGTCAAATGGCATGTAACCGACGGTCGGAGGCGGTCTCGTCGGACACCCGTCAGGTCGGTATCACGTGAGATATATACAGTTTCCCGGACTGATACCGGTATGAGCGATTCCCGCGTCGTGCTCGTCGACGAGTGCCCAGACGCCCTCGTCGAGGCTGTCGAGCGACGCGGCTTCACGACCGAGTCGTGTGCGGGGCCGGACGCGGTGTTCGACGCCCTCGACGACGGGGTCGGCGGCGTCGTCCTCTGCGGCGACGTCGACACCGAGTTCGTCTCCCGCATCCGCGACCGAGTCGGCGTCGTCCCGGTCTTCTTTCTCGTCACCCACGGAACCGCGAGCGCCGGCGGGTCGGCCCACGGGAGCGGGGCCATCGTCATCGGTCTGCCAAGGACGAAGAAGGCGACCGCCGCAGTCGCCGCGCGAATCGAGCGCACCATCGAGTTCTCCCGGTGGGCGTCGAGCGGCCGGGACTCGGACTCACTGTACCGGACCGTCGTCGAGCAGAGCCACGACGCCATCTTCATCGCGCAGGACGGCGACTTCCGCTTTTGGAACCGCCGGCTGACCGAACTCACCGGCCGAAGCGACGACGAACTCGCCGAGACCGCGCTTCTCGACGTCATCCACCCCGACGACCGGGAGAAAGTCAGCCGCATCTCCGAGACGCGGCGGCGGGGCGGCGACGCGCCGGTGAGCTACGAGGTCCGCCTCGTCGACGCCGACGGCGGCGTCCGCGAGTGCGCGGCGAACGTCAAGGACATCGAGTATCACGGCTCCTACGGCGTCCTCGTCTCGATGCGCGACGTGACCGAACAGCGCGCCACGGAGGCGCAGTTCCGCGGCCTCGTGGAGTTGGCGCGCGACCTCGTGACCCTCGTCGGGACCGACGGGCGAATCAAGTACCAGAGCCCCTCCGTCACCGACGTGCTCGGGTTCGAGCCCGGCGAACTGGCCGGCAGGCGCGTCGCCGACCTGATTCACCCCGACGACTGGGAGCGCGTCGAGGCCGTCTTCGACCACGCGCTCCAGACGGGGGCCGACGGGACCGAAGCCGTTCGGTACCGCCACCGGAACGCCGAGGGGTCGTGGACGTGGATCGAATCCATCGGAAGCAACCAGGCGGACACCTCGGTCGGCGGGTTCGTCGTCACCTCGCGGAACGTAACCGAGCAGCGGAGCTACGAACAGCGGCTCAAGCGGTACGAGACCATCGTCGAGAGCATCGGACAGGGCGCGTACGTGGTCGATGAGGCGGGTGTGGTCCAGTTCATCAACGAGGCCGCGCTGTCGCGGACGAGCATCCCCATGTCGGCGTTCGTCGGCCGACACACCTCCGCGCTCCGCGACGCCGGCTATCTCGCCGCCGAATACTACGAGCGCGTTGAGGCCGCCCTCGACGCCATTCTCGACGGCGAGAGCACCCGCGAGCGGTTCGAAATCGAGCTGTCGCTCCCCGAGAAGAGCTACGTGGTCGAGTTCACCGTCTCGCCCATCGTCGGCGACGACGGCGAGGTCGTGGGCGCGGTCGGCATCTCGACGGACGTCACGGCCCGAAAGCGGTACGAACAGCGGCTCAATGCGCTCCACGCCTCGACTCGGCGGCTGACTGGGACGACGAGTCGCGAGGAGGTCGCCGAAATCGTCTGCGAGGCCGCCACGGAGGTCCTCGACTACGCGATTAGCGGCGTCCTCCTGTACGACGAGTCGCTGGACGCGCTCGTCCCGACGGCGTTCACGGACGAGGCGTGGGCGGTGTTCGGCGACGTGCCGCCGATTCCGCGGGGGGAGGGTCTGACGTGGGAGGTGTTCGAGCGTGGCGAGCACAACCTCTACCGAGACGTGGACTCGAACCCACGGCGATTCGTCCTCGACGCCGGGGTCAAAGAGGAGCTCATCGTCCCGATTCCCGACCACGGCGTGTTCTTCGTCGCTTCTCTCGACGATGACTCGCTGGCCGACCAGCGCATCGCGCTGGCGAAGGTGCTGGCCGCCAACACCCGCGCGGTCTTGGACCGGGTCGAGCGCGAACAGCAGCTACGTCGGCGCGAGCGCGAACTCGCCAGCCAGAACGAGCAGCTCGAATCGTTCGCGTCGGTCGTCTCCCACGACCTCAAGAACCCGCTGAACGCGGCGATGGGCTACCTCGAACTCGCCCGCGAGCGATACGACGACGACGAACTGGACCGGGTTGCGGCCGCCCACGACCGCATGGCGGACATCGTCGAGGACGTGCTGGCGCTCGCGCGAAACGGCCAGACGGTCGACGAGGCCGAACGGCTGTCGCTCGGGTCCGTCGCCGAGGCGGCGTGGACGACCGCCGCGAGCAACGCGCCGGAAGCGACGCTCGTCGTCGACGGCGACGTCGCGGTCGACGCCCACCGAGGGCGGCTCAGACAGCTCCTCGAGAACCTCTTTTCGAACGCCATCCGCCACGGCGGCGACGACGTGACCGTCGGGGTCGGCCCCCTCGACGACCGCGCCGGGTTCTACGTCGAAGACGACGGTCCGGGGATTCCGCCGGACGACCGCCCCCGCATCTTCGAGGCGGGCTACACCACGAGCTCCGAGGGGACCGGCTTCGGGCTCAGCGTCGTCATGAGCGTCGTGAACGCCCACGGCTGGAGCGTCTGGTTCGTCGAGAGCGACGACGGCGGCGCGCGGTTCGAAATCACGACCGAGAGCAACCGCTGACGGCCTCGGAAGCGACCGCTGACGGGACGGGAGTGTCGCCGCCGGCGGCAACACTAATTGCGGGTCGTCCGAACGGAGCGCCATGGAGACACCAGACGAGACGACCGTCCGCGCGGCCGACTCGTGCCGGGAGTCGCTCCCCGAGCGCGTCGACGGCGGGCGGGTGCTGTTCGGGTTCGACGGCTACATCGACCGCGTTCGGGAGTTCGTCTCCGAGCGGCAGTCGGCCGACGCCTACGAGCGAGTACCGACGCTCGAAGCGTTCGCCGACCGCGTGAACGACTCGGTCGAAGCGGAGAGTTCGCTCACCTTCGAGTGGATTCAAGACGGCGTCCGAACCGGTGGACACGTGAGCCACCTCGCGCGCGCCTTCGACCGAATGGGGTTCGAGCCCGGAGTCGTCGGCTGTCTCGGCGACCCGGTCGAAGAGCCGTTCGTCGAGGAGTTCGGCCACCTCCCGCTGGAGACCCTCGGGTCGCCGGGCTACACCGACGCCGTCGAGTTCGACGACGGGAAGCTGATGCTCACCGAAATCGGCGCGCTGATGACGCTCGACTGGGCCGGAATCGAGTCGCGCGTCGGCCTCGACCGACTGGCCGAACTGGTCGACGGGACCGAACTCGTCGGGATGGGCTACTGGTCGGAGATGCCCGAGCTACCGGACGTGGCGCGCGGCCTCCGCGAGGAGTTGTGGCCGACGCTGTCTGACCCGCCGGAGACGCTGCTTTTGGACCCCGGCGACCTCAGAAAGCGGGAGCCGGAGGTGGTCGCCGCGGGCGTCGAACAGGTGTCCGCGCTGGACGACGCGGTTCGCGTCGTCGCGTCGGCGAACCGCTACGAGACGCGCTATCTCGCGCGGTTGGCGGGCGTCGAGAGCGACGACTTCGGCCGCGAGTCGCAGGCGGCGTTCGACCACCTCGGCGTCAGCCGGTTCGCGGGCCACGGCATCGAGGAGGCCCATCTCATCGATGACGAGGGGGCCGCGGCCGTCGGCGTCCCCCGGACGGACGACCCGGTGTTGACGACGAGTTCCGGCGACCACTTCAACGCCGGCCTCGCGCTCGCGCACGTCCTCGACCTCGGCCGCGCGGAGTCGCTCGTCGTCGGCAACGCCGTCGCGGGCCACTTCGTCCGAAACGGGTCGCCGCCGACGTACGACGAGGTCCGGACGTTCGCCTCGGAGTACCTCGATTACTTCGACGCCGCTTAAATACTGATTGTCCACACAAGGGTCAGATATATTACTAGAATCGGCGTATCGATATGCGTCGGTGGCACCCCCCACGCGGGCGCACCGCCGGAGAGACCACAGGTCGCCTCCATCGCGGTTCACTATCGACACCACCGTGGCAATCCGCGCCCGATTGCCACATCCCCACCACGGTCCCGTTCTGACGCGTCGTCGGCTCTTCACTCGGACCGCGAGTCGCGGCCGATGTCGTCGATATCGTCTATCGCCGAGCCCACGAGGTGCCGGAGTGCTCGCCGAAGTCGCTGCGAGAGCGCCTGTTCGGTGATGCCCAACCGGCTCGCGATGTCGTCGAGGCCGGTCTCTTTCGGCGTCTCGAAATAGCCCCGTTCGAAGGCGAGCCGAAGCGCCGTCAGTTGCTTCTCCGAGAGGGCGGTGTCCGGGGGGTGACGCTCGTCGAGGCGGGCGGGCTCGACGCGGCGCACGTCGATGTCGATGTCGCGGGAGAGACACGCGTCGTGGAACCGGGTGGTCAGCTCGTTCGACGGGAAGTACACCGACAGCGACCAGCCGTATCTCGTGCCGACCATCCGGCGGACGATGCCGTCGCACTCGCGAATCGCCGAGATGATATCACCGTCGCGGGTCGCCCACTCGCAGCGGTAGAGCCGTCCCTCGGGACCGTCGGAAACCGGCTCGAAGTGCTCGATGCTCGCGTGGTCGTCGAGGAAGTCGTCGAGCGTCTCGCGGTCTTTCCCGCGGGCGACGAAGTACGGAACGGGCTTGCCGGACACGGGAATGCCGCCGACGAACGTGAGTTCGAATTTGGGGTCTTCGAGCGTCGCGTCGGAGGACACGCTGGCCAGCGGGTGGCCGAGTTCGACCTCGTACCCGGTGTCGCGGTCGTCGGTCATCGCGGCGCGGGGACGGCGGCGTCGAAGACCGAAACGACGGCACACGTTCGTATGTCGAGTCTCACAAACGGAGAAAAATACGGGTGAACGAAGGATATTTTTTGCGGAGACTCGCCCTTTCATAGTAAAGGAGTTTAAGAACTGACCCTCAATATGGCGGACCCGTTCAGTCGCCACCGACCGACCCATTCGTGTCAGTTATAAATCATCTCTGCGGAATCAGTCGAGTCTAATGGGGTCGGAACTGGGGCGAATCGCGACCGATACCTCGTCGCCGACGGCGAGGTCGTGGCCGGGGCAGACGATTTTGGTCCCGAAATCGACGCGGGACGCGAATAGTGACAATCCGGTTACTTTCTCTCCGTCGGCGAGCACGTCGAAGCCGGCCCACGGAACGTCCCGACTGGCGGTCCGACCGACCCGCTCGCCGAGGAGCGACAACGACTGCCCGTCTCCGACGGGCGAGAGCGTGCCCCCGAACCCGTAGTGGGCGAGGCCGCCGTCGAGAACGACCCCCTCGTCACTCGCGAGGCCGACGAACTCGTCGGGGCCAACCCCCGCGTCGGCGCGGGCCGGCGCGTCGAGGACGACGAACGTCTCCGCCGTCTCGACGACGGTTCCCGTCCCGTCCCAGTCGAGCGGCGAGACGGTCACGTCGGGCGAAACTGGGAGCGACCCCCGGGCGCGGTGCTGATTCGCGTCCGCAGGGCGAAAGCCGAGGTGGACGTGATTTGCGACCCACGGGGCGAAGAACCCGGAGCGGACGAGTCGTCCCAGCGAGTCGCCGACGGCGACTTCATCGCCCGCGTCGACCCCGGGGTCGACGTGGAGGATGCGCGCGACCAGTCCTTCGCGCGGGTCGTCGTCGGCGTCGCCGAGCCAGTCCAGTCCGGTGGTGTCGGCGTCGACATCGACGAGGATGAGGTACTCGTCGTCGTGGGCGTAGGGCTTGTCCGGTGCGCGGACAGTCCGCGTCTCGCGGACGGCCCCCGCGACGGGCGAGCGGGCCACCGGGTCGTCGTCGGCGACGTAGAGGTCGATTGCACAGCCGCTGTCGTGGGCGGGATACGGCGAGTTGTAGAGCGAGAAGCGCTCGAAGCGCGAAAGCATCGACCGCGGCAGTCGCAGCATGGTCGTCGGGACGGGACGGGTGCGCTTAGGTACGTCGGGGTGGTTCTCTCGGGCATGCGCGTCATCCGCGGCCGCGGGCCCGACCGAGACGCAGACCGAGCGGTCACCGCGGCCATGCTCCGCGAGGCGGGCGAGACGGGCGAACCGGCCGTCCGAGCGTGGACGCCGCACCGACAACTCGCGTTCGGCAGGCGCGACACCCACGCCCCGCGGTACGACGAGGCCGTCGCCGCCGCCGAGGAACGCGGGTTCCCGGCCGTCGAACGCTCCGTCGGCGGCCGCGCGGTGGCCTACACGGGAACCACCGTCGCGTTTGCCCACGCGCTCCCGCTCGACGACGCCCGGACCGGACTCGACGCGCGGTACGAGGCCGGAACGACCGCCGTCGTCCGCGCCCTCCGAACACTCGGCGTCCCCGCACGCCGAGGCGAGCCTCCGCAATCGTACTGTCCCGGCGACCACTCGGTCCAAGCGGGCGGGAAGCTCTGTGGCATCGCCCAGCGGGTCCGCAAGGAGAGCGCACTCGTCTCCGGCGTGGTCGTCGTCGCCGACCGCGACGAGATAGCCGACGTGCTCGCGCCCGTCTACGAGGCCATCGAGGTCCCCTTCGACCCGGATTCGGTGGGCAGCGTCGCCGACGCCGGGGGGCCGGCGAGTCCGGACGCGGTCTGCGACACCCTCGAAGCCGTCTTCGTCGGCGACGCGGACACCCGAGTCGAAGACGCGGCGGCCCTCGCGTGAGCGACGCGGGGCGTGTCCAGCGGTGGGAGAATACGATGGGTCGAAGCCACGTTCCGAACCGCCGCCACTACCCGAACCGCCGGACTTAGCACCCGGCGCATCGCACCCCCTCGTATGCGAATCGAGAACGCGACGCTGGCCGACGGCCGCGTGGTCGATGTCCGCGTCGAGGACGGGACCGTCGAGGCGGTCGGCGACCTCGACCCCGTCGCCGACGAGGAGACCGTCGACGCCGAGGAGAACCTGCTTCTACCGGGCGCTATCGACGTGCACGTCCACTTCCGCGAACCGGGCTTCGAACACAAGGAGACGTGGGAGACGGGCGCGCGGAGCGCCGCCGCGGGGGGCGTGACGACCGTCGCCGACCAACCGAACACGGACCCGACGACGACCGACGGCGCGGGCTTCGACACGAAGGCCGAGCGCGCCGCGAAGTCCTGTATCGACTACGGCATCAACGGCGGCGTCACCGCCGACTGGGACCCAGACAGCCTCCTCGACCGACCGCTTTTCGCCCTCGGTGAGGTGTTCCTCGCCGACTCGACCGGCGACATGGGCATCGAGGCCGACCTGTTTTCCGAGGCCGCAGAGCGCGCCGGCGAGGCGGGCGTGCCCGTCACGGTCCACGCCGAGGACGCCGACCTGTTCGACGAGTCCGCCATCGAGGGCGACCTCGGTGGGGTCGGCCACGACGCCGACGCCGACGCGTGGAGCGCCTACCGCACTGCCGAGGCCGAGGCGGCCGCCGTCGAGCGCGCCGTCCGCGTCGGCGGCGAGACCGGCGCACAGATTCACATCGCCCACACGAGCACCCCCGAGGGCGTGGACGCCGCCCGCGACGGCGGCGCGACCTGCGAGGCGACGCCGCACCACCTCTTCTTGTCCCGCGACGACCTCGCCGAGTTGGGCACCTACGGCCGGATGAACCCGCCGCTCCGCTCCGAGGCGCGCCGCGAGGCCATGTTCGAGCGTCTCGCCGACGGCCGCATCGACATGGTCGCCACGGA
Source organism: Haloferax sp. Atlit-12N (assembly GCF_003383095.1). Lineage (NCBI taxonomy): Archaea > Methanobacteriati > Methanobacteriota > Halobacteria > Halobacteriales > Haloferacaceae > Haloferax > Haloferax sp. Atlit-12N. Next base: position 1,143,563 of record NZ_PSYW01000002.1, read on the forward strand.
CCACGCGCCGCACACGCGCGAGGAGAAAGAACAGACGCTCCTCGACGCCCCCAGCGGCGTCCCCGGCGTCGAGACGATGGTACCCCTGCTTCTCGGCGCGGTCGTCGAAGGCGACCTCACGGCCGAGCGCGTCCGCGACGTGGTGGCCGCGAACCCTGCCGAGGTGTTCGACCTGCCGCGCAAGGGCCGCATCGAGGCGGGGGCCGACGCCGACCTCGCGCTGTACGACCTCGGCGCCGCCCGCGAGATTCGCGGCGCGGACCTCCACTCGAACTGCGACTGGACCCCGTTCGAGGGCCACACCGGCGTCTTCCCGGAGTGGACGATGCTCCGCGGCGAGTTCGTCTGGGACGGCGACGGCTTCGGCGAAGTCGCCGGCGAGAACGTCCGCGACTGAGCGCGATTGAGCGCGACTGGGGCCCGAACCCTCAGAACCGCGCGGCCACGACCTGCGCGCCCTTCCAGCCGACGCCGACGAGCACCGCGAGCGGTGCCGTCAGGACGACGAGCGAAACTGCCGACCCGGCGAGGCCGCCGAGTCCGCCGAGTGCGGACGATGCGACGACGGTCGCGAGGAAGCCGCCCACGGCGAGGACCGGCGAGACCAGCGCGTAGGCGAACAGCCAGCGCTGGTTGCGAGTGAACTCGACGCCGTACCCCGGACCGGGCGGGATGAGCAGGCCGCCCGCGAGGAGGACGAAGCCGGCGACTCCGAACACGAGGAGGAAAAAGCCCGCGAGTCCGTGGGCGAAGCCGTCACTTCCGGGCGGCGGCGGGGGCATCGTGACGGCGGTCCGCCAGACGAACGCGAGGAGCGCGACCCCGGCACCGGCGACGGGGAGCTGAAACGACCCGAGGACCGCACGGAGTGACCATCGCATCGGGCCGACTGTCGGCGGGGAGACAGATAGCAGTTCCGTCGTCACCGGGCGTCGGAGGTCCGGTCGGGGACCGAACAGACCCGATGCAAGCGAATCCTTTTCCCGTCCGACACCCCGAGGGAGTGACACGCATGACCGACGAGCAGACGCCGCCCCGAGGTCGCGGCCCGAACGCGGACGAACCGCACGCACTCACGGGACTGCTGTCGTTCTGGGAGACGGTCGTGGAGGACGCCGAGGCAACCGCGGCCGAGTACGAAGACGAGGGCTGGGAGACGCTCGTGCTCCATCCCGGCGACGTGACGGTGCTGCCGCCGGCGAACCTGCCCGAGGCGACGGAGCGCGTCGGGTTCGACGTGCTCGTCCCCGGAAGCGAGTTCGAGTCGCTGTCGTCGTGGGTCAAATCGGCCGAGTTCGACCGCTACGACGTGTACCGCGCCCGCGAGGACGACACCGTGTTCGCCGTCTCTGTCGTGCAGGACGCCGCGGCGTCGAAGGCCGTCGTCGTCCCGCTGTACTACGGACTGGACAAGGTTGACGCGATGGTGACGCGAGCGCGAGAACAGGGCGAACTCCGTCTTTACGTCCGACCGGTCGAGGCGGACCGACGCGTCGAGTTAGTCCAGTCGGACCCGGAGCCGCTTTTCCCCTGACTCCGAGTCGGCGGGGAGTCGGCTCTGAACCGACCCCGACCGCAGGGCCTCACTCCTCGTCCGACAGCTCTTCTTGTCGCAGTTCCGTGCTCGCCTCGCGGACCTCGCGCATGACGCTCGAAATGCGCTCTTCGGCCTCCAGTTCCTCTTCGACCGAGAGGTCCACGCCCTCGACTTCGAGCAGGAACTTGGCGATTTCCGTCACCTCGTACATCATCTCGTCGAGTTCCTCGGCGGTGAAGAACCCGGACATCGCGCCGTAGAGGAACGTCGCGCCCGACTTCCGGACCTTGTCGCGGAACGCCGAGCGGGCCTGATTGACCGCCTGCGGGGTGTAGGTGTCGGTCATGAAGGGGACGAGTTCGGGGAGGTTGTTCCCGATTTTCGTCATCTCGACGCCCGTCTCGGTCCGGAAGTCGGCGCAGAGTCGCGCGATGGCCCACTCGCGAGCCGTCACGTAGGTCCGCTGGCGGAGGAAGTCGTTGACGCGGTCGTACTGCGCGCCGTCGACTTTCTTGAACCGGGCGTACTTCTGTACGTCCTCCGGAACGGCGTCTTCGGCGGCCTCAGCGTCTTCAGCGTCCGAATCTGCTCCGGCAGTGGCGGCCTCGGAATCAACTGAGTCGGTCTCTGAGCCGGTCGCGTCCTCGTCGGCCGCGTCGGCGGCCTCCGAGTCCGTCGGTTCCGCACCCGTCGTCTCCGCAGTTTCGGCCGACGCGTCTGCCATCTCCGCGTCTGCCGCCGCTTCGTCCGCCTCCGCTCGCGCGTCCGCGTCGGGGCGAGCCGTCTCCTCGGCGTCGCTCGCGCCCGTCTCGAACTCGTCGGACTCGTCTGTCATACCGCGGGCTACCGCGGCACGGCCGAAAAGGGTTCCGCGACGCGCGGTCCCCCGCCGGCGGGGGTGTCGCCCCCGATTCCGGGCAAGGGTTTTCTATCACGACCGCGAGATTGGGAATCATGAAGGTACTGCTCGGAATCGGTGGCAGCGACGATTCCATCCGAGCGCTCGAAACGACGGTCGAACGGACGGCCAACGTGGGCGACGACCTCACGGTCGCCATCGTCGACAACCCGGCCGGCGAGCGCTCGCGCGAGGACATCGAAACGCGGGTGACGGAACTGCTCGACGAGCGCGGTGTCGACGCGCCCGTCCGTCTGCTCGACGGCGACCCGGGGAGCGCCCTCGTGGACCTCGCCGAGAACGAGGGGTTCGACCAACTGGTGCTCGGCGGCGGGGAGACGAGCCCGATGGGGAAGATACAGATCGGCAACATCGCGGAGTTCGTCCTCTTGAACTCCCACGTGACCGTCACTCTAGTACGATGAGCAACCGAACGTTCTCCGACGCCGTCGCCGACCCCTACGACGCGCCGCCGCTGTCGTTCACCGACAGGGAAGACCGCACCATCGAGGTGCGCGCGTACGACGGCTCCGACGAAGAGATGGAGGCGCTCGTCGAGATGTACGACGCGTTCGACCCCTCGGACCGCGCGCAGGGCATCCCGCCGGGGCGCGAGGACCGCATCCGCGACTGGCTGGAGAACATCCTCGACGAGGACTGCCTGAACGTCATCGCGTGGGACGGCGACGAGGTGGCCGGCCACGCGACGCTCGTCCCCGACGGCGACGCCTACGAACTCGCCATCTTCGTCCACCAGACGTACCAGCGCGCCGGTATCGGTACGCGGCTCATCAAGGCGCTCCTCGGCCACGGCCGGGTGTCCGGCGTCGAGAAGGTGTGGCTCACGGTCGAGCGCTGGAACCGCGCGGCGGTCGGCCTCTACCAGACCGTCGGCTTCGAGACGAGCGACGCCGAGAGCTTCGAACTGGAGATGACCATCCGGCTCGCCGAACCTCCGGACGAGGAGGGCGGTTGAAGGCGACGGGGAGTCACGACGACAACGACCTGCGATTCAGACCGAGAGGACGGGCTGGCTGGCGTACAGAAGGACGTACTCGGCGGCCTTGGCGAGCACTTCGCCGGGGTCACCCGAGACAGGTTCTCGGGGCACGACGATGAAGTCCGCGTTCAGCTCTTCTGCGGTGTCGAGGACGACGCTCCCGGGGTGGCGGAGCTTGCTCGTCCGCGAGAAGCCGTAGGCGACCGAGGTGGTGACGGGAACGTCGACGTCGTCGGCGAGGGCCGAGACCGTGTCGGTGACGGCCTTGCTGTCCTCGGCGACGGCGTCCTCGTCGACGACGCCCTGCTCTATGGCACGGACGACGTCCTCGCCGAGGACGTGGACGGCGTGGACCGTGGCGTCGTACTCGGCCGCGACGGCGGCGGCGTACTCCGCCGCGCGCGTCGCCTCCTCGCTTTGGTCGACCGGCACGAGGACGAGGTCGATAGAGAGCGGGCGCGATGACATGCTTCCACCTGCGTCGGGCGACGACAAAAAACTCACCCCACGGTCCCGACGGCCGGCCGCCCCAGACTGGTTTTATGCCGCCGCGCCGTGAACCCGTGGACATGTTCGACACCATCGTCATCGCCACCGACGGCTCGGCGAGCGTCCGCCGGGCGGTCAGCGTCGCCGTCGACCTCGCAGAGCGGTTCGACGCGTCGGTCCACGCGCTGTACGTCATCGACGCCGGCGACGTGGAGACCGCGCCGGATCGACTCCGCGACGAGATGCGTGACGCGCTCACCGAACGCGGCGAGGAGGCGCTCGCCGAGGTCGAGGCCGCGACCGACCGCGAGGTGACCGTCGCGGTGCGAGAGGGCCGCCCCGCGGCCGAGATTTCGAACTACGCCCGCGAGGTGGACGCCGACGCCGTCGCCATGGGCACCCGCGGCCGACACGGCGAGAACCGCTTTCTCATCGGGAGCGTCGCCGAGCGCGTCGTCCGGACCTGTCCGGTGCCCGTGCTGACGGTCCGCCAGTTGGAAGAGGGGACGACGGACTCTCTACTGAGCGACGAAGCCGCCTGAGCGGGCCGCGTGGGTCGGTTCGGTCGCGACCCGCGAGACGTTCGACGCGGTCGCCGCCGACCGAATCGGGAGGAGTTTTCCCCGTCGCGCCCGAGTTCGGCGTATGGAAGACGAGCTCATCGACAGTTCTCAGCTCTCGCTCCCCCGTAAGTCCGTGCTCCCCGGAGCCGGATTCTTCTACCCCGACTCGTTCGACGAAGAACGCGCCGAAGAACGCGCCAGAGAGAAACTCGAAGACGCGTCGGTTGCGGTCGTCACCGACACCGACGCCGACGGCCTCGGCTGCGTCGCCCTCCTCCGAGAGGCGTACGACGCCGCCCTCGACGTGGCCGACTTCGAAGAACGCATCGAGGAGAAACTCGCAGACGACGAGGACGACGAGGAGGAAGACGACTCCGCCGTCGCCGAGGAAGACGAAGAAGCGCGCCCGAAATCGCCGGTCGCGCTGATGGGGTCGAGTCCGTACTCGCTCGAAGACGACCTCCAGCGCGTCGCCGACTACGCCCCCGAGGGCGTCGAGGTGTACGTCTGTGACCTCTGTCCGGACAAGTTCGAGTACGTTGAGGAGGAACTCGCCGCGCTCGTCGAGACGGCGGGCGAGATTCACTGGTACGACCACCACCAGTGGAAGCCGGAGGTCGCCGAGGCGGTCCGCGAGGCCGGCGTCGACCTCGTCGTTGGCGAGTCCGACGAAGAGTGTTCGACCGACGTGACGCTCCGCGAACTCGACTACGAGTTCGACGAGCGGTTTTCGGAACTCGCGGCCGTCACCCGCGACCACGACCTCTGGCTGAACGAAGACGAGCGGAGTCAGGACCTCGCGGACTACGCCTACTGGACCTCGAAAGAGGAGTACGTCGCCGTCGTCGGCGCGTACGGCGCGGACCTCCCGCCGGTCGTCGAGGAGTACATCGCCCACCGCCGCGTCGAAAAGGAGAACCTCATCCAAGCCGCCGTCGACCGCGCCGAACTGAAGACCGTCGGCGACTGGACGGTCGGCGTCACCTACGGCCGGTGTTCGCAGAACGAGGTCGCCGACGCCCTCCGCGAGGCGGGCGCAGATGCGGCGGTCGTCGTCAAGCCCGCCGGGAGCGCCAGCATCCGCGGCTCCGACGACTTCGAGCGCTGTCACGAGGTCGCGGACCTCGTCAACGGCGGCGGCCACCCGAAGGCCGCCGGCTGTAAGCCCGATATCTACGACGACATGCTCGACTACGCCCACCACTGGACGACGCAGGGCGCGACGACGAAGCGCGTCATCCTCCGCGCGTTCGAGCAGGTCGCCGACGCGGTCGAGAAAGAAGAAGCAGAAGCCGACGACGAGGCGGCCGACGACGACGAAGGCGTCGAGACCGAGCGGTAACGGCGAACGCGACTCCGAAGCCGACTCCGAAGCGGAAAACCAGCGTCGAAAGACGGAGGCCGATTACGCGTCGTCGACGACCCAGCGGTCGGAGTACGTCGTCCCGCAGGTGCATTTGGCGTAGGCGTGGACCACGTCTCCCTCCTCGTAGATGCCGCCGACCTCCTCGTTTTGCTCCTCGGCGAAGGAGAAGATGAACTTCACCTCGTGATTCTCTTCAGTGGCCGCCTCGGGGCAGGTGCCGCCGCTCAGGTCGTCGTCGATGTCGCCGTCGTTGCCCATGGCGGTCTGGGCGAACTCCATGGCGTCCATACCCGTGCCGGCCGCGAAGGCGCGGCGGCCGTCGTCACCGGGGACGACGAGGACGTAGCCGTTGTCGACTTCGACGCCCATGTTCGGGAGTTTGCCCTGGCTGTCGAGGTACTCGTGGGTGAGATAGAGCGCCACGTCGTCGAGGCGCTGGCCTGCGAGGTACTCCGTTACCTTGCTCATACCCCGCCTAGGGCGGTCGGCGCGTAAAAGCGGCGTGTCTCGGAGTGCGACCGGTCACTCGTCGGGCAGGCCGAACTTCTCGGCGATGCTCGAAAGCGAGTCGTTCGGGCGCTCGGTGACGCGGTACACCTGTCGGACCCCGGGAACCCGGAGGCCGTACTGGTAGCCGTCGTCCAGTTCGTCGAGTTCGACGGCGTCGCCGTCGGCCCGGTCGTGTTCTCTGCACCACTCGACGAGCCGATTCTCGCCGTTGTTCGGGGTGCGCGCGAGACGCTTGTTGTCGTACGCGCCGCGAATCACGAGTCCCGAGGCGTCGGCCGAGAGACGGGCGTGATACGCGGTGCCGCCGAGGTGGAGCCGAACGAACTCGCCGTCTTCGGCGGTCACGTCGTCGGGGACGCGCAGACAGGGGCGGCGGGTCCCGCCGCTCCGGGCGATGTTCGCGCGGAACGTCTGGACCGACGGATGGTCGGAGGGCAGTTGCTCTGGCACGGGAAAGAGAGGAGTGAGACGGCGTTATTCGTCGTCCGCTTCTTCGTCGTCGCCCTCGCCGAAGGCGGCGGCGACGTCGCCATCACCGGAGACGACCTTCGCGTTGATCTGGACGGTCTCGCCGGAGACCTCGCGGCCGCGGACGGTGACGCGCTTGCGCTCGCCGTCGCGGGACGGCTTGTAGCCGATGCCGTCTTCGGCGAGGATTTCCTTGAGCGCGCCGCCGGGGACGTCGGGGTGCATCGGTCGGCCGGCCTTGTCCGAACCGCCCGTCAGTTCGAGCGTGAAGCCGTCGAGACCGACGGCCGCGCCGTCGACCTCGTCACCGAGGTCGCGGCCGAGGAATCGGTTTGCGTCCTGTCCTTCGACGTCGACTTGGTAGGTCGCACCGGTGTCGGGGTCGGCGACGACGACCATGAATTCTGCCATGCGCGGATGAAAACGGTCGCGGATAAAAAGTACGTCGAAAGCGCGTCTCGGGACCGCACCCGTCGAATCGGGTCGAAACCGTCGAATTCGGCGGTATCAGCGAGAACGACGTGTGCTGGCAAGAGTTAACACCTGACACGGCGTACACCGTAGCATGAGCAAGGATATCGCCACGCGTGAGCCTGCAGACCTCGTCAAAGCCAAATCCAGGGCGCTGGTCGGTCCCGAGCCGACAGACCTCGTCGAACGGCGTCCGGCGGAGTTGGTCGAGCGCCGGACCGACGCGCTCGTCGAACGCCGGACGGAGACGTTAGTCGAGGCGGAGCCGACGACACTCGTCAAGCGCTCGTGGTACGAGTGTACTACCTGCGGCTACCGCTCGGGACACGGCGTCTACGAGCAGGTGTGCCCGCGGTGCGGCGGGTCGCTGAAGAACATCGGCGTGGCCCAAGAGTGAGCCTCAGACGGCGTACGCAGTCTCATTTCCGTCTCCGCCCCCTTCTTCTTCGGCCTCGGCCTCCTCGATAGACTCCCAGAGCGAACACCAGTCAGCGGGGTCGACGTAGCCCTCGACTTTCGCGCAGGCTCCGAAGCCGTCGCCGTTCTTGTCGGGGATGTACTCGGCGCAGTTGCCGCAGTCTCGTCCGGCCTCGGTAAGGCCCGCCTCGACGGCGTCGTCCGCCTCTTGGAACTTGACCGCCTCCTTCGTGAACAGGTCGTCGGGGTCCCGCCGCTCGTTCGCCTGCGAGAGCGCGGTCCGGTACGCCTCCGGAACTGGACCGTGTTCGAACTCCTCCTCGGAGACACCTTCTGGACGCTCCTCGTCGTGGTCGTCGTCCATCGCTTCGGTCGTCGTTGTCGTCTCCGTCTCCGTCTCCTGTTGGCCCCCACCGCCGCCGAGACAGCCAGCGATACCCACAACCGCACCACTCCCCGCCAGTTCGAGGAACCGCCGCCTCGTTCGGACGAATCGTGCCATAGCCGAAGACTACGTCCTCAGGCGGGTTCAGTAGGCGCAGCGTTATCACGGGCCATGGTATCTTAACCGTCACAACCCCAGCAGACGGTGAGTTCAGAAAACAGCTCTGAGACGGCTTAGAACCCGTCTTCCCACCGGAACGTACCGTTCCGCTGGACGACCTCGCCATCGACCTCGATGCGCGAATCCTCGCTCATGTCGGTTATCATGTCCACGTGGACCGCGGACTGGTTGCCGTCTTCGCCCTCGGGGAGACACGCGCCGTACGCCCGCCCGACCGCGAGGTGGATGGTGTCGCCCATCTTCTCGTCGAAGAGGATGCTGTCGGTAAAGCGGTCGATGCCGCGGTTCATGCCGATGCCGAGTTCGCCGAGGCGGCGCGCGCCCTCGTCGGTGTCGAGGATACCGGCCAGCGCGTCCTCACCCGTGCCCGCGGAGAAGTCGACCACTTCGCCGGCCTCGAACGTCAGGTGGACGTTCTCGACGCGCTGGCCCTCCAGCGTCATCGGCACGTCGAAGAACACCTCGCCCTCGACGGCGTCCTCGACGGGCGCGGTGAACACCTCGCCCGACGGGAGGTTGTGAGAGTCGTAGGCGACGGAGGCCGCGGAGTTGACCGCGGTCCGGCCCTCGATGGACATCGTGAGGTCGGTGTCCGCCTTGACGATGCGGACCTCCGACCCGGCGTCGAGCACGTCTTTCATGTTCGCCATCTCGTCGGCGAGTTCCGACCAGTCGCGGAGAATCGCGTCGTAGACGAAGTCGGCGTACTCCTCGAACGACATACCGGCCTGCTGGGCCGCCGCGCGGGTGGGATGGACCGTCGAGACCCAGTCGGTGTCCATGCGCGCCTCTTTAACCTCGCTCGTGGCGCGGCCGTAGGCCTGCCGCGTCTCGGTCGGCACGTCGGCGGTCGCCGCCGTGTTGCGGGTGCCACCGAGGAAGAGCACCGAGTCGGCGGCCTCGTAGAGGGCGAGTTCGTGCTCGGGGAGGTCGAAGTCGCCGTCGTGCGCGCGGAGGTACGCCCGCTGGACCTCCTCGGAGGCGTAGGTCGTGACGACGCTCGCGCCGCGCTCGCCGAGGGCGTCGGCGACGGCGACCGCGAGGTCGTGAGCCCCCTCGCCGACCGAGACGACCACGTCGTCGCCGGCCTCGATTCGCGCGCTCCAGTCGACGAGCACCGCGGCGTGCTCGTGGATGCGTTCGTCCATACGCGACCCTCGTGCGGGGCGGTAAAAACGTCGGCGTCTGCGGGCGTGAGACCGTCCACCGCGACCCCGACGCGGGCGATGTTCGTCGGACGGGCCGAGCGTTACAGAACTCTTATCGCCCGATATCTGCCATCATCTCCCGTGACTTCCATCGCACTCGCCACCTCCGAGGACCACCCGGGACTCGTCGACGACGACGCCTCGTTCCTCGCTGCGCTCCGGGAGCGTGACGTGGCGGCGGAGCCGGTCGTCTGGTCCGACGAGTCGGTCGACTGGGACGGCTTCGACGCCGTGGTCGTCCGGTCGATTTGGGATTACTACCGCCACCCGGCGGCGTACGCCGCGTGGGTCGACCGCCTGTCAGACGCCGACTGCGCGGTGTGGAACCCGACGACGACGCTCGACTGGAACAGCCACAAGTTCTACTTGCGGGACCTCGCCGACGCCGGCGTCTCGACCCTGCCGACGGAGTACGTCGAACGCGGCGGCGACGTGTCCCTCGAAGCCGTCTTCGAGACGCGAGGGTGGGACGGACTCGTCGTCAAGCCCGCCGTGAGCGCGGGCGCATTCGAGACGAGACAGCTGAGCCGCGCGGAGGCCGCCGACGCCCAGCAATGGGTGGACGACCTCGTCGCGGAGAAAGACGTGCTGGTTCAGGAGTTCGCGCCGGACATCGAAGACGGCGAGTGGTCGCTCGTCTTCTTCGGCGACGAGTTCAGCCACGCGGTGGTCAAGCGCCCCGAACCCGGCGACTACCGCGTCCAAGAGAAACACGGCGGAAGCGTCCACGTCGAGGAGCCGAGCGAGACGCTGCTCGACAACGCCCGGCGCGTCGTCGACGCCGTCTCGGCCCACCTCGGTGGCGACCCGCCGCTGTACGCCCGCGTCGACGGCGTGGAGCGCGGCGACGGCTTCCTCCTCCTCGAAGTCGAACTCATCGAACCCGAACTGTTCTTCCGGACCGACGACGCCGCCGGCGACCGATTGGCCGAGGCGCTGTTGGCGCGGCTCTGAGCGGGCGGCCGGCTCTGAAGGTGTCGCCTCGGCGGTCGGCCGCGCACGCACCAAACCACAACCACTACCACCCCCCGCGGACGATGCCGACGCATGCAACTAGGCGTCATCGGCCTCGGCCGGATGGGGCGCATCGTAGTCGACCGAGTGCTCGATGCCGGGCACGAGGTCGTGGCCTTCGACCTCTCGGCGGAAGCCGTCGCGGCGGCCGCCGACGCGGGTGCTGAACCCGCGGACAGCGTCGCCGACCTCGCCGACCGGCTCGGCGACGACAAGCGAATCTGGCTCATGGTCCCCGCGGGCGACGCAGTGGACGCGACCCTCGACGACCTCGACCCGCATCTCGACGGGGACGACGTGGTCGTCGACGGCGGCAACTCCCACTTCGAGGAGTCCGTGCGGCGCGCCGAGGCGTGCTCGGCGGCCTACCTCGACTGCGGCACCTCCGGCGGCCCCGCCGGTGCCGACCTCGGCTTCTCGCTCATGGTCGGTGGCCCGCAGTGGGCCTACGACGAGCTGACTCCCGTCTTCGACGCCGTGGCGACCGGCCCCGCCGGCCACGGCCACATGGGCGAGTCCGGCTCCGGCCACTACGTGAAGATGGTCCACAACGGCGTCGAGTACGCGCTGATGCAGGCGTACGGCGAGGGCTTCGAACTGCTCGCCGAGGGCCGCTACGACCTCGACCTCGAATCGGTCGCCAACACGTGGAACAACGGCGCGGTCATCCGCTCGTGGCTCCTCGAACTCTGCGAGGAGGCGTTCCGCGAGGAGGGAAGCGACCTCGGCGACGTGGACGACCACGTCGCGGGCGGCTCGACGGGCACGTGGACGGTTCAGGAGGCCCTCGAACAGGAAGTCCCCGTCCCACTCATCTACCAGTCGCTCGCCGAGCGGTTCGGCTCCCGTGCCGACGACCGCTTCTCCCGCCGCCTCGCCAACCGGCTCCGGTACGGCTTCGGCCGTCACGAGGTCGCGCGGAAGGACGACTGAGACGGTCGTCCCCGGCGAACTGCCCCGGCGCAACCGCGACGACCGCGACGGACACCTCGCGCCCTCGATACTGAGGGAACCCGCGTGAGACCGTCGTTTCGGCGGTGAAATCGACCGCCCGCGGGTGCCGCCACAATCACAATTTCCTTAACCCCTCCCTCCATATCCGCCGGTATGGCAGTCATCAGTCTGGTGGGTGTCGGGGCCGGATTGGTCCTGGTACTCCTCGCCGTCGCCCTGCACTATTCGAAGGGCACCGGCTGGGAGCCGACCGCCGACATCACACAGGAAGTCCTCGAACGCCGCGCGGCGACCGTCGCAGAGACCGACTTCCCCGAGCCGATGAACCGTTCCATCGGCGGGGGCGGCGGCGTCGCCGCGGTCGCGGGCGGCGAAGAGGGCGCCGAACTCGAAGGCGAGGAGGCGGAAGAAGAGCCGAGCCCCGCCGACATGCCCGAAGACGAAGTCGAATACTTCGAAGTCGAGTTCGTCAAGCAGGGCGAGACCATCGAACTGGCGAGCAACGAGACCGTGCTCGACCAGGGCGAAGACGCCGGGATGGACCTCCCGTACGCGTGTCGGCAGGGTTCGTGTGTCTCCTGTGCCGCGAAGATTACCGACGGCCCGGCCGAGGAGTACATCACGCACCACACGCAGGAGACCCTCTCCGGCGAGGAGATGGACAACGGCTACACGCTGACCTGCGTCGCCTACCCGAAGGCCGACTTCGCCATCGAGACCGGCGAAGCGCCGTAACGCGACGACCGCAACCACCCACCGTTTTCTCTCGACGCCATCCGTTCGTGAGTCGTCGTCGCCGCTTCTGCGAATAGCTCCCGCATCGTCGGGCGCGGTCGGTCACACGGGAGCCGCTCCCGTCCGCCGCCGACCGCCTCACCGGGCGACGACCCTATCGACGCTTTCAAACGGTCTCCGCGTGTCTCACCTCTTCAGTGTCCCTCCCCGAAGGAGGTTCCCTCACCGAAGGCGACCTCAAACGGCCGATGTTCGAACTGGCGTGGCCCATTATCGTCACCGAACTCCTCCAAGTGGCGTACAACCTCGCCGACACCGTCTGGCTCGGTCGGCTCTCGACCGACGCCGTCGCCGCCATCAGCCTCGCGTTTCCCCTCATCTTCCTGCTCATCTCCGTCGGCGGCGGCTTCACTGTCGCCGGGAGCACGCTCGTCGCCCAGTACACCGGCGCGAAAAGCGAGGGCTCGGCCGGGACCGTCGCCGGACAGACGCTCACGTTCATCACCGTCATCGCCGTCGTCGTCGGCATCATCGGCTTTTTCGCCACCGACGCGATGCTCGGCGTCCTCCCGAGTTCGGAGGCGACCGCCGGACAGGTCATCCCCCTCGCCGGCGACTACATGCGCGTGTTCTTCCTCGGCCTGCCGTTCCTCTTCGGCTTTTTCGTCTTCTCCGCGCTCATGCGCGGCTACGGCAACACCCGTGCCCCGATGGTCGTGATGTTCATCAGCGTCGTCATCAACATCGTCATCGACCCCGTGTTCATCTTCGGCTTCGACGCCAACCCGCTGTTTTCGATGCTCGGATTAGAGGGCCTTCAGGCGAGCCTCTTCACCGCCACGGGCTTCGACGGCTTCAAAGTCGCCGGCGCGGCGTACGCGACAGTTCTCTCGCGCGCCGTCGCCACCATCATCGGCATCTACGTCATCTTCGGGACGAGCGCCGGCCCCGACGTACAGCTCGCCGACTTCCGCCCGCAGTTCGAGTACATCAAGCAAATCGTCGATATCGGCGTTCCGAGCGCCATTGAGCAGTCCGCCACCGCCCTCGGCTTCATCACTCTCACCGCGATGGTCGTCACGTTCAAGCCCGAAGTTGTCGCGGCGTTCGGTCTCGGTAACCGCCTCACGTCGCTGGTGTTCCTCCCGGCGCTCGGCCTCGGACGGGCGACGAACACCATCGTCGGCCAGAACCTCGGCGCACAAAAACCGGAGCGCGCCGAGAGCGCCGTCTGGCTCGCCGCCAAGGTCGGTGCGAGCGTCATGCTCGTCACCGGCGTCCTCGCCTACATCTTCGCCGAACCCATCGTCGCGTTCTTCCTCCAGACCGGGACAGCCTCGGCCGCCCAGACCATCGACCTCGGCGTCGAGTACATCCGCATCCGGGCGTTCGAGTTCGGCTTCATCGGCGTCCTCCAGGTCGTCCTCGGGGCGTACCGCGGCGCGGGGAACACGAAGACTGCCCTCGGGTTCTCGCTGTTCGCGCTCTGGCTGGGCCGCGTGCCCATCGTCTACCTGCTTTCGTTCCAGTTCGGGTTCGCCGAGACGGGCATCTGGCTCGGGATGGCCGTCGGACAGATTCTCGGCGCGATTGCGGCCACGGCGTGGTTCACCCGCGGGACGTGGAAACACAGCGTCGTCGACGCCGACGCGACTGGAACGTAATCGGCCGCCGGCGTGGGTTCCACAACGGTTTTACGTCGGTGCCGTGTAGCTCTCTCCGCTGAGGGCCCGTAGCTCAGTGGACAGAGTGCTTGGTTCCGGACCAAGATGTCGCGGGTTCAAATCCCGTCGGGTCCGTTCGGTTTCTGAACGGTGTAGATTCGATAGACGTGGGTACATCACTTATAAAGAGCAGGCCGACTTCTGAATTGATTCCGTTCGTTTTCCGAACGGTGGTCGCTGCTGTATTGCGATTAGGTAGGATTCAAACGAGAAGAATCTGCGTAGCAAAGGATGTATTCATGCTTTCACCATGAAAATATACCCGAGCCATTTGGTTTTAATCGAGATCTCCCGCACGCTGCAGTGTATCAAGAAGGCGTAGAACGGTGAAGTTGAGCTATCACTCATATTTCGTGGATTGCCAATTAGTTCGAGAAGGTATATTAATTAGTTAGTGAAAAACAAGTATTTAACAAATGTTCCCTGAGATACCTATCTCCTTATCAAACCCAGCTGTAGCTGCATTTATTGGTGCTGTGGCTGGCGGTCTATTCTCTTTTGCATCGACATTCTTTTTCAATAATAGGCAAAGGAGTATACAGAGTAACAGGCTTCGGCGAGCTTTAGCGACAGAGCTTGAATGTTTAGAGATCATGGAGCTTAGGATTGCAGTCCACACTATGCAATCACAGGGTATTCTTCAGCAAATAATTGAAGACCAACTCGTCAATATGGCCGAGGAACAATTAGGGGAGATACCCGAAGGAGCAAGAGAAAATGCTCAAGACGCCCTTGAGAACATCTCACATGATATAATTCAATCCGCGACTCCAGAAGCATTTGAGAAAGTTGGACTACTCCTTGCAACGCCTATCTACGAAACTAACACTGGAAAAATAGGTACACTAGACTCTGACGAGATTGAGCAGCTCATCAAATTCCATCGTTCCTTAGATCTTGTAAGGGACGAAATGGGTCGTGTTATCGAAACCGCAGAAGATGGTGGCGACGAAGACCTACAAACACGAATTAGTACACTCGAAAGTGATTTGAAAGAGCTAGAATCCACTCGCAAAGATGTGTTGAAAAGTTTAGGATTTGATACTGAGGAACTACGCCTTTCTGAGGATGTGCTCACCGGTGTGTCTGAGAAAGATGACCAAATTAATTCAGGGCTTGAAGAGAACAATATTGATCATCTTAGAAGTTAAAAAGACAGATCTTAACCTTGACAAACCGACTTAGTGAATATCTATTCCTCTTCGATTGTGTCAGTGAAACCAGGATACCACCAAACCGTACTGCGCGCGCCGGTCTTCTTCGACTTCAACACACCCTTATCCTCCAGTTTGCGTAGCCGCTCGTAGACACCGCGACGTCCAATAGGAAGTTCTGCAGCAACCTCGTCCGCCATCAGCACTGGGTCCGAAGCGTCGACGAAGACAGAAAGAATCTCTTCATCAGTGACCGTCGGCCTTCGTCCGGGACCATTGCTTTCCATCTACCGCGACACGACAAACTAGACCGGCTAAAGAAATTTCCTCCACTAACGGAATTAATACACAGACTGTCAGGAAAACCCTGAAAAATAGCCATATTAATTCCCACGTAGGAATAAACATGGACGCACACAAAACCACGGGTGGCCCGCAAGAGGTGGACTCAACAGAGTTGGTAGCGAGGCTCAGTTCTGACCTCTTCGACCGGTGGTACGCCGATAGAAAGTTCAAGAAAAACTTGGAACGAGGAACACCCTTCTTCAACGGACCTCCACGAGTTCCAGAGGCCAATAGGCACAATCCGAGTTCGTTACTCCAGTGCCACCGAAAAGTGTTCTACCGCCAGCTGAATGCCCCAAGTGAGCGACGAAGCCCTCGTGGAACATTCTGGTTTGGCTCGAAACTCGAGGTAGAAATCCTCTTTCGGTTCTTGTCCTCGACTGCCCAGGAGACGGGCCTCTATGTGGCGAACGACCTCCGCGTCGACTACGAGATACAAACTGGCGAAGAGACTCTGCACATCAAGGGATCTACGGACCCAGTCTTCGTAGATCCTGAAGGTGACCCACTCCTCGTTACGGAGATTAAGACCAAGTCGGATCGGGCGATGAAGAGACTCGAAGCCCCGGATCAGACGCACCTCGCCCAAATTCACGCCTACATGTACGGACTCTCAGAACACTACGAGCAGGATATCTCCGATGGAGCAATCATCTACGTCGACAGGACGTCTCTGCTCGTCAAGTCGTTTCAAGTCGAATTTGATCCCCAGTTCTGGGACGACTTGGTCGTAGCATGGGCGAGAGAGCACACTCGCTTCAGGACTGCTGGACAACTTCCACCGGAAGAGCCGCACTTTGAGTGGGAATGTTCGTACTGTGAGTATCGATTACGGTGTGGCCAGGGAAACGACAATTGTTCTGACGCAGGGGTGGTCGGTTTCGTCGAAGGAGTCGAGTACCCACGAGATTCGGTAGAGAAACACATCGAGGCTTGGCCAGAGGCCGAACTTACACCCACCATCGCAGCAGCATACCCGGACATCTCGAATCGAGCTTCGACGACTTCGTGGAGCTGTGAGTGTTGTTCTTCCGAGTTCGCACACGAGTCGGTCGAGGCAGAAGTGGAGTACGTCTCTCCACTCTGCCCAAGGTGTCTGGATAGAGGGGTCCCGGCTGAGTTACATCCACTACCGATTACAGAGGGGTACGGGTCTGAAAACCGACTGGAGGGTGTGAGTCGTGCCTGAGAGAGGAAAGGTGTTCGAGGCAGGTCGAGATAAACCATGTCCAGGGTGTGGTTCGACCGAACTCGTTACCGTGGCCGAACAGAACCAGTTCTGTGCCAACTGTGGGTTCGTCGTAAGAGACGACCGAAGTCCCCCTACTGAACAGCCATCCGATGAAGACGATGTT
The DNA here is from genome assembly GCF_003383095.1 of Haloferax sp. Atlit-12N. Lineage (NCBI taxonomy): Archaea > Methanobacteriati > Methanobacteriota > Halobacteria > Halobacteriales > Haloferacaceae > Haloferax > Haloferax sp. Atlit-12N. Next base: position 1,160,336 of record NZ_PSYW01000002.1, read on the forward strand.
GACCAAATCGAAGTTCGATGGGAGGACCTGTACGCGGTGTCAGATAGTACGGAAGCAAGGTTGAGAGACGTTTTCGCTACGTTGTACGCTCTTGCCTCAGAGTTTGGCGTAGGGGCCAAGACTCACGAACACGCCGCTGAAACATTAGCAGAAGTCGTCAAGGCAAATCTCCTCGATGGGAGAAAGACCGAGTCCATCGTCGGTGCAGTCCTGCTATCCAGTTCTCGTGAGTGCAGAGAACCGATTCCCCATCGACTCGTCGAAAAGCACGTCGGAGCGAAGGGTAACTATCTCAGTAGGCTCCTCAGAGAAATTGAAGAGGAAATCGGTCGGACACCGACCCAGACAGCACCGTCTCACTTCTTGGCGTTCCTATCTTCTCGGCTCGGTAGCGACGAGAAGACAATAGCTCGTGCTGAGTCTATTCTCGAAACGTCAGTCGATACTGGGTGCTACCTTGGAAAGAACCCTGTCGGCTTCGCTGCGGCAGCGTTGTATCTCGCCCACGAAGAGGAGTACACACAGAAGCAGATCGCCAACGAAGCAGGGGTCTCGACGGAAACGGTACGAGTCAGGCTCGGTGACCTGCGGACGGCGGGAGTCCGCTGATGTCCGACCAATTGTTGGCAGAGAAACTCTGGCCAAACTTGGAATCCGAACAGCGTGACGAGTCTGCGAGAGCTGCAGTGTACGCTCGAACTTCGAGCGTGAACCAACGGTTTGGCTACTCGTTAGACGAGCAAGTCCGACAATGTTGGCAGCGGTGTGAACGGGTCGGGTGGGACGTCGACTACGTGTATCGCGACGAAGCCGAGAGTGGCCACGATATCGAGCGGCCGGCATTCCAACGAATGCTCCAAGACGGAGAGAAGAGACGGTTCGACGTCGTCGTCTTCTGGAAACTCGACCGACTATCCCGGAGTATCATCCACGCCGTCGAAATCGAACGTCGGCTTCGAGAGTACGAAATTGCGCTTCATAGCGTGACGGAGCAACTGGACACCACGACTCCGTCTGGGAGATTCAATTTCCGAAACATCGCAAACGCTGCGGAGTTCGAGCGCGAGTTAATCAGACAGCGGACGAAGATGGGTCTCAAAGCGATGGCGTTGGAACACAAATGGCCCAACAATCGGCCACCACTTGGATACTCACGTCTAGAAGATGGTCGACTCGCTATCGATGCTGAAGAAGCTGAACTGGTGCGAGAGATATTCAAACGCTATATCCGAGAGAAATCGATGCCAAACGTAGCGGTGTGGCTAAACGAGAAACAAATTCTGACGAGAGGTGGAAAGCCTTGGTCACCGTCAGGAGTCAAACGAATTCTCACGAACGAGTTGTATATCGGTCGCTACAGAGTGTCGGAAGTCGACGACGTAGTCGAAGAGTACCAGATAGTAGAAGAGGATATATTCGAACGAACACAGACGGTCCGGCGCCGGTTCCAATCCAAGGGCAAGAGTTCGAGAAAGAAGATGTCTGAAGCAAGGAAGAGCCGAAAGATATCGGAAGCGTTGATCAGTTATCAGACACTCCTGCAAAAGGAGAGTGTGAGAGCTTAGTTTCTATCGAAGGCGCGACCCGCGATACGTCGGGCGAATTTATCCATCTTCAGGAGTTTCTCTACGAAGTCGAGACGTTCGTACTCGTCTCGTGTTGGCCATCTTCTGTTCTTCCCACACTCGACGCACTCGTAATTGTGGACAACCTTGCTACCGACCAGTGGACGTGTTCCGTTTTTCCGTAACCTCCCATCGCATTCGGGACACAGGAGTCTCGCCACGGGGGTGGTGAGTACCACAGAAAGCAAATCAAACTCGTCCAAGATCTCTATCAGATCAACTGTGTCAGAAGAAGACGAGTGGAGGTCGTCTTTCTCCTCGATGATTTGCTGTACCTGGTAGAACGTGTCTTCGTCGACGAGAGACAATTCGTCATCTTGTACCTCGAGTGTACCGGCGTAACCACCAACAGCATCCTCGGGGAGCGAAGGCCGTCCGATGTAAACTGGGTTTTTCAGACAGTTTTTGATAGTGGTCGCAGGGACCGGGATGCCGACGACCTCGCTCACCTGACGGCTCACTTCAGCGTACGTCTCGCTCTCGAGAAATGACGTAAACATCAATTTGGCCGCCTCGAGCTCCTCGGGGTCGATAGTCAACCAATCGTCGTCAGCGACTTCGTAGCCGACCGGGTCGAACTGGGGATACCACGCGTTCCACTTTCGTTCTTGGAGGAACAAGCGGGCTTTCGAGTTGTGTGCACTCGCAATCCGAATCTCGTTGTTCACGTCTGCCATAAGAGCACGGAGTGTCGTGTCCATGAGACCGTGGATTGTTTCCACGTCCCGTTCGCCGGTGCTACTCAGGAACGTAATGTCGAATTCGGTTTGGAGGATATAGATGAAGAACAGAGTCTCTGCTGCAGAACGGCCTAGTCGGTCAACATCTCGCATGAGAACGTAGGAGACATCGTCACGCTGAGCCAGTTTCAGCAACGTTCTGATACCGTCTCGATCGAATGTCTTGCCAGTCTTTGCCTCGTCACAGATTTCTCGGACCAGTTCGATAGAGTTCTTCTCAGCGACTCGCTTGAGTTGATCAACCTGCGAATGGATGCTTCCTCGCTTGGCTTGTTCGTGACCACTCACCCTTGCGTAGAGAATTCCTTTCTTTTCCTCAGCGATTTGCTTTGGCTCTTCAGGAGGTTCTCTTTCGTCTGTCGACAAGTCGGATTCTGATTTCTTGAAATCCAGTAGTTCGACTTGCCCAGTATTCAGAGCAGAACTCGCTGTCAGTGCGACTGCTGCGACATCAGAGAGCGACAAGAGCGCAGAATCACTCACCTGATGTCTGACGCTTTTTATACTCTGTGCAGGGCCACTTAAAGTAGGTATGATGTCGGCACCGTACAGTGATGACATCATACGTTCTTTATTAGCTCTGTGCAGACAGTGGTTAGAGACGCTTTGGAGATTCATCGGAAGTACCCCGCATTCTGTTCAAGATATTCGTTCATCATGTTCTGACGGTACGTCCGTTTTTCTTCGGTCGTTCGTTCATCGTAATGGATGTCGATAATCTCCTCACTGACGTCACACCGCTCACTAATTACCGCCTTAGGCAGGCCTCCACGCCTCATCTCTGAGATGAATCCATGTCGAAGCGCATACGGTGGCTTCGAAAGAGGACACCGAGAAGCACGTCCGAGAGAGTTAGCAGCTTCGCACTCGTCGATGTCTCTCTTTTCTGGACACTCGCCAGTTATCTGACAAGGACGAGTCCATTTGTAGATACAACGCCGGATAGTCGACTTTGAAATCCGACCCTGTGACGACGTCAATAGAGGCTGTCGGTCATCCTCTACGACATCAACTCGGTTGTGTTCGATGTAGTCACGGATTACGGCTGCAGTAGACTCTCGAATCCAGACCTGTTGCTCGCCGTTTACCCCATTCTTGAGCCGCGTCCCTTCGCCCCAGTGTTTGAATTCAAGATACGTGTCGCCGCCAGAGTCGTGTAAGTCGTCCACATCAAGAGAGTGAATACCGCCAGGACGCCGACCGGTTTGGCTCAGCAGAAGCCAAATCACGTGCGCTCTACTCGCGTAGTAGAAGCTCTCAAGGTGGTCGATAACCTCGTCTAATCGCTCCCGAGAGATGTCGACGTCTCGGATACCTTTCCCCTGCTCTACTTCGGGGATAGAAACTTTTTCTGGCACCCAGAATGCGACGCCTTCGATTCTCGTGAGGTATAACAAGAATGCTCGGAGCAGGTACATATCGTCGCGGAGTGTGGTCGAATCAAGTGTATCAACCTTATCACTCGACTCGTGTCGGCGCCAGGATCTGTACGCTTCAACATCACGGCCCGAGAGATTATTCAGATTGGAGATCTCGTATTGCTCACAGAACTCAATGAAGTAATTGAGCTTCGCAGAATAACGATTCACTGTGCTCGAAGACAGTTCGTACTTACGACTGTCTAAGAAGCTCTCGACTGCGTCAGGTGGGGAGATGGGCTGAAGTGCCTGGTTGGATCGGCCTAAGTGGCTATTGTTCGGTGACTGGTTGTTTATTGGAGACTTAGTCATGTTCTCTACATCCATACCAACAGGGGGTATGCAAATGTCAGAATCTCAAATTTTAATTTCGTGAATTGAATGCACGAAACCGGTTTTGGGATAGATTTATATAGTGTTTCGAGGCTGTTCAATCAACCAGATGAGACATAGGCTCACAGAGAATCAACGAGAGACAATCTTTGAGTGGAGTGAATGCAGTAACACGAGGCGAAAAGAAGCGGTTCGCGAAAGTCTCACAAAGAGTTTAGCGGAGGTACTATATTTGAGAAACCTTCCTCCAGAGGAGTCACGTGAGATTGTCAACCGTGCTCTGAATTCAGAGATTGCAGAGTCAGCCAATCACAGACCAGACGCCGCGACGAGGCCAGACCGAAGAGCGTTGATCAGACTTCAAACGATTCTATTTTCTGCAGTCTCAGAAAAAACATTCAGCAGGTCGGTTAATAGGGGTGTTATTGATTCACTACGTTGGCATATCAAGAAGGGTCAAAATTCCGAAGGTGCAGAAGACATTTTCGACCGAATAGAAGAGGAGAAGGGTGCCCCTGCTGACGAAGACTTACGCATTGCTAAGGCAATAGCGACTCTCAAAGGGATTCCGAATGAAAAAGTAGAGAGTCCGGATGGTGAGTCATGGCAACCATTTCCAAACAGACCACCGAAATCTATCAAAGAATGGTGGTATGAGCTCGCGCGTTTGAAAAGACGGTTTGCAATAGTTCGGTACATGAGGTCGGATACTCGTTCAAAGGAAGAGTTAGAGAAGTCAAGAGATGAAATTCGTAGAGCAAATCAGATTTCTTTAATGACAGACATATACAAGGAATTTGATCCTCAACGGATGAAATCTACTGACGAAAATAGGTGGAGTGGGGACGAAGAGATCGCTAAGTGGAGTGAGAACGAGAAGGTCGCTAGAGACCTCGTACGCGAAGGTCGAAAACGAGCCAAGATGATTTGTTTCCAAATGAACAACCCCCAAAACATATCAAACTCAGTCATTGACCCCATAGAGAAATATAATCGTCATTGGATTGAACTACATTGGGATTACTTAAAAGGGAATCTCGAAGAACGAAGTGTGGACTGGACTCCTGATCCGCTTCCAGAGTATTACCCAGAACCAGATGAAGTTCGGGATCCCTCAAAGCTCCGGTTGAAAAACTGGTGGACACGTCAGAAGATTACTGTACGAGAATCACATGGAATCGAGGAGCTGAAATATCCCTACTCTGAGGTAGCAGAAAAACAAGCCAATGCAAAAGAAGAACCAGTCGAATATAATTGGGATTCGGTTGACGAAACGAGGACCGACTGAGAGTGTGGTAGGGCACGTGCAGAATGTGGTCCTGTATTGATCACGATTCACCGTCACTCTTCGAAATATTTCCTCCTCTGCTCCATCTTCTCGCGCTCACTTCGCTGGTCGTAGTGCTTCTCAAGTACCGATTGGGATACGTTTGCTCGGTCGCTGACGACCCGATACGGTACGTCTTCACTGAGAGAATGAGTGATACTTCCACGACGGATTGCGTGGGGGCTGACACTCGATGGGCACCTGGCGGCTTGGTCTCTATCGGTAGCTGGACACTCGTTAATCACCTTGCCATGAGGACACTCGTTAGAATACACGCACGGACGCGTATATTGATAGCAGTAGTCTCTCAACGTCGATTTGGCGACACGGCCTTGTGACGTCGTCAAGAGTGGACTTCGCCCGTATTCGTCCGTGACCTCTGGTCGTTTGTTCACGAGCCAATCGTCCAAGAGAGAACAGATGTGGTCAGACAGCGCGACGAATCGCTCTCCACGCTCCTTGTTCTTGATCGCAGTGCCCGTCTCAGGCCGATGTTTGACTTCGATGTATTGCTCCTCAGGGTTGTAATCAGAGACATCCAGAGCGTGGGCAGCTCCAACGCGCATCATCGTATGCCAGAGCAAGAACAACGAGACGTGTGGTAAGGAGGCATACTGGTACTTCGAAAGGTAGCCAAGGACTTCGAACATCTCGTCTCGCTCTATGAGGACGTCCCGAACGTCGTCGTCGGGGCTCAAAGACGGAGACAAGACTTTCGTACTCAAATCAGGAACGACAGCGTCCATTGACTCCAACCATCGGACGAACACCCGAATGGAGTCCATCTGGGTCTTCTCAGAAGCAGGTGCGAGGTTTCCTTCTTCCCGCCTCCAGAGCCGATACTCCTGAAGGCGACGACCAGTTAATTCGTTCAGGTTGTTGATCTCCTGTTCACCACACCATCTGACTAAGTGGCCGATACGAGACCGATGGGAGTATTGAGTTGCCTTCGAGAGTTCGCTCTCTCGGTCAAGCAGATATAATTCAAGTGCTTCTTGGGGTTCTAATGGTTCGAGGCTCATGCTACGACGCCAACGAACAGTCTGGCAGACGGTTCTTGGGCTGGCTATTGAATAAACTCCCACAAAGGAATTAAATATAGTTCTGACTTCCAGTGAACTTCTGCAATCCCTGAGAAATGCATATGTGGTCGGTCGTTGGATATCAACACATGACCGTTGTATATTTCACAACGGTTTGATGTCCAGAACAATTATGCCAGAAAAACATCCCGAAATCACAGACCCAAATGAATTCGAAGGCGACACGGAGATTGACCCAGAGCTGGAGTTCCGTTCGAAATTCGTAGAAGCACTTGCCTACAACGGCTTTCCAGACACGCTCGTCTTGGGGCGTAACCGAGCAGGAGATGTGTTCCACGAGCGGCGCATCAAGATAATAGACTACCTCAAGATACACAGACCTCAGTCGGTTCGGCAGCTCGCCGCAGAATTGGAGATCGACAAAGGAGTCGTCAGCCGTGATCTACAGAAACTCGCTCAGTTAGATGTCGTGGAATTTGAAACAGATGGACAAAATAAAGCACCACGTCTGAAGCATAAACACGTCGTCGTAGAGCCGGTGATCTAGGACAGTCGTGCTACGAAGTCTTCGACCATCTCGATTGCCTCTTCTAAATCCGCTGTAGAAGAGACGTAATCAGAAGAAATCGTCTCTGTGAACCCAGGGCGGTGGTAGTCTGGTCCCGCAGTCTCTAACCCTTGTACCGTCCACCCGTCGTGGAGTTCGAGACTGACGACACGAACGGGGACATCGGTTCCGACAAGGTCAACGTTCGAAACGTCCCAGTCGAACTCTTCTTGGTCTAACGGGCGAGTCCACTGGTGAGTTCGTGGGTCAAGCTTTTCGTACGTCCATTCACGACCGTTCGATTTGAGGGCGTGTGATGGAATCGAATCCTCGTCGTATTCAGTCATTCAGCAACAGAGTCGTTGCTCCGAGCGAAGAAAGTAACGGACCGTTTAGATTAGTGGACACACCACAATCGCGCAATAGTAGTTTCAACGAACAATCACACATTTTTATAATTGGCTGTCCCACGTGAGAGTCAGAAACAATATATGCGATCTGACTCAGCCCGTCCCGAGGGCTGGTGGTTCAAAGAGCAACCACCAGGACAGTCACACAGTCCGGGGCTCCTCCAGAAGAAGACGCTGGATAGAAGTCTCGATACCTTCGTGAAGGAGATTCTCCAGAATATCAACGACGCCGGGCTCGAGAACGAGCACCCTGTCGAAGTTACGTTCAGACTCGTAGAGCTCCAAGACCCTCGAGACGTGTTCGAGGAGGCGATCGGTTGGGATTCCCTACTAAAACACGTACGTGCAGCGGCTCAGGAACAAAGCAGTCCTGGCCTCAAAGAGTACCTCGACTATCTGGACAGTGGGGGAAAACTGCGAATTCTCGTCGCAGAAGAGAGGAACACGAGCGGGATACAAGGAGACGAGGTTTCTACCGATTGTGACTATGCGGCATTAGTCCGCGACCCCGGAAGTAGTAACAAGACTGGAGATACAGGTGGGAGACACGGTCTCGGAAGTTCCGTCTTGTGGGTTGCCAGCGGGCTACAGACAGTCGTATTCAACTCTACCTTGGCCGAAGAATTAGACGACCAGGATTCACCGCGCCTAGTAGGTCGTTCGTTCGTTCCGACGCACCAAACACCAGGTGGTCAGTGGTACGACAACGAAGGTTGGTTCGGATCACCGACTGGCCTGAGCAATCCGGACTTGGAGCGTCCAGAGTCGATGTGGTCGAACGTGGCAGAAGACCTCGCCCAAGAGTTGTCGCTGGAGAGACCGGACGTACCCGGGACGAGTACGATGATCGTCGGGTTCCGCGACCCGTCAGATCCCTCAATGGAGGAACAACCATCGCCGTCAGAGGTCGCGGATATCTTCGAGCAGACTGCAGCGGACTACTTTTGGCCTGCTATCAGTCGTGGTGACCTCGAAGTGTACTTGGACATGGCAGGCGACGAAAGAGAGATCACCGACGACACGATCCGAGACCACGATGGTGTTGCCCCTTTCATCGATTGCTACGAGAGACGCGACGGTGCGCCAGATTCACTAGGCGGGCCTGGTGAGGTTGCCAGTAGAGAGTTCGACTACGAAATAAGGAGTCGAAAAGACCGTAAGACACCAGAGAGTGGTCCGGTGTCACTCGCTGCACGGAAGGCGTATCCCGACGAGGAAGAACGTGTTGGTGAGATCGCTTTCTTCCGAGGGTCGGGGATGGTGGTCAAGTACAAGCCTGCACGACATCTCGGTTTCTCGGAGAAGTTCCACGGTGTTCTCGCCTGTGGCAACGCACGAACCCAGCCGGGGCGGACGCCAACACGAGAAGACAGAGCTATAGACGAGTTCTTGGCGATGGCAGAGCCTCCAGCGCACGACGACTGGGTTGGGAAGAAAAACGACGAGCTCAAGGGAACTTTCGAGCCGGGGTGTGTCAAGCGTGTTCGAAAACTGAAGAGGGACTTACTGAAGAAGCACCTCTCGAAGTTGCTATACGGCACCCAAGAACGCTCTGGAGACTCGATTCGCCCCGACAGGGACATCTTGCCGAAGACGCGTCGGTCTGGAGGCAGGAGTAACGGCGTCTCGACGCCGAACGTTTCGAGTCCTTTCGATTGGAGAGTGACAGAATCGGAAGTCGACAAGAACAGGTGGACGTTCGTAGGGTGGATAGAGCCCGACCTGGATGTCGAAGGCGAAATCAGACAGTGGGAGGTCGAGATCGAAATCGCGGCCATGTTCGAGGACGATCGAGAAGCTTCCAAGATTCCAGTCGAAGAGGTCGAAGTCACAGGAAGCCACGTCGGTCGGAGACTTGACGACGGTAGAGGGGTGATAGAGGTGAAGGACGACACGGGGAAAATAGAATTCGATATACGATCTGAATCTCTTGCTGACGCCGATCCGAGGTTGGGCGACCTCGGTGAGACCAAGTTCAAGATCGTCGACGGGTCTATCAGCATCGAGGAGGTGGCATCTTCGTGAAGCAAATTCAACTGAACAAGGGGCTGTCTTATCGAACGTACCCCCACCGCTGTGAACCTGGTTCACTCGAATTTTCGGTGACGGAGTATTCAATCAACGGCAAGTCGTCGAGCGAACCAGATGTCGATCAGCTCGTCGACATCAAAGAGTACGAGGGCTGGGATACACTCACCTTAGAGATCGAAGTGACGATTCCAGAGGGCCTACTGGGGAAGGTCTTCCCGGAGTTCGGAAAGATACCGGGAATGCTCGTCGTCACCGCTCACTGTCGGGAGACGTATCTCCGTGAACGGTTTGTACTGGCTCGGGACCCGATAAGTTCGGGGACGTACGAAGGAACGTGGGAGTTCGATTCAAAAGACGTCAAGGGGAGCGTTGACCTCCGCCCGATTCTGATACGTACGACCGATACGTCGCAGTCGATGAACTACGCGACGGACGCGGGTGTCTTCGTCGCTGATGGCCCAGAGTGGCGGATAGATATCAGCGACACGAGTAGGGAAGACCAAGGCCTCCTAGACGTCCGATCTAAATCGTTCGAAGAGGTCCACGAGGCAGACGACGATACTCGCTTCCCATCCTCGGACCGGTTCTATTATCTGGACCTGGAAGGCGATCCTGATGTGCCAGTGCTGTGGCTCAACGAAGACCACGAGAAAGTGACCACAGTGATTCAGGACGCCGAGAGTGAACACGAGAAGGTAGTCTCAGACCTCGTTTGGAATCAAGTCATGACACCAGTTTGGACTCGTCTCGTCACGGTCGCTGCGACCGAGTACGATCCTGACGAAGACGATTGGGCACCAGAGTGGCAGGGAGCTGTCTTCGACGAACTCCACGACGAGCTCTATCCTGATCACACACCAGAGAAGACCGCCGAACGACTACAGGAGGACCTCTCGGAGTCTGTGGTACTCGCGACGAAGAAGATAGAAGGCGCTGTACAGGAGCTCCTAGAGCCAGCCGACTACTATACGAAACACATCCAGAACTTGGCGGAAAGATGACACAGACGACCTTGGCCCGGTTGAAGACCGATGCAAAGCGACTATTGGACGACGAGGAATTCCTGAGGGGTGACAAAGAGTTCTTCGAAGAAGGAAGGCTCGAGAGATATACACAGACGACGAACTTCAGTGCGGACATCGACGCTTTAGAGGACCGTCTGAGAGAGATCGTAGACGAGTATCCACAGTTCGAAGGAGAGATGGATTCCGAGGCAGCAGTCGCCGTCCACGAGGAGATCGATTTGAGTCGTAGTGAAGCGAGTGACTCGAGAATCTGGAACGATCTCGCGATGCGTCACTTCCCGTGGTTCGTCCGCCACAGGTGGAGATACGAGAGTCAGACGGGGATGAAGAAGAAGTTCTGGACCTACGGTTCTGCTCTCGACTCGGCCTCCAGTACCTTCGAACGGTTGTGGTGGATTGCCGAGATGACCCAAGAGGACGGCGACTACGAGAACACCAAGAAGGCATTCGAGAGCCGACGGTTCTGTTTCCGTGTGTTCGACATCCAGCTCGGCCGGTACAAACCAGCGGCGCTTGCGTGTCTCGAAGTACTCTACGACGAAGACGAAGAGTCGTTCGCAGCAAACGACGTGATAGACGAGACGATACAGAGGCTCCGCCGTGCCGGCACCACGATACCATTCGAAGGGCGGACGAAATCAGAGTTAGTAGATGTCGTTCAGAGTATTCGAGAAGACGTCGAGTCAGGGTGAACTGTCGTCGTCAAGTTACGAATCGAGAGTCGCCAATCTGTGTTCCAATCCCGTACGAGTACGACTATTTCGACATCGTGTGTCCTCGTTTGGGTGCCTACAAGTAGACCCTCAGGCGTACGAGTTTCTAAACCACAGATATCCACCGAATAACAGAGCGGTTATTCAGTCGACGTAGTCACCTAACGCCGCCTGTTTCTTCTCCCCCCGTAGGTGTTCCAACAGGCGCCGTCCAATGATCTCACCGAGTGCGGGAGGTACTGCGTTTCCGATCATCCGACCAAGTTTTGTAATACCGATATCTTCGAATTTTTCGGCGAACTCGTAGTCACGAGGGAACGTTTGAATCATCGCACCCTCCCGTAGCGAGATGGCCCGGTTCTGGTCTGTATCGTAGTGTCCAAATCTACCACTTCCCAAATTGTAGAACTGTGTCGTGATAGTGGGTGCTGGCTCGTCGGGTCGCATCCGGCCGTATACGGAACCGAACGAACGTCCACTCTCGTCGAGGTGGCAGTCGAGTAGTAGCTCCTCGTCCCAGTCTTCCCAGGTACCCCCAGGAACAGATTGTTCGATTCGTCTGAGGTTGATGTCGTCGAGTGACCGAGCAGTGTGAAGCCAGTCTTCGGGATGGGAATCACCAGCTTCGATTGCAGGAAGGTCGTCGATTCGCTCCTTGACAGACTCAAACTGACTTGGTCGGTTGTGAATTCTGGGGGAGAAGTTGAACGGACCCCGCTTCGACGCGGTTACCACCCATCGCCGGCGTGTCTGCGGGATACCGTACTCTGGACAGAATACCCGCTTGTTCCAATCTGGGTTCAACAGGTAGCCCATCGATTCCAGCAGCTCTTCGAAGTCTTCGTACACCACTTCGTGGCGAAGTTCGTAGACGTTCTCCATCACCACGAAATCTGGTTCGATCGCGGCGACGATCTCACCGAACTCGGAGAGCATCTCGTACATCTCGTGGTCTTCGCTCTCGGAGCCGTGGTTAAGTGATGAGAAAGGCTGGCAGGGAGGACACCCAGCGACAAGTGTCGCATCGGCATCATCGTCCAACCACTCAGCTATTTTTTTGGGGTTCTCCTTCGAGATTTCGGCTAAGTCAGCGGGTACGAAGTTGGCCTCGTTGTTTTCATTGTAGGCGTACCGACAATCCGCGTCAATATCGAAACCGGCCTCCACCGTTACACCTGCAGTCTCAAGGCCGTTCGTGAGACCTCCGGCACCACAGAACAGGTCAACGGCGGATACGTTCATGTTGCTATTGGATGGAAGTTCGACGGAACAGATAAAGCGTTCGTCTCCGGATATCGACACACGAGGGGTCGGTTGACGAGTCCGATTTCAGTATTGGCCTGTGTCGAAATCACAAAGAGACAAAGACCTGTGAGTTGCTTCTAGAGACGTACTGTATGAGAAACTCGGGGGGCACCAGACGACAGTCTTGGCAGGGCTCTATTGAGGAAGAACTCAGCGACAAAGACTCCGTAGAGAGAGGCTTCGGGGTCACACCACGGATATCGACGAACGTTGTCTTCACTCCATTCGAGGATCTCGACACGGAACTGTTCGGCGTGTAGTTCGTCCACGATACTGGTCGTTGGTCACGCTCTGGTACAAAAAGTTCAGCAACACGAGAGAAGTCAGTCGAACACGTCTCCGTCGTCAATCTGGTCGAGGAGCCTCGAGACACGGCCATTCCGGGAGTCGTTCGAAGTTCGGGACTGGTATACTCGGGACGTCTCTCTCAGGAGGTCTTCGTACTTCTTGACGACGACTCCTCGTTTCTTCAGGAGACCTTCCAACTCACTCCACGTCTCGGTGTCGGGGACCACGAAGACGACGTCTGCGAACTGAGTATCGTACCCCTCTTCTTCGAGTCCGTGTTCGAGAGCATCCTCGAACGTATCGACCAAATCGTGGAGCCCAGAGTTCGCGGGTTCGGTCGGGTGACGGAGCGCGACCAACGTGTACCCAGACGCTGCGCGAACACACCGAATACTCGACTCGTCGACGTCGTCTCCGTCGAAGTGACCTGCTTCGGATAGGTAATTCTCGACCGTCTTCTGCAACTCCTCGTCAACCGGTGACTGTTCCCAGGCAGGGTTCAGCAACCACGGGTGCTCTCTCAAGTGCACGAACGTCTTGTCGTCTACGCCCTTCTCTTCGACTCGGCATAAGAACGCGTCTACGACTTCCTTCCGATGAGAGACCATCTGCTGGTGCTGAGAGGACTCTACGTCGTCTAAATCAGAGAGTGTGCGAGAGATCGTCCGTCCGTCGGCCTCGGTCAAGTCGCCGATACTGTCGATCTTCTCTTGGTACTTCAGATTCTCGAAGGCCAAGATGCCGTACTTGAAGAGTTCTCTCCGGTCAGACTCGTCTTTCACCGACATCCGGCTAATCTTCCCCAAGAGACTCTGAGCCCGCTCACGCTGTTCTGGTGCGAGACTCTCGTACCACATGTCGACGATTCCAATTTGACGTGCTTCTCTGGAGGCCTGCTGGTTACGCAGGTCGTTCCACTTCCCGGCGATGTGGCTCAATTGGATGCGGAGGAAGTCAAGGAGTTCCTGATATCGTGGATCTTCCTTGACGACGTCCTCACGATTCGAAGTCGCGATATCTTCCTGGTCGTCGTAATCAAGAAAGTCGGCGTGGATCTCACCGACGAGGTATTTGGAGAACATTCGACTGTCGTTCACACTCTCCAAGAGGTCTGGCTTGGCCATCCGCCCTCGGACCATCAAAGAGATCTTGTTCAGGTCGTCGGCTTCGGTGTCGTGGCCCGGATAGTCCTCAACTAAGTCACTCGGTTTCTCTACGGTTCCGATCCATCCGGACACCTTGTATCCGTCAGGGGTCTTACCCTCTCGTTCCTCGTGGGCTTCAAGCTTGGAATCACGACAGAGATCTCGATAGTGGTGGTCTTCGAACGTCCACAGGAACTGAACTTTGTGGAAGTAGTCGCGATCCGTCGCAGTAACCTCTTCGCCGTTGATCCTCACGGTGAAGTCGTACTCGGTCCCGAGAATACTGAACCGTCGTGCGAGCCGTTTCCGAAGTGCGTGTTCGGTGGTGTGAACCCGCTTCGTGAGGTCGGTGAGGACGATCTTCGTCCCTTCGGTGAATTCGTCCGGGAAGTCGTCTAGTGGTGTCGGGACGTACTGTTGCTGTTGGACTCCAGAAGATGACTCTTCTTCACCGATGGCTCGCTGGATCTCGCTCAGTTGCATCCTGAAGCCATTATGATCGCCATCTTTGGCCGTGTACACGTCAACAGTCTCGGCTACGGACAGGAGGGAGAGTTTCCCGATGCCCTTGCGACCCATCACAGGCCGGTCGTGTATCGGTGTGCGGTTCGAGCGTTCGTCATCTCGGCGTCTTCGATATCCGACACGGAGGTACCGCTCGTTCACGTCTTCGGCGTCCATCCCCTGCCCGTCGTCAACGATCACGATCTTCTCTTCGTCGGGGTAGATGTCCACGTCAACGTTCTCGGCGTCGGCGTCCCACGCGTTAGCGACTGCTTCAGACAGTACTGCAGGAACGTTGCTATAAAGGTTCAGCCCTAGGTGGTTCAACACGTTGAGGCTGAGAGACATCTTGTACGGGGAATCACTCTCCGACTCTGTAGATTCTGGCTCAAGCTGCGACATCGTGTTCCTCCATGTGGTCAACGATACTCCGACCGATTACCTCGCCGAGGCGGACTGGTACCGCGTTCCCGACCATCTTCCCGATCGTCTTGAACTCTACGTCGCCTCCTTCTTCGACGAAGGCGTAATCCTCGGGGAACGTCTGGAGCATCGCTCCTTCTCTGAGCGAGATGGCACGATCCTGCTCAGGATGCCCGAATCGACCGCTACCGTAGTTGTAGTACTGTGTCGTCATCGTCGGAGCAGGCGCGTCCCACTCCATCCGCCCGTATACAGAGTCGAAAGAGCGGCCACTCTCTTTTCGATGGCAATCGAGCCTGATATCGGGGTCCCAGTCTCTCCACGTCCCACCGGGTAGTGACTGTCCGATCCGCTCTAGGTTCTGCTCTTCCAGTGTACGGGATTTGTGTAAGTGGTCTTCGTTCGAATACTCTCCAGCTTCGATCGGTGGTAGGTTACCGATCACCTCGCGAACAGTGGGATAGTCGGCGGGGTCGTGGGTCGGGTCGATCAAAGGGACGTCTCCGAGCTTCGAGGCTAGTAAGACGATCCGGTTACGGCGTTGTGGGATGCCATAGTCAGGGCAACTCACTTTGTCGAACCAGAGTTGGTACCCCTCTCTGAACAGCGTGTTCACGAAGTCCGAGTAGACCGGTTCGTTTCGGACCTCGGCGACGTTCTCCATCGTGACGATAGCAGGCTGTATATCCTCCACCAACTCCCCGAAGCTCTGGAGGAGACTGTACTCGGAGGTCTGCGACGTGTCCCGTCCATTGTTGAGATTAGAGAATGGCTGACAGGGTGCACAGCCAGCGAGTATCTTGGTAGAATCGTCGGGAAAGAGTGACTCGACGTCGGACGAGTCGATATCCGAGACGTCGGCCTTGACGAACTCGGCGTCGTTGTTCGCTTCGTAGGGGTACCTACAGTCGGGGTTTATCTCGACGCCGGCGGCGACGGGGATGCCAGCTTGCTCCAGCCCGTGAGTCAGTCCCCCGACACCACAGAAGAGATCGACTGCTGCGAGATTAGAACTCATCTAGGAAATCCTCCGGAAAGCATCGTGCGCATCATCCTATTACTCACTTATACCACGTTCGTCTCGGTCTCGGCAGCCGAATCGATCCACAGTTCGAGACACTCGTCGATCAGATTCTCGTGTCTCTCTTTGAGTAGACTCGGCGTCCAACTGTCGAACTCGGACAACTCGTTCGTTATCGCGAAGTCGCTCTTCTTCTCGAAGTACTCTCTGTACTTTCTCGGGAACGGCCGGTTGCTCGCCTTGTAGTTCTTGCGCCCGTCCAAGAGGACTAGATTTCCGAGACGGTTCGTCCACTTCTCGCGTTCCAACTCGTCACTGAAACGCTGGGTCCAATAACCACTACTCGGCTTCTGTGGGAGGATGTGCTCTACGTTGATGTTGTTCCCGTACTGGACCTTGACGTTCCGGTTGTCGTACCGCTCCAAGTTGAGACGCATCAAGATGTACTTCGGCCACTGGTAGTTCCCCTTCCGATAGAAGTTGCGTAGGTCCAACGATTCCTCGAAGTCCTCTTTCTCGGCTCGCAAGTCCCCTGTGAGATAGTCCGACCTCAAGACCTCCCGCGGACCGTCGGCCGATTCTATGGCTTTGAGGATACTGTACACGCGTGAGTATCGGTCACTGCTCGACGAGCCGGTCAACCAGTCGACCGTGAGCCGACGTTCGAGGCGACAGACGAAGTCGTAGAGTAGGCCCTCGTCGTCGAACGTCTTGTCGAACTCTATCAACGCCACGACCCACTCGTCCGACGGGTAGAAGTCGCGCATGACCGAGACCAGGTTGGCGTAGTAGACGTTCTTGTGTTCGTCGTCGGCGTCTAGTTTGGCGTCGTACACTCGCTTCCGATGGACGTCGAAGACTTGTTCGAGCTCGTCGACGAAGTCACGGCCGCGGTAGTCTGGCTTTTTCGTGAAGACTTCGCTAAATTCGTCGTAGATAGACTTCTGAGACTTGTTCTTGACGAGGATGTGCCGCATGTACCCGATGAACCGTTCGAGCCCCTCGTTCCCGACCTCCTCTTCCATATCTTCCCACTTTCGCTGGTACTCGTCGCGGTGGGTCTCGGGGATCTGACTGAGGTTTTCGCTCTTCAGGAGGTCTGCGTTGTTGAGGGGCATCCCACGTGCGTTCGTGACGTTGAACAGACGGAACGCAGAGCTCAGTGAATCCGTCATTATTCGGACCATCACGACTCGCTGCGGGATGAACGCCGCTAACGAGGTGAGGTCGTTCCCACGACTGGCCCACTGTTCGAGCCGTTCGTCGAAGGTAGAGACTGCCTGTAGAATGTTCTGCTGCGGTTCGGTGTCGCCGTTGGCTGGATCGGCAGGGTCAAGTGTCGCTTTGCGTTCCAGGACGTTCTCCTCGAAGAAAGCTTGGTCTCGGTCTCGGATACGGAGTCTAACGGAACCTTCCTGCCCCTTCGCGAAGTCCTCTTCTTCTTGGACGAAACGGTCGAGAGAAGTCGACCACCCTTCGTGATCAAGACGGTCCCTGAGGACACAGAGTAAGATTGCCACCGAAGTGAGTCGCTGCTGGCCGTCGATGAC
This sequence comes from Haloferax sp. Atlit-12N, assembly GCF_003383095.1. NCBI lineage: Archaea > Methanobacteriati > Methanobacteriota > Halobacteria > Halobacteriales > Haloferacaceae > Haloferax > Haloferax sp. Atlit-12N. Next base: position 1,177,784 of record NZ_PSYW01000002.1, read on the forward strand.
GTCAAAGCGGTCTCCAGTCGATCCGCCCCGGTTCAAGATGATACTCCCTAGGAAATACGGTTCGTAGGCCTTCGTTCGGGACTTGTCGAGTTTCTGGTCGCTATTCAATAAATCGCCGTGTGCCAGACTGTTCGATTCGTAGGCGTCGGTCAAGTCGTCAACGAGGTCTACGAAGTTCTCCTCCGTCCACGAGAATGGACGTTGGAACTTGGGAATCTGGTAGAGATAGTCCTCACCGTACAGTTTGTGGACGAATTCTTCTTCGGCATCGATCTGACTTCCGCTCACGATGATTAGTCAAGTGTCAGTTTATCCTAATAATCCTTCCGGGGAATTGAGATTGAGGTATTGGCCAAACTAGCGCGGTTCCAATATCCATTCGACTCATCAGTTAATTATAATATCACTGATGGTCACGGTTCGGCATCGTCTGTGAATTTGGAGACATACTTCCACAAGCGTGAACAGGGAGAACGCAGGCTGGGCACTGCACTCACCGACATCGCGCTCGACCAACGACTCGAACAGTTCGTCCGTGAAACAGCCCAAAATAGTGCTGACGAAGCCCAAGATGGGTTGACGCCCGAACTCCTCTACCGCTTCGATCAACTCGAAGGATCTCGTCTCGACGAGTTCTTAGACGCAATTAACTGGGACACGAAGTTCCGAGATCACCTAGAGGCCGTCGCGGAAAACGACGACGAGATTGGTGTACAGAACATGGTCGACCGGATAGAGAAGGGTACACTTCCACTTCTGATGGTCGAAGACAAGAATACGACCGGGTTGACAGGGGACGAATTTTCTGACGACACTAACTACGCGTCTCTGATTCAAGATTTTGGCCGATCTACGAAAGACGAATCAGAAGGCGGAGTTCACGGTGTCGGTGCGTCTGTACTGTGGGGTTTCTCCGGAATCAAGACTGCCATGTTTCTGACGACGCCTGAGGGATGGTCTGACACAGATGTACCACGATTCGTGGGCCGAATCGATCTGCCATTCCACGAATACGGAGGGAAAGAATATCACGGAGACGGATGGATTGGTAATAGCGGCACTCAGGACCGCAGAGCAGTATCGATAGAGGGGCCTACTGCAGCAGACATAGCTGCGGACGCCTTACACATAGACGAAAGTCGGGCTAGAGCTGATGCTACCGGGACCACGGCAATCGTCGTGGGATTCCGAGAGCCTAGTCGCAGCCGTCGCTCTCCCCAGAAGGTGATAGAGCGGATCGAAGATCTGGCAGTCATGTACTACTGGCCACTAATTCTCGAGGATGGTCTCGATATTTCTATCCAAGCACCCGACGATAGCTCACCCTCGGCTATCGACCCAACAACGAACAAGGACCTGGAGGCGTTCATCGAAGCGTACCAACAGCGGGACTCGGCGAGTGAAACACTCGGTGCTGCACCTGACGTAGCCGCGATCAACATCCCACTGACAGTGCCCGCACACAAGGATGGAAAGTCGTCGACGGATGCAGAGGTCACTCTCGTAGTTCGAAGCCACGAATCACGACCCAACAGCATGCCGAACCAGATTGCGTTGTTCCGTGGCGCGCGCCACGTGGTCAAATACCGGAAGTACGACCACATCGCCCGGTCCACTACTCAGCACTTTCAGGCGATCCTCCTCGCAGGGAAAGCTCGACATCCGTTTGATGCTGACGACGACGATATTCCTGATTCGGATCTCGTGGTCGAGGACTTCTTCCGTAAGGCTGAGCCGAAAGCCCACGATACTTGGGAGAAAGAAGTCAGCAAACTGGAACATAACTATTCAGGGGGTAGCAGCGAGATCAATACACTGTTCAAAGACACTCTACCAGCACGGTTGACGGAGCTTCTCACCTCCGCCGGCTCCGACGACAGTGAAATGCTCGGGGACGTCGGACGGCGGTTCCCCTACTTCTCAGGAGGACCGAACCGAGGTCGAAGCCGCGGTGGTGGGGGTGGTGGTAGTCGAACTATAGAACGTGTCAGATCCAACCTCAATCACATCGGTGACAAGTACCGTAGTACGGGGACTTTAGAGCTAACAGAGTCCTTGGAGGACGACTGGGGATTGACGGTGGAATTCGCTGTACTCGATTCTTCCAACAACGTAATCGAGACCGTTGCGTTGGACAACATTTCCGGAACAGACCCTGAAACAGGCGCAAATTTGTCTGTGGAAAACAACGAGACAATGGTTCGAGTCCCCGGTGGAAAGGACGCCGTCGAATTCGATGCAATGTCGGTCTCGACAGCAAGTATCGATGCGGTCGGAGAAGGTAGAGCACGGCTCAATTTCACTATCGAGACCAATCTTGGAGGGGCGAGAACGTGACAACTCACCAATACCATCAGGACGCTTATCCATACAATCACGACGGTGAGTCACTCGGATTCGAGGCGACCGAACTACGTCTGGACGGTGACGAACAAGAACTCCCGAAAGACCCGTCAGAGTTCCCACTATTCGAACACGATGAAGAGTGGAACACTGCCGAGTTCGACGTCGAATTGTCAGTCACAGACGAGACACTAAGCTACGTATTTCCACCAAACGAAGTCGAGGGCGCACTAGTCGTAGCTGGATACGCTCCACAGACACACGGACGATTTATCGAACCCATCGAAACTGACGATCTTGAGCAAGGAACTTACAGCGGAACCATCGTAATAGAGAGAGAATCCTACCGTGGTCGTGTCGAGTTTGAACCACTCCTGATTCGGAATGACTACCGACCGGACGACGACGAGTACGGTAGACAGAGTGGGCGGATGCTCGCTCACGGCCCGTACGTCGATCTGTATCTCGACCCGCCACGGTTGTCGCTCAGCGGTGACCTCCCCGTCATCCCCGCAGACTTCAACGGAGACGACAACCCTGGTAAGCCAGGTGCTGAGTGGCACGTAGACGTCACCGATGCTGCTAAACCAAAACTGTATCTCAACGAGGCGTACCCGACTGTCGTTGCAGCCATCAACGCGATCGAGAGACCGACCAAACAGGGACTCATCGGACGTGTCGCACTAAATCATCTTGCTGTCTCTATGTTGACGCAGTTCACGATCAAAGCAGCTACGCACGCAGTCATCAAAGGGGGAATCGAGTACGACTGGCAAGAGACACTCTTGACCGACCTCTGTGGGCACTACTTTACCGACGGTACAGTCGACGAGTTCGAGAGTTCGTTGGGCATCGAAGCAATCTCCACGACCATCAACGAGGTAGAGGCAATCTACCAGCAGCGACAGCAACCATACAACGATATTAAACGACTATTGGAGATGATCTGACGATGGAGACACTCTACAGACTCACCACTGGTGGCGAAGGGAACCTAGTAACAGACGAGTTCATCCAAGACGATATCACGTACGACAGTAGCGAGGTCCAACCCTTCGTAGAGAAAACTGACTACGAAGCAGATCTCGACTCGTTAGGTCAAGTGCTTGACTACGTCATGAACGAAGGCCGCCACCGATTCGAGTCGGATCGCTCGGACTTGGACGCTGCCGTCGCACCTGCCGTGAGAAAATTTATCGACGTTCCTCGCAGAGCAGCTGGCGACCCGGGAATTTGGCACTACTTGGCGGTCGTCTGGCGTCCTGACTACGTCCGATTCCGATGGCCGATGAAGGGAACTACTTCGATCACATCACTTCGAGAGAAGTTCACGAAATCGACCGAAGACCTCTACGCACCGGCCTTCGCACGACTCTGGTTCATGGCTGACTTCACCCGAACCGAGGACGATGGATACGGGCCAACCGAGAAAATACTGACCCGCCAATACATAGCTAATCGATTGTTCGACCGTAAGGACCTCCGCCGTGAGGCCGCGGTCCAAGCCTTCGCCAAGGTCGCCTACGAACGTGATGATGCCGATTTCATCGACGACAATGATCTCGTTGAGAAGGTGGCGAAAGCACTGAGTCACGAACTCTCGTCCATCTCTGCAGAAGCAATCGGAGCCAAGGGAGTGGGGAAGTTGATAGAACAAAAGATAGAGCAGTTTAAAATTAGTTCGTAGACTGGATACAACACAAACATATCAAAGTGTATTACTTTTCGGCTCGGGACTGAATTGACGACATACCTAGTCCAAGATTTGTACAGGTTGGGACCAGAGCCCCGTCCAGTTTTTTAGCTGACAATCAAAAACGTCGGCATTTCCCGAATACGTAACGCTGTCCATCAGTTCAAGTCTGTACCGTCTCTGACTTTACTGAGTACCTTTTAATTCATGTAAATGAATTAAACTTTATGTTGATAACTCAGTCACAGACGGTGTTCAAATTTCTTTTAGATATAGTACAGAAGAGAGTAACAGACATTTTTAATCACCTTGACGTTCTTTGGGTTTTCATCCGTAAATGATTGTAGAGAAACTATATCGTGAACGTACAACTGAGTCCTTTGACCACAGTCTCCGATTGGCGGACACCACAGTTCTAGTCGGCCCAAACAACGCGGGGAAGACACAGACTTTGCGTGATATCCGTAACATCATACTAAGAGACAAAAATCCAACAATATTTGGCTCTCTTTCTTTTCACTCTGGTGATTTCCGGCCGATATTACGTGGTCTACACTATGTCAAAGAGCGCGATAGAATAGTTGTGAGTGGTCAAGCTGGCCGCACAGTGAGCGTTGAGTCAGAGAAGTGGCGAGGGTGGTTGAACGACAATCTCTCTACATCATCTCGGGAGGTCTTCGATACTCTATCACCAGCACTCGTGACCTTTCTGGACGCATCGTCTCGCCTTCAACTTGCTACAGAGTCATCAGTCGGCGCTGATCAAACTCGTAGAAATCCTAAAAACATGACACTCTCCATGCTGTATCGCTCAGATGAATCGTATTCGAAATTTAGAGAGATATTTAAGGACGTCTTCGGAGTTTCACCAGTAATCGACTACAGTGACCAAGGCAGTATCCGGATCCAAGTTGGACAGTGTGACGAAAGTCCCCCCTCACATCCACGTGAACTTGGCGAATTCATCGAAGAAAATGGGTTTTCTCCGATTGATGAGGCTGGGGATGGTTACTTGAGTTTTGCTGGTGTAGTCGGAAGTCTGTTGGTCTCGAAATCACGGTTACTACTTCTTGACGAACCAGCTGCATTTCTTCATCCCTCACAGGCTCGGCGCTTAGGTGAGTGGATCGCCGAGGTCGGGTGTGAAACGACAGAACAAATTGTAATGTCCACTCATAACGCAAATTTCCTTAACGGGGTTCTGGAATCACCAACTAACGTCTCAATTCATCGATTGAACCGAACCGGAGATCATACTCAGTTCAATCAAATTGGCCTGGACGCTGCTGAGCGAATCGCTACTGACCCGCTTCTAAGAAGCCAGAGAGTACTTGAATCCGCGTTCCATACCGGAATAGTTGTCTGTGAAGGGGGTTCTGATAGAGCAGTATACGAAGCCGTTGCACGAATAAAGCACGATGAGTCAGATATCCAGTTCGTTGACGGACTAGGTCTATCTTCTCTTGATAAGATTGCTCGAGCAGCAACGGATGCCCAGATACCGGTGGCGGCTATAGTTGATTTAGACATTCTCAACCCTCACCGAGACTTGACGGATTTAATTCGAGGTATGCTGGGCGGTGCGGAGTATAACGAGGTACAGCCAATAATCACAGATTACGCACAGATACAGGACGAGATATCCACATTGAAAGATGGTGTGGAAAATATGCCTGAGAAACACAAAGAGATAATCAAGAACGTGATCGAAGATGCGAGCGAGCACGGTGTATACCTCGTACCGTGTGGGGAGTTAGAGGATTGGATGGACCTTGATGTGAGCCCAGATAAAAAAGGGAGGTGGCTAAACGAAGCCCTCAACACGATTTCTGAGGGTAACTGCCCAGAAGATCTTAGCGAGTTTGTATTAGATGTACTAAACGACGTTGACGCTCAATACAAGACGAGAGATTAAGCAAGGTTTTTTGTATACGTCCCTATATTATTCCGTTGTGGATGGTGCCCCACTGGGGCGCTTCCAACTTCACCCTTTCCCGCGGCAGGCAATGGGTCGCTCCCACGCCTACCGCATTTCTACACTATCTAGACGCATCACTGTCCATGAACTCATTAATGAAGGATTCAGCCTCAATGATTTCAAGGTCCGTAGTAGGATTCAGTTTCTGTAACGTTTTCGCCACATCAGTATTTGAACCGTAAGTGGGGACTATCTTATCATCATTACGTACAATTGCAGGGAGACGGTGTGGCTCCAAGCCTACTACACAACCACCTTTCTCCTGTGCGTGTCTGCGCAACATACCGTGGAACTCAGTCTCCTTGAGGACCGGCTGGTCAGAGTTCGAAAAGTGCTCGTCATGGATAAAGAACACTGGATGGGGGTAATGGAGTTCTGGTCGAATCGCGTAGTCGTACTCTGGAACTATGTGGTCTTCTTCGCTCATTTCGTGATTAATGTCGCTACTGGTTATTCCTTCAGTTCCGTCACGGAGCCTCGAAAGAATTCTGTGAGCTTGGTTTGAAAGTTCGCTGAAATCCTTATCTTTTGACAGCGTGCTACCCAAATAGTTTGCAATGATATCTGCCGAAGAAATAGAGGGATATGTCGTATCTCCGTGAGGGACCAGATTCAGATCTTCAAATTCTTTTCCTAAATACTTCCAGGCCTTCGTAATTCGGCCCTGTACATTATCAAGCCAGAGTTCAGTAGGGGTGTCGTCCCAATCCAGTGATTCTCGATGGGAGTTCCATGCAGTGACAACGGGGAAGTACTGCGAGAGTTTGTTCTCAACAAAATTTCGGGCCCCAATTGACCGCCCGCCGATCTCAACACCGTCAAGATACCAACCAATCGCTACGTGAATCTTTTCGATCGCGGGGTTATTTACAATTCCTTCAATCAGGTCTTGCCGTGCTTCTCTAACGTGGAAACTAGGGACCCGAGAAACGATAGTGCTAGAGTCAAGTACTGCATTCCGTATTTCGACGTCGTATTTCTCAAAAAGGTCCTCAACGACATCAAAATAATGCTCGTCGAACTCACTGCCGTTCCGAATCTTCAATGCGACCCCAATCAGGAAACTCCGATGTCCCTGTTGTATGAGAGAGGAGTCCGCAACGAGGAATCTTGCCATCTTGTTGGATACAGTTAGATGTAAGGACCATGTATAATTATTCATCCTTGGTAGACAACCAAGAATCTCTATCGGGAAGGGGAAGCATCCACACATGACGTTGTAATGGGTGCACGCTAATCGTCGGTTAGCTTTCTGATCAAAACACTGTTGCAGTCAATGACAGATTCTTATCGAACTTGTCTTTCTTCTAATTGCTAGACTGTACCAAATAGGATCGCCTATCTGAGGAGCGAACGAATATTTCTCCGGTTTCAAGCCATGGCTATTCCATCGCAAGTTCCGGAAGTCGCTCCTGAAACAATCTATCCAGAACCGTCCACAGAACCTCCGTCGGAATCTGCTTCTCGAACTGCACCGCCTCGTGATTGGTCTCTCCTTCGTCGGGCAGATAATACTGGAAGTGAACCGCCCCGAGTTCGGGATGGTCGTCGTCACGATGCCAGCCACAGTTGAACCCTGTATTCGGGTCGGCGTAATGTATCCGAAACTGCGACTCGTCTCCGACGAACCGCCACTTGACGGCGAGCGTCGGCGACTCTGGCCCAGTCGTCGGCACGACTCGATTAGGGTCAATCGCTGCTTGGATGTACTTCTTGACGATGCTGTCCGGTTCGTAGGACACCGACGTGACGGCAGGGTGTCTCTGCAAAACGTCCTTCAGCCCCTCGTAGACTGAGCTGTCGATAGTTCCTGATAACCCCATTTGGTCACGCGGAGATAGAGTCTCGTTTGGTCGCCCAGTCGTACTCGTTGAGCGCCGCTCGAACGACTGGGAGACGGTCAGCGAGGTGCTCCCATTCGCTAGCAACCTCTCGCCGCGCTTCGACTTCGTCGGTGTCGTCCAAGTCGGCTATGCTCGCTCGAAGTTCACCAGGCGTCTCGACATTGTACGACTGCTTCCAGTCAGTAATCTTGCTCCGCATCGAGTCGAGGGCACTCGTCAACTCCTCACGGCTGTGTTCTCGCTGGAGTGCCGCAACCTCCCGGTAGGTCGCCATAAGCTGGTCGACACAGTAGAGCGTCTGGTCGCCTTGCTCGATTTTGCGGAGGACGTTGTCCTCGACGAGTTGGTCGAGATACTTCTGGGCCGTCTTGACGGAGACTTCTGTCTCGTTCGCAACCCACGACGCCGTTCGAGGCGTTCGAAGCGTCCGTGCGGCGGCACGGATGCGCTCACCCCGGGTCATCGAAGCGTTAGGGTCGTTCTGGTTTTCCTCGGGCATACTCGATTCTACGAGGTGGTAGAACATATATCCACTAGGTTGGAAATATGAATCTGGCAAAGGACAACGTTCGTCTGGCGAACGAAATGAATCCAAAAATATGGTCGACTGGGCACGCTGAAAATGTGCCCCACAGCCTCTCTTCCACTTGAAATCTAGACCCCGTTCGTCCCTCGCACGAAAGCCCGTCGGGTCCGTACACTTCTGGAACGCTTCAGAACCAAAGAGTGAGTTCTCTAACCGTCGAATTCGTATATTCTCCCGCCAACCGATTTCGTCACGTAGCGTGACGGACTCACACTCCGGAGGACTAGTACTACCAGCATAAATCTAAAATACATAGATTTCGTATTTCACGTATGCCCACCCTCACTGACCGTGGCGACGCACCGCCAATCGAAGACGCACCTCCACAACCGTTCGACGATTTCGATGGGTTGCTGGCAGCCACGACGTTGCTGCAGAACCCACGCCTCGCCCGCGAGTACGTCTACCTCTGCTACTACGGGCCAGCAACGATTCAAGGCCTCATCGAGGAACTGGACCTCGCTCGTGCAACGGCCTACGACGACGTCGAACGACTCGAACGACTCGGCGTCCTCGACCGCGACGAGAGCACGCGCCCCCACCAACTCACCGCGGAACCGTTCGCGTTCGTCGACGGCCGCGAAGTCGCAATTACCCCGACGCTACTCCACGCAGTCGCACTCACGGAATTCGACGACGATGCCGAATACTTCCACAATCGGTACGGCGTTGGACGACTCGTGAGAGCGGTTCGTGCGGCAGCAGAGTACTACGCTGGGAACCTCACCCAACGGATGGCGGCCGAAGAGATGGACGCCAAGCCAGTCGAAGGGATGGCCATCATCTATGCAGTTCGGCCCGTCTTGGAGGCTGGCCGAGAGTACGACCCGTACTTCGAACAACTCATCTCGCCTGACCCTGACGAACTGGAGTTCGATGGGGAGTAGTGACCTTCACTCGGACGACTTCGTCCTCGCGGATACGAACCTCTTCGTCGCCGTGGGGGGCCCGGAGAATTCGAAGTTCCAGAAACTTCGGAAGTTTGCTGCACGGCATCAGATAACCTTGCAAGTTCCCCAACGTGTTGCCGAAGAACTGAGCACGATGCACGTCGCTGACCGGGTAGAAACAGCCATCGAGGAAGGATGGGCGACCAAAATCAACCCACCATCGCCAACCGATTCCGATGCAGTCGCAGCGATGGACTACGTTCGAAGAGAGGTTGCCCGAAAATCCGGCAAGAACGAACACGAAGTCGAGAAAGCAGATACCGTATTCGCCGGGTTGGCAATCGAGTTTCTCCGAAGTGGCCATTCACGGGTCGTCGTTCTCACCGACGATAAGATTGCAGCGGCAGCGATAGAGGGCGCAGTCGTACAGCAGGGGTACGGCGAATCGATTCTCGTGCTTCGTCGAAGCGACATCATGGACGACGGTGGCGACGTCCGAGTGATTTGAGGAAAAGATGAGCAAAATCGCCAGACAGCGCACAAATTAAAACAGATTCGTCACAGGCCGCGACGCATTCCCGTCGGGTCCGTCATTTTCTAAAACCGCATATTCAGTGCATAGAGGCCCCAGAAGGTTCCTCGACAGTTGGACGAACGAACTGCCGTAGATTTCGTTCGCCGAGAAGAAAGGGTACCTATCGAACCAGACCGTATCGAGATACTCTACACAACTCTTCGAAGACGAACAGGCCTGTACGCCCGGGTTATTCACTCATCTTCCATTCACAGACCTTGTTCGCACGTTCCGTCACAGGCCATTTCACTCGACAAGCGATCTCGTCAACACTCGTGTTCTTCGGAACGTCGAAGTAGAGGACACCATTCGTCGTTTCTCCGGGGGCAAGCTCACGCGAGCCACGGAAGTATGGCATCTCGACCGGTTCACGCAGTCCACGTGCGAACCCACGGTTCGAATTTGAATCGACAAATCCGTTCGCTTCGACTTCGAACCAGTCCTTGTCAGGTTCTGAGATAATCGAATCCGTCGGGTTCCACGCAGTTATCTCGAAGACAGCGAACGAACGCCTGTCGATAGAGTGGTTTTCGAAGCCACCTCCGTTTTCGTCGACCCAGACCGTATCACTGACTGTCGGTTTGCTCACCCGGAGTTGGACACCATTCGGTAGCTCGTGAGAGCTTCCAAACTGTGCCTTCGTGGGAACGACGTGAGTCGTTTTCTCGAACGCCGGAGGCACTGCAATCGTTACGTCTTGAACCCCTTTTGCTGGGACCGTTCTTTCGATTGTCACCGTCTCACCAGGCTCAACTGTGGTATCGAGTACGCCGCCCGGTGCATTCGGCTCGGTGCTCCGTACGACAGAGAACCGCTGGTTGAACAATCCAGCACTCCCACCGGTGTTCGTCACCGACACCGAGAACTCTATTGGGTCACCGTTAACGTGTTCTTCGGGGACATCGAGAGACGTGATTTCCACATCTGGAAGCGAGCTCGGGTCGACCGTTCCGTCCCAATACGCTTCCAAAGTCGACGACTGTGAATCGGAGAGGGAAATACGGAAATCCGTCGAGTCAGCCGGGACCTCGAAGAAAACCCAGCCCAACGCGGTGACGTTAGGATGGGCGTCTTCGACTGTTTCGTAAAGTGCCCCACCGAGCGGGAACGAGAGCGTCGGTTCCCCGCCCGGTTTTCCCTTCGGTTTGAGAGGTTGGTACTGGCTCCCACCGGTGATAAGTGCCAGAGAGTCACGTGAAGGGAGGTCGACGACCGACTCACCTGTATTCGCTGACCGGACGTCAGCTAAGATCAAAGCGTTACCCGGCTCTGGGCTGATTGTGGTTCCATCGTCCAGCCGCGCTGCGCCGCTGAACCGAGCGGATGCAACCACAATGGTGGCACCATTGGACCGTGAGTACGACTCTCCGACCGAACGTTGTACTGGTCCACTCGTCTCAGGTGTTGGTGTCGCTTCCGTCCTAGACGATGCAGCGGACGAGTCAGTCTTCGTCGTACAACCAGCGGTCGATGCGAGTGTGAGCGAGGTGAGGAACGTTCGACGGTGCATAAACCGGGATGGTCCCGGTTTATAACTTAAACCTTCGCGCCGAAGCGACCTACTCGAACACGTTGAACACTTCAACCGCTTTGTACTCTTGGCCCCAGTCGGCCCCGGTCGCTTCTTCGATGAGGCCGGCGTCTTCGAGGTTCTCGACGACATTGTACGCCGTCCCACGTGACACGTCCAGTTCTCGCACGATGTCGTTCGCCGTGAAGTACGGAACTGCAAGTAATTTGCGGGCAAACCTGTCCGTCGACGTGCTTCCCGAGTATTCTGTTTCGTACTTCGTCTGGAGTTCTTTGAGCGCCCACGTGCGGTCGTACGACTCTTCGGCCTGCGACCGGAGCGCTTCGAGGAAGAAGTCGATCCACTCGACCCATTCGCCCTGCTCGCTCACGGCGCGCATCTTCTCGACGTACTCGACCTTGTGCCGGTTGAAGTAGGCACTCGGGTAGATGTACGGGCTCTCGATGTAGCCCTGGTCGACCAGATAGAGGATGATGATGAGTCGGCCGAGACGACCGTTCCCGTCCGAAAACGGGTGAACCGTCTCGAAGAAGTAGTGGATGATCGCGGCATCGACAAGTGGGTGGTACTCGCCGTCTGCCTCGACGTACTCGACGAGTGACGACATGAGAGGACCGAGAGACGACGCCGAGGGAGGAACGAACGGATCTTTAGCTGGATTCGGACTGTTGAGCCGGACCATGTGGTCGCGGAACTCCCCGACGACGTCGCCTTCGTTACGGACGCCGTCGAGGAGCATCTCGTGGAGACGCGTAATCAGTTCAAGCGTGATTTCCTCACCACGTTCGATGTGCTCGATACCGTACAGGAGCGCGTCTTCGTAGTTCAGAGCTTCACGCAAGTCCTTGCTTTGCGGTTCGGCATCGGCGTTACCTTCGTGCTTCGTGTGGAACGCGGCGACGTCCTGATAGTCGACTTCTGCACCCTCGATACGAGCCGACTCGACTGCCTCGATTCGGATGAGTGTCGTGTAGAGGACGGCCGCAAAATCGACTGTCGAGCTAATGCCATCGACACGGCCAATCTGATAGGCTGCGTCGGCGACGAGGTCGTGTGTCTCGACGGGAATCTCAATTTTCGGCTCCGGAGGAAGCGGGTCTGGCGAGTAATACGGACGTGGGTGATACTCAACGTACGTCCCCGGTGCCTCCTTCGGGAGCTTCTTCGTCCGCATTTTTTCGTTATACAGGGCGAGAGGATGTATAACTATTCATATACCGATTGAACAAGATTGAGAACACACCGCAGCATGTACAGAGCGACCCATAAAATTTCGAATGGCGGTCGTCAAGACTGGCGTTTGTAAATCGCCTATTTAAGCAGATGAACAAGTGTTACTGTGCGAGTCTTCATTGCCTACCACTAGCGATGAAATTTGACAACGAGTCGTTCTAGCCGAGAGGTCAGATACCGACATTCAGATTTCGAACGAACTGAATCCAAAATACGATCTACTGATCACGTTGAAAGTGAATGTTACATCCACCCAAACCATGAAATATAGAACGCGTTCGCCCACCGCACGAAAGCCCGTCGGGTCTGTTTGTGTTGTTTCGTGTGAACGATAGTACTCATCTCGTGGCGAATTCACTCACCTTCGGTCAGGTCCTAACTACACGCCAACCCCGCCGCCGATAACCATTCAACGACCGGTCCCGTCGGCCACACGAGAACCCGTCTATAATCAAACAAACAAATGTCGAAATCCCACAAAGTACCACAATATTTGGGTTTTTGAGTTCAAATCCGCCGTTACGAGAATCATCCTTGATGAATGAGCGGCAATTCATTTCACCCCGAAGTCGAAGGAAAGGAGTATGGGAACGTCGACAGCGGACAGGCAGAACCGTCGCGGCGGTGTGGGGCGGTGGCGACAGGGGGTTCGAGACGCAGTACGATACGTCCCGCAAGGGGACTCGATTCCGAACGAGTCGTGGCAGGCGCGTCACCGAAACATCCTCGTCTTCCTCGTGACGCACGCGCCGCTTTTGTACCTCCTCGGGAACTTCACCGGGTCAGACCCGTACGTCACGGGTGCAACGCTCACCGCCGCGCCCGCCGAACACGTCTTGCTCGGCGTCGGCGCAGTCGTGGGGTTGGCGCTGTTCGCGTGGCTCCCGTGGCTGCCGCGCCGAATGCGAAGCGGGTTCGCGTCAATCGGGTTGCTGACGTGTTCCGCCCTGCTCGTCTACTTCTCGGGCGGCTACATCGAAGCGCACTTCCACTTTTTCGTCATCGTGGCCGTCCTCGCGAACGAGGTGAAGTCCCTCGCCGACGAGACGCAGAACCACTCGGCGGCCATCGAGCAAACGATAACCGAGACGGTCGAGGACGTGGCGCGCGTGCAGGCCGAGATGGAACAGACGAAGGCGCAACTCGAAACGGGAGAATCGACGACGACCGACGCCGCCGAAGCGTTCGCGGCGGTCTCGGAAATCGTCGAGAGCGTCGATATGTCGGTCAACGAGGTCGCCACCGCGACCGACGACGGTGCACGGACGACCGAAGAAGTGGTCGACGCGATTATCGGTATCGCCGACCACTCGCGGGACATCGCGGAACAGAGCGACGCGCTGGCGAGCCAAGCCGAGTCCAGAGTGGCGACGATTTCGGAGATTCGAGAGCAACTCGACGAGCTCAGGGGACAGACCGGCGGCCTGCAAGAGGAGCTCGAAACGTTCGACTGCGAGGTTCCGTCCGACGACTGAACCGGGTCAAGCCGGGTGACGTTCGGTCAATCTAGTCCGAGTCGAGCCGAGTCGAAACCGCTCCGAGAACGCACTATGGCAGTCGCTCGGAGAGCGAGTAAGAGAACGCGAGCGAAAAAGTCAGCCCGCGGCGGCGAGCGCGACCGCAGACGCCGCGTCGGGGACCGACTTCGCGCGCCTCAACCGCGACCGAACGCGGCGGGCGGCGCGGTTATTCGAGGTCGAAGCGGTCGTGGCTCATGATCTTGTGCCACGTCTCGACGAAGTCCTCGACGAACTCTTCTTCGCCGTCGTCGCCGCCGTACACTTCCGCGATGGCGCGCAGGCGGGAGTTCGAGCCGAAGATGAGGTCGAAGCGAGTGGCCTCCCACTCGACGTCGCCCGTCTCGCGGTCGCGCACTTCGTACAGGTACTGGTCGTCCGAGACCGGCTCCCACTCGTAATCCATGTCGAGCAGGTTCTCGAAGAAGTCGTTCGTGAGCGTCTCGGGCTCGTCGGTGAGGACGCCGAGGTCGGAGTCCTGGTAGTTCGCGCCCAGCGCGCGCATACCGCCGACGAGGACAGTCATCTCGTGCGCGGAGAGGTCGAGCAGGTCCGCCTTGTCGACGAGCAGGTCCTCGGGACGCTCGTCGACGCCGTCCGCGACGTAGTTCCGGAAGCCGTCGGCGTCCGGCTTGAGCATCTCGAACGACTCGACGTCGGTCTGTTCCTGCGACGCGTCGGTCCGACCGGGCTCGAACGGAACCTCGATGTCGTAGCCGGCGTCGGCCGCGGCCTGTTCGATGGCCGCAGCGCCGCCCAGCACGATGAGGTCCGCGAGCGAGACGCGGGTATCGTCGGACTGCGCGCCGTTGAACGACTCCTGAATCCCTTCGAGGGTGCCGAGCACGTCGTCGAGCTGGTCGGGCTCGTTGACTTCCCAGCTACGCTGGGGTTCGAGGCGGATGCGAGCGCCGTTTGCGCCGCCGCGCTTGTCGCTGTCGCGGTACGTGGACGCCGAGGCCCACGCCGTCTTGACGAGCTGGGAGACAGAGAGGCCCGAGTCGAGAAGCTCCGCTTTGAGTTCCTCGACATCTTCGTCGTCGATGAGGTCGTAGTCGGCGTCCGGGATGGGGTCCTGCCACAGCATCGCTTCGTCCGGGACCTCGGGGCCGTGGAGCCGGGACGGCGGGCCCATATCGCGGTGGAGGAGCTTGTACCACGCCTTGGCGAACGACTCCTGGAACTCCGCGGGGTCCTCTCGGAACTCCTCGAGTACCGCGCGGAAGCCGGGGTCCTTCTTCAGCGCGATGTCGGTGGTGAGCATCATCGGGTCGACGAACTGGTCGGGGAGGTGCGCGTCCGGAGCCGCGTCCGGAATCTTGTCCGCGGGCGACTCGTCGGCCGGCCGCCACTGCCACGCGCCGCCGGGGCCCTTGTGGGCCTCCCACTCGTAGTCGAGCAGGTTGGCGACGTAGCCCATGTCCCACTGGGTCGGCGCGCTGGTCCACGGACCCTCGATACCGCTGGTGATGGTGTCTGGGCCCTTTCCGGAGCCGTGGTTGTTCTTCCAGCCGAGACCCTGTTCCTCGACGGGAGCCGCCTCGGGCTCGGCTTCGAGGTTGTCGCCGGAGTCCGCGCCGTGGACCTTCCCGAAGGTGTGGCCGCCGGCGATGAGCGCGACGGTCTCCTTGTCGTTCATCGCCATACCGCTGAACGTCTGGCGGATGTTTTTCGCGGAGCCTTCGAGGTCGGGTTCGCCGTTGGGGCCCTCGGGATTGACGTAGATGAGGCCCATGACGGTGTTCCCGAGCGGTTCCTTGAGATTACCTTCCTCGTCGAAGCGGTCGGGGGAAGTCGTCTCCCACTCTTCTTCGGGGCCCCAACTGGGTGCCTTGTCGCCGACGTAGTCGTCGGCGCGGCCGCCCGCGAAGCCGAACGTCTCGAAGCCCATCGATTCGAGGGCCACGTTGCCGGCGAGGACGATGAGGTCGCCCCACGAGAGCTGGTTCCCGTACTTCTTCTTGACGGGCCAGAGGAGTCGGCGCGCCTTGTCGAGGTTCACGTTGTCCGGCCAACTGCTGATCGGAGGGAGGCGCTGGTGCCCGCCGGAGGCGCCGCCGCGGCCGTCGTGCGCGCGGTACGTCCCGGCGCTGTGCCACGCCATTCGAATAAAGAGGGGACCGTAGTGGCCGTAGTCCGCCGGCCACCAGTCCTGCGAGTCGGTCATCAGCTCTTCGAGGTCGGCTTTCACCTGCTCGTAGTCGAGCTTCTGGAACTCCTCAGTATAGTCGAACTCCTCGCCCATCGGGTCGGTCTGTTGTGCGTTCTGGTCGAGGATTTCGAGCTTCAACTGGTTCGGCCACCAGTCATGGTCGGAGCCATTCATACGCCAACGGTTACCGCTTTTGGGTGATAAAATTGACTGATTTTGAATTAAGTCTTGGCTATAGCCAAAGCAATCTTTTTACTTTATGAATAATTCTCAGTGGAGGGCTCTTTACGAGTATGTGTTTCCCCTATCCTATTGTCTTTTTGACCGGTTGTGGGTTGTCGGTAGAGTTACCTATCGATTAGTGTCGTTATGGTGACTGATTGAGGATGCTGGTCCCCGCACAGTCGGGTACACGAAAAGTCGCCCGCGCGTGTGACCCCGAGCGCGGCGCGAGCGGCGCGGAATGCCATCGGGGTGGTCCGGCAACCTACTGCCGTAGTGGACGCGGCGGCGAGACCGCGGTCGTCGCCACCGCGCCCATCGCCACGACAGGGTCGACGATGGGTATCGGAACGTCGGCCCGCACGTCGGGTATCGCGCCCGACGAGGAGATACCGGTACAGCTCGGCGCGACGACGTCACAGCCGGCGTCGACGAGGCGGTCGACCGCAGCGCGAATCGCCGCTCGCCCGTCGTCGGTCGTGAGGAAGTTCGTCGTCGCCGCGCCCTCGACGACTTCCTCGGCCGCGAGTCGGTCGCCGAGCAGGTGTCGGATGCTCGACCCGGCCCCGTTTTCGAGGCCGAGCGTCCCGACGCGCTCGACGCGGGCGGACGCGACGGCGGCCACGCTCGCGCCCGCGCCGACGACCGGGATGTCGAGCGCCTCGCCGAGCAGTTCCACGCCGGGGTCGAGCGCGCAACTGACGCAGAGCGCGTCGACCTCGGTCGCCATCTCGCGGCCGAGCGCCTCGATGTACGGGAGGGCGTCGGTCTCGGTGGCCGCGTTCGGAATCCCGTCGGGGTGGTCGGGGATGCACCGCGACAGCGTCGAGACGTGCGGGTAGTGCCGCTCGATGAGCCGCCCGTGAAGTGCGACCTCCTCGGCGTCGTCGAGCGTGAGCACGCGGAGGACGCCGAGTTCGACCATCAGACGCAACCCCCGGCGTTTCGGTCGGCGTCCGGCTCGGTGTCCGCATCTTCCGGTTCGTCGATGCCACGGGCCTCGAAGAACCCCTGCTGACGGAGCGCGTCGAGCAGTTCGCCCTCGCGGCGGTTCATGAAGCCGTTCGGTCCCCAGTAGCGTTCGAGCGTCTCCTGCCACTCGCGGCGGTCGTCGCCGTAGACGCTGTCGCCGTACATCTCGTTCATCGCGTCGTAGCAGGCGTCGAGTTGCGCCTCGGTGGCGTCGCGGTAGCCGCCCTCGTGGAGCACCGTGTCGAGTGGAACTCGGGGGGCGTTTTCTGTCGCCTCGCCGTGACGCGGAACGCCGAGACAGAGCCCGAAAATCGGCAGGACGCCCGCGGGAAGGTCGGCCGCGGCGGCGACCCCGGTGAGGTTGTTCAGGATATTGCCGATGGGACAGACGCCGTAGCTGCGACTCTCGGCGGCCAGCATCACGCCCATCGCGGCCAGCGAGGCGTCTATCGACCCCTCCAACAGCCCCATCGCGGGCGTCGTCCGGAACTCGCGGTCGCGGTGCTCCAACAGCAGTCGAATCCGGCGGACGTCGATGCAGACGAGGAGGAAGTGGCTCGCCTCCTCGACCTGCACGGTACCGCGGCTACACAGCTCGTGAATCCGCTCGCGGCGGTCGGGGTCGCGTATCCAGACGAAGCTGTACATCTGAGTCGTCCCGCTGGTCGGGGCCTTCCGTCCGGCGTCGACCATCGCGCGGACCTCCTCGTCGGGAATCTCGGCGTCGGTGTCGAACTGGCGGACCGTCGCGCGACGCGCCAGCCACGGGGCGAGGTCGGGGACTTCGGCGGCCACCGCGTCGAGCGCGGGTCGGTCCGTGCGGTCAGCATGGCCCGTGTGGTCCGTGCCCTCGCGGCCACCGGCTGCGGGTGTCCGGTCGCTCACACGAGCACCTCGCCGTCGTCGACGACGACTTCGCCGTCGAGCGAGACCGTCGGCTCGAGGATGACACCGTCGAGGTGCGAGTCGCAGTCGATGGTTCCGCCGAAACCGAGGTTGTCGCCGAAAGCGACGTGGCAGGTGCCGTACACCTTCTCGTCTTCGAGGACCGTCCCGATGATGCTCGCCGCCGGGTTCGTCCCGAGGCCGAGTTCGCACACTCGCCGGGCGCAGTCGTCGCCGCTCGTCGCGTCGAGGAACTCGTCGGCGGCCGCGCCCTCGACAGACGCGATGCGCCCCTCGTCGAGTTCGACCGTCAGCGGCTCGTCGAGGACGCCGACTCCCGCGAGGCCGCCGTCGAAGACGAGCGTGCCGGTGGCCGTCCCCTCGACCGGCGCGATGTAGCTCTCGCCGGACGGGAGGTTGCCTGAGTCGCCGGGTTCGGCGATGATGCCGTCGCTCGGGATGCCGTCGCGGCCCGAAAGCGACATCGTCGCCGACGCGTCGCCGACCTCGATGCGGGCCTCGTCGGCCGCGGTGAGTTTCTCCGTGAGCGCCGCCGTCAGGCGCTCGACCTCCTCGTAGTCGGCCGTAATCGCGCCCTCGCTGAACATCTGGTCCGTGATGCCGGGCATCGTGGCGACGCGAGCGCCGGCCTCGGTCGCGGCCTCCCGCGCTCGCGTGTGCGTCAACGACGCGCTGGTCGGACAGACCACGATGTCGGCCGATGCCATGGCGCGGGCGACCGACTCGGGCGGCTCCATCCCGTTTCGCTCCATCGGCGG
Organism: Haloferax sp. Atlit-12N; assembly: GCF_003383095.1. Lineage (NCBI taxonomy): Archaea > Methanobacteriati > Methanobacteriota > Halobacteria > Halobacteriales > Haloferacaceae > Haloferax > Haloferax sp. Atlit-12N. Next base: position 1,196,983 of record NZ_PSYW01000002.1, read on the forward strand.
AATCTCGAACAGGCCGGACTCCAAGCTGAGTTCGACCCCAGCCTCGAACAGCGCCCGCCCGATGTGGTTCGTGTCGGTGTCGGTCACGACGAGGAGCGTCTCTCCGGGGGCGGCGTTCATGTTCTCGGCGAGGAGTCGCGTCGCCACCTCGCGGTAGTCGGCCACGTCAGAGCACCTCCTCTGCGGTCTTCGCCAGCACCGACCGCCCGAGCAGGACGCTCGTGTCCGTACTCTCGCGGACGGTCGCCTTCATCTCGGGCGTGTAGCCCATGCAGTCCATCACGATGAGGTCGGCGTCGGTGCCGATTTCGGCCGCCGCGGCCGACACCTCGTCTTCCTCGGCGTACGGCGACCCGGCGGCGGTGACGAGGTCGTAGTCGGCCCACTTCTCGAACGTCATGGCCTCCTGTTCTTCCTTGGGCATGATGACGCCGAGGGTCCCCCCGTCGAGGATGGTCGAGACCCACGCCGAAAGCAGGTCGCTCGGCTCGAAGACGGGGACGCTGACGTCGAACGACGGGAAGTGACCCGTACAGAGGACGCCGATTGCCGTGACCTCAGATTCGAGGTCGCGGATGCGCTCTCCGAGGAGTCCGACGACCGACTCGCGGTCGACGGTGACGGGCGTCCCGTCGGTGAGTCGCGAGACGTACACCGCCTTTCCCTCTCGCGGGCCGACCGCGGCTTCGACCTCGGCCGCCGAGTCGAACTGGTCGAGCGCGCCGACCTCGACGATGTCCACCTCCGGCGGGAGGGCTGCCGCGATGTCGGGCGTCACGTCGGTCCGGGGTGCCTGCCCGATGGTCACGAGTCCGAGCGTGGACATCTCAGACGCCCTCGCCGAGGGTCTGGAGGCGGCCCATCGAGCCGTACAGCGACGTGAGGCGGTCGTACTCGGCCTCGTCGTAGAACGACGCGCGGCCGCGGGTGAAGTCCTTGGCCGTCTCGACGACGAACCCGGTCGCGTCGAGCAGGTCGGTGAGGTAGTTCGCGCCGGTCCCACAGCCGGGAACGGGCGAGACGCTCGTCGTCGCCACGCCCACGACGGGCGCGTCGGTCGCCGTCGCCGGCTGGAGGATGCTGTTGATGTGGTGCACGTCGTTGCCGTAGGGGGTGATGTCCTGCATCGTGAGCGTGAGCGTGCTCGGCGGGCGGCCGGTCGCCCGCTCTTGGATGTCGAGGAGGCTGTCGCTCACCTTCAGCACCCACCCCTCCTTGACGGTCGGCGTGATGGCGAAGCCGCGCTCGCAGTGGACGCGGTTGCCCTTCGTGGCGTCGACGGAGACGACCGCGTCCATCTCCTCGTCCACCTCGTGTTCGTTCATGGTGCGTGTATCGACCGGACTTCCCATGAAGGGCACCGGGTCGTGGGGGGAGGTCGGCGCGTCGGGACAGACGTGCGTGGCGATGCGAACGTCGCCGGCGAGCACGTCGCCGCGGGCGCGCATCTCGCCGAGGTGGAGCGCGACCGCGAGAGCCACGATGGCCCCGTCGGCGTCTGAGACCGGGCCGAGTTCGGCCGGCCGCGCGGCGACCCCGCCGAGGCGACCGACGACGCCGAGCGTCGGCGCGTCCGGGTCGCGGCCGGGGACGACCGTCTTGACGAAGTCGGTCGACCCCTCGTCGGTCGAGATGGTCGTCACTTCCGTGTCGAGACCGTACGTTTCGAGCGCGTCGCGTACCAGTTCGCCGTCCGCGTCGGGACGGCTGAGGATGTCGTAGGCTTGCTGAATCTTGTCGAACATGAGTGTCGTTAGTTGAATACGTGTGATTTGACCGCTTTTCCGACCGCCTGTTCCACCGGGTCGAAGAGCGCCGGGTCGGCCATCCCCGCGCCCAGAGAGAGGTTCGTCGCGGGCGCGGTGACGACCGCCACCGACCGACCCTCCGTGAGTTCCGCCGTCGAGACGGGCATCCCCGTCTCGGCGTCGAGCGTCGTGATGAGGTCCGGGAACGTCGCGAGGCGCTCGCCGTCGAGTTCGAGCGTCATGTACTCGTTCCAGAAGGTGAGTTCGCGCCCCTCGATTTCGACCTCGCCCACGTCGAAGCCGCCGGTCGTCTCGAGTGCGAACGACTCGACGGGACCGACGAGCGAGACCTCGCCGCCGACGGCGTCGGCGACGCGTTCGGCGGCGTCGCGACCGTCGTCCGCGAGTCTGACCGCGCGACCGACCGCCTCGGCCTGGTCGTAGGTGTCGAGCGCCGCGTGCGCCTCGGCGTAGCGCGCCGTGACCGGGTTGCGGGCGACGGCGACGAGGCCGCCGGCGTCTTCTGCCGCGTGCCGGACGAGCGACGCCGCCGTCCCGAGTTCCGCCTCGACGACCGTCTCCAGTCGGCTGGCGGTTCCCGGTACGCCGCCGACTGCCGCCTGCACCGACTCGGAGTCCTGCGACAACCCGATAGAGCCCATCGGCCCGGTCGGGTGCGCCCGCCCGTTGCAGGCCGCATCGACGAGCGGGAGGCCCGTCACGGCGGACTGGAGCAGGCCGTTGACGGTTGCGAACCCGCCCATCTCGTTTGTCATCAGCGCGCCGACGGTCGTCCCGTCGGCCGCGAGTCTGTCCACCAGTAGTTCCACCGCGCGCACGTAGTCCGCGGGGTCGACGTGGCTCTCGGTCGCGGCGGGCGCGCCCACGCCGCTGACGGTCAACACCACGTCCGACGGGTCGAGGTCGGCGACCGAGACGATTGTCGGCCGGCCGTACTCGACGGCGAGTTCGCCGAACTCGATGCCCTTGGCCAGCGAGCCGCCGCCCCCGCCGCCGAGGACCGCGCCGCCGACCGCGACGTCTTCGACCCATTCGGCCGTTATCGTCCCCTCGCCGTCGGTCGGCGCGGGCTGTGCGTCGTCTCTTGGCGTGCTCTGCGTTCCGTCCGTCTGTGTCCGCGTGTCGTCTGTCGTCATTGGGATTCCTCGGGGGCGTCTGCGTCGTCGGTCGTCACGCTGAGGAAGGCGTTCGGCCGCTGTCTGTCGGCGTTGCGAAGCGTCGCGGTCCCCCGCGCCCGGAGTCGCTTCATGCCCGCCGCGAGCAGGTGGTACGTCTGGTCGCGGCCCATCGATTCGAACAGCCCGTCGGATTTGGCCACCGCCGTGGCGCAGACCTCGTCGTCGCGACACGGCCGGTCGCAGGCAGAACACGCCGACTGGGCGGCCTTGAACGCCGCCGGGTCAGACGCGCACGACCGGAGCAGTTCGTCGGTCCACGGCCGGTTCTGCCGCGCCCGCCGGAGGGCGGCGAGGCGCTCCGCACGCTCTGCGGTCATTCCCACTCTGCCCCCTCCTCGAACCGGTCGTCGTGGAGGAAACACCGCGCGACCTGGTCCGGCCCGCGCTCGTACAGTTCGGGTTCCTCGACCGCACAGGCGTCGAACTCGTGGGCACACCGCGACCGGAAGGCACAGCCGCTGGGCTTCTCCCGCGGGTCCGGCACCTCGCCGTCGAGCGTGATTCGGTCGGGTTTCGCCAGTTCGTCCTCCTCGCTGATGGTCGAGATGGCGGAGAGGAGCGCCCGGCTGTAGGGGTGTTGCGGCGACCCGAACACCGAGTCCACGTCGCCGACCTCCACGAGCCGACCGAGGTACATGACGCCGATTCGGTCGGCGACGTTCTTCAGGAGCGATAGGTCGTGCGTGATGAACAGGTAGGTGATGCCGAACTCCTCCTGTATCTCCTCGAGGATGTTGATGATGCGGGCCTGCACGCTCACGTCGAGCGCGCTCGTCGGCTCGTCGAGGACGACGAACTTCGGATTGAGCGCCACGGCGCGGGCGATGCCGACGCGCTGTTTCTGGCCCCCCGAGAGCTGTCCGGGGTAGCGATACATGAACTCCCGCGGGAGGTCCACCATGTCCAACAGTTCCTCGACCCGTTCGAGTCGGGCCTCGGAGTCGCCGTAGTCGTGAATCTTCAGGGGGGCCTCGATAATCGACTTGACGCGGTGCCGCGGGTTGAGGCTCGACGCCGGGTCCTGGTGGACGATTTGCATGTTCCGGCGGAATCGCTTGAGCTCACCGTCGGAGAGGTCGACGACGTTCTGGCCGTCGATTTCGACCCGCCCGCTCGTCGGCTCCGTCAGGCGGAGCATCGACCGGCCGGTCGTCGTCTTGCCGGACCCCGACTCGCCGACGAGGCCGAACGTCTCGCCCTCCGCGATGGAGAAGCTCACGCCGTCGACGGCGCGGACCTCGCCCGCTTTCTTCTGGAAGATGCCCTCGAACAGCGGGAAGTGTTTCTTGAGGTTCTCGACCGTGACCATCGGGTCGTCGAGGTCCCGGTCGCGCTGTGCCGCCGCCGTCGATTCGGTCGTGTACGCTGAGTCGTTCATTGGTCCGTCCCCCCGTCGGCGGAGATGTCGCCGGGGGCGTCGCCGCTATGGGTGTCACCACCAGCAGACAGCCACGGCGCGGTGCCGATATCGACCCGTTCCGCGGCGAGCGACTCGTGACGCTCGCGGGCCGGGAGTCCGTCGAACAGGTGGCACGCGGTCGCGTGGTCGGCGCCGGTCTGCCGCGGGTACGGGTACGCCTCGTGGCAGGCCGCCTCCGCGTGCGGACAGCGGTCGGCGAACCGACAGCCGGCCGGCGGGTTCGTGTAGTCGGGCAGGTGCCCCTCGATGCCGTCGCCGATGCCGGTCGAGAGCGTCGGGATGCTCTCTAACAGCCCGCGGGTGTAGGGGTGCTGTGGGTTCGCAAACAGGTCGGCGGTCGGCGCTTGTTCGACGATTTCGCCCGCGTACATCACGTTGATTCGGTCGCTGACCTCGCGGGCGACGCCGAGGTCGTGGGTGATGTAGAGGACGCTCGTGTCGCGCTCTTCGACGAGTTCGTCGAGGAGGTCGAGCACCTTCGCCTCGGTCGTCACGTCGAGGGCGGTCCCCGGTTCGTCGGCGATGAGCAGGTCCGGCTCCGACAGGAGCGCGATGGCGATGAGGACGCGCTGGCGCATCCCTCCGGAGAGTTCGACCGGGTAGCTCTCGAAGACGCGTTCGGGGGCCGAGATTTCGACCTCGCCGAGCATCTCGATGGCCCGCTTCCGGTGTTCGGCTTTCGCGCCGGTGGACAGCGCGTCGCGGACGAGTTTCGACAGCGACAGGCGCGGTCGCCCCTGCCACTTCAGCACGTCCATCATCTGCTCGCCGACCGTCAGGACGGGGTTGAGACTCGTCATCGGGTCCTGCATTATCATGCTCATCTCCTTGCCGCGCCGCGAGTGGCGCTCGGCGTCGGAGAGCGAGAGCACGTCCTCGCCCTTGTAGCGAATCTCGCCCTCGGGGATGGTCGCCGAGGGGAGCAGTCCCATGATGGACTTCACGGTGACGCTCTTTCCACAGCCCGTCTCGCCGACGAGCGCCGCGGTCTCGCCGCGGTCGATGGCGAAGTCGATGCCGTTTATCACTTCGGCCGTCCCGTCGTGGGTCTCGAAGTGGACGTGGAGATTCTTCACCTCTAAGATGGGGTCTGCCATCTCAGTCCACCTCCACGTCGAGCACGTCGCGCAGGCCGTCGCCGATGAAGTTGAACCCGAGGACGGCGAACGAAATCGCCAGCCCGGGGAACACGGCGATCCACCAGAAGCTCGTGACGTAGTTGCGGCCCTGCGCAATCATCGCGCCCCACGTCGGCGTCGGCGGTTGCGCGCCGAGGCCGAGGAACGACAGGCCCGCGCCGACGAGGATGACGAAGCCCATGTCGAGGGTCGCTTTGACCGTGATGGGGCTGACCACGTTCGGGAGAATCTCCCTGAACGTCGTCCGCATCCACCCCGACCCGAGCGCACGGCTCGACTCGATGAACTCGTCTTCCTTTATCGAGAGCACCTCGCCCTGCACGAGGCGGGCGTACCACGACCACCACGAGAAGGCGATGGCGACCATGACGTTGAACAGCGACGCGCCGGTCGCGGCGACCACCGCCATGGCGAGGAGCGTGGGCGGGATGGCGAGGAAGATGTCCGTCACCCGCATGATGACGGTGTTCGTCGTCCCGCCGAGGTAGCCCGCGATGAGCCCGAGCGTCACGCCGATAGAGATGGCGATAGAGAGGACGATACCGCTCATCAGGAGCGACAGGCGCGCCCCGAACAGGACGCGGCTGAAGATGTCGCGGCCGGTCGTGTCGGTGCCCATCAGGTGCGTCGCGCTCGGCGGCTCGCTCGCCTGGTCGAAGTAGACGCCCGCGCCGGCGTGTTCGGGGAACGGCGCGATGTACGGCGCGAGGAGCGCCGCGACGACGAGCGTCAGAATCATCGCCAGTCCGACGAGCGAGAGCTTGTTGCCCGCGAAGGTCCGAAAGCCGCGTTTGAGCTGTCGAATCCGCTCTCTCCGGGCGGCGCTCTCGGTGTCGAGAAACGGAATGGAGGTCTTCGTGGACACGGCTATCCCTCCTCCAGCCGCACCCGCGGGTCGAGGTAGCCGTACAGCAGGTCGACCACGAAGTTGGCGGTCACGAAGCCGATACCGACCACGATGGTGACGCCGACGATGGCGTTGAAGTCCTGGTAGAGGATGGCTTGGACGCCGTAGCGCGCCATCCCCGGCCACGCGAAGACGATTTCCACGAGGAACGCGTTCCCGAGGAGGAATCCGAAGGCGAGGCCGACCACCGTGAGTGAACTCGTAAAGGCGTTTTGCAGCATGTACTTGTATTCGATGAGGGTGTTCGGAAGGCCGTAGGCCCGCGCGGCGAGGACGTAGTCCTTGCGCTGCTCGTCAATCATGTCCGAGCGGATGAGCCGCATCACCTGCGCCAGCGTGGCGAGGCCGAGCGCGACGGTCGGCAACAGGAGGTGCGTGGCCGCGTCGAGGAACGTCCCGAACTGGCCGGCGATGAGGCTGTCGACCAGATACAGGCGCGTGACCGCCGGCGGAGGTGCCACGCCGTCGCTGAGCCGCCCCGAGAGGGGCAACAGCCCGAGGCTGACGACGAAGACGATTTGGAGGACGATAGCGACCCAAAACCGCGGCATCGACACGCCGAACAGGGCGGTGATGCGCGAGAGGTGGTCCTGCCAGCGGTCCTTGTTGGTCCCGGCGACGACGCCGAACGGAATCGCCAGTAACACGGCGAAAAACAGCGTGACGACGGTCAGTTCGAGCGTCGCGGGCAGGCGGGCGACGATGTCGGAAAAGACGTTGTTGTTCGTCCGAAGCGACATTCCCCAGTCGCCCTGCACGACGCCGAACAGCCAGTCGGCGTACTGCATCGGCAGCGGCTGGTCGAGGCCCATCTCGGCCCGGAGTGCCGCGACTTGCTGGTCAGTTGCTTCCGGTCCGAGCGCCAATCGAACGGGGTCGCCCGGAATCACGCGGGATATCAGGAAGATGAGCACTGACAGCCCGAAGATGACGGGGACCGAGTGGATTGCGCGCCGAACGAGGTAATCTACGTATGACATTGGTGAGTTTGGAAAGACGGCCCGAGGCGGGGCGTCGAAAGTCGTCGGGCGACTACTTCGCCCGGCCCTCGCCGCTGCGAGTCATGGAGTGGACGTCCCAGTCGAACGACATCACGCCGCGGTACTGCCAGCCCTCGACGTTCTCGTTGATGCCGATGCGGTACGGCGGGTTGGCGATGTAGACGCTGGGCATGCCCTCGACGATGAGCGCCTGCGCCTCCTCGTACTTCTCCAGCCGCGACTGGAGGTCGGTAGACTTGCGCGCCTCTTCGAGGGTGGCCGCGATTTCGTCGGTGGAGTACCACGACTGGGAGATGTACGACCCGAACGAGGAGGGGTGGTACATCAGGTAGGTGTGACTGTCCGGCGACGGCATCTTCGCCGTGTGGAAGATGTTCGTCATGTGGGCGGTCGACTCGGCGCTCGTCGCGCGGTCGGTGAGGCGGGCCCACTGCAGCGGGTTGATTTCGAGGTCGATGCCGAGTTCGTTCAGCCCGGCCTGGTTGAGAAGCCCCATCTGGCGCTGGAGTTCGGTGCCGGCGACGACGACGTGTTCGAGGCCGATTTCGTTGATTTCGTCGACGGAGTAGTCCGCCTTGTCGAGGAACTCCTTGGCCTTGTCGAGGTCCTGTTCCATCGGGACGAGGTCGTCGTTGTGGCCCGCCATCTCGCGGGGGACCGGCCCGGCCGCGACGCCGCCGCCGCCGATGATGTCGTTGACGGCGCTGTCGTAGTCGAAGGCGTAGGCGATGGCCTTCCGGACGTTGATGTCGTCGGTCGGTGCCTTCTGGCAGTTCAGCGGGAAGTGGAACAACTGCAGCTGCGGCACCTCGGGGACGCGGACGTTGGAGTACGAGTCCATCTCCGCGTACGCCTGCGTGCCCATGTACTGGTCGGTCATGTCGCCTTCGCCCTGCTGCATCGTCGTCTTGATGGTGGACTCCTCGGTGATGACCGTCGAACGGAACGTGTCGAAGCTGTCCTCGCTCCAGCCCTTCCAGTAGTCCTCGTAGGCGGTCGCCTCGATGGAGTTGCCTTGCTCCCAGTTGTCGAGGACGTACGCGCCCGACCCGGCGGAGTTGCTCTGGAGATAGGTGTTTCCGTAGTCGCCGTCCTGCTCGTTCTCCTGGACGACGGTGCTGTTGACGATGTAAAACTGGACGAACGTCGCCAGCGCCGGCCCGTACGCCTGATTGAACTCGAAGGCGACCGTCTGCTCGTCGCGGACGGTGATGTTCGAGGGGTCGAGGTAGTCGAGCCAGAACGACGAGTAGCCGCGCTGGAGTTCCAGCATCCGGGTGAGCGAGTACGCCACGTCGTCGGCGGTCAGCGGCGTGCCGTCGGAGAACGTCACGTCGTCGCGGACGGTGAACACCCACGTCTTCCCCTCGTCTTCGGTGTCCCAGCTCTCGGCGATGTGCGCCGTCGGCTGGAGCGTCTCGGCGTCGACCGTGATGAGTTCGTCGTAGAGGTTCTGCGCCGCGAGCCCCTGCGTGTAGTCGACCTGCTCTGCGGGGTCGAGCGTCCCGAAGACCTGCCCGGCGACGAAGTGGAAGTCGTTGCTGCCCCCGCCGCTTCCGCCGTCGCTCGTCTGTTCAGTCGTGGTCGAGTCGCTCCCGGAACTCCCGTCGGTGGTCTCGGTCTGCTGGGCCCCCTGACAGCCTGCGAGCGCGACGCTCGTCGCTCCCGCACCGATGAGCTTCAGCAGTTTTCTGCGTTCTATGTTGCCGGTTGCCATGGAGAGTTGTGGATACCCTATTCGTATAAAGCTTTCCTAGTGATTGAACATATCGTCTATAATAGATGTTGATTCATCTAATTTTATCTTTGTAATAATTATGGAGAGGACCGAGAACCCACGGATATGGACGAATACGACCCTTAAACAGAAATAGAAGCTGATTCGACCTTATCTTATCCAGCAGAGAACAGAGACACACATCTAATAGTATAATTAGTGGACAGAAACTTTCGCGTTAATCGCGGATGTGTCGCGTCGAGCGCGGTCGAGAACGTGGCGGAGTCAGCGACTCGCGAGTAGCTACTGCGGGAGAAACAGGGTGGGTTCGGTGTGTCGGAACGAGCAACGACGGGTGTCTCCCAAGTCGCTCACCGTCGTCCGAATCTCGGGTTCGGTCCGCAGCGTTTCGACGAACGAGTGGTCGGTGTCTGAGTCGTAAAACACGGGGTAAAGGACCGCTTCCATCGTTTTCTCGGATTTCACGACGACGACGAAGATTCGAACGTTCGTGTCGCGGGCGCGGTAGACTTCGAACTGGTCGAACACCGCATCAGGCCCCGAAACGGTCGATTCGAGCGCTTCGAGTTCGGAATCCGGAACGAGAAGCCGGAATCCGGAGTCGGAGGCCGCCGCCGCGTCCGTGGTGGCGACGTCTCCCGGGTGAAGAACGAGCGTCTCCCAGCCTGAATCTTCGAGTTCCGTCGAAACCTCGTCGATCTCGGTGAGGATGTCAGCCCAATCGGCGAGAGCCTTGTTCGTTCGGTTGATTTTTCCGCGTACCATGACGACACCCTCCGTGAACGCGGAGTAAAAGTGTTTGGGGGCCGAAACGCGCGTTCCCCCGACGGCCTGCGATTTCGGTCGTTCGTCGTTCCGGCATGAGTAAACGATTCGTTCACAGACTGCATCCGATTCGGAGATTTTGAAGAAACATTCATATATATGAAGCTAAGCGGTATAACCGTGAGAATAGCAATGCCCGATTCGCAGGAGTGGATAGAGGACCCGCGCGTTGTCGAACTTCTCGAAGACCGGATGGACAAGAAGGACTATCTCATCTTCCGTGAACTGAACAAGGACGGGCGAATCTCGGACACGGAGCTGGCCGACCGCGTCGGCCTCTCTCGGACGGCCGCGCGGCGGCGACGCAAGATGCTCCAAGAGGACGGCATCCTCGAAATATTCGCGCTGTTGGTCTTTCGGGCGGCCGACTACCCCTACGCCGAGGTCCACATCTCGTACGACAAGGGTTCCACGAACGACGAAATCACGGCGTTTATCGAGCGACTCCTCGACGAGGGACTGGTGTACGAGGTCGCCGAGTGCATCGGCGAGTACGACCTGCTGATTCGTGTCTGGCAGTCTTCCCTGAGCAGTATCAACAGCTACGTCCGCGAACTCCTGCAGGACAGCGACGTGGTCGACACCTACACCATCGTCCCCATCACCGACTCGTACAAGATGTTCCACCGGACGTTCTACAGGCCGGGCGAAGAGGCCCCCGACGCGTCGTAACCAGGTCCGCGTCGCCGCGAGTGAGAATTGGGTGTAATCCGAACGGAGTTCGGCGGGAGTTCGGTCGGTGTTGTCCCGAAGTTCGGAAAACCGCTATTCCCTCGTCCGCCGACTCGACAGACGGGGAGACAGCGGCACCCCCTCCCTCCCCCGTGACGAACGCCGTCGGTGGCGCGTCTCGCCCGCCGAACACCAACCAGCCCGTTTCGGCGGGCGGACGGTCACCGGTTCCCTCCCCCTCCGGCCCGACGCAACGCTCCCCTCGGACCCAGTTGCCCCTGCCCCGGGTCGGAACCCCACCAACGGTTTCTTTTGCGGACAGTCGGTCGAGTCGTTCCCCGGTTCAGTCGGCGCGCTCGACGTACCACGTGGTGCCGCGGGTGTACCCCCACTGGGAGATGCGGACGGCCTCCGCCTCGCGCTGGAGCGTCCCGACGAGCGACCCGATCTCCTTCGGCGAGAGCCCCACCTCGTCGGCGATGTGCCTGCTCTTGAAGTAGAACGCGCCCTCCGAGGCGCGCGCCGAGAGGTACTGTTCGAGTCGGTCTCGCTTGGACGGGGCACTACCGGAACTCATAGTTCGGGGTGCGAGCCGCGAGGTGAAATTCGATTTCCGAACTTACGACCAATTCGGGGCCAGATGAGGCACAACTCTCACCGAGTTCGGACGGCCCAATCGCGGGGGGCGACCCCTACCTGTGGCTCTGGTACAGGAGGATGACCACCGCGACGCTCGTAAAGAGGTCCGGGAGGTACGTGAAGGGGCCGAGTTCGACGCCGCGGCCGAAACCCAACAACAGCGGGAGAAACGGTTCGACGTGACCGCGTGCAACAACAGCGCGACGGTAAAGAGGATGAGACTCAGCGTGAACCGGTTCGGGAACTCGCGGTAGACGCGGCCGTACGTCGCGAGCAGGACGACCAGTAAGAGCGTCGTGAACGTCGAGAAGAACAGCTTCGTCTGCACGAGCGCGCCGAAAAGCGGGGTCCGCGGGTCGACGAACGTCGGAACCCCCGCGTCGGGGAGCGAGAACACGACACCCAGCGAGGCGGCGACCGCGACTACGGTGTACCCGACGGTCCGGCGGAGCGCCGCGGTCTCATGCATCCTCGTCCTCGATGTCGGTCTGTTCCGCGATATCGTCGAGGAGGTCGAGGTTGTCGTCCATCTTGGGCGTCAAGAAGAACAGTTTGCCGTACTCCTCGCCGCTGGTGGTGAGGACGCCGTTCTCCGTGAGCATCTCCAGGTGGTGCTGGACGGTCTTGTAGTTCAAGTCGAGTTCGTTCGAGAGCTGGTTCGTGTTCACCGGGCGCTCGTTCAGCGCGCGGATGATTCTGAGACGGTTCTTCCCGCCGCGAGTCCCGCCGACGAGCCACCACAGCAACTGCCTCATCTGCGCTCCCGTTCTGCTCCGCCGGTGTTCGTGACGTGCATCTGTCGTCGTCTGCTGGAGCGCCTGCGTTCTTGTGGCGTGGTTCGTCATCGTCGCGCGACCGTCGCGGTCGTCCCGCGGCCGGTCGTCGAGGGCGTGTTCGTCTCGCAGTTCATCGAGTGCGTCATCTATCGAATACACCCACGCTACGGCGGATAATGATTCGCCGAACTCGACGCAGAGTTGCCCCCGAGAGAGGCACAAGTTAGACCCAAATTCGGATTCGTGCGTGTTGGATTCGGGTGCAGCCGAACGGACAGAATTCGGAGACGAACACGTTCACGAACGATAGTCGAGGACTCCATGACCCGAGTCGTGGGACGAAATCGAACGCCCCCGCGGTTGTCCCGAATTTGGGCCTAACGTGTGAGTGATTTTCGGGGAATGTCGGCAATAGAATAAATCGGTGGCAGACAGCCCTCCGACCGTGAACATGCGAAGACACGCTCGAACGGACAGCGCAGTCAGGTATCGCGGGGACGCGGTGGTCCCGCGCGTCGCGTCGACGGCGACGCGTGAACGTCGGCAGACGCAGACGGAGGGCACGCGATGAGCAGACGGGTCAGCGCCTTCCTGGTCGGACTGCTCGTGGTCACCTCGGTCGGCTCCGCGGCGGGCATCGCGAGCGCCGCACAGACCGACATCGCGATTCAGTCGGCGAACACGTCGGTCGACCAGCCCGCACCGGGCGAGTCGTTCACCGTGACGACGACGATAGCCAACTTGGAGAGCAGTTCTGGGCCGGTCGATATCACGGACGTGTACGTCCGCGATTCGAGCGGGTCGAAGGAGTACGCGCGCGTCGAAGACGTCGGGTCGGTCTCGTCGGGAGGGACCATCTCCGTCCCGCTGACGATGAACATCGCCGACGCCGGCGAGAAGCGCCTGACCGTCCACGTCGTCGCACAGGACTCCGACGGGACGTACCACCGCCTCAACTACCCGCTGTACGTTGACGTCGACGAACCCGACGAGGCCGCGATTTCCTTCTCGACGCCCGACCTCGTGGCGGGACAGGAGAGTTCGGTCAACGTGTCCGTCTCGAACGGCGACGACGGTGCGCTCTCGAACGTCAAACTCGAACTGGGCGGCGACGCCGCCGTCGAGAACGCAGAGCGCGTGAGCGCGTCGATTCAGTCCGGCGCGCAGGTGACGAACACGTATCAGGTCACCTTCGACGAGACCGGCGAGCAGACGCTCGGGGCGACGCTGACGTACAAGACCGACGAGGGCGTGACCCGGACGATAACCCGGAACGCGACGGTCGACGTCGACGAGTCGAACGTGGACGCCGAACTGACCGCGAGAACGACGACGGCGAACGGGTCGTCCGTCATCGAGGCGTCGCTCACGGAGTACGGCAACGTCGAACTCCGCGACGTGCAACTCAGCGCCGTCGTCGACGGCGAGACGGTGGCCCGAGGCATCATGGCCGACGTGCCGGCCGAGGAGACTCGAACGGTCGCGCTCGACGGGACGGACGTCCCCTCGGGGACCGTGACGGTCGTCGCGCGGTACACCGCCGCGGGCGAACAGCACACGACGGAACGGACGTTCGAGTACAACCCACAGGAGTCCTCGAACATCGCGCTGACCGGCGTCGAAGCCACAGTACAGGAGTCGACCGTCACGCTGAGCGGCGAGGCCGCGAATCTCGGGAGCGCCGACGCCGACTCGGTCTTCATCAGCGTCGCCGAGTCCGACGGGGTCTCGCCCAGTTCCTCGAACGGCGAGTACTTCGTCGGGACCATCGAGACGAGCGAGTTCTCGACGTTCGAACTGACCGCGACCGCGAGCGGGAACGGCTCGGTCGAGCGCGTCCCCGTCCTGATTAGCTACTCGGTCGACGGCGAGCGCTTCGAACAGGTCGTCGACGTCGATGTCGGCGGCACGAGCGCCGGGGGCGCGAGTGCGAGCGCGGACGGGAGCGATGCGCAGGCCGCGGCCGGTGCCGGCGGACCGCCCGGTCAGAGCTCTGACTCCGGCGGCATCCTCTCCGCACTTCCGATGGCGCTCGGCGTCGTGGTAATCGGCGCCGTGGGGTTCGGCGTCTACCGATGGCGTCAGCAGTCATGAGCGTCATCGAACTCAAGGACGTCGTCAAGCGCTACCAGAGCGGAACGGAGACCATCGAGGCGCTCAAGGGCGTGGACTTCCGCGCCGACCGCGGCGAGATGGTCACCGTCATCGGCCCTTCGGGTTCGGGCAAGAGTACCATGCTCAACATGATTGGACTGCTCGACACGCCGACCGAGGGCCACGTCCGCCTCGATGCCCGCGAGGTGACCGACTTCAGCGAGGACGAACTCACCGAAGAGCGCCGGACCGGAATCGGGTTCGTGTTTCAGGACTTCCACCTACTCCCGATGCTGACGGCGGTCGAGAACGTCGAACTCCCCTCGATGTGGGACACCTCGGTAGACAGGCACGACCGGGCGGTCGACCTCCTCGAACGGGTCGGGCTCGGCGACCGCCTCGACCACACGCCCGGACAGCTCTCCGGCGGCCAGCAACAGCGCGTCGCGGTCGCGCGGTCGCTCATCAACGAGCCGGACATCCTCTTGGCAGACGAGCCGACAGGGAACCTCGACCAGGACACCGGGAAGACGATTCTCGAAGAGCTGACGCGGCTGAAGGAAGACGAGAACGTCGCCATCGTCGCGGTCACCCACGACGACCAGATGCTCGACTACACCGACACCACCGTCCGCATCGTCGACGGCGTCATTCAAGAGGTGAGCCGACCGTGAGCGTCGCCAGCTACCTGTGGCGGTACCCGAGCGCGCTCATGGCGTGGCGCAACCTCGGCCGCAACAAGCTCAGAACCGCGCTGGCGGCGCTCGGCATCGTCATCGGCGTCGTCTCCATCTGCTCGCTCGGGATGGCGACGGTGGCCCTCCAACAGCAGGCGAACTCCCAACTCGGCGACATCGGCAACGAGGTGACGCTCTCGTCGGGACAGGACAGCGCCACCGACGGTGTGACCCCCGACCAAGTCGAGATGATGGAGAACCTCGCGGGCGACGCGGCGGTGGTCCCCCAGAAGACGAACTCGACGACGCTGACGACGAGAAACGGACAGGAGGCGCGGATGAGCGTCACGGGGGTGACGAACGCGGCCGCGCTGTACAACCTCACGTCTGGCGACGCGCCCACTCGCCTCCAGTCGGGCGCGCTCATCAGCAACGACACGGCCCAGACGCTCGGCTTGGAGCTGGGCGACCCCGTCGAGTACGACGGGAAACTGTACAGAATCGAGGGCTTCATCGAGGAGTCGGGGTCGTCGTTCGGTCCCGGCGGCGGCGGCGAACTCGTCTTGCCGCTGTCGGCGCTGTCCGACCAGCAGTACTACGACACGGTGACTATCGTCGCCGCCGACGGCACCGAAGCCGAGGAAATCGGGACCACCCTCGACGACTACTTCAACACCGACGAAGAGGAGGAGATGAGCATCCGGACGGCCGGCAACGCCCAGCAGGTCGGCGGGTTCCTCGATACGCTGTCGACGGCCCTGCTGGCGATAGGCGGCATCTCGCTCGTCGTGGCGAGCGTCGCCATCCTCAACGTGATGCTGATGAGCACGGTCGAACGCCGCGGCGAAATCGGCGTCCTCCGCGCGGTCGGAATCCGCCGCATCGAGGTGTTGCGGATGATTCTGACCGAAGCGACGCTCATGGGGGCGCTCGGCGGCCTCGTCGGCGCGGTCGCGTCGCTCGCCGCGGGGCTGGTGATATTCAACACGCTCACCGGCGACCCGCTGGCCGCGCTCGACTGGAGTAGCTCGCAGTACCTCGTCTACGGGTTCGGATTCGCCGTCGTGGCGAGCGTCCTGAGCGGCATCTACCCCGCGTGGAAGGCCGCGAACGACCGCCCGGTCGACGCTCTCAGAGGCTGACACCGAAATTTCGCCGTCGGGTTCTGTTTTTTGCGCGCCAATTCAGTACGAGCGGACAGCCTCCCGAGACCGACCGGTCCGCCTCGGCACCCGGCCCGACCGCCTGAACCAACACGTTTTAGGTTGGCCTAAACAATCTGTCGAGCGAACGACGCACGGACCGCGGCGTCGGCGACGGCCCGCGAACCAGTAGACAGAGACACCATGGTCGGCACGACACTCACCCAGATTCGGACTCACATCGAATCGCTCGCGAGCGACGACGGGACGTACGAACTCGTCTGCGGACGGACCGGAGAGCGACCGGTCCCGGTGGACGGGCTCCGGTTCCCGGACCGCTCGACGGCGGAGACCGCCGCCCGCGCGGCGAGACAGTATCGGTCCGCCCTCAGGCGGTACGACCCGAACGTCCCGTACTACGACCTCATCGTCTCAGAACACGACGACGTTCCGGGCTTTGGTGGGGCGAGCGCGACCGCCGACGGCTGGGCGACCGCCGGGGCGACGCCCGGTCTCCCCGAACCGCCCTGCGACCTCGACCTCGGAGCCGGCACGGACGGCGGACCCGAGTGCAGCGACGGCAGGGAGCGCTCCGAGCGGGTCGAGTTCTGTCACCGGGTCGCGGCGGCGGTGTTCGAGGCGCTCGTGGACGCAGACCACCGGGCGGTCGAGACGGCGGTGATGGACGCGTACTTCGACCTCGCGGAGACCATGTCCAGCGCGGACGACCTCTGTCTGCGCCTGTTGGAGAGCATGGCGACCGCGCTCCACGTCCACCTCACGTCGGCTGAGCAGGCTGACGTGCTCGAACGCGCCGCCTCGCACCTCACGTCGCGGCCCGACTCCACGGGGGCGCTGGGGGCGACGCTGGCGGAGATGGAACAGCTCGACCTCGTCGAGTCGTACACCTGCTCGCCGTGGCAGCCCGGCCCGGACGCCAGCACGAGGTCGGCGGAGCTGACCCTCGAAGGCTACGCGCTCTCGGCGCGCGAGGGGCGGCTTCCGGTGTTACCGGTCGTCCTCGACCTCTACCGCCGGGCGGAGTCGTGGAAGCCCGTCTCCCTGCACGTCACGCCGGCCGAGGAGGGCTGGCACGCGACGCTCTCGGTCTCCTCGAAGGCCAACGCGGTCGGGCTGGCGAGCGTCCCGATTCACGAGCGCGCCGCCGACTGACTGTTTTTCCTCCCGTCCCCTCGCGCCGACGCGACGGACGCGCTTTCGAATCCGTCTCAGGCCCGAAAGCCGCGCAGGAACCCGGTGGCGACCCCACCACACCCGAGCGACACGAGGAGTTCGAACGTCCGCACGACGAGCACCGCCGCGGCCGCCCCCGCAACCGGCGCGCCTGTGGTGAGGCTGAGCGCGCCCGCGAGAAGCACGTCGTACGCGCCGAGGCTCCCCGGAATGGGGACGACGCTCGCCGCCTGCGGGAGCGGGATGACGGCGACGATCGGGAGAAACGCCACCGTCGTGCCGGTGCCCGCGAGTGCGACCCAGAGCGCGAGCGACGTGATCAGTTGCTCGAAGACGCCGCTGAGCGCGATGAGGCCGAGGAGTTCCGGCGCGTCTCGGAAGTGGACGACGCGCTCCCAGAACCGTTCGACCGCGGCGGCGACGGCCCCACGGCCGACCGGTGTCTCGCGAGTGAGTTCAGAGACAACGCGGACGACCGGGGCCAAGACAGCGACGACGACCGCCGAGAGCGCGTCTCGCGCCCAGATGAGCGCGGCACCGACGACCAACAGCGCGACGACCGCGCCGGACAGCGTCACGAGGACGAACCGCGGCGTCGGCGCGTCGAGAAAGAGGACGCCGACGATGGCGACCGACAGGAGAAGCTGTGCGGCGGATTTGACGTACTTGGCGACGCCGCGGACCCCGAGGGCCTCGCTGTAGCTCGTCTCGGTCGCGACGCCGAAGAACTGCGCCATGATGGGCTCCGAACTCACCGGGCCGGCGGGGCTGAGCACGTCGAAGAAGTCGCCGGCGAACGCGAACTGGACGCTCGCCCGTGGCGAGAGCCCGCCCCGAAGGGGGCGCACCGACGCCCAGACGCCGAGGCCGTCGACGGTCGCCTCGGCGAGCATCAGAGCGCAGACGACGCCGACGGCCCACGGAGCGACGGCCGTGACGCGCGAGCCGACCTCTTCCGGGCCGACGTACCAGAGGTACACCGCGAGCGCTCCGATGCCGAGTCCCGCGCCGACGACGAATCGAACCCCGCGTCTCACACCCGAAGCAAACGAGGCCCGCTACAAAACCGCCGCGGCTCGCGGCCGCGTTCGGTCCTCGGAACTACACACTCGATTCGAGGACTAAACCACGACGAGACGGCCGGTGGCCGTGGATTTATGCTCGCGAGTTCCTACTAGCCCCGATGTGGACTCCCCGTTCGAGACGCTCGGCATCGACCCGGACGCAGACGAGGACGAACTCGTCGACGCGTACCGTCGGCGGGTGAAGTCGGCCCACCCGGACCACGGCGGGTCGGCCGAAGAATTTCAGGCTGTTCGGACGGCCTACGAGGCGATTCGCGCCGGCTACGAGCCCGGCGACGAACTCGAACCCGTCGAGGCGGACAGCCGTCGCCCGGCCAACGAGGGGACGAGCCGAAACGGACAGCACGACGCCGGCACCGCCCGGAACGGACAGACCGGGGACGACCCAGAGCCCGAGGCTGAACGACGCGGGGCGCGAGTCGAGTTCCTCGACTACGACGTGCTCACCGACCGCGGCTGGTCGCTCGACGACGACGACCTCTTCGAGAAGGCCGCCGAAAGCGGCCTCGACGGCGACGCCTACGGCGAGGTGTTCGTCGAGCCGCGGACCAACCTCCTGAAGGCGGCCGAGGACGCGGGCCACAGTTGGCCCTTCGCCTGCCGCGGCGGGGCCTGCGCGAACTGCGCGGTGGCGGTCGTCGAGGGCGACGTGAAGATGCCTTCGAACCACATCCTCTCGGAGGAGATGCTGGAACAGGGCGTCCGGCTGTCGTGTATCAGCCTCCCGGTGACCGACGACCTGCAGGTCGTCTACAACATCGAGCATCTCCCCGGCCTCGACGAACTTCGGCTCCCCCCGCAGCACGCCCGGAAGATGAGCGCCGGCGACTGACCGGAAACCGGCGGCCGGCCTGTCCGACGTGCGCCCCGGCGGGGTCTCGGGGTTGTGCGTCACTCGCGCCCCAACGCGGCCGAATTAAGCTTCGATAGCGACCCTACAACGATATGAAAGGAACGCCGACGCGGAGAGACTTCCTCCGACTCGCGGGCGCGGGCGCCGTGGCGGGAACGGTCGGGCTGGCGGGATGCCTCGGTGGAAGCGGCGGCGGAAGTGTCGATGCCGGCGGTGACACGACGACGACCGGAGACGGGACGGCCGGCGCGTCAGCCGGCGACGGCGCGTGGCGGACGGCCGAACTCACCGACGTGCGAACCGGCGAGACGTTCACTATCGAGGGGCTCCTCGACCGACCGATTCTCCTGGAGACGTTCGCGGTGTGGTGCTCGAACTGCCTGCGCCAACAGCGCGAGCTAATCGAGTTCCACGAGGCCGTCGGCGACGACGTGCTGACGGTCGCGCTCGACATCGACCCCAACGAGGACGCCGAGAAGGTCAGGAAACACGCGGCGGACCACGGCTTCGACTGGCGCTACGCCGTCTCGCCCGAGTCGGTCACGAAGAGTCTCACCGCCGAGTTCGGGTCGTCGATGGCGAGCGCGCCGGTCGTTCCGATGGTCAGGCTCTGTCCCGACGGGAGCGCGACGCGGCTCAAAGACGGCCACAAGACGACCGCGTTCCTCCGCGAGCGGGTCGGCGAGTGCTGACCGACCTCGCGCCGCGGCTGTTCGAACTGTTCGTCCTCGGCGTCGGCACCCCGCTCACCGCGGCCTGCGCCCTCCCGCTGTACCCCGGCTTCCTCGCGTATCTCGCGCGACAGAGTTCGCGTGCGAGCGGGGAATCATCCTCTCAGGCGGGTGCGACCGGCGACAGCGACGACAGCGGCGACAGCGACGGCGGCCTCCCGATAGCCGTCCTCGGCGGCCTCGTCACCGCCGGCGCGGTGTCGTTCATGCTCGTCGTCGGCGTCGTGTTCTCGCTCCTCCTCGAAGTGTCGCTCACGGCGGTCGTCGAGGTGGTCTCGCCGGCGGCCTTCGTCGTGCTCTTCGTCGTGAGCCTCGCGCTCCTCTTCGACGCGAAGGTGTTCGCGCGACTCCCGACTGTCGAACCACCCGAGACGCGTCACCCGGCGCTGTCGGCGTTCGCCTACGGATTTTTCTTCGGTGCAATCGTCCTCCCCTGCAACCCCGGTTTCATCGCCCTGTTCTTCGCGCGCGTCCCCGTGCTGTTCGACACCGCCGCCGAGAGCCTCCTCGGGTTCCTCGCGTTCGGCCTCGGCATCGGCGCGCCGCTCCTCGTCTTCGCCCTCGTCTCGGAGCGGTACAGCCGACGGGCGACCCGGTGGTTCGCCCGCCACACGACCGCCATCAACCGCGTCACCGGCGCGGTCATGCTGGTCGTCAGCGCCTACTACCTGCTCGTCGTCTTCGACGTGCTCGGCGTCGCCCCGGCCCTCGAATCGCTCCTCGACGCGGTCGTCTGAGTCGGGGACTCGGCGTCGGAGACCGTCGCGACCGCCGGACTCGCAGAAGCGCCTATGCCCGTCGGTCTCCTCCTTCTAGGGAAGTACCAGATGAACGCCGACCAGCGAGCCGACCGGTACCGGACGGTCGTCGCCGCCCGCCTCGAACGCCTCTCGACACGGGCGCGGCTGGCCGTCATCGCCGACCTCTGGGCCGCCCGCGGCTTCGAGACGCGCGTCGAGTCTGGGGTCGTCCGCGCCGAGCGTCGCGGCCGGTCAGTACGGCTTCGGCCCGTCAGCGGGCGTCGGTCGGAAGCGTCGGCGACGGCCGAACGAGACGCGGGCGCGGACGCGGACGCGCCTCCTGTGAGACATCTCTCCACCGACGACATCACCGAGGCACTCCTGTACGCCCTCGACCGCCCGGACGCCGACGCGGTCTGTCGCCGCCAGTTCGGCGCGCCGCTGGACGACCTCCGCCCGCCGCTTCGGCTGCGCGCCCGGCGGGGAGCCCGACGGTTCGGCGACCGGGTCGCCGGGGGCGGCCGCGACGCCGCTCGCGGACTCACTGCACTCGTCGTCGTCGTCGCCGTCGTAAGCGGGGCCGCCGTCGCGCTCGACCTCGTTCCGTCCCCGCTCGACGGGGCGATACAGTCCGCCGGCGTCGGGACGGGCGGGGCCGGTGAGTCGGGGCCGCCGACGGCCACACCCGAGCGCGGCGACGTGGCGACGGAGGAACCGTCGGAAACCGCGGCGACCGAGAGCACCTCCGGGTCGGAAACGCGGAACACCGGCGCGCCGAGCCTCGGGGACGGCCAGCGCTCCGGCCCGGTCGAACCCGTCGAGCCGGGCGAGTTAGAGCGCGTCCCGGGCGTCGGGCCGGACGGCATCGAGAACCTGACCGCACTCAGCGCGGCCCACGAGCGCGTACTGGCCGAGGAGTCCTACACGCTGTGGGTCGATATCTACCGCCCCGAGGGCGCGGACCCGAACTCGACGCGGACCCAGTACGACACCGACATCACCGTCGCCGGCGACCGGTACATCATCGCCGAGACCGTCGAGTCCGGACGCGAGCGGACCCGACTGAGAACAGTCTACTACGATGGCGACGCGTGGTACGTCTCCGAAACCGAAGACGGGGTCGAGCGGATCCGCCGGGTCGCCGGCAACGCCACCGCGCCGCCGGTACAGTTCGAGCCGCGGGGGTTAAACCGTGGACTCGTCCGCCAGTATCTCGACACGCGGGCGACGAACGTGACCGGAAAAGTGACCGACGGGAACGTCACGTACTACCGAATCGAGGGGAGCCAACGCCCGGCCATCGGTGGCGTCGAACCGGTCCAAGACTACCAGTTCGTCGCCCACGTGGACGAGCGGGGGTTCGTCGCCGACGCGACGGCGACCTACGCGCTCGTCTCGGATGAGGGGTTCTACTGGGTCCGCTTCGAGTGGACCTACGGCCGCGTCGGCGAGACGACCGCGACGCCCCCGGCGTGGGTCGAGGGCATCGAAAACGGGACGGAATCGGGGGCGACGACGGCCGACAGCAACAGGCCGCCGGCGCTTCGGACGCCAGCCTGACCCGCGGTGATTCCCCCGGCGGGATGCCTCGATGACGACTTTTATGCGCGTCCTCCGCCGACCCCCGCTATGGCAATCGAGTCGGGAGACCGAGTCGCGCTCGCGTACGTCGGACGCTTCGAAGACGGGACCGTCTTCAACACCTCGCGGTACGAGGTCGCGGTCGAACACGGCCTGTACGAGGCCCAAGAGAAGGACCGCGACGACTACGCCCCCCAGACGTTCGTCGTCGGCGCGGGGCAGATAATTCCGGGGCTCGACGAGGCCGTCGTCGGGATGTCGGCCGGTGAGGAGGCCACCGTGACCGTCCCGCCGGCGGACGCCTACGGCGAGTTCGACCCCGACCGGATTCGGACCTACGACCCCGAGACGTTCGAGGGGATGGTCGGCGAAGAGCCCGAGGTCGGCCTGCACGTCCACGCCGAAAACGGCCTCCACGGCGACGTTACCGCCGTCCGCGACGACGAGGTCGAAGTCGACTTCAACCACGAACTCGCGGGGAAGACGCTCGTCTTCGACATCGAAATCGTCGCCGTCCAGTAGGCGCTCCGGACGTTCGGAGACGTTGTGACGGCCCGCGAGAACTGAGCGTCAGGGAAGAACGTCGAACCGCTACAGCGAGTGCTTCGGGACGATTTCGGGGTCTGGCGTGTAGTTGACCGCGGCCTCGACGCGGAACACGTCGGCGAGGAGTTCCTCGGTGACGACCTCGCGCGGCGGGCCCCAGTCGTACAGTTCGCCGTCCTGCATGGCGACGAGGTAGTCGGCGAACCGCGCCGCCTGCGCGATGTCGTGGAGGACGACCGCGACCGTCACGCCACGTTCCTCGTTGAGTTGGCGGACCGTCTCCAGCACGCGGAGCTGGTGGTGCAGGTCGAGGTACGTCGTCGGTTCGTCGAGGAGGAGCACGTCGGTGTCCTGTGCGAGCACCATCGCAATCCAGGCCAGTTGACTCTGGCCGCCCGAGAGGTTGCCGATCTGCTTGTCGCGGATGTGCTCGACGCCGGCGAGGTCGATGGCGCGTTCGACCGCTTGGTGGTCGTCGTCGTTGACCTGCTCGAAGAAGCTCCGGTGCGGGTATCGGCCGTGGTAGACGAGGTCCTCGACGGTGAGCGACGTGGGCGAGTCGTGCTGTTGAGAGAGCATCCCCAACTCGCGCGCGAACGCCTTGTCGTCGTACTCGCTGATGGATTTCCCGTCGAGGTAGACGTTCCCGGTGTCGGGCGAGAGCTGTTTGGCGAGCGACTTCAGGAGCGTGCTCTTGCCGGAGCCGTTCGGCCCGACGAGCGCCGTGATTTCGCCGCGTGGGATGTCGATTCGCTCGCACTCGACGACCGGCTCCTCGCTCGTCGGATACGAGAGTTCGAGCGCGTCGCCGGTGAGCGCGCTCTCGCGTGTCGAGCCGTCTTCGACGCTCGCGCGTCCGTCCGCGTTCGCGTCCGTTTCGCCGTGTTGTACCATCTGTTGGGAGTCTCCTGATTGCTGGTTCGACATCACACTTCACCGATGTTCTGCTGTTTGCGCATGAGATAGAGGAAGTACGGCCCGCCGACGAGGCCCGTGACGACGCCGACCGGGAGCTGAATCGGGTTGAGCGCGAGGCGCGCGCCCACGTCGGCGGCGACCATCAGCGCCGGGCCGGCGAACAGACAGCCGACGACGAGCCGCTTGTAGTCGCTGCCGACCACGTTCCGCACGAGGTGCGGGACGACGAGGCCGACGAAGCCGACGATGCCGGCGACGGCGATGCTCGCGGCGGCTGCGAGGACCGCGACGCCCGAGAGGGCGAATCGGACCTTCTCGATGGACATCCCGAGTGAACGGGCGGTCTGTTCGCCCAGAAGCAGGACGTTGAGCTGTCGGGAGCTTCCGAGCGCGAGGCCGACGGCGATAATCGACCACGGCAGGGCCATGCGGACCTGCTCCCAGTCGGTGCCGGTGAGCGACCCGGTCGTCCACGCGATGGCCGATTGGACGACGCCGATGTCGTCGACGAAGAAGAACAGCCCCGTCTGGAGGCTCTGGAAGACGGTGCCGACGATGACGCCCGCGAGGACGAGTCTGACCGGCGAGGTACCGTTCTTCCACGCGATGAGGTAGACGAGGACGAACGCGAACATCCCGCCGAGCGCCGCCAGAAGCGGGAGGTACGCCGCGAGCCCCGAGAAGACGACGAGCGTGAGGAGGATGAGCAGTCCGGCCCCCGACGAGACGCCGAGGATGAACGGGCTGGCCAGTTCGTTCCGGGTGACCGCCTGGAAAATCGCGCCCGAGATTGCGAGGTTCGCGCCGACGAGAGCGGCGACGAACACCCGCGGGAGCCGGATGTTCCAGACGATGAGCGTCCGCCGACTGAGGTCTGGGAGTTCGCCGCCGAGGAGGAACACCTGCCAGACCTGCGGGTCGAAGATGACCGCGGGGTCGAAGACGGCGCGCCACGCCTCGCCGATGGTCATCGAGAACGCGCCGAAGCTGACCTGTATGAGGCCGCCAACCACGACGACCACGAGACTGGCGAGACAAAGCGACACGAGCGAGCCGTCTATCCAGCCGAACAACCGGTTCAGCACCGACCCCGAGGACTGTTCTGTCGGCGTCGTTCCGCTCACTGCTCGACACCTCCGAGTTCGCGCCCGTCGAGGTAGTCCGCGAGCACCTCGTCAGGGAGCGCGTCGAGGACGCGTTCGGTGCCGATTACCTCGACGAGTCGCCGGATACCGCGGGGTTCGGCGGTCTCGACCTCGTGGTCGGTCCGACGGGTGTCGAACGCTCGGTCGATGTAGGACTCGCGGAGTTCCGCGAGGCGTTCGTCGTCGAGGTCGGCGTCGTCCGGGACCTCGCTTTCGAACCACTCGCGCCAGCGGTCGCGGTCGCCCCACTCGCCTTGGAACTCGGTGTCGGCGCGGAGCCAGTCGTAGTGGGCCGCGAGGTCGCCGGGGAAGCCGCGTTCGCGCCGGCGGTCCTCGATGAGACACCGGGCGACGTGGCCGCCCTGTCCGGCGGCGATGCCGACCTGTGCGTTCCGGTCGCCCGACGGTGCGGCGACATACAGTCCCTCGACCAGGGTCCGCCCGTCGTCGTCGGCGTAGTCGGAATCGAAGTGCTCGTGGACCTCGCCGTGGTGGTCGTGTTCCTCGAACATCGCGTCGTCGTCGTCGAGGCCGCGGAGGTAGTCGCCGTCGTACCACGCGGCGGCGACGACGTAGTCGGCTTCGACCCGGCGACCGTCCTGCGTGCGGACGACGAAGCGCCGGGCGTCGGCGTCGAACGCGTCCGACTCGTCCCCGCTCGCGTCCGTACTCGTCTCGTCGTCGCCCAGTCGCTCGACCGAGACGACCATGTCCGCGACGTAGTCCGCGCCGACCTCCGCGAGGTGTTCGTGCATGAGCGCGGTGAACGTGTCCACGCCGATGCCGGCGGGGAAGCCGAGGTAGTTTTCGAGGTACGCACACCGACGGAAGGCGGCGTTCCCTCGGTCGAAAACGACGGTATCGAGGCCGTATCGTGCGGTGAAGACGGCCGCGGCGCATCCGGAGGGACCGCCGCCGACGACGACCACGTCCGTCGAATCGGGTTCGGTGCCTTGGTCGGTCACGGCTCAGACAGCCCCCGTGAGAACAGCCCGTCGAAAAGCGTGGTCGAAGTCGGCTCCGTCTTCGTTCATACGTTTTAGGCGTCCCTAATACAATAAACCACTTTCGGATTTTAGGGACTCCTAAATCCACCGACACGCAGAGAACGGCCCGCAAAGAGGCTGACTCACGCAAATCAGCGGTAACGACGTCCGAGAGAAAGACCGGCGGGCTGCCGGACGAACGCGGCCCAGCGTGGCCGAAATCCCCTCAGCCGAGGAGGTACCGGAGCTTGGGCCGCTGGCGGACGAACTCCAGTTCTTCGAGGTACGCGTCGAGGCCGAGGATGCGGCCCGCCGCGAGCGCGCCGACCACGAGGAACATCACGAGCCCCAGCAGGTCGCCGTTGACCAGCCCGTGACCCCAGTCGGCGTTCCCGAGGTAGAAGAACGTCATGAGGAACGTTCCCCCGGCGGCGGCGAGGCGGACGGCAGCCCCGGTGATGAGCGCGAACCCGATGAGCGTCTCGCCCAGCGGAACCATGACGTTCGTGAACTCGAGCATCAGCGGCGTCTGGCCGACCCACGCGAGGAACGCGTGGACCGGGCCGGGCGCGCCGGCGGTGCCGTTCACGAGCCAACCGCCCGCGTTAAACGGCTCGGCGGCGAGGTACTTCGTCACCCCCGCGTGGAGGAACCAGTACCCCGTGACCAGCCGGGCGAACACGAGGACGTAGCCGGTGACGCCCTCGGCGTAGTCGAACTCCATCCGGTTCCCCAGCATCTCGATTTCGCCGGTTGCGGCCATCGTCTGTCACCTCACACGTGAATCGTGGACCGCCGGGAGGTTATAAATCCAGACCGATTTTCGAATCCTCGGAAACTGGGAATCGGCGGGCCGTCCACGTCGATTCGAACCGGTACCCTCGGCGGGCGCGAACGCGAAGATACGTCTCGACCTGACGTCGCCGGTCCCGCCGACCGCACGGCCGACGACCCGACCCGAGAGGCGGGGGTGACCGGACTCCCGCCGCACCTCACTCGGGTGCGATGACGACCCCGTCGTCGTCGGCGTGGTCCATCGCCACCTCGTGTCGCGTGTGGCGGGCGTGGGTGCGGGCCCACCGGCGGGCGCTGGCCTCGGAGAGGAACTGCTCGCCGTCGGGACACTGTCGGCAGCTAACGACCCACGGTGAGACGTCGTCCGGGAAGTGGCCGGTGTGGCGACGGTGGTCGAGCGCGAACTGCTCGACCGACTGATTGCCGAGCTGTAGCTCGTCCAGTTCGTACGAGAGGTCCCACTCCTCGCCGCACCGCGAACACGAGACGGTCGGCGTGTCGTCTATCGGGGCCGTCGGGGAGTGCGTGCGAAAGTCGTCGTCGCTCGGTGGAGACACAGGCGGGGTTGGGACCGCGGCCTCTTGTAACCGTCTGCCCCCGAAGTGAAAGACAATTTATTGATGTATTTTCAGGAATCGGCCGGACGAGGCTCCCGGTCGCCGAGACTCACTCCGCGTTCGACGCCCAGTCTCTGACCAGCGCGACGGCGAAGACGGTCAGCAGGGCGGCGATGCCGGCGTTCCGTGCGAACTCGCCGGTGTCGCCGGCGGCGAGTCGGACGACGCCGAGCGCGAGGAGGAGTCCGATGACGAGCGCGAACAGGACGGCCGCCCACGACCGCGCGTACATGGTCGAGGGTAGCGGGTCGCTGGGGAAAATGGTTCAGGTCGGCGTGTCGAACCGGCGTCTCGGTCGTGACACCCGGTTCCCCGCACCGCCCGGGCCGGGCGCGTCTCGGATTCAGGCGCTCGCGTCGTAGCCCGCGTCTTCGACGGCCGCGACGAGGACGTCGGTGTCGGCGTCGCCCTCGACAGTCGCGCGCTCCGCCTCGCGGTCGGCGGTCGCGTCATCGACGCCGTCGACGCCGGCGAGGGCGTCGGCGACGCGCTGTTCGCAGTGTTCGCAGGTCATTCCGGTGACGGTGAGGATGGTCGGCATACGGTTCGAGGTAGGAGGTTCTCGATTTAGTGAATTGTCCTTTCGTTGGTTCGGCAACTAGCCGACTCCAACTTTCGAATCGAAAGCCGAACGCGAGGAACACCTATGACATCGTGGCCCCTAGCGGGGCGCATGCGCGCGCTCGACGAAACCGACCTCCACATCCTCGAACTCCTCGCCGAAGACGCCCGCCGACCCTTCAGCGACATCTCTGCCGAAGTCGGCCTCTCCGCGCCGGCGGTCTCCGACCGCATCGACCGTCTCCGCGAGGAGGGCATCATCCGCCGCTTCACCGTGGACCTCGACCAATCGACGCTCTCGGGCGGGACGCCCGTCCTCGTCAGACTGACCGTCCGCCCGGAGTTCGTCGACGAGGTCCGCGACGCCCTCCGCGCGGCCGACCCGGTCCAACACCTGTTCGTCGCGGCCGACGGCGAGGTGACGGCCCACGCCCGACTTGACGGGAGTTCCGTCCGCGCCCAGTTGGACGACCTCGTGGACCTCTCGCGGGTCCGCGACTACGAGGTGAGCCTCGTGGAGTCCGCCGAGTGGACGCCGACGGTCAACGGGACCGGGTTCGCTCTCGAATGCGCCGAGTGCGGCAACACGGTGACGAGCGAGGGCGAAAGCGCCCGTATCGGCGGGACGCTCTACCACTTCTGCTGTTCGTCCTGTCTCGGCCGGTTCGAAGACCGATACGACCGCCTCGAAGCCGGCGCGAACGACGACTGACCGGTCGGGCGACGAGTGGGTAGTGCAGGCGACGACTGAGCGTCGGAGCCGGCGGTTTCGAATCCAAATTTCTGACCCGCTCGGACGTTCGGTTCTGAAGGGGCAATCGAGGTAAGAGAGGGGCACGTAGGTGTAGATAAGATGAGTAGCCGAACGGCCCACCTAGACATCCGCGGGATGAGTTGCGCGAACTGCTCGCGCACCGTCGGCGAGGCGTTGGAGGCGCTCGACGGCGTGACGAGCGCCAGCGTCAACTTCGCCACCGACGAGGGTTCCGTGGAGTACGACCCCGAAGAGGTATCGCTTCGCGAGATATACGACGCCGTCGAGGACGCCGGCTACGAGGCGCTCTCGGAGACCCGGACCATCGGCATCACCGGGATGAGCTGTGCGAACTGCGCCGACGCGAACCGGAAGTCGCTGGAGTCGGTTCCGGGCGTCGTCGCCGCCGAGGTCAACTTCGCCACCGACGAGGCGCACGTCACCTACAACCCCGCCGACGCGAGCCTCGAAGACATGTACCGGGCGGTCGAAGACGCCGGCTACACGCCCGTCCGCGAAGACGACGGCGACGACGAGAGTGGCGCAGAGGACGCCCGCGACGCCGCCCGCAACGACGAGATTCGCCGACAGAAGCGCCTGACGCTGTTCGGCGCGGCGCTGTCGCTCCCGCTTCTCGCGATGCTCGCGGTCGAACTGTTCGGTGGCGGCCTCCCCGAGACAATTCCGGGCACGGACGTCTCCATCGGCTGGGTCGGCTTCGCGTTCGCCACGCCGGTGCAGGTCTATCTCGGCCGCGAGTTCTACGAGAACTCCTACACGGCGCTCGTCCGGAACCGAACCGCCAACATGGACGTGCTCATCGCCATGGGGTCGTCCACGGCGTACCTCTACTCCGTCGCCGTCCTCGTCGGCCTCCTCGCCGGCAGTCTCTACTTCGACACCGCCGCGCTCATCTTGGTGTTCATCACGCTCGGGAACTACCTCGAAGCGCGCTCGAAGGGACAGGCGTCTGAGGCGCTCCGGACGCTCCTCGAACTCGAGGCCGACACCGCGACGCTCGTCGACGACGACGGGACCGAACGCGAGGTCCCCCTCGACGAGGTCGAGGTCGGCGACCGCATGAAGGTCCGCCCCGGCGAGAAGATTCCGACCGACGGCGTCGTCGTCGACGGCGACTCCGCGGTCGACGAGTCAATGGTCACGGGCGAGTCCGTCCCCGTCTCGAAGGCCGAAGGCGACGAGGTCGTCGGCTCGACGGTGAACCAAAACGGCGTCCTCGTGGTCGAAGCGACCAAGGTCGGCTCCGAGACCGCAATCCAGCAGATTGTTTCCCTCGTCAAGGAGGCCCAGGGCCGCCAGCCCGAGATTCAGAACCTCGCCGACCGCATCTCGGCGTACTTCGTGCCCGCGGTCATCGCCAACGCCCTCCTGTGGGGCGTCGTCTGGTTCCTCTTCCCCGAGGCGCTCGCCGGGTTCATCCGGTCGCTCCCCGTCTGGGGACTCGTCGCGGGCGGCCCCGTCGCGGCTGGCGGCGCGGTCTCGACGTTCGAGTTCGCCGTCGTCGTCTTCGCCTCGGCCGTGCTCATCGCTTGCCCCTGCGCGCTCGGCCTCGCCACCCCGGCCGCGACGATGGTCGGGACGGCAATCGGCGCGCGAAACGGCGTCCTGTTCAAGGGCGGCGACGTGCTCGAACGCGTCAAAGACGTGGACACCGTCGTCTTCGACAAGACCGGCACGCTCACCAAAGGCGAGATGACGCTGACCGACGTGGTCGCCGTCGGTCCCGCCGCCGACGGTTCGGGCGTCGTTACCGCCGATGACGACGAGACGCTCGACGAGGACGCGGTGCTCCGGTACGCCGCCTCGGCCGAGCGCAACAGCGAACACCCGCTGGCCCGCGCCATCGTGTCCGGCGCGGAGGACCGCGGTCTCGACCTCGCCGACCCGGAAGACTTCGAGAACGTCCCCGGGCACGGGATTCGCGCGACCGTCGAGGGGAAGACCGTCCTCGTCGGTAACCGAAAACTCCTCTCGGACGCGGGCGTCGACCCCGCGCCCGCCGAGGACGCGCTTCGCGACCTCGAAAGCGAGGGGAAGACCGCGATGCTCGTCGCGGTCGACGGCGACCTCGCGGGTGTCGTCGCCGACGCGGACGAAATCAAGGAGTCGGCCGCCGAGGCCGTCGCCGCGCTCCGCGACCGCGGCGCGACCGTCCACATGATTACCGGCGACAACGAGCGGACCGCCCGCGCCGTCGCCGAACAGGTCGGCATCGACCCCGAGAACGTCAGCGCCGGGGTTCTCCCCGAGGACAAAGCCGACGCCGTCGAATCCCTGCAGGCCGACGGCACGAGGGTCATGATGGTCGGCGACGGCGTCAACGACGCGCCCGCGCTCGCCGCCGCGTACGTCGGCACGGCGCTCGGCTCCGGCACCGACGTGGCCATCGAAGCCGCCGACGTGACGCTCATGCGCGACGACCCGCTCGACGTGGTGAAGGCCATCCGCATCTCCGCCGGAACGCTCGCGAAAATCAAACAGAACCTGTTCTGGGCGCTCGGCTACAACACCGCGATGATTCCGCTCGCGTCGCTCGGCCTCCTCCAGCCGGTGTTCGCCGCGGCCGCGATGGCCCTGTCGTCGGTGTCCGTCCTCACGAACAGCCTCCTGTTCCGGACCTACACGCCGGACCACGACTACCGCTTCCTCGACTTCCTCCGCCGGTAGTCCGCTTCGCCGCCTCATTTTTCTCCTCGCGCGGCGATTCTCTCAGGGTATGTCCACTCGAACCTCCGCGGGGCCAGCGCCGTGGCTTCTGGTCGCCGTCGGCGTGTTCCTCGTCCTTGTCGGCCTCGGAACGCTCGTGAGCGCCCCGTGGCGCTACGCCGGCGGCGAGTCGGTCGTCGCAGTCGCGGCGCTCCAGATACTCGGGTCGCTGTCGTCGGTCGTCATCGGTGCCGGAGTCGCGTGGCTCGGGGCGGGTGAGGCGCGCGAAAAACAGTAACGAGCGAGGCGTTCAGTACCGCGACGGGAGGAACGCCATGCCGATGAGGAGAATGACCGTGGTGAACGAGACGATAGCGATGCCCCAGAGGCCGTTTTCCGTCTCGTGGAAGCTGTCGATTTCGGACAGTTGCGCCTGGTAGCTGTCGTAGTTCTGCGTCAGGACGAGCGTCTCGCCGTCCGGGAAGTACGCGAGGTACTGCTGTCCCGAGATGGTCAGGTTCGCCTCGTTTTCGACGGTGACGGTGTTCTCCTCGGACGCGAACCACTCGATGGCCACGCCGGAGGTCTCGACCGCGTCGACGGTGACAGACTGGTTGTTGTAGTCGAAGGAGTCACCCTCGGCGACGGTGCGCGTCTCGTTCGCCGGGAAGTACTCGTCGACCGAGACGAGCGTCGAGTCGTTGACGACGACGTAGCGCTCGCCGTCCCGGGTGACGGTCTCGTTGTCGGCGTTCGAGTCAGCTTGGAGGATTGCGGTCTCGTTGTACAGCTCGACCAGCGTTGCTTCGGTGGGGTCGGAGACGTTGGCGATTTCGACACGGTAGTCCGTGCCGTCGAGCGTGACGGTGCTCTCGTTGTCCCACGTCTCGGTGAAGCGAGCGGAGTCGTTCACGTAGGTGAGTTCACCGGAGCGGACCAGCGTGGTGCCGCCACCGTGGCCGCCCGACTCCTCCTCTTCGGTTATCGACGACACTGTGTACGCCTGGTCGCTATCGGGAACGGAGAACTCGTCCCCCTGTGCCAGCGAGTACTCGGGGTTCTCGAAACTGACCGACGGCGTCGATGCAGTCGCGATAAGTGAGTATGCACCGGCACCGATGACCAGGAAGAACACGACGGAGATGACCGCGGCGCGTCGTTGCATGGTTTCGGCATGGGCCACGCGGCGTATAACGATTACTTTTCCTCGGAGCGTGTCACCGCGTCGCGCGACCGCCGGCGGCG
The DNA here is from genome assembly GCF_003383095.1 of Haloferax sp. Atlit-12N. Lineage (NCBI taxonomy): Archaea > Methanobacteriati > Methanobacteriota > Halobacteria > Halobacteriales > Haloferacaceae > Haloferax > Haloferax sp. Atlit-12N. Next base: position 1,229,378 of record NZ_PSYW01000002.1, read on the forward strand.
ACTCCCGCCCCCAATACGACGGTGCGGACGAACAGTCGAAACTGTGGATTGACAAGGGTTTTTGAAACTATTGGCCGAACCATCCTCCAATGAGATACCGACCAGTCGTTCGACGGAGCCGAGCCGGGAGTTGGTCGTGACGCGCGATGACGACCTCGTCACGGAACAGTTGGAACTCGCCGCCAATCGCTTCGACTTCCTCAACGCGTTGGACGGCGCGCGCCTCGACAAGCGAGATTTGATCGAAGCGCTCCCGTACTCCCGCTCGACGGTCGACCGCGCGATACGCGACCTGACCGCCGCGGGGTTCGTCCTCGACGACGGCGACTACACCACGTCGCTGAAGGGCGGACTGTTCATCTCCCTGTTTCGTTCCACCCGCGACGCCGCCGCCGACGTGCTCGAACTCGACTCGTTCGTCGCGGGAGCGGCCGCCGACTACCCGCTTCCGGTCGAGGCCGTCGTCGGAGCCGACGAACTGCGGACCGACCCGCGCGTCTCACACCCGTTCGATGCGCTCGGAAACAGGCTCAAAGCGACGAACAACGGGACGTTCGTCCTCCCGTACCTGCCGAGTCAGACGTTCGTCGACCGGTGTACGACCTGGCTCGTCGACGGGCACTCCTGTCGGTTCGTCGCGCCCGACTCCGTCGTCACCGCTATCTGGCGGGCGTACCCGGCGTTTCTCGAAACCGTACAGACCGTCTCGGACTGCGAGCTTCGGGTCGGCGAGGTGCCCCCGTTCGCCATCGCGCAGACGACGCTCGACGGGACGCCTCAGATGACGGTCGTCGCCTACGGTGACGACGCGCGCGCCCGCTGTGTCATCGAAAACACGAGCAAGCGCGCCGTGGCGTGGGCCCGGCGTCGCGTGCAGTCGATTTGGGAAGCCGCGAGCCCGTTCGACCTCAACGGAAACGCCGACGGCGATGCTCCCGAAACCGAAGCCGACATCGCGGACGCCAAAGCGGGCGCTGCGAACGCCGAAGCGACGACAACCGGTCCCCGAAGCGTAACTGACGACCGCGGTGCGAGTGCAACGATTCGCGGCCCGGCGCTCTCCACGACGCTGCAGTCACAGGGATTCGTCCGACTCGCTCCGGCGTACTTCGACCGCGTCGGCGTCTCGCCGCCGCTGGCATGTTGGCGTGCCGGCTTCGACCTCGGCGAGGTCCGCGCCGGGTACGCGCTCGACCGCGAGCGCCCGGCCGAAGACGGACGCGAGAACGTGACTGACGACCTGTTCTCTCGGCTCCGCTCGGGAACCGACCACGTCGTGACGGGGCCACCCGGCGCGGGAAAGAGCACGGTCTGTATGTCCGTCGCGTGCCGGTGGTACGGCCACGAACAGGGTACCGTCCTCTACCGGAAGTCCGGCCAGCACGACCCGTTTACCTCCGCGGCGCACCTCGGTTCCTACCTCGCCGAGGCCAGCGGGCACGTCCTCGTCGTCGTCGAGGACGCGACCCGGAGCGAGGCGAACAGCATCTTCGAACTCGTCCGCGAGTTCGACGACGACGACCGCGTGACGTTCCTCCTCGACAGTCGGGAAAGCGAATGGCGCGACGGCTCGCTCCGCGGCACCGCTCGCCTCGAATTCCACCGGACACAGTCGATAAACGTGGTCTCCGTTCCCGTCATCGACGCCCGCGAGCGAGCCAGACTGGTCGAGCACTTCGAGGCGACCGTCGGAACGAGCGTCGATATCGACCCCGAGGAACTCACCCCGAACGAGGGCGGAGACCTCGAGCCAGGAGAGATGTATCTCTTTTTGCATCGACTCGCCCGGCACGCCGAGCCGGCAGCCGGAGGGAACGCCGCCCCGACGAGCCTCCTCGACGACATCGACTCCGTCTACGCCGACCTCGAACGCGCCGACGAGCGCCTCGGCGTCGACGTCGGCGTTCTCGTGAATCTCCTGAACGCCTCGGGAATCGGCGTCTCGCCGCCGCTCGCGTACGCGCTCACCGAGTCGAAGCGCGACGAATCCGTCGTCGAAGAATCGCTCGACGCCCTCGAACGGACCGTCCTCTACTCCGCGTTCGGCGACGACGAGTCCGACGGGGAGCGGGTTCGCGCGGTCCACGAGACGTGGTCCGCTCGCTTCCTCCAGCGGCTGCTCGACCTCGAATCCGAGCGCCGCGCCCGCCGCCGGTTCGAGCGATGTCTCGACGCGCTCTGCTCGCTCGTCGACGACGACGACGCGCGCCAGACCGTCCAATCGGTGTTCGGCGGGACCGCCGATATCGTTCGCACTATCGAGCGCGACTCCTCAACGTGGGGGGAACGACTCGTCCGCAGCGTGTTCGAACTCGGCGTCAACAACCCGACGCTCTCGGAACTGTACGCTGAGACCGACTTCTCGAACGTCGACGTGCCGCGAGCCTGTGACGACGACCTCCGACTCGACGTGCGTCGGTGGCGCGCCCGCATGTTCGTCAACGGTGGCGAACTCGAACGCGCCGAGCGGGAGTTCGAGTCGCTCGCGTCGCTCAACGGCGGAGACCTCGACGAAACGATGCTGGTCCGCGCGCGCGCCGACGGCTTCGCCGGGCTCTCCGAAGTCGAACGCTACCGCGGGTCGTTCGAGCGCGCACGCGAGTACGCACACGAAGCCCTCGAACGGTTCAGCCGAATCGATGACGACGTGGGCCGCAGTGACGTGTTGAACGCGCTCGGAAACATCAAAGCGCGAAACGACGACTACGAGGCGGCGAGAGTCAACTACGAGCGAGCACTCGATCTTCGTCGGTCTGTCGGCGACGAGACGAAAATTGCGAGTACGGTTGCGAACCTCGCGCGAACGGAACAGTCGGTCGGCTCCTACGAGCTTGCTCGTCAATACGCCCGTGAAAGCTTACAGCTACAGAGAAAGATCGGATATCGCTGGGGGGAGGCGCTCTCACTCTCGATTCTCGGTATCATCGAGATCGAAGACGGGACGCTCGACGAGGCAGAGCAGTACACTCGCGCGGCGCTCGAAGTGCGACGCGAAATCGGAGACCAGATGGGTGCTGCGTCTTCGGCGACAAACCTCGCCGAGATTCAGTTCCAACGTGGCGACATCGAATCCGCACATGACCAGTACCTCGAACTAACAGACGTTATCGACGGTCAACAGTTCGGATGGGTCAACGGTGGTGTGTACCACGGGCTCGCCGAGACGCACCTCAACCGAGGCGAACTCGACGACGCGCTCACCTGTGCCGAGCGCGCGGCGTCGTACTGTTCGGACAACGAGTCGCGCCTCGTCGAAGTGTTAGCAGTACAAGCACAGATACAGCTTGCACGAGGTGACATCGATACCGCACTAGAGATCGCCGAGGAGGCCTCGTCTCGAGCCGCAGAACTCGGGGCGTATCAACAGGCAATGACGACTGCGATTGCCGGTCACGCGCGTACGCGCGCCGAGCAGATCGAAAACGGTGTTCACCAGCTCGAAACTGCGGTGGACCTCGCACCGACTGGCGTTTCGGAAGGACGATGTCGGCGGCTCTGCGCTGGTGCGCACCGTACTGCCGGCGAGTGCGCTACCGCACTCGACGAATTACGACGCGCTGCAGCGTGCTTTTCCTCCGTCGAAGCCGGGGTTCGAGCGCGGAAGGCCGCACTCGACGCCCTCGAACTCGCACACGAACTGGGCGACGACGACGCGGTCAGCGCGCTCGAACAGCGACTCGTACGATAACGTCGTCAGTCGCTGATTCGATACCGAGACGCGTCGCTCACGGGAGTTGCGTTCGAAGAGAAAAGCCAAGGGCCGGATTTGAACCGGCGGGGGTTCCGCTCTGCAGGCGGATGCGTTGGGCCGAACTCTGCCACCTTGGCGCAGTTACTGGTATCCCTGTCTTGTGCTTAAGCCTGACGGTGTGCGACCTGAGTCGGGCGTTTTCGCTGTCTCGACCGAGAGAGCGGTCGCTGTCTGTGTAGTGTGCGAGCGAGCGATTACCGCTCGCTGTAAATGAAAAAAGCCCACTGGACCGAAGTCCAGTGGGCTTTGTATGAGTGGGGGCGGCGAACTGGATTTCCCAGAGGATCGCTCACTCCAGTACTGACCAGAACG